>JBGSNU010000033.1:0-180974 GCA_041739415.1 Bdellovibrionales bacterium | reverse complement strand
GCATCCGTCCGAGGTCATGATGAAGTGAGTCGAAGGCTTGCTTGCCGAAGTTGGTTATCGTCAGCAGTTGATTCGCCAGACGCTCCTGGCCAAAGAGGTTGTGAAAGTCGCTTGCGGCTTTTTTCCGGTTCTTGGTACTCTTTTTCATGAGCGGGTAGTTCCTTTCTTGTAAGCAGTGGAAATCATTCCACGAAAGGGCTCCCTCGCTCATCTCAATACCGCGCACTAAATATATATTCTGAAGAATTGATCATATCACGGCTACGGGCCGACCTGTGTACAATTTTACGGGAATTGCGCCAGCAAAATAGGTTACGCGAGCGACATAAAACCCGGCTGGAAGTTGGTTGAAAATAATATCGCCTCCCGTCAGCGAGCCAGCCTGGAGGATGCCGTTCAGCTGCCATGTATTACTTGTGCGTGGAAGCGAAAGCGGATCGCGCGCCAGTCCGTCGTAGATCAACTGGGTGTATGCGTTGAGAATTGTCACTTCAACTCGGGTCCATGGGCGATTTGGCAGTGGAGGAAGACCGTCATTAGCGACGGGAAGCCTCACTGTAACACTTCCTAACCCGCCAGCGATTTGACCACCAATAGCGCGAAACTCATCGGGAATAGATTTATCTTGAAAATTCAGTCCATGGAAACCTTCATTGGATCGAAACGGAGTCGGAGCCGTCACATAGTTGATCACTCGTTGTGAAAATGGATGCCGATATCTTTGCGCATTCACCGCGCCAACGCGAGCACCGAGAGATAAGAAAGCAGTGGAGTAACTGGGCGCACTGGTCGGAGCATCTGAGCTTTGAAACAGACCTGGATTGTTCGCGCTTGTGATGAATGTGGTACGGTCTGGCAGAGGTCCGTAGCGCCAGTTGTGTGCAATACCCAGGTTGCTAAATCCTCCTGATAGTGTCCAACGACCGGTAAATGAGTTCTGCTCGTTAATAGCCGTGGAGCTCGCATTGGGTGCGACCTGAATCCACTTCTGGCTCACTCCGTTTGCAGTTGGGGTGGCTGGTCCAATCATAAAGAAAGAGTTGATAAAACTTACGGTACTACTCGGTGATGTCGTTAAGGCATCGTGCCCATAGTTAGCCGTGACCATACTTACAAACTCAATTGCAGAGCCAGCAGAGACTCGCGGGGTCCTGTCATCAATGCTCGAGATCAGGCCACCGTAGAAGGTAATGTTTCTTACATTTCCGGCGGTATTTGCAGTCCCTTTGCCAAACAAGATGCCTTTGCCGTGGTTGTCAAACCTCGGCAGGACACCTTGACTTGCATTTCCCTCATCTAGATGCAAGTTTTCGTGGCACGCTTCTGCAACTAGCGCGCCTTCAATAGTGACATCAGATGTGAAAGTATTTTCACGGTAAGCATATACGCTGATTGTCTCGTCCAGAGCGAACATGGTGTCGGGGCGTTCTATGTAGACACGGCTTTGAGTTGCGTTGTCTACACGAGGCGACAGCATGATGGCATCTCGGCTCTGAGTCGTTTGGCCTTCGAAGTTTGAACCAGGGTAGACGCGAGGCTGCCTTAGAATTACGTTGCTGGCAGTTACCATTAATGCCCCTTGCGTGAGCCATGCACCGAGGCCCGGCGCACGCCGGAAATCGAGCGTTACATTCGGTGAGTTAACTTCAAGGTGGTTGGAAAGTTCGATCGCTCCCTCGGCTTCGATGAGAATATAGCCACCGTTATTCTGAGTGCCTCTCGCCTGGAGAATAGCCCAGGGGAGCGAATTGGCCGTTGTATCCCTACTGCTGAGATTGGTCACACGAAAAACGGGTCGATCCCTCCCGCCGGTGGTAAACCGCCCAAAGCCGATGGCGTCTTTTTTCGCGAGCGGCCGGGTGTCACCACCAACGTGGGAAATAACATTAACTATCAATGTAATTGTATCTAGTGTCCCATTGTAGTTACGCTCAAACTCTAAAGTTGAAGTCCCCACTTGGCTTGGCACACCATGCAGTAAGCCTACATGGGGCATAAATGTCATTCCTATAGGTAGGGTCCCAGTCTTGAGAATGTAGCGTACATCACCCGAACCTGGAGCCAAATCAAATAGGTCAATCTCGGTCCACGCACCCTGTAAAACGGATGAGTTTGTTGTAGAATCAGGAGATAGATTCGGAGTTGATGTCTCAACTGGAGCCGTTGGATCCGTTGGAGCAATCGGATCCGTTGGAACTGTTGGAGTCTCTGAAGTGGAGCCCGTTTCGTCGATCCCGCCTTCGGTCAGAAATGCATTTGGCGAACAGTTTTGAAAAAAGAAGATAAGGAAGAAAAAGGGGAGGAGGCTAACGACGCGATAAAGATCCCGTCGCCTCTTATGCACTAGACTTGGTTTACTCATTACCTTACATCTCCATTTGTATTTGGCAAATGACTCAAGTGATCGGCCATGGGACTCGGCCCCAAGTATCTCAGGAGGTTCTCCAAGGTGGCTCACTTACCTTCTAGTTCAACTTTACCTTAAAATCCGCCACAAATTAAAGGCGATCTCACCTTATTCTCAAAATGGGAAGAAATCAAAGTTAGTTGAAAGTTGAGCGAGGGAGCCCAACAAAATATAAGCTCCAGGGTAGTAATGTAATTGGCGATGAGGAGACAAGATTCTGGGAGATCACTGTCATAGAAAACTACGACCAATATGTCGGCTATTCTTACAGCTGCCAAGTAATCAACGGTGAAGACTAAAACCTATTGTTTCGAAGCCCGTACGTATTTAACGGTGGGTCTTTTTTTTAGCCTTAGAAATCAACCACTAGGGCATCCATTAAAGTCAATTTTACAGCTGTGAAACTTTCCTTCAAAATGAAGTGGTGCCGGACCCAGCAGGTTCGGTTTCACAAAAAATGGCTACTTTTCGAATTAAATAAGTACCTCGCATTTGACCGAGCACGGCCGAAAGAGGTGTCTATAATCCAATACTCAAAGCTCAGTTTGCATTCTGCTCCAATATGCTGCCCTTTTCAGGCCGCAGGCTTTCTAAACTGAATCTTCGCATAAACTCCAATTGCCGCCAAAACGCGTAGCATGAGGTCTGTCGAAATGTCCTTACTGTTGCGGTTTATTAATGCAGTTATACGGGTTCTTGAAGTTTTGGCGAGCTTCGCCACTTGGGCATGGGTCAACCCCTTTTTCTTAACAACCTCTACGATTTTATCATTCAGGTCGCTTCTGATTTCGATCTCCAAACCATCGGCAGGGCTGAGACCTAAGGCTTCGGCCAATTCCATGGCATTTTTTGTAACAATTTTAGTTTTCTTCATCTAACAACTCCTTAAGGCGTTTTTGACCCAACTCAATTTCGCGCTTCGGCGTTTGTTGAGTCTTTTTTTGGAACGCGTGAAATACCAGCACGGCATCGGCAAGGCGTGCTAAATAAAATACTCTATAAATCCCTGAGCTATCTTTAATCCGTAGCTCTTCGACACCTTTTCCGACAGCAGGCATTGGCTTAGAGAGCGGCATGGCTAACTTATGGCCTTTTTGCAAATCAAAGATGGCCTTACCAAGCTCTCGGCGGACCTCCTCAGGAAAGTCGCGAATAATTGATCTGGCTTTAGAATGAAAGACCGTTGGCTTCACTTCTATATATGTCTCACATTTGGGACATTAAGTCAAGCTTTTAGATGAAGGTCTTGTAGCGTGCCTAGCGTGTTTATAAGTCTTCCCCTGAATTGATTGGCACACGAACGTTTCAGAGGCTCCCACCACATTTGCAACCGCCTGAAAGCTGGATAAGCGTCGATAGAGTACCTGAAGCTCCGCTCGATTCAAAGCTAGGGCCTCAGGAAACTCCTCCATCTCATAAACAAAGGGACTACAGTACAGAGGAGGGGGTTCGCCTACTTGTTCGACCTGCGCACCAAATGTCAAAGTATTCGAACTTAGCAAGATAAACCTGTTACGCCCGTGCATTGGAATTTCTCCTGGCGCTTTGCACGACAGCTGATGGGGGCTCCGATAAGTCTACGCTGCTTTGGGCCGATACATTAATCGCGACAATTGCTTTGAGACTAAAGAAATTAGCTTCTTCACCTGCGGATCTTTTTGAAGGGCTCGGTTGGACGCAGAGCGAAGGATAAGGCTGCCTTCGATTTTTTTTGGAGTCTTCGGGTCGGTCAGTGGAAACGTAGCGAGACCTTCGCTTGCATAGAACCGAGGTTCCATCTCGGTCAGTGCCTCTTTATAAACTGTAAACTCTAGATCTAAAATGGACGAGCCGGAGGCAACAGCATCGGTTGATGCGACGATATGGGCGTGTCGCTTTGCACCTTCTTCTACTGTTTGCAAAAGCGTGACGGATTCAAGCTCCAGCAGGGTTTTTACAGAATGAACGATTTTGTGCTGTATGACTGCAGCTGGCTTATTGGAGTTCACCATTTCTGCGAGTTCGAAGAACAGTTTCAAAAAAACGCCTGAAGCTTCTGCTTGCGGTTGTGTTGCTTTGCCAGCAGGTGATGGCGAAGGGCCCTTTGCTCTTTGCTCCGCCGCGAGCTTCTTTGCCTGTTCGGGGTTGAGCGTTTGTAGGTAGTTCTGAAATTCGGGAGAAAGATCATCGAATTTCTCGGCTCGCTCAGGCATGCTGCCGTGGCTAAAATTCCAGCCGTTCTGGGAGGCGTCGAGAGTGGGCTTGCGAACGCCCTCGTCGCCCTCTAGCGTCCAAATGCCTTTTTTCTCACGAATTTCTGCGGGCGACTGAGCTTTCATCTCGGGAGTGACATAGGCCCATCCAGCTTTATCGACTGCTTCCCAATTGCCCAGTTCATCGCCAAATTGCTCTACGGGAACGTTCACAGTTGGCGCGACGGTGGAAGCTTTAGGTACTACGGTTTGGCCAGCGCCAGCTGAAGCGACTGACTCGACATTGCGTGCAGCGAGGGCAGCCCGCTCGAGACGAATCAAATCGCCGATTCGCTTCGATTCTTGAATTCGCGCTTCTGCAGCGGGATTGTCAGAAGCGATGGTGATGCCTATATCCGCGTCAAATTTAATTTTCGATCCAGTTTTCGCTTTGCCAGACTGATGTGCCAATTCTGGTTTGGTCGCGACAAATTTCCATTTGCGCAATTCTGCATCGAAGACTGGTTTGTTGCCAGTGAATTGCCAATGATCGGACTGCGGTGTTTGTTTGACTGTTTTTCCAGCTTGGTCAAAAGGGACCCATTTCCATTTTTCTTCTCTCGAACTTTGATCTGTCACAGGCTCCCAAGCTCCAGAGTCTGGGTCAGGACCTTCCATGTCGATGACCCATTGGATCCCAACCTTTTTTGGAGCGCTACCCTTTATAATCCATACGTCGGTGGGAAGAATTTCTTTTGATTTGGTGAAGGCAGGATTGGAGCCCGCGACATTTGTAAGTCCGTTGTCGGGGTTCTGCGTTCGGCTCTTTACATTTGCGGCCTCGCTTGCATCATGTAGAAGCCGTTGTATTTGTGACAGCTGTAAAGCGATCTTAAAGACTAGCGTCGAGGGGGCCGTCTTTGCGGGCAAGAAATCGGCAACACCACGAGTGAGTAGGGAGTTGCTGAGCTTGGCATTTTCTACTTGTGAGACGACGATAATACGGCGGAGTTTGTCCTTTTTTTTTGAAAATGATTTTACTAGAACTAAACAATTGGCGACGTCGGATTCCGTCACAATGGAAACCAGAATCACGCATGGAAGTCCGTCTTTTGTTATATCGAGGATGGCTTCGACTTCGTTCAATTCCACAACTGGCTCGCTTCGCCGTGCTTTGAACAGCGGTATACAATCTTTCACATTTCGTACGCTCGGGTGGAGGATTACCAATGACAATTCCATTTATGTTCCCGTCTTTTTGAGCAACGCTTCACTTGCTTGATTATGATTGAGTGCAGCTTGTTGAATCGGGACAAAGATTTCAAAACTAATTTGCTGCTCGTGGCGTTCCTCTTGATTTGTTTTGATGTGCAAGAATGCTTCCCTAGGATTCATCTGTTGACCCGTGATTTGGCCGCGCATCAAATCCGCCATCAAATCCGCTAGATGGATGATTTGGACCCGCTCATCGATTTGTACGCCTCTTAATTTTTTGGGATAGCCCATTCCATCAAAGCGTTCATGATGTTGAAACACGGCCATTTTAACTAAAGGTGAGAGTTCCATTCCGAATTCTTCGAGTATCTGTGCACCCTCTAGTGGATGTTCTTTGACGAGTTTGAACTCTATCTCAGACAATTGACTGAGCGGTTTGAGCGCAAGCTCTGGTGGAATCAAGCTCAATCCGACGTCGTGAATGAGTCCGCTCATCGAGATGTCGGCCAGTTCGGTTTCGTTCGAAAATCCTGAAATCAGGGCAAAGATTGTGGCGATGGTTGAAACGGTTGTTGAATGTTCGATATCGGGCTCTGACAGCGCCACTAAGTCGTCATAGATGCTTCTATTTTTAAATGACTGCAGCCCAATTTCGACGATGCTTTTGGTGACCATTTTGCAATCTTGAATCGCTTGCCATTTTTTTTCTTGGTCGCCTGTGGCGATGCTCGTCAGCGATTTCAGCATGATATTGCCGACATTAACGAGCTTTTCCTTCTTTTCTTTTGGGGTCATTCCTGGCAAATCGCGCGCGAGGGTTTTCGCTATAGGTAATAAGGCTGCTGTTTCGCTCAAAGTGGCTACTGGTCCGTCGGATGTGACAGCCGTTTGTGTGAGGTCCATCGGTAGAGGTAGAGGAGTTGGCTCAGTGGACGTTTGCTCGTCAGTTAGTTCCGCAACAGACTGAGTGTGGGGCTGAGCGGTAGAAGTGGGTGTCGTTTCAGTGTCAGATATCTGAGTTCCAGAGATTGGAGCCGCTTGTTTTAGCGCCGCGGCGGCGTTGACCGACATTGACACAGCGGCCTCTGTGGCTAGCCCTGGTCCATCCACGGCTGTTTGCGTTGCTATGGCTGGTGACTCAAGGTACTTGAGCCAGGCGGGATGAAACTCATCTGGGCAGCAAAATGATTCAAGGCCCTTGCTCAAGTACCGGACAATTTCAGTTTGTCTGGGTACTTGGTCGACTGCATAGCGTAGGACCATTGAAGCATTCATTTGCATATAGACGTAGAGCGGAAACGTAATAGACTTGCCGGGCAACAGCTGACTCAGGCTGATCTTGAAATAGAGTTTGTCTTCAAATGTGATCTTAGCCAATGTTTGACCTCATTCGAAAACACCAAATGCAAAAGCTTCCATTTCATTGAGTAGGTGATTGGAAGAAGTGATGCGATCAACAGTGATAACTTCGACGGCAATCGGCCTGGGACTTGGGCCACCTTGAAAAGTGATTGGAGTGTTGGTGACAATGACTTCTGTTTCTGCAGTCTCTGGACTTACTTGTACAAACGTCAGGGAATTGCTATTCAGGACGGACTGCCAATCTTCTGACGGGTTTAGCCATTCTTGTGTGGAGAGAACGGGCCCTTGCCATCGAATTGAGTGACCACTGAGTCCCGCGTGGTAGGCAAATTGAAACGTTGGAGGTTTGCTGCCCGGAAGAGTTTCACCCACGCCAAATGCAGTCGCTACAAGTTGCTGAACGCCAGCCTTGATGCGACCCGCGCAGGTAGAAAAGATATTGTCATGTTGGATTAACAGTTCAATTGATGTTTCGACTCGTCGATTGAGCTGTTCGCGAGTGTAAATTCGATCAGTCAGCACTGTTGATCCGATTGGCATTGTGGTGTGCAACCCCCAAGCTGGAATTCTGCAAATATTGTTCACAATCAAATGAATTGAATCCAAATCAGCCGTGGCTGGCACGATTGTATTTGGTAAAGTCCACTTTGGTGCGAGCGTCGGTTTCCAGAATACAAAGCGCATGACACCAGTGACACATTTTAGGATGAGCTCTTTTGGTGGAAGGGGGATGTCGCTTACCCAATGGCCTGGCAGGAACACAACGTAGTGTGAGCTTGAGCTTAAAATCGACAGAACGGGATTTCGAAACACGGATTTGGCATCGCATTCAAACGTTTTAATCAACGACGTGTTGTTGAGGCGTGCCGGGAGGAGCGCGCAAATCTCTTTTGCAATCGAGCTATGTATGGCGATCGAAGCCGCTTCCATCACTGTCCTTTTGTCGGAAAAATATCTGGGGCTACATCCAAGGTAAATTTCGGAAATTAATGGAAGATTCTTAACGCGAGTTTTTCTATGGCTCTACTCTGCAATCTCATTTTGAGACTTAAACCGCACTGTTGTCTGCCACTAGCTCCGGGGCTTTGCCTTGACTAGCGCGGCGGAGTGCTTAAAAGGTTTCCGTATAGCCGATCATGGCGGAGAGAGCTCGCCCGTGCCCGGGTAGTGGAGCAAAGCCTCCATCATAGGCTAGGTACTGGATTTGCTCTCTATTGGTAATGTTCATCAATCCGATCGTCGCATCTAAACCAGAAACAAATATGTTGGTGTATTGAAAGTTAAGATTGTAAACGACTGTTGACGGCGCTCGACGCAGCACTGTTGTATCGCCACCAGCGCCAATAAATCCGTATCGCTCACTTTCATATGTGGCCGATGGGTGCATTCCAAAATCCCGGGTAAAACGATATCCAGTGATGATGTTGACGCGCCAGTTGGGCATGGCGATGAAGGAGTCTGCGTGACCCGGCACGCCTACCTTACCCATGGCAAAGTGACGCCGCTGATAATAGGCGACATTCGTATTGAACTCGTACGGCCCGCTCTGATGATGGAGCTCGGATTCAAATCCTCTAGTTCCGGTTTCGACTCCGTGGTAATAAATACCGTCATTGATTGTCGGATCATAAGTAATTGGATTTTTTATTTTGATATCAAACACATTCAAAGAGAAATAAAGGTTAGAAGAAATTTTATAACCCGATTCGACTTCATAGTTGGTAGCGATTTCTGGTTTGAGCCGCTCACCCGCATTTTCCACCCGATCCTGGTGAATCCCCGCAGGAACCCGGTAAGACTGACTTGCCATCAGCTTATAGTGCCACTTTTCAAATGATTTGTTTATACCGACACGTGGCACAAGCGCAGAGGGGAAGTTGAGCGGGCGTTCATATCTTCCACCTAAAACGAAATTGGCATTTTCAGTCTTATAAGTACTTTCCGCATAAGTTACAAAAAACTGGTTAGTAAGTCCGTTGGGGTAAAAATTAAAGTCCTGTTCTCCTGCAAGTCCTTTTGACAGGATCTTCAGCGTGGAAATTTCTGATCCCGCGAGCAAACTTAGCTCTTCATCAATTTGCCAATCTGCAGAAATTCCTGCAACTTCGCGTTTAGAATATTTCGAAAAAGCCCATGGGTCAGTTTGGCTAAGACGAGCATCTACGATTCGATATGGATAGGTCTCTCTATATTGCAAGTAGGGTGTGACTTCCAGCGAATCGGAAATTTGCGCTTTGTACTGCAAATGAAAGTTTCTGGTCTCATAGGACTCGTCATATGGAACGCGACTTTGCGGGATAAACGTGTAGAGATGATGGTGACTGATTACATATTTATCAAGAATTGTTCGAAACGAAAATCCCTTATATTCCAGGCCAAGGTTGAACAATTTTGGATTCTGTCGATCGCCCCCTTTTAAGCTTACGGTGTCTAGAAATGTGTCTGTGTAGGTATCTTGAGAACGATGACCTTCTCCTGCAACGGCGATCAAACTATATCGAAGCTCGCCTGCGTCACCGCCCAATCCGAGCGTTAAATTGCGATGTGAATAAGTTTCGGACATTTGCGAATACCTAGCGCTTCCAAAATATCCGCTCACGGGGCGACGAGTGATGACGTTGATGGCACCAATCAAAGCATAGTTGCCGTGAGTGATTGAGCCAGGGCCTCGCAGTACCTCCACCCGCTCAATCATCTCCGCCGGATGATGGTTGGCATATTGGATCGTGCTATAGACTTCTTCGTTCATCGGCACGCCGTCCATCATGAGCAGAACTTTCCCCTCATGCCCAAACAAACCTCGGACGGCAATCCCAGTGATGCCTTCAACATCTCCTCCAAAACTTATTCCAGGAGCGAACATTTTAAGAGCTTCTTTGAGGTCGCGCACTCCGGACTTGGCAATCTGTTCTCGCGTGATGATGGACACGATTCCAGAGGACTCCCGCATCGTCATCTCTCGCTTTTGTGCGATGGTCGATTTAATGTCAGCGAGCTCAAGCAGTGTAGCCTCCATAATGTCGGTGTCGGCCATTGCAGCGGGTCCTGCCATAAATATTGAGAGCAAGAATGTCGGCATAAAGCGGATCTTCATCTTCATTGGTCCTTCTGTTCTGGCGTTTTCTTAGATTTTATGAGCTTTGCAATTGCGGTATTTCCATTCTTCTCTGCTAATTCGAGTGCAGTCAGGCCATCGCTGTTTTTGATCGCCACGTCGACATTCTTGCTCAGGAGGAGACTTACCATTTCCCCTTGGCTTTGGCTCACGGCAAAGGACAATGCGGTCATTTTATTGTTGGAAACCATGTCCAGCTTGGCGCCTTTGCGGATCAATGACTCTGCAATTTTTGGATGGCCCATCATGGATGCCGCCATTAGTGCCGTCATACCGAATTTGTCTTGAAGGTTCGGGTTGGCCCGTTCTTCTAAGAGGACAATGACCAATTCGTGATAGCCCTTAAGAGAGGCCAACATCAGGGGCGTTACACCAGTCACATTGGTAGAGTTAATATCAATGCCAGTTTCTAACACAGCTCTTACCGGGGGAACCTTCCCGGCAAAAACCGCTACAAATAAATTTCGTTTGGCATCTTCAGTTGGGTTGGAGGCGGCGTCTGTGTCTGCGTTCGAAAAGTTGCCCGATAAGCTTAGACAGGTCACAAAAACGAGCAAAAATGAGGGGGCACGTCTGAGGCTGTTCAAGGCACTATTATGTTGTCTTGACAGTATGACGGGCAACAAGAAGGCGCCAACGCCCCGGGCCATAGACCTTGCCCAACAAGTCTCAAATCGGGATTTCTGAATTCGATCGAGCTGAACAAAATATTTATGAATCTCCACATATGGTTACATCTCCATATATGTATGTTTGGTCACCACTCCGTCCAATGTTTCGACGTATCAAGCGACTCCAATGTGCCGCCGGGCTGGCACGCGTATTGAATTAAACCCTAGCAAAACATGCTTGGAAATTAATCCAAAAATGAAAAATCTAGCTAGGACAACGGGAGCATTGATTATGGCGAAAACCCCAATTTTTAGAAAACTTCGAAGCTTATTGAGAGACGCAAAGATCGCACACAGCAGGCGAATGTCTGAGGCTGACATGGGAGAACAGCGACAGCGTAATCTCGAGCAAAGCAGCCGCCGAGAGTTCTTAAAAACTGGCGCTGCCGCAGCCGCGGGTGCCGTCGCCGCCACTTCTCTTGTCTTACCGTCTAGGTATGCCAACGCTGCGGTGACAGCGGATACAGTTGCAATACTTGGAGCTGGAGCTGCGGGCCTTGCAGCAGCCTATAACCTGAAGCGCGCTGGTATTCCCTTCCATATATTTGAGGGTCAAACTCGCGTCGGCGGAAGAATCTGGACTTCGCGCAACTTCAACAAGGACGGTCAATCGGTCGAACTGGGTGGAGAGCTCGTCGATACACCTCACCTTATACTGCGGGCCTTGAGCAAAGAGCTTTTGGGCGACACCGGGATTCAACGATATGCGCCAGGCGACAGCGGGTTTCAGGATGATCTCTTTCATTCCAACGGTCGGACCTACAGTCATGCCGAAATCATTGCTTCGCTCCAGCCCTTTTTAGACAACGTGAATGCGGCTATAGATGAGCTCTGGGTCGGTGCTGGCCCATTGGACTACCTGACCTACGACAATGCCGATAAAATTGTGAATATGAGGAAGTTTGACAACCTCCCTTTGTACGAATTTATTTATTCTACTAAAATGCTAAAAACGGTCGACCGCTTTATATTGGACTTCATCAACGTCGCTTATCTGACTGAATACGGTCGCGAAACCCAAGAGCAGCCCTCAATTAATTTACTCTATTTGGTCGGCACGGAAATCGTTAAGGGCGAATTCGAATTATTTGGCCTAAGCGATGAGGCTCTGTGTGTCCGTGGAGGAACTGATCGATTGACCCAAGCCATGTACAATTCCCTGACCAACAACGGCGCCAAGGCTGCAGACCTGTTTAGCCTCGGTCAAAAATTGACGCGAATTCGTCGAGACCAGAGTGGCAAATTCTTTTTGTCGTTCAATGGGCGATCTAAAGAATCAATCGGTTTTACGCAAATTATCTGCACCTTGCCTTTCACCACATTGAAATTGGTTGAGGGTATCGAGAATCTGAATTTTTCAAGAGAAAAGAAGTTGGCGATTTTCGGCAGCAACACTCGCCCCGCTTTTGGGATGGGAACTAACTCCAAAACGTTTTTGACTTTTGAATCCCGAGTGTGGCGCCAAGACAATCCTGGAATTGCAAAGAACATCGGATCCGTATATGGAGCTCGAGGGTTCACCAGTCAATGTTTTTGGGAATCCAGTCGATTGCAAGCTGGGAATCGAGGAATCCTTACTAATTTCGTCGGTGGAAACCTTGGCCTAACCGCGACCGATGCGGCAGTTAAACGTTGCTTGGATGATCTCAACAAAATGTACAATCGGCCCCTCATTAGCAACTCTTTCCAGCCGGCTACCAAAGCACTTGACGCTCGGATTGGGATGTCTAAGCAAACTGTAAATTGGAATAAGAATCCTTACACGCGAGGATCATACGGAGCGGTATTGCTCGGTCAATGGTCGACAATCATCGGAGCCCTCGGAACTATTGAATTCAACAAACGCATGTTCTTCGCAGGCGAGCACACCAGTCTCGACTACCAAGGCTACATGGAAGGTGGATTTGAATCTGGAATGCGCGCTGCCAACGAAGTGATCGCCAGCCGAAAAGGCGGGCCAGTCAAAGATCACTACGTGTGGGCAAAAACCGTCCTAAACAAAAAACCCTCTCCGTAAAACTCATATGCAACTCTCCGAATGTCGGAGAGTTGCACTCCATGCACCGTGACGGACTCCAATTTTCGAAACGGTGGCAGGATCGTTTTCTCCGCACGGCGGAATCTTTTTTCAATACGAATCGACGAGCGTACCCCAAGCCGTGTTTTGATAGAGGAGAAAGATTAGCGCGACCACAGTTGCAGCCAATTGCCGGCCCTTTTATCGTCACTTTGCCGTTATGCATTACCTTTTAGGACGCCGGCCTGAGGCTTGAGTCCATTTTCTTAAATCTACTTGTTTCCCAAGGTTCGCTCTTGTCTGACCAAGGGCACACCCCAAAACATTCTCGCTATGGACAGATGATTTCTCGAATGTTAGGTATCGTGTTGATCGGGGGAGTCGATGGTCCTTGGGCAATTGATAATTTTCGTTAGTAAGTTAGATGTCGCGAAATCGTTTTATGTCGACGGTATCAAACCGTTCGTGATTTTGATGGCAATTGGCTTGAGGTTGCTCAATTTAAAAACTGATCTGATCAAGCCATGAACATTGTGGTACCCATGCTGGTGCCGTTATCGATATCGAAGTAATTGCCCATGACCACACCCCTAACCCCAGCTTTCGGAGATTGTATATGCGCTGGACTCCTCGGAAAGAAGTGATTTTTATTGCTTTGATTTGCGTGATTGGCCTTGCTGGAATTGCGAGTCTGCACTTCAAGTCGGATTGCGAGCAGATTACAAGACTTCCATTCAATATCACTCGCTCCGGAGCATACTGCCTTGGGAAAGATTTGAGCTATTCTGTCGAGTCCGGTCGAGCGATTCACTTGAAAGTCAACAACGTGACTCTTGATGGCGCTGGCTTTTGTATTGATGGTTCGCGAGATAACGATACAAACTCTTATGCAGTCTACGGAAACAACAGACGGTCGATATCTGTTAAAAATTTGTGCATTACAGGCTTTCGTTTTGGTATCACGTTAGAAGAAAATCCTAGAAAGTATATCGGTAAAAGCTTTTATGACTCTGCTGATTTACGTCTGAGTGAAAATATCTCGATCGAAGGCAACAGCGTGCGTTTTTCAACCCATAGAGGAATTTGGGTAGAGGGCGAGCGAGTATCAATTAAACATAATCTGGTAGAGCGCATTGGCGGGACCACTCACCAGCCTCATTCATTTGCACAGGCTATATATGTAATAGCCAACAGCTGCTCAATCGAAGGAAATAAAGTTGTAGGACTCAAACCGGTGGGGAATGGCGAGGGCGTCGGGATCGCCTTATATGACGGAGTGGGGTGCACTGTTGAGGACAATCTAGTAGACGGCGTAAGCAAACCGGAGTGGGGCCGAATCTTCGGAATGTGGATTGGCGCGAAGGGTGGTGAAAGCCCTTTAATTCAGCAAAACAAGATCGTGAATGTGGACTATGCGCTCGGCCCATACGGAATCTACAAAGACAACTGGATCGTCGACGTCGCCTGTTCAGTTTATTCCAATTTGGACTACGAGAAGAAAAGCTCCGACCTGAAACTCGTATTGTCCCGACATCAGGGCACGAGCGAATTGTTTCAAGACAAAGGAGTTGATATCAGAGACACATCGGGTGGCTGGAGCTGTGAAGATAGTTATGAGCACCAACTCAAAAAGTTCAACGAAACCGGGCACGCAAATTATGCCTTTGGAGCCCATTTAGCACTGGCTATGTGGCGCGACAAAAGAGACCCGAAAGTTCGGCATCAATTGGATGTTTGGATGGCAGTCGCCTCTTTGTCTGGTCATCCTCGCGCGCGATTTTATACAGACAAGAATGGCTTTGGAAGCCAGAAAGTGACTGAAGAGGCGAAAAGAATGGTCGATCGAGCCAAAGGCTCTCAGCAGAAAGGCATTTAAGTGGGCGTTGTTTTATTTGGTGAACAGTGGAATTCGACTGGTAGCTTTCCTTAGATTGGGTCCTTATCTTGGGAGTTTATTAATTTAATTTTTTTAATCTGCCTGTTTGACTCAGACCTGCGACCGTGCATTTATTTAGATCGCAGTTTCTTAGAGCATAGTATATAGATTTTGTCTTCTCTCCGACAGCTGCATCGGTCGACACCAGCAAATCGAAAACGTAATTTGCTTGATCGAAGCCTTATTCAAGCGTGTTTTCAATAGCAGAAACGGAGAAAACGATCGCCTCTGATGGCACGACAAGGTCGTATTCGACGCCATCGTCAGACATTTGGTTTTGGGGCGCCTCTAGACAATTCAAGGACACCGTGGGATAAGGCGATTGATGTCGAGGGGAAGGTGCAAATGTTTTTTGATCACGTTGAGTATCAGATAAGTGACTATAGGAATTCCTTCAAATTTTATAGTGCGTGTCTGATCCCATTGGGTTTTAAGCTGACCACTAATAACGAAAAAAATGGCATTTTTGGTTTTGGCCTAAGTGCAGATAAATCGGACGATCTTTTGTTAACGGCTGGTACAGCTACAAAGCCAGCAATGCATATTTGTTTTAGTGCAAAATCCGAGGCCCAAGTCGACGAATTCTATCGGCAGCGATCGAAGCCGGAGGCATTTGCAATGGCCCACCTGGGCTAAGGCAACCGGGTTACTATGCGGCCTTCGTTCACGATCCTGATGGACACAATCTTGAGGCCGTATTTCGGTAAAATGCGCCAGCCGCATTTCTAACGAGGCACCCCAAACCCTTTACTCGTGCGAACCTGTATGAGATGTTCAACAAATGTTCAAACCTCCTCGCATCGAATCTGAACGACGGGTCCTATCCTGGCCGACAGCTACTCAAATGGATCAGTATTATGAGGACACTCTTTGCTCTGACATGTTCAATACATTTGTTTGGGATGGCCCCACCGGCCCCGAAGATCTGCCAAGTTATTGGAAAGAGCGCTGCTTTTCCCGTGCTTTAAAATTCTAAAATTACAGTAGAGACTTGGCTCGCGCCTTTAGCATTCTCTCTAAGAGTGAACTTTCTTTTGTGGAGAGTCCTAAAATTTCCAAAAGGTAATGATGATTTGCTTGAAGACGAGACAATAATTTATCAATTGTCTGGCGGACTGCTTTTTGTGGCAAATCATAACGTTCACCAAAGGTTAAAAAATGTTTGCGACTAAATTTTGTATCCTGCCCATCAAGTTTAAGTGCCATCTTTTGATCTTTATATAAATAGGTACAAATGAGGTCGTAGGCTGGGGTTAGCTGGATTCTTTGGCGATCTGGTTCTGTTTGTAGACTAATGTTTTTTGCGTGCAGGTCGCCATTTCCTATAAGGTAAGAAAACAGGTAAAGTTGAATTGTTTTTAGTACTTCTATTTGTGGGGCGGTAGCTAAATCTTGAATTCCAGAGCATATCTCTTGAAACGAGAGGCGATATTTATCGGCGGGGTAACGATCTAAAAACTGGCAGGCATCTTCTTGGTGAATCCTTTGAATGGTGTTGCCTACTTTTACCCGATCAAACCTTTCGATCAGCAGCCCAGAGTTGTTATTTTTGTCGAATACCATCTGCGCCTTGTTGACTTCGATCCCACATTTTTTAGCCAGTTCTAGGCAATTGAGTTCGTTGCTGGTTAGGTTTGGTTTATCTTTTGGGTTGAGCTTAAGTATGTAGCTCTTGTTTCTGTCTGCAATTTGTACAGGAATGCCAATCATTGCAGAGGAGATTTTCTCTTGAACTCCGGCAATTCCTTCTTCTCCTTTTGCAAGCATGGCGGAGTTCAGATTTTGTTCAAAGAATTCGTAGAAGTTAATATTTTCAATAGATTGAATTTTTGGTTCCGGTCGATCGATTGCTTCAGCTGTAGTGTAGACGTCGCCTACAGATCTCTCTCCTGTTGCCACGAGGAGACTGAATAGGTCATCTTCTGATGTTTTAAGTTCTTTGACCAAGGCTTTTAATCTTAGTCCCTCCGGAAGGAGTCCAGCAAAAAATGACGGAAGGTTGGCTCCGTTCCATACGTATTTGCTATTACTTTTTTTAATTCTGTAAGTCAGCTCACTGTACTTTTCTTGCGCCAGGAATTCGGGTGTAAAGGTAAGTTCACAGCCTTGTTTTGTTCGGCTTAGAATTCCAGCGAAATGAAGGCCGCGATAGACCTTGAGTTTTACAAGATGTTTGATTTCATCTATTTTGATTTTACTCATCCACTTATTCCTGATTTTCCATATTGGACTTTAAACTCCATACCTAGCGTTCCTACCACTTGGAGTAGTTTATCCACGCGAACAGTTGCTTTGCCAGACTCGAGTTGGCTTAGAAAATTAAGGCTGACTCCCGCCAGATTAGCAAGCTCGGTTTGGCTGATCCCTTGTGCTTTGCGCTCGGTCCGAATTCGGTTTCCTAAGCGCTCCAGTGCTTTGTCGACTATTTTGGACATAAGGCTTCCTATGATCGAGGGAAATTGTGCGATTACTCTAGGATAGATGGAGTTTAATTGCAATATATTCACACGATCGTAGGAATTTGCCCGGCAAAGGGCCAATAGTTAGCTTCAATTGAGCCAAGTTCCTATGATCATAGGAACTTGTCCATATGGAGTTACCTTTGTCAAACGACCCAAAATGAGACACCTGTCAGGGGGTCGGCGTACAAAGAAGTCCCCGAATCCTGCCGCTACTTCTGCCCATTTGGGGACTTACTCACCTTCGCTTCAGCCCTTTCGTCGCGTGTTTATCTTGGCGGCAATACCCAATGGATGAAGTCGGCAATCGCGAAGTCGTATTCACGATTCATCATCATATTATTCCAATATAAGCTTTCGTACCCAAGTATGAAATGGATCTTGATCGGTGCGGTCGTGCCAGATCATGGAGATCGAACGGGAACGAAAGTCGAACGGGAAGGAGTATACCGCAAGATCATACTCTTTCGCTAGCCCCTGACAGATTTGGTGGGGGGCGGAGAGAACGAGATCCGTCGAACGCACCAAGCGAGCTGCATCGTAGAATGAGGACGCCACCAGCGCAACTTCGCGCTTCTCCCCGATGGTGTCCAGGTGTTCATCCACCACCCCACGGTCTGAGCCGAAATTGGATACGTTCAAATGCTTCGCTTTTAGGTACTTCTCTGTTGAGACCTTGCGCCGGATGAGCGGGTGGTCTTTGCGCACGCAGATCGAAACTTTATCACGACTGATTTCTTGGAAGTGAAAGCCGTCTTTCGCGGCCACATCGATAGCAGTGATGGCGACGTGAATCTCACCGGTTTCAAATTTGTCGAGCTGAAAGACGTTGATCACGGGCCGAATGACAAGTCGCACGTGCGGTGCTTGCACGGTCAGGCGAGCAACAAATCCTTCCAGCATCGACACTGAAAAGTAATCGCCGGCGACCAACACCAACGTACGTTTCGACGACCTTGGATCAAAGCTGCTATCGGCTTGGTAAATGTCTTCGACTTGCAGGAGTAACTGCTGGACCCGCATCGCTAGACTCTGGGCAAAGTCGGTGGGCGCGACGCCCTTCGACGCACGAACGAACAGTGGATCTTGAAATTCGGCGCGCAGTCGCTTTAGCGCATGGCTAACAGCGGACTGGGTTAAAAATAGGCGCGCCGCCGCCTTGGAGAGATTGCGTTCCTCCCAGATCGTTGAGAACACCAGTAGCAAGTTTAAATCTTTATTCACCAACACAATGCGAAGAAAACTATCATGAATTTAATTCATATATCTAGATAAATCGTTTCATTTTACTAATATCAAAGCTTGCCTTACCTTTGGCCCAACTCACCAAGGAGACTGTATGAAACTTTGTTCACTAGTTCTGGCCACTCTGCTCCCCGCCTTCGCTTCTGCCGCTCAGCTCACCTACCAAATCGATCTCGCCCAGTCGAAGATGGACGAGATAATGGCCTTTGATATCTGCGGCCTACCACAGGAAATCAAAATGGACGCTAAAGAGGACCTGCCGACAGTCGTCATCAAAAGGACCCATGCCCTTAACCCAAGCCAGCTCAGCATCAACTACATCCAACGCACGAGTGGCTCGATCTCCGGCGGTGGTTTGGTTGAACCTTACGTCGGGGCCTACCGAACGCGTGTGGCCCTAGTGCATTCGTTAGAATACAGTGAGGCTTATAAAGGCGGCGTTTACTATCGCGCACAAGTTACCACTTATGGTAGTGTCACCGCCCCCAAGTCGTTCATCGTAACCTCTGACCTGTTGAATTACCTTGAATCCGCAGAGCTCGCCGAGGGCAGCCTCTGCACCAATTACGCCTATCGCTTGAAATAGCGGTTTGCTAAGGTTTTACAAACTCTACGTTTGCTGGCGAATGCGTCGGTAGGAGTGGCAAAGACATCCTAGATAAACCTGAGGCTTTCCAAGTCCTGCTTGAGAAGTCCGAATTTTGGCATAAGGCGACTGCCCTGGCTCTCGCCTGTCCCGGAGGAGTCTCGGTGGGAAAGCCGAGGGGGCGATTCACGCGAATTAACGGAGATTCAAAATTTTACTCGGCACAATTGAGTCAGCTTGGTCGGCCTAGGTCATGGCATCACCAGCCTTCTCGTTCCTGCCAGCTTCTAGTCCTAAACGTTTAAATTAAAATTATTTTGTATATTTTTTTTCGGACGGCGCGGCTGGGTGGTTCAAACATCTGCCAGTACTGCTCTAGAAATTGAAAATAGTCTTCGATGGTCAAGGTTGGGCTCGTCCCAATTTTTCTATCACGTCCCATTCATTAAAGAGGACTGCATATTTTTTGACTAAGTTCATGTCTAGCTTTGGTTGCTGCAGTAGTTTTTGAATGTCGGCTTTATCTTGGAGTTCGCGCGCGGGGTCGTTTTTATAAGCTTGAATTTTTAAGCCAATGATATCTTCTGCTCGGAGGACAAATACTCCAAGTGGTAAATACTTGATTGCGTGATTTAGCATCTCGCGGCTTAGAGGTCGATTGGCTAATAGTATGTCTAAAAACCCTGGCCCAGAAAACTGTAGGACCTCTGTGGATTCATGATCGAGTGAGAATCCTTCGGACTGAAGAATTTTTTTGATGAGGTCCTTTTTCGATCCATCTGCCATGAAATCGACATCGGCTGTTGCTCGGTGCTGTCCATAGGCCGCGAGAGCAAATCCGCCAATCAATCAATGCATGGGCAATCCCATGTTTTTCCATCACACTGTGAGCTAGGTTTAGAGTTTTACGAAGATTTATCATTGTCTTATGGTATCAAGTAGTTCAATTTTTGCGGAAGATTAATCTGCAAATATGTAGGTGCGTGTTGGAATCTAAAACGCTGGTCTTCCTCATCGGCCCAAGTCTAGGTAGTTGGCTTTATCCAGACTTCGTTTATGACGGATTCTTTAGTTCACCTGTGGGTCTATTCAAGACTCTGACAATGAACTTGACCCATGGGAGGTAGCGTTTAGTGGAAGTCTTGGGGGCCTTGATAAACCCGCCATAGCAAAATCGGCAACTCCCGGTCAGAATTCAACCTCGCGTCTCTAACGGCACTCCCGGCAAATTGATAAAAATCTTTTTGTGAAGTTTGGCAATGCGTAAGATTTTAAGCTGGCTCCATGGACTGGACCAAAAGAGGGGTTGGCATGACTGGCGGGCAAACGAGGTAAGTTGAAAGAAAAGCGGGTTCACCACACTGGGGTCACGGATCTCGGAGTTTTTGACTCGAATTGCCAGGAGCTAGCTCAGGCGGGCCGCACTAGGTGGAAAATCGAGAATGAAACGTTTAACACGCCGAAGAATAAGGGCTACAAGTTTCAGCACAATTTCGGTCACGGTTACAAAAACCTATCCACGAACTTAGCGCAGCTGATGATGCTCGCGCTTATGTGCGACCAGTTACGAGCCCTAGGGCAAACTTTATCGCAAAGCTTATGAGCGGGCGCATAAGTCGACTTCACGGTTATGGGAATACATAAAACGTTTGTACACGTTCCTTCTTGTTCAACTAAAGAGTTGGGCAATGTTTTATGGAACAATAGAACGCTCACCACGATAGTCACAATTTTTACAATCGTAAATTGAGTCTTCCCAAGCGAGAAAATTTGATAGGACAGTATCTCCGACTAGTCCAATTTTCTCTTTCCTACTGCATCGTTTCGAACGGGAAAAATCTGGGAATTAAAAAAGTGGCTATTAGCCAACACAAAATATTGAGGGGCGTTCCCACTTTTAGAAAATCTGAAAACTTATATCCACCTGGAGCAAACACCAGCGTATTGGTTTGATACCCAACTGGCGTCATAAAACTGGCCGATCCCGCCAGCATTACGGCAATCAGAAACGGCTTTTCACCCAATTGTGTGGCGGCCGCGACATTCAAGGCGATGGGAGTCATTAGTGCTGCCGTGGCGTTATTTGACATAACTTCGGTCAGCAGTGAGGTTAGTAAATAAAAACCGGAAATAATCAAATAGGGCCCGTAAGCTCCAGCATGACGAACAAAGAAGTCGGCAATGAGCGAGGCACCTCCAGATTTCTCCAAAGCGAGTCCTAAACTCAAGATGCATGCCAATAGAGTAAGAACTTGCGAATCCAACGAGTCATATGCCTCCTGAAGTGATATAGTGCGGGTCAATAAGAGCAATGCGCAAACAACCAGAGCTGCACTTAGAACATTTGATAAGCCAAATGTTGCCGTTAAAATCATTGCTGCGACCAGAGAGGCAGTTACCGCCATCCGAAACCAGTTCACTTCGCCTCGTTTAATCTGTGAAATAAGTAAGAGACTCTCGTCTCCCCTGAAGCCTTCAAATTGCGCGGGTTTGCCAGCCACTATCAGGACGTCTCCTGCCTGAATTCGGGGGCCACGTAAAAAAGTAAAAAGCGTGCGCTGCCGGTGACGAATTGCCAGTGGAATAATTCCCTTTGTCTTTACAATTCCACTTCGACTAAGGGGCCGACCCACCAATTCAGAATTGGAGGGTACCACTACCTCAAATATTTCTAAGTCCTTTGGTACATCTTGCTCCCCAAAACTGTCCTGTAAAATTCCAACTCCGATTCGATTGCGCAATGCCATAATTTTATCGAGCCTGCATACCAATATAAATCTATCTCCCGCTTCAAGTACGGGATTTTGAGAAAGTGAAATATCCTTCCCTTCGCGGTCTAGAGAAATAATATTCTCTTGAAAATCGTCGTAAAACGGACTGCAACTCAATGACTGACCAACTGATGGCGAATTTGAAAGAAGTTTTACCGCAGTCATATACTCATGCGGCTTTGAGGACATCTCTGCAACTTCCCCACTTTTCAAGAGGTATCGCCCAACCGTCATCATGTATACGATTCCAACTCCCATTAGAATGAGGCCGATTCCAGCAAACTCAAACATTGAGAATCCCGCAAAACCGCGGTCCACGTACATCGAATTGACTAAAATATTGGTCGACGTGCCAATCAACGTACAAGTTCCTCCAAAAATCGCAGCAAACGACAGTGGCATTAAAAAGGCCTTGCGATTTGACCCAGATATCTTTGCTAGTTTTATTGCAATGGGAATCAATACGGCCACGGCGGCAGTGTTGTTAATGAAGGCAGAAACAAAGCCTACGACGATCATTAAAGCTAAAAGCGCAATCGTCGAATTAGGTTTTTCCCATCGCGAAAGAACGCGCGCTGAAATTTCAACCAATCCAGCCCTTACGAAAGCAGCACTGATTATAAACATACATGCGACAGTTAGTGTGGCTGGGCTGCTAAATCCCCTGGTGGCCTCGGAAGCCGTAAGAACGCCGGTGGCGATCAATAGGCACATAATTAAGATTGCCACTAAATCGCTTCGAACTAGTTCGAGGGAAAATGCAATCAGCGATCCAACAATAATCGCCAAGACGATCAAGATATCTATGTCCATGCGTGATTGTATCGAATTCGCCCGTGGGATGCACTTATTTTATAGTGGCTGCTCCTGCCATTTTAGTTCGATAACGCTAAGTCATTGCCGAGCCAAGTGCTTGAACCTTAGAATGAGTCGCATTTTTCTCAAGCTCATTGGCCAGAAAATTTGGACGGGAAATATTTGATGCCAAAAGCGCCTTATTGCCTCTAAACAAAAGGTCAGTCTGTAGTGCCTTCTCAAAGCGCACGTCGATAACGAAGCACTTTACCCGCAACTGCATTGCGGGCCTTTGCGCAAAGTCCACTTCAGAAAAAACGATTGTCACAGGTTTTTTAAGAAATACGTATCGGCTGGTCGCTGCTGTCTCATAAAGAATCTCGCGGGCCATAGTAAGGTCCGAATCGAGCGCAAGGTGAAAGTTGACCTCAATCATCATATCGAGAGACCCAAAGTTACCAGATGAGACTAAATCGGTGATAAATTTGCTATTCGGAATGGTAACGACTGAGTCGTCGAGTGTTACCAACCGAACGGCTCGAAGCCCGATCGTAATGATTTCACCATAAACTCCCTCAAATGCCACTCGATCGCCGACCTGAAAGGGCCGATCAAACAGAAGTATGACCCCAGCAACTATTGAGGCGATTAAATCCTTAAGGGAAAGGCCCAGCGCAACTGCAAGTGTTCCGCTAACCGCCAGCAGAAGGGCCTTGGGTGGCTGTACAATTCCATAAAATATGTAACTTCCACCGAGGATATAGATGGCAAAGGAGATAGTAGTGATAATTTGCGCAATCAATAGGCGCCTTGAGGGAATCCGGGTGTGCAGTCTAGTGCCCACAGACGCGACAAACTTAACAGCAAAACCTAGGCATACAACACCGAAGATCAACAGTACGATCTTAGTAAAACTAAAAACGTCTAGTATTCCTGCCGCATTCGTTAAATCATTCTCATTCATATAAGAAATTCTTTCCTGTCAAAAAATAATCGATTACGTACTGAGCCCGAGAAGATATACGAATCCTTCGTTCGCTATCCGTCCAAATCAATTCCTTGTCATGACATTCTTTTAGAGCTTTACGAACGACGACGCTAGAGATTCCAGTTACGCTGCGAATTTCTGCCTGCGTTAGGTTCTCGTGTCTCCCAATTGCCGAAAGCAAGAATAGTGCTGAGTCGCTCATTGCCGAAATCAGGTTCGCATCAACGAAAGAGGGCACTCCGACGTGGATTTCCTTTATACCGGGTGATGTGAGAGCCGATATCCAATACATTTGCGCCGATCGAGGGTTGCCCCTCGATTGACCCCAGAGCAGGCGGAAAAACTGGGCTTCAGCCTTTTGTCCGACATTGGCCTCCGCTCCGTAGGCCTTTATTGCACGATCGAAGGAGCGGCGATAACCAGACTGTTCGTGTCGCGTGAGAATGAGCTTCTGAATTTCATAATCTCGCCACGGAACTATTGGCAAGATCTTTCCATAAAAATGCTCAGGCCCAAAAACGCCTTTTAGGTAGGCCCAGGATAGAGAGTTGACAGTGAGGCACCAAAAGATATTTTTAGTCTCGAGGCTGATCACTTCGATAAAGAGCTTATATGCCAAAAATCCGCCGATTTGGCCTAAAAAGAAGTTATGAATTTCATCGACAAAAAGAATGATTTTTTTATTTAACGCCTGATCCACATTCAGTACATCCTTGATGTCCAAGACGGGAGCTTCGAGTACTTCGGAGAGCCAGGAGTACATCTCATTTTCTTGCAGAATTCGAGGTGGCACCCGCGCGAGTTTGGCACTGCCGGAACTATTGATTCGCTTATGCAGTTGCTCCAGTGTCGTGGATTTACCCATCCCGCGATCTCCAACTATTAGCAGTAAATCATCGGAGCCCGTACCGCCTATCCAAGATTGAATAATAGGCGATGCGGTTTTCAACACGGAGCGCTCGCGTTCAATGAAGATCTCATCACCCGCAGCGGAATAGAGCCGAAAGGATTCTATATATTCCTTCGGAACAGGACCAAAGGTTTTTGATTCGGCTTCGGTATGCTCGAGGCGTTTACGAAGTACTTCTGAAAGCATGCGCTTAACAAAATCAAATTTAGCCAGATGCTGCCAACTCCAGTTGTAGCAATCGTTCACTAAAATCAAAACGAAGGCCAAAGGCAAAACGAAAACAACCAGTTTGCTTTCGGAGTACGGTTGCAGTTTTTCGAAGGGCCCCGGAAAACGCGCAGCAAACGATCGTATGATTTGATCGCGCCATCTATAGCTTTCGTATAAAACAAGACCTATATTCGCCCAAAAAATTCCAACTGAATACACCTGATAGGCAAGAGCACGCCGAACGGTGTCCTGAATCAGGTGCAGTACCACATATTCAGAAAATATGACTCTCGCGATAAAGGTCGCAGACTTCTCTAATTGATTTTCCTGCAGAATTGTCTTCTCGACTGACCCAGATGAAAAGGCGATCTCCAAGAGAATCCCAAGTAACAGTCTCGCACATCGATAGATGTAGAATATCTGAAAATAAAAAAGCAAGCTGGCCAATATCGACAAGTCCGTTTCACCAATCAAGTATCTAGCCATGCCAGCTGCGACGATCATTCCGATTGAAGGGACAAAAGGAACAACTCTCCCTATCCAGATCGCAGCGTTAGTTCGCTGCCGATAGTCTAGCATCGATTTCGAAATTAAGCCTTTGCGAAGTTCATCCAATCGATTGGCAAACCCCCGAAAGGCGCGAAGCAAACCATAGGGAAGTAAGATCAGAAGTACCATTATGAAAGATTGCTTGGCGAGATCCACCCAACCATCAAAGCCTGAGGCAGCTTTTGTTCTTACTTCAATCCATTTGCTCAATCCGCCGGCATAAAACTTGAGAGGCACCACTCTCATCTCTCGAAAAATTAACTCCAAATTTTTTGAATTTAATCCGCGCGGTCTATCGCAATTCATGCGTTCACAGACTTCAAGACTTCGGGCCCTCAGCTCGCCGGCATCTTGGAGCAAACCGAAACTCTGAATTTTGAGAGAATTGAGCATTTCTGTACGATTGGTAACTAGCTCACTTCGCCTGGCTTCAACCTTCATCATTAACTCGACAATCTCTACTTCACCATTGATTCCAAAGTCAGGGGCCGGCGATTTTGATCCAGCAAAGGCGGGCTGAATCTTTGAGTTGAAGGCGACGCCTGTAAATAAATCCCAAACTCGATCAATCGAGGCCTCCCAAATGTTGGTTGACTCGGAATAGGCCTGACTCGCCTCCGCCGGACTAGAGGCAACACGTGAAGCCTTGACAAACTTTTCTTGCAGCTGTCGGAGCGACTCCTTCTTTTCTTTTAGCAATTCAATAAACGAAATATTCTCAGATTCGAGATCAATTATGTAATTCTCTAAGGCTGCCTTTCTTACGAGCAGCGGTTCACTGGCCTCATCCTCCGATGCAGTTTGTTCCTCCGTTTTTGCGAGATTGGCTTTTGCGGTCTTTAGCTCCTGCCGACTTACATCGAGATGACCCTTTAGGCCCGAATGGGAGTCCGAAGAGTTTCGCTGGGCTACGTACCTAGACACTAGGGCGATCCGCGTCTCCCTTGGTAGAGACAAAAAATCTATACGCTTGGTCGTCAAGTCGTTTTGAGTTGCCATCACGGCGGTTACTTTTTCGGAAAGCCGGAGCGGAGAACACTCAGGCGCCTGATATCCTTCAAAAGCCGATTGATCGGCATCAGAAGATTCACGCTTCAACTCATCTATTCGGTCTTGAACTACCACATCATTGGTGAGTTCAATCTGAAACAGAATTGCTAGTGGAGCTCTTGCATTTCCTTCGGCCTTAATCAATGAATCCAAGCTGGATAACATTCGATTTAAAGTGGTTTGCCGCGCCTCAATTTTGGCATTGAGGTCCAGACATTTTTCCGAAGAATTCGGATCGGCTACCGCCTCCAAGACCACAACGAGTGAAACAATAGACAGAGCTTTTGGAATCAGAATTTTAAAAATGAAATTTGGCAACATCCCCTATTTTGGTGTATTTGATTGGACCGTACAATAGAAATGTCGGCTACTCTCAGTAGAGCTCTGTTGATGTTTCAGATATTTCGAATGAGTCTTCTTTTTGCTTTTAGAGCAATTGCCAGCTTGCCAGCTTGGCAATTGGATATTTTTTAACCTTCAGGCTTTCAAAATGTGGCAAGCTTGAATAGACTATAAGTCTTGTCGGGGGGGATTTTGCCAAGTCAGAGATTCTTAGTGTCTATAGTTTATTTTTTCGTCCTCATGTCGGGTAGTTGGGGATGGGCTGCGTGTACGTCGCCGGCGGGTGCTAACGGAGCGTTTCTTGTGGATGGCGGTCTACATAAATACTGCGACTCTTCTGATACCTGGGTTAACTTTTTGAAGACTAAGACGCTCACGGCTTGCAGCAAGGCCGGCCAACTCGAATACGACTCTTCAGAAACTGCCTATAAGTTTTGTGATGGCAGCAATTGGTTCAAGGGGGGATGTTTTCTCTTTGAATGCGACACGATCGGCGAAGTTTGTGCGGATGGCAGCGTGTACGCTGGCCTCACTCCAGATGGAAATTTCAAAATGTACACCACGCCGGCAGACGCCGGTCAAAGATCATACAATAATGGTGGAACTGATTACGTGAATACCGCTATGACCAATTGCACCTCGGGCTCCGGTTACTCCGAAGGTTCTTGCAGAACCGGAAAGGCCAATACCACTCTTTTGGCGGGCCTATCGAATACTGAAACTCCCTATCAAGCTGCAACCTATTGCAATGACCTGGTCGCACATGGTCATTCGGATTGGTATTTGCCCGCTATTCACGAGCTCAGTGTGCTTAATACAAACCGAGTGGCAATCGGAGGATTTAATCTGGCTGGAGGCGTGGCGGGCACCTATTGGGCTTCCAGTGAGTTCGGTACCACTGGAGCTCAGAGGATGGCTTTTAACGGTAGTAGCTTTGGAACGTGGGTCAAAGAAGGCAATCTGAATTCGCGATGTGTGCGGAGCGAGAGTGTGAGTTGTTGTTCCAATCTGGGCGCTTGCACCAAAGCTGGAGAAATGATGTACATGTCGGGAGAGTTGGCATTTTGCGCGGGTACACAATGGGTGAGCTTTGGCCTCAAAGCTGGAACTTGTCCATAAGGGGCGAGTGTGGTGCTAAGGACCTACAGCTCCGTTTTTCCAAAGGTGCATACAGTCACTTAAGCGCTTTTTCTCCATTGCACCGCCGGCAACACTTACTACGTGATGATTGCAGCCGTAAATTCAAGTGGATCTGTGAACGCGACAAGTGAGGCTTCTGCATTCGTCAGCGTTGTCAGCCCATCGCTTTCAACCCTTGCCGTAGGTACACGGCCGATTCTTGCGAATGGCTCAGCTTCGGCGGCTATCACCGTGACAATCAGAGACTCTTCGAGCAACTCCATTGCCAGCAAAGTCGTCAGTGTATCTTCAAGCCGCGGAGCTACTGATGCGGTGACAGCGGTTTCAGCCAAGTCAAACGCCTCTGGAGTGGCCACATTCAACATTACATCAAACACTTCTGGTTTATCAACTGTCACCGCTAGCATTACCGCCGACAGCGTGACGGTTACACAAACGCAGGTCGTGCAATTCTTTCCGATTTTGCCGCCGCAGAGATGGCACGTCTCCACGTCCAAATTGAAAGTTCTGCCCACTTGGCCAACACTTGGTGGCAAAGTTTGGGACATCGCCAACACTTGGCCAAACTCCTTTTAAAATCGGAAAGGCAGAGCTGTGTGTCGTGAAATGTCACTTTGGAGAAACTAACGTATCAAGTCTAATTGAGTGAAATTGACGGGCCTCGATATTGCTCAATTGTTAACTTTTTTGACACTGTCTTGGCTCCTAGGTAAGCGAGCGCCTCGCTTAGGCTATCCATCCTCTTCCCTCCAAGATCATTGCAAAAGTCGATCATCTCCCTATGATCTACAGGGGTGGCGGCAGATCGCAACCATAAGCTGGATAACCTGGTAGAGCCGTTTGAGTTTGAATCCTCTTCCACCAAATTTCTGTCGCCTGGAATGTCATGAAGGTTTCCTCTCTCCGCGAAGGGGGAGAGGAAGGGGGGGGCTCGCGCCCCGTTGAACCTTAGCGGAGGATAGTCAGCTTGGCCTTTGGAAAGTTGCGGTTTGCGGAAGTCCTGATGGCCTGGATAAACCCACCATCGGATTTTGCTTCACACTTTGAAATGTCGAGTGTGATTTCTTTTATAGACATAAAATTATCTGCCTCTTTGAAGTGGGTAACCTGGCCACAGGTTAAGGCGTTGATGTTCTCCTGATACTTTAAGCCGCCACAGCCGATGTTTGAGGGCACGATGTACTCAGCCGTCCATTGGGCCACCTGTGGGCCCTCATTGATTCCATAGCAGCCAATAAAAGGCGCAGACTTCACAACATATCCACCACCATCGTATATTTCTTGGGTCACGATATGAATAGTAGTGAACGCATCGGCAGTAGCAAGCGCAGCGGGGCCCGACACAGTAAGTACGAACAGTGCTGTATTCAGGAGCTTAGTGGATAGGTTTTTCATTGGATTCCTCTTTTTTGTTTTTAAGTTTATTGGTGATTTGGCTTGCCCAAGCGCACCAAATAAATTAATTAAGAACATGTATTAAACTATTGAACCTAATATTAAAATTAAAAACTTATGAATAAATAAGTGATAAAGTAACTAATTACTTAATATTGAGGTCTAACATGCCGATATCACAGTTGTTTGAATATCAGGACTTCCGGGAGTACACGCGCACGACGCTGAATCAGCCTCCCTTTGGCCGGGGTTCTCAGGCCCAGTTGGCAAAGTTTCTCGACTGCCAACCCAGCTTTGTTTCACAAATTTTAAATGGCAAAAATGAGCTCAGTCTTGAGCATGCCCATCGAATCAATTTGTTCTTTCAGCATCGGCCCATTGAATCCGACTACTTCTTAAACTTGGTTTTGCTGTCGAAGGCGGCTTCGAGCGAGCTCATTAAGTATTACCAACGACATTTAGAGCGGATTCGCGAGCAGGCAATGTCTATCGACTTTTTACTCAACCAAGACGAGATCGACGAGCGGCAGGTGCTGGAGTACTATAACAATTGGAACCATCTTGCGATTCATATGCTTGTGACTCTTCCAGAATATCAAACTCGAGCCAGGTTGCAGAAGCGCCTAAATATTTCCGACGTTGAGTATTTGTCTTGTGTAGAATTTCTGACTCGACTTCGATTAATTGAAATCAATGAAGATGAGTCACTGCGACCTGGGCGAAACCGTATTCACCTCAAAAAGAGCTCGCCCTATGCAAAGTATGCTGGATCTATGATGAGGCTGAAAGCGCTTGAGCGACTAGATATGTCGAGCGAACAGAATATGCACTTTTCAGCTATGTTCACGGTCTCACAAAATGTTTACGATCAATTGAAGATACGTTTGAAAGAAGTCATTCTAGAACTGAATGAAAAAACCAAAGACGATCAACCCACCCAACTTGTTTCACTCACCTTAGACCTAATGAATTTTATGGAGAGGTAATGCGTTTTCACCTAACAGTTTTCGTGGCGATGTGGAGCTGTAGCTATTGTGTCCATGCGGTCACGATCAAGCCTGAAAAGACCTCAGTGGGAGTCGAGCGGGTGATGCTCCCGACCGATGCACTTTTGTATGAGAGCTCGCATCAGGCCGTTGTGGCGATGGGCGGTGGAATTACGAGTGTGGGAGGCACGGACTCTCCAGACGTTCGACTATTGACCGCCTGGTTTTACGGCAGTGAGCCTATCGCCACCTGTTATCTACAGAGTGAAAATTTTGGCGCGTCTAGAGGTCAAAGTGAACGCGCCATTCGTCATGCAATTCGAATCTGGCAAAAGTATTTCACAGATAAAAAAATAAAAAGTCGGTTGCCAGCGGCCAGTTCGATAAATTTGAATTTTGATTTTCGGGGGCGGTGTCGTGGCGGTGAGGACTTGGCTCTATTTTTCGGCACAGGGCCGATCTTTGCCAATTTGAGCGACCTAAAAACAGCGCAACTTTACCATCGACCATATGCGTTTGTAAATAAAACCCATATGTCACAAGATTTGCGCTGGGCCAAGGGATATATTCGAATCATGCGTGCCGGTCAGTACAACGTCAACCCTTTGCGGCCCGATTGGTCTCAATCCAATGCGCTCGATTCAATCGTGCTGCATGAACTAGGGCATGTCTTAGGTTTTGTACACAAAGAATAAGACAATTATGGCGGCGGATCTGACAGTGCAGATGTTTGAGTCGCCCACAAAGATTCTGCCGAAGATAGATCAAGCCCAAGAGCTCATTCCTTGTGCGACTTGTGAAGCTCCGGCAGTCGAAGCCTCCACAACCGAACCCGTACTCTTATCGAACTTTCCCACAGTTGGAGCTGCCCCGCGTGTAAGAGATGTGCCGGGTGTGAGCTTCATGCAAGAGGTTAAACCTATCACGTGCCAAGTGCAAAATGGCGACACAAGCATGGAGTCTTTGACAATCGACGCTAAAGACAAAGAGCTTAGAGTGCAGATCAAAGGTGAAACGTTCACCTATTTGCAGGTGCGTTTTTTAGATCGGGCGGTGATGTTTCGCGGAGACAAGGATTGGATCCTAGTGCAGATCCAGGAGGATCGGTCTGTTTTTGCTTTGCGAGGAAATTTGTACAGTTTAAAAGAGTCGCTTTGCGAGGATGTGGGCGCTGAAAAGTCCTGTACACTCACCTCAGGAGAGAAATTGCTCTGGAATTCGGAGCGTTTGGAGTGGCAAGAAAAGGGGCGCGCCCATCTGAAGCTAAACGTCGTGGACTACGGGCACTATCCAAACGACGGAACTTATTTTTTGGCAGGCCCACCATCCGATAAAAAATCTAAGCAGGAGAGTTTGCTACTGTTAGATTTTGGCGCCAACTTTGAAGTCCTGCGCGGCCACCGGTCTCAGCTGAAATGCCGGTGACTTGGGGAGCCTACATTCAATTGCCTTTGGCTTGCTGCCAGTGGGACAAATCGTTCAATAGATTCACCCAAATTTTTTCTTCAGTAGCAAAGCCTTCATGTCCACTGGTCGGAAAGTTTTCGTAATAGATTCTAGATCCAAGGCGGGCCACTTCTTCTGCAAAAGTTTCCTCAGGCACAAATCCATCTTGCCCGCTGGAGTACAAATAAAAGGGGATGTTTGGACTACTGGTTGCTGCTGCAACCACCACCTCAAGGTCCAAGATGTTTTGTGGCACATAACTAAGGTAATCCGCTATGACTTGATCGGACTCTGGGTCCGCGTTTCCTGTCTGTATTGCAACTTTACATTCATGTAGTCTCCAGCTACCTGGATTTTTCCCTTCGGCTTCTAGTCGGGCGAAGATTTTTGAGCAGGTAGGAAAGTTGAAGGAAGGCGTGCCCATATCGACCCAGGCCACAACTAAACCGCCCCAACCATCTCCAGCCTCAGAGTCGGAGATAAGTTCAAGATAGCGCTTCATAGCCTTAAGATCTAACTGGTCGTTTTTAAGAAAGCTGCGAAGGGTATGATTTAAGAAAGGCCAGGCGTGTTGAAATCCAATGATTCGGGCGAAGCTGTAAAGGATGGAACGGCCACACGTCTTGCTCGGGCCGGTTCCGATGCAGGTTTCATTCGTGATTAAGTTTTCGATGCGATCATAGATTTCTGCTGTGCCCGGATTGGCAGCTAAAAAATCTTCTGTGAGTCGGTTTTGTGTGTCGATTCGTTGGGCTAGCCAGCCGAGGTCATCTTGAGTATTGGAGAAACCATGAACGTGTATGGACCTTATGCCCTTCGGAGCAATCTGCAAGTAGCGTTTGCCGATTAGACCACCAAAGCTCTGGCCAAAGACCTTCCAAGTTTTTTTACCCTGCACCTTGTTCCGAATGGTTTCGGCATCTAAGACAATTTCTCGTGAGCCATAGTGCCCTAAGCGAATCAGGTCCTCTATAGTTTGGACCTTTGGATAGAGAGTGGAGCAACCGGTGCCCCGTTGATCAATATACAACAATGGAAACTGAGAATTTGTTACTCCCTGCTCCAATTTTTTTGACTCTAGGGATTGATACGAAGAGTGACTGTCGCCGCTGGGGCCGCCATTGAAGAAGACGATGGTTGGGTTAGTTACCGTGCCTGTTCGACCGTAGTAGAAGACCTTGATTTTGTGACCATTGGGATCTTCGTAGTCCTCTGGAACTTCGACGTAGCCTTGAATTACATCTTTTGGCAGCGCCTTTTTAAAGACCTCACAGCTTTCGCCCGTCGATGTGAGAGGGGGAGGGACCTTATTATCTTTACTGCGGCTACAGCCCCAAGTTCCAAGTGTCAAAATCAACGCGGCAGTGGTGCGCAGAATCAGTTTGGTTCCGCGCCGTCGGTCAGGTGAATCTTTTGCAAATAACAATGTTCTTGATCCCACGAGTTCCGACTCCTTGGAACGAGTTAGTGTGGACGCGTGTGCGCCCGCCTTCATGGAGCAGAATTTAGGCCAAGGTCCGACTGGTACCAAGTGCACGATATGTACCTCGCCTAAGATTTCTTGCGGCGGTAGGTGTAAAATTTCATGAGTGCTGACCAATTTTGCTGCACGGGTTTGAGTCTGCCACAGCTAAGGACGGAGCGTGTCCTGAAGAATTTTCTAATCGTGCGGGATTGAGTTCTAAAAAAAGGCCCTCAATCCGAGGGCAGTCTATGGTGGGGTGAAGATGTGCTCTTACGATCAATCGATTTGGTCTTCAAACTTTTCAAAGATGGACTCAATTTCGGCGATCGTCGGTTCGGCCGCGAGAGAGCCGCGATGTCTGGCGCTAGCGTAGTAGACGAGGCGGCGAGCCCGATTGAGATTGCCGATGGGTTCATGTTCTGCAATGTGGTTCCAAGGATCAAATCACAGGTTCTCACACATCTCTTGGCGATCTGAGGTTATCGTAGGTATTGTTTAGTCTCATAGAGAAATGCCTGTGCCTAGACTTATTCTCGAGGGGCAATTTGCCTAAATTTGGCCGGCGGGACTCTTAAATCAGAGAGCTGTCGTCGGGTTCAGTTCATAGGTTGAACACCATTTGAGAATATTGCTGGTGGCGTATTACACGCGGCAACCTACCAAAGACCCTAGTCAGTGGGGCTGGGTAATAGAATTGCAAACTCGAATCAATGCAGTTCAGAGTTTCGCTTTACAGCTTGCACAAGTGCCAAAATATTTAGTGGCTTTTTGAGAATTTCGGCGAAATCGCCCGCTTGGCCGGTGGCTTCAACGTCTTCATTTCCAGACATCAGGACAATTGGGATTTCTTTGAGTCGTAAAATCTTTCGACGCGTATTTAGAAAAGCTAACCCATCCATGATCGGCATTCGCAGGTCTAATAGGATAACATCTGGGAGCCTCTCGCTTGTCGCCAGAAGGCTCAGTGCCTCTTCGCCATTTGAACTACAGTCGATATGATAGCCCTTCGACTCAAGCAGCATTTTTAGTAGACATTGCATCTCGACGCAGTCGTCGATAATCAATACATTTTTAGTCATCAAGATCTCTACCATGGCCGCAAGCTCTAGCCAAACATTACCAGTAGACTTATCCAAATTTCGGGCGCCTACTCGCATGAACTGGAAGGTCAAGTAAATGTTAAATGAATTTTTAGAAAAATATAGAATTGAAATCTTAGCTATTGCTGAAGCGAAGTCACTCAGTCTAGCCGGAGCTCGTAGTGGTTCGGCCCAACTCAAGCTTGGCTTACCTCTCTTTTACGACCAGTTGATAAAGGTGCTTGAGCAAAAACTAAAAGAAAGTCCGCCGGAAGCCCTGTTGGTTGCGGCTGCCGAACATGGCAAAGAGTTTTTGCGTTTGGGTTATTCGCTCTCGCATGTTGTGCATTCGTACGGAGCTATATGCCAGGCTATAACCGAACTCGCCGTAAGGAAGAATGCTAACATATCTGCTGCAGAATTTAATATTCTCAATGGTTGTCTTGATATAGCAATCGCCTCAGCAGTCTCAGAGTTTCAGTTCCGTAGCATAAAGGCTAGTGAGGCCCTAGAGGTAAAGCATCTTGGGTTCCTAGCCCATGAGTTGAGGAATGCGCTCTCCAGCGCCACTGTGGCACAAGATATGATTAAGGCAGGTTTGGTGGGTACAGGTGGGAGTACGGCAGCCGTTTTAGAGGCCAATCTCTCCCATATGCGGCATTTGATTGATCGATCTTTGTCAGATGTCAGAATGCGAGCGGATGCAGATGCATTTGTAGAAAAGTTTCGCCTGTCTGATCTGTTTGATCAAATTCTGACAACTGCCAGAATTGATGCTGATAAAAAGCAGCAAGTTTTGCATAGTGATTTGGATTGGAAAATTGAAATTGAAGCCGATCGGCAGTTTCTCCTGTCTGCAGTCGCAAACTTAGTTCAAAATGCTATTAAGTACACTCGCTCGGGTGGAAAAATTTGGCTACGGGCGCACCTCATTGGAGAAAATGTTGTGATTGAGGTGGAGGACGAATGCGGTGGCATCGGGGCGGATATTATCAAGTCGTTGTTTGAACCTTATGTACAAGGGAATGTCGATCGAAGTGGTCTTGGATTGGGCTTAAGTATCGCTCAACGGGCTGTTGAACTCAGTCATGGTAAGATTTCAGTGCAGGACAGGCCGGGACAAGGTTGTACGTTTTTGGTTGAAATACCGCAAAAGCTCATTCCTGAGACTAGCTCCCAAACCTCTGTTCCTGGAGCGAGCTCTGTTCAACCGAAATTTTCAAATTTGCCCGATTAATCAGTGAGGGCGTCGTAAGATTCTCATAGCGTACTGTTTAATGGAGGCAGGTTAATGAAGTTCACTTTTACTGTAGTTTTGTTTCTTTGTTTAACAGCGTGTAAAACAGTTTTGAGTGCAGAGAATTCCTCAGGCCAAAACGTCTATACACTCTACCGAGATGGCGTACACGACAAAAAAGTTCGAATGCTCCACGCCAGCTTTGCAACACAGGGCCAGCCTGAGAGCTGGAACAAAGACAACTGTAACGCCGTGATGGAATATCTGAATGAAACCCAAAAGGTGCATTTGAATCCGGCAATATTTTGGTGTGAAAAAGGTCCCTTTAAGGCTAAGTAGTCTTTAGGTGGCGCGGCCAAAGCGGTCAATGTATTGGCAGCGCTTACACAAATCTTCGACAAGTTGTCTATTTCTAAAACCTGTGAGAATGGCAGAGGCTCGATCACTTCCTAGAATGCTTTCAATGCTCGCGGTTGTGATGTTGCCGAGTGGAATATTGCCTTCTTTGTCTAAGCAGCAGGGTACAACTGTTCCGTCGACCAGAATTCCAAAGTGGCTTTTTAGTCCATAGCACGTGCCTCGTTCGCCAAGGATGGGGAGATCTATTGCGGGCCAGGTGAATTCCGTATCAAAGTGAAAGTAGAGTCGGTCGCGAATTTTATAACTTTTTTTGCGTTTGACGTCGATATTCTGCGGCGGGGAAATCTGGTAGTGGGCCGAGATCCGCTCCAGTAGATCGGTGTTGGCAAGAGCCATTCCTCGCGGATCTTGTAAATTCCAAAGTCGAAAATTTATGTACAGATCAGGGCGTTCGACAAGCGCTCGATCGCTATAGGTCAGAACTCGCTGTAAGTAGACTGTGGGATCCCGCTGTGGAAAATTATCAAAATAACTGTGTAGACTGAAGTTCACCTGGCGAAAAGCTGGGTGGAGTAACAGCTCGGTCTGTTTGTCTTTTAACAGAACTCCGTTGGTTACCAAAAAAATTCGCACTTCTGCCGCAGCACAAATTTCGACAAAATCCTGTAAGTGAGGATGTACAAGTGGATCACCCATCAAATGCAGTGCTACTTGCTTGGTGAAGGGTGAAATTTGCCTAATGATGCTTTGAAATAGTTCGACGTTCATCAGTTGCTTTTGTCGGATCACCTCTGGACAAAAGCTACACTGCAGATTGCATATATTTGAAATTTCAACATGGACCTTATCAAACGTGTACATGGGCACCGAGCATTACTGAGGAGTACCAGCATTCACCCACGATCGCACGAGATCTCGGTCATTCTGCCGCAGCAGCCCAGTCGGAGGCATGGGGCTGGCCGTGCTGTTCATGCGACTGATTATAAGGGCGCTGGCAGCGCTTGCCGCTGTGTAATTGGTCAAGTCCAACCGCCCAGAGCCAGAGTTGTGACAGCCGGTGCAAGACCGATTGAAGACCCGGTAGGGTGAGTTGCCATTGATAAGCTCCGAGTGCTTTACCCCGGCAGTAGGGATCGGAACATCCGGAACAACCACAGGGACCAGCACGATGTCTGGAATCTCTGGCACGCTTGGCAGAAGTGCTGTTTCTTTTAGTTCATTGATCTCCAGGCTGATCAACGTGCTGTCACTGATATTCGGATAAGCGGCGTAGGCAGAGCCAGATCCGTCCACCAGAGCGGTGTTTGTGGATGAGGCCACAACTCTGGAAATACCTGAAAAAGTCGTCACTGCAGCCTGCACTCGCGAGTCGAGTAAAATCATGATCCCGTGAATTTGCAATCTGGAAGCGCCAGACTTAAGGCGCATCGTTGGATTGCGCAGTAGTAGTCCACCGGGCGCTCCACCGACATTCATAATTTTGGCTTCGACTCTGAGCACGGCATTGAAAATCCCGCGGTATCCGCCGGGGACATCGTTGCTCAAATCCCACTCGATCGGCACCCAATTGTTATTGTTTAGCGTGCCCATTAGATTTTGAATATTCGATTTGCCAATTAAACGCAGCTGCCGCGCACTGCCCGTGCCGCCACTGCTCGAGGCCGCCTGGGCCATGCAATCTAGGTACTCATCATTGGCTTCAGTCCAGCTCGGCTTTATGACATTGAGCTGCGGTTGCATGTGGGTTCCGAAGTTGTTGCCGCCGTGCGCGTGCGTGGCTTGGTAGTCGATTAGCGTCTCACCGCGCTTTTGAAAGGACGTGAAAGAGACACTCAAGTTTGAGCTCCCATGGGCGCTGCCGTGGCAGGAGTTGCAATTGCTCACCAAAAAGGGATGGTAGGTGCGTTGAAATGCCGCTTTCAGTTGTCCTTCACAAACAATCTGCGCCGCACTCAGGTTGTCACTCTGAGATGCGCTGGTAATCACTGGTGAGTCTTTGGCGGAGTAAAAGGGCGAGCAATTGTTAAACACACCCAAGAGCACTAACAGCCCGGAGATGACAAGAGCTCGCGCAATTTGCTGTGAGGGTTTCATTTAGAATTTTACCACCTGAGAAAGCTTTGCCGTATCGAAGGCCCGCCCAACCAATTTTCCAAACTGATTCATGCTGTTGTTTAGTTTTAAGTAATTGGCAAACACGGCAATTGCAGCCTGCTCGGGACTTGCACCGGTTACAAAATTTTCAGCCGCCGCTTGACCAGAGGTAAACCAACCAATTTGATTGCCCAGAGTTGGTCGCCGTCCAGCGGGATCATAATAGAGGATGTAGCTTGCGCCAGCGATGCCACGATCAGACACCCAAACGGAGTTGCGATCGTTGGATTTGGTGGAGCTGACTGCGCCATCTGAAGTGACATAAACAAAAACTGGACGTTGCATGATTGCGGCGGTTTCAAGAATACGACCGACGGTTTGCCCTGCCACGAGATCGTTGGCATCGCCCGTGGTACGAGTGTTGTTATGATAGTCATAGCCACCGAGTTCTATCGCCGCGGCTCCAGCATTGCCCTTCAACGTGTTGTAGGTCATTGCCGCAAATACCAATTCACGGGTTCCGTCACCTGTGGCGTTGGATATGCCCCAGGTACTATTGAGCGCTGCCGCAACAGTTGCATCTTGGCGCGGGTCAACTCCAGTATTGGTCATACTGGCTAAGTCAAAATTCTTTTTATTCGCACAGTCGACTAGAGATTTGGTCGCAGCCACTGGAGACGTTGAAGCCAACCGCCGACTTTGGGCATCACTGAGTCGATTGATAGTTTTGGCAAGCGCGGCTCGCTGAGTTGCGTTTAAAGTGTTTCCAATAGCACCAGCATATCCCAATGCTCCATTTATGCTGCTCATACCAGAGACGATGAGTGGAGCCGTCGGACTCAGTACAGCCGAGGCTTGTCCAATGCCGGTGAGCGAACCATTGCGGCGACCGAGTGCAGGCAAAAGAGCACCGTTACGACCCGAGGCCGCAATCAGTCCGCCAATCGAGAACATATTTTCGTTTGAATCATCACGTGAACGCACGCACACACCCACAAACGCCGTATTGGCTAAGGCGGTGGGTGCTCGCTCCCGCAGGCCTTGCAAAAATTTGCTGATAAGTACGCCATTGACCTGACCGGCAAATGGCACATTGCCAAATTCCATTTCAAGTGGGACCTGCCCATCGCCTAAACCCATGACGTCATAACTTGGGAGCGGCTGCCCACCCTGATCCATCGGAACAAAGTTTGCGGCCATCGCAGCTCCGCCGGAAAGATTCACTGAAACCATGGGGATCATACTTGAGCCGGATGACGACGGGCAGACTGTCGCCGCTTCAGCGCTCGGAAGCAACAGCTTGGCCCATTGCGGGAGGAGCAGCGATGCCGAGAACGATAGCGAACTTGCGGCCAAGAACTCGCGTCGATTCGTAGGTCGACGATGACCGGTTTGCGCCCAAAGGGGAAGATTGAGATTTTTCTTGCCGGGTTTCATAAAATTCCCCTTACCTTAAATGGTCACAAAGTCGAAGCTCGATAAGATGCTCGAGCAATTGTAAAGCAGAAGCGCACGAGTAGATGCGTTTGAGGTGGCGGCGCCACCAGTCAGTGTGGCGGTGAAATCTGCGTAGCTATCGATAAAGATTTGCCGCTCTTCACCTTCGAGCTTTCGCCCCAACATCAAAGTGGCCATTTTATCTGTCACTTTTAATATTTTTTCTGAGTTATGTGCGGCAGTGCCCTTCGTAAAATCAATGTCGTTAAAAAAACGTCGTTGTGGTGCTGTCAGCTTTGACTCTTTATTTACCAGCTCGCCGCAGTACTGACTGGCCAGATTGGTGATCGCTACGAGCATAGGTGCGTTCATGGATGTGATGGCATAGTTGTCAGACATCAGCGCCTTGCGTGCGTTGTACTCGTTGACAATTCCAGTGGTGATTTCAACACCCGTGACGGAGGCCATACTATGCGCCAGCTGGCCGCCGGATTGCAGCGAGTAGTACTGCTCTTTGGACGACGACTGGATAGTAGTGGCAGGCCCCAGTGAGTTGAGTGAACTCCCGATGGGCTTGTGCTCGCTACAATTATTAAACGAAACTAGTACTAAAGAGACGAGGCCAATAGATGCACATAAGTGAAAAATTTGTCTAATCGTCATTCTACACACTCCGGGGTAACAGAGACTAGGGCGTACAGACTCTTGATATTGTATCCCTTTTCTTCAAACTTCAGCGCGTGCTCTTTGACAAAGTTGAGATTGTCCTCGATGGACAATTCGCGCCGGCAAACAGATTCAAAAACTCGTTTGACCATACACTCACTAAAACGTTTGCTGTTGGCGACCATGCCGGCAAAGTCCTTGACCCCATAGCCGCTGGTCGAGTTCGACCGCCAGCCAAATTTTGTATAGTTAGCCGACCCCATGGCGTTGTTCACAAAGGAGTTGTCTGTCGTCACAAACCCTGCGGCAAAAACATTGGAATTGGCGTTTAACTTATTACTAACTCCCCCTTGGGGCACGCCCTGGGCATTCACTTGGATGTCTCGGTTCAGAATAAATCCGTTGCCGATATCCCATTTTGCAAAAGCGCCACGGAAGCCATCCATCCCGGTGTGGCAGCCCTTGCAGCTCACTTGGAACTTTGTGTGATCGCCGCCTGGGTGCCGATCAATGTCTCGGCCAATTCTTGCATCCGATGCAGACGTGTCCGCCCAAGTTTCAATCGGAGCGCACATAAACTCTCGAAAGGTGTATTCAACAGGGCGTCGATTCGTCCCTGCAGCAGCTTGTGACATCATAAAAGTCCGGGAGGTAAGGACGCCTGCAGGATCCGGGTTGTAAATCAATGAGTTGGTCTGCGTCTGCAGCAGCATTTGACCAGACTTTTTGACTAACATTCGGCTCAAGTCGATGTTCAGCCGATCCATATCGCGAAAGTGATCGTTCGATCTCACAATATGTGTGTCATATTCAGATCGAATAGTGACTCCCGCTGGAGCACGACTCGCGTCGCCGATGTATTGAAAGTTTCCTGTAAGTAGCTGCCGAGCATCGAGATCGTCGCGCACGAGGCCTACAAAAAATGCCGCAAAATCGTTGAAGTCTTGCTGGATCGTTTCTTCACGCGTCGACATCTTCAACGCCATTTGTTTAACTGTCACATTTAGAAATCCAGGGTGAGTCATCGCTAAGTCAGCTGCGGGATACCAACGCCCTTTTTCTATCTCTGATTTCATCTTTGGAATTAATGGATGATCGGCTGGAACCTTGGTGGCCGCAAGGCGCTCGAGTAAGCGCTTGGCTTCGACTTCAGCGTCGATTCCACTAGCCTCAGCGCCGTGAATAGGCGCAAGGATTATCGCCAAAAAACCTATGATGTAGAGCACGGTCCGTTTTGTATTCATCTGCCACCCACCTATCGGTTGATGAGAGCAAAACCTAGACCCCAGGTATTCTCAGAATGAACCGTCCAAACAGTTTTAACGCGTAGCAAGGTTCGACGTTGTGTTGATGATGTTGGCGGTGATTAAAACTTGGCCAAGATTGTAGGGTCATTCCACCTTAAGAACATGGCACTCTCCAGCCCGCCCACCAGCTTCGTAATCTGCAGTGTCACCTGCTGATAGCCCGAGCAGAGCCTGTCCAAGAGAAGAGCTGGGTGTAACTATTTGAATGGTTTTATTTTGAAACTTCACCTGCACGCCTCCGCCCTTAGGGAACATAAATAGGTGTTTTTCAGTATTTCCCATTTTGACATGAATCAAGGCTGTGGCGCGGATAGGATCATCGAGTTTAAACTCTTGCACCGTCAAATTCTTAAACAGCGACAACACTTCGTCGATCTCGAGCGCGCGTTTGGCCTGGGCTCCAGCAATATAAGAGGCTTCAAGCCCGCGCGTGTCGTACTCGTTTTCTGGTTTGCTCTCTTCATTTGTGGCGGCTTCATGTGCAGCCAGTGCGGCCGTTTTCATAATCAAAAGGTCGGACTCTAGCTGTGCTATAAAGGCGGCAATGAGTTCATTTTTCATGCTCTAAACTTAGCATGAAACGGCTGCCGTGCCAGTCCTGATTCAATAGGTTGGCGGGAGTCGTATCCCCGCACCTAGATGACGCCGAGATAATTGGATGCCGAGATCTGCTTAAGAAAGGCGCTATCCAATTGGGCAGTACTCATCCCACAATTTTTTTGTAAGATCTCAGCCAAAACCAAGCGGTAATCATGTGAGACATCAAGGGCCGTGCTCACATCCACGCTCAATGGGATACCCCACGATCTGCGACCGAGATACTTGGGATCATTAAAGGGCCGAATTCGCCCGCCCATCAACATCATCACGCCACCGCGCCCATGATCAGTACCGCTGCTGCCGTTTTCTCTAACGGTTCGACCAAATTCAGAGAGTACAACGACAGCTGTAGTTGCCCACTTGCCTCGCGCCTCCAGATCGCGTTTGAGTGCCGCTAGATTTCTGCCCACGGCTTCTGCCTTCGATGCAAAACTTCGAAACTTAGCTTTGTCGTTGGTAAATTGTCCCGAGTGTGTATCCCAGCCAAGTTCTCCATCTACGACGACAAATGGAGGACTCGCAGCCGAGCTAAGCATATGGGCCGCCGTCGCAAGTCTGCGTCCCAGACTGTATTGGTCATCGAAGTATCCGTTGGAGGCAATTAGCGCTTCGACTGTAGTGGCAGATTTGGCCCCTATCAGGTCAAATTGCGATTGTGCGAGTCTGGCCGCACGATCAATATTTGCATCGCCAATTTCATTGGCTTCTTTTTTGTACATGCCGAGTCTATGGCTCCTCGTAAAGCTTGGACCAGGCTTTAGGTTTGAAGCCGAGTAAGCTGCGGTGAGCTTTGCAGGGTCTGTTAGGACCAGAGGATCGGTTCCACGCAGGGAGGTTGGGATGGTGTTGCCGATGGCAAATGTCATTCGATTCATTGATTTGGCGGCTCGGCCAAAAATGCCGCTTCGGTTCGTACCTAGCATATCTCCAGTTTCAACTCGGGCCATTTGTTCAAAGTGTGAAAGCGTGTTGTAGGTCGAGCCTGAGTGGAGCACAAAGTTAAGCCGCGATTTTAGCACCGGGTCACTGAGCAAAGGCGAGAGCAATGGGTGTAAAGAAATCTCTGAGCTGAACGGAATTGCGCCATTGGTAAACTCATTTGGTCGGTGCAGCTTCAATCGTCCAGACGCTTTGGCTTCAGCCGGTGGGAGAAGGGCCAACGCATCCATCCCACCGCGCATGAATACAAAAATCAACTGACCAGATGTGATTTGTGCGTGGAGAAGCTGTGGCGCTAAAAGACCAAGAGTGCTGACGCCGGCCAATTGCATGGATTGATTTAAAAATGTTCTTCGGTTCATCGTCGTCCTCACTTCTTCAATTGGATGGCATTGCCATGGGCTAGGCTTGCAAGCAATTTGTCGATAAAGTACGCCCCAGGTGCTGTGGCCGGATAAGGCCACTTGGTTCGATCTGCTGTTGCAATCGAGATGATGTGCTGTTGCGAAAGGGGCAGCTCGTAGGGTGAGACATTTTGGTTCCAGCCCCGATAACGAACAATCGCTCCCATGTTCAACACATTCTGTATATAGTGTTGTTGGGTTTGAAGTGTCCCGTGGCTCAGTAGCAAGCCTTCGAGCTGAGTCCGAACTGAGTAGGACACTTTATCAAGTCTTAAGTGCCCGTCAGCTTGTCCTTCAAGGTAATTGGACATAATTAAAGCCATACGGCTCGATTCATCGATAAAGGCGGAGGATAGATGATCTAACCCATTGTCAGAGTACCCAATGGGCAGCGCAACTTCGCCGCGATAGACGCCAAGCAGGCGCCGAATTTCGACTCCCACACCGTAAAATCTCCACCAAACGGGAGTCTTCTTTAAATTGGTCAATAGCGTTGCGTAGTTTGGAATCGTCAACGTGGCGGGGTTGTAGGGTGCGTTAGACAGTTTGTAGTGGGTGACGACTTCGCGATACATATCGACGATGTTCATGCCTAGCCCACGTGCTGCCGCTATTGGAATCTCTATCGGTGTGCGATACAGTGTCCGGTAGTTAGCGAGAGACCAAAAGTGCGGCAAGTACAGCATGGCCTTGTACATCTCCTTCAGATTGCCATCCGTGCCCCACTTAGCGACACACGCATTCAGAGCCGTGGGTACGAGAGTGGGTGCAAACAGATTGCCGGCGAGCTTCTTACAAATGTTCTGTTTTGTGGCCGGGTGATTGGCCAGCATTTTGAGAACCGTTAAGACTCTCGCCTCGGCCTCGGCTGCGGTATTCGCCGGATATTTCACGTTCATTAAGGAAATTGTTTTTTTGGCGAATAACGTTGAATGAAAAACAAAGCTTGCTGGAGAAACTGCATCGTAAATGGATCGATGATTCCAGCCAGCAAGAACTTCAGAAAGGGCCACTACATCGGCTTGTCCGTAAGGGCTGTTTGTCGCGGTCAGAGTGACTTTGGGGCCTGCTCCAAAAGTGTGCAATTCGAGCAACTCACGGGCAAGGTTTTGGTTGCTAGACGCACAAACTCCAGCGGAATTGCAAGTGTAAATATTGAAGTTGTTGTCGAGGTACCTAAGCATTGCCGGGTGTCGAATGACTTTTGCAAGCAGGTTGTTAAAAGTTGTGCCTGTGGCTGTGTGAATCGTGTCGCTCAGATTGTCAGAGCCAATTGACGTTCTCTCGGCCTTTGAATTGTCGACGTTAAAGTGGTTGACCCAGAATTCGCCTATTCGTTCATGCAGATTGAACTGGTGGTCTTCAAGGGTCCCCGCAGCCGTAACCACTTGAGAGCCAAAAATGTTACGACTGGTCGCGAGCAACGCCACCTCTTGCCTGGCCTTATAAAAAACGCCAGCCGCGGCGGTTCCATAAAATTGACTCATGTATTGGGAATTCAGAGGATCATTTTCAAACCGGGTAATTAGCTTGTTTACGTCGGCGCGGCTAAACATCGAAAAGGGCATTAGGCCCCGCCGTATCCAGCCAACCTGTGGGGAGTCAGCCAAGCTACCGACCATGGATATTTGGCGCGCCAACTCTTCAGCAATGAAGACTGTCGTACAATCATTGGTTTTGTTTGGCACCAGTGAACCATGTGGCGAGAGTCCAAAACCCAGCCGGGTGGAGACGTGATGTAAAACTTCGACGTCTCTCAGACCGGACTTTGCCCGTTGTGAAACAATAGCGTTATATATTGGGGCTCCAGCGACGGAGGGCCGAATGGTGCAAACTCCAGCATGCAAAGAGTTGAACTGGGAGTATGTAATTCCGACCGGTGGCACCATGATCATGTTCTGAAACGGCAATAAGACAAGAGAACTCAGCGCAACCGCCCAAAGCAGCGAACTTCGACTTACTTTTGGTAGACTCATCAAATGCCCTCCAAATTGGACTCGTCTGCAGTTTCTGGTGGAGCGTCGATGTATTGAGCCTGTCGATCAGCCACTGTATGCATGCGCACTGAGGCAAGATCGCGTAGGTGCGTGGGCAGGTCATCGACAGTCACCAGTTTGGCCTTGAGTGAATTTGTGGCTGTTTCTACCACCCAGTCTTTATCGGTTGCGGTGGGAAGCTCTGTAAATAGCTCGATCGTGCTGGCGATCTTTTGAATGTCGGGGTTGTTGGGTAAATACTCGCTGTTTGGCATTTCTCTATGAGTCGGGCTTTCCACCCTCGGAGATGGCATGTCCAGAGAATTTTCTGAACTGGAATCGCCAAGGGCTGTGCCGGCCACTTCACGTGAGCTTTCCCTCGGTGTATCGGTTTTTTGCTGGAGCGCGAACCACACACAAGAAATTGCGATCGCTAGCAATGCAAAGTTTTTCATTGATCGAGTTCCTTTGAACTGAATGAAGGCCTACGGTGGAATCGGCTCGTTCAGCGCCGAACTGTACCGACAAATCGCTCACTGAAATAAAATTGAATTCAGTGAACTTAAATCTTCAGTTCGTATGGAAATGAGACACTGATGACCTGGATCGTACTCTGATCAGCGAAGGCATGGCCCGAACCTAGAATTCTTTTGAGCGCTACGATAAGCCAGCTATAAAAACAAATTCCTGGTTGGCGCGGTTTGGAGCATCTCTGACTTCTAAAACACGGTAACCACATTTTTTCAGTGAAGTTTCTATGGCACTTCGCTCTCGAAATCTTATTGTTGAATCGGAGTGTATCACTGCTCCGTCCGACTCAAAGACATAGGTCCATCGAAAACTGACGAGCTCACTCTCTGTGCTCGTCACGTCACACCAGCATTCGACCTGATCAAGCTCGGGTATATTTATCCTCCGATGGGTTTTCGCACGGGTCCAGTTTAGCCAGGGCCTATCGGCGGGGTCTCTGACCTCAAAGACCAAATGCCCGTTCGACATGAGAACCTTGCGAATAGCTAGTAGATTGGACTCCCAAACTTCATCTGTGGTGAATACTTGCGCCACGTTCCCTGTCATAATGGCAAGGTCTACAGTCATTGACGGGAGGGTGGATGTCTCACCCAATATCCAGTTTACTCTGTCAGCATTGGATTTTTGACGAGCAAAGTTCAGAGATGCAAGTGCTGGCTCGAGTCCTGTCACCTGAAAGCCGAATTGACTTGCGAGTAGGGCAAAAGTTCCTGTTCCACAGCCGATATCAAGAATAGATTTGGCCCTCAATGCTTGGGCGATGGCGATGTAAGTGGCAAGGTCACCCCGAGGACCATCTAAGAGATCGTAGATTGCCACCAGGCGTGGACTTTCGAATATTGGATCAGGCATTCAGCACCTCATTTCAAAATCGCTTTTCGATCGCGCATGCCATTGCCGGTGATGAGCGCTACACAAGGTGATCAAGTTCTCGATTGTGTCCGCGCCACCATGCGCTCGAGGCTGAAGGTGATGGATCTCCGTCCACTGCCTAAGGCCGCACCGAGAGCCATCCGGCATTGACTGACAACACGCCCCTCGATCACGTCGATGCACTTGATGCCGTATCGCCGCTGGAATCGCAGACCGGTCCCAGGACCGCTGGCCGACGGGCTTTACTCGGGTTTTTTGTTGTCGGCTCACGGCCCGCTCAGCTCGTCGAACGGGATCGACGCGATCAACCCATTCCTTTAGCGCTTGCACAACCGTCTCACCCATCTGCACAGGCCGACGGTTCTTTTGACTCATCAACTCACGCGCGCGCTTGATGAGCTCGGCCTCTTCAGACGTCACCTCAAGCTCGATGCGCACGCGGTTGGCGCCCGTTGGCCGAGCTTTCTCAGGTCGGGGAGCTGAGGGTTTTGCGGCGGCCACCTCACGCTCTAGCTTTTCTTTGCTGAGCGTTTGCGCTTTTAAAATCCACTCCGAAGTGTTTTGTGCATCGATCACTGAAGCAATGGTTTTTGCCTTGCTGATCTGCAGGCCCTGCGCCACCGCCCTCTCGAGTTCAGGCACCTGCTGCGACTTGCGCGCCACGCGCACGAACTGCGCCGCCACGTCTTCACTTAGACCCAGGTACTTCACACAATAGGGAGTTAGGTAGGGTTCGCTGAATTTTTCAAACAGCCTCGCGCGATCGACGTCAATGATGGCACCGAGGAGCTCTGCCTCGGCCACAAGATACTTTGCGGCCTTCTCAACGGCGATCGTGTGAATCTGTTGGGATTGAGGATCGAGCATTGTTTACCACCTTCAAAACGAGCCACTTGATAGCATGAGCGCAAGACACGTGGCAAACGAAAATTGCAGGCGTAAGACGCGTATCGCTACCGACTAGTCCTGGGACCGCCGAAGTTAGCGTGATTAGAAGACCACCCGATATCTAAACGCATCGCCTCGCTCGTTCGTTCAACTCAACAATCACTGTTTTCCTATCCGCAACGTTCGAAACCCAAGAAGTCCGGCGTGATATTTCACCTCGATCGAGCTGCCGATTCGTGGCAAGCGATATTTCTCGAGGGCAATCGACAGCTGTTGGCCCGGGCGGTCCCAATCGTCGACGACCGCAATATGGATTCGTTGTCGGCTAACTCTCCGATAGACTCCTCTATCATGTGTTGATCGCACAACGGCTTGAGTGGTTTGCTGCTCGGAGAAGTAATTGTTGAGTTCGACAGTCAGCCAGAAAGCTTGAGGCAATAAAAGTGCCATCGTCAGCGCAATGGTCGAGGGCTGAATTGGCGCAATTCGCCAGCGGTGGAGTCGAGATAAAAATCCAAACCCCATAACCAGAGTCAGCGCAAGGCTCGTACTCGCCCAAGTCTTCCAGTCCAGCACCTCAAATTGGTAGTGCTGTTCAATCAATAACATGGCCAAGGCGTCGACAATAAGCCAGGCTTCAATAAAAGATTTTGGAATGGAGTAAACATTTCGGACCGACTTCGCACGACGCCGAACCTGCGCATAAGCCAGGGTTGACGCAAGCCCAATTATCAATACGGCGGCAACAAGAGTTTTAAACGGACTCAGCATGTTTCAAACTTTAGCCCGCCCCAGCCGCCGGTCAATTTCATTTCTTGCCACCTCCAGAGAATTCAAATAGACCCTGCGATATGCCAGAACTGCCAGAAGTTGAAACTGTTTGTCGTGGACTCCGCGAGATTCTGCCCCCCGGAGCGCAGCTCTCTTCGCTTGAGCGCAGCTCGTATAAGCTCAGATTTCGGTTTCCCGCGCGGGTGGAAGAGCGGTTGAAGGGGCAGCAGCTTCAAAGCATTCAGCGTCGTGCTAAATATATACTATTTAAATTTGACCGAGAGGTCTTGATCAATCACCTGGGAATGACCGGCAGCTGGCGACCAAAAGCTACCGGAGAGCTCACCGGACACGAACATGTGGCACTGCAATTCTCCCAGCAGTTACGACTTGTGTATAACGACCCCCGCCGCTTTGGATATTTTGACTTGGTCGCCAACAAGGACCTAGCCACATGTCGGTGGTTCAAAGCGCTTGGGCCAGAGCCGTTGGACGCGACACAATTTGATCCCGACTACTTAAAGCGCCGAGCGAAGAGTAGTGGTGGCAGCATTAAAACCTTTTTAATGAATCAGAAAATTGTGGTGGGCGTAGGCAATATTTATGCGTCAGAGTCGCTGCATCGGGCGGGTGTTCGGCCGACTCGTTCACCGCGCAGTTTGACGCTTAAAGAATGTGAGCGTTTGGTTGTGGCTATTCAAGATATTTTACAGCAAGCGATTCAAGCTGGCGGAACGACCATTCGAGATTTTGTTTCGGCAGGCGGTGACCTTGGGGCGTACTCAACCTCACTTACAGTTTATGGTCGGCCCGGGCAGCCCTGTTTAACCTGTGCAAAGCCGATTCAAAGCTATCGATTGGGCGGTCGGGCCACCTTTAGCTGCGCGTTCTGTCAGCACTAGTGCTTGCTCTGCGCCGACAAATTGGTGATCATTTAAAAACTGCAATTCGAAATTCTACTGAGGAGTCAATATGTCCAGCTTGCTACCTAGCCAACTATTGAGCCTTGCCTCGCGCTTCGCTCTCACTTTGAGTTTAGTTTTGGGTGGGCTACCCGTTGGAGCGATCGGCTGGACGGGTGAGCGACCTAAATTGGTGGTGGTGTTGGTTATTGATCAGTTTCGATCTGACTATATGTCGAAGTTTCGCCACGAGTTTCGCAAAGACGGATTCTTGGCTTTGACGAACGACGGGGCTTTTTATCCGGTGGCGGAATACGAAATTATGCAGTCGATGACGGGGCCAGGTCATGCCGTGATCATGAGTGGAGCGTTGCCCTATCAAATGGGAATTCCGCTCAATGAATGGTATTCGCAAAAAACACGGGCGCCGGAATATTGTGTTGAGGACTTCAATGTGCAAGTGGTGGACACGCGGGCTGGAATCCCCAAACGCGAGGCTAAGGACACCTACAATCGTTCGTCGCCAAAGAATTTCTATGGATCAAGTGTTGGCGATGAGTTGAAGAACATGGGTTTGAAAAGTCGAGTCGTCACTGTGGCACAAAAAGATCGCTCGGCCGTGTTGATGGGCGGCAAGCGCGCAGACCTAGCTTTTTGGTTGGATCGAGGGGGTTGGGTGAGCTCAACCTATTATCGCCCGGATGGCAAATTGCCGGCGTGGTTAGAAAAGCTGACCCAGTCTTTACCGGCCGACAAAGATTGCAATTGGAAGGGACCTTGTGGCGTGGAGCAAACAGCGCGCGCTGCCATTGCCGCTTTAATGAATGAGAGATTGGGACAGGGACCAGCACCTGATATTTTGGCAGTGAGTTTCTCTGGTCATGACATGCTCGGCCACCACTCCGGCACAGACACGCCAGAGATGCGATTGATGACTCTGGCCGAGGACAAGGCGGTTGCTGAAATTCGCAAAGCCGTCGCGCGCTCGGTCCCAGGTGGACTGAAGAATGTGGTGTTTGTGTTGACCGGAGATCACGGAGTAGCGCCAGTGCCGGAGGAGGTTCGACCCCTAGGCATGGATGCCGGTCGAATTGATGAACTGGCGTTGCTGAAGAAACTCAACGCCGATTTGAACAGTCGAATCGGTAAGCCTAAACAAGGGGAGTGGATAGCGCATGTTGCGGATTTTAATTTCTACATTGATGAGCACAACGCTCGTGCTGCGAAAAAGGAGCTTAAACAATTAGAAAACTGGATGAAGGCCGCGCTGCTGAAAGAAGACAACTTTGCCTTTGTGTTTACCCGGTCGGACTTTGAAGCAGGTCTCGTGCCACCGCGAGACGTCGGACGCCGAGTGCAGAACACCTATTTTCCGGGGCGCAGCGGGCACGTGGTGGGAATCGTGCGACCATTTTACATTGATGCAGGTAAGCACAAGGCCAATCATGTGAGCTCGTACACTTATGATCGAACCGTGCCATTGATTCTCTCTGGCTTTGGCGTTCGCAAAGGTCTGTACGCTGAAAAAGCCCATATCACCGACATTGCCCCCACGTTGTCGTTTATCTTGGGTGTGCTTCCACCGGCGCTGAACGATGGCCGAGTCTTGCATGAGGCCTTACTTTTGAAAGCTCGCTAGTTTGTTGTCGTTGTTTCTATTTGGTATTGTCGTTGGGACCCTGGGCTCGATGGTGGGTGTTGGCGGGGGTTTCTTGCTTGTGCCACTTCTGCTGTATTTGCATCCCGAGCAACATAGTGTTTGGGTCGTATCCGTCAGCCTACTTGTGGTGGCACTAAATGCCACATCTGGGACTCTCGTATTTTTGTTCAGGCGAAGGGTGCACCTGCGGGTCGCGTTGGTTTTTTTAGCGGCGAGTTTACCCGGGAGTGTGCTCGGCGTGTGGCTCGGTCCTCTGCTCCCGCGCACAATCTTTGAAGTGGTGTTTGGCGTCGCGCTTATTTGTTATGCGCTCGTGCTGTTGGTAAAGAAAGAAAAGCCCAGTGTTTCCCAAAAAGAAATGATCATGGACCAGAGCCACTTTTCCGCCCGATTTTATCTGAAGGGCACCGGCATAAGTTTGGTAGTTGGCTTTGTTGCGGCACTGCTCGGCATTGGTGGCGGTGTGGTGTATGTGCCAGTGTTGTTTTACCTGTTTGGCTTTCCGATCCTGCTGGCCACCGGCACGTCGCAGTTTATCTTGGCGGGCGCATCTTGGTTCTCATCCCTCACCCATTATCAACAAGGGCACCTGGATTTATCCGCGCCGCTGCTCTGGTGGTTGGCCGGCGGGGCAATTGTGGGCGCCCAGTTGGGGGCGCGGTTGGCCAATCGCATCTCGAGTCAAACGGTGTTGCGCATTCTTTCGGTGGTTATGGGTGTCGTCGGAATTCGGCTCTTGATTCGAAGCTAATAGCTAAACCAAGAGTCGCCGTTGCTCGGGCCGGCCCATGGCGAGTAAAAAGGGCTGGTGGACCTGTCGCTCGGTGAATTGCTGTTTGTCTTTGAGACCATACCAATCGTTCTCAATCAATATTTGGCCGACTGTTCCGCCAAGGCTTGCGCCGGGTCCAAGCAAGACCAAGTGATCGGGCGCAAATTCTTTCAGTGCCACGGTGATCGCCCGGGTGAAGTCGTAGGGCTCAATCACTTGATGACCTAACGTGTACTCATACAAGGCCGCAACCGAGGTGGAGTATGGCGCCCAGATGTGGCCTCGTCCGTCAATCAGTGGCAGTCGCGCCTTGGTAAACAGATCTTGTGGAATAGTTGAAAATGCCTGAACTGAAGTTTGTTGCAGCAGCGGCGTATGAAAAGCCGCATGATTGATCAGCTGAAACGGATAGTTTTCAACCGGCGGAAGGTCTTTTAGCAAAGCGGCGACGCCGGCCTTGTTCGCGCCGAAGACAATGTAGCCGCCGAGGTGAATAGAGACGTGAATCTCCGCATCCGTTCGGCCGCGGGCCTTTTGAATGGCCGTATCTACAAGAGCGAGGCGTTCGGGTGTCACCTGCCAGTTAGCGTCGCAGATGGGGTAAATCACTTGGCCGCCGATGATTTCTTGTTTCATCATCGAGCCCATGCCGTTGATGAGGGCGAAAGCACCGGCCCAATCGAGTGCGCCGGCCATCGCCAAGGCCAAATACCATCCCATGGAATTGCCAGTGATGGCGACAACTTCAAACTTGTTTTTGTCAATGGCCATAAAATCCGCATAGGCACAGGCGTAGATCAACGGTGACGCATGCTCACCTTTTGTGTGCAGCGCCGTTTTGAACGCCTCAAGTGAATCGAGCTCGGTGATGGTCGGTTCACCAATTTCGGCTCGCCGCTGATCGAGATCTTTGATGAAGTCACGCACATGCCGGGCGTTCTGCCCAAGGTAATTCAACGTCTCCTTGGTGTAGCTGCCGCGGCCTGGGCAAATGACCACTATGCGCTTCTTCATTGCCGGCTCCCTTTAACCAGGTCTAAGGCAGCTTGAATAATTTCCTCCGTGCTAGGGAGACCAGCGGCCGCGGCTTTGCCGAGTGGAATAAAGCAATCGTCGGCCGCGACTATTTTCACCCGCGGAACAACTGGCGCAAATTCAAGAATGGCGCTGGCGAGCCATTCGCTGAGTGAGCCAGTTTTTCGACATTCATCGACGAGCAGAACATTGGGGCATTGGCCGATCTCAGTGATCAAAGCCGCTCGATCAATTGGTGCAATCCAACGCAAGTCTATAATTTTTGTTTGAATGCCATACTCATCCTGCAAAATCTTTTCTGCCTGACGAGAAAAATAAAAGCCGTTGCCGTAAGTAACAATCGTCAGTTGCTCGCTCTGGCCATAAACTGCGAACTCTCCCAGCCTGAGCACGTCATCTGCCTCGGGGTAGGTGCAAGCCCAGGCTTTGTCGCCAGGAGCATGTAAATCTCGAGTCATATACAGGGCTATGGGTTCAACAAATACAACAACCCGCCCATTCTCCCAGGCCTCGCGCGCGCAGGTGCGAAGCATTTGGACGGCGTCGGCTCCATTGCTTGGTACTGCGACAATCACTCCTGGAATATCGCGAAACACGGCGAGGGAGTTGTCGTTGTGAAAGTGTCCGCCAAAACCCTTTTGATAGGGCAGACCGGCGATGCGCACGATCATGCCATTGGTGAACTGCCCTTGCGAGAAAAACGCCAGGGTGGCAGCCTCGCCTCGAATTTGATCTTCCGCATTGTGAACATAGGCTAAGAACTGAATCTCAGGAATCGGCAAAAACCCGTTGTGGGCAAAGCCGATCGCCGTGCCCAGGATCGTTTGCTCATCTAAAGGTGAATTGAACACTCGGCGCGGCCCAAACTTTTTGTACAAGCCCTCAGTCACATTGTACACGCCACCTTTTTGCGCCACGTCTTCGCCAAAAATCACAGCGCCAGAGTAGCGTTGTAGAATTTCGGTCAGCCCCATGTTTATCAGTTTAGCTAGGTGTAGGGGCTTGTTGAGGTCGGATCCGAAAGACTGTTCGACCAAAGTGTCTGACAAGCGTGGAGGTGCGAGCTTGGGCTGAGTGCAAGCCGTGAGGCTCAGGCGCACGTCTTCTCGGGTGAGATATTTGGGCCGCGTTTTGCTGTATTCGGCAATGGCTGCCAAACGGCTCTCTAGAGTTTTGTAAATATCCACAATTTCAGTGGCGGTGGCGAGTCCATGCTCGAGCGCGATGCGAGCTGAGTGCAAGAGAGGATCGTTAAACTCAATGGCCTCAATTTTACTCAAGGTGCTGTAAGTGGTCTCAACGTCTGAACCGGCATGTCCGAGTAGTCGTACTGTTTTTGTATGTAAAAAAACGGGCTTTCGGCGGTTGCGGGCATAACGTTCGGCCTGGCCAGCCTTTAAAAAAGTATCGCACAAGTTTAAACCGTCGGCCTCAATGTAATGTAGGCCAGCGCGGTCTTTGTACTGGGACTCCAACCAATTTTGTGGAGTAGGCACTGAAATCCCGATGCCGTTGTCTTCACAAATAAACACGAGCGGCATACTGATATTTTGATGGGCCACCCAGAGCGCTGAATTCACCGCACCCACCGCCGTCGAATGATTGATCGATGCGTCGCCAAAACTGCAAAACACCAGCGCATCACCCGGCATCACGGCGGATTCCAATTTAAGGTCGCGGGCTCGGCCAATGGACAGCGCGGCACCCATCGCTTTTGGCAAGTGCGAGGCAATGGTGCTGGTCTGCGGTGGCACCAAGAGCGGAAAGCTACCAAACACCTTGTGCCGTCCCCCCGCGATCGGATCATCACTTGAGGCGACAAACGACAGTAAAGTTTCATATAGGGGAGTGGACCCCGTAACCTGTTTGGCGCGTTGGAGCATAAACGCACAACTGCGGTAGTGAACAAACGCCATATCGGTCAACCGAAAGACTTTGCCCCATACGGCGTTGCCCTCATGTCCTGAACTGCCAATGGTGTAGTAGCATTCGTTCTGCGCTTTAAGAATCCGTGCGCGCAAATCCATTTGCCGGCTCAGCATTTGCGTTTCAAACAGGTCCATAAACTCAGGGCCCGTAAGACCCGCTTCATCTAGGCCCGTTGAACTTCGGGGCGGCGGGAGGTGCCCCTCTAAGACAAACTTCACAAAGTTGCGGTCGACGGCTTCAGCGCGATTGTACATATGTGAGTATTCTCTCTTGCTACCCTCTTTTCGTCGAGACCCCTGTTGGACTTAGGAACAGCTTGTCATGGATTGAAACTGGGCCAAGTCCTCACGCTCGTTGCTTAGCCTCAGGCACTCTGGTAAAAATAAGTACGGACTTTTCTCTCCAACTCTTGAGGCGAACCCATGGCACGCTACGAATCCCTGAATTACCTTGAAGAAGACAGTTTACTCACCTCTGACGAAATCATGATGCGCGATTCAGTTCGCGACTTTGTGGAGAAAGAGGTGATTCCGGTTTTGCAACAGGCCAATCGAGATGAAAAATTTCCGATGCAACTGATCCCTCGGTTTGGTGAAATGGGACTTTTGGGCTCGACCATTCAGGGGTACGGCTGTGCAGGTTTGGGGCACGTTGCATATGGTTTGGTCACGCAAGAGCTGGAGCGCGCCGACTCAGGCATCCGCTCGTTTTGTTCCGTGCAAAGTTCTCTTGTGATGTACCCCATTTATGCCTACGGGTCGGAAGCGCAAAAAGAAAAGTATTTGCCCAAATTGGCGAGCGCAAAAATGGTGGGTTGCTTTGGTTTGACTGAGCCAGACGCAGGCTCAAATCCAGGCGCCATGCTCACTAAGGCTGAAAAAGTGTCAGGCGGCTATCGCTTGAACGGCAACAAAATGTGGATCACCAACGGTTGCATCGCCGACATCGCGGTGGTGTGGGCAAAGCTTGGTGAGGAGATCCGCGGTTTTATTGTAGAGAAGGGCACTAAGGGATTTTCGACCTCGACCATGAAGGGCAAATTCTCTCTGCGGGTCAGTGTGACGTCTGAGCTGCACTTTGAGGACTGTGTTGTTCCTGAAGATAGTCTTCTGCCGAATATCAAAGGGTTGAAAGGTCCACTGAGTTGTTTAACTCAAGCTCGTTATGGAATTGCCTGGGGAGTCTTGGGGGCTGCAAATGCGTGCTACCATACGGCTCTGCACTATGCGAAGGAGCGCGCCATTTTTGATGGCAAGCCGCTGGCGAATTATCAATTGGCCCAAGCAAAGCTGGTAAAGATGGTGCAAGAGATCACCAAGGGCAAGTTGCTAGTGGTGCAAGCTGGTCGACTGAAAGAAGCGGGCCAACTCTCGCCGCATCACGTGTCATTGATCAAAATGAACAACTGTCGGATTGCCCTCGATGTGGCCCGAGAGGCGCGTGATATGTTGGGGGGCAACGGGATCATCGACGAATATCCTGTCATTCGCCACATGATGAACCTTGAGACTGTGAACACCTACGAAGGCACTGAAGACGTTCACAGACTGGTCATTGGTCAGGCGATTACGGGGAGTGCGGCTTTTCGGTAACTGAGCGAATAGCCCACGTGCTCTCACGTTTACCGGCAAAACCCGGCTTCGCGTGCAATTTAAACCCAAGGTGTTTGAGGGCCCGGTTCATTGAGCCGGTGGCCGCATAAGTTGCGAGGATGGCCTCAGGCGCGAGTAAATTTGCAAGGGTCCGAACCAACTGCGTCTCCTCCCATAGTTCTGCCGACATTTTTTTGCTGTAGGCATCATAAAAGACGCAGCTGGCATTCTGAACGGCAGCAAGAGCTGGCGGAAACGCACCTAAGAGTTGCAAACGTCCTTGTTGCATAGCGGTCAAAGCAAACTCCCGTAAAACGGCAGGCTCAATCTGAAATTTCGCTGCCACACGTGCACCCACATCGCGATAGAGCTGCTCCCAGTTGGATGAGTCACTCGTCAGGCTCTGCACAAAACTTGTGCGCAGAATGGCTTCTGACTCAAAACTCCAGATCTGCCAACCTGTGGTCAGCCCACGCGCATAGAGTTCGGCAAGGGCAATCCACTCATTGTAACCCAGGCCCAACCCCACAGAAACAAGGCGAGTCGGCCAGCCCCGATTGAGTCCTTCGCAAAGGGCCGAGTGGTAAATGTATAAACTCTCGGTGAGAGCGCCGCCCGAGTGATGCATCTTCTCGCGTACGCCGTCTGCGCCCTGCCAATCGAGGGTTGGGCTGCCATCCGAGGTGATGAATACGGGAATATTGTCAGGTCTAGTCATGTGGGCCTTGTCAAATCGCCCCGTGCCCTTTAAGTCAAGAGGGTATGACAGACATCCCTTACAATTCGATCAGTCAGTTTTATCGGCAGCGCTTTGGTGCCAAGGTCCACAAAATTTCAGTAGCCGTGGCGGAAACCTGCCCCAATCGAGAGGGCCTGCGCGGGATGCAGACCTGCAACTTCTGTGATCAATGGGGCTCGGCGGCCTACCATCAGAATCTCAACCGACCCTTGCGCGAACAAATTGAAAAGGTTCGAGCAACATTAATTGAAAAACGCAAAGCTGAGAAGTTCCTCGTCTACTTTCAGGCTTACACCACGACATTTAAAAGCACGACGCGCTTACGCGAGCAATTCTTAGTCGCGCTCGAATACCCAGACGTTGTGGGACTTGTTGTGGGGACGCGCCCCGATTGTGTATCCGATGCTTTTGTAGAAACGTGCCAAGAGATGTTGGCGCAAACGTTTGTCTCGGTTGAGATGGGTCTGCAGTCGTTTGACGAATCGATCCTCACCTGGATGCGCCGAGGTCACACCGCTGTGCAATCGGTGCGGGCGATAAATAAAATTAGTAAAGCCTGCCCAACCGCCAATCTAGGTGTGCACATGATTTTTGGGGCTCCACAAGAGACCGACCAAATGGCCGTTGAGGCCGCTCAACGCATCAATGATTTGCCCGTGCACAACGTCAAGCTGCACCACTTGCATGTGCTAAAAGATACGCCACTGGCCGAGGACTATGCCGCTGGTCAATTTGTGCCACTCGAGCGCGAAGCCTATTTTGAAAGATGCAATTTGTTTCTCCAGCACCTGCGACCGGATATTGCGGTTCATCGGCTCTCGGCGTTTGCCCCTCGTTGGGACGAATTGATCGCACCTGCCTGGACATCCTACCGAATGAAAACCTACCAGGACATGTTGGATTACATGCGGCTCCGTGGTTCCTATCAAGGGCAAAAGTTTGTCGCCTCTACGGAACTCACGCTGTGAAGTGGATCTTGCCGCTGTTGCTTCTGCAAGTGCTCGGCTGTCAAACCGCCCAACAGCGAGACTTTGAATTTGCCAGCAGTCGCACCACCCAGCTCAAACCCCTCAGCAGTTGGCCCGCGACCCAGTGCCGAGTTCGAGTGCAGCTCACAGAGCCAGCCTTGGCTCGCTACCGCGAAATGCATCCCGATTTAGTTATTGAGGCCGTAAACCACTGGCGCTGGTTGGCAAACGAGCGTGGGTGTGAACTTCGCTCCCTCACGCTCGAAAATTCACCGGTCCTGGAATCGCAAAAGGCGCTGCTCGCCAACGTATTTTGTGTGTTGCTGCAAACTCATTACGTCAACTCGCCCTTTGACGACATCGTCTTTGAGCCACAACACATTCATTCTAACTTGGAAACCGTACAAATCCGTTTAGGTGAGCGGCCCGAGCTCGGGTTGTTTTTAAAGCGCGACCAGTTTCGCATCGATACAGTGACACAAAGCCGAGGGACATTTGGTGCCACTTATGCAGAAGTGCTGCAGCGGCAAACGTGGTTGCCTGAGCGAATCGAACAGCGCAAGGACTCGGCCGGGATCACGCTCGACAACCTCCACTACACCGGAACGACGATCAACGGTCGGCCCATGCTGCGCAGTTTTACAGTTCAATTGGGTGAGGAGCAGACGGTCCCTCACAGTCAAGTTGTAATCAACAGGTGTTTAGTCGACTAGGTGGACTCAGCTTTTTGCCATGCCAATCCAAGTCAAGCCAGGGCCAGTCACTCTGAGTTCTGCGGCTTTGGTTTCAAAGGGCCCAAGGTCTTGAATGAGTGCCCCGTGGGGAATCTCAGGCGGCTCTCCCTGTTTGTGCAACCAAGAGAGAAACTCGCGTTGTGGTCCACGGCAAAGCATTTGTCGGGATTTGCCCTTCTCGCGTAGCGTATCGCCGATCACCCGAGCGACGTAGGGTTGGCGTCGGACCAGCTCGCTCTTTGACAAAAGCAAATAAGAGTAGGTGAGCGTGCGGTTTTGCATGGGCAGGTGCTCTTCAAGGTCACGCCACCAAGTCGGACCAGAGAAGTGCACGCGTGTGTGGCACCAATCCTTCTTGGATTCGAGGAGCAAGGGGCAGCCCTGTTGATGCACACAGGGCGCCAGTGGCGAAAAGCCCATCGCGATAAATTTATCTCGCCACTGCATCAGATCGCGCCCGCAATCCCGAGTGGAGGGCTCCACAATCAACAGGTGGTCGAACTTGGATAAATCCGGTAGCTGATTTTGCATTTCTAAAAACGAATAACTAAACACGCCCAGCGCTCTAGCTTCAGGCTTCACCTCTCGCACAAATTTTGGTCGCCACTGCACTTGCGCCGACCGCTCAGCCACACCAAGGCACTCGGCGTAAAGTTTTTGTGCATCCATGGAGTGCTCAACCGCCCAAAACTGGCGCGCTTTAATATTGGGCAGACTTTCTAAGACCCAGTGGGTGGGGCTAAGGCCCGAACCAATATCCCAGAGTTCACTCCACTCCGAGTCCGGGATAAATCTTAGGACCTCTTGCCACACAGCGAGTAGACGGGCGGTATTTAGGGGTAGAAAGTAGGCCAGATAGGCATTCGCCGCAAAGGGCTCATGCCATGGGGTCGGCTCCCCCGGATGCTGAATAAAGTGGGTCGAAAGTTGTCGAACCTGCTCGGCCAGGGCTCGTGGCTCTTCGAGTTGAACTCCGCGCTCGCGCAAGAGCCGCGTTAACCAAACTTCAAATTCTGGGGGTAAATGAATCGGCAAATGCGGCGACATTTTTTGCCTCGAGGGTGTGAATGGCGGTGCAAACGCGCTCGGGCGAGATTTGCTCCATCACTCGGGGTTGAATCAATTCAGTTTCACTGACCTCTGGTAATAAACACGATGTATATAACCCTTTGGGGCCCCAGCGGCGCGGATGTTCAACTTTTCGAGGTGAATAGATGCCGATGGTCGGAGTGCCAAGCGCCGCTGCCAAATGCAATACGCCCGTGCTTGGCCCAGTTACGGACCGGGCCTCTGCCAAAAGATTCAACAGATCTGAGGTGCTAAGGCTACCGACTAGCCAGTGAATGTTGGGTCGGCTTTGCAGGTCCTTTAAGGTCTCGAGGTAGCGCTTGTCGGCGGCAGTGCCAGTGATCACAACAGGGAGCTCCTGCGCCAGTGTTTCAATCAAACTGTAAAAGTGCTTTTGTGGCCAGTTTAAGGCCGAGCCCGCCATACCCGGATGCACCACTCGGTAGCCACGGGACTTCAAACCATGTGCGGCCAAAGTTGCAAACGGGTTGGGCGGCAAGAGGCGAAGGTAGGTTTTTTTAACAGCGGAAAGTAAATCAGTGCGCCGCAATCCCAGACGGATAACACCATGCTCGAGTAAATCAAAATTGTAGTCTGACTCGTGCTGTGAACTCGATGAGCGCTTTTGCCGAATGGGCAAATTTAAAAATAAGAAACTGTGCCATTGGCTTAAACGTCCAATACGCTCGGGTACTTTTGCCAACCAGGCTGCCATGGAGACCCACCAGGGATTGTGAAGGAGGACGATGGTCTGCGGTTTTTCTGCCTTCAACCACTGATACATCCGATAAAACTCCAGCGGTGAAAATGGACGACTGAACTCCACAGCCGTGCGCCTCGGCGCTGCCTGGTCGGTGATAAACCCAAGGCCGCGCGAGATAAACCAGGTCACCTGAGAGCCACCGAGTGCTGGATGCGCATCCACGGGCAAGCTGACGACGAGATCGCCAATTTTGTCCATTCGAACGAGCACAATGTCGACTTTTCTTTTGTCCATCCGCTCTTAGATATGGCATGAGAAAGGAGAATGAGTCCATCTGGAACTGGTGCGGACCATAAACCTCCAACCGAAGCCGCTTTGCGTGCGCAAATTTTGCAGATTTGCCAGCGTCTTTATGCACGCAATATGCTGGCCTCTGCCGACGGCAATGTCAGCGCGCGCCTTGATCAAGATCGAGTTTTAATTACTCCCTCTGGTGTGGCGAAAGCTTTTGCTCATCCCGATGCGATCGCCATGCTCGACGTCAACACTGGCAAAATTTTGTCGGGAGCGCCTTCGGCCGAGCGTCTGATGCATTTAGAAGTGTATCGCAGTTCACCACTAGCGCAGGCGGTGGTGCATGCTCATCCTCCCCATGCGATCGCCTGGTCGCTGGCCAAGAGTGAACTGGGTGAGTTGCCAACCGATCATTTAAGCGAAGTGATTTTGGGAGCGGGTCGGATTCCATTTGTGCCTTATGCTCGCCCTGGCACCAAAGCTATGGGCACAGTGCTGCAACCGTTTTTGCCGGAGTGCCGGGCGATGATTCTGTCACACCATGGGGCCCTGACTTGGGGCGAGTCACTGAGTGAGGCCGTCAACGGAATGGAACGTATTGAGCATTCGGCACAAATTTTATGGCTGGCTGAATCTCTGGGTGGAGCGAAGCCGCTACCGCCAGACGAAGTGGCAGCTCTTCGAGCCATGCGCGCCAAGATGGGGCCCAAACTGTTATGAAGGCGTTCACTTCGACGGCCCTCAAAGTGGATGCAAAAGGTCTTTGGATTTTAGACCAGACACTCCTGCCGCAGCAAGAGGTGTGGCTGCATTCCAGTTCTGTCGAAGTCATGCTGGGCATCATTCAAAAACTCCAGGTGCGAGGCGCGCCTTTGATTGGTGTCGCCGCGGCTTTGCAGCTCGGTTGGCAGGCGGAGCAAGGGGCGACCGTAGAAGAGCTACAGGTGCTGGCAGAGCAGTTGCGTGCGGCGCGCCCTACGGCTGTGAACTTGATGAATGCCATGGATCGACTGCAGCACGCTCTCTCAGTCGGTGGCCCATTAAAACTTTTGCAAGAGTCTCAAGTTTTGGCCGAAGAAGACGTCGAGCTCTGCGCTCGCATGGCTCGGTTTGGAGCTGAGCTGATCAACACAGGCGAGCGGCTACTCACCCATTGCAACACGGGAGGATTGGCGACAGCCGGGGTCGGAACAGCGCTTGGCGTGATCCTTGAGGCGCATCGCCGTGGCAAAGACGTGCAGGTATACGTGGATGAAACCAGACCGCTGTTGCAAGGCGCGCGCTTAACGACTTGGGAACTCAAGCGAGAAGGCATTGCCCACACTTTGATCTGTGACAACATGGCCGCCACTCTCATGTCGAAAGGTTTGGTGGATCGTGTTTTGGTGGGGGCTGATCGCATTGCCTTGAATGGCGATTTTGCGAACAAGGTGGGCACGTATGGTTTAGCGGTCAATGCTAAGTTTCATGGTGTGCCGTTTTATGTCGTGGCACCTGCCACAACTATAGACAAAAAATGTTTACACGGGTCAGCGATTCCTATCGAGCTGCGTGAGCCCAGCGAAGTTTGCGGCGTCGAGGGATCCTTCGGTTCTGTGGAGTGGGCACCGGCAGGCACGACGGTTTGGAATCCAGCCTTTGACGTGACGCCAGAGGCCTTGGTGAGCGCTTGGATTCTAGATCAAGGTGTGTTCACGCGGGCTGATGTAAAAAATGGCTGTTTAAATTTCTAAGGAGCATGTGATGTTGGCTGTGATCGGTGGGAGCGGCTTTGAAAAATTTGAAGGCTTTGAGACCGTTGAGGTTTTACCCAGACAAACTCCATTTGGCCAGTCTTCCACTGGGCTAAAGCGGGTTCGTGTAGCAGGCCAAGAACTGCTCTTTATTTCACGCCATGGCGAGCGGCATGAGTTGCTGCCAACTGAAGTCAACTATCGGGCGAATCTGTTTGCGCTGAAAAGAGCCGGAGCTCGCGCCATTGTCAGCGTGTCGGCCGTTGGCAGTTTGCGAACAGAGCATTCGCCCGGGCAACTGGTGATTCCCCTGCAGTACATCGATCGAACCAAAGGCGTTCGGGCCCACACGTTTTGTGGTGCTGGAGTTGTGGGTCACATGTCACTCGCGCATCCTGTGTGTCGCACGTTGGCTGAGCGCGCAGCAGAAGTCGCTCGTGCCACCACCTGCGACACGCATTTGGGTGGAACGTACGTATGCATTGAGGGCCCAAACTTCTCGACCTACGCTGAAAGCATGAGCTACCGAAGTCTGGGCGCTGACATCATCGGCATGACCAACTTTCCAGAGTATGCGCTTGCGCGCGAGGCGGGGCTTAGCTATTTGCCACTTAGTTTTGTGACGGACTACGACTGTTGGGACACGTCACGGCCACATGTCACTCTCGAAGCCGTGTTGACCATCATGCGAACCAACAACGTCAAAGCCTATCGCATCATCGAACGCTTGGTGCAACTCGGTGACGCCCTTTACGCCGACTGCGAGTGTCGCGATCAAGGATTAAAAACGGGTCTAATGACCAACTCCCAAGATCTGACCGACGCCCAACGGGAATGGCTGGCAATTCTCAGTTAGGCCAGCCAGGTCTATCGGCACAACGCGATTTTTGTTGAATCACAGGTGTATCAGTTTGAAATGAGCTGGAGACTTGCTGCCGTAAGCAAGCGGATTAAAATTTCTTAGTTCGGGCTTGTTAAAAATTTGAGGAGATCGGGATAGAACTTGGTTTGCATCATTCGCCCCTGCACAGAGCCAAATTTGCGACTTTGGAGCACCAGTTTTGCTACAGTCAAAATAATCCTCAATAGCCTCCCGGGCCCAATTGTTCACCTCTCGGTCCGGCGGCGGATCCTGAAAATAATCTTTCAAAAACATTTCGTGTAGGGCGGGATTGTAGATCCACGACTTAACTCGCAGTGGTATGAGCGATTCATCACACCGTTGAACACTTGTTAGGTCGCCCGAATCTCGCGCAATATTTCGTTTTGTTCGTAGGTCGACCCATGTTACTAATCCCCAAAAATTAATAGCTTTATACAAGGAAACGTTACTTACGTTAGAAGTTAGTAACGTATTATACGTTAAACGTTACTAAAGTCGAAGGGCAGTAACGGTTGGTAGGTCTCAAGTCGAGACTCAAAATTTAGGTTCGTACGAAATCCCTAGCCCATGGAAGGGTCTAAAAGAAGAATTGAAGTTGTCAGGACCGGCTCTGTTGGAGCCACCTATTGCTGATGCTCTCGCCTTAAAGGCAAAGCCGCATGAGATTCGGCCGATAAGTCTCAACATTGAAAGGACTGATTGCATGAACGCCCCCTCCTTTAGAAACATGCTCGAGCGTCACCAACTGAAGTTGCAGCGGGCGAAGACAGAGATCTTGCAGGTCAATATTGGGCGTCGATGCAACCAGGCCTGTCATCACTGTCATGTGGAGTCGAGTCCACTGCGCACGGAGAACATGACCGCTCCCACCGTGCAGCGTCTGCTGGAGCTTTTACGAAATTCAACGTCTATCCATACCGTCGATATTACCGGTGGTGCGCCGGAGCTCAATCCTCACTTTAGGATGTTTGTCTCAGAAGTCCGGGCGATGGGACTTGCGGTTATTGATCGATGCAATTTGACGATTCTGTTTGAGCCCGGGCAAGAGGACACAGCGGCTTTTCTTAAGGACAACTCGGTGCATGTGATTGCATCACTGCCCTGTTACTCGCGCGAGAACGTTGAAAAGCAGCGCGGCCGTGGAGTTTTTAACAAGAGTGTCGAGGCGCTGCGCCTACTAAACCAATTGGGGTATGGTAAGAGCGGCACTGATTTACAACTGGATTTAGTTTACAATCCGGGTGGGCCGTCACTCCCACCGGCGCAGGAAAAACTTGAGCTCGACTATAAGCGTGAACTGCTGGAGCTATTTGGAATTGAGTTCAATCGACTTTTCACGATCACCAATATGCCGATAAAGCGCTTCTTGCAGGATTTGGAACGCAGTCGAAAACTCGAATCCTACATGGAGCTGCTGGTGACCCACTTCAATCCACACGCCGTGCAAGGTTTGATGTGTCGCAACTTGGTCTCAGTGGGTTGGGATGGACAACTCTTTGACTGCGATTTCAACCAAATGTTGGAGCTGCCCCTCGGGGCGAATAAAACGACTATCTGGGATCTCGACACCTTAGACGTGTTGACGAGCGCACCCATCCGCGTGGCCAATCACTGTTTTGGTTGCACGGCAGGTGCCGGTAGCTCCTGTGGCGGATCATTAATCTAAACCCGAAGTAAAAAGGTTAGCTAAAAATGTTGAGTGTGGTGATTCCAATTGAGCGGTCGGCAGCGTGCCCATTGTTAAAGAGCGCTTTGCATGAGCTCGATGCTATTGCTGGACTTGAGGTGGTGTGTGTGGGGCGAGAAGAAGCTCATTCTCGCGCTGCGCGACTCAATCTTGGCATGCGCCGCAGTCAAGGAGAGATTGTGCTATTTCATCATCCGCGCTCTTGGGTGGACACTGCGGGAATTCAGTTTTTGGTGGAGCTGAGCAAAGCCACCGATCGGCAGCCGTGTTGGGGTGGCTTCACCCATCAGTTTGACAGGTCACATGGAGTACTGAAGTTCACCTCTTGGTATTCAAATAGGGTGCGGTCAAGGCTGTGGGGCGTGCTGTACCTAGATCATTGCATTTTTTTTGATCGAAGACTTTGGCGGGCCGATCTTCCAGTGGTGGATATTTTTGAGGATACGCTGCTGAGTTATGAATTTAGGAAATTGGCGCGCCCGCTGATTTTGCCTTACAAGAGCACAACATCTGCCATTCGATTTAACCAAAACGGCATCTATTTTCAGGCCGCGTTGAACCAATTGATGAAACTGGCATTTTATTTACGAATCCCGCATCATCAATTAAACAAAATTTATGAACGAAGTTTACAGCTCAACTCAAAGTATTTAAGGGATTAAGCTAACGGGCGCCCCTCACAACCAACAGGTTGGGGGGCCAGTTTCAAAAACGGACCTTCTCGGCTTCGTATTTTGCTTTATAAGATTGAGCAAAATCTGAAAAAAGCACGAGGTCTACTTTGATCGGAAGCTGACTTTCAGTCAGCCTCTCCGACAAACGGCCGATCAAACTTCGTAAGTTGCCATTTTGATCCTGACCAGGCTCAATCATTAGATCTAGGTCTGAAAAGGGTCGATGATCGCCTCGAGCTCGAGAGCCGTAACACCAAAGAGTCTGCCCATGCTCGAGCAGCGGTTTTTGAATGGTCTCGCTCAGCCAAGCATAGTTTTGCTCGGTAAGACCAAACTTCATTTCTGTTCCAGCCGAGCTTTTAAACTCTTGAGTTCTGTTAGAAAACCAAGAGCAAAGGCGTAGACTCTCTCTGCTAGGTCTTCTTTGTAGGTATGTGAAGACAGGTTTCGCATATCAATAGCGAGAAGCCAGCGTTCTACATTCTTTATGTAACCACTTTGCGCCATTTCCCGAATCACATCTTTCGGAGCGGCCGTAGACGTGCCCATAATTCTTTTAGTGGTCTTCCACGCGAGTTCGACAGAGAACTCAAAGCGCTGAATCACGGAGTCACGAATGAAATCATCTTTTGGCTGCAGGGTAGCTTCTTCTAGCCGGAGGACCGCTCTTTGAAATTCATCCGTTGATATCGCCATAGAACTTCACCTCGCCTTAATAAGCATCGAGTGGTGGACAGCTACACACCAAGTTCTTATCTCCGTAAGCGTTGTCGACGCGGCCGACGGGAACCCAGAACTTACGTTCCCGCACAAACGGCAGCGGAAACGCCGCTTGTTCGCGCGTGTACGGATGATCCCAAGCTTCTGAGAGCAAATGGGTGTAGCAATGAGGTGCATTTTTGAGCACGTTGTTCACCCGATCGGCTTTGCCACTCTCAACCGCGGCGATCTCGTGCCGGATGCTGATCATTGCATCCACAAAGCGATCCAGCTCCGCCTGGCTTTCGCTCTCGGTCGGCTCAATCATGAGGGTTCCCACCACAGGCCAAGACATTGTGGGCGCGTGAAAACCGTAGTCCATCAAACGTTTGGCAATGTCTTCAACGGTGATGTCGGCGCTCACTTTGAAAGGCCGCACGTCCAATATGCACTCATGTGCCACCAAGCCATTTTGCCCCTTAAACAAAGTCGCGTAATGAGGTGCCAAGCGCTTCGCCATGTAGTTGGCGTTGAGTATGGCCATCTCAGTGGCTTGCTTTAAGCCGTCTCGCCCCATCATGGCAATGTAGGCCCAGGAGATTGGTAAAATTCCGGCGCTTCCCCAAGGGCTACTGGTCACGGCGCCAATTCCATGGGTAGGGCCAGCTTCAGGCACAACAGAGTGTTTGGGTAAGAAGGGGGCCAAGTGCTCGGCTACGCCGATGGGTCCAACGCCAGGACCGCCGCCGCCGTGTGGAATGCAAAATGTCTTGTGTAAATTCAAATGGCTCACATCTGCACCCAGCTGACCTGGTTTACACAGGCCAACCAAGGCGTTCATGTTGGCGCCGTCCATGTAAACTTGCCCACCATTTTTGTGAATCAGTTGGCAAATTTCTGGAAACGTTTCTTCAAACACACCGTGAGTGGATGGGTACGTGATCATCAATGCGCCAAGGTGATCTTTGTGTTGCTCAATTTTTGCACGAAGGTCGTGCATGTCCACATTGCCATCAGTATCGCAGGCTGTGACGACAACTTTAAAACCCGCCATCACACTACTCGCTGGGTTAGTGCCGTGCGCAGAGGCTGGAATCAAACAGATGTTGCGTTGCGCTTGCCCAATCGACTGCAAATACTCTCGGATCACCAATAGGCCCGCGTATTCGCCCTGCGATCCCGCGTTGGGTTGAAGGCTTATGGCGGCAAATCCAGTGATCTCAGCTAACCAGCGCTCGAGCTGGTGAATCAAAGTGAGGTAACCCTTAGCTTGGTCGAGGGGAGCAAACGGATGAATCCGGCAAAACTCTGGCCAGGTGACTGGAATCATCTCGGTGGTGGCGTTTAACTTCATGGTGCAAGAGCCCAGCGGAATCATCGAATGGGTGAGCGACAAATCTTTCGCCTGCAGCCGGTTGATGTAGCGAAGCATCTCAGTTTCAGAGTGAAAACGATTGAAGGTCGGATGTGTGAGATACGGTGATGTTCGCTCGAGCGACTTCGGCACGGCTAAGCTTGAGGATTTGAGCATTTCATCAAACGCAAACTGATCGGCGCCACCTGAGAAAATCCGAAACAGCGATTCTACGTCATCGCTTGTCGCCAACTCATCAAGTGAGATGGAAACACTTTTGCCATCCAGCGACCAAAGATTGATACGTGCTGCTTCAGCCCGGATCAAGACATCCGTCATTTTGCTCGGGTCACCTGTAACATGCAAAGTATCAAACACACTCTCCGAATGTAAGGTAAACCCCAGTTGTTTGAGGCCAGCGCCAAGGGCTCGAGTCAACTTATGCACGCGCTCGGCAATGGCTCGCAGGCCCCTCGGCCCGTGATAAACGGCATACATCGACGCCATAACTGCCAGGAGCACCTGAGCCGTGCAGATGTTGCTGGTCGCTTTTTCTCGTCGGATGTGTTGCTCTCGAGTTTGCAAGGCTAAGCGAAGGGCAGGTTGATCATGGCGGTCTTTCGTCACACCGATGATGCGCCCGGGGATGATGCGTTTATGCTCTTCTTTGGTTGCTAAAAATCCGGCGTGTGGACCGCCGAAACCAAACGGCACCCCAAACCGCTGGCTACTGCCGACGGCCACATCGGCCCCCATCTCACCAGGAGATTTGAGAACACACAGCGCGAGCAAATCGGTGGCGACAATGCTCGTCACTTGCGCCTCTTTGCACTTGCGCAAAATGGGCGAGAGGTCACTCACGGTGCCTTTGGCGTTAGGGTACTGAGTGACAAAGGCAAAGTACTCAGCGGTGGGTGAAAATTGTGTCTCGTCACCAACTTCGACTTCAATATCGAGGGGTAAGGCGCGAGTCTGAATGACGTCACGAGTTTGCTGAAAGACATCTTGGCTCACAAAAATTTTACGGGCGGACTTGTTCTTGCTCGCAGCGGCCGCCAAGTGCATGGCCTCGGCAGCTGCCGTCCCTTCATCCAAGAGCGAGGCATTGGCGATGGGCAAACCGGTGAGGTCCATCACCATGGTCTGAAAGTTCAAGAGGGCTTCCATTCGTCCCTGGGAGATCTCGGCCTGATAGGGTGTGTAGGCCGTGTACCAGCCCGGATTTTCTAAAATATTGCGAAGAATCACGGGTGGCGTAAAGGTGTCGTAGTAGCCCTGGCCGATGAAGGATCTATAAATTTTGTTTTGCGAAGCCAAGTGCCAAGCGGTCTCGAGCAGTTTGCCTTCACTCATGCCTTCATGCAGATCGAGTGGTTTTTGCCAACGAATGGAGGGGGGAAGAGCCTTTTCGATCAACTCCTCGGTGGATTTAAAGCCCAGAGTCTTGAGCATCGACGCCTGGGCCGAGTCATCTGGTCCGATATGACGTGGCACGAAGGAATTCAACTGATCCATCGAACAATTCTCCTGGTCTCGCGACCTACAAATTTTATGCGGCAAAATAGCCTAAAGCAGAGATGGTCTTACTTAGTCTTCTTCTTCCGAACTGTGGATTTTTTGCGCACGGGCTTAGCTTTCGCCTTTGCCTTAGTCGTCTTAGCAAAGCGCTTCTGCATATCCTTTGACGCTTTTTCTAGCTTCGACTTTTGTTCTGCCACCACTTTGCTCACATCACTGCGATGCACTTTGATCTGCCGCAAGATGCGGTTGAACTCGCGGTCCATTTGTCTTTGGCCCTGTTGAATTGTGCGCATCAAATCGACGTATCGACGCTCAAACACTTTCACTTTAGCTTGAGCTGTGGGGCTTAGCACCGACTGAAAATCCAAGTTGCGCAGCTCTGTGCCGATGCGCTGAACCTCAGTTTTGAGTTTATCGACGTTGGCAAAACGTTGGAGTTCATCGCGAATTTTCTTCCAATTCACTTGCGTGGTCATAGCGATCCTTTCGTCATTTCAGGTCAATTTGAGAGCTGAGAGGCATTAAGTCAAGAGCGGTAGAGCTCCCGCTTTGACAGGTCACTGGTGTCCATGCTAGCGACTTGCGTCATATGATCCATTCTCTGCGCCGATGGCAACACCTAAAACCCGCGCCACCTTTTCGCTTGGGCGGAGAATTTTGTCAGGTCCATGGTCGCAGCTATTTGAAAGACTGCGAACGACTCGTAGAACTCGTGGGGCTTGAGGCACAACCGCAAGATTTGCCCCGAGGCGGCGATCAAGTCAGTGTCGAGGTGTTGGCCGAGATGCCAAACGGGGGAGTGCACGCGCAGAGGTTGCAGGTGCATGTTCAGTCCAAGCGCGAGCATCGATTGCCACCTCGACCGCACGCTCGGGAGTTTCCCAAATTTCAGCAGCGGGTGCGAGAGTACTTTCTTCAGCAGGGTCTGCTCGAGCTCCAAACACCGACAATGGTGCTCTGCCCGGGGCTTGAGCCTTCGCTTAGGCCCTTTCGCGTCGGCACTCACTACTTGCCAACGAGCCCCGAGATTCATTTAAAAAAGGCTCTCGCCAACGGTTGGAGTGACATCTTCGAGCTCAAGTCCTGCTTTCGCGCGGGGGAGAACTCCCTCCAGCACGCAGCGGAGTTCACCATGCTCGAATGGTACCGCGGCTTTGCCGATCTCACACTGATTCAGCAGGATCTCGAAGGCCTACTGGATTTTCTTTTCAGCGGTCGCCCTAGGCCGCAGGTGTTGAACTTCACCTTTGCACAGCTCTTTAAAACGGAGTTGGACTTTGACTTGCGCCCTTCGACGACTGCCGCTGACCTTCGCCGGCTGTTGCAGCACCTTGGCCTGCACTTTTTGCCTGAGGACGATTTTCAAGACTTGTTTCACCGTTTGTTGTTGGAGCGGATTGAACCGGCCCTCATGCGACTCGATTTGCCGGTGGTTGTTCGGCACTTTCCACCCAGTCTTGCGGCGCTGGCCCGGCTCACCAACGAGGGCTGGGCAGATCGCTTTGAGCTTTACTGGGAGGGCCTTGAGATCGCCAATGCCTTTCATGAAGTGACCGATCCAGAAGAACAGCGCTCGCGGTGGCAGGCTGAACTTGACGAACGGGCTCGTCTCGGCACAGGCGCGCTGCCCATCGATGAAGAACTGATTCAAGCCCTAGAGTCTGGGATGCCCCCAGCCGGTGGCATTGCTCTTGGAGTTGAACGCTTGTACATGGCAATTTACGACGTTAAAGACATTCGGGAGTTAAAGGTTTTCACAACACCAACCTAATTGTTGATGTCCTCTTTTAGCTCTTTACCGACTTTGAAGAACGGCAGTTTCTTTTCACTAACTTCGATGACTTCGCCGGTGCGAGGATTGCGACCTTTGTACGCGCCATAGTCACGATTGACGAAGGAGCCAAAGCCCCGAATCTCAATTCGATCGTTGTTCATTAAGGCTTCAACCATTGAATCAAAGATTGTATTGACGACAGTCTCGGCCTTGACCCGTGTGATGTTTGCTTTTTCGGCAATCAAATTGATCAAATCTGCTTTGGTCATGCCCAGGCCCGCCCCAAGTTATTGAAATTAGCTAAATTCTATTGAGAACGCCCAGCCCTTACCAGAGAAAACAGTGGTCTGTGCGCCGTGGCAAAGCGCTGTCGAGCTTGTCGGTAGGCTAGAAGGGTCTGATTCAGCATTTTCTGACTGTCGAACATACTGAGAACTTTTTCTCGTGCCTTCTCGCCCATTTGCAGCGAGGAGATTTGGCCATTGAACACTTGCAAGAGCAACTCAGACAAAGTGTGCGTGTCAGCTGGTCGAATCAAAAAGCCGTCGACTCCGTCCTCAACGATATTCGACAGCGGACTCACCTCGGATCCGACAATAATTTTGCGCTGTGCCATCGCCTCGAGTAGACTTTGCTCAATGCCAGAGGAGCGGGCGCTGAGGTTGACGAAAATATCGGCGAGAGCGATGTAGTCGGCGAGACTCGCGATCGGGACATCTCCTACAAAAACCACACGGCTGCCAAGCGCCAAGTTGAGCATTTCAAATTCGATTTGCTTCTTCAGCGGTCCATGGCCCACGATGATCAATCGCGCATTGGGTTTCTTGATGGCCACCTTCTCAAAGGCCCAAAGTAAATTCCGCATTTCACCCATCTCCGTCATATCAGTGACAGTGACGACCGTCTGGGCGCTGAAGGGTAAGTTCAGTTTTTTCATCAGCTCCACCGACTTCTCGCGTGGCGAAAGGTCCTCGACCTCGATACCAAAAGGCACTGTGAAGATGCGTTGGTCGGGATAAATATAGTAGCGCTCTAGAATTTCACGTTGCTGTAAGCTATGCACAAATACCGCGTCGGCAGTCTTTAACAGGCGTCGGTCGTACTTCCAGTAGTAGCGAAAGAAGTCATAGGCGACAGTGAGGCTGGTCTTGATCAAACTGCGTAGCGTCTGTTGCGACATGCCGAATATCGAGTAGATGTAGGACATGTGAGTGGCATCGACATCGTACACCACCGCAACATTTAGACTCTTGCGCTTGAGGCCCACTTGCAGCCCAGAGGTGTCCAGACTGTGCACCAGATCAAACGGCTTTTCGGCATGCAGTTGGGTGAACTTCTTGAGCACCATATTGGGAAAGTTTTCATAAATAGAACCTGTTTGCTCGCCCAGGTACAGCGCGAGCACGCCGTCTTTCTCTACCATCTGCAGTCGGTTTTTATTGCGCCAGCTCAAAACAGTCACTTGATGCCCGCGCTTGACCAGGCCCCTGGCGATGGGCCAAAGAAAGCCAATTTCACCTGCCGTATGGGCGAGAGGAAATTTCGTCGAGACCAAACAGATATTGAGCGGACTGTTTTGCACATCGGCCATAGGGCGATGGTAGCAGTTTAGGTCCGACTCACGCAATTGGCGAATGTGGGCGGGTTAGTTGCGGAACCCAGGCTCGACGTATAGACGGGAGAGTGAGTTGGCAATTGAGCCCGGAGTGAGCGACGGTGTCCATTCACTCGGTAGATAGAGCCGCTTGTCGAGTTGTCGCCCAATAAATAGCGCCAACAGATAGCTCCAAGACTCCTGTGGCAGGACCTCCAGCCAAAGCGTGTCTGCCATCCTCAACTCTGTTAGAAAATCCTGCAAACCCATGTCTTCACGCATGTGCAGATGTTGAGCCGCCGGCGCAAGAATTTGCCAGCCGCGTTTTCTTTGCAGCGCAGTGCAGTCGCCCCACCCACCGAGGATGTGAATCTGCGTTGTCGGGTGAGCCTGATAAAAGGCGTTGAGCATATCGAGGCCAATTTCAAAGCTCTGCCATTCGGAGACTGGAGCTGGAACGACCACATATTGTGGTGTCGATGCGGGGGCTTCACCAGTTTTACACTGCAAGAGCGGCGGGGCCTCAAACGGCAAAAGTTGGGTCGATCGCTGCAACCGAGACTCGAGGCGCGCTTGATGTCGTTGACTAAAGACAGTGACGATGTCGGCCTGTTTGTGCCAGGCAAAGGCTGGATCTTTAGGGCGACAGTCTTGCTCATCAAAGAGTGTCGAAATACGGCGAAGTCGAGGGAGCAAGCGAGCCACTTGTGTCAATGCCGGCCACACAGAAAGACTCGGCCAAAGTGAGCTTGAGCCAAGGCCAATGGTTTGAATCACATCTGGTTTAAAGCTGAACAGAGCCTGTAACAGCTGCGGCAGCTGCTCAATCCGCCATGAACGAACCGGTTGCACGACAGTGAGAAGGGGATGCGTAAATGGAATATTTCGATTCTCGCGTAAAGTGAGTACACGCACTTCATGTTGGATTTGCACAAGAGACAGAATGATTTGCCAGGCCACTGCGCCCTTCCACGCGTAGTCGTCAGGCGCCAAATCTGTTAACACGAGAATCTTAGCCACGTCTTAGGTCCCTAGCGAAGGCGGGCATAAGGTCTATTCGTCGATTCATCACAAAACATCCAGTATTTTTTGCAGGAATTTACTGTTGGCTTCTGGGAGCTCCAACTGATTGAGCTCTTTGGCCGTGACCCACTTGAGTTCAAGGTGCTGTTGAGTTTTGATTTGGCCCTTCCAATATTTCACTTCAAAAAACAAAAACAAAATGCCCGTTTTGCCGTAGGTGTGTGAAGCGGCAAATTTGAGTGGCCCAATCTCAGCGTCAATCCCCAGTTCCTCTAGCAGTTCTCGGGCTAGAGCTTCTTCAGGCGACTCACCGAGTTCAATTTTTCCGCCAGGGAATTCCCAAGTGCCAGCGAGTGATGCGCCCTCAGGTCTTTGACCAACCAACACTTTGCCTTGGCGACGGATGAGGGCCGTCACAACGGGCACCCACACATTGCGTTTTTTGGGCGTGGTTGAAAGTGTGTCTTTCAAAGAGGGGCTGGGACTTTCTGTGTTTTTACCTGCTGGCACTTTGCCACCTTCTTGAAAAACCAAGGGCCGCCAAAAATCAGCGCCGAGTACACTTGCACCAAATCGGCGCCCAAAACCAATCGATCTTCCACATCAGCAGCGTCCATGACTCCGCCGACAGACACCAATAGTTTACCATCGCGTTTTTTACCCAAGACACGCAAACTCTTTTGCAAAAATTCACGTGAGCGCGGTGCGAGGGGCCGACCCGACACACCACCTTCTTTGGGAAAATCTAAGCCGTCGCGCAGCTGTTGCGAGGTGTTTACCAAAACCCAACCGTCGATCCCGAGTTCATATGAAATATTCAAGACGCGGTCCAGCTCTGCCTCATCAAGATCTGGACTGATTTTCAGCAGCACCGGCTTTTTGTGCACGCCAGTTTGGGTCTGCATGAGAGGCCCCAAAAAATCACGCAAACGGTCGGGCTGAAGAAGTTCACGTAGGCCCTGAGTGTTCGGACTCGAAATATTGACGACAAATCCGTCGACATTGTTCTGCAGCTTGTGCAGGAGCAAAATGTAGTCCTCATGGGCTCGCTCGAGCGGAGTCATAGCATTTTTACCGATATTGGCAAAAACCGGAGTCAGAAAAGGTCGCGGCAGTTTTTGTAACCGCTCTAGAACGCGGTCAACTCCGGCTGAGGGAAATCCCATTCGGTTCCAAAGAGCCGTCTGTACCGTATCGCGCGCGACGACCGGTGGAGTGTTGCCCGGCTGGGGGCGTGGTGTGACAGTGCCAATCTCCACAAAGCCGCAACCGAGCTTCCACCAAGCTTGAATGTTTTCGGCATTCTTGTCGACGCCACCGGCAATACCCAACCTATTCGGAAACTCCAGTCCATTCCAAAGAAAGGGACGCCAACGCTCGGCCTGAGCAGGAGTTAACGAGGTGAGAAGATTTAAGGCCGTCGGACTAACTTTGTGTGCTAGTGCTGGAGAAACCCATAACCAGGGTTTGCTCCAACTCACCAGGCTTGTCCCCGAAGTTTCATCGCTCGTTCCAGCCGGAGCAGGGACGTCGCCATGGCAGCTGTGCGCATGTTCACTTTTTGTGACTCATGCATCAGCCACACTTTGTCGAAGGCCTTGTAAATCACTTCACGCAATTTGTTGCGCACTTCATCTTCGGTCCAAAACAGCCAGGAGATATCCTGCACCCATTCGAAGTAACTCACCACGACGCCGCCGCCGTTGGCCAGAATGTCGGGTACAACCATGCACCCTTGAGAATCTAAAATCTCGTCAGCTTCACGAGTGGTTGGACCATTCGCACCTTCGACGATGATTCGAGCTTTCACTTTGTGGGCGTTGTCTTGGTGGAGAATTCCCTCGAGGGCACATGGAGCAAGAACGTCTACGTCTAAATACAAAAGCTCTTCGTGCGAGATGACCGTAGCATCAGGAAAATCTTTGATGATCTTTTTTTCTTTTACGTAGCGAGAGAGCTCGGCGATGTTTAGGCCGCGCTCATTGTAAATAGCACCAGAGACATCGCTAACGGCCACGACGCGCGCGCCTTTGGCGTAGCCTTCAATGGCGGCATACATTCCCACTTTACCAAACCCTTGAATGGCCAGAGTCGCCTCTGAAATCCGTTTGTTTTTCTTTTCCAGGGCTTTTTCAGTCGCGTAGATCACGCCTAGGCCAGTTGCAGATTCACGCCCCAGCGAGCCGCCGATTTCAATAGGTTTACCTGTGACCACACCCGTTTGGCTAAAGCCTGATTCGAGTGAGTAGGTGTCGAGCATCCAAGCCATTGTCTGTGAGTCGGTGCCGACATCTGGCGCCGGAATATCTTTGTCTGGCCCAATAAAGGGGGCGATTTCAGAGGTAAAACGACGAGTCAGGCTCTCGACCTCGTGCTTCGACAAACGACCTGGATCCACTTGCACTCCACCCTTTGCACCTCCCAACGGAAGATTCAGGAGCGAGTTCTTAAACGTCATAAGGGAGGCCAAAGCAGCGACTTCGCTTAAGTCCACCTGGTGATGGTAGCGAATTCCGCCCTTAAAGGGGCCCAAAGTTTGATTGTGTTGCACGCGGTATCCAGTAAACACTTTTACACGTCCATCATCCATCTTGACGGGAACGGCAACGATGATTGTACGGCGCGGGTATTTGAGTCGCTCCATCACATTCGGGCTCAGTGAAACTAAGCTGCCAGCGTCGGCAACAATCTTCATCGTGTTCTGGTAAAGGGCTCCACCGGTGAGGGCTTCCATTCAATTCTCCTAAATAAATTATGAAAAACGAAAATGATTCATCTTGGTTTGAGTCTCAGTCATTGACCTCAGTGTGACCTAACATTAAGAAAAAACTCGGAAAATCAGTCTAGACTCGATTGGACAAGGCGTCGACCGTCGACGCATAACGAAAAATCATGATAGATTTGGAGCATCATGACAGAAAAAAGTTTTACCGCTGAACAACTCAAAGAGCTCATCCGGGGCCTCACGGCTCGGGTCAAAGGCCTCCCTCAAGCCCGCCTCCTGGTCGTCGGTGATATTGGCTTAGACGAGTACGTCATGGGCGAGGTCCGGCGAATCAGCCCCGAAGCACCGGTGCCCGTCTTGGAGGTGCAAGACGAGGAGTCACGTTTAGGACTCGCTGCCAACGTGGCGCAAAACGTGGCCAGTTTGGGCGGCGTTCCCCTTTTGATTGGAGTGGTGGGGCAAGATGCAGCTGCCGATGAACTGCGGCGCAAATTGAGTGCGGTGGACGTGAGTCCTGAGCATTTGGTGGTCGATGCCACACGTCCCACAACTCGCAAGTTGCGGGTGATGTCGGGCATTCACCATATCGTCCGTGTTGACTATGAGCGTAAGAGGTATGTATCGCCCGAGAGTGAAGCGGAGATCTTAGCAAAGGTTAAAAAATTGGTGCTGGAGGCTGACGCAGTCATCATTGAGGACTACGCCAAAGGCATGTTGAGTGAAAGCGTCATTCAAGCCATCGTTCAATTGGCCCATGCCGCGGGCAAGAAAGTCTTTCTGGATCCGAATCGATCGACCCCAGCGAGTTTTTACCGAGGTGTGGACGTGACGACTCCCAACCGCGATGAGGCGATTGAGCTTTCTGGCGTAGATTACAATGAAATGCGGTTGAACCCGGATTTTATAGTGGAGGTGGGGCGACGGCTGCGCGAGCGCGCTCAGATTGAAACGGTGATTGTGACTCGAGGTGCTGAGGGCATGACGCTGGTGGGGGCGGATTCTGTTGTGCATCTCCCCACCTTTGCGCAACAGGTGTTTGATGTGACCGGAGCAGGCGACACGGCGATTGCTGCGCTCGCCATGGCCTATGTCGGAGGCTTTCCATTGTGGGAGGCGTGCTTAGTGAGCAATCTGGCAGCGGGAGTGGTCGTGGGCAAAACAGGCTGTGTGCCGTGCACCCGCGAGCAAATTCTAGACTCGATCAAAGCGATTGCCGAAGTCTAAAACCAACGGGGCTGAATGGCTCTGGCCCCAGGCCTTAAGGGGTTTGTCGATAAAAAATCACGCGGCTGCCCCCGGATTCAAACTTGAACGGCACATGGAGAAGTCCGTGCAGTCGTTGTCGAATCGCGGCTTGCTGAGCCGGTTTGGCGAAGAGCAAAACAAAGCCGCCACCGCCAGCACCCAGCAGTTTGCCACCAATAGCTCCAGCAGCGCGCGCGTTTTCATAAATTAAATCTATTTGTGGGTTGGTGATTTTACCACTCAACTGTTTTTTTAGCTCCCAGCTGGTATGGAGAAGTTCGCCAAAGGCCGAGATGTCGGTGGAGCTTTGGAGAATCTCAGTCCCTTGGGCGACCAGTTGCAACATCGACTTTAACTCTTGCTGGCGATTCGGGATATTTTGAATTTGTGTGGCTGCGATCTGCGAGGCCACTCGCTGTTGTCCGGTGTAAAAAAGCATAAGGTGTGACTCGAGCTCTTGCAATCGGGCTTGCGGCAGCACGACGGTTTGGACGGACACCGTCTCATTGGGATGAAACTGCACCAGGTTAAAACCGCCGGTTGCCGCCATCACTTGATCTTGGCTCCCCACGTTTTCGCCGATCATCTCTCGCTCAACGCGAATACTCTCCTCGGCTAAACGAGCCTTATCGACCATCTCGCCGCGCAGTGCGTGCAGCGCGTGCAGTAGGCCCACGGTAAATCCCGAGGAAGACCCCATTCCCGCTCGGGCCGGGAGATCGGAGTCATGGTGCATCTCTAAACCATTCTCCACCTGCATGAATCGAAAAACTTCACGCACGGCGGGATGAACAATTTCATCAATCGTCCGCACGGACTCAATCTTTGAATAGATGATTCGATGTTTGTGCTCATGAAACGGTGGCAAGCGTCGACAGGAGATATAAATGTATTTATCAATAGTGGTAGCGAGTACGGCCCCGCCATGTTGTCTAGACCAGGCGGGGTAGTCGGTGCCGCCGCCAAAGAATGAAATGCGCACAGGCGTTTGCGTAATGACCATTGGGCTTAGTCCTCTGGGTTGGAGAGTTGGCGTTCGACATCGGTATAGGCTCGCTTCAGTCCGTCTTGCAGGGACGTTTTGGGCGTCCAGCCCACTAAGATTTGTTTTAGGAGTGTGCAGTCCACAGCTTGACCCCGCAGACCACTCTCTGGTGCGGCAACACTTTGAATGTCGATATTTTTGCCGGAGATTTCGATGATCAATTTGGCGATATCACCAATTCGAACTCTTCCCTCCGCGCCGAGGTTGACCGGGCCGACGTGCTCGTGTTGATCCAGGACTTCTAGGCAAAGCAAAAGCCCCTCGACGACATCGCCGACGTAGCAGTAGGAGCGAGTTTCAAGGCCCTGGCCCAAAATTGTAAACGGACTTAGTTTAGGATACTCAATCGCTCTACGGCAAAAAGCGGGAATAGCCGATGCCGTCCCAAGGTCAATGTCTTGGCGTTCACCATACGCGCCAACGATTCGGGCAATAGCCGTGCGCATGGAATTTGACTCGAAATTTTGAAAAAGCAGCATCTTCTCTGACAACAGCTTGCCCCACCCGTAGGAGATGGCTGGGTCAGCCGGTGTGGCATCGGCTTCTTTTAAGGCGGTAGCGTCTGGCGTACTTTGCAAGTGTCTGGGGTAGACGTGGGCACTGCTGGCAAAAAGGTAGCGGGTGACTCCAGCCTGTCGAGCCGCGACTGCCATTTCTGTATCCATCAAAACATTGTTGGTGAAGACCTCTCCGGGGCGCTGCATGTAATAGCCAATGCCACCGACTTTAGACGCTAAATGAAAGACGATCTCTTGCCCAGCGCACGCCCGCTCACAATTGGCGCGGAGGGTGAGATCCGCCTGGATAAATTCAATGTCCGCTCGAACAGTCTTGAGGTAACTCAGTCGACCTCGGGCCAAACTGTCCACCACCCGAACCTGACTGCCGAGCTGCACCAGCTGTTCCGTTAAATGTGAACCGATGAAGCCCGCACCGCCCGTAACTGTGACTCGGCGGTTGCGCCAAAAGCTACTGTTCATAATCGCACCTCGTCGGTGGCGACAGCACTATGGTACCAAGTCACAGTTTGTTGTAGCCCTTGTTCAATTGAGGTTGGAGCCGTAAATCCCAAGAGCGCTTGCGCTTTGCTCACATCAAACATACGGCGTTTTTGGCCTGAGGGCTTACTGCTGTTCCAATGGATTCGTCCTTCGAACCCGACCACTTTCTGGAGAATTTCACAAACTTGCCGGATGCTGATTTCAGCTCCCGATGACAAGTTAATGACATCGGCTCCCGTGCAGACTTCAGCCGCACGCACCATTCCCGTGGCAACATCCCCGGCGTAGACAAAATCGCGCGTCGGTGAGCCATCACCCCAGACTTCGACCTCCGTGGCGTCCTCCCGCTTCGCTTCGATAAACTTCCGCACTAGAGCGGGGATGACGTGTGCCTGCTGTAAATTAAAATTGTCGAACTCACCATAGATATTGCCGGGGATACAAATCACCGACTGAAAGCCATGTTGACGAAAATAGGCTTCCGCCTGAATCGTCAAAAGGCGCTTAGCGAGGGAATACGGCGCGCTTTCAAATTGGGGAAAACCGGCCCACAAGTCTGATTCCTTAAGTGGCAGTGGTGCATTCTCGGGATAACCACATCCTGCACCGGCGGCAATAAATCGCTCGACTCCAAATTTTTGGGCCTGATCGAGCAGGAGTGTGCCCAACATGAGATTTTGATAAAAATAGTCGGCCGGTCGGAGCTTATTGTCGAGAATTCCTCCCACAAGTCCGGCCAAATGAAACACCACATGTGGTCGATGGGTGGTGAACAATCGCTTCACATCATTGAGATCAGTTAAATCAAAGTCGGCGCTCCCTACCGAAACTAGTTTTTTAGGCTTTCGCCAAGCCAGTGCTCGGCGCACGTGCTGACCTAGGAACCCTGTTCCCCCCGTGACCAGAACATTGAGATCTGTCCAATTTTTGATCTCTTGCATTGTGGGAGCTCCCTCGTATTGGTCGTATTGAACACTACACGTTTGAATATTGATTGCGGCGCACAACTTGAAAACACTTGATCAACTCGCCGATGCCTGGTTCCAGACTGTGCTGAGTTTTGAAGCCGGTGGCTTCGATGCGGGCATTCGACACAATGTAATTGCGCTTGTCTGGATCCTCGCCAATGGGAGCAATCGGAAACTGAAATTCAGGAATTTGCGCTTGAATTTTTTGACACAACTCGAGTTTGCTCAGATTGGCATCACTCAAGCCCACGTTGAAGGCACGCCCTTGCATGGCGGAGTAATTTTCAATTGCGTGGAGAAACACCCTGGCTGCATCGCGCACGTGCAAAAAATTCCGCTTGAAGTGAGGTTCAAAGAGCACCACTGCACGGTCTTCGACGGCGCGATAAACAAAATCATTAACGAGTAGGTCTAGCCGCATGCGGGGACTCGCGCCAAACACCGTCGCTAGGCGAAATGTCACGGCCCGCCCGCCTTCGAGCAGATGCGACTCCGCCGTGACTTTCAATTTGCCATAAAGTGAGATTGGCTGGATGGGGGAGTCTTCATCACAAGCCAAGTCAACTTGACTGATGCCGTAGCCGCTGTTGGTGCAGGGGTAGAGCATGAGCTGGGCACTCGACTTGAGATTGTACATGTTGATCACGTGCTCTTGTCCAATTGCGACTGCGCTGATCGGATCTTTGTTGCAGGCCGGTGCACCGGTTAAGCACGCCAGTGGCAGTAAGACATCATGTTGTGCCACCAGTCTCTTTAACAGCGCACCGTCTCGCACATCGCCATTGATGATTTGAAAGTGGGGATTATGACAAACGTCAAGAAGGGCTGGTGCTCGGTAGAGCATATTGTCGAGCACTGTCACCTGATGATTGTGTTGCAGCAACAGCGGTACAAGAGTTGAGCCGATGTAGCCGGCGCCACCTGTAATTAGCACTTTCATGAGATAGCCACTCCAAGTTTAAACGATTCACTCTTGATCTTGCTAAGCATTGGGGTCGAGGTCAAAGAGTTCTAGACCTTGTAACAGCCCATATTCCTCTGCATACTTTGGAGTAGAGGGAGTGAAAATGTTAGATCTCAAGGGGCGCCGCTTTGCCTTAGTCTGCCATGAGGTCGAGGGGGCCACCGGATTTCCTATGGCATTTTCAGAATATCTTAAGCCAGCCGGCGCCAGCGTTGTTTACATTAAGTTTCCATTTTTCTACTCGGCGACAAAATCCATCTGGATTGAAAAGTTTCAGGCCGAGAAGTTGGTGTCGCGCCGGCGGAGTTGGATTCGCTTCTTTCAACCCCAACTTCTGTCATTTTTGAAAGATTTTTTATGGCTGATGCTCGTTGGTTGGCGACACATTCGGGGAGCTGAGTTTGTTTTGGTTTCGGACAATCTCTTGGGCTTTGCAGCTTGGATCTTGCGCGCATTAGGTGTGATTCCTCGGTTCACCTATTTGGTTGTGGATTACTCGCCTCGTCGCTTCGCCAATCCCTTGGTGGAATGGCTTTACCTAAAACTGGATCGATTGGTCGCAACTAGGGCCGACTCCGTTTGGACAATGAGTCTGGCTATGCTTGAGGGGCGCGAGCGAGATGGCAAACTTCGGCTGCAGGATGTGCGTTATCGGCTAGCCCCCATGGGCAATCAGGCCGATGTGCTGTTTCGAAACGGCGATGTCAGTCATGATATGCGTCAGCTTGTTTATTTGGGAAACCCGAACGCCAAAAATGTACGAGCGGATTTGCTCATCGAAATGGCGCATGTTCTAAAGCAGCATGGGGAGTTGTTTCGACTGACGTTTGTGGGTCCTGGGGATACGACGGAGCTGCGTCGAATGGCCAAAGAACTGGAGGTCGAAGACGTCGTGGAGTTCAAAGGCTCAATCGCTACCAGCGAAGAGTTAGACCACTTTTTATCGCACTTAGGAGTTGGTCTTGCGCCATATGATCCCGGTCTCAAGGACAATTTTTCAAAGTACGCGGATCCAGCAAAGATTAAAAACTACCTGGGTTGTGGTTTACCGGTGATCACCACCACCGTTCCGCAAATTGCTCAGGACGTGGTAAGCCGAGGGGCAGGACTAATCGCAGAGTTTTCAGCCGTCGATTTTGCTCGGCAAGTGCAAACGCTCTGGCACGGAGATGCATACAAAGGTTATCGAGCCCGAGCCATTTCAATGGGGCAGGATTTCACCTACAGCAAAATCTTTCAGCGCTTGCTTGAGGAAGAAGGCTTGATCACTGTTCGTTCGACAACAATATAACCATCAAAAAATTCTTGATCGACCCTGTACAGCGAGGCGCCGCTGCGAATTTCGCCGTTTTGAAGGAGAGTGCGTCGGATCGGGTTGAGCTCGCGGGTCGAGACAAACGCATAGGTGTTTATTCGGACAGCAGGGATAAGGTCGCGTAGGGATTCCGCCAGAGTCTGGAAGGAACCATCGAGCACTCTGTTTTTTACGGCGTGGTGTGCGCCCGTCAGCAAAAGCCAACGATCTCCGTCCCGAAATGTTTGAGAAATGATCTGCGCCATATGGGCATCGCGCAATGAGAGCTCGCGGGCCAATGTGTGGGCATTGGGTTTTATCCCAGGGAGATCACGTCCATCGAGTGCCACAACTTTAAACCCAAGTGCTGTGGCCTGTTCAATCGTATCGATATAGGCCTTAGGTGGATAGGTCCACTGCTGTTGGAGTGAGACTGTTAGCTCCGCCCGACTGATCGCACCTTTTTGATATTGATCTAGCAGTCCCTGTGACGAAGAGTTGAACATCTCCACGCCCAGGGTTGTGAAACCGTTAGCTTTGAGTTTGGGCAACGTTTCGACGATGGCTTGTGAAACTTCGAGGTGATCCAGGTGCCGCTCGCCAAATATCAAGATGTCCGCCGATGTTTTGGCGAGCGCCGCAGATAAGCTTTCGACTTCACGCGGGCGAAATAGCTTTAAGTATTGGCAAGTGGAGAGGTCAGAGGTCACGGCCGAAGTCTTGGCACAAGTTTGTATGGCGTCATCCAGACGACGAGGTTCGACGGCCGAGATCATTCCCGTGGCCCAGAGAGTTTCCAGTCGAATCGGCTCAAAGTATGTGTCTTTGCCCTCGGATCGAGCGCTCGCGACTGAACAAAAAAAAGTAATCAACAAGACTATCATTTGCACGAACTGAACCTACCGGATTCGACCACAAGATATCTAGCTGATGCTGGGGGATTGTAGGACCTTCATGGGGTGATTTGACTGCGTTCTACCTAGAATGGAGTTCGTATTTTGCTAGCAAAGATTTTCTTTTGGCACCTATCAGGATCGTTTAACTCATGAGCCTAAAGGGGGGCAAAAAATAAGATCCAAGAGCATATGACCAAAAATTGTGTGATCACCCAATAAAACACTCGTGTTGGTCCGGCAGCGCTCTCTAAGCGGGCTTCAATCTTGAATTCCCTTTCAATAACCAGAAAGACCCCTTGCAAAAGACCCCAGAGCAAGAAGCTGGGGCGGATCCCGTGCCATGCCCCCGAGAGCACCATAACCAGTACGAGATTGCAGCCCACACGCATGCGGCCGACCCGACTACCACCCAGTGGAAAATAAACATACGTGCGCAGCCAATCCCCAAGCGTTATATGCCATCTTTTCCAAAAATCTGTCACAGAAAGTGCAAGGTAGGGTTGGGCGAAGTTGAGGGGACAGCCAAAGCCCAACAGCCAAAACAGCGCCGCAACCAAGTCGCACACACCAGAAAACTCTAAATAAAGATGTACATAGTTCCAAAGTCCAAACCAAAGAAAGTCCATTGGACTAGAAAGGTTCGACCAAATGGGGGCCGGTAGCAATTGCCGCCATAGATTGACCAAGACAAATGCTTTGAGCAGGCCAATCAGGGCGACCAGCGCCACACGTTGCACTGGCCATGACGGTGCGACCAGATGAGAGTCCGCGGCAGTAATTGGGCCCACGATAATTTTTGGAAACGAACAAAGGTTAAAGAGTCGGTTGCCCAGACCAGAATCAACACCACTTTCAATTCGCCGAAACAAATCAAGGCTGGAGGAAAGCACGATGTATGAAAAACCGGGGATGTTCAATTTGGCAAAATGATGAATGAGTAAAAGCGTTGCGACGTACAGTAGCGGTACAAATCGACCGGGCCTGAACCTATTGAACACTCGGACCAATAGACCGTGCAGCATCAGCAAGACTGCCACCGCATAGCCAGTTTTCGGTGACACCTGCGCTATCGCAAGGATTGATAGTCCCAATAGCCCATACCAGGCGCGCGTGCGGTTCAAGCAAGGGAGAAAAAGCACGGCAATGACAAAAAGACTCAGTAAGGTATTGCTCACAGCGGGTTACTCGTCCCTAAAACGCGTTGGCCACAGGGAGTTTCATACACGGCTTGCATAACTTTGAGTTTGCCGTAGTCAGTCAGATGCATAGGATCAACAAAGATATAAGGCTCCCCATTCAGCGCACTCAAATCCACCCGATTGACCTCAGGTAAGATTTCAACCAACTCATCCATTGCCTGCTCGACGGCTCGAACATCTTTGCCAAAGTGCTGCAAATTCTTTGTGTTCACCGGTAGCATCACCACGCAGATCGGCACCTCTGGGTGCTCGCGTATAAACGTCACGATGTTATCGAGCAGGGTGCGACTGGGCTCGCGCGTGGCACTGAAATCACTGCGAAACGAGGTGTAGGTACTCTGTCGATCTCGATAAATATTTCGGTCAAAATCGTAATCGATAGGCTTTGGTAGCGGAGTGTCCCTAGTCTGCAATTTTATTGCGCGTGCGGTTTTAAAGAGTTGCACCTCGGCGAGCACGCTCTTAAAGGCGATGAGCGGTGATTCAAAAATAAATTCATCCCACTTTTGCCGAAAGAACGGGCCACGCAGCATGTACGACAGATTGGAGATCGCGACCCGTCGAATACTGGCAGCATCCGTAGAGGCCGCAAAACTAAAATACACAGGATTTACTAGAGCTAAAACTCGCAAATTTTTGCGACGAGTGGGATGTATAGAGTGGCTGAGAATATAGCCTGAGGTCTTCAGGCCACGATGGGCCCCCCGAAATTCGTGGGTGACAACACCCCAGTTGGCGAACGCAATATCAGAGAAGCGCACGGGTCCAGTGCCCTCTGATGCCGAAATGACTACAGGCTTAGAGTTGGGTGCGCAAAGCGAGCTCCAGTAGAAAATTGAAACACGCTCAAATGAAAATGCACCAGGTCTGCTCTTCCAGTGGTTCGTTTCAAATTGTGTGCAAGGAAATTGCGGAGCAACGGCGTCGATCGCAACCGCACCAATACAGACAATCGCAATCGTCACCACCAAGGTCGCAAGGCTTAACTTAAAATTGCTCATAAATTAGCGGTGGCGGTTCAGCTGGAATTACAAAAAGAATCAGCAACGCTAGGGCGAGGCCCAGGGTGACAGCAAAAATGAGAGGTCCGAGTTGGCGAAGCATGCGATTCCTGAAAAAAGGGATGATCTCAACCTGTCAGGTTGAATTGCCCAAGTCAAGTGACCAGCGTTTGACGTGGACGCGGACTTCTGCAACACGTATGGCTGTCTGAGTGAACCGTTACCCGGAGGTCTAACTTGGTCTATTTTTTACTCAATTGGATTGCCCTGTCTCTGGCACTGCTTCTCACATCGAAGATTGTGCCGCGGTTTGAAGTGGTGTCATTCACTTCAGCCTTGGTCGCTGTTGCCGTGATCGGCCTGTTTAATGCACTCATTCGACCCATTCTATGGCTTCTGACCTTGCCATTAACCATTCTGACGATCGGACTGTTTACTTTTGTCTTGAACGCGATCATTTTGCGATTGGCGGCCGGATTGCTCAAGGGCTTCAACATCGATGGTTGGCTGCCCGCGATTTTGGGGGCCGTTGTCTTGGCCATCGTACAAACTTTATTTGCCCATTTTTTAGGTGTTCCAGGTCCAGTATTTTAACAGTGCCGCAGCCATCTAAGCTGGGTTCCGGCGTCGCCAGAGGACTCCCAATACGAGCAACTGCAAGAGAATGCTCAAATGCAGGTAACTCTGCATTGGGAATTTAAACGTCAACTGAACTAAGGCGATTGCAGACCAACTCACCAGTGCGCTGACCATTCCCCAGCGGTCGTTTTTTGCCGCCGAATCTTGAATATACAAAAACAGTAGGGTCATTAAACTGGCGTTTAGGCAGGAGGAGAAAATCAAAAATGCATTGGGAGGATCACTCCAGTTCAACACACTTGCCGCAATATAAGGTGAGACAAACGCCAAAAGAGCTGAACCGACAATACTCCCGAGCAACAGCAGTGGGAGGAGAGGCTGAAGTTGGTAGCGCCCCCCAAGGACTTGCCGCGGCAACAACCAGTGGGCAAGAGTAAAGGCCAACGCAAAGATAACTTTATAAAACAAACTGGCCCGGGCGAAGGCAGAAAAGTTTGCAGCCTCTTCGGTATGGCTGAGAAGCACGAGATCTAGCTGAGGTATCACGGTGGCCGCAAGCGAAAGACAAAGCGGGGCAAACCAATTGGGGCGAGATGTGGCGCTCGCAATGGGGAAGCTGGACCACAACTTGACCGTAAATAAAATGAGTATAAAAATTGAAGGTGCAAATAGCGCAAAGGCAAACCGATCTAAACTGGCCTCAGCCCATATGGGGGCCCAAATCAGCGCCACTTTTATAATGGCGGTGCTGACAGCCGCAACGGATAGCGTACCAAACCAACTCCGAGCTTGAACTTGCCCCGTGAATCCGCCCACGAGCACAGCAACAATCACCACCATTGCGCCTCGTTCGATTGTGAGGCCCTCGGGCTGCTGCAGCCAGCGGACAACGAATAGCCAAAGCACAAAATTCCCACCCAGCAAAACGAGTCGCAAATGCCGCCGTGCAACCGAAATAAAAACAGCCGCATATTGCAAAACGGCACCCAGTACAAACAGCAATGACAAATTGGCTAGCCAAGAATTGAAGTGCGCAAAGTCCGCAGCCGAGAGCTCGCGGGAGGCAATCACTTGAAACAGGTAATTGAGCAAACCCGTGGTGAGGCTTGCAAAAACAAAGAGTCCCGCAGAGCGAGCCTCGCTGGCACGGGTGACACCCAATTCAACAGTGGCTGACTTAGGATTCAGGTGAGGACTCCGCTTGCGGTTTGGGAACGTTAAACTTTCCGCCAAAAATGAGGTTGGTGATTTCTGGAGCAAACGGGACTCGATTGTAAATAAACTTGAGTATTTGCTTTAATCGGCTGTTTCCGGCGGTGTTAATCTGGAGAAGTCTCGGCAAAATTTGAATTTTTGCCTCACGAATTTCAATGTTGTGCCAAATCAGTCGATTGCATCCCAAAAGGTGCAGCCGTCCATCCATCGATTGCCAGATCCTCGTTTGATACCGATCCCGAAACGGTTGAAACAGCGTCTCTGGCGAGTCCGCCACATATCCCATCTGTGGCAGGTATTCGGTGCGGACAAACAAAGCGTTGTAATCCAAGACCGACACCAGTGTGTAGCCCAGGCGCTGGCCTAGCTCGACAAATGCCCCAAGGCTCGCCGCCTCATGGATAGAAAAATCTTTACTTTGAACATAGTGATAATCAATCGGAATGGAAGGGTTAAACTCCACCAGTACAATTTTTGGGCGAAAGTGAGTTAAGCTCTCCCAGATGTGATATTCACAGCCGTCGACGTCCATTGAGATGAAGTCGAGATCTTGCGGACACTCTGGAACACTTTGTAGTAAGGCCGTCAGAGCGTTGCTTCCCGAAAAATCGATAAATTTTTTGAGCAGGTGGGCCTTGGGATTTTTGCCGTGATTGAGTTGCAGTTCCGCAAACTTTTTGTCGTCACATTCAATAAAGATGACATTCCAATCTCCCGACTCGAGCAGATGGGCGGTATTGGCCGCCTGTTTCCCATCCCACGCGCCAAACTCAACTGCCCAAAAGTTGCGCTCGGGGAGCTTAGACAGTAGGGTTGCGAGCACTCCATCTTCACCATTGTGTGAGTAGTGGTTGCGTCGATGTTTAAGCAATTCGATAGAATGAATCATGTATTAGAATGAGTATGGAGACTTCAGCGATTCAGTTCAAGAATTATGCGCCAACGGAAACACATCTATTAAGCGCTCTGAAAACACCTGCAGACGCTCTGGAGTGCCGATGTCAAAAAATGATTCTGTAAACTCATGTGCGATCAAGGAGTGGGTTGAAATCAGCCGCGGCCACAGAGCTCCCAGATCAAAGGGGCCTTCCGGCATTTCGGCGATGACCTGGCGAGGCAACCAGTAAAGGCCAGCATCGACGTGGCTACAAGTTTGATCTCCCGTTTTTATGTAGTCCGTAACGACTCGGCCCTGGAGTTTCAAGTTGAGCCGAGCTGATGCCGGTGGATTTGCAGTGGTCGCGATCACAGCAAACGAGTTGTTTATGATCGCTCCATGGTGCATCTCTGCCATCTTCACGGGAAAAAACGAGTCCCCGTTGAGCAACCAAAAGTTTTGCGGCAGTTGCCCCAGGGCTAGACGTAAAGCTCCGCCGGTGCCCAGTGGCTCAACCTCGATTGAATAGTGCAGCTTTATCCCGGGCACTGGATGCTGTTTAAAATACTCTTGTACAACGGGAGCCAAATATGAAAGGCAGAGCAGGACTTCCCGCACACCTTGTGTTTGAAGATAACGGAGTTGCCAGTGCAAAAAGGGCTGGCCTCGGACCACCATGAGAGGTTTCGGAATGAACTGAGTGAGGGCGCCAAGACGAGTGCCACGGCCACCGGCTAGTATAACGGCAAACTGCGCGTCATTTTCTGTGGGAATGTTGCACTCCTTTCACTCATCAAGGCACAACTTCCATTGTAACAGCTTCTCCCACCGAGCCAATGATCGGGGAGAAATTGCCTTGGCGCATATCGTTGAAATGTGCTAAAACCCGCCCCTATGGACAAACTTCGGTTCTTCGACCTGACAGAACAGCAGCTGACCCAGGCCTTGAAGGGTCTGGGCAAAGAGGGCTTTCGCGCCCAGCAGCTCTTTCGTTGGGTTTACGCGCAGGGCACGCAAGACTTTGAAAAGATGTCCAATCTTTCAAAAAGCTTTCGTGAGGAGCTCCCCAGTCTTTTTGATTTTTCGTTGCCCGAAGTTTTGCAGGTCCATAAGAGCGTCGATGGGACCACTAAGTTTTTAATTCATGTGGGCAGCGGCAAAAGTGTCGAAGCCGTAATTATTCCCTCTCGCAATCGGTTGACCCTTTGTATTTCGTCTGAAGTCGGCTGCAATATGGCCTGTAAGTTCTGTTACACGGGCAAGCAAAAGCTACAGCGCAAACTCGAGACTTGGGAAATCGTGGGCCAGTTCGTGCAAGCGTCACGCTATCTGCCGCCCGAGCAGCGCTTAACCAACATTGTTTTTATGGGCATGGGTGAACCCCTAGACAATCCAGACAATGTGTTTCGTGCGATTGAGATCTTGCACTCGACTTGGGGCTACAATGTCTCTCGCAAACGGGTGACGGTGAGCACCTCTGGAATTGTGCCGATGATTCCCAAAATCACTGAGGCCGGAGTGCGCTTGGCCGTGAGCCTGAATGCCACAAACAACCAGGTGCGCTCGGAGATTATGCCGATCAACAAAAGATGGCCCCTCGAGGAATTGCTCGAAGCGTGCCGCGTGCATTGTCGAGAAAGCGGCGACAAGGTCACCCTTGAGTATGTTTTGCTGAAAGGCGTAACGGATTCTCTTGCCGACGCTAAGGCGCTGTACCATTTGACGAAGTCTGTGCCCTGCAAAATCAATATAATCCCATTTAATGAACATCCTGGATCAGGATTCTTCCGGCCGGATGAAGAGACGATTGTGGCCTTCCAAAATGAGTTGATTCGTCTTGGGGCCCATGTTCTACGTCGTAAAACCATGGGGCGAGATATTTATGCAGCCTGTGGCCAGTTGACGACTGCGGCTTCTGCCAGTCCGTCAAGTCAGGCCCGGAACGTAAGTGTCGCGAGCCTTCCAGCACAATAAAGTTTAAGATTGGGGAGCAATAATGAATTCAATTTTAGTCGTGGGTAGCGTTGGCTATGATTCAATCGCAACGCCCATGGGTCAACGGCATGGAATCGTCGGTGGATCTGCCAATTACTTTTCTTTGGCAGCATCACACTACGCTAAAATTCGAGTGGTCGGAGTAGTGGGGGACGATTACCAGAATGAGCACCGCGGCTGGCTCGAGGAGCGCCAGGTGGATTTGCTGGGCCTACAACAGGTGCCGGGCAAAACGTTTTCATGGTCCGGTCGGTATGAGCGCGATATGAATGAGGCCATTACTCTAGCCACAAATTTGAATGTTTTTGAAAACTTTCGCCCCGTGATTCCTGAGTCTTATAAATCCTCAGACGTTGTGTTTCTAGCCAATATTGATCCAGTGTTGCAGCTTCAAGTGTTGGAGCAAGTAGACAAGCCTCGTTTAATTGCGGCGGATACCATGAATTACTGGATTCGCTCCAAAAAAGCAGATTTGCTCAAAGTGTTGGAGAGAACTGATATTTTACTCGTAAACGAGGGTGAATTGCGCGAGCTGACGGGGACCTGGAATACAGTGACGGCCGCCCGCGAGGTCATAAAGATGGGACCAAAGGCAGTTGTTATCAAACGCGGAGAGTATGGTTTCTTTATGTACTGTCAAAATCAATACTTTGTTTTGCCGGCCTACCCGGTTGAAAATGTCATAGACCCCACAGGCGCAGGTGACACGTTTGCGGGTGGGTTCCTTGGACGTTTGTCGCAGCTAGATGGCGAATGGCAGCGCGAGGACCTCAAGCAAGCTTGTGTGCATGGATGTATTTTGGCGAGCTTCACCGTGCAAGACTTTGGTGTGGATGGAATTCGTGCCGTCCGTCCCGCGCACATTGAAGAGCGGTTGAATTCCTACAGACAAGTGATCACGTAAAAGTTTTAAGGCAGTGGGCTCGACCAAAGCCGGAGTCACTGTCAAAAACCTATTCAAATTCGTCTTCAAAACGCTAAATAGAATCGCCGTTTTCTCCGAATAGCTCTTCGAATGGGCGATAAACAAAGCAAGTCGCTTGCCCTCGAGTTAATGGACGATCTTCTCAGCGATGAAGAAGCTCAGTCCTTTGAACGGGATGTAGTGGGAGCGACTCTAGCAGTTGAAAATGACAGTGGATTGGTCGAAGTGACCGAACAACCCACTGTGGATCCCGAGGAACCCTCGGTTACACTCAATTTGTCGTTGGATGAAGAAGACAAAACCGTCCGCGTTGGCCATTCAGACAAAACCGCTATTAGCCATTCCAGTGCGGCTGTTTCCTACGCCGACTCCAAGCGAGCTCCGGCACGTGAAGATCGTGAGCGAGCTTCCGTGGGCCGATTTGCCTCTCTTCGGTCTACGGTCTCCGCCAATGCGACCGAAGCATCACTCGCTCAAAGTGAAAATCTCCGAATTGCCCAAAATCGATTGCTCGAGTTTGAAAATGAAATTGAACGATTGCGCTCGCAAAACGAGGAACTTGCCGCTGCTGCTGAAACCTTACGGCGAAGAACGGATGAGTTGTCGTCGCTAAATCAGAAGCGTGAGAGCGATTATCAAAATGCCGTGAGCACCTTTGAACAAGAGCGTAGCATTTTGATTGGGGCCAAAGAGGGGGTGCAGCGAGAGCTCGAAACCCTTCGGCAGCGCACAGAGGAGCTTGAGTTACGCATCTCGAGTAATATTCAAAAAATTCGCGTGCGTGAGCGAGAGCTAGAAAATCGGTTGGAACTGCTAAAGATGGAGAGTGCAGCTCTTATTCGGAGCAAAGATGAAATGATTCTAGAGCTGAAACGCAATATGGATCAGCTCAATCTGGAGCTCACCAATTATCGAAATAAAAACCAAGAGCTGAACCGTATCACCATGGATAAGCAAGAGCAACTTCGCCGCACAGTGAAGGCCTTGCGCCTGGCGCTGTCTATGTTGGAAGGGGAGGAGGAGCCAGTCCCAGCTTCGACCCCTCCATTGAGGAAGGCCAAGTGAAACACGAGGACTTTACTTCAATCGATGTAGAAAAGGTAATGTCGACATTCCTCGAGGCATGTTTGGCAAAAAGCGGAGCATCGGTTGTGCATTGGCTGTCTGCCCCGGCGCTTTTGCGGCTGCACCAGTCTTCGCGAGAAGAGTGGGAATGGACTTTTGCTACGGCTGACGTTGTTGGTCGACACGTCATCAGTTGCCCTAGCGCTGATCTGTCGCAGCTCTTTCATATTTGGAAAAACATCGCTCAAGAGTTTGTAAATCGGGCGACCGTAGCTGGTGCAGTTGAAATTGCCCAAGCTCGGGACGCTAAAGATGGACTTGTGGCTCAGCCTCTGATCTTCAACGGAGCCCTCCTGGGTATCCTGGCTTTTGAGGGAATTCAGTCGATAGATCTTAAAAAAGAGATGGAGTTGGGGGCAAAGTACGTTGCCTTTGCCTATCAACACCTCGAGGTTCGCAATATGTCTTACCTCGACGAATTGACCAACCTCTACAATCAGCGGTATCTCCCGCGTGTGCTTGAGCATGAAATCGACAGAGCCCGACGAGAGGGAACTGAGTTCAGCCTCCTTTTCCTAGACATCGACTACTTTAAGTCGGTGAACGACGGCCGGGGCCATTTGGTTGGCTCGCGTTTGTTGGTCGAGCTTGGGAATGTGCTAAGTCGTCAAATTCGGTCTTGCGATTATGCCTTCCGTTATGGGGGTGATGAGTTTATCGTATTGCTCAATGGCTCAAATGCACAGAATGCAGAGCGAGTCGCTGAGAGGATTCGCCAAGCCGTTGAGTTGCACAGTTTCGAGATAGAAGGGCAGAAGTTAAAGTTAACAATTAGCATAGGACTTGCGGCCTATCCCCAGCATGCCCAGTCCGCGTCTGAATTGATACAGCTAGCGGACCAAGCGATGTATTTCGGTAAACGCAAGAGCCGTAATATTGTTTTTGTTGCTAGCTAAAAAAATCTAGTCCCGGCAATAGGTGAGTTCCGAGTGGAAAAAAAGAAACAGATAAAGTTAGTGGTCAGCGATTTACACCTAGGCATCGGTAGGACTCTAGCCAATGGTCAGCTAAACTCGCTCGAAGAATTTTACTTTGATGAAAAATTCTCTGAGTTTCTGCATTACTACACAACTGGTAAGTATGCTGATTACGAAGTTGAGCTCGTGCTCAACGGTGACATTCTAAATTTTCTGCAGGTGGATTACAACGGCCACTATTTGACCGTGCTCACGGAGTCCATTTGCATGGATATTCTCCGACGCATCGTCTCGGGTCATCCTATTTTTTTTAGAACCCTGAGAGATTTTGTTGCCATCCGTGGGAACTCTATAACTTTCGTAGTGGGTAACCATGATCAAGCCATGCTTTGGCCAGCATGTCGCACCTATTTAAACGAAGTTGTTGCATCGACCATCCGATTTAAAAATCTAGTGTACTTCTTTGAGGGCGTTCATATTGAGCATGGCCATATGCATGAGGCCGCCAATCGATTGGATCCGCGCAAGTTCTTTTTAAAGAAAAATCTGCCTGAGCCCATACTCAATTTGCCGTTCGGCTCCCATTTCTTTGTCGAGTTTGTTTTGGGGATCAAGCACAAGTACCCTCACGTAGACAAGATTAGACCTTTCAATCGAATGCTGCGCTGGGCGCTATTTAATGAGACGTGGTTTACGATCAGTAATTTTTTTGGTCTAGCATTTTACTTTCTGCGCTCGATTCTGACCAATGATCCTCGCAGAATGTTTCCGTTTTCACGGATTGTCCGCATTCTTTTGGAGAGTGCGGTGTTCCCAGACCTGAGTGAGTCCGCCCGTAGAGTTTTGCAAGATGAAAGAGTCCATACGGTTTGCTTTGGGCACTCGCACGTCTACCAGTACCGCCAGTTTGACCAAAATCGTGAGTATTTCAATACTGGCACTTGGGCTGATTTGACGTCACTGGACATTTCCTCACTCGGCAAAATCACTAAGCTCATCTATGTGCTTTTTGAGTACCCTGAGGGTGAGGGGCGCCCGCGCGGTCGCTTGAAGGAGTGGCATGGCTACCACCGAATCGAAGAGGACGTGGCGATCTCCTAGTTCTGCTGCATTGCGGCCGGAGCTCGACCTCTGGACTCTAGATTCTCATATTGTCTCCACTGCAACTGCCAGTCATAATACCCAAATGAGCAACAACTCGAATGGGTCTGACGACGACTCGGGCGTTAAGGATCTTTCAGATAAAACGAGTGTACTTCAGAGTGACACATTTAAGCTGCGTTTGGCGCAAGCCGGGCAAGCGCCTCCTTCTATTATTTTGCTCGTTGGTCCGGCAAACAGTGTGGGGCGGCAATGGCCCATTGAAGACACGGACCGTATTATCGGTCGGGCTCCCACGGCCCATGTGTTCGTCGATGATAAGAGTGTAAGTAAGTTTCACGCCAAACTGGTTTTGGCTGGTGGCGACGTCTCGGTGATTGACCTAGAGTCGACAAATAAGACGGTGGTGAATGGGCGGCAGATCCAGTCTTTGACTCCACACAAGCTACAGAACAACGATCAAATAAAAGTTGGCAACATTATCTTTAAGTTTCTTGAGCGCGGCAGCATCGAGACGGTAGCGCAAGCTCAAGCTTTTGATCGTGGTCATACGGATGCGCTCACGAGCATTGCGAATCGCGGGGCCCTGCAAGCCAAAGCACCAGAGTTGTTCAAACGCTCAGATCTTTTGGGTATCACATTTACGGCCATGCTATTCGATATCGATAAATTTAAACTCGTAAACGATACTTATGGACATCCCGCCGGGGACTATGTGCTCCAAGAGATATCCAAAGTGATTCGGGACAAGCTGATTAGGGGCAATGATTTTTTTGCCCGGGCTGGCGGTGAGGAGTTTGCTCTTCTTCTTTTAGGCAGCCCACCTCGGCAGTCCGAAGAAATCGGCGAGCGCATTCGCGCAACGATCGAGGCGCACGAGTTTGTTTTTGAAGGCAAACAGATTCCAATCACTATATCTATAGGTATAGCCTTTAAGTCTGAACGCGATAGCGGGTGGGAGACCATCTACGAGCGGGCCGACAAGGCGCTTTACCATTCCAAGAATAGCGGTCGAAACCGAGTGTCTGTGGCCTCATAAGGCGCTTAAAGCCTCGGTTTTCCCATCCTGACACCACGGCTCTGACACTGGTGACGAAACGTCCCTATAGAATTTACCTCTAGATGACGTAAAATGTCTTCCGCCCCAGTTGCACTTGGTCCGCCGCTTGCTCTAGTCAAGACCTGAGGGCAGCGGCTAAACAGCACATCTAGATTTGCACTGTATCTATCTAATTCATCTGTGAAATTTCAAAACTTCGAATCCCTCAAAAATTATATTAACCGACTGGGCCTTAGGTCTGGTCCTAACCGGGGAGTGAATCGTCTATGAAGACGGATCTTCAGCTTGTACAGGAAGTTAAAAGCGGAGAGAAAAAATCGTTTGAGGAGCTCATGGCCCGACACGAGAAGTTTCTATTAAAAGTGGTCGTCAGACTCACGCGAGATTTAGACGCGGCCGAGGATATTGTGCAGGAGGCATTCATAAAAGCGTTTAGGCGCATTTCGATTTTTGAAGGGCGAGCAAGCTTTCGAAGTTGGCTCTATCAAATTGCTTTAAATACGGCACGCAATCGCTTTCGAAAACGCTCACGTGAAACGTTGACCGATGAGCCGGCGGACCAAGCGGTCGAGAGTCAGGTGGAGCAAGGTATGATCGCCCTGGATGTGCGATCGGTCCTCCAACAGGAGATTGCCAAACTTCCTGAGCGACAAAAGATGGCGCTCACCCTTCGAATTTTTGAAGATCTAAGTTTCAAAGAAATTGCTGAAATAATGACCTGTCCTTACGACACGGCGAAAGCCAATTATCGCCATGCGATTTTGAAGCTCAAAGATCGTCTCGAGGGCAACGCGATGTTAAAAACTTGGCAGGAGCATCTGCCGGCGCATCTTTCGCTCAGTGAATTGGGAGGAAAAACTATGGAGGTAGAAGGGCAATGAGCAAATTGGGGAAAAGCAATGTGGGGGATGGGACCCTAGCTGCTGAAGATTGGTGGTGGATCGACTATCTAGAAAATGAAATGGATCCTAGTCTCGAGCTAGAGTTGCAAGGGTTGCTGGCGAGTTCGCAAGAGGACCGAGACGCGTTCGAAGGTTACAGAATCATTCGGGAATGGTTAAAGAGCTCAGATCCAGCAGTAGGGCTGCCAATTGAGGCTCGGGCTAAGGACGTTCGACAAAATGTCATGCAGGTCATTGATAGTTTGGCTCAGTCTGAAATTGCCGCTGAAGAGTTCTACTTGGTTGCAGCGAGCGATGCGACAAAGTCCTTAAGAGCTTGATCAGGTTTTTTTGTTGATTCAAGACTCTTTAGGTATTCAAGAGTCTTTTTGAAATCACCTCGGTGATATTCATAGAGAGAAAAAAAATCTTGCAGGTCATGCTCGTAGGTTTGCAGCCCCAAAAGGTAAGCATTGTTGAGCGTTTGGCTTTCAAAGCCACTGTAGCTTTTCGATTGCAATTTGGCTTTCACGGTATTGGCAAAGCGCTTGCGAATCGCCTCTAGGCGCTGTGCTTTTGCTTCTGAGTTGAGATTTTGGCTATTGTCTTCGTACCAGCTTTTTAAGTCGGCGATTTCTTTTGAAATAAATTTTGAGAAGATTTTCTGATCGGCCAGTTGTTGTTCTGCGGCGACAATAAATTTTGCATTGTCGCCACCTCTCTTGTCGAAGAATTGCCGCATTCCGACCTGTCCTAGAAACGTGGCCATTCGCTCATTGAAGTCCACTGCATCCTTAATGAATAAGGTTGTATGGACCGTTTCATGCACAATCAGCTCAACGAGATCTTGATCCTCATAGCGCAACATTGTCGATAGAACACTGTCTTGAAACCAGCCCAGAGTTGAATAGGCGGTCACCCCTCTGATGAACGTATCGTATTCAGCTGGGGGGAAGCGTTTGGCCTCTGCCTCGGCACCAGCCTTCGTAAAGTAGCCTTTGTAGGGGACTGCGCCGACGAAGGGGAACTTCCACAGGTGGGGTTTGAGTTCCCAGGCTTTGGCGGCTTGAACGATATACGTGACGTATGGTCGCTGCAAATCCACATAAGTGGTGTAGTTGCGCGAGGGTTTTAGACCCAATTCAGTTTCAGCAAATTGCTTAACCTCTTGCACAAGCTTAAGTTTTCGCTTCTGCTCGGGTGTGACAGTGGACTCCCCCAGGGAGCGCTCTATCCTTTGCCGGCTGTTAACAATTTTTGTTTGATGATAGGCATTGTGGATGTAGTAACCCATCTGGCAACCAGGGCTTGAACTCAGCGCGCCGACTAGACCCAATACGGCGAGTGCATAACGAGGTCGACTCATTTAGAGGTCACCTTAAAACATCCAGGAGACGCCTGCTCGTCCAGCGTAATCGACAATGAGCGGCTCACGATTTTTGAGAGGCGATGTCCACGCGTCTAGCCCAAACTTGATACTTAATTCTTTGGTGAGGCCAAGAGAGAATCCCACCCCGCCACTTGGGACCATGCCCTCTCTGGTTTCGATATGTTCAACATTGTCTGAGTTGATTTGGCGAAAGCGTTCTTTTTTCAAATACCCCCCACCGACTTTTACGTAAGGGCGGAAAAGCGCGGATCGTTCGGCAAAAGACAATACCAAATCGAGTGAGATCAGCTGAATGTTGTCTTCGATCGTGTCTTTTGGATCGATTGCCATATTGCCGCGAGACACCTGTTTGGAGTAACCCCAAGTGTAATTGAGCTCCCAAGCGCACATTTCCCAAAAGTAGTACGAAAATGAAGTGGTGTAAGTTAGGCCTTCGACATAGTTGAACTCATTGAATCGGGAGGAACGGTAGTTGGCCGAAGCACCGAGCTCGAGGTATCCAGCATTCGCAATGGAACCTAGAGTTAAAAGCCAAATCCATACAATCGCACGCATTGTTAGAGTCTAACAGATCTGCAATTAGCATCTGGGCTAGAATCAGTTTTGAGCCGGCCCTAAGGACGGTGGGCGAAATTGCAAAACAAAGGCGTACTTGAGGTGAATCTTACCGTCACTCTCCATTAGACCGCGGGGTGGGTTTAAAAACGGCGCGGCCATTTCAAAGCTTTCGCCGGGGATTCGATCTAGACCTTGATCACCACTCGACATTTGTACGATGGCCGCCTCAAACTTTCCCTCGGCATTCAGGACAATCTCAATCACACTTTGCCGCTCGCGGCGCGAGAGAGTCTCCAGGTGCTGCTGCGATAAGGATCCGACGTAGCTTCGCACTAGGCTGACCCAGCGATTTCGAACCTGTTCGTTCATTCGTGCAAAGAACGTGTAGTAGGTAAACGAATCGGTGTTTAGGGCAGTGAATGCCCCCACTTGAACTCCGGGAATATACTCGGCCAAAGAGGATGCACCAATCGCAACCGTTCGCATAGTGGGGTTTCCCCCCATGGGGCGAAGTCCAATGCCTTCGGAATCTTCTGTTTGAGTGGTGCTTGTTTGCTCCTGCGCTCTTTCATTGAGACGGTTGAGCTGTGGTTCACTCGGCTGTGCGTTCACCGTAGGGCCATCGTTTGCGGCCCGCATCTGCCGTTTCACTCTTTTGGTAAATTGCGACAGAAACTCCGCCTTGTCCTGCAGTTCCTTTAGGGCCGGTTTGAGATCCGTCTCCGTTACGAAAGCCTGCCGATCTTTGCGGGAATCTGTTTCTACAATAGTGATTTCCGTGGGCCCCTGATTGCCCACGGGTGGCGGTGCAAAGTTTCCCATAAGCAAGAGCCATACGAGAAACCCATGCAGCGCTAAGCTAAGAATTAGCCCTTCAAAAGATTTGTCCACTCAGTGGGTATAACGGTTTTACTTCGGCAAGTCTACCCAACGCGTCGGTGAGCTGGGAATTTAACCGCGGGTGATTTGGGGCGAATATGGCGCAAGCGGAGGTACAGCTGCAGAGTGTCGCGCAACAAACTCAGGCCGACTTTGAACACATGCAGGACTTCGCTGGCAATGAAGCGGGGCTTCGGCTGAAAGTAATCGAGACGGATAGGGGCCTCGAGAATCTGGTCGAATCCATAAATCCGCGCCAAACTCAGCATCTCTAAATCGAAGCCATAGCGATCTACGACGAGGTCAGGCAGAATCGCGTCGATAACCTCTCGGCGGAACAGCTTGATCCCTACTTGTGTGTCCGTGACATCAATTTTAAAGAGCAATCTCACCAAAATCTGAAAGTTCCAGCTCAAAAAACGGCGGTACCAAGGGTAAGACACTTTGGACTGAGGGTGACGTTTTGAACCAACCACAGCATCGCATTGATAAAGCGTCATGAGTCCCATAAAGATGCGAATCTCTTTAGGGTGAATTTCCATCCCACCATCAATAAACAAAATGTAATCGCCGGTTGCTTGAGCCACTCCAGCTCGTACAGCGTTGCCCTTGCCCGTGTTTTTATCGACAATAATGGGGCGGACGTCAGGGTGTTTCAATGACAACAATTTGGCATTCGTCCCATCTGTGCTGCCATCGCTCACTACGATCACTTCAAAATCATGAAAGTAGCGTTCCACCTCGTCTAGTAGGAGGTCGAGGTTGCGTAAAATCTGATTGGCCTCATTGAAGACGGGCACAATGATGCTCAGCTTTGTGTGGTTCAGATTCCACGGCTTATTGGACATACTCTAGTTATCGGTTGAAACTGTCTCGATGTGAACGGTAGGTTTTGGATTAGGGAGTAGCGTTAGGACCTACCGCTAGGCAGGAGTTTTCTTATCAACCCAGCAAAAATGTGAAACCCTGAGCGTATGCAGGTCAATGCGCAAACTGTGTCGGGCCAACCCAATTTGAAAATCATCTCCATAGGCACGAGTCCAGAGTGCAGTATTTCTTTGGAGCTGGCTGTTCAAGCCTGGGATTCCCAAATTTTGAATCGAGCGGTTGCCCAAGGGAACTCATTAAATGTTCCAGACAGCCTCGGTGCGGAAGAGATGCGATGCGCCTTTGCTCAGCTCGTAAACGAGTTCCCAAAACTAGGGATCGAATACCTAACCATTCGTCTGGATGAGAATCGTCTGCGAGAAGCGCAAGAGCTGCAGCGCTATGGCTTTGAACGACTGGATACAATCTTTGAATTCAATAAAAAAATCACTGCACCAGGCGCAACCGGTCGACCTCTGCAGCCTGAGTATGTGGTGCGATCGGCGGTCGCTGCAGATGCGTCGGAGGTCGGGCAATTGGCAGCTCAGTCCTTTCAGTTCAGTCGGTTTCACAGTGATTTAAAAATCGCACCCCATTTGGCCGAGAAAATTCATTTTGAGTGGGGCAAGAACTGCTGCTTAGGAGCCGCAGCGGACCATGTCTGCCTAGTGTTTAAAAAGTCTCACCTCGCAGGCTTTGTCTCCTGCAAATTCAGCGGTTGGATCGGCCTCGTTGCGGTTTCGCCAAAAGATCGCGGGCGGGGTTTGGGCAAGCTACTTTTGCATCTTGCCGATCAATGGTTTCTACAGCAGGGGTGCACAGAGGCGTTTGTCCAAACTCAAGCCAACAATTTCGCAGCTTTGGATCTGTACCGGGCCAGTGGCTTTCAAGCTCGAGCAACTAAAAGTACCTGGCGCTGGACTTCTTTATGAACTTCGAATGGCCTAAATTCACTATCGTCATGGCCACCTTAAACTCAATACGAACAGTTGAGTTGGCTTTGATCGCCATTCGACAGCAAGACTATCCTGCGGAAAAAATTGAAGTTCTGTTGGTCGACGGAGGTTCTGTGGACGGGACGAGAGAGTTGGCCAAACAGTATGGCTGCGTACTCATCGACAATCCTCAGGTCGATCCAGTCAGCGCCAAAATATTAGGTCTAAAGTCCGCAACGGGTCGATACCTCATGCATATTGATAGTGACGAGGTCTTGGTCTCAGCTCAAACCTTACGAGCTCATGCCACGGCTTACAAAAATTTTCCACAAGTGAAGATGGTGTTCTCGGCCGGGTATATAAATCCACCGGGTGTTCCCTTTGCGGCCAGATATATCAATGAGTTCGGAGACCCATTTTCCATGTACTACTATCGCCTGTCGAAAAACATTCAGTTTTTTGCGAAAGATTTGGCGAGGACCTGTCGAAGGCTGACGGAAAAAGAGGGAGCCACTCTGTTTGAGGTCGGCAAAAAACGCCAACCTCTGATGGAAAACGCAGCTTGCGCCAATTCGATTGATTTGCAGTTCTTTCGAAGTCGATTCCACAAACTCTGTGACAACCCTTCGGGACCGGTGCACTTTTTTTATCACATGCAAGACGAGACTCGTCAGTTTGCAATCGCCGACGACACACCGGTGCGGCATTACTCGGCTGACAGTTTTTCCGGCCTTTTAAATAAAATAAAATGGCGAGTTCGGAACAACATTTTTTTCTCAGATCGGTTGGGTGCGGCTGGTTTCGTCGGTCGGCAAAACGTCACCCATAGTGGGCTGGATCTGCGGCGATTCGGTTACATTCCCTATGCATTTTTACTGGTCCCGTGCGTTGTTGATGCGCTTTATCTTATGTGGACCAGACGTGACCTTGCCTATTGGCGGCACGTCCCTCTGACACTCTATACGGCCAGTTTAATCTGCATTATGGTTGTGGGGCGCAGCCTAGGCTATCGTCCTCACCTCAAGAGCTATGGTGAACAAAAGACCATTCTCCCTAGTCCCAGACCTTCCCAATGAAAACGGGGCATGAAAACATGGGGAAGCAGGAGATCTGTAGATGAAAAAAATATTTGTAACTGGAGCAGGTGGCTATATTGGCAGTGTGCTCGTCGAGCACCTCTTGCAGGCAGGCCACAAAGTGACTGGCTGTGATCGCTATTATTTTGGCAAAGACATTTTAGGGTCGGAGACCTTTAACAATCAGAACTTTACTCTTCTGCAGAAGGACATTCGCGAGTTAACAGTCGATGATTTGCGAGGGCACGACGTCGCCATTGATCTTGCGGGACTGTCGAATGATCCAACCTGTGATCTTAAACCAAGTCTTACTTACAGTATAAATTTTAAAGGTGGAGTAAACGTCGCCGAATGCGCCAAGAAGGCCAAGGTGCCACGCTACATTTATTCTTCAAGTTGCTCTGTGTATGGCCTTGGTGTGAGCCAGAGTCTGACTGAATCCGCCGAAACCCAACCGCAGTCCTACTACGCCAAAGGTAAAGTGGATGTGGAGGCCCGACTACTTGAGCTCTCCAATGAGGACTTTCACGTGACGGTACTTCGAAACGCGACGGTCTATGGCCTGAGTAAGCGAATGCGTTTTGATCTGGTGATCAATATCATGACGTTGAAGGCCTGGAAGGATCGTCGAATTTTTATTCTGGGGGGTGGCAAGCAGTGGCGACCTCTGGTGCACGTGCGTGATGTGGTGCGAGGATTTTGCCTTGTAATGGAGGCTCCAATAAGTGTGGTGGATCGACAGATCTTCAACCTGGGCAGCAACGCCCAAAACTACCAGGTGAGCCAGATCGCCAATATTATCAAGGACGTCCTTCCCTCGGTCGAACTCATTCAAGTTCCCGATGATCCAGACAAGCGCACGTACAATGTCAATTTTGATAAGATCAACCGGGCGCTTGGATTTGCGTGCGATTTTCAAGCCCGCGATGGCGCCCGTGAGATCGTCGAAGCCCTCAACTATGGAGTGCTCGATCCTGAGGATTCACGCACGCGAACAATTGAACACTATAAGTTTTTGTTGAGAGTTGAGGACACCATGGCCGAACTCGCTAAGAATGGGCGAATATTTTAGCCTCGAGATGAGCTAGAACAATTTGAGTGGGACTCACGTCTGCGGCGGCCGGGTCTCTTTGGTATGCCTCCGGGTTGTCTAAAAAATGATTGATGGTGTTCTGTTCAAACCGACTGAGGAGACAGGGTCCATTTTCAAGTCCTTCGCTACGCTCCGACTCTGTTCGCATCAATAGGCAGGGTTTGCCTAAATAGAAGCACTCCTCTTGATTGCTTCCACCATCTGAGATCAGGTAGCGGCAGCCTTTTAGCAAAATCAGGAATTCTCCGAAAGGCAATCGGTCCAGAAATTCAACTCCAGCATCTTCAAGGAGCTGTTTGGACTTTGCATCGAGCTCAAGCTTAGAGCGAGTCTGAGGGTGCGAGATCCACACGACCCGTTGGTGCCGAGCGGCTTGCCGCACGGTCGCCACTAGCATGGCCCATCGAATGGGTGAATTGAGATTTTCGAAACGATGCAAGTTGACGACGGCAAAGTCACCGGCGGATTGGGGCCGTAAACTTTGGCTTTGAGTCTGCTGTAGGGTGTCTCTCAGCGTGTTGCCTTGGGTCTGCACCACATAGCCTTTTACTCGATTTCTGCTGAGATTGGCGGCACTGCTTGAATCTGGCGCCATGTGATGAGTCGTGAACTTGGTGACCAAGCGTCTGACGATTTCTTCAGGAAACGGGCGGAGCAATGAATTCGAGCGCAATCCCGCCTCAATATGCACAACCTCGACGTTGAGCCTCCAGCCAAACCACGCTCCAACAAGAGTGGAAAGTGTATCCCCGTGCACAATCACGCATTCAGATTCGGGTCCGTCGAGTAGGAGTTCACGCAATCGCGTTTTCTTCACAAGCAGAGCTCTACAGATCCAGCGAAAAGCCGAACTGGCGTCGGCAAGATCTTGGCCGGCCTCCACAAGCTGCCGGATTTTTGCATCCTCGATACCAAAATCCTGACACTGCATTTTAAAATTTTGCACACTTTGGCCAGTCATCACAATTCGCACTTGATGTTGGCGTTTTTCAGCCTCAACAATTAATGAATACACCTTTATGAGTTCTGCGGCTGTGCCCAGAATAAAATTAAGTCTCATTCGAAGACCCGAGGATCCCGCTTTGCATAAATAAAAGCAGTCTTATCTTGGTAGATCATCTGAAAATCTTCATGTTGTCTCAGCTGATCGAGTAAGGGATTGTCATTCCCGAGTCGGCTGACCAAAAAAATTCCTATATCATATTCGGCGATGACTTGGTTGAGTCTGGTCCGATCCAACTGGCTCTGCAGATAATTTTGTTCGTAAAACTGAAAGTTTGTGGAAAACCCATGGTAAAAAATCTTCGGATTTCCCTGCCAGTGCCATGCCAAAAAACCACCAAAGCCAAAGGAGTTGAATATCCGCATCTTTGGCTTTGCCCTATCTAAAAATTCAACTGCTGCGGTGGGAAAATAGTCCGATTCAAAAGTGAATCTTTGCGCGATCGGGACTCGCCAACTCGGATTGAACCAGTGTTTAAATACAATCAAGCCAAGACAGAGCATCACCAGACTGACGATCGTGACCCAATGCCGGTGGATCCCCATCGGGAGGAGAGGTCGGCGCAACTCCAGTTGCACCAGCAGCAGCAAATTGAGCACCTGCGCCAACATACCAAACCGCACGGACTTAATACAAAGACCAATACTCAAGGCAAAGACAAAGAGTTCAAACAATTTGACTTCTCGCCGCTGCCGCCACATTTGCCAAATGATGAGAGGGACAAGTGTGACAAAGGGAGCGTAAAGAAAGTAGTAGGTGAAAATTCGGCTGTCAGTGAGGGGTAACCATTCCACCACATGCTGTCGCAGGTAGGGCTCCACATCCCGAGTAAATACAAACGGGTAAAGATAGCCCTCCACCCCCAGTGGATTCAGGAGAGGTGCAAGCAAAGCCAGCACCGTACAGATCCAATGATGCGTTTGCCAGGTGCGGGGCGACTGAGAAAAAAAATGCGCCAACAATACGACACCGCCGAGTGGCCATGAGGGATGAAGTTGTGCCCATATTAAAAACATAAATGGCAGTGAGTACCAAAATAGCTTTCGGTCTTTGAACCAAAGCAAGCCAGCGACCAACAGGACGATAAACAAATCCCCAAAGAGGCTCACTCGCTCGCGAAAACGGTGATGAGTGATATAGATCGCGCACGTCCAAATCAGGGCAAAGTGAGGTGGAGGTGCCAGTTTTTTCAGATAGAATGGCAATAACGGGAGCAAAAACAAAAGAGCGACAATGAGGGTCTTGAATAAAATAGGCCCAGCCCAGCCTCCCAATTGATAAGGAATATAGAAGATCCAATATCCCAGCCACTGATGCGCAGACATCAAGGTGTCATTTGGCAGTGTATACAGAAACGGGTCTAATTTCGGCCAGATGCCTTCAGTCAAATAGCGTTGGACGAGTGCATAATAGAAGAATAAGTCGGGTTCTGCCATACGACGAATGGTCGACTCCAGTAAAAAGCCAAGTGGCACTATCCAAATGAAGTGGTGACCGGAGTTTCTTAGCCAACGCATATACAGAATATTGTCGCTGAATCCAGCTGTGCTGTGTATCTGCAGATGGGCCTTGGTCTAGGTCCCAACCAAATTCCCCATTCTTATTTTGAGACAAGTGGATTTTCCCTGCCTGGTGTTTCTAAAGTTGAGACGTTTCTCGGCCGATAAGTCTGAAGCAGGGGGCACACGCATGAAGAATGTTTTTGATATCACTCGTCGGATTAAAAAAACCAAGACCAAGGCAGAAAAATCGCAACTGAAAGCGACCGAAAGTTCGGCCCCGGTGATCGATATGACCGAAGCGCGCAACGAAATCCTTCTGCAAGAACGGCGCAAAGTGCGCAGAACCATTTTGTCGGAGTTCATTGGAGCCTGTGCATTGATTCCACAAAAAGGTCTACTTAAGGTCAGACTCTACGACATCTCCGAAAAAGGCATGTCCTTTGATGTGACCGGCCAAAGTGGTCAGTTCAAACCGGGCGAAGAAGTCGCTATGCGAGTCTATCTCAATCATGTGACTTACTTTCCGTTTGTAGTGATCGTCCAAAATGCACGGTTTATTGATGATGAGGGCGTCTACCGTCATGGGGTCAACTTTGCAGCGGGAACAGTCAATGAGGTTGCGTTAAATCACTTTGTGAAGTTCATTGAAACGGTGAGCGCCAGTCTGCAGGGTGACCATGGAGACATTATGGTCTCCAATCTCACGCGTTAACGGGCTCGTTTTTTTTATATACAAGGGTTAAAAAGTGAGCTCGAATAGGTGCTGAGGAGGACACACCTCTATGTCCGCATCTATGCTGCCCGGTCGTTTAGATCAAAAAGTTGTTCTGGATACCAACGTCATTTTATTTGATGCCATGGCCATTCAAAAATTTGGCTCTTCAGACGTCTATATTCCATTTTCGGTAATTGAAGAAATTGATCGCTTCAAACGAGATCTTGGCGAAAATGGGCGTAACGCTCGTCATTTTTCTCGCCTTGTCGATGTGTTGCGGAACAAGGGGTCCTTGGCTCAAGGCGTGGGTTTAGAAAGCAATAAATCTTTTGTCTACGTCGTTTCCGACTTTCACTTTGCCGGTCTGCCGCCAGAAATGAATCTGAGCATACCAGATCATCGAATATTAGCGACGGCCTTTACGCTCATGCAGCAAAATAAAAAGGCCACTGTTCGCTTGATTACAAAGGACATTAACTTACGGATCAAGGCCGACGTTTTTGATATCGATGCCAATGATTTTGATCCAGACGAGTCCCATGCCGAAGAAGCTTACAAGGGATTCAAAGAAATTGATCTCGAGCCAGCACAAATCGATTCTTTCTATAAGGATCGTGGCTTAGATCTGAGCTCGACGAACAAATTTTTTGCCAATCAATATCTAATTATGAAAGACAAAGCCAACGCCAATCACAGTGCAATTGGCCGCTTTGATGAAAAGCTCAATCGGGTAGTCCCGCTAATTAGTCCCTCTGAAAGTATTTGGGGTATTCACCCTCGCAATATGGAACAGAGCTTTGCACTCGACGCGCTTCTTAACGATGATTTGCTGTTTGTCTCGTTGGTCGGAAAAGCGGGGACTGGCAAGACTTTGCTAGCCCTGGCTGCGGGTCTTCATAAGACCTTGGACGAAGGACGATTTCAGCGCCTGTTGGTCAGTCGCCCAATATTTCCGATGGGCCGAGACATTGGCTATCTCCCCGGCGACGTCGAGCAAAAACTGAACCCTTGGATGCAGCCTATTTTTGACAACGTGGAATTCCTGCTGGGCGCTGACAAAAAAGCTGCCGGCCGAGCCCAAGAGTTAATCAATCAAGGGATGCTCAACATTGAGCCTCTCACCTATATCCGTGGCCGAAGTATTCCCAATCAGTATTTGATTGTCGATGAGTCGCAGAATCTCACGCCCCACGAAATCAAGACCATCGTCACTCGCGCGGGCCAAGGCACCAAAGTTGTTCTCACCGGCGACGCATTTCAGATCGATAACCCCTACATCGACGCCTCAAATTCCGGCCTAACTTACTCGGTCGAACGATTCAAAGGGCAAAAGATCTCAGCTCACGTCTCGCTCACCAAAGGCGAACGCTCAGAGCTTGCCGAGCTAGCCGCAAATATCCTCTAACTCAAGCCCCCGCGCTGATGCCCCGGCGCCCGACGGATCTCCCTCTCAAGTTAAGAGGCCGCGTCCACCCACCGGCCCACTTCGCCCATTTGATCCCAAGCCATTGCGCGATTTTCCCAAAGGTGTCGACTCAAGCCAAAGATCCGCATCCTCACGCCACATCCGCCTTAGGTCCTTCAAAAACCCCCGGTCTTTTCGGTCTAAATTCCCCGCCGCCTCCCACTCATTCATTTCCACATATCGAACCAAATTCTTAAACGCTTGCCGCCAACTGCGCACCACCCGAGTAAACGGCCGCTGCCGCCAAAACCCCTTCGATTTGGATCGCCCACTTGGCGAATACCCAAGGCACATCAGCTTGCGGGCGATCGAGCCGGACAGGCCTCGAATAAACCTTTTCCACATCTGCCGCTTCTTAACCTGTATTGCCAAATGAATATGATTGGCCTCCACAGCGACTTTGAATATCTTCACACCACACATCGCCGCCCATCGCCGAATTTCCATACTCACGAGTCTGTAGGTCTTAGGCAGCCGCAACACACTCTGTTGTGATTTAAGCACTAGGTGCAAAGGCAGCTTAGAATCAATGGGCCTCCGAACCTTTGGATTCGTGCGTGGCCCAAGCAACCTCCCACCCCCGCCCTTCGCCCAGCCGCAAACCTGGACCTCAGTCATTCTCAATTTGTTCCGATAGCTAGATGAAGACGCAACAAAGGCGAAGGTGCAAAGTATGTATCTGCAAGGAAATCTCCAAGTCGTGTTTGATGCTCTCTACCACATGGGCGTTATTGATCCCGTGCTAGAGATGGACTGGAACAAAGCGCTTGATGAAATGGCGAGTTTTGCCGGTGAATTCTTTCAGGTGATCGAAGTGGTGAACGCCTCACAAGAGGATCAGCAAGAACTGATTGGCAACCTAAAGAAATTCGATCAACAGACACTCAGCTATTTAGCGATGGAGGTCGCTCGTGAGTATGCCGACTATCACTCTCGTGAAACGCTTCACTAAGTTCTTGTGCCTGAATGGCTTAACGGTGCTGGTGCTGACATCGGCGTTTGCCCATTCGGAGTGGGCCGTTGATTTTTCACGGCGGCAGCAAGCGACCCGTGTGCAGGATCTAAAGCAGCCGGATCCCGCTCAAACCATGCAGTTTGATCCTCCGCAAAAAAGCTTGATTGATTCGCTCTTCGAATCAACCCAAATCTCGCAAGAGATTGTTGTGTTGAACACTGAGCGTGGCTTTGTGCCGGCAAACTTGAGATTAAAAAAAGGGCTCACCTATCAAATTCACGTGGTGAACGTGAATGAAAAAGAAAAAAATGTTAGCTTCGTTTTAGACTCCTTCAGTGAACATCACGCCACCTATTACGGTAAGATAAAATCCTTCGTGATCCGCCCGCAAAAAGAAGGTGTTTATAAATTCGTGAGTCCCGAAACCTCATTTCACGGCAAAGTTGTAGTTTATCCAGGTGAAGCTGAGATCCGCGCCCCCGCCTCGGTGGATTAGCCGCCATGTCGCAACCGCCGCTCACTGTATTCGAAAGCTCAATCAAGAATTTTTTGGGTCCCATTTGGCATCTGCTTCAAGACGATAACGTCACAGAAGTGATGATCAATAGCTATGATGAAATTTGGGTTGAGATCAAAGGCAAAGTTCATAAAACAGAAGCCAAATTTAAGGACGAGGATGCACTTCGTTCGGCTGTAAACAACATAGCTCAAAGTGTGGGGCGGCGGATAAACGAAGAAGAGCCGAGGCTCGATGCGCGTCTGCCCAACGGCTATCGAGTGCATGCCGTTATACCTCCATGTTCACGCAAGGGTACGACCGTAGCCATTCGAAAGTTTTCGACTGTGCAGTTTACTTTAAAGGACTATATAAATATCGGGGCGATGACTCCAGATGCCGCGCAGTTTCTCGATATTTGTATGAAACTGGGCAAAAATATTTTAGTTAGTGGTGGCACTGGATCGGGTAAAACCACGTTGCTTTCAGTTTTGGCGAATCGCGTACCTAAGGGGCAACGCCTAATTGTGATCGAAGACTCGAGTGAATTAAAAGTTGAGTACGAACATGTGGTGTTTTTTGAAACTCGCCAAGCGGACGAGAGCGGCAAAAAAGAAGTTTCTATTCGAGACTTGGTCAAGAGCAGTTTGCGACTTCGCCCCGATCGAATTGTGGTCGGTGAGGTGCGTGGCGCTGAAGCCCTCGAGCTTGTGCAAGCGATGAACACGGGCCACAAAGGTTGTATGGGAACGATTCATGCGAACTCGGCCGAGGACGCCTTGGTTCGGCTCGAAGCGCTGGCGCAGGGTGGGGACAATCAACTCAGTGAGCGAGCGCTCCGGCATCAAATTGCCTCAGCCATTGATATTGTGGTGCAGATTTCTCGCTACTCAGACGGTTCACGCCGGTTGGCCAGCATCTCTGAAGTCTTGGGCTTTGACTCCACGGGGGCCTATGAGTCCGTTCAACTGTTTCACTTGCCTCGATTGGTAAAACAAGCCGACGGCCGACTTAAAGGTGAGCTTGAGCCTTCGGGTGTGCTGCCCACTTTCATGGCAGAAATTGAGGACAACCAGATTCCGTATCCAAGAGCGAAGTTCTCCAAATCCACATCTGTCGCCTAATAGCTCAATCCAATGCATGAAAATAATCTTCATTAATGCGACGCACTAAGAATGTCTCTTTTGCACCAAGGTCTAGGTTCAGTTACAAATGAAGGCATGTTATTTAGCGGTAAAATCACTAACTCCATCATCCTCTACCTCGATCGGCACTCGGTCGATGTGCAGCGGTTGTATGAATTGACCGAGCTGCCGTCTGAGTTTCTCCGTGAGCCTTCGTGCTGGATTCCAGCCCAAGACGTAGAAAAGTTTTTTGCGACTGTCGATCGCGAGTTTGGGGCAGTATTTCACGACAGCTTGCCAAAGCTTGTGGGGCATGAATGTCATCTCCTGCGATCTTGGGGAGTGCTCGACAGCGTGATCAAGATGATGCAAAAGCCACAGGATTTATTTTTGCAACCGCATCGCTTTCTGAGTTACTTCGTTTCGCCGGCTCCCCCCGTCGCCAATGTGGTTCGTGAGGCCGAAAAAATTTCGTTTGAATTGCCAATCTCCAATCAAGAGTTCCCCTTTGTCACTGAGTTCCTGCGCGGAGCTCTCGAGGTGTTGCCCTGTTATCTGGGCCGCACTCAAGCCACGGTCTCCTGGCGACAAACGCGAATTGAAATCGGCTGGCAAGAATCCCAACATGACCTGCTCAAAGATGACGATATGGAGCCAAACTACAAGCCTGAGCTCGTGCAAAATTTAATGCAGGCACTCGAGGAGTCGCAGCGCCAGATTGAAGATTTGCGAACGCAGCTCAGTCAAAGTGGTGAAGGTGATCGACCGTTGCCAATAGCCGCGACTGACACTGAGTTTGTCCAAGGCATGCGGACTCATCTGACTCGAACACGGGGTCACATGATGCGAATGAGTGACTACTTGGTTCGCTCACAGCAACTGATCACGCTGCTGGTCGGTCAAGATCGCCTAGACCGACAGGTGCAAGAGGCTATGCGCCGAGTAGACTGGGATTACGTCAAGAGCCAGTCTTCACATGTGGCGCAAGAAACCGCGGATATGCTGACCCACTTCGAGAAGGAACTGAGTCAGCGCTTGACGCCCACCAAAAAAAATAAATCCAGTCAGCGTTCGCTCGACCTAGAATCCCACGCTTAGAGGAGAGACACAAAATGCCAAAAATACAAAAGGTACATGCTCGTGAAATTCTCGATTCTCGAGGCAATCCCACCCTTGAAGTCGAGGTCACGGTAGAGGGTGGATTTCGGGGCCGTGCTGCAGTTCCGTCCGGTGCATCCACTGGAGCGCATGAGGCACTTGAGTTGCGAGATCTCGACCCCAAGCGCTACCTTGGGAAAGGTGTCCTAAAGGCCATTCGCAATGTGCGAGAACTGTGTGCTCCAGCAGTCTTAGGGATGAATGCACTGGACTGGCGAAGCGTTGATCAAAAACTTTTGCAGCTTGACGGAACTGAAAATAAATCGAAGTTAGGGGCCAACGCGATTCTTGGGGTGAGTTTGGCCTGTGCCAAAGTGGCCGCACGGAGTGAAGGCAAAGAGCTCTTTGAGTTTTTGGGAGGAACAGAGGCCACGCAGTTGCCCGTACCTTTGATGAATATTATCAACGGGGGCGCACACGCAAACAACGGTCTGGACATACAAGAGTTTATGATTGTTCCAGCGGGTATGCCAACTTTTGCTGAAGCTTTGCGCGTGGGCAGTGAAGTGTTCCACACTTTAAAAAAGCTACTCGACAGTGAAGGTCATTCGGTGGCGGTGGGAGATGAGGGCGGATTTGCGCCGAGCCTCAAGTCCAACCGACAGGCCATGGAATTTGTCACTCGCGCCATTGAGAAAGCTGGCTTTAAACCAGGGCAAGATGTGTTTTTAGCCCTAGACGTAGCCGCCACGGAACTCTTCGATGGCAACCTTTACACCTGGGAAGCAAAAAAGATCGCCTCGGCTGAACTTATAGAAATCTACATGCAGTGGGCGAAAGACTTTCCCCTGGTCAGCGTCGAAGATGGAATGAGTGAAGACGATTGGGCCGGCTGGATTGATTTTAATGAAACCGGCGGACAAAAATTGCAGTTGGTCGGAGATGATTTATTTGTGACTAACCCCAAGCGGCTCCAGCGCGGCATCGATGAAAAAGCGGCCAATGCGATTCTAATTAAGGTAAATCAAATCGGTTCACTTTCAGAGACTGCAAATGCCATTGACCTGGCGAACAAACACAAATTTAAGACCGTAATGTCCCATCGCAGTGGTGAAACTGAGGATGTGACCATTGCTGACCTTGCAGTGGCCTTTCGCTGTCAGCAGATCAAAACCGGCAGTTTGTGTCGGAGTGAGCGGACGGCAAAATACAACCAGCTCCTCCGAATCGAAGAGCAGCTCGCGGGTCGGGGCAGTTATTGGGGTAAGCGCGCTTTTTCTGTGTGAAGTGTGTTGGCTGCAAGCAAAGCCGAGTCTTGAATCCTGCAAAACTGGACTTTTGGTGAGCGTAGGATCTGCTATTCTAAGCAGGTGAGAAAGTTTCTGATCGGATTCTTTCATGGCCTGAACTCCCTTCTTCAAGCACCGCAAAAAGTGATTTGGATCTGTTTGGGCTTGGTCCTGCTGAACCTAGTTCTTGATGGCAGTCTCTTTCGACTATGGAGCTTGCACCGCGACTTCGATGCTCTGCAAGTGGCTCGCACCAACCTTGAATCACAAAATTTAAAACTTGAGGCACAGCTCAAGCGAGCTAAGGACCCGGCCTTTTTAGAGCGAGAGGCGCGCGATCGTTTTGATTTGGTTAGTGAAGGCGACCTTGTCTTTGTTTTTTCCGAAGAAGGGGAGCCATAGTCCCAAAAACAGGAGGAATGCATGAAGTCAGGCCGAATCAAGTGGTTTAACGACTCGCAGAACTACGGGTACATCGTGTTGAATGATGGATCTGAGGTCTACTTTCATTGCACTGGCCTGAGCCCGAGCCACGGCATTGGGAACCTAACTCCTGGAATGGACGTGACTTTTGACCTTATCGAAACACGCACTGGCCCAGAGGCCAACAACATCGAACTCTTGGGCTAGCCCTAGCACTGAGTCCTTTTTGCAACGGTCAGCGAGCAAATTGTGCAATGCATTCATTCGTGGGTGCTTGCACTAGGCAATCGTCTTGAGCTGAAATATAACCAACGGAATCCATTTAGAGGTTAAAAATGAAGTTTAATGGTCAAGACATTCGGACTCTCCGGCAGCGACTAGGCTGGAGCTTGGCTGAAATGGGCCGCAGGATGGGATGTAGCTCTCAGTTGATCCAGGACTGGGAGTTAGAAGCCCAGCGTCCCGATGGTGATGCTCTCAATCATCTCTGCTTTTTATTAAATCACGTCGAATCTGCGAGTGACCAAGTGGCCCAAGCCCCAATTGTTGAGAAAGAAATGCAGTCGCGGGGCGTAGGACAACTCACACATCGTGACCTTCTCAAGGACGTCCAGTAAGACCCTAGACCTATGAAAACCATGTATCTAGTCGACGCGAGTAATATGTTTTACCGCGCCTTCTTTGCCGTCCCGCCGTTAACCAATGACAAAGGAATGCCCACCAACGCTTTGTACGGCTTTCTTTCGATGAGCATGAAGCTCCTGCGCGATGTAAAACCAGATTGTTTAGTCTACTGCTTTGATCAAAAAGAGCCATCGTTTCGCAATGATCTCTTTGCCGATTATAAAGCCAATCGTGATGAGATGCCCGACGATCTTAAGCCACAAATTCCCTATCTCAAACTCTTGGCTGAGAGGCTAGGGGTGGCGCAAGTCGAGCGCGCTCGGTACGAGGCCGATGATGTCATCGGCAGCCTAGCCTTGCAAGCTAGTAGGCAAGGACTTGAGGTTGTCATCGTGAGCGGAGATAAAGACTTTGCCCAGCTCGTGCGTCCCGGAATTTCACTCTACGACACCATGAAGGACCTACGCACCGACGTGCAGGGTGTAAAAGATAAGTTTGGCGTTCGTCCCGACCAGATTGTCGACTACCTCGCTATGGTGGGCGATACCAGTGACAACGTGCCGGGAGTGCGTGGCATAGGACCAAAGGGTGCACAAAAGTTGCTCGGTGAGTTCGACACACTCGAGGGAGTTTATGCCAACCTCTACAAGATCAAAGGTGCAACTCATACAAAATTAGTTGAAGGCAGAGAGAGTGCCTTTCTAGCGCAAAAACTAGTCACCATTGTGACTGATCTCGCGTTTGATGTGCCTCTTGAGCAGCTTCGAATTAAGCCGATCGATAGCGATGCTTTACGCACCCTATTGCTGGAGCTGGGCTTTAAGAGCTTTGAACGCAAGATGTTTGCCGATGTGGCATCGACCGCCGTCAAAGTAGCGGCGTCTGATGCGAGCTCCGCGCCCCCTCAATCGGAGGCAGCGCCCAAACGCACAAAAAAAGTGGTGGCACTTGAAAAATGGGTCGAGGTCGAATGCACTGCGGACGAGTTGCGACAGCAAGTCGATCCCTATTCTGAGGTGTGGGGTTTACTAAGTGAACGCGGTTTGTATATTGCAACCAACGGCAAGGTCTTTCGAGTGGCTTCAACAGATGCTGAAATCAGTGCAGCTCTGGCGCATAAGCACCTCAAGTGGAAGGGCTTCGACGTCAAGCAGGTGCTCAAGGCGCTGAATCTTCACGCGGCACGTGTCGTGTGGGACAGTTTACTGGCAGCATACGTGATACGGGCCAATATGATTGGAGACTTTACCGAGGTGTACTCTGACTATTGCGGCAAGACTTTGCCCGATTTTGCAACTCCACTCGACCATCTCCAGGCTCATGTTGAGCTAGAGGCTGTGCTCCGTGAATCGCTGCGTGAGCGACAGGGTGAGTTCGTGTTGGAGAAGTTTGATTTGCCTCTGGTGTCAGTCCTGGCAGATATGGAGCTCAAAGGGTTTCGTATCGATGTTGAAGAGCTAAAAAGCCAGAGTCAGTCGTTGCTTGAGGACATTCGACGCTTGGAGCAGCAGATTCACAGCGCGGCCGGCGAATCGTTTAATATTGGGAGCCCTAAGCAACTCGCCAACATTTTATTTGAAAAGCTCAAGCTGCCTCCGACGAAGAAAACTAAGACCGGTTACTCGACAGACAGTGACGTGCTCGAAAGTCTGGCCTCGCAGCATGTGATTGCCAAGTTGATCGTCGAATATCGCGAGCTCACCAAACTGAAAAATACCTATGTCGACGCGCTCCCAGCCTTGTGCTCCAACGAGGACGGTCGGGTGCACACCCGATTAAACCAAGCCGCCACCACAACCGGTCGACTCTCAAGCACCAACCCCAACTTGCAGAATATTCCCATTCGCACCGAACGAGGTCGCCTAGTTCGGCGCGCTTTTGTCGCGGCGCCAGGGTATTGTCTAATTTCTGCGGATTATTCGCAAATTGAACTGCGTATCTTGGCGCATATTGCAGATGATCCGGGTTTAAAGAAGTCCTTCCTGGACGATCTCGACATTCATGCGGCAACCGCCAGTGAAATATTTGGGACACCGCTAAACAGTGTGACGCCCCAGGCTCGCCGAGTTGCGAAGGCCGTAAACTTTGGAATTGCCTATGGCCAGGGTGCTTTTGGTTTGGCCGAAACGCTCGGGATACCCAGAGGTGAGGCCACGCAAATCATCCAACGCTATTTTGAAAAGTTTCGTGGGGTAAAGGCTTACATGGAGCAGACGGTTCGAGACGGTATCGAGCGAGGCTATGTTTCGACACTCTTTGGACGCCGCCGCTACATCGAAGAATTAAAATCCTCAAGCCCCATGATTCGTCGAGCGGGTGAGCGCGCAGCCATCAACGCTCCTATCCAGGGAACAGCCAGTGACCTTGTGAAATTGGCAATGCTCGAAGTGCATCGAAGCCTCCCTATATCCATGTTATTGCAAGTCCACGATGAACTTCTGTTTGAATGTCCGATTGAAGACGCCAAACTTCTGGCAGCCGAAATCAAAAGTATGATGGAGTCTGTCTACCAACTCAGCGTTCCGCTAAAGGTGAATGTGGGTTTTGGCAATAACTGGGACAACGCTCACTAGTCGAATTGGTCCCGCGAGTCCTAGGGGCGTTCCCAACCCACAACGCGTCCACCTTCAAAGTAAACCACTCGCATTTCTTTTTGGTAGCCTTCGTCACCCGAGACGTAGCGATTGTATTTCCAGCGCTCAAAGCCGAATAGCGCATTGCCCGCCACTTCAACGGCGTCGGGGTCGCCCCAGCTCTGCATCACAGCCTTTTGCGACATGCCGAGAGCGATATCATTGGCATCAATAGTCTTGGCGATGGCCTCAGAAAAAATTTCGTCCGAATCTAACCCCAAACCCCGTTGCTGGGCCCAGCGAGCGCGCGATTCAAAAGTGGGGAGAGATAAAAAAATGATGCGGTCTTGGTCGGTCCCAAGGCCACTTCGAACATTGTAGTACTGTTTTTTTTCACGGTTTGTAACCAGCTTACCTTCTAGCCGAGTCAGCTTAATTCTCAATTCGACCGCACGTTGCTCAGGATCGGATAGTGGCCGTCCAGCGAGACCCAGCTCTTCCCGTGCATCCAAAGCCTGCTTTTGTGCGCGTTGTTCGTACAGACTATCTGCGCCCGACAAACCTTGATAGTGATCCATACCATAGCCGCTCTGGGCATCTCGTTGAAGCGAACCACAAGCCGAAAGTCCCCCAGTCACTATGAGTGCAAGCAGCATAGATATTGAATTTGGCATGATCGTCCCTCCGTGGATCGACAAGTCAGTTGGTCCTAGTACCCTTTTCGGTACCAATTTGAGAAAGTTTGAGTCCATAATGTAGTGAGCTATGAGCGATGCCAATCCTTCAGCCGGAACGTCGGCCCCCAATTCTGAAAGTTCGCTCGAGGATATCGACCGCCTGCTAGCGGCGGATGATCCGGACTTCGCCAAGTCTTTGGACGAGGTGCGCGCAATTGTCCCTGATGTCGACGTGAGCATTGAATCTATTTCTGTTGAAGATTCGGTTGAAGGGGAGAGTGAACCGCCGACCTCCGGAACTCCGCCCGTACAATTGTCGTTTGTAGCCCGTCAAAAACTGCGCTGGCGTTTGGCTTGGATAGGATTTCGCAACCGCCAGCGAGAGCGACTTCTGGCAATTGCCCGCCGACTGTTTGTTTTTTTAAAAACCGCACCTAAAGAGTTTTTACTCTTTATGCTGGCGATGCTGAAGGTTTTCGGTAAGAAGTTAGCTGGACTCAGTGCCAGTCTACGTTCAACCAGCTGGCTGCAGCGTCTCAGCTTCTTATTACTAGTCGCGCTTGGCCTAGGTGCCGCTTGGGTCGGCGTTCGCAATCTTAAAGGTATCTGGCTACCCCTGCTACAAGAGCCGGTCCTGTCGAGCTTCGAGCCCTATGCAGACAGCACCCATGCAATTGCGGCAGATGATCTTGGCATCAGCTTTTACACTGCCTTTCCGCAGGACCGGCATGAGTTTTTATTTATCAAAATGAAAGTGAACCTACGCGCGACTCGAGAAAACCCATTGCCGATGGGAGCTTTTGAAATCATCGTCGAAGTAGATTCTAGTGATTCGTCTATTGAGGTGAGAGATCGTGAGGTTGAATTTCGCGACTTACTGCAAAGAACTTTGGAAGAAGAAACATTCAACGATCTAGCCACCGAATTGGGAAAGACAAAGTTAAAATCGCGAATAAAGCGCGAGTTGAACCAGAAGCTCACGCAAGGCTGGGTCCGTGACGTGAGCTTCCGCACATTTGTGTTAAAGCCTTAGTCCACTCATACCCCCTCTAACAGTTTATCAACGTCGATCCCGTAGCCTCGAATGCGATCGTGCAAGGTTGATTTGGGCATACCGAGTTCGGCTGCCGTTTTGCGTTGATTGCCACGATTGGCGACGAGCCGACTGCGAATCATCTCGAGTTCAATTTCCTTTATGACGGATCGGCTGGGTTTAAACGAGTTGGCTTCAACAGCGAGACCCGAATCCTGTGTCGGCAGTAAGTCCATTAGACTGGCAATGTCCTCTTCCAGAATTTCCTTTGCCCCAAAATAAGCCTTGGCTCGTGCGACTAAATTTTTTAACTCCCGAATGTTGCCGGGCCAGGTGTGAGTCTTTAGTTTTTCAATTGCACCAAAAGAAAATCGAACCCGAGTGAGCTTGGCAAAGTGGTAAAATAAATCATCAAAGTCCTCCATCCGCTCATTTAATGCGGGAACTTGCAAATGAATGACGTTGAGGCGGAAGTACAGATCAGCCCGAAAGCGTTCCTCTAACACAAGTTTTTTTAGGGAGTGGTGGGTAGCGGCGACTATGCGCACGTCGGTGGGAGTGCACTGATCGCTCCCCACAGCCCGAATCTGCTGATTTTCAAGGGCGCGCAGCAGCTTAGGTTGGAGATTTAACGGCAGGTCGCCAATCTCATCTAGAAAGAGTGTCCCACCACGTGCCGCCTCAAACGCCCCTTTTCGATCATTTGTGGCACCGGTGAAGCTACCTTTGAGGTGACCGAACAGCTCGCTCTCGACCAGTGACTCCGTTAAAGCACTGCAGTTTACGCTGACGAATGGACCCGCCCGCCGAGGCGAGAGTTTGTGCATGGCCTGCGCCAGTATGTCTTTGCCTGTGCCTGAGGGGCCATTGAGGAGGACTGGATAGCTGGCCTCAGCAATCGATGTGAGGCGATCCAGCTGAGACTGCCAAAGGGCGTTTTTGCTTGTGATGAAGTGTGGGACTTGGGCTATCTCACGCTCCCCACTGAAGACGAGATCCAATTGACCGACCCGAATGCGGTCGCCTTCGTTCAACATCGCCTCGACAACTCTTGCTCCATTCAGGTAGGTGCCGTTTCGACTGCGGAAGTCGCGCAAGATAAAACCGTGGCCCTTGCGTTCCACTCGGGCGTGGCGGCTGGAGACAAAAGGGTCAGGGCAGGTGACATGGTTGTCGGAATCGCGGCCAATGGTAAGAAACTCTCCTATCTCCAGCTGTTGGCGGCGGCTGGCCTCTTGCCAAGTTATAAAGCCGATGTCCCGTTTTACGGTCGGAAGCAGATTTTGTGTGGTCATTGAATTCTCCTTTTGTGTCCGAACACATCAAGACCTGTGCCGCTCTGGTGGCCGTTCTCCGGCGATTTGAGTGAACTTTCTCTGTCCGGAATTTCGGAAATTGTCCTTTGCCCGTGGACAGACTATGCTCTCGTTTATGAAAGTAAAATTTATCAAAAGTGCTCTGCGCCCGCCCGAATATCCCTTTCCCTATAAGCCCGAGGTGGCGGTGGTGGGGCGAAGCAATGCTGGCAAATCGTCCTTTATCAACGCGTTTGTGGGGCAGAAAATTGCCAAAGTGAGCTCCACTCCAGGCAAGACGCGGCTTTTGAATTTTTTTGAACTCAATGAGCAGCTCTATTTGGTGGATTGTCCAGGCTATGGCTTTGCCAAGGGGAGTTTGCAAGAGGCCTTGAGTTGGCAAGCCATGGTTGAAACCTATTTGACATCACGCGAGACCTTAAAGGGTGTGGTGGTGATTATGGATATGCGACGCGACTGGGACGACGAGGAGCGGCTCTTACAAAAGTGGTTTGAGCATCACAAAACTCCGTGGATATTGGTGCTTAACAAATCGGATAAACTCTCGCGTTCTGCGGGCCTTCAACGAAAAGCCAAGCTCACAAAAATTTTAGAGGGAGTGCCCATCTACCTCGTCTCCTCGAGCAAAAAGACCGGTTTTGATGAAGTTAAGAATGTGCTGTTTAAGGAGTGGGGAAAATGAAAGCCATCGGAGTGATTCCTGCCCGCTTTGGGTCGACTAGGTTCCCAGGTAAACCATTAAAACTAATTTTAGGGCGGCCGCTGCTGCAGTGGGTGATTGAGGGTGCAAAAACCAGTCAGTTGCTTGCAGAAATATGGGTCGCGACCGATCACCCTGAAATTTTTGATCTTGCGCAAAGCTGTGGAGTTCGAGCGGTTATGACCGCGTCGGATTTGCCGACGGGGAGCGACCGAGTTTTTGCAGCCGTTCAGCACGAAAATGTGGATATAGTTGTGAACATCCAGGGCGATGAACCACTGCTGACGGGCGAATTGCTGGATTGTTTGGTCAGGCCGATGCAGGCGGACTCGAGCTTGGCAATGGCCACTTTGGCCCGTGAACTTCAACCAGGTGATCTGCAGAGCCCTAACACTGCGAAGATTGTACTCAATCGGCGCTCAGAGGCGCTCTATTTTAGCCGCCTGCCGATTCCACACTCCCGCGTTGACGCTGACAGTCAGGGGGCGGTATGTCTCAAACACATCGGACTCTATGCGTATAAAAAATCTTTTCTCGCTGAGTTTTGCGCCCAGCCTCCAACTCCCCTAGAATTGGCAGAAGGCTTAGAGCAATTGCGGGCCCTTTATTTGGGAGCCCGTATTCGGGTCGAGAGGGTTCAGCATGAGTCCTGGGGAGTCGACACTCCTCAAGATGTGGCAAAAATTGAAGAGCTACTACGAGTTCGAGCGAGATAGGGTGAGGCATTATGAAAAGTAAGAAGTCCAAGGCAGTAAAATCCAAGTCCCCCACGTCGTCGACCAACAAAGAGATGGTGCAAAAGTATATTTTCATAACGGGTGGAGTGGTCTCGAGTATTGGCAAAGGCTTAACGGCAGCGAGTCTTGGAACCTTGCTTGAGGCGCGCGGACTCAAGGTGTCGTTGATGAAGTGCGACCCGTACATCAATGTGGATCCGGGCACGATGTCTCCTCTGCAGCACGGTGAAGTTTATGTGACGGACGATGGAGCAGAGACGGATCTCGACTTGGGTCACTATGAGCGGTTTACCCATGTGTCCGTTCGCCGAGCCAACTCAGTCACGGCAGGCCAGATCTATGAGACAGTCATAAGCAAAGAGCGACGTGGTGATTATTTGGGTGGAACTGTGCAAGTGATTCCGCACATCACCGACGAAATCAAGTCACGGATTTTTGCGTCTGGCCAGGGCTCTGAAGTTTGCATTGTAGAAATTGGTGGGACGGTCGGGGATATCGAAGGCCTACCGTTTATTGAAGCCATTCGGCAAATGCGCGTCGATGTCGGAATTGAAAACTCAATTTTTGTTCACGTCACCTATGTTCCCTATATCGCCGCTGCAGGGGAGCTTAAAAGTAAGCCTACCCAGCACTCGGTCAAAGAGCTTATGCAAGTGGGGATTCAACCCGATTTTTTAATTTGTCGAAGTGAGCGCGAGATCGGGTCAGACCTGAAGTCGAAGATTGGATTGTTCTGCAGCGTCCATCCAGACAATGTTATTGCGGCTTCGGATTCCAAATCAATTTACGAAGTTCCACTGGTTTTGCTGCAAGAGCGATTTGATGAAAAGGTGGTGGATCGCTTGCAATTGGATCCAGGTGATTTGGAGATTGAAGGCTGGCGCCGAATGGTTCAGACGTTAAAAACTCCGGCCCGTGAAATTTCAATTGGCATTGTCGGCAAGTATGTAGATTTAAAAGAAAGCTACAAGTCCTTGCATGAGGCGATGGTGCATGGCGGGATTGCCAACAACTCTAAGGTCAATGTGGTCTACATTGATTCAGAAAAGTTGAACGATAAAAATGTAGCGGATGCACTGAAAAATGTAGATGGCGTTTTGGTGCCCGGTGGTTTTGGCGAACGTGGTTCAGAAGGTAAAATTGCCGCCATTCGATTCGTTCGTGAAAATAAAATTCCATTTTTTGGAATCTGTTTCGGAATGCAGATGGCGGCTATAGAGTTCGCCCGAAACGTCTGTGGGATAAAAGATGCGACAAGCCGGGAGTTTGTGACGGATAAAAAGTCGCGCAATCTCGTGATTGATATTATGGAAGAGCAAAAAAACCTCAGAGACATGGGCGGCACCATGCGCTTAGGCTCTTATCCCTGCTCGATTGCCAAGGGGACAAAAACCTACGATGCCTACCGACAAACGTTGGTGCATGAACGACATCGCCATCGGTATGAGTTCAATAATAAATTTCGCGCCTTGTTTGAAAAAAAGGGCCTTAGCATGGCTGGCATTTGTGAAGAGCGCGACTTGGTTGAAATCATCGAGATCACCGAGCACCCTTGGTTTGTTGGTGTGCAGTTTCATCCAGAATTTAAGTCGAAGCCTTTGCAGCCGCACCCCCTGTTCACTCGCTTTGTCGAAGCCAGTTGTGAGCAGCGGCGGCGGCGTACTGACAAAACTGTGGCCTCACGCGCTCGTTCGGGAAGCTCTTCTCGTCGAGTAACGCGTGGGCAGAATCCAATGGTGTGAGCATGTCAGCCGATTTAGAAGAGGGGCGTCGAGTCCTACGAATTGAAGCACAAAGTATTCTGGATGTCGCCGAGCGGCTAAATGGAAATTTTGAAACCGCTGTGAGTATGATTCACGACTGTCGTGGCAAGGTGATCGTCACGGGGATTGGCAAGTCGGGGCAAATTGCTCGGAAAATGGCGAGCACTTTGAGTTCAACGGGTACGCCGTCTCTGTATTTACATCCGGCGGAAAGCTCCCACGGGGATATGGGCGTGATTGCCTCAGGCGATTTGGTCATTGCTTTCAGCTATGGCGGTGAATCTCCTGAGTTCTTGCCTCTGTTGAGCTTTATTGCTCGACGAGGTGTTTCACTAATTGGATTTACGGCGCGAGGCGAATCCGCATTGGCCCGGCATGCAGCGGTTGTTTTGGATATTGCTGTGCGCGAAGAAGCTTGCCCCCTTGGGCTTGCGCCGACTTCAAGTTCCACCGTGAGCCTAGCTTTGGCGGATGCGTTGGCGATGGCTGTGTTGAAGCGACGCGGATTTCGCAAGGAAGACTTTGCAGAGTTTCACCCCGGCGGGAGCTTAGGTCGACGTCTCACTATGCGCGTGAAAGATGTTATGCATCAGGGTGACGTTCTGCCGTTGGTGGATTTGGACGAAAGCATGACCACAGTGATTGCACAGATGACCTCAAAAGACGTGCGTGGAGTCGCAGGTGTGTTGGATGGCCAATCCAACCTGGTGGGAATTATTACGGATGGTGATATTCGCCGCCGCCTTGAGAAGAGCACAAACCCGTTACTGGAGAAAGCTCGCGACGTGATGTCTAAAAATCCCAAAACAATCGATTGCAATGAGCTGGCCGAAAAAGCGGCGTTTCTTATGCAGCAGTTTCGCATTGACCGACTCTTTGCAATTGATCGCTTGGCTGAGAATCCCCAGCGGCCCGTGGGGTTAATTCATTTTCAGGATTTGTTGAAAGCTGGAATTTGCTAGGCCAGGACACTTGGCGACATTAATTTATTTTTTCTTATTTGCGTCTCCAACCTGGGATAACCTGCTCGGATGTTGGTCAGGATCTTCAACCTAATTTGTAGCTGTTTGGTTTTAGCCCTGGGCATGGCGAACGCCGAGCCAACCGAGCGCTTAACCTTTCGACAAGCGATGCAGCGAGCGCTTGAAAAAAACCCAGAGTACCTTACCGCTGTTGAAAACGAACGTATCTCTGTGCTGAATCGACAAAATGCCACCTCTCGACTTTTGCCGTCCGTCGAGGCCAAGGCCCAGCATGCCTACACTGTAGGTGAACAGGCGATATCGCCCGTGCGTGAGCCCTGGTCCAACTCAGTTGGCTTAGTGGTAAATGAAATACTCTATGACAATGGCCGATCCTGGCGAGAGAGAGAGATTCAAAGGGCACAAGAGAGAATTGCCAGGCTAAATCTACTGCAAACTCGTCACGTGATTCTGCAGCGAGCGAGCAAAGCGTTCTTTGACTATTCTACAGCTGCGGCCAATCTAGAACTTCAGACCGCTCAGTATGAGCTCATTCGAAAACAGTTCAATAGCATTCAATCTCGGTATCACGGAGGGATTAGCAGCAACAGAGATTTTTTGCGAATTAAAGCTCAGCTGAAGAAAGCCGAACTGCGATTGACCTCGCAACGTTTTGATGTTGAAGGCACCAGAGCCAGCTTGAATCGCGCCATTGGAGAAAAAGCATTGGTGGATTTTGTCGCACTAAAGCCTGAAGACGCCTTCTTCGATGGCATGACCGCTCCGAGCCCTAGTGTAGCTGAGACCTTTGAACTTCGGCTGATTGATTTACAAAGTCTCGTGACAGAACTGCGCTTGGAGGCCGTGCAAAGAGAGATTTGGCCGAGATTGTCACTCGGAGCCTCTTACGCTTACACGCAACCCCAATATGTAGGCCGTCGAAATGACCCGGTAGACGATCCCGTTTGGGAGTTTCAAACTCTTCTAAACCTCGAGTATACTATTTGGGATTGGGGAATTCGGCGTCGGAATGTCGAAATTGCCTCAAGTCAGAGACAAATTGATCACAACACCTTTGAACTCTCCCGGCTGTTTGTGAGCCAAGAAATCAAAAAATTAGTGGCACAATTTTTACTTTTGCGAGAGTCGCATATCCAGTCTAAGCAAATTGTGAAGGACGATGCGATGGTGTTTCAAAGTTTGAACTCAGGCTATCGAGATGGAAAAGTCACCTATCTAGAGCTGATCACCGCTTTGAGCGATTCATTTAGTAGTCGCTCCGAGCACTTGAGCTTACAGTTTCAAATGCTGAAATTGAGAGCCGATTTGGCCTACTACCAAGGGAATGTCGATGCCACTTTTGCAGATCTTTAAAGCTCGATCAGTCGTAGTTTTGCTATTCAGCTTGAGTGTGAGTTGCAGTTGGATGGCAAAAATTAAAGGAACTCAAGAAGGCACAAATGGTATCGCAGGGACTGTTCAGCGCAAGGAGCTTTTGCAACAGGTTTCCATCACTGGCCAACTTGTGGCCAAGCGGCGACTCGACGTAAAACCCAGGTTTCCAGGCTATATTGTTCGACTGTATGTGAAGGTGGGGGATCGGCTCAAGGTGGGGGATCCGATTGTTACTTTTAGTCCTTCACTCGGAGGCAATGAACTCAACTATCCGGTTCGTGCGCCATTTGCAGGAACAGTGACTCAAGTGTTGCGCGCCGAAGGTGAATATTTGGTGGACACAGGAGAACAGAATTTAGTGGCGCGGTTGGAAGACCTAAGCGAGCTTTCTATTCTCGCCACTGTGCCCGAACTGGATATCGCCAAGATCAAAGTGGGACAGACGGCGATGGCGCGGGTGTCTGCCTTGGTCGGAGAGCGGTTCGAGGCTGTCATTCAAGAAATCAGCATGTCAGCGCGAGACAAAGATCGTTGGAGCTCGTCGAGCACTGAGTTTCAAATCAAAGGGGCTGTGCGATCTAAAGATGCGAGGCTCTTGCCTGGGATGTCCGCCTTGATGGACATCGTGACAAACCGACGAGATCAAGTCCTCGCTTTGCCGCACGAGTATATTTTTATGGAGGACGGCAAATACTATGCCACTTTACTCGGCGGAGAAAAGCGTGAAATCAAAGTCGGACTGCAGACCGACGAAGCCGCCGAGATTATCGATGGCTTGGTTGAAGGCGATCGAGTGCGTACGGTGGATTTTCTGAATATAAAAGGATTAGACGACTGATGGCATTGTTGCAGCTGTCTAATCTACAACTCTCTTACCGTCTGAATGACCAGATGCTGGGTGTCTTAGATCGAGTGGATCTAAAAATCGACCGCGGAGAAATGATCGCAATTCTTGGTCCCTCGGGCTCAGGCAAGTCCACTCTACTTTACATTCTAGGATGTTTGCTTAAGCCCACCTCAGGTTCTTTTAAATTTTTGGATCGTGAAGTCACATTGATGAGTGGCGATCAGTTGGCGGACTTGCGAAGTCATTCGATTGGTTTTGTATTTCAGCAGTTTCATCTTTTGCCCCGTGCCAGTGTGTTAGAGAATGTTCTGCTGGCAGCTAAATATAGCGCTAGAGAGGGCGATGGCCGAACACCTGCGGAAATTGAAGCACGGGCGTTTGATCTCATTGAACACGTGGGGCTGACTGAGCATATTCATCACACGCCCAATCAGCTTTCTGGCGGACAGCAGCAACGCGTGGCTATCGCACGGGCTCTGTTAAACAATCCCCAACTTATACTTGCGGACGAACCCACTGGAAATCTCGATTCCAAAAGCTCAGGTCAGGTTTTGGATATGCTGCAAAAGGTGAATGCCTCTGGCCACACCGTCATCTTGATTACCCATGATCCCACAGTCGCCGCTCGCTGCGCCAGAACGGTGAGGATTTCCGACGGGCGATTGCAAGACTCAAAGGAGGAATATGGCAACAGTTTAGTTGCCGCAGCCCCTGCGCCGTCGGTGGCTGGCTTTCGCCGAAGCTCATTTTCACTGCGAGCCATAGCAGGTAATCTCTTGCGGCATAAAGGCCGATCCATTTTGACTATGCTGGGTGTGACCATCGGTATTGCTGCAGTTCTTTCCACTGTGACTTTGGGTTCCTATGCGAGAGAAAAAATTCTAGAGGGCTATGAGGTGATGGGTAGTAACAAGTTGATCGTTCGCGCCTCACCCCGGTGGAGGATGCGGGCAACAGATGTGACCAAAATGAAATTTGAAGGCGTCGATCAAGTGCATGATATACAGCCGATTCGTCGGCTCTTTCCCGAAATCGAGTTGCTATCTCCAGTGGTCCAAGATTGGATTGGCACCGTCGAATTTGGTGGTCGGAGTCTGGATCAGGTGAGTGCATTGGGGGTAACGCCTGAGTACTTTGCCATTACCAATCGCCAACCTATTCTCGGGCGGATTTTCAACAGATTTCATGTCGAGAATCACAGCCGCGTGTGCGTGATTGGTTATGATATTGGGAAAAAACTGTTTGGCCGAGATTCTCCCATTCACCAAGTGCTGCAAATCAATGGGTCAAACAACAAACAGTACTCCTGTCAGGTGATTGGAGTATTGGCCTCGCAAACTAGCAACAACGAGTGGAACAAGCCGAACACGCAAGTCCTAATGCCCGATAGTTTTTTGAGTTTGATGGCCTCTCGCTGGAATTCCAAGCCCTATGAATTCAATATGCGAATTGCCCGCACGGCGTCAGCAGAAGATTTGGGCAAAAAAATTCAACGCTTCTTTCGACTAAAATACGGCAAGTCCGTTTCGGTCAATGTGGACGCCGACCAAATTCTGGTTTCGCAGATGGGGAAATTTTTAAATATTTTTGCGATGTTGCTAGCGGGTGTCGGGTTCATATCTTTGGCAGTGGGAGGCATTGGCATCACAAACATGATGCTCGTTTCAGTCACTGAGAGGATAAAAGAGATCGGGCTGCGGAAAGCGCTCGGGGCAAGGGATTTAGAAATTTTTGTCCAACTCTTGGTAGAAGCTGTGCTCTTGTGTTCTGTCGCCGGTGCGATTGGAATCATTGGTGGAATTGGCGGCTATCACGGGATTCTTTATCTTTCCGCTAAGCTGTTTCCGCAGGTGCAGTTTGAATGGGTATTCAGCCTTTCAGCAATTCTCATTTCAACCTCCTGTATTCTTTTGGTTGGTGTAGCGAGCGGCGTTCTGCCTGCGTTGCGGGCACGACGTCTAGAGGTGGTCGAGGCACTTCGCAATGAATAGCGTTGCATCGGTGAATAGACTCAGTCCCGATTCATAGACGTTTTGTGCCCGACGCAACTCAGTTTTGCGCAACATAATTCTTGAGACGAAGGACCTGAATCCCACAGGGCCAAATATACAAAGCGACGTAATGCACCTAACATCGAGAAAGCCTATGGTCTAACTCTTGGACGGGGACAATAACAGCATGATTATGCAAATTTTATTTATCTCTTTTAGTTTAATGTTCGCCCTACCATCGTTTGCTGAGGATATCGAAGTTCCTGAGGAAGAGCTGGCAAGGGAGTCTACCTTGCCCGTTTTCAACAAACGCCGTGCTGTGCTAAATCGTAATGTCCTGACTGCAGAAAGATTTGAGATTGGCTTTGGTGGCGGACTTGAGATGAATGAGCCCTTTTACAACGACTATATGATGACTTTTCAAGGCACCTACAATTACTCCGAGACCTCGGGCATAAATATTCAGGGTCTGTATTGGATGTCGGGACTGTCGACCTATGGCGAGCAGCTGGCCTCTGGACGAGAGGGGCAGGGCGGGTTCAGCAAGTTCGACGCTGAAAAAGCGCCTCATCCTAAATGGGGCTTGCTGGCGAACTATGAATACATTGCCTACTACGGCAAAATTTCAATCTCCAAACAGACAGTAATGAACTTAAATCTGTTCGGTTTAGTAGGGCTTGGTTACATCAATATGGATACATTGCATACAGTTGCAGCCAACTTCGGACTTGGGCAGAACTTCTTTTTTACTAAGAATGTAGGATTGAGAGTGGATCTGCGTTGGTTAGTATTCCAAGGTCCTAATGCAGCCAGCAAAAAGCTTCGGCCGGAGGACAATCCAGCGCCCGAAGACTTTGAGAAACGTGTATTTTATAACACCCAAATGGGCGTGTCCCTTGTTTACATTCTCTAGTGGAAAAGTCACGCGGCCAAGGTCGTGGGTCTAGATCTGAGGTAATAAATATTCAGTTTTGTTGGGCTTTTTTGTATTCTCATGGATAGGTAATCTTCAACTTGGGGTAACTCGCTTGATTCACCTGCTTAGAAACGCATTCATATTTGTACTGATATCGATCTCTGTGGATGGAATGGCGCAAAGCTCGTCATCAGGGGATTCGAGCGCGACAGTTTCATCAAGTGCTCCATCAACGGAATCTGAAGCAGAAGACGTTTACGATAGCGAAGCCTTCAAAGCCGATGCCAACCAACAATCCAGTAGCCCAGTCTCAAGTCGAAAGGCAGAGGTAGAAGCTCAGAACCTATCGGATCTAGCGAAGCTGGCTCCATTCTCAGATATCGCGGTGATCCAAAAACGATTTTTGCCTAAGACCAAGCGTTTTGAAGCTTCGGCATCTGGATTCACTAACCTGAACAACCCGTTCTTCACGAGTTATGGTTTGGGATTGGAACTTTCGTACTATTTAACGGAGAAGTGGGCAGTGGAGTTGCTCGGCCAATTTTCGAGTACGGGTTCGCGGCAGGTCAACGACGATCTCAAGGATGGGCCGCCGCAGATCACAACGGACAACCTTGTGACTTCCAAGGGATTTTTTGGCGCGGGAGTAAAGTGGAATCCTATTTACGGCAAAATCACCTGGCTGAACAAAAGTATCGTGCCCTTCGATCTCAACTTCAATGTAGCGCTCGGAATGACTCAGACGACCTCAAATAAAAGTGAGCCCACCTTGCACTTAGGAACAAGTCAGGTTTTTGCATATAACAAACGCATGGCCTTTCGCTGGGATATCAGTTGGAACGCCTATCAGGCCACAGTGATCGAGCAAGGTACGGAGAAGAAGCTGACTCAAAACGATTTGTTTTTGGGACTGGGCGTGAGTTTCTACTTTCCGGAGGCTTCCTACCGATGAAACGTTTAGTTGTGATACTCATCGCCATTTCTCTATTCCCTTTGGGAGCCACCCAATCGCCTCGTCGCCAAAGCAAAAAGCCAGCGGTGAAAGCTAGTTCTGTAAAGTCCGCAAAGCCTGCGCGATCTGCACCAGCGGGAAATCGCGAATTGGTTGAAGCATTAGCGCTAACCAAGGCTGGCAAATATGCTGAAGCCGCGCCCAAGCTATTTAAACTCAGCTACTCGCCTCGGTTTGCCTCTCGGCGAATGCAGATCAAGTATATCCTTGGACTGACTTTGCAACAACTAGGTCTCAATCAAGTCGCAGCTTTTCAATACATAGGCGTGATAAAGGATGGCAAAAGTAAGTTTGTAAAGCAGAGCTTAGAGAGGCTCTCCTTAGCTGCGGATTCATTGGGTGAAGACACACTGTTAAACTATGCGATCGCTCGCTTGAACGTTGACGAGTTTCCTAAAGCACATCGAGATATGTTGCACTTTCGTATTGGTGAGTTCCAAATGCGCAACAAACAATATCCTGCCGCGGCCGACAGCTTTAGTCGCGTCGCTCGGGGGCATGCGCTGTTTGCCTCTGCAAAATATCAAGAAGGCTTGGCGTATGCTGAAGCCAATCAAACTGACCGAGCCCTCAACGCTTTTGATGAATTGGTACAAAGTCGAAGAAACGCGGCCGTCAATGACAAGTCGCGTGTCAATGGGATGATGGGTCGGGCTCGAGTGCTCTATCAAAATAAACAGTGGGATCAAGCGATCGAAGCATATCGTTCAGTGCCACGGGACTCAACCTTTTGGCATGACACCTTATTTGAATCCAGTTGGGCGATGTTGCGTTCGGGTAGGTTTCGCTCAGCCATGAGCAATTTTCATTCTTTACATTCGTCTTTCTATGAGGACACTTATCTGCCGGAGTCCCTGCTTCTTCGCTCCATCGTCTATCTCTACATTTGTAAGTATGATGAGATGGACAAAACCCTCAATCTCTTCGGTCACATCTACAAGCCTGTTTACAAAACAATCGATGAGATACTGTCGAGCTCCGCAACTCCAGAAAAATATTTCAATATGATGAATGAGATGATGCGTCTGGTGAACAAAGAGGGCGCCAGTAAAATGAAAACTCCAATCCCCTACGTGGTGGCGACAAAAATATCACGTGAAGCTGATTTTCAAAATTCCTTTCAATATATTCGAAAACTACTTATCGAAATGAAGCGCATTCGCAGCTTACCTGACGGTTGGCAAAATCAGCCGGTCGGCCAGTACGCCCGCAAGGTCCTCAACACTAGGCTGCAAAAGGCAAAGCAACGCGCCGGTAAAATCGTTCGAAATCATATGATGCTTATCAAAGAAGACCTACTGGATCTAATCGAACAAGAGGGATTCATCCGCTACGAGATGATCAATGGTCAAAAAGAAAGCCTGAAGAAGAAAATTGCCGGCAAAGATCTCGCTGAAAAACAAATAGATCAAGACAACGAGAGAGATTTTTACATACAAAACGGCTTTGAATACTGGCCCTTTAGAGGCGAGTACTGGCTGGATGAATTAGGAAACTACCATTATGTTGGAACGCAAAGCTGTAATTAAACTAGGCCTCTTTGGCCTAGTTTTGCTGTCAATGTCCTCGGAGTCTTTGCTTGCTCAAAATGCAAAGCGCAAGGATGGCCGTACCGTTGGGGACATGCTCAAGCGTATTGAACGCAACACCAAAAAAGTAGAGATCAATAAGACAAAGAGCACCTTGCCACAGTTCAGTGAATTTAAGCGGTCCACTCCGGCGACTCGCAAAAGCTATCAGGCGATCAAGCCCCCTTCTCGGTCTCGTCTTTATTACGAGGAAGGTACCGATGAGGCACAGCTTGAGAAAATCACCAACGATGGAATAAATCAGCTCTTTAAGCTGACCCAGCAGTTCAAAAACAGCAAAAGACGTGGAGAGCTGTGGCTTAGACTTGCAGAACTGTATGTCGAGAAATCTCGTCTGGTAGAGTACCAGCTGCAAAAGAAATATGACGATCAGATTCAAAATTTTCAATCGGGCAAAACCAAAATCAAGCCAAGCCTCAATCTTAAGGCCTCGCAGGTCTATAACAAAAAGGCCGTTCAACTCTATGAGTGGTTTTTGCGCGACTTCCCGAAGGATCCAAAGGCCGATCAAGCCTTGTTCTTTTTGGGTTACAATTATTTCGAACTCAACCAGGCTGAAACAGGCAAAGACTATTACAAGCGTTTGACCACCGAGCATCCGCAAAGCACCTACATTGAAGAGTCAAACTTTGCCTTGGGAGAGTTTTACTTTGACCAAGAAAAATGGGCCGATGCCTTAAAGTACTACCGACAGGTCGCAAAAAATAAGCGCGCACGACTGTACTCGTTTGCTTTGTATAAACAAGCTTGGTGTCTATACAAAACCGGTCAGGTCAAAAATGCATTGATATCACTTGAGAGAGTGATTCGCGCTGGTCGCCAGGCCAAGGGCTCAGGTGACGGATCTTCTGGCGGAGTCAGTCGCATCCGCTTGGCTACGGAGGCGCAAAAAGACCTCGTTGTATTCTATGCTGAAACTGGAAACCCAAGGGATGCCCGGGGCTACTTCACTGAGATTGCTGGTGATAAGCATGTGTTCGGCCTTTTAGAGAAATTAGCCTACTACTACGTGGACGTCGGGAATCGTGAGGGCGCACGGTATGTGTTTCGTGAACTTATTGATGAAAAACCAAATGCACCCAAGGCCTACGATTACCAGTATCAGATCGTCACGATGTACACTTCGACTGAAAAGGGCGACGTTTTCAAAGCCGAGTTATTCAACTGGATTCAAAATTACTCCCCTTCAAGTGACTGGGCAAAAGCCAACGCCAAAGATAGGGAGTTGGTGGTTAAGGCGCATCAGTTAATTGAGACTACACTCCGCAACCATATTCTACAACAGCATCAGACGGCACAAAATTCCCGAGTGCCTGAGGCTCAGAAAGCCGCTGTCGCGGGGTACGACCTTTACTTTCAAACTTTTACCGACGGTTCTAAACTTGATGAGATGCATTTCTTTTATGCAGAGTTGCTTTTTGATATGGGGGCATTCGACAAAGCCGCTTACCACTATGCTTGGGTCGTGGAGAAAGCTCCAAAATCACCTTATTTTGAAAAGGCTTCTCTCAACTCTGTTTTAGCTTTAGAGAAGTCTTTACCTTCTGAGCAAAATCTGAAGAAGCAGGTCGACGATCGACTTGAGCCCGTGGCATTTTCTAAAAATATTCTGGCTTTTGAGTCGGCAGCTGAACGATATGTCACCGCCAATCAAAAGGGCGAGAACGTGCCGGCGATTCGCTACAAGATGGGTGTGCTGTATTACTATCACAACCAATTTGACAAAGCCCTGGCCTTCTTCAGTCGAATCATCAAAGAGCATCCCAAATCACCATACGCCCAGTACTCCGCCAACCTGACACTGGATATCTACAACCTGCGCAAAGATTACGTGGGGCTGGAGAAGGCGGGTCAGGAGATTCTCGACAACGAAGATTTAGCCAAGTCGCAGGTTGGCAGTCAGGTAAAGGAAGTTTTGCAGCGAGCGAACTTCAAAAAAGGACAAGATTTAGAATCTAAAAATGACTTCGCTGGAGCAGCTTTAGCCTACGAAGAATTCGCCAAAAAAAATCCGGGTGGAGATTTGGCGACATCGGCCTCGTTCAACGCCGCGGTAAACTATGAAAAAGCAGGTGATTTGGCGAAGGCCATCGGAATGTATGGATTTGTCATCGCAGATCGAAGTCCCAAGAACAACAGTCTGCGCGAAAACTCTAACAAGTTCATAGCCTCTCTTTACGAAAAAACCGGGCAATATGAAAAAGCGGCCGGTAGCTTCGAAGTTTTGGCCCAAAAAAATGGCAAAACTAAACAAGCGGCATCCTACTATTTTAATGCGGCTGTCATTCGCGACGGACTCAATCAGTTCACCCCTGCTCTGAATAATTATCAAAAGTATTTTGATATCAGTCGAACAGCAGATAAGTGGGAGGCTGTGTTCCTCATGGCTAAGCTATGGGAACGTCGAGGCAATATCACGCGGGCACAGGAGTATTACAAGCAGTACTATGATGCTCGTCCACCGAATCGCACCAATATTGTCGAATCCGCCTTCATGGTGGCGCAGATTCACGCTCGCAAAAACCGCCGTTCAGACGCCGTGGACTGGTATAAAAAAACCATTTATCAGTCCAAACAGTTTTCTAAAAAGGAAGCTCCGGTGGGTGTGAGCTTTGCTGCCGAAGCCAATTATATCTTGGTGTCTGCCACTTATGACGAACTCCGCGCCATTCGAATTCCAGCGAATCCAGCTCGGCAAGGGAAAGCCGTTCAAGACAAGCTGGCATTGCTAAACCGGCTCAAAGAGCAGCTAAAAGATGTGATCCGATATGACGACGGATACATGGTGGTCAATTCTCTCACCTTAATCGGTCAAGCTTACCAGCACATGTCTGCAAGTATCTATGCAGTGCCACTGCCAAAGGGTTTGGATGAAGAGGGGATGAAGCAATACAAGGCCGGCGTTGATAAGGTGGCGCAACCTTTCGCTGAAGAGGCGATAAAGAACTACGAGGCCGCTATAAAGAAAGGCTTTGAGCTCGAGGGCTACAATCAGGGTTTGATCACGGCTCAGCGAGAGTTGAATCGACTTAAAAAGGGCAGTTTTCCAGACAATGGCGAAAAGGCCATAATTACTAAGATGGTCGATCCCATCGGCGCGGATTCAGATGAGCGTTTTGCCAATTCACTCAAGGCAAAAGATGAACAGATGATGGTCGAAGCGGCGGTCAAGGCTTTAGGCAAAAATCAAAATGATCTTAAGGCCCTAAATGCCCTCGCGATCTTCTACATTCAGGAAGGTAAGCTGGGAATGGGGCGGATGCTTTTGGTCCGCGCACTCAAAGCCAATGCCGATACACCAGGACTTCACAACAATATGGGTGTCATTCATCTAAATGAGGGCAAACAGCGATTGGCCATTGGCAACTTTCGCAAAGCCACTGAGTTGGACCGCGGCTACGCAATTGGCTCTGCTAATTTGGGATCTATTTTCGTTGAGTATAAGGATTATGTGAAAGCGAACGCCCTGTTGCAGTCAGGCTACGCTTCTGTCAGGTCTGATTTAAAACGTGGTGTTGGTTTGGACGTCGCCAACAATTATGCCTTGTCTCTCAGTGGCACGGGCAATCCTGAAAAGGCAAAGTCGATCTTTCAGGACATTCTCAAAGTTGAAAGTCAAAATACGACCGCCATTTTGAATTACACGATCGTCCTGGTGCATGGACTAAAAGACAAACGTGAAGCTGAGAAGATGCTCAATCGCTTAAAATTCCTAGCAGATGATGCACAAACCAGAGCCAAGATTGAGGAATTGGAGAAGGCACTTAATGAAATCTAGACTAACGCCCATCTCAAGGTGCTGTGCAAGAGCAATCCGCGCGAGTGAACTTGCCCAACCTACAAAGATAGTTAAACTCATGAGTGTAATCATGTTTGTCTGCGTGTTGACCCTGGTTTCGAGTTTTGCTGTCGCGCAAGAGGAGTCTGTGCAAGAAGCTCCAAAAGAGGCGAAGAGTACAGAGCGAAGCAGTGGAGAGAAGAAGCAGACAAACATCGATTTTGAAGATGAGCTGGTAGAGGGCGAGTTGAAGAAACCAGAATTATTTTATCTCCTGCAAAAAAAGCAATTCAACTTCAAGCGACTGATAAAGCTTAGAGAGAATTTTTTGCCTGAGATGCGCAGAGATGCAGAAGAGATTCGACGGGGCAGGAGCAAAAATTGAAACAGCCGGTGGTACTCAAAATTTTCAGAGTCGACAAGCTTGAGGCTGTGCGCCAGTTTGAGCAGAGTCAGATCGTCATCGGTAGAAATTCTGATGTTCAGTTGGAGCTACAACATGATGACGTTGCACTACTACATGCGATGGTTGAAGATCGCGGCGATGAATATTATTTATCTGACCTCGGCTCGCAAAGCGGAACTTTTTTAAATGGCAATCGAGTTCTTGAAGAAAAGTTGACGTCTGGCGATCAACTGCAAATTGGTCCATTCCGAATTCAGTTTTTCGTTGGAGTGCCCAAACCTGCAGCACCACCTAAAATGGTTTCCACTCCCGCAGCACCCACGGAGGCGCCCCATGCTGTGACGTTTTCGCCCACGGTGACAGAGGCGCCCACAGCCGAGGCTCCTCCCGCAGTCATTCCCGTGGCTCCCGCAAAATATGCTGAAGCCGATAAAGCCACGCCCGTTTCCGACCGCCCCGCCCCTGCTGTAGAAAAAAAACCAGAAGTGAAACGCGATGTTGTCCTTCCAACGGAATCAAAGCCTGCCCATATTCCTTTGGCCAAAAAGGTAAAGGCATCGTACGTGGCGGGCGGCAAGGGTTCAAAAAAGACCTTTGCGCAGCCGAGTTCAGTTAAAGATTTAAAAGACATTATTAAGCCACACAAAGGCTCGGTCGTAGAAGTGCTCGTGGCTTGGCAAGATCGTATCCTGTCTAGCAATCACTTTTCTGCTAAAGGTAGTGTTTTTATCAGCTCTGCCGCAGACGCCGACGTGGTGGTGCCCATATTGTCCTCCACCAGCAAATACGAACTGTTAAAAATTGGCACTCAGGTCACAATTTGTCTCACGCAAGAAATGTCCGGCGAGCTGATTGCCGAAGGTGAGACGATTGCCTTTACTGAACTCAATCGCACCAATAAACTTAGAAACGTCGGAACTCACTTTGAGCTCGATCTGCGACAAGGTGAAATGGTTCGTATCGGGCTACATGACAATTTGATTTCACTCTACGTGCGGTACGTCGCCGAAACCCCCAAGCCATTGGTGGCTCCAATTTTAGATATGACTTCGAGTGAGGTCACGGGCGTCATTCTCGCACTGGCTATTTCATCTATTCTTGCTCTATACATGAACATCTACACTCCATCACCGTTGTTGCCCGATGAGGCTAAGATTGAGGAGCCTCTGCGCAAAGCCATCGTGACGTTCAATCCGCCTAAAAAGCGGGTGATCGAAGAGAAGGTGTTGCCAGTCCCAGAGAAGAAAATTGTCGAGATCAAAGAGAAGCCTCGAGCTACGCCAACGCCTTCGCTAGAGAAAAAAGGGGATCCAGGCAAAGCTGGCGAAGTTGCGCCTAAGCCTGACTCCACCAACAAAGAGAAGAAAATCACTTCGGCCCGCCCCGGTGGTGCGATCAAAACTTCACCCAAAGAAGGTGCAAGTGCCAAGAGTGAAAAACCAGATCCGAGTAAAGTCGGCTTGCTGGGCGTATTTTCGAGCAAGGGCACGCAGAGTAAGTTGGACAAAGCCTACTCGGGTTCAGGTGAGCTGCAGGGTATGGCAGACGCGGCAACTGGGTATGCGGGCAATGCCGAAAATCGCGCGGGCGACAATCTCGGCACTAAGTTGAAGGACACTGGTGCAGGCGGCAAAGGTTCAGCCACCGTCGGCATCGCTGGAATTGGCACGCAAGGGAGAGGCACGGGCACGACGGGCTATGGTTCCGGCGGAATTGGTCAAAAAGGCACTGCGCAAATTAATGTCGGCGGACAAGAGGGTGAATTCACTGGCGGAATGGATCGCGAAGCCATTCGTCGAGTGATCCGAGATCACATCCGAGAGATTCGAAATTGCTACGAGCGCGAGTTGCAGCGCTCTCCAGATCTGTACGGAAAGTTAGTTTTGGAATGGGACATCGAAGAGGGTGGGCGTGTCACTCGCTGTGTTGTGAAGAGCAACGCTCTTGGCAATGATGCCGTGGCCAACTGTATAGCCAGCCGATTGAAGCAGTGGAAATTTCCGGATCCTCCCAGAGGTGTGATTGGGCGTGTGTCTTATCCGTTTGTGTTCTCAAGTCAGTAGGGTCGAGTCAGAGAGTTTTAGGGGTTTGAATTAAATTGAAATTTGATCACCTTCTTGGTGGTCAGTAACGGGAGGAAGTTTAAGTTGGAACAGCAAGCAGCAATATTAGTTGATAAGTGCGCAGGCTATAATAGCTTTATAGCTAAGGCCTTTTGTCAGGGCGGACCCGTTATGTGGGTTATTGCTTTCATTGGCATTTGCGTGGTTTTTCTCATCGTCAATCGGATCGTGATGTTGCAGCGATTGACCGTAGATAAAATCAATATAACCGAAAATCTGTTCACCATGATTCTCCGTGGAGACATTCGACAAGCCATCGCCTTTTGCGATTCACGTCCAACACCTCTCACAAATACATTGAAGGCTGGGTTAGTTCAGGTCATGAATCGGCGTGCAGACGAAGAGGTGCAAGTTGCAATGGACGCATCTGTGCTGCGCGAGACACCTCGGCTTGAGGGCTGGGTGAGCTTTCTGGCCGTATTTGGAAACGTCGGCGTGTTGGTGGGTTTGATGGGTACGATCATCGGCTTGATTCACTCGTTCGGTGGCGTTGCGGAAGCAGATGCTGCGACCAAAGCCGCACGTCTGTCTCAAGGTATCTCTGAGGCCCTCAACTGTACGGCGTTTGGACTGCTCGTTGCGATCACGGCGGTTGTTGCCTACGGATTTTTTCAAATTCGGATCAGTCGAGCGATCACCGACATGCAAGAGTGCAGCATGACCCTGATGAATCTGGTTGTTGCGAATCGCGAAAAAATAAAGGACTAAACAAATGGCGCATATTGGTGATGGCGATGATGATGGCAAGGGCACTACGGTCGATCTCAATTTAGTTCCAATTATCGATCTGATGTCGGTTTGCATTATCTTTTTGCTGATCACCGCCGTTTGGACTCAAGTTTCGATGATCCAAATTGGCAGCTCGATTTATGGCAAAAAGACCTCCGATGAGACGCCCCAGCCGCCACCGAAAGCCGAGATTCCCTTCCGACTCGACGTTCGCACAGACGGCTACCGCGTGATCATTGGGCAGAATCAGATTCGCTTTCCCAAGGTGGGTGGAGCTTACGATCAGGTGAAGTTAACGGCTGAGATCAAAAAAATTAAGGTTCTGTATCCCGAAAAAACGGACGCCATTATCACTGTCATGGACGAACTTCCGTATGAGACTTTGATTGGTGGAATGGACGCGTTGCTAACCGGAGGCTTTCCCGAAATTTCGGTCGCCACCGGCGGAGCGCAGTAGGAGAAAAAATGCCGATTCATGTTCCCGGTAAACGCAGTCGCAAAGGAAAAATGAAGAGCGGTAAGCGCTCAGCCGTAGCGCCGCTCAACATGACCGCGATGGTCGATATGTTCACCGTACTTTGTGTGTTCTTATTGCAAAACTATGCGACAACCAACCAGGTCTTGCCTATGCCAGACAAGGTTGAACTTCCCTCAGCTCGAGAGACAAAAGAGCTAAAGCCTTCCAACGTTGTCACCATTGCAAGCGACGGGATCGTTTTAAACAACGTGAAAATTGCTGAGTTTATGACTGTCAAAGAGCAAGAGGACTGGTTTATAAAGGCTTTGGCAGAGAGCTTACAAAAGTCGATTCAAGAGGGTGAATTGCGGAAAAAGTCAGTTGGCAGTCAGCTGCGCAATGCCGTGAACGAAGCCAAGCAAATGCCTAAGTCTGAAGAGACGGATGATTTCCGCAAACTGACAATTCAAGCTGACAAGAATGTCGACTTTCTCACTATCAAAAAAGTCATGTACACCATCACCGAAGCGGGCGTTCAAGAAATCAATTTTGCAGTGCTAAAGAAAGAGGGAGAGGCTTCTGCCTCAATGTAAAATCATTTTAGGCGGCGGATTTGATCGTAAAAAGCACTTGGGCCTGTCGCACATGCTGAACAATGACTCCCCGATTTTCGACGCTAATTTGGATAAACTTCATCCCAAATACGCCAGTTCCAGCGTATCGGACTTCGGCCTTCGCGTGTATCACTTCGCGAAAGGAAGGGCTATGCAACTCTACACTTACAATCTGCCCAGTGACGACTCCGCTATCTAATTGAATGCCGAAGCCACCCTCACTGATTGAAACGAGTGGTGCGACCAAAGTCGAACCACCATCTTTCAGTACAGCTTTTCCGGTCAGTTCGGCGCGGGGGAACTGCCGCTTGTTTACTCCGAGTTCAGTCAAAATGTCGTGCATTTCAAACAGTGGTGCCCATTCCTTCATACCTTTTGTCCAAAGCATCACAGTGCCCACACTGCCCAAAGTTTTTAATTTGGCCAACAGGGCTTCGCGGAGAAAGGGTCCATGCGATTGCCCCTTATCCGCGTAATGCCAGGTCTCAGTTATAGTCTCTTGCTGCGTTTCAGTCATAAGTTGGGAGAGCTCAGCTAGCCAAGTGGCGGGTGTGTACCAGGTGCTCATGCCCCGTCCCCAAATGAGATTGTGGTTGTTCAACTGCCCGGTCTGCACACGAGTTTGCACGTCGCTTGTCGACAGAGGACCGTCGATCACATCACCATTTTGTATGAACCATTGGCGCGACATATGTGTGTTATTCGGAAAATGCCAGGTTGAACTTGAATGAGACGCTCCAGTTTTGGATGCTAACATGGGAGTCTGACTGTGTCGCAAGTTTGCAAACTGGGCATTGGGCAGGCTATTGCTGTAAACTCTGCAATAAGTGTGCTAATCGAGCTCTCACCTATGTTAAACTGAGGGCGAAGATGAAGAACAGAATTATACAAATTGCTTTGAGTCTCGCGATGCTGGTTCTGCTGGTGCAAATTGTCTTGATCGCACCCGGACAAATTCGTGATGCAGAAACCAAGGCTGGACTTATGCCCTCTCCGGCTGTTCCCGAATCTTCTAGCGAGGACTTGGACTCAAGTCTCGCCCCTGGGCAAAAAATCGATCAGAGCATGCAGGGGATGCATATGATCGAAACTCAAGAGGGCAAGAAGGAATGGGAACTCTGGGCAGACAAAGCTTCGAGCGTGAAGGCAAAAAATCAACTGCATTTGCAAAAAGTAAAGGCCGTATTCTTTTCTGATTCGGGTGTGACGTTTACCGTTACGGGCAACCGAGGATTAGTGAACACCAAAGGGAAGGACCTGTTCATCGAAGGCGATGTCATCACTCGGTCGAGCAACGGTTATGAATTTCGAACAGAAAGTATGGATTATGCGTCCAAGAAGCGCATTCTTCGGGCTGCCAATCAAGTGGCTATGCGAGGCCCCAAGGACGCAAAGGGTCAGAGCTTAAATCTAACCGGCAAAGGAATGCATGCCTCCTTGCTCAAGTCGACAATGGAAATCCTGAGCGATGTGCGAGCTGAAAAAGGAATTGGGCCAGAACGTAAGGCGTACATCCGCAGCCATCGATCGCAATTTAGTGGTAAAGATCGGACGGCTCGTTTTATCGGCAATGTGATTTTGGATATGGACTCCATGCGCATCACCGGCCCAGAGGCGCAATTTGCCTATGATTCAGCAAGCAACATGGTGAAAACTGCTTTTTTTACGGGCGGTGCGAGGGTGAGTGATACGCAAAAATGGGCAACGGCGCAAAATGTGAATGTCGACTTTGAAACCAACCGATTTGTCTTTAGGGGAAATCCAAGAGTGGTGCAAAATAATGATGAACTGCGGGGCCGAGAAATTGTATTTATAGACGGTGGTAAGCGAATTGAAGTTCAAGGAGCAAGAGCCGAAGTGGATGAGCGTGGTGCTAGAGGAGTAACGAGGCCGTGAGTCGTTTGTCGATAAAAAATGTAAGCAAAAAATTTAAAGCTCGGCAAGTTGTGCGAGGCGTTTCGTTTGAGGTGGAAAGCGGTCAAGTGGTTGGCCTGCTGGGGCCCAATGGCGCGGGCAAGACCACGAGTTTTTATATGGTGGTAGGTTTAGTAAAACCGGACGAAGGAGAGGTCGATCTAGATGGTCACTCCATTGGGGCATTGCCAATGTATCGACGAGCTCGCGCGGGTTTAAGCTACTTGCCACAGGAGCCTAGCATCTTTCGGCGGTTGACGGTGGCTGAGAATATTCAGGTGGCGCTGGACGCACAAGATCTCACTGGGGCTGAGCGCTCCGAGCGGCTGGAGTCCTTGCTCGAGGATTTTCATATTCAACATATTCGGGACAGCTACGGTTATGCCCTATCCGGTGGTGAGCGTCGGCGGGTTGAAATCGCTCGATCGTTAGCGGGTAGTCCCAAGTTTCTTCTATTGGACGAACCCTTCGCCGGCATTGACCCAATTGCCGTTGGCGACATCCAAGAGATTGTTCGTAAACTCAAGGCGTTGGGAATTGGCGTCTTAATTACAGATCACAACGTTCGGGAGACTTTAGGCATTTGCGATTACGCACACATTTTGAAGGATGGGCAGATAGAGGTGGCTGGTTCAGCGCAAGAAATTGCTGAATCGCCATTGGCCCGTAAGTTTTATTTGGGTGAAAATTTTAGATTGTGATTATTTAAGTGGGACACTGAGAGGTACATCATGGCCATGCAACTAAAGACGAGTTTAAAGCTATCCCAGCAGCTGCGGATGACGCCGCAGCTACAACAAGCCATCAAGCTGCTCCAGTTGTCGCGCCTTGAACTTGAGGGAGCGATCCGCAAAGAGCTAGATGAGAATCCTGTCCTGGAGGAATTTCAAGATTCCACTGAAGATGAGGTGGCCACCAAGACTCTTGAGTCCGAATCCACAGGTGCGCAGGAGGTTCCTGATAGCCCTGAGTCACAGGCCGGAGCCGATCCTCGGCAGCAAGAGGAGTTTGAGTGGGAGAACTACCTAGACTCAAACTACAAACCCCCACAGGGTGTTTCGGGCGGTACTGAAGAGATCATGAACTATGAGAACCTAATCTCAACTAGCACCTCGTTGCACGATCATTTGATGTGGCAAGTGGGGCTGGGCGGTTTCAATGAGGAAGAGCAGACGACTCTGGCGGTATTGATCTCCTACGTGGATGAAGACGGTTATATAAAAACTCCGTTAGCCGAAATCGCAAGTGAAGAGGATATGGCACTCGAAGAGCTAGAGTCGATGTTGCCTTTTTTGCACGAATTTGATCCCGCAGGTGTTGGCGCCCGTGATTTAAAAGAGTGTTTGTTGGTTCAAGCGAAGCATCTAGAAGAAGACACAAATGATTTGGTGAAGCTCCTCAATGATCACATCAAAGATTTAGAAAAAAAGAACTATGCCGGCATTGCCAAAGCCATGAATCTGCCGATGGAGGATGTGGTTGAGATTTGTAAGATCATTTACATCATGGACCCCAAGCCCGGGCGCGCCTACATGCCGCAGGACACGCAGTTCGTAACACCTGATGTCTATGTTTACAAAGTAGGCGACGAGTACATGGTTGCTCTAAACGAAGATGGTTTGCCAAGGCTCAGAATTTCAAATTTGTACAAAAGCATTTTGAAAGGAGAAACCGCATCCAGCCCCACTTCGGGCGGGGGAGAGCCCGGTGCTCACAGCTACATACAAGACAAGCTGCGGTCGGCGGTTTGGTTGATTAAGTCGATTCACCAGAGGCAGCGAACCATCTACAAGGTGACTGAGAGTATAGTTAAGCACCAAGCCGATTTTTTTGAGAAGGGCCCAGGCTATATCAAACCGATGATATTGCGAGACATTGCCAGTGATATTGGCATGCACGAGTCGACTGTGAGTCGCGTGACAACCAACAAATATGTGCATACACCTCGAGGAATTTTCGAATTGAAGTATTTCTTCAATTCCGGAATCAGCATGACTGACGGCGACTCTTTGGCGAGCGAGTCCGTCAAACTAAAAATCAAAAGTTTGGTGGATCAAGAAGATCAGAAGCTTCCCTTGTCGGATCAAAAAATTGTCGAACTCCTTAAAAAGGATGGCATTCAAATTGCCCGACGCACTGTAGCTAAATATCGAGATATGCTACGAATTTTACCTTCGAGCAAACGTAAAAAGATGTTTTAAGCCGAATCGTCGTTTTGAGACATCTCTTAAGAGTTTTTTCGAATTGGCCTAAAGTCCGGGGGCCCAAGGCCGATAAATACTTATGCAAATTGAATATAAGTTTCGCCACCAATCGCCCTCGCAAGAGCTCACCCATTACGTCGACGATCGGATCGCAAGATTAGAAAAGTATGAAATGAAGCCATTCAAGATAGAGGTCACATTTTGGACCGAGGGGGTTGCCAGCTGCGTGGGTATTCACGTGCGGGCAGAGGGCATAGAGATGCACTCCCAATGTGAGGCCGAAAGCTATCTGGCCGCTGTTGATATCGCTCTAGAAAAGATGTCGAGGCAGCTGGCTCGGAAGAAAGCCAAAGTCCAGAAGCATAAATCTGCTTCGCACCGCAGGGGATTGAAAGTCGGTTGACTCTAGGTCGCGAGCCCAGATAATTCTTAGTTTTCAAAACTAAGGCGAAGGGCTCATTATGCTCAACTATCTTTTCACAAGTGAATCCGTTAGCGAAGGTCACCCCGACAAACTTGCCGATCAAATCAGCGATGGTGTTCTCGATGCTTTCTTGGCCCAAGATCCACGCTCGCGCGTAGCTTGTGAGACTATGGTCTCCACCGGCTTTGTCGTCTTGGCTGGTGAAATCACCTCCTCAGGGGTTGTAGACTACAACGCCGTTGTTCGTGATGTGGTAAAGGACGTTGGGTACGACGACTCTGAAAAGGGCTTTGACTATAAGGCCTGTGCGGTATTTGTGTCGCTGGACCGGCAGAGTCCCGACATTGCTCGCGGTGTGGATGGCAGTGAGCAAGGCGCCGGCGACCAAGGGATCATGTTTGGCTATGCCAACAACGAGACCTCAGAGTGTATGCCTTTGACCTTGAGTCTTTCGCATAAATTAATGTTTGAACTTGCACAGATGCGAAAGAAAGGTGTCGTCGATTTTTTGCGGCCCGATTCTAAAAGTCAGGTGACGGTCGAGTACCGCGATGGCAAAGCTGCGCGAGTGGACACTGTAGTTCTCTCCACTCAACATTCGCCTGATGTCGATCAAAAGAAAGTCCGTGAGTTCATTCTTGACGAGCTTGTTCCAAAAGCGATCCCCGCGTCCTGGATTGACAGTAAAACCAAGTTTCACATTAACCCCACCGGTCGGTTTGTTGTCGGTGGACCGCACGGCGACTGCGGTCTAACTGGGCGAAAAATTATTGTAGATACCTACGGCGGTCACGGTGCCCATGGCGGCGGTGCCTTCTCCGGCAAAGACGCTTCGAAAGTGGATCGATCAGCAGCGTATGCCGCCCGACATGTGGCTAAAAATATTGTGAGCGCTGGCCTCGCCGACAAAGTGTTGGTGCAGTTGGCCTATGCAATTGGCGTTGCAGAACCCGTGAGCATTATGGTGAACGACTACGGGACGTCCAAAGTGGGCGGAGAGGTTTTGGCTAAAGCAGTGGGCAAAGTTTGGAATTTGAAGCCTGCCGCGATTGTCGAGCAGTTCGAGCTGCTGCAGCCTAAGTTTCGTAAGACCACCAACTACGGTCACTTCGGTCGATCCGAGCGCGAGCTCACTTGGGAGAAGGTGAACCAAGTGGAGGCCCTTCGTGACGCAGTGAGCACGCTGAAGCGCTTATAGGGGAGTGGACTTCTACATAATAGTTCATAAAACTAGTGAGCAAGCCTTGGCCGGAGTCTATCCGAAATCCTTTAGAAAATGAGTAATGACGAATATGCAGCCTGAGTTCATCCGCAATTTTTCGATCATCGCTCATATCGACCATGGCAAGTCCACCTTGGCGGATTGCCTTTTGTCTTTCACCAAAACTATCAGTGACCGCGAGAAGCGCGCGCAGTTTCTCGACAGCATGGATCTCGAGCGCGAGCGTGGAATCACAATCAAGGCTCAAACCGTGCGGCTGTCTTACTTAGCAAAAGATGGCCACACGTATCAGATGAACCTCATTGACACACCCGGACACGTGGATTTTTCCTATGAAGTGTCTCGAAGCCTAGCCGCATGTGAGGGTGCCGTGTTGGTGGTGGACGCTTCACAGGGCGTCGAAGCACAAACGTTGGCGAACGTCTATTTGGCTCTAGGTAACAATCTTGAGATTATCCCCGTTCTCAATAAAATTGACCTCCCGGCCGCCGACCCTGAGGGGGTAAAACGGCAGATCGAAGACCACATTGGTCTGGATGCCTCTCAAGCCATTTTGGCCAGTGCAAAAGAGATGAAGGGAATTCAAGAAATCCTAGAGGCCGTTGTGGCTAAGGTCCCTCCACCCAAAGCCGATCGCTCGGCCCCTTTAAGGGCGCTGATCTTTGACTCTTGGTTTGATTCGTATCAGGGTGTTGTCAGTTTGGTTCGCGTGATGGACGGCACAGTCAGCAGAGGTGAGCAAATTAAGTTTATGGCCACTGACACTGAATATGAGGTCCTTAAGCTTGGTGTATTTAAGCCCTTCCCCGAGAATTTAGATAAGCTTGAGGCTGGCGAGGTGGGATTCATAATTTGTGGGATCAAGGATATTCGCAACGTGCGAGTCGGAGATACGGTCACTACGGCCAAGCGGTCGGCTAAAGAACCACTTCCAGGGTTTCAAAAGAGTAAGCCGATGGTATTTTCAGGACTTTTTCCGGTCGAGGCTCAGCATTTTGAGGATCTAAAAGAAGCCTTAGAAAAGTTGACGCTCAATGATTCGAGCCTGAATTACGAGCCAGAAACCTCAGATGCTTTGGGCTTTGGCTTTCGCGTCGGCTTCTTAGGTCTATTGCATATGGAGATTGTGCGTGAGCGACTCGAGCGGGAGTTCAATCTGGCATTGATCACGACTGCGCCGACGGTAGTCTATCGAGTGCACAAAACAGATGGTCAAATGATCGAGCTCGAGAATCCCTCAAAACTGCCAGAGCCCACTGAGATTGAGAGAATTGAAGAGCCTTACGTCAAATTGTCGCTTCACACTCCGTCAGAATACATAGGTGGTCTTCTGAAATTGTGTGAGGATCGCCGGGGTCGCCAAATTCGCATGGAGTACATTACGGACGTCAAAGTCATTATTGAGTACCGCCTACCTCTCAATGAAATGGTGATGGATTTTTACGATAAATTAAAGTCGATTACCAAAGGCTATGCCTCCATGGAGTACGAACTATCTGATTTTGAAGATGGCGACTTGGTTCGTATGGACATTTTGATCAATACTGAGCCTGTTGATGCACTCTCTATAATTGTGCACAGGTCCAAGGCCATAACCCGCGGACGTGCTTTGGCTAGTAAGTTGAAAGAGCTTATTCCGCGCCAGCAATATCAAGTCAATATTCAAGCGGCTATCGGCTCAAAGATTGTAGCACGGGAGACCTTGGGCGCACTTCGCAAAGACGTAACTGCCAAATGTTACGGCGGAGATATCAGCCGAAAACGTAAGCTTTTGGAAAAGCAAAAAGAAGGCAAAAAACGCATGAAGGCCGTAGGCACCGTGGATGTGCCGCAAGAAGCTTTCTTAGCTATTCTGAAGGTGGAAGACTAGTGCAAAGTCGGCGATTTTGGACGGAAGGGCCCGGCTCTTTTGCGCTTGCCATTGGTCTCGCTCTTTTTGTTCGCTGGGCTGTGTTTGAGGCGTACGTAATTCCCTCGCCAAGCATGCTGCCGACGCTCCTTATCAACGACCACATCTTTGTAAACAAGGCCATTATGGGTCTCCGCATGCCGTTCACGGAAAACTGGTTGTTGCGTTGGCACAAGCCAGAGCGAGGCGAGGTCATGGTTTTCAAATACCCTGCCAACAAAGAGCAATATTACATTAAGAGAATTATCGGATTGCCGGGCGATCGAGTCATTTATGAGAATGGCAATCTGTATGTGAATGAAAAACTAGTCGACAAGACTATTCCACACGATATGAGTAAAACTTGGGGCTGGTTGCGCGACGCAGATTTCCCTGGCGACAAGGATGCGGGAGGACTCTCGCTTTACGTGGAGTGGCTCGAGCATTTGGGCGCAGCCCCACACTCCATCTTGCTTCGTAAGGAGTCTAGTCGCCTTGGCACTTTTGGACCCTATACTGTGCCACACAATCATTACTTTGTTCTTGGCGACAATCGCGACAACTCTCAAGACAGCCGCTCCTGGGAAGAGCAGTTTAGATTTGTACCTCGTGACCATATGATCGGGCGTGCCTCGTGGGTTTGGCTGAGTTGTGAAACGACGTTGCCTGTGGTCACCTTCCTGTGCAATCCTTTAACTGTTCGTTGGAAAAGGCTGTTCCACTCGGTGAATGAATCTTGAGTGCGATAGGTAAGAAAGGGGCCCCGTGGCCAATTTAAAGAAAGCCATGTTTGGTGAGGGATTTGGTTCCTTCCTCCTAGCGGTAGCGGCGATTTTGACATTTCGTTGGGCGCTGTTTGAGCCCTATGTGATTCCCTCTGGCAGTATGATCCCCACGCTACTCATCCATGACCATATTCTCGTCAACAAGTTTGCCTATGGATTGCGCGTGCCGTTCACCAAGAACTGGCTCTTTCAGAGTTCTGATCCTAAGCGCGGTGACATTGTGGTTTTTCGCTCGGTCGAAGACGCCGGCTACTTTATGATAAAGCGGGTCATTGGACTCCCGGGTGACAAGATCGAGCTAGATTCTGAGGGTTACCTCAAGCTAAATGATGAGCGACTAGACGTGCAGCCTATGGAGTTGACGGAGTCCCCAGACTCGCAAAAGCCCTTCTACGCGGTTAAGCCTCTAGATATCGGCGGCGAGTATTCAGATTTTCAGTTTTTTCAAGAGAAGCTCGGGGACCGCACCCATCGGGCAATGCTTACAAAAGGTGCGCCACGTTTCTTTGATCGCCCATTCACTGTGCCTGAAGGGCATTACTTCTGTATGGGAGACAATCGCGACAACTCAAAAGACAGCCGATATTGGGGGCCTCTACCTAGAGAAAATCTATTGGGAAAAGCTCTTTTTGTCTGGTTAAGTTGCGATGAGACTTTGCCCTTTTTGCCGTTTCTCTGCAATCCCACCAAAGTTCGGGTCTCGCGCTTCTTCCATTCGTTGAACTGACGGCTGGAGCGATGACCAACCAATCGTCAGCATCACAAGCCAAGTTCTTGCTTCGCTACTCTTTGCAAGTATTTGGCGCAGTGGTGCTGGTGGCAATTATTCTGCGCATTTTTTTGTTCTCCTCATTTGTAATGTCGGGGACCAATATGGTGCCGACGATTTGGACCGGAGATTTTCTTATCGGAACCAAGTGGCGACTTAGCCAGGTGGATCGTGGGGAGGTGGTCGCTATTCGCTGCCCAGAAGCCAAGGACCGCCTCTGTCTCAAGCGTGTCATCGGAGTTCCTGGGGATCGTGTCGAGCATAGATTGGGGCGGCTGATGCTAAATGGCGAATCTGCGGACTACACGATTGCCGGAGCCTTCGCCACTGAATTCATCGGGGAGAGTTCGCGTCGAATTTGGCCAGATCGGACGGGCCATTCTGATTTTGAAGCACAAGTTGTACCTCCCGACATGCTTTTCTTGTTAAATGACAAACGGTCAGACCATGAGGACTCACGCACGTGGGGCGCAGTGCCGAAGTCCGATGTTGTGGCGAGGGTTCGATGGATTTGGATGTCGCTAGAATGGACAGAAGGCGAGCAAATTCGCTCCTGGCCCCAAGTGCGTTGGTCGCGACTGTTCTACGCGATTAATTGACGAGTCCTCATCAGCAGGATACAGTCTCGGTTAATGTCATCACTAGTCGGCGAATCATTTATAAGTTCAGATCAACTCACTGAAAAAGATATAGAACAAATCTTTTCTCGAGCTGAAATTTTCAAACGTGAATTTGAAGCCAAACGTCGATTTGACCATTTGGTTCAAGGCGATGGGGTCCAGCAAAAAGTTCTGGCTCTTGTGTTCTCTGAGCCTAGCACGCGGACTCGAATGAGCTTTCAGGTTGCAGCGAGTCGTTTGGGCTTAAGAACTGTGAGCCTGGATAACCCCAACATCGCCAGTCTTTCAAAAGGCGAAACGTTAGAAGACACATTTAAAAACATTGCGGCCATGATGCCTGATTTGATGGTTGTTCGCTACAACACCAATTCAGAGGCTGATCAAGTCATTCGGCAATTGCCCTGCCCGGTTATAAATGGGGGAATAGGTACCTCAGAGCATCCAACTCAGGCTTTGCTCGACGCTTTCACAATTCGCCAATGCCGCGGCCAAGTGAAAGACGAAAGGGTATTGATTGTAGGAGATGTGCTCCACAGTCGCGTCGCCAACTCAAACTTGATGCTTCTCCGGCGCCTAGGTGCCGAAGTGGCCTATTGTGCTCCCGCTCAGTTTGAGCCAACTCAAGAAAATTGGAAGGGCGTTCGAAAATTCAGCAATCTTAACGAGGGCGTCGCTTGGGCTAGCGTAATCATGGGTTTACGTGTGCAAAAGGAGCGACATCAAGGTTCTGGTATTGGATTTTCAATGGCCGAATACCGTGAGCAGTTCCGAGTGGGTGGAGACCAGCTCCAGCATTTCAAATCCGATGGCATTTTGCTGCATCCTGGTCCTGTCATCCGTGGAATTGAGTTTTCTGCATTCGTGTTGAATGACAAGCGCTGCAAAGTTTTAGATCAGGTCTCTGCTGGCGTGTTTATTCGTGCTTCTCTCATGACATTAATGCTCGGTCTTGAGGTTCGTAAGACGTGACATATAAAAGTGGCTTCTTGGTTTTGGAGTCGGGGGAGATATTCCCCGGGCTTTGGCCAGGTGATGAAGCCCAGCTAGGGGCTCCAGTCGAGCGGGCCGGTGAAGTTGTCTTCAACACGAGTCACAGTGGTTATGAAGAGATGGCAACTGATCCTTCATATTATTCCCAAATTTTAGTTCTCACGGCTCCGCAAATGGGCAACTACGGGCAAAACTCTGAATGGTGGGAGTCTAAAAAAATATGGTTAGAAGGATTCGTCTGCGTTGAAATGCAAAATTCAGTTCGAGATCGGGACTGGCTAAATAAATTGAGTCGCGCGGGGATTCCGGTTTTATCTGGAGTGGATACACGGCGTCTTGTTTTTAAACTGCGCGACTTCGGCACGACTTGGGGAGCTATTGTTTTTGAGTCAGACTCCATTCGAGCGGTCGAACGTGCCAAAAAGCTGATTGAGCAAAAGAAGCAAGGCGCACCGGACTGGGCTTATATGGTGGCGGTGAAAGAGGCAGAAACTCACAATGGACTCAACCCCAGCGGGCCCAAGATTGCGGCAATCGACTTCGGATGCAAAACAAATTCAATGCGTGAACTCTTGGCGAGATCCCGTGAAGTCCGAGTTTTTCCACCTCGCTCGAGCGCCGCAGAGATCCGGGCCTACAATCCAGATGGAATTTTTTTATCGAATGGTCCCGGTGACCCCAACGATGTGCAACTCGCCCCTGAAACAATTAAAGAACTCCTAGGCTGGAAGTTTATTTTTGGAATTTGTATGGGGCACCAAATCTTAGGGCGGGCGTTGGGCGGTACCACCTACAAGCTTAAGTTTGGTCATAGAGGTTCAAATCACCCAATAAAAGATTCAATTGTAAATAAAATTTATATGACCAGTCAAAATCATGGCTATGCGGTCAAGCAAGAGTCGTTGCCCAAGTCTGTTAAAGTGAGTCACATCAATCTGAACGATCACACAGTCGCTGGAATTTACGATCCCGAGATGAAAATAATGAGTGTGCAGTTCCATCCCGAGAGTCATCCTGGGCCGCATGATGCCGTGGAGTTGTTTGACTTTTTTATAAGGCAGACCCAATGAACTATGAGCCCTACGTCGACAGATTGATGCAACACTACACAGACACCAAGTATCGTGGTGAAGTGCAAAGTGCCAAAGAAGACTTTTTTGACAAAGCCGGTACATTTGATGAAGCCAGCGTCGACTTTGAGCTCAAGATGGCGCAGTTCACAGATTGGTATCTCTTTCTCCGTCCCATGGAGATGACGGGGCGAGTGGCCATTGAAATGGTATTGGACGATTCCTCGTTTGGGATAAAAGAAAATGAGCGCTCGCACTACCTAAACCTACGCAACTCAAGACATAGCCTCTTTGAATTCATGCGATTGAAGGGTGATGACGTTTACGTTCGGGATCTATTCACCGGTTTTAAGTATGTCATCCGCGGTTCGCGTTTGACCCAAGGTTTTAATGTGGATGAGTACTTTGAGGCTCGATTGATTCCGCATGAGGGTGGCTTTATCTTCTCCAGTGCATTTTGTTTTCATCCCGCATTGGTTTCGAAATATATTTTAAAAGAAGTAGCGCGCGTGAACAAACAGGCCGAAGAAGAGCAGGCGCAGGCAAGAGAAGACTTAATCGCTCGGTTGTTTCGTATGAAGCACAAACATGAGCAGTACCGACATTTAGACATCCATCAGATTTATTCCAACGAATCTAAATTGCGCTTTTAAAAGGGGATTAGTGGGCAAACAAGCGAACCTTAAAAAAGTTGTGATCCTTGGCAGCGGACCCATTGTCATTGGCCAGGCCTGTGAGTTTGATTACTCGGGCACGCAAGCTTGCAAAGCTCTGATGCGTGAAGGCCTCGAAGTGATCCTCATCAACTCCAATCCTGCCACGATTATGACGGACAAAGAGATTGCCACTCGAGTTTACATTGAACCCTTAAAGCTCCCGTTTGTAGAAAAAATTCTTCGTCAAGAAAAGCCAGATGCAATCATTCCCACTCTGGGTGGGCAGACGGCACTTAACTTGGCGCTGGAGTTGGATAGGGCTGGGATTCTCAAAGACCTCGGCATTGAAATGTTAGGCGCTACTCCCGCAGTGATTCGGGCCGCTGAAGACCGAGAGCAATTTCGGTCCATTCTAGATGATGTCGGAGCCAGTTATCCAAAGAGTGAAATGGTGCGAACCTTCGAGCAAGGCATGGCCGTTGCCGATCAACTTGGCTTTCCACTAATCCTTCGGCCCAATTACACTTTGGGCGGTGGCGGTGGTGGTGTGGCCTACTCTCTTGAAGAGTACCAGATTAAGATAGCCCAGGCCTTACACGAGAGTCCTACGTCCGAAGTGCTGGTCGAAGAGAGTATGCTGGGCTGGCAAGAGTTTGAACTTGAAGTGATGCGGGATAAATCTGGGACGTTTGTGGTCATTTGCGCCATCGAAAACTTTGATCCTTGCGGTGTTCATACCGGTGATAGCATCACGGTTGCCCCTCAGCAGACGCTTTCCGATGTGGCCTACCAGGCGATGCGTGACGAAGCTCGCAAAATTATTGAGGCAGTTGGAGTGCAAACCGGCGGCGCCAATATCCAGTTTGCAGTGGAGCCCACGACAGGTATTCGCAAGGTCATTGAAATGAACCCCCGCGTGAGCCGTTCGTCGGCATTGGCCAGCAAAGCCACGGGCTTTCCGATTGCAAAAATAGCCGCACTGCTAGCGATTGGCTACAACCTCGAAGAGATTCAAAACGATGTGACCGGCACAACCCCATGTTGTTACGAACCTGCCTTAGATTACGTAGTCACAAAAATTCCCCGGTTTGCGTTTGAGAAGTTCCCAGGTACAAAAGACAATCTCACGACCCAAATGCGCAGTGTGGGCGAAGTCATGGGGATTGGTCGAACGTTTAAAGAGTCCTTACAAAAGGCTATTTTGTCGCTTGAAGAAAATGAAGTCGGAGCTTATCCGGTTGTGTTTGAGACAGCCCTTCTCGCCTATCCTAACAGCAAAAGATTGTATCAGGTGTTCCAGGCTTTTCGTGAAGGCCAAACCGTAGAGCAAGTGAATCACACCACGCAAATCAGCTCTTGGTTTTTAGAACATGTAGAGGAGTTGGTGCAGTTTGAACACAAACTTGCAGTGGCTTCCGATCTCTCACTCCCAATGCTCTGGCAGGCCAAGAAGCTTGGGTTTTCAGACGTGGCGATTGCAAAGCATTCCCGCTCCACACCTGAGGCTGTGCATAGTCTGCGGGTGAAGCACGACATATTGCCAGCGTACCTGCAGGTCGACACCTGTGCCGGAGAGTTTCGCTCTGAAACGCCCTACTTTTACTCGAGCTACCATAGTGCCCGTGAAGACATTGCCTTTGCTCAGCCGCTGATTGCCCTACTCGGCAGCGGTCCCAACCGGATCGGTCAGGGTGTTGAATTTGATTACAGCTGTGTTCGAAGTGTCAGACAATTTCAAAAGAGCGGCTACAAGGTCGCTATGATCAATTCCAACCCAGAGACAGTCAGCACAGATTACGACACGTCGGACGCACTGTTTTTTGAGCCACTCACTTTTGAACATGTTTATGAGGTTTATCAGTTCGCTAAACCCAAGGGATTTGTCGCTCAGTTGGGCGGGCAGACTCCCATTAACTTGGCCTATCGGCTTGTGAAGGCAGGGGCTGATTTATTCGGCTCGTCTTTAGAGACTATTGATTTGGCCGAGGATCGTGGGCGTTTTGTAAAAATCTGCCAAGAGTTAAATTTTCACATCCCACGTTCGGGGATGGCGGCGACCGCAGGAGAGGCTCAAACAATTGCTGATCGAATTGGGTATCCCATAATCTGTCGTCCCAGTTATGTCTTGGGCGGCCGGCGCATGGAGATTGTGCAGAACGATGACGAGCTGAAGATCTATTTTGATCGACACGGCTCCTTCATTTCCAAAGAGGCTCCCTGTTTAATGGATCAGTTTTTAGAAAACGCGCTTGAGGTCGATGTGGATCTTGTGCGCGGTCCAGATTGGACAGTGATCGGCGGAGTGGTTGAGCATATTGAGGCTGCGGGAGTTCACAGCGGAGACAGTATGGGGGTCGTGCCCCCGCAACGCCTTCGTCAAGAGACGGCGGACAAGATTGAAGACCTGAGTCGCGAACTCGCCAATCGAATCGGCGTACTAGGTTTTCTCAACCTCCAATTGGCAGTTCAAGATGACAAAATCTTTATGCTTGAGGCCAATCCGCGTAGCTCGCGCAGTGTACCCTTTATAGCCAAGGCGACCGGAGTGCCAATAGTAGACCTTGGCGTGAAGGCCATGCTGGGCATCACCAAAAAAGAGCTTCAGCCCGAGCAGTACCGCTGGAGAAATTTCCCCGGCGTGAGCGTTAAGGGCGTAGTGTTTCCGTTTAAAAAGTTCCCAGATTCCGACTCCATCCTAGGTCCAGAGATGAAGTCGACCGGTGAGACGATGGGGCGGGGCAAAGACTATCCAGAGGCTCTGCTCAAGGCGCTAGTTGGCAGTGATCTGCAGTTGCCACTTTCAGGCGAGGTCTTCCTTTCCCTTCGCGAAAAGGACAAGCCCGAGCTCTTACCCGTAATTCAAAGCTTACGCGCAATGGGTTTTACTTTGTCGGCGACTCTTGGAACGGCAAAATACCTCACGGATTTGGGCATAGAATGTGAGCACGTAAAAAAAGTCCATGAGGGACGGCCACACTGTGTAGACCGAATACGATCAGGTCAGGTGGCGTTTGTTATAAACACGACCGCTGGACGAACGTCCATTGAGGCCTCCTTCGGAATCCGTCGCAGTTGTGTGGACTACTCGATCCCGTGCATAACAGAGAGTGACGCCGCCAATGCTTTTGTTTTAGCATTACAAAAGCGTAAACAAGGTGATTTTAGCGTTACTCCACTCTGACGTTTCGATGGGTCGGTCATGAGCCTACTTGAAGTAAAAAATTTAAAGAAAAGCTACGCTCGAGGTTTACTCGGCCGACGTGTTGAAGTTTTAAAGGGTCTAAACTTCAAGGTCCCAGCCGGTACTATCACGGGATTTTTGGGTGCAAATGGAGCGGGCAAGACGACATCTATGCGCTGCATTCTCGGTCTAGATTTTCCAGACTCCGGTGACATTTTTATGTTTGGTGCGCCTCCGAACGTCGAGAGCAAGCGCCGCATCGGTTTTTTGCCTGAACGTCCCTATTTTTATGAGCATCTGACAGGTACAGAGTTTCTGCAGTTTTATGCAAACCTCACTCGAGTTTGGAAAAAGCCTGAGCTAAATGCCCGTATCGTAGAACTTTTGCGTCGCGTGGACCTTCACTTCGCCAAAGATCGAATGCTTCGCACCTATTCCAAAGGTATGTTGCAAAAAATTGGGCTCGCTCAAGCCTTGATTCACGAGCCCGAGCTGGTGATCCTCGACGAGCCGATGTCTGGCCTAGATCCCGACGGGCGGTTAGCACTTGCTGAGATTATTTTAGAGACCGCAAAAAAGGGCACAGCTGTCTTTTTCACCAGCCACCTGCTCTATGATACAGAACGTCTGTGTCAGCGCTTAGTGGTCATGCGCGACGGTTTGAGTATTTACGAGGGCACGACAGATGCTCTGCTCGAACAAGGTGGTATGAAAATCGAGATTTTATTTAAGGCCAATGGCTTGGCACAGACCAAAGTCATTTCTTCGCAAGAGCAGCTGCAGATTGAGCTTGGGGAACTGCTGAGGCAGGGGGCAACGGTGATCGAAGTTCGCCGAACTCGTCTCTCGCTCGAAGAAATCTTCGTAAATGTGGCACTTCGTGGAGTCAAAGCTTCGGGAGAACTGAAATGAGAGCTGTTTGGGTCTTGGCAATGAACACCTATCGCGAAGTCATACGGGATCGTATCCTCTACGCCTTGGTTCTGTTTGCCGTCTTTCTCATTGGCGTCAGCTTGGCGCTCGGTCAGTTGTCGTTTGCTGAGCAAGCTCGAATTTCTGCAAACTTCGGTTTGAGCGCCATTCATTTGTCCGCAGTGATATTGGCCATATTTGTCGGTAGTAACCTCGTTTATAAGGAAATCGAAAAGAAAACGATTCTAACAATACTGGTTCGGCCCATCAGTCGACTGCAGTTTATCTTAGGCAAGAGTCTGGGGCTTTCCATGCTTATTGCCACTATGGTTTTGGGCCTAGCGACTATCCTCGGGTTGGTGTTTTTCGGACTAGGTCTGCCCGTGGATCTGAAGTTCGGTCTTGTGTTGGTGGGTTTATTGGCTGAGGCCCTCGTGTTGCTTGGGGTCACTTTGGTCTTTTCGATGATTACCAAACCCCTGCTCGTTGTGTGCTTTTCTCTCGGAGTTTTTCTCATAGGACATTGGCAAAACAGTTTAAACCACTTCGCTCAAAAAGAAGGGGCGGGCATACTCCGTCCTATCTCCTGGGTGGTGAACAATTTTTTGCCCAATCTCGAGCGAGTAAACTGGAAGGATTTAGTGCTGTATGAGCAGCCGCTGGCCTTGTGGACGAAGGCTACGGCGCTAGGTTATTGCGTCAGTTGGTTCTTTCTTTGTCTTTGTGTGGCCACTCTCATATTTAAGGGCAAAGATGTTGGTTGAATCTGCCATACTATTTGTATTTGGTTTGCTGTTGGGCAGCTTCGGCAATGTCGTGATACATCGTCTCCCGTTAGGCGAGAGTGTTGTACGCCCTCGCAGCCGTTGTCCTGGTTGTCGACAACCGATCGCCTGGTATGACAATGTTCCCGTGTTTTCGTGGCTGCTTTTGCGAGGCAAGTGCCGCAAGTGTAGCCAGGCTATTTCGGTTCGATATCCTCTGGTGGAACTCATTACAGGGTGTCTGTTTGTAGCGATTTTGCAAAAGTATGGGATCAGCTGGACAACACTCGAACTGCTGATTTTCAGTTGGTCTCTGGTCATTGTTTCGTTTATCGATATCGATCATATGATCCTACCAGATGTATTCACCCTTTCGGGTGTAGCGATCGGACTAGTTGGTGCGGCTCTCAATCCTGAGAGAGAGTTTTTGCCAAGCTTAGTCGGTGTATTGTTCGGTGGCGGATTTCTTTGGCTCATTGCCTACCTTTACCTTGTTTTTCGTAAGGAGGAGGGGATGGGTGGCGGAGATATCAAGCTCTTGGCGTGGATTGGCGCACTCTTGGGTTGGACAGCTTTGCCTTTTGTCGTGCTCTTATCCAGCATTCTTGGCGCTGCAGTAGGTCTAGGATTAGCTCTGCGTCGTAAAGCAGGCCTTAGGTCTGCTATCCCCTTTGGCCCCTATCTAGCGTTGGGCGCACTTGTTTATATTTTAGGGGGAGACAAGCTGGGAGTTTGGTACGTAAGTCTGTTTCTTCCGTCCTTAGTCCCGCTCAATTGACAAGATTTTGGCACTTCGATTTAATTTCCAATAGGGATCAAGGGCTTACTGCGCTGAGGCACAAAGATGTTTTTCCAGTCTAAAAAGTTAATCGGGCTCGACATTGGCTCAGCCAACATCAAGTTGGCTGAAGTCGATTCGTCGCGCAGTGGAGCAACCCTTGTTAACTTTGCGATCAGTCCAACTCCCGCGCGCGCCGTCTCTGGTGGAGAGATCACTGACCCTGCCGCTATCTCGGATGCCATCAAGATGATGTTGACGGGTATGCGTACAAAACGGCAGGCGGCTGCCATCGGGCTGTGGGGAACGTCGGTTATCACCAAGCGGATTAGCATTCCGCAGATGGAAGAGAAACTCGTAGCAGGTCAAATTCGCTGGGAGGCCGAGCAGTATATTCCCTTTGATATCAATGAGGTGAATATTGATTTCAGCGTTCTCAAAAAGTTTCGCAATAACCCTGACCAAATGGAAGTTCTTCTGGTAGCCGCTCGGCAAGACGTGGCCATGCTCTATCAAGACATGGTTCAGAGCGCAAAGCTCCAATGTGCCGTTATTGATGTGAGCGGTTTTGCTTTGGCAAATTGCTTTTTAAAAAATTGGGGTCCACAAAAAGGCCAAACTCTTGCTCTCATGAACATAGGCGCATCTGTTACCTGTTTTGTGGTTATCGAAGAAGGTGAAGTTGTCTTCTGCCGAGACATCCCCGTCGGCGGATTGACGTACACGACTGAAATTCACAAGGCGATGGGTATTTCGCTTGAAGAAGCCGAGGCTATGAAGATTTCTGCCTGCACCGGTCAAGCTGCGCCAGAGGAAGTGAGCAAAATTCTACAAAGTACCCACGAAACTATTGCCGAAGAAGTTCAGAGCAGCTTGGACTTTTTTGTCAACACAACACCTGGGCTACCCGTGCAGCAGTGTTTTGTTACAGGCGGGGCTTCAAGGACGGTGGGTCTCATCAGCCATTTGAGTCAGCACACAAAAATGAAGTTTCAAATTTTCGATCCGTTCTTGTCGGTAAAGATCAATTCCAGAAACCTGAGCGGCGACTTTACCTCTGAGATTCGAGATTTTGCTGCCACTGCGGTGGGCTTAGGCCTACGCGCTCGGGGCGACGTATGATTAAAATCAATCTCGTACGAAATCGAGTTGGATCCTCCAGTGGCGAGACACAGATTATCGATACGGGATCCGTCAGCTCATCTGGTAATCGTGAGCTGCTGGTAAAATTTGCGATGCTCAGCTTGTTCACGATTGCACTCATACTTTATGAGAGCTCCAACGTTGGAGGTCTAAAGGCCCAACAGGCGGATTTGCAAAATCAGCTGACTCAGTTGCAAACCGAATCTGCAGCCAAAGCCGCAGAAGTCGAAGCTGTGAAGGACGTTGAGGTCCAGGCCAAAGAACTACAGGACAAAATTAAACTGATAAAGCTCCTTTCCCAACTGAGATTGCGTGAAGTAAAAACGTTAGACTTCATGCAAAGCTCCATTCCAGAGAAAGTTTGGCTTTCCACCCTCAATTTCGAAACTGAAAAAGACAAAATGGAGGAGGGCAGGTTTTCCTTTTCTGGCAATGCGATGACGACCGAAGATCTAGGTGAATTCGTAAAGCGACTTGAAAACAGCGGATATCTCGAGCAAGTGATTGTTGTTAAAAATCAAGAGATTCAGGTTCCAAATGCCTCCAGCTATCGGGAGTTTCTGTTCACAGCTGAGGTGGAGAACATGAAATGAAGCTAATAGATGTCATTCAGCGAATGAGTATGGGCCGTGCTGTCTTGATCGGCTTCGTTGTCGCCGGATTTTATTACCTCATCATGTATGATTCTGGACGAAATCAAGAAGCGGCCATTGCGGCCAGCCGTGATCAAGTCACAGAGCTCAGGCGCCAAATGGACGAAAATCAAGCCAAGTTGGATCGCGCGATCGTCTACAAGCGCACGGTCGCCGAACTTGGGACTGAAATCCAAAAATTGCTCAGCGTAATTCCAGAGCAATTTGGAATCCAAGATTTGATGAAAATTGTCTCAAATGAAGCAAAAGTCGCTGGATCTTCGCTCAATAGTATTGTTCCCGGTAAACAGGTGGAGTTTGTACTTGTGAAAGAGTTTGACGAAGTTAACGTGACGATAGAACTCACGGGGAGCTTCCTGCAGCACATGTTGTTTTTGTCCAACCTGACAAAGATCAGTCAGATTTTAATTGTTCGAAAGATGGACATCACGTCCTCCAGTACTGGCGCAAGTCGGGCCGACGAAGCCAACAACGTGAAGCTCGCGGCCGAAATTGTTGCATATCGCTACAAAGGGTCGACGGCAGCAGCGGCGAAACCTCCAGGCTCCGGGGTAGCTCAATGAATCGAGCGGCATGGTTACAGAGCTTGTCGTACGTAGCTGTCGCCATTCTGAGCGTGGGCGCTGCACTGTTGATTTCATTGCAATTCATTGGCGGCTCACGCGCACAGACCTCCGATGCCACTGTGCCACCTGATGCAACGGCGACCTCAGAGCAAGGCGAGGTTCCCGCTGGAGACGTTGTTGAAGAGGGGCAAAAGGCCATGACAGATCTCGAAGGATTTCTCGAGCCTTTCATTTACGATATGGTCAATCGTCGAGACCCATTCAAGGCCTATTCCGAATACGATCCCGAAGACAGCTCTGCGCCTCTGCGCCCAATGTCCCCGGCGCAGCGATTCGACCTTGAGCAATTGCAGCTGGTTGGAATTATGTGGGATGTAAAGGACCCTCGGGCCATGTTTCTAGACCCCGATAAAGAGGTTTTAATTTTAGGACGAGACGAAGGTATTGGGAATCGCAATGGTTATATTGCCGCGATTCGCGAGGGTGAAGTTGTAGTCGTCGAGGCGGCCCGTCGTCGCGGTGAAATTATTTATAAAACAAGAGTGCTTCGCATCGAGCGTTGATTCTGATTTAATAATGAGTGAGATCGATTCTTTACCAGGGGTATCACGGATGATGCGCTTTTTATCGTTTCTGCTTGTAGTTCAGTTTTCAATTTTCTCTCTCGTCTCTTGCACATCTTCCCAGTCTGAGGATGAAGCTAATGTGGACGGGGCAATTGAGGATTCTGAATTTTCAGATGCCGCTCTGGATGAGGGCAATGGAGTCGCATCAGATACCACAACAGAAGAGGGCGCTTCCGGTGAAGACGCGCTCGAAGACGAACTCGACGGCGATGATCAAATCGTCGCCGCTGATGACGCGGAATTAGACGATCAGGCGCTTGCTGAAGACGACCAAATCCAAGGATTAGATGATGACAGCTTAAGCGAGGAATTAGCCGAAGAAGATCTGCAAGAGCAATCTACACCCAATCCAGCAGAAGCTCCGCCACAAGATCTGCCAGTCGCCGACACAACACCCGAACAGTTAGCTCCTCCGCCTGAACCCGCACCGGAGTTGGCCAAAGTTCGCGATATCCGTTTTCTCTCCAACTCAAGTGGTGGGACAGTCGTGATCGAAACCTCGCAGCCCGTACAGTATCAAACACGGATGAATGCTGCCACTCAACAGTTTGTCATTGAAATGGCTGAAGTGGAGCTCCCAGCATCCCTCCAGCGTCCTTTTCAAATGAACGGGATGGGTTCACAGTTTGGCAGCGTCAACGCCTACCAAGGGGCGAGCTCAAAAACCGCTCGAGTAGTGATTCAGATGGCTGGGGCCGGTTCGGGTGAACCCATGATTCAGCAAGAGGGGAGCTCACTCGTCATCATCCCACCGCCCATCGCACCACCCGTCGCGACTGTAGCTAAAGTGGCTGATCCAAAATCCGCAACTGCCAACCAGGGACCACTCGCCGCCCGCACTCTCGACGAATTTTTAACAGGCAATCAACGCTTCTTCGGGCGTGGCATTTCTATGCAGTTTAAAGACGCTGACGTTCGCGACGTCATCAACTTCGTTGCAGAAGAAAGCGGCGCCAACATTGTGATGTCTGATGACGTCACGGGTAAGATTTCACTAAAGCTGCGTAAGATTCCATGGGATCAGGCACTGGTCACCGTGATGCGCGCCAAATCCCTTGGCTACACAAGGCAAGGCAACGTTTTACGAATTAGCACTCTAGCCTCACTGCAATCAGAGACGGAAGCTGCTAACAAAATTCTCGAAGCCCAGCGCGCCATCGTCCCCTCGGTCGTGCAAGTCATTCCCGCGAGCTACGCCAACATTGAGGATCTCATTAAAAGCGTTACGCCATTTTTATCGAAAGATGGCAAAGTCATTGGCGACAATCGCACCAACACCGTCATTGTCACCGACAAAGCGGAAATCGTAGAGCGGGTAAATAAACTCGTGCGCACGCTCGATGTTGTGCCTCCGCAAGTGTCCATCGAGAGTAAAATTGTCGAAGCTGTTGAAGGTTTTGAAAATTTTGTGGGGCTCAACTGGAACATGTCGGGCTCGCCGCTAACCCTGAGTCCCGGTGGCGGCGCGTACGGCGCACCTGTAACCCTAACACCGCGGGCCCAGTCCTCTACATTGAGCTCTGAGTTCGCGGGTGGAAGCCCACTCTCTGCAGGTCTCAGCTTTGGTGTATTGGACGGTTTAGGCACGTTGGCAGCCACGCTTCAACTGGCTGAACGAAACTCGCTAGCCAAGGTGATCTCAGCTCCCCGAATCTCGACCCTCAATCGTGAAGAATCGACAATCACCCAGCAGGGTGAAGCCGTCTCTATTATCACCAGCCGAAACGAAGAGACCAACACAATCACGAAATCAGAAAAGCGCACCCCCTTTTCCCTCAACCTCAAGGTGCGTCCACAGATTACCGCTGAAGGCAGCGTGATTATGGAGCTCGATGTGCAGCGCCAATTCCTCGGCCCCGTGGTCGATGCAGAAACACAGGCGCGCGCCGTCAACAGCCGTAGTGCCAAAACAAAAGTTCTTGTGCGTAACGGCCAAACAGCGGTGATCGGTGGAATTTACACCAGTGATGAAACTGAGGCCACCAACGGTGTTCCGGGGCTCATGCGCATTCCAGTTATCGGCTGGCTCTTTAAAAACCGCGCCATCAACCGCACCAAAAACGAACTCTTAATATTTATGACACCTAGAATTTTAGCAGCGGACGGCAATGGTGCCGAGATCACTAATGTCAAAAGTGTGCAGTAGTTAGTCCTACTGGGTCGAAAAATAAACGGTCTTCTCAAACCGATCGGTAGGGTTTTCATAGGTTCCAAACCAACCGACAACCTTCAGTTTGCCGCTGAAGTTATAACTGCCACCGGTACCTGGATCAGGGTTGCCTTGCGCATAAAAAGTAACAGTGCCCGTGGCACAGCCTGTCGGGTTTCCGCCTCCACTGGCCAAGTGAAGCAAATCGTCAGTGGTCGGTGAACCTGTGGCCCTATTTTTTGGCGCAAACTCTCCATAGTGCCGGTAGTTACACTCAATAAAGTCGGTGCTGTAATTGTTGGTGGATGGATCATAGGTGCCATCGACCGTCTCAAAGCGGCCGTTTTCAGAGGTGCCAGTGACCTCTGTTTGAACTGAAACGACTGTGATGATTTCATCCGTTTGATTGTCAAAGGGGACTGTAAACTTAAACCATGGACCAACGATTTCAGTTTCGTCTGAGCCAATTTTAATTGAAGCTCCAATCACAATGGGTCTCTCTGGATTGATTTCAATGGAGGCTCCGTCCGACTTCGTTTTGCCAGAGCAGCCCAAAGTGAACACCATGGCTGAGGTGAGCCCAAGCGCGATCACAGATCTCAATTTGACTATTGGATTACCAATCGAAATGAACATCGAAACTCCCCACAGTGGCTGCGATATCGGTCCGTCCCACAGTGGGTGTTGTCGGCATATTCGGAGGCAAAATAAAGAGTAGTGAATCACCTGCTGGCTTGCCAAGCCCATCATCCAGGTTTAAACGCTCGGTATGGATCTTTTTGAGACGGCCGCCTCAGGGCAAGGCCCCCTAGCTGACCGCCTTCGTCCCTCCCAGATTCGGGAAATTGTAGGTCAGTCCCATATTGAAAAAATATTGAGCCCCTATCTAGAAAAGTCCACCACGACGACCTGGCCCAACTTTATTCTATGGGGTCCCCCGGGATGCGGAAAAACTTCACTGGCGCGAGTGATTGCAGAAAATGCGACAGCTGAGTTTGTCAGCCTCAATGCGGTGGAGACCGGTGCTAAGCAAATTCGTGAACTCGGCGCATCTGCCCATGCACGTAAAGTCTCTGGACTAGGGCGAACCATCGTATTTATTGACGAAATTCACCGGCTTAATCGAGGTCAACAAGACGTGCTACTGCCCTTCACGGAGGCCGGCGATTTCTCACTCATTGGTGCCACGACAGAGAACCCAAGCTATGAGCTCAACTCGGCCCTGCTCAGTCGGTGCCGTGTATTGACTTTGCACCGATTGTCAAACGAGAGCCTACGCACAATCTTTGTGAGGGGCTGCGAGGCCCTTAAGGTGGACCCGGATACATTTCTGAGTCCCTCGGGGCTTGACTCGTTCATCGCCTGGGTCGATGGGGATGCTCGCAAACTTTTGGCCGCGCTTGAGAGCTTACATAATCACGTGGGTGTAGCGGCGCAACCACTCGGGCCCGCTGCCCTTGCAGAAATTCTACAGGCGCCCACGTTACGCTACGATAAAACAAAAGATGAACACCATGACACCATCTCAGCCTTTATCAAAAGTGTACGAGGGAGCGATCCACAGGCGGGCATCTACTACCTCGCGCGAATGCTGGCGGGAGGAGAAGACCCAGTGTTTATCGCCAGGCGCTTAGTCATCTTGGCATCTGAGGACGTTGGCAACGCCGATCCTCGAGCCTTGAGTCTGGCCATCTCTGGTCTCCAAGCGGTCGAGCTGGTAGGCATGCCTGAGGCTTCCATCTGCCTCGCACAAGTTGTGACCTACCTTTGCTGTGCCCCCAAATCAAACTCCTCGTACGCGGCAATAAAACAGGCGCAAGCCGTCGTCGAGAAAACTGGGACGTTGCCGATCCCATTAAGTTTGCGCTCGGCAAAAACCCAGCTAAGTAAACAGCTCGGATACGGTGTCGAATACAAGTACGCACACACGGGACCCACGGGTTGGCAAGACATGGAGTTTTTGCCCAAAGAGCTCAAGAGCATACGTTTCTATGAACCAACCGACCGAGGCTTTGAGAAAACCATGCGCCAGTATTTAAATTGGATGACCCAGTCGCGGGAAGAGAAAGACTAATCTGCCTTCATTGCATAGATACAGATGCAATCTTCGGGTCCATCGGCCTTTTTAGAATGGCGAGTGTTCGCTGGAATCAAAATTCGATCACCGGCTCGCAGCAGGAGTCGATTTCCAGCAATATCCAAAAGCAGTTGTCCCGACACTACTATGCGAACTTCATCAAACGGATGACGGTGAGCCGTCTCGGCACTTCCATTGGGCAGAGTTTCGTCTTCAGGTTCAAGGCCCTCGCTCTGCAACATCAAATACATTTGTTGGCGTGTTGGCAAAATCGGAGCCTGCCACCGGCTGACTAACATATAAACCCCGCTTCAAGTCACAGTTTCCACTTCGCCTAAATGATCGACAGCTTCGTCGACATACCAGCTTGTTTTGCGTAAGAGTGTCTCGGACTGATGCTCCGACCCGCCTTCCGCTTCTGATTGATACAAGACAATGTTCTAAAAATCACGTGATACCTCAAGTCCCCATTTTAATCGGTCGATGAAACTCTAGAGGATATGGGGGAACATTGTCTTACACGCCAGATACAAGCAATAAACAGGTGCAGGCTCTTCAGATAAAGGATTTTGTGTCTCGGAGTCACGGTCTCCGATCGCGAATGAGCGATTCGGAATCCCTCCAGATCCAGCAGAGCGGAGACGGCAAGTCGATCACCTTCCCAATAAATGAACTAGAGGAAGTTATCGAGCGAGTGGATTCCGAGGGACAGACATTTCTCCAAGTGAACTTTCAATCAGGCAAAAAAATTCTTCTCACAGCGAGCTTAATTGGTTTCAAGCCTGTCCCGAGTCGTGGTTTAGATCTTTCAAAGCTTCCCAAAGTTGTAACAACTCCTGATCTAGTTTCAGTCGTTGAGGCCGTCGAGGACTCTCTCTCCACGACTCCAGTTGTGGACGACGAGGTCGAAGTCCTTAAGCGGGTATTCGATTCCGTGCTTCGCGGAGCTGAAGCCGTAGGATTTGACACCAAAGCCGAGCGACTTTGGATGCAAGGGCTGTCTAGAAACACCAAGGCCAACGCCTAAACGCTCCCAAAGCGTAGGCGTTAAATCTGCAATTCTGCCAAGCCACCTCAATTGCTCTTGACCGAGCGCCCATGGCTGGTCCATTTTAACGGACTGTCGCAACGCAAATTGGGGGCATAGCTCAGTTGGGAGAGCATCTGATTTGCATTCAGAAGGTCGCAGGTTCGATCCCTGTTGCCTCCACCAAATCGTTGTAGACGGAATCACTTAAGAATTTGAAGTTTTAAAGGCGGCCCCCAAGCCGCCTTTTTCTTTTGAAATCCGTTTTAGGCAACAGGTAAGGTAACAAAAAATTTCTCGGTGCCTAAGGTAAAATTGACTCACCCGATTAGGCTTTCTGGCAGCTTTTGAACGGAGATTTGGGCGACCCTAGTTGCTCTTATTAGCTATTTGGATATGGTGCCTGATGGTTGCGGAAGGTGGCATAGGTAACACTCACTGCTGTTGAGCTATCTCTGGGGAGGGGATATGTACGTGATCCCGCAATCGTTCACCTTCTTCCCGATCTACTGCACGTGAGTCCTTGTGTTTTACCAGCGCATTCAATATGTGCCACCCGTGCTTCCGCATAGAAAAGTGTACAGTTACAGATGCCTTGTTAGACTCGTGGAGAAAATAGGGTTCGGTAAAATCGGCATAGTAATGCTCGCAATGATCCCCAAAAAGGCACTTAGAAACTGGAAAAAATTTGAGAGTGCCAAGCGCGAGTGATAACGAAAAATTGTCCTTGTTACGCTTGATGGCATCTTCACCATCTAGGGTGGAATCAGAAAAGAAAATTGGAGCTACTGTTATGAAAGGCGATCTTACGCAATCGCAGTCGGGAGATAGGACCATCCACAGGTCGTGCTTTGATCCAGACATCGCCGACCCTATTCGGGCCACCATTGTGGTCTCGATGATGTCTCCTTGAAGCAGGTCAAATTTGTTTTTGTTTCGTAAAGTTTCGTCGGGCCAAATCACGTTTTTCACTTCATCCCACACGATTGCAGTCCGAAAAAGGTATGCAGCTAAGAGTTCAACGCGCTCCTCTTTCTTAATCCTTTTCATTAGGACTTTTACTTGTTCGAGAGCGTCAACTCCATGAGCACTGTCGGCTAGAATGCCGATCGCGTTTTCGAAGTTTAGTCGTAACTCTTCAGTAAACATTTAATCATTTTCTTCCAATTGACGAAGTTGTTCCTCTTCGTCAGAAGAGAGGGCGGCCGGTCCAATCGGTTTCGGGTCAGCAACATAGTGGAATACCGATTGAATTTGGCCAGTAATTCTAGTTAGAGCTTTGATAGCGAGTGCCATGGGCTCTTCATCTTTGCTGACTGTCTTGTGCGTCTGCTCGAACAAAATAGTCACCATTTTTACATGGTCAAAAAGTGTCTCTAAATTTGTACGAAGCATCACCTCTCCATGTTGCACATCGTGCAGCACCTTTAAGGTATGTTCAAAATCCTTCTTTCGCAGCATGACCATAGAGTCACGACCGAATTTTCGATCTGTAAAAACGCGCACCAAACCTGGGCAAGCCTTCCATTCGTGAGCAATGGCTTCAACGTTCTTATTGCGAGTAGTTGACCACTTATCCTGTTTCCAGAAAAAGGTTGGCGCCTCCACTTTCATAGGAAGACGATTAACTTTGGGTTCTATTCCCCCCTGATCTGCTGTTAATGCGTTCACATGACCTCCTTTCTCTAAGATTTTATCGGTAAAATCCGAGATTTCCTTGAGAATAACTGCAATCCCAGTACCAAACTCCTGGAAAAATAGCAAATTTTCAAGAAATTTACCGAGTTTTAGGTGGTTACGACACTGGGGATCGAGGTCTAGTAGTCTCAATATGAGAGAAAACAGTGTAAATATTTCTAAGAACAAAGCCAATTTTGTCGTTTTGCCCTAGCTCCCTTGGTGGGCGGTCAGGCGAACACTTTTGCAGCGAAGCGACGACCTTTTATCGTTTTCGAATTGTTATTGATGGCATTTGTGATCCGGTATAGGAACCTGTCTGGCTGGAAAGCCGAAATCTTCAGATTGACCTCTGAAGGGAATCAATAAAATGGGTGGAAGCCCAACTACAGGAGGAATCCTATGACCGTCGAGAACGATCTGTTCACGCTCGCCAGAAAAATCAACGAATCTACAGATGCCCTTACAAATGATTTAAAGAACTCCGAAAAGCAGTTGCTTCAACTTAAGCTTGGATTTTCCGCTTGGGCACCTACTCCTATCATTCAAGAACCATGTATATCGCACAACGAAGACGGTGAACCGTTCGATTGTGTGCGACTGATTTATTTGGGGTGGGCAAAGGGCACAAATAATTGGTGCTTTCAACTTCGAGAAGAGATTCATGAAATCGTCGAAGCTGATGAAATTGGATACCCGATTGAAACAAAGGTAGTTGAAACATTTTATACTAATTTGATGGAATCTGATCGCACAAAACGGTTCGCAGCTTTTGAACAGATGGACGCCCTTGAAAAACAGATCGCGATTGAGGGACACAAAATCCTGAAGAAGATTGAAACGATTCGGACAAAACGCAAAGCCAAAGCCCTAGAAGAACCAAATCAAATGGTTTCGGAAGCGGGCTTTTAACATGGAAATAGTTAAATTTCCTCTTAAGGTTCGAGGGCGCAAGCCACTTAGTAAGAAAATTCGATTTGAAGTTTTGAAACGTGACATGTTCAAATGCCGCTATTGTGGAAAAACGGCGGAAGAAACTCCGTTGCATGTTGACCACGTCATTCCAGTCGCCGGCGGCGGCACCAATGATATAATGAACCTGGTTACCGCGTGTGAGCCGTGTAACCTTGGGAAGAAGGCCATCCCGCTTGATGATAGAACGATTGCATCCAAGGCGCGTAAGCAGGCCGAAATACTTCATGAGCAAAAAGAGATAATAGAAATGATGGCACAATGGCGTGCGGGTCTTGTAGACTTAGCGGGCCAAAAAGCTGATCTGCTAGTAAAATACTGGAATGATAAAATGCCGGGCAGAAGCCTAGTGGATTCCTATCGCGCGACTGTAATCAAGTATCTCAAGAAATTCCGTTATGAAGAAGTAGCAGAAGCTATGGATACAGCCGCCTCACAGTATCTCGAATACGGTGACGATGGGAAATGCACCTCTGAGTCCGTGGAGTACGCACTTAGCAAATTGCCAGGAATACTAAGAACCAAGCGAGCGATAGAGGAAGACCCAGGACTCGAAGCGCTTTATTATATTCGAGGTATTGCGCGAAAACGTTGCTCGAATTACTTTCCGGAGCATGATGCCATGTCTTTGTTGAAGGAAGCACGCGAAGCCGACGTGCCGATGGACGCGTTGAAGAGTATTGCTATCGCGGCAACAAATTGGACTCGTTTTGCCGGTGAAGTACGGGAGTTGATCAACGATCAAACAGAATCCTCAGAGGAAAATCAACAGCAGGATGAATGTGAAGCTGAAACCCCAGATGAGTTTAACGTTCACTGGTCGGGCGTTATTGGTGAAGACTGTTGGCAAGCCGGTGAATGGAACTCTGAGCAAATTATCAAAGAAAGTTCAATTTCGGAAATCAAGGCAGCCAAACTGTGGATTTGTGATACTTGCGGAACGAAAATTTCAAAAGCTGAAGATGCACTTGTTCTGTACGATTCGGAAAAAGATGGTTCTTGGTGGCCACTTGTAGTTCATACTTCGGGCCAACCGGACTGTGACCATCCTGCACAAAGTGAAGTGCTGGCTCCGCTTGATAAATATTTGGGCGCCGACGGCATGGTTGAAATTGCATCCCTAATCCAATGCGAAGATTTCAGTAGCAATGGAGTTGGTGAGTTTTTTAAGCGATGTTTTGTTCCCGGATATGAACTTGCGCGATTTCACTTAAAGCTTGCGCAGCACTATGACGTCATTGATTGCTATCTAAGTACGGACTGCCATTGGGAGTGGCAAATCGATAGAGTTCTTGCTTGGGTTGGCGCCAGTGGAACGCCTCAGCCGCCGCCAAGCGGTGCGCCCGAGTCCCGATGCAAGCTCATTCCCAAACGCGATATGGCTGCCTTTTCAACATAGTGGGTGCCGTTGGTGGTTGCATGTCGGTCGGACAAATTCGCGGCATATTTTTAGGCATGATTTTGGCTCTAAACCAGTTGATTCGGTTAAACGTGGGGTTTGCGGTGGTGGTGGTCATGCAGTGACGCCAAAATGCGGCCTCTGTCTACCATTTTACGGAGACCTTATGTTCAATTCGCCCGCATTTCGACTATTGGTACTTTGGATCGGAATAAGTCACGCAACAGTCTGGGCGGAGCCTGGCTTCTACCCTTTAACTGATGCTTCCATTCCAGCCGCTGTTCAACAATCTGCCAGAGCTGTTTTTCGAATAAAATTTCCATTGGTTTCATTTGACCCAAAATCCGAAAGAGGTCGACAGATTCTTGCCACCTTGTCAGATGCCGTGAGTTCTTACGATCCATACGAGCAAAGCTTGATGAAGCCACAGGTTGACAGCTGCATCGCGAACCCCAATCAAATCTGTACGATATATGACCGAGGTTCGGCATTTATTGTAGAGCAGAGGGATACTCTTTGGACTGCGCTTCACAACACGGATATTTTTATAACTACGTCGGCTCGAACGCTCAATTTGAATCTCGATGATGGAATAAATGAGGAAGAAATGAGTCGGATTAAAGAAATTCCTATCCCGATTCAGCTATTCAACCAGGCTGGACAGAAAATTTTTGGAGAGTCTGGTGATTATGCGCAAGTCGAATATCTTGATCCTATCTTCCAGAAGGGCATACCGTTCGGTCAAGAATCCAACTTTATGGATTACGTAATGCTGAAGCTATCGCGACCGCTTAGAGACGTCACCCCTTTGTCTTTCAATACCTCAAATGTCTCTGTCGGATCGCAAGTCTTTCTTGTTGGATTTCCAAGAAAGACCGAGGACAGAGTGTCGGTTGGCGTTCCCGACTCCGATGGCGAATCTTCGCGCGCCTCATTTGGGCCCGTGATTTCTTTTGACGAAGGATACCGTCGTTGGGGATTGTCTTTTACTGGACAATCCTTGCCTATGAGAATGTTGAGTCAAGAATCTGAGCTTCATTTCACTGCGGACTGTGCTCCTGGTAATAGCGGCGGCCCGGTAATGGATTCGAATGGTAGGGTTGTCGGCTTGTTTAACTCATCCACCCCCAAAGACACACATCTTCTAAATGATCAGCGCAGTTGTTTTGCTGTGCGTGCGAACTATTTAAAGAATCATACCGAATTGTCTATTCAGTAATTGATTCCAAGCAGAACTATCTCCACGGGAAGTTCGCACTTAAGTTCAATAACTCTCATTTGAAGGCATAGCTTCAAAACTTATCCAAACACGTCATAGTCGGTTCCATCGACGGGTCCACTTCGCCGGCGCTTCTTCCGTTGCACCTTTCTAAGGACCACATCGTGCTCACCACCTCCTAATAGCAAATACTCCAAAGAGTCTGCGTAATGACTGGCTTCATTTTTTAAAGGGGTCTCTTGCAGAGTTTCCTCGCCAGCCATCTTCACCGTGCGATACATGTATTGGCCGGCAAGGGCCTTTCTGAGTTTCTGAGCTTTAGTGGAAATAAGAATGCCCGGTATTCCATCAACATTTCGGTTTAGAGTGTTGATGACAACTTCTAATCGCATCCCAATTTCATTTGTGGGAGCCGGCTGGCATTTCCAAGGCAAGTATTCATTGAGGATTTGGAATCCCGTTCGACCATCTGATTGCATCCGAGCTTCTCCAGCTGGGTCGCCGAAGCACATGTCAACCTCATGGTCGGGAAAGGTTTGCCGAACAAACTTCAATAAGGACTCTGAGAACCGGATAAGGCCTGGAGACTCGGCCGTAAATTCTTCAAAAATTAACCACCTCCCGCTGGGTAGGCATTGTCCGATTACTGCCGTCGAATGCACGCCGAAATCTATTCCTATCAACAGGGGCACGTCGGGCACTGGCGCTAAATCCTGTTTAGCATACACACTTTCTCTATACATGGGGAAAACCGGTTTGCCGACCGTCAATAGACCGTATTCACATTCAAAATTTACTTTGACGTAATCTTCCGAAAGCCCAGGCAATTGATTCACGTAATAACCAGGTGGGAGATTTTCGATATTCTCGGCGTTTGGTCCCAACGCAGAAGGCTGCCTAAAGAACTCCCAGCCTTTTGGTGTTTGTTCTTCGGCAAGTTTAAAATACCAGCTCTCTCTGGGCGGCGGATTTGTATCTAAAATCACGCCCCACCATGTCGGACCCCCATCTAGCTTTGAAGGATACCGGCCAACGCGAGAACACAAAAAATCAATCACGTCCTTTGGTAGTAAACTACATTCATTTACGTATCCTCCGGTGAGCTCCAGACTCAAAAGGCGATCGACGTCGGACGAATCTTCGATCGCAAGGAACAATACCTCAAGGTCGAGGTCCCCGGATTTGATTTTATGACTGATAGGTGAATCCATATTAATTTTGCCGTATTCAAGTGGACACCACGCTTTCCACGTGGCTAGTGAAGTAGTCTTGAGCTGGGGATATGTTGATCGAATGATAGCCCACCGACTTCGACGGATTCCGTCTGGCCCTGGCGCCTGCATGTGTGCGCGTCGCAAAATCTCAACACAACAAGCTGAACTCTTGCCGCTACCCACCGGACCCATAATTGATCTTACAAAAGCGTTTGATTCATGGAACGCCTTAATTGTTAGGCCAGCTGGATGGTACTCGCGTATTTTAGGGATTTTCATTTTTGTTTTTCTCCATCGATGCCAAATATTTGAATCTGAAATGAACCTGCTTGCCTCACGTCGTGTCTTTCAATCATAAGACCTGTGAGCTTTGCTCTAAGTTCCACAGCTTTTACGTAGGCGTTGGCATTTTCAGTTTGAAGTGCAAACGTCATTGCATCTTCAGCTTCGGCCATTGCACGTTCGGCATTGTACTGAGTGGCTACTTGAAGTTTTTTGCGTTCCTCTTCAAGGGCCGTTATCACTGCGGGCTGATGATTTAGAAGTTGATAAGCCTGGGACCTAGCGTTTTGCTTCGAATATCCCGCAGCTTCAGCTGCGCGTGCACCGTTGTTATCCTTAAGATATTCAGCAATGAACAATTGTTGCTTCGGAGTAAGTTGATTTCGTCTCGGCATATTACTTCCGCTGCCTTTCAAGCATTAACTCCGCTTGCATTACGAACTTGGCAATGATCATCGCATTGTCGCCCGCGCCCGTAGTGTCCAAAAGATTTTTGAACCCCGGATTCATAGCCTCGAGATGGTTGACAAAGCTTCTCGCAATGCCGAGTTTGCGACTCAAATCGCCTTTCCAAATATTTCGAAGCATCGATAGCTGTTCGCTCTTGTATCCCATGCGCTCGGCTTCAGACATTGATTCGAATTTGGTTGAGCTTCGCGCAACTTCTTCCGCCACAAAGTTTCCGATTTCGCGAGTGAAGCGCGCATCAGAGAGAATTGATCTTGCAAACTTATCCATGTTCCGAGCTTCTTCACCTGTGGGGTCATCAAAGTTCATTTGAGGCATCGTGAATTGCTTTGGTTCTGCGGGCGGCATGATTGAATCGACATACGCCTCGGGGCTGTTTGGGTCGATTGGCTTTTGAATGAGTGGGGCACCATCTGCCGCAAGCATTCTGTTAGCTTCTTCGCGTGTAAGCCGTCCAGCCTCGACTTCCCATTCTGCCATTCGAGTTAGTTGGCTCGATGAGAACTCGGAGTTTACGGTTAAGTTTCCTTCGATTTTGGGCGATGTAGCGTTTGAACTTTGAGCGGTAGCTACATTTTCGTTTGATTCAACTGGGCTTGGTTGAAAATCCTGACTGTCGTTCATTTTGAAATTCTCCTATTTATTTTTCCCACGTGGGAATTTTTAAAATTTTTCTAAGTCTTCAAACCTGTGTCTGCGGAACACCCGCTAGATAATGGAATCGGACAAATATTCCGGCCCCCCCGGCACCCCACCCCCGGTCTTTTTGGGAGGCCCGACCCCTTTGCGAGTTTCGGTAAGTAAATTCAGGGTTAGTTCGATGATTGCCGCAGCTTCATCGCCCATCCGTTGCCATCGGAAACGTGGTGGGAGAAAGGTTGAATCTCTTCGGTTCCCCATGGCCATTTGATTGCCCAGCGAAACCTGGGACTTTGCTTGAGTAGGAAAAGTCTTAGCTTGTCCGTCAGTTCCTCGGGAGATAGGGGGCTGTTGTGAATGCCCGCATCGGTTTGAGGCGCTATTTCATATTGTTGGATGCCCAGCTTCAAAAGATTATTGAAGTTCTCAGCCAATCGGATGATGTCGGCTTCGATTTGGGAACCCAACTTTTCTCGCTCGATCCCGATTGCCTTAACTTCCGCCCATTTCTTATCCGCCTGTTCTACTTCGAATTGTCGTAAAGCTTCGGCGTGGCGTGCTCGAGCGGCGGTCAAGGTTGCATCGGCTTCTGAAATCTCATTCTCGGCCTTCCTCAGGTCCTTTAGAGCTTTGTCGCGGGCTGCGGTGGCATTTGGCGCACCTTCTTCAACGGCGAGGCTTGCAGAGCCGTATAACTCGCGTGCAAGGTCTAGGTCGGCCAGTGCGCTCGAGCGCCGAGCTTCGATCTTTGCCACAATTGCGGCGGCCTTTTCAGGCGATGTTTTAATAAATGAAATCATTTTGTTCTCCCTTAAGAGGTTTTTGGAACTGAATGGATGATTTGGTGCCTAAGGGTTGCCTTAGACGTGTTTTGGCTGCCCCGGCCTGGATGAAAGTCTTAGGCAAAAGCCATTGATTTAGAATATTTGGGTTGGAGTTCATCTTGAGTCGACTAGCTGATTGCCAGTCAGACGCTCGGTGCAGAATTGAATTTCCATTTGACCCGATCTTCCCGCCGCGCACGTGATGTGGCCATGTCGGTGGGATAGGGGTCAAGATTGGCATGTGAACCACTGTAGTTGCCACCGGAACAGTGTGGACAACATTGCCTTCCCCGAAATGTGAAAATTGTCTCAGGTAGACTTCAAGGGAACTCACGATTCCGGGAAGATTTCTTGGTGTAGAGACCAACATAACCGCTTCTAAAGCCCTTAAATTCGTTCTAGACCGCTGACTTCCGGTTCCAGTCCACATGTCCACAAGTCCACACCCCTTAGGGGTGTGTGGACTATGTAGACTGGTCGACATGTCGACAAATGTAGAATCATGTCGACTCATGTGGACTCCTGACAAAATGTCCGTCTTCTTCAGTTAGCCCTGCATCCAACAGTTCTTTTCGAGCCCGTGTGAATGCCGTATACATGGATTTCTTTTTTGAACCTTTGCCGTGGACTTCAATGAACTTCCGTCGCCATTCATCAACGACCACTTTGTCACCGTTCACTGCGCCAACTTCCGTCAATACTTCATACGCTTTGTAAGCGGCAGTGCCGGGCCTTAGTAAAGCCGGCATCTCATCAAAGTCTTCTGAGGGCGTGGAATCAAACTTCACCACACAACTTGTGATTACTTCGCCATCTTCATCTTGTCCGATTACGATGGGTTTTAGACGGAACACGATTCGAGTATCCTTTTCTAAGTCACGTTGCTTTTCGATTACGGCATGGCGTGCGCCTTGTATTAGAATCTCGGTATCAGTGGCAGCGCGAAGTGAACTATGACCGCGCGCGCCCTTGCGTCCATCCTTGCCAGAGTGGTGAACCACTAAGACCGCCGTCCCGATCATGTCCCGAATCTGATCGACCTTCCTGATGAAAGCGCCCATGTCGGTTGATGAGTTTTCATCGCCACCGGCAATCGCACGCGCCAAAGTATCGATGACAACTAAGCGGATGGGGTGCGGAGTCTGGGCTTGAAATTCTTTGATCTGTGAAACGAGTGCGTTTAGATCAGCGTTTGAACTGCGTAAATCTAATGGGTGGCTGATAAGGCCAAAGGGCACGGCTTGGTCTTCCGTCAATTTGTACTCTTTGCGAAAGGCTTCGATTCGTTTTCTTAGTCCCCCGGCCCCTTCCAGTCCTACATACACAACCGCGCCTTGGCGAACCTTTCGCCCATTCCATGGCCATCCAAGGGCAATGTGTAAACACAGGTCCAAAGCGAAGAAGGTCTTCCCGCTGTTTGAGAGCCCATAGATAACTATCATTGATAAGGCGTCGATTAGTTTCTTCACCACATAGTTGGATGACGCCGCCCATCCGATTTTATGGAATCCTTCAATTTTGACTCCGCGATTCTGCGGGGGAGGCACGTCGAGTTCTACCTTGTCAAAGACGGTTTCAGGCGCTTTCGCACCAACGGCCTCTTTCCCATATGTAAACGCGTGATCAATCTTTTCTTTCAGTCTTTCCGGTGTCCAACCGGGTGGACATCGATCATTCCAGTGATCAAGCATTAACTCCAAGCACGTTTGAGGCGGTAAACCAAAGTCTTTGAGTTGGGCTGCAACTACATATGCAGTATGGTCGCCCCCTTCACCTTTGATCGAAAGTGGTGCGTCGTTTTCTAGATATGTGATGGCTCGTCTTTTTGCACTGTCTTGATTTATCTTTGAGGTATCAACTTCAATTGATTCCTTCTCTTTTGCTAGGCCACATTTTTCAACAACCCACTGCGGACAAGGTTCAACTTGTGCGTTGGAATTTTTCCAAGTGTATTGCTTGCCATCTATGATGCTTCCGCTTCCGACTAGGTATCCGCCTTTGCTTCGGATATCGATTCCAGGTGCAAGCACATTCACGCCCTGTTTGATCGCATGGTCAAAGAAGTAAATTAAGTGCAATCCGCCACTTGGAGTGATCTGAGTTGCTGTTTCTGGGAATGGCTGCCCCTCGAGTTCAAGGCGTAGCAGTTCTTCGCTACCTTTTTTCTTTCCCTTATTATCTACATCAATGCCGATCAATGCTTTGTTGCCATTGAATCTTGTCGTGCTAATGCCAATGTTAAGTGGCCGAATCAGTCCCAGTACTGGGTCTTTCCACCATCGTTCGATTTGTTCGGGGTCGGAAGTAGCTCGGTTAACAAAGTCGTCGATTGCCGGCAATTTGCTATTGGGTTGAAGGGGAAAAACCTTTAATCCGCGGACGGCATGGTCTAACGCGTGCTCGAGAAAATTCATTGCAGAGCCGTCGCACATTCCTTGCGCACAATACCTGCACAAATAAAATTGTCCTCACGTACTTCGACGCGAGAGTCGGGTGTGCGAATGCATTGGACGAAAACATCTACTTTGCGAAGGTGCAAAATGAAGATGACGAACGGCTCAAATCTCTTGGATGCGACCGAAATTTTTGGACGAGTCGCGGCACTTTGGCGCTGCATTTCGACTGCAATAGAAAAGAGATGTGCAACGCGCGCCCATTTAACGGGAGCCACCTCCACCCCAATGCCGGGTAGGATGCAGCTTGCGTTAAACATTTACCCCTCTTTGGTGCTCTGTAATGTCAGGTTGCCTTTGAAGATCGGTAACGATGTGAAACCAAGCGCGAATTACATTCCTTTCCACAAAGCGATTTGGCCATTCGTAGGAAGAAGACACGAGCGCAACCACTTTGATTTCGTCGAGTTCAATGTAAGCGGCTAGTCGATTTTGATTTTGAGCATAGTTGCGAATGGTGCCACCATCGCTGACCTTAGGTGCTATATTTTGTGATGAGTATTCGACAACGGCGCGATTGAGAATTTGAATTAGCTCAGACCGATAAGATTGGGGTAAAAGTTTCTTTCGGTCGACTTTCACCTCAAGTAGCGAACTTGCAATAGATTCAGGCTTCTCAATGCCAAGACGTTTAAAGATTAAGTCATTGGGGCGTCCAACGCCGAAACCAAAGAGGCGATCGAAGTCGATGTGCGGATAGGTTCTCACCGGCCACCGCCCGTGGCGATTTTTGCGTTTCGTCTTTCAATCTGATTTGAAATCCAATTATTGATTTCAGATTCCGACCAAACGACGTGGTTGGTGCTTAGATATACCCGGGGCGGAAACTTGCCATTTTTTTCTAATCGGAGTAGGTGCCGTGATGTATAGGTGATTCCACGTTCGTTCAGCCGCTCATATGTAAGTAGATTGCCATAACCTTCCATTGCTAACCCCCAAGTCTGTTGAAAAGAAATTGGTGAAACGGTTTAGCGTTTTTTAAGATTGAACGTTTTGATGGTTTTGGCGGTTTTTTATGTTTTAGCGGTTTCAGACATTGTGAATGTCTGAAACCACGCTAGATTTGAGTGAAGTTTTAGTCAATTAGAATTTACATCGACAAGCTCGGTCCAAGTGCCCCTTATTCAACGCCTAGAATGAATCTGGTTGAATCAAGCCATCAATACTTGATTGGTATGTAAACGGTTCCTGAAGCGTCCTGCCGTGCCTTTTTTAATTGGCGACGCGACCAATTGGGTCAGTTGATCCGCCCAGTTGTTCAATGCGATTCGCCTTTCGGAAAGTAGTTCTGACCGATTGTAAATCGCAGCTACCCCAGAGCGGCTGCCTGACCTGTGATTCAATATCAATTCGACGACATCGCGTGAAGCTCCAAGCTCGGCCATTTCAGTTGCGCAAGTTCTGCGAAGGTCATGGATCACCCAAGGTTTTTGAAAGACTCCGTTGAGACCCTCTGCCGCTACCAAGCGTGCAATGGCATTATCGATTCGAGTTTTGGCGCGACTAAATCCACTCATCCCAGAATTGCCTGTTGTAGTGAAAGTGAATTTATCGCCCACCCTAGGAACGCGATTTAATATGTCCACGGCCAGAGGCGAAAGGGGAACGCGATGTGGGCGATCCATTTTGACCCGTTCTCGTGGGATTTCCCACATCGGTTGATCACTATCTAAATCTAATTCAGACCAACGCATCTGTGCCACTTCTTCCCGCCGCTGGCCGGTCAACAAAAGAAACTTCATCAGGCCACCGAATATTGGTTCGCCGTTTAGCACCTGCCAAAGAATTTTTATTTCAGTTTCGGAAAGTGATCGGTCGCGGCTCTTTTCTGAGTGAGGTGCTCGAACGTGCATTGTGGGTGGGATTTGAATGATGTCCTTGCTTGCGGCCCAGTTCATCATTGCGGAAAGGTATGAAAGCATACGGTTAGCCTTAATGGGTGTGCCAGCTTCCACCGCTGCATCCAGAATCTCATTCACTTCCGCCTTGGTAATGGCAGAAATTGGGCGTTCCTCCCAAGCCTTAAAGTCTACCGTAAGGGCACGTTCATATTCGGAGGCCGTCTTGGGCTTTAAGTTCTTTTTGCAGTATTGGCGGATATACCGATCGCGTACCGCTGCGAAGGTGTTCTTGCTGGCTTCAACCACTTCGGAAGTTTTTTTGTCTAATATAGTGTTTACTGGATCGGACCCCGATTGGGCTTCCTTTTGAATCTCGCGCGCCTTATCGCGGGCTTCGGCTAGGCTCATGGCGGGGTATCGTCCGAAGGTGACACGGGTCTGCTTCCATTTGCCGTTCTTAAGAATCCGAACCATGGTTAGCCAAGACCGGCTTCCATTATAGGATGCGCGCATACCGAACGCGGGAACCAACAAATCCCAGTGATCTTCTTGCTTGGGTTTTGGTGGGTCTTTGATTTTCGGAATCGCCCAATCAGTAAGCTTCAGTCGTGGCATCAGAAGGTCTCCTTATCGTTTAAATTCGATCCTGTTGCCTATGACCTTCTGATTTTGACCATTTCTGATTTTTCCTGATTCTCGAATGAAAAACGGCTCAAAATGCGATCATAGGTATTTTTAGGCAACGAAGGTCGAGTGTCTTGAAGTGTCTGGGTGTGTCGGTCTTCGTCTCGGTTAACTGCCTATTTTTAGAGGGGAATTAAGTCAAAGTTTTTAAAAAATGTCCGGCATTGTCTGGCCCGGTCTGCGTTGCAAAATTGATTTGCATTCAGAAGGTCGCAGGTTCGATCCCTGTTGCCTCCACCAGTTTTGCGCTTGCAGACACCCCTTAGCCACTCACACCCAACCGCCCCCTCAACTCTCTAACTGAATTGACCTTATTGAAAGCCACAGTGAAATGGCGCAACCCCACTAGCCACTCTCCGCATGCCAAAGCACCGCCGCCAACCTCAATCCCATCGCGTTGCAGAAATTTTAAAAATAAAAAACAAACACCATTGACGAAGATCGGTAGTTTAAATATAACCCTTAGTTCTCAAACTTTGTTCTTTGAAATCTAAATAGCTAGCTATCATGGTTTATTGGGTCCCCAGATGGACGGTAGAACTTAACTGATCTATCAAATATCTGAGGGCAATAAGTTAATCTTTGATAGCGGCCATTCAATGTACTTAAAAAACAATGAATAGACGCTAGAACAAAGTCATTTTTTAAAATTTGAATTTCAGATTTTAATTGAAGAGTTTGATTCTGGCTCAGAACAAACGCTGGCGGCGTGCCTAATACATGCAAGTCGAACGAGGAAGTACCTTCGGGTATTGTACTAGTGGCGTACGGGTGAGTAACGCGTGGATAATCTTCCTCTAGGTGGGGAATAACCAGTCGAAAGATTGGCTAATACCGCATAAGACCACAATGTCCTTGGACATAGAGGTTAAAGGCTTCGGTCGCCTGGAGATGAGTCTGCGCCCGATTAGCTAGTTGGTGAGGTAATGGCTCACCAAGGCGACGATCGGTAGCTGGTCTGAGAGGACGGCCAGCCACACTGGGACTGAGACACGGCCCAGACTCCTACGGGAGGCAGCAGTAGGGAATA
>JBGSNU010000026.1:0-7842 GCA_041739415.1 Bdellovibrionales bacterium | reverse complement strand
GACTACATCGCCCGGAGCGAAGCTCGATGTTAATGGTGATGTGAAGTTCGGATCGAGCGGAACAGTAGTGAGTAATATGGGAGTTTGCACGGTTGCGTCCTATACTCCGACAAGCACGACTACGAACCAGACATGTACGGGTATCCCCGCATCCACAGCCGTCGCTGTCACCTGTTCTGCTTCGGCGGCTTTCCAAACACCGGATACTACCGTTATCTATGCAAGGGCGACGGGAACAGTGAACCAACTTGCCATTAATCTTTCAGCGGCCAACAACGTCGCTGTGACCCTCAAGTGCATGTGGATGCAGTAGAACTCCAAACTCGGATTATAGCTCATTCTGAGACGTTTGATGGCCTATTGGTGAGGAGTCGCGACCCGACTTACGAACAGATTTTTGGGAACCCCTCGGGGAAGGCCAAAAAATCGCCGTTTTTGCCGCTGACGGTTTAAATTTCGAGTTTAGAAACAGATGCTTACAGGAGGATGGTCATAAAAAGTGATTCAAACGGCCTCATTTTGAACAATCACCACGCATTTTTGCGAGTTTTTGGTGACTAACTCAAAGCCTCCCCCACCTAAAAAGACCGCATTTTCTGGGGTTCGGAGGCGAGTTGGTTACTAAATCCGGGCCTCCTCATCGACAGTCACCCAAAACGTCGAGCCGATGGAACTTCTGGGCCTTGAGCGAGTTTGTCCGATTTGTGAAACCAGTTTTCATTTCTGTGAAAACTGTTGGCGTGGTCACAAATATTGCAGTTCACGTTGCAGCCGGGAGGGTCGCAAACGGAACCGGCGACTCACTGAACGAAAGTACGCAGCCACACCGAAAGGGCGAGAGAGCCGCAAACAACGCCAGAAAAATTTTCGCATCCGAAAGATTCTAAACCTTAGAGTAACTGACCACTCTCCACACGACATACATTCCATAATAAGACCGCCAATGTGCAGCGAAAGTGGTGCCGTTGGTCGGTGCTGCCGCTGCCAAAAAAAAATTCAAGTCATTGTTGCTGGAGGCGTCAGTGTGTTCTTGTGGGAAGCAAATTATTTCTCTTTTACTCGGTTCAGATCGCGCACTAATGAGTCATCTGGTTGACTCTGCGGATTCCCTCAAGCTGCGCGACACCCCACAAACAATTATCGCCGATGCCTGGGAGTTAAGTCCCGAGCGGCGAACCCTTATTCTAGCCGCGCTCGATTTTCACAGCGGCCAGGGGAACGTTTTTTTCTCTGAACTTCTCGAACTGAATCACCAAAACCTTTCCAGACTGATCGCCGCTTTGATCGCCTGGCGCGACTTCAGAGGAGCGACGGACCGCCCCTCCACGTTGAGTCCGCAGCTATGAGCAGAGTCAGTTGGACCAGGAGAGCCTCGCGAGACTTGTAGAAGGACGATCCCAGTCCCAAGGACTCGGACGGCTACAAAGTGTCGAGGGTAAAGCCTCGCAAGCGGAAACCAAAACACCCCGGATTTACCACCATTCGCTCTCATCACCTTTGGATGTTTGAAAACAATAAACCCAAAGGAGGGATCTAATGGATAAAACCAAACTCGCCAGGCAAATGAAAAAGTTTGAAGGCTACCTGATGGTAGATCGCGGTCTATCAAAAGTGACGGCTGGCGGCTACTGCCGCGCCGTCAGCATTTCGCTTAGACGGATGAAAAAATTCGTCCCGCAATACTCTCACATCAAAGACCACATCGGCTGGATGTACGACAAAAACTACAGCTACAACCACTTGGTAAACACGTCTTTGGCGCTTGAGCATTACACCCGTTACAAGGGCACCGTCGTCAAACTCGGACGACCCAAAAAACCTAAACGACTCATCAAAGACGTACTCAGTGAGGCGGAGGTTTCCCGTCTACTTACAGGAGCTAAAACCAATCGCGTGAAAGCGATGATTTGCCTACTGGCCTATTCGGGAGTTCGCAATCACGAGCTTTGCAATTTGAAGCTGGAGGACGTTGACCTTGGAGGAAATCAAGTCACCGTGAGAGACGGTAAAAACCGACAAGACGGCGTAATCAACATATCGCCCGAGTGTACCAGGGTGCTCATCGAATACCTTCGGGAATTTCCGAGGGAAAAAGGAAACTTCCTGTTCACGACTCTCGTAAAAAACAATCAACTCAAGTCGGGCGACTTGCGAAAACACATCCGAACGACCGCAACCCGTGTCGGTTTTGACCGCAGAATTTACCCGCATCTGTTTCGTCACTCGCTTGCGACAAACCTTCTCAACAGAGGTGCAAGCCTAATGATGATCCAGCAGCAACTCCGGCACCGATTCATCGAATCCACGATGATTTACGTCCTTTCAAGGCCGGTGCGAAATCGTTCTGAGTACGATTTCCATAAACCGGCCTATATGTGAGTCCGGGTACCTGACTTTTTAGTCTTTCGGGGGCCGCGAGGCCCCCGTGTTTTTTGGTTGGCGGGGGGCTCATCTCACCCTTTTTCAGCGTCCTCCGGGGCTCAATTTTAAGCCGCTTTCTGCGGCGCAAAATTGAGCCCCGAAGGGGCTGATTTTGGACCCATTCGGACACAAAATCGATCTCGATTTCTGTGTCCGAATTTTCCGAAAAATGGCGTTTGTGTCCGATTAGTGTCCCAGTTTGCTCGCGTCTTTTTTGAAAAACGCCAAAACCGGACACAGAAAACCCGGACACAAATCGCCATTTCTTTGCTTTTAGGACTGACTGACCAGGCGGAGTATCGGCCCAGCGGCGGCTTTTGCCACTACGGGCTCAGCCACCGGAGCCGGTTGGACACTTGGGGTAGGATCAGGCGTTCCACCAAAGGACACCACGTTGACCGTTTTTGCCAAATGCTCATTCGACAAGTGCGCGTATCTTTGAGTCTCCTCAAACCGCGCATGTCCTAAGAGCTTTTGCAGGTCGTAGAGGCTTCCGCCGTTTTGCACAAAATGAGACGCAAAAGTGTGTCTTAGGTCGTGAAAACGGTAGTGGTTCGTTAACCCCGCCCTTTCCTGGCCTCGCCGGAAGTGCCAGTAAATGTGTCCTTCATCAAATGCCTTCCCGTAAGAATGGCAGAACACAAATTCTGGATGATAGTTTCGAGCCTTCAATTCCATAAGCCCTTGCCTTACGACATCACTCATCGGAATCCGTCTCTGACTATTTCGGGTCTTCGTTCGATCAGCTAGACCATTTCTATCTCTCAGACGAGTGATATGGATATAGCCTTTATCGAAGTCCACCCGGTCCCAACAAAGCCCCGCAAGCTCTCCACGCCTCATCCCGGTGTTCATCGCAATCACGAAAAGCCAGTAGTTTGGATCTTCTTTGTTAGCCGCAAGAAATTTTTCAGTTTCTTCTGCTGACATAAAGTGATCCGCTCTCTTTGGCTCTTTGAGTTTGCCGTAATCAGCAAAAGGATATTTCGATACCTTTTCCTGCTTGAACGCCTCGCTCATCACTTGCTTTAAAACTCCCATCACCAAGTTGGTTCCAACCGGATTATGGTTCGTTTCTCGAAGTTTTGAAACGAGCTGGTCAAGATGCTCTCGCGTGATCTGCGAAAGACAAACGTCACCCACCATCGGATAGATATGATGCTTTAAATTCATCTCATATCTTTCTCTGGTTCGAATGGTCGAGCGTGGTGCGACTCGGTGGTCAAGCCACCATTTTGCAAACTCGCGGAACTTCATGTCCTTAAGAATCGGCTTCATCACTGGCATAATGCCGGTTGCATTGAATTGCCGTCTCTCCGCAAGCTTCACTGATTTCCAAGCTGTTGCATCGGACTTGCGCTCAAAGCACGGGCTCTTAAACTCCTGTCCTCCAATATAGATACGTTCTCTATACTTGATGCCGCCTTTGCGTTTGATTTTTTCCATTACTGGTCTCCTTATCGTGCCCCTTGTCGGAGCGGCTAAGAAGACCCTATGAAAAAGGCGTTTCCTACTTTTCAAAAATTCTATTCAGATTTCAAAGATCAAATTGAACGCCCCTTTTACCATAGGGCCACAGATCTACTCACCTAAAAATTTGTTACGCTGCGGGTTCAACCGTTTGCCGCGCAATCCATTCGTTTATGTGCTCCGTCTTAAACCGCACCAGGGCGCCGAGTTTTATATGCTTCACCTCGCGCCGAAATACCGCCATCCGGAGCCTTGACACCTTTATATTCAAAAAACTCGCAGCCTCCTCAATCGTCATTAGCCTTATAATTTTTGATTCCATTCCCGTAATCCTTCTTTATAAATATCTTCTTCTTAATCCCTCAAATCCATATTCAGAACTTCCTGCCTTCACCAAACTACTTCTGCCACCGTAAGCGCTGGCCACAATCACAACAACAACGTTGGGTGAGGGTGGCCAGCGGTGGAGGGGGCAGTCCCACCTAAATTGCTTTTGCGGGAAGTTCTTTTTCGATTCGCGCAGTTAGAGCTATTTGATTTTCAATTTTTTCTTCGTTTTGACCGCTCACCCCTTGAGCGGCCTCATGAGCAGGGGTAGTGGACACTTTTGGACTCCAAACCTCTCCCGTCTGGAATGAATCATCATAGCAATAGACGGTCGCATTCAGCGGCTTGGCGATCACATCATCCGCGAGCGACCACATAAAATACGGCGACTGTGTTTTGCGATAACACTTCCTCCAAAGTTGATCGATGTGCCTACCAAGAGATTTTGTTTGGACCAAGTACCAAACGCCCCAGAGGTTACTTTTATATCGGTAATTCGCAAAAATACTTTTGTAGCGGCCTTGGTTTTTAAAACTAAGCTCCAGTTCAATCGCAATCGAATGTTTCACGCCTTCGTATTCAATGCCCATCAGTCCATCCGGCACATTTCTACCTTGCATTCGGGAAATGCCGTGACTCCGCGCCATCTGAGACCTGATTTCATGCTCAGCGATCCAAGAGTGAGCGAGTCCGTGTCCTTCAAGGGCAAGTCGCAGGTCCGTGAGCCTCACGTCGTGAGGCAAAGTGGAGCGGTTAAAATTCCGTTTAGGGATTCGGCCGGTGGTTCCTTCACAGCCCTTCATTGTCACCGTCCAGGCTTTCTCAGCGTTCGCTAGGCCTTCGATTCTTTGAACGTAGCCAGCGTTTTCAAGGATTCTAAGCCGCCGTAAGACGGTCGTAATCGCGATACCTCTAAAGACTTCCTTTTGAATTTGCTTAGTCGTCATCAATGCGTAGCGCGAGAGTTGAGTTAGTAGTTTTTTGTCTCTTTGGGTAAGAATCATTGTCTCCTCCCTATAGAAAATCTTGGAGCGTGGACCGAGTTACATCGTCCGCAGACATTTTCATTCGTTCCTCTTCCAAGCGTTTTTGTCGATCGCTCTCAGTTTGCTTACGCAGTTCTTCTTCGCGCTTTTGTTGTTCTACAAGTCTTAGGCGCTCGTCCTCAAACTTCCGTCTTTCCTCCGCAAGCATCGCAGGATCGATTGGCCTGATCTCAGATTTTCGCTCTCGTTCGGGTGGGCAGTAAGGCATTCTCTCAGAAATAAAATAAATCGCCACAAGCGTAGCGATTCCTAGTGCTCCAATCATCGCAGACATGACAAATACATCGTGAACCTGGGAAACAAACCGCCAGGCGGGGTTTATGGCGTGGGCTGAGCCATTGAATTTCATGTTCCAGTAGACAAATTCAATGCCGCCAAAGGCAAAACCGTAGGCCAGCAGGAAACGCACAAATAACATTCGTCATCACCTCCTTTTCAGGATATGGCCTAAATGAAGTGCTAAGAATCTCAATTGGAATGGATCAGATGGATGGGGTGCTTAGAAAAACGTAGACCCCTCATATATAGGTAAACCAACACCATTTGGCTAAAAACCCTACTCCAGTTCAAATATAGACGGCTTCGAGGGGGCTTATTTTTGAAAATTCGTACTCGCCAAAATCTCTAAAAATAATTTTATCTCTTTAAAATCGCTATGGAATTATTTTTGACCATGAGCAGTGACAAAGGCTCTAGTGTTGCATATATGTAACAGTATGAAACGCAGACGTAGAACACAAAAGGAAATTATAAACCCCGAAGAGGCGGCACACGAAGCCTATGCGGTTTTTGTTCAGGGCCACCGAGCATCTCGTGCTCTACCAAAAGGTTTTTTGCACGACGCCCTTAGGTCCCGCGAGGTCTATTCGCATTTTCTCAAGCTTTGCCTGGAATACGACCGCTCTGACGATCTTTCGACATTGAGAGAGGGGCTTCTCATACTCGTAAAGGCGATTGGGGTGGGACAAGTCGCGACGGTCGCAAAAGTCAATCGTGTGACGCTTTATCGGATGCTGAGTAAAGGCGGCAATCCCGGAATCAAAAATATGCTTTCACTTCTCCGTGCCCTCGATATGGGGTTCTGGGTGGTGGATAAGGAATTTTACCAGCACCGAGAACAGGTGCGCCGGAGGTCAGGTGGATATCCGGTGTGGCTTGATATTGAGTCTGTAAGAAAATTACGGCGAAAATCCAAATAAATTACTGTATCAGCACGGAGTCGGGAATGAAGACATGTTTGGCTCCCTTGGACTCTTTGGCCGCGCACTGGGCCATCTCGTGATCCGCTGTAAGCAAAATCGGGATGTTGGAGCATAAAAACATATTGAGGATCATGGCGTCCGCGGAAGCGAGCCCGTAGTTTCCCATAAGTTCAACCGCGCGTTCCCAAATTGGAAGACAATCTAAGAAAGGCGAGCGATCCTGAGATCGAGTGGAGATAAAATTGAGGTTCAACTCACTTTGAGCGCTCGACCACGCCGGGGTTAACTGGGGCTTTAAATAGTCATGGCAAAGAATTTCCCATCCCGTTTTATCTTTCCAGTTAAACTGCGAGAGTTGAGATCTGAATACTTTGATCTGATTGACGTCGAGCTTAGTATTGCGTTCTTCATCCGCCTTTTTCCGATGGCTTTTGCGATGAGACTGAAGCTTTAATAATAACGGCCCGCCGAGATCCTTTTCGTAGTCATCAAGAAAATCTACCAGAGAGTCAGCGATATAAACTCGCCGATGGTTTTCCAGAAATTCAGCTCGAACATTTACGCTGACAATTGCCGGAATCGCATGCTCCGCAAGTATTTCAAATGCATTTTCTGAATCGGAATTGAATGAATCAGAGGGGTAAGTCGCAGAAAATAAAATGGTCGTATCGGCGAACACGCCGACGGGACTTAGTTTCTGGAGAGTGTTAGACAGAGCCGGAAAGCCGTCAATCACTATGGCGACTCCAGATCATGAGAGTTTTTAGCAATTTTTTTCGCAGGCTTTTCAACCGGCTTTTCATTTTTTAAAGCTTCTTCCCTTTTTTCACGGATGGAAGTCAGAGTGCTTTCGCGTCTTTCATTATAAAGTTTGCGAAGCCTTGCCACTGCGCCGGGCTTTGGTGTTTTTAATTTTGTCATATGAAACCTCGCTTTCTATATACCAATATAACACGGCTTGGTCGAGCTGGAACTTATTGAATCCTCATGCTATTTCTCGATAGTGCTGATTCCGCAAAATTACGGATTTGGCACAAACTGTGTCCGAGTTCTGTCCGAAAATCGAAGAAAACGGACGATAAATAAGAAAAGTAGAAAACACCCAACTCACAGGGTCTTGGTTGATAAAGCGTTCTCCAACGCTTTGAAAGAACTCGAAAACCGAGTTCTTTCAAAATTTTAGAAAGCGTCTCGCGATTACCTGTAAAAACCATCGTTCCTAACGTCGGCGTAGGGACTACATCGCCCGGAGCGAAGCTCGATGTTAATGGTGATGTGAAGTTCGGATCGAGCGGAACAGTAGTGAGTAATATGGGAGTTTGCACGGTTGCGTCCTATACTCCGACAAGCACGACTACGAACCAGACATGTACGGG
>JBGSNU010000015.1:0-72249 GCA_041739415.1 Bdellovibrionales bacterium | reverse complement strand
ATGATCCGCTACAACACCGACGACGCGAAGTTTGAATTTTATCAAGCCGGCGCTTGGGTGAACTTCGCCTCTGGTTCCGGCGCAGGCTCGGCCTTCGCTCAAGGCGGCAATGCGTTTGGACAAGTTGCGACTCTGGGCACGACGGACGCAACCAATTTAAATATCATCACTAACAACGCCAATCGCATGACCGTCACGGCCGAGGGCAACGTCGGTATTGGTACGGCCGCGCCAGAGTATCTCCTGGATTTGAGAAAATCGTATTCGAATGCGCTCGATAACAAAGCATTTAATATCAGAGCGGATAAGACCAGTAGCACAGGCAGTGTTACCGGTATGACCATTTCCTCTGAATCTAATGGTGGTACGTCGGGTACCATCAAGGGTGCAACTATTTCTGCTTCCACTCTGAACTCTGGGACCGTATCGGGTGTTGTTGGTCTAGAGGTCGAAAGCTCAAATTATGCGGGCACGGTTGCGGGCGACCTAATGGGTATACAGATTTACTCGAGTTCTGGTGGCACCGTTGTTAATGGTGATCGATATGCACTATATATTGACCAAGATGGACCAGTTCAAGGTGAGGATTTTGCTCTTTATCAAGCGAGCACGACTGCTAGATCACATTTTGCTGGCATTGTCGGCATTGGCACCACCACACCTAAGTCTATACTTGAGCTGTCAGCGACTGGCAGCGACTCCGCTCTCATCGTCCCCCGCGATACGACAGCTAATCGCCCCGCAGGCAACGTCACGAACGGGATGATCCGCTACAACACCACAGACGCGAAGTTTGAATTTTATCAAGCGGGCGCATGGGTGAACTACGGCACAGGCGGCGGCACAGTCGGAAGCGTGGTCGCCGGCACCGGCCTCTCGCCACTCACGATCACTTCAGCAGGCACGTTGAACGTAGACGTTGGCGTAACCGCAAACAAGATTGTGCAGCTCACGGCAGATGCTCAGCTACCGGCAGTGGATGGCAATCTCATCTCCAACGTTAACGCTGTGAAACTTCAAACGCGCAATATCGCAGCGACCGCACCATCAGACAATCAAGTGCTCACGTGGAACAACACAACAAGTGTTTGGGAGCCTCGGGCAGCTCAGGCTAGCACCACCGTTTTCTTTCAGGGCGGCAATGCTTTCGGTCAGGTCGCGACTCTGGGTACAACCGATGCCATGGGATTGAGTCTATTCACGAACAATTCAGCCCGAATTGTTGTCGATTCGGCGGGCAACATCGGCATAGGCGCTGCCTCACCGGCCGAATTGTTACATGTTCGCTCCGAGACCGAGACGATTCTCCGCATGGACTCTTACACCAATACCGCCGCGTTTAATCCAAGCGTGAAGTTTTACCGAGCCCGTGGCACAGCGTCTGCCCCTACAGTTGTGCAAAACAACAACACGCTCTTTGAGCTTGAGGGTATCGGCTATGACTCCAACAGCTTTGAACAGGCGGGTAAAATTGAATTGAACGTGGATGGAACAGCGGCGAACGGTGACATGCCCGGGCGCTGGGATTTTTACACGACTCCTGATGGATCCGCCACCCCCGCTGTTCGAGTGACCATCAAGAATGACGGAAATGTCGGGATCGGCACTTCGACTCCGAAATCTATCCTTGAGTTGTCCGCCACCGGCACAAACTCGGCTCTCCTCGTCCCGCGTGATACCACGGCGAACCGCCCAGCAGGTAACGTCACGAACGGGATGATCCGCTACAACACCACAGACGCGAAGTTTGAGTTTTATCAAGCCGGCGCGTGGGTGAACTTCGCCTCCGCTTCCGGCTCTGGCTCAGCCTTCACTCAAGGCGGCAATGCATTTGGTCAGGTCGGGACACTTGGGACAACCGATGCGACCAACCTAAACATCATCACGAACAATGCGAATCGTGTTACCGTCACCTCTGCAGGCAACGTCGGCGTCGGAACAGTAACGCCGTCGAGCCTGCTGGATGTCGCCGGTAAAGGACGTTTTCTATCATCTGATGAAGGTGCGGGCGCTCAAACTTCATCTGGCGCGAGTTACTCGATCCCGGATATTTCACGCAACGTTCGACGAATCACGCTAGATGCTAACACTACGGTCACACTGCCTGCGATCACCTCACTTGCCACGGATCAAGCGTACAGCCTTACTGTTCGAGTCACGCAAGATGCCACGGGCTCTAGAACATTGGCCTGGGCTGGCGGCGGCAATACCATTAAATGGGATATCGGAGCGGCTCCTGCTCCAGCCACTGGTGCGAACGAAGTGACCATCTATCAATTCTTTATAATCGGTGGTGAAACCACTTGGTACGCCTCACTAGTTTGGCGCGAGAATTAACTCTGCCCAAACAGAGTTGGCACTTCCGCAGCGGAATTGAAGGTCATGCCTTTGTCTTTGACAGGGGTGATGTAAAGGTGGTACACTTTTTATCAAGGTGGAGGGTTTGTGCCTACTGCAAAAAAACGCATCAATCTGACGGTTGAAGATGATCTTTTTGAAAACTTGAAAAGTCTCGCGAAAAAGGAAAAGTCTTCAATTGCTAGCCTTAGTCACGCCCTTCTTGAGCGGGCGCTCGAGCTGCGTGAAGATATGTATTTTTCTAAAGTTGGTGAGGATCGCTTGAATAAAAAATCAAAGCGGATCTCCCATAAGGATATTTGGGAATAATGTTCTCCATTGAATATGTAGAAAGCGTTAAGCATGATCTTAGATCCATATCCAAAGGTGACAAACAAAAGATCCGCAAAGCGATCGAATCTAAGCTCGTGAACAATCCCATCGAATATGGAAGGCCGCTTCAATACAGTCTTAAAGGACTTCGCAGATTGCGAGTAGGTGATTTCCGAGTAATTTTCCAAATCGATGTGAAAGCAAACGTAGTTTTGATCGTGAAAATTGGTCATCGAAGAGAAATCTATGATTGAGCTGTCTGATAAGGACTGGAATGTGGAGCGACGTTTACAGGGACGCACTGCCCAAACTAACTCGGGCAATCGAAGAACCAGAGCCCTTTCATCGCACTGGTCCTATTTCGGCAAATCCCCTGCCGGCTCCGCATTCAAGCGATTTGAAATTTAAAATATCGCACACTCTCGGCCGTTTTGCCGAACTCGGACCACTTGAAATATGCGTGCGAAGCGAAGGTCGATGCACGATTCAATTTTCAATTTTCAAATCTCAATTTTTTAACCCTACTGGTTTACCGCGGGGATTCCGCTGCGGAAGCGCCAAAGGCGCAAGTGAGCGCCCAGCGCGAACAGCCTGCAGAGCAGGCCAACACTACAGAACGTAACAAAACTGGGGAGTCGGAAAGACGACCAGAGGTCGGCTTTTGTGAAGTGGTGGCCGAGGACGGAATTGAACCGCCGACACAAGGATTTTCAGTCCTCTGCTCTACCGACTGAGCTACCCGGCCACAAAACCTAAGGATTTAGCGTTGATCCTCGGGTCCGTCAACCATCGCTAATCGTGTCGCAAGGCCCCAGGGCTAAGTCTTCGCTAAGGCCTGAGTCAGATCGTCGATCAAATCCTCAACATTTTCTATTCCCACGCTCAAGCGAATCAAAGTATCAGTGATTCCAAGTGCCCTACGAGTCTCCACCGGCACCGACGCGTGGGTCATAATGGCTGGGTGATTCACCAAAGACTCCACTCCGCCCAAACTCTCGGCCAATGAGAACACCTGCACGGACTCTAAGAATGACCGCGTCTGCGCCATTCCGCCCTTCAGCACCAGCGAGACAATGCCGCCAAAACCAGACATCTGCCGCTTCGCCAACTCATGTTGGGGATGATCCTTAAAGCCCGGATAAATCACTCGCTCAATCTTGCTCTGCCCACGTAAAAACTCGGCCACGGCTCCAGCGTTTGCCTCATGGGCGCGCATGCGCACGGCCAGCGTCTTGAGACTGCGCATAGCTAAAAAGGCATCGAACGGCGAGGCGATCGGACCGATCGCATTGCTGAAAAAGGCCAGGCGCTCCGCCAGCGAGTCCTCTTTCACCACTACAACGCCACCGACCGAGTCACTGTGACCGTTGATAAATTTGGTGGACGAATGCACGACGATATCCGCGCCGAGCTCCAGCGGCCGTTGAAAGTAGGGACTCATAAACGTGTTGTCCACGACCACCAGCACACCCTTGGCGTGCGCCTTTTTTACGAGGGCCGCAATATCACAGAGCTTGAGCATGGGATTGGTCGGAGACTCGAGCCACAGCATTTTGGTGTTGGGCTTAAAGGCCTGGTCAATATTGTCTGCGTTCGTCAGATCGAGGTATGAAAACTCATAGCCGTTGGGCTTCAGCACTTTATCAAACAACCGAAAGGTGCCGCCGTACATATCATCACCCGCAATCACATGATCCCCTGAGCGCAACAGCTGCATGACAATCATCGTCGCTGCTAGCCCCGAGGCAAACGCAAATCCATGCGTGCCACTTTCGAGGCTGGCTATGCAATCTTCATAGGCTTTTCGGGTCGGATTGTGCGACCGGGAGTATTCGTAACCCTTGTGCACTCCTGGCGACGACTGCACATACGTCGACGTCAGATACACAGGTGTCATGATGGCGCCCGTCGTGGGATCCGGCTGCTGACCGGCGTGAATGGCGCGCGTTTCAAAACCAAATCGCTTTTCTTTTGTTTTCATTCTTCAATCTCTTTGTTGGGTTCTTCAAAGTGGAGGGCCATTAAAACCTTATTGATGCGATCGATGGGATCTTGCGAATCTGGAATTCCTGCCAAATTCATATACTCCGTCACCATGGATTCTTTTGGATCGTTCTTGAGCAGTTCTTCAACGAGAACCTCAAGCACCCGCAATTTTTCGAGCTGTGGACCAGCCATATTCACCTCGTTCGTCTAAGCCTATGTATAGCAATAGCCTTGACGCCGAGAGCTGTGAAGGGTCAATGCGAGAAGTCGGAGTCGGTGAGCCGAAGCGATTGCCCCGCTTTGGCCTCAAGGGGAATTGTGCCTCGACCGCGCGCCGACACCCAAGTGAGGACATGCGCCTTATCCGGCACGAGTGAGATTTGAACCGGCGCATAGCCAACCGGCACACCATCTAAATAGATATAATGCCACCTTGCCGTTCTCACTTCGATTACGGGAGCCGCTGCTATGATTGACCGAATCGGCGCTGCAGTGGATGTCGTAAGGCTGAGAAATAAAATCAATCCCATCCAAGCGCCCTTAAATGACAATGACTCAGACTTTTTATCCTCCACCGGAAGAACTTGCGTGTTTTCAGTGCGGCTGAGCTGTTTGGTCTGCTGCAACCGCTGCACAGCCCGCTTGAGCAGCGCCTGCCCTGAAGCTGTTGGGGCCACATCGGCAAAGTGTCTTTGTGCGGAGTCTGAATGTAAATACTGAGAGAGTTGCGTGTGCGTGGGAGCTTCACCTAAGAGTAGCTCTAGAATTCGCCCCAAAGCATAAAGATCGTCAGCCGGGGTGGCCAGATCACCGCGCAGGCGTTCAGGTGATGCAAATCGAGGCGTCACTCTCAACTCCGATTTCAGACAATTGGCGAGTCCGAAGTCTAGGATGCGAATGCTACCCGTTGTGTCCACCATGATGTTTTGTGGGCTGAGATCGCCGTGCACCAGCCCTTGGTTATGCAACTCGCGCAAAGCCAGCTCAATTTGCGCTCTGAGTTCAGCAATCGCGTCGAGTTCCAAAATCATCGAGCGCAGGATTTCTGCCAATGAGAAGCCGTCGACATATTCTAAGATGAGTGCGGGTTTACCCTTTAAGCGCTCAAAGCCGAGGGCTTTAACAAAGTGAACCGAGCGAACTTTCGACAGCGACTCAAATTCAAGTCGCCACAGTTCGACCGTAGTCTGAGAATGAAGAATTTTAACCGCGACGGTTTGCTCGAGCTTGGCCCAGCGGTCTCGGCGTAAGGCCTTGTAAACACGCCCTTGTCCACCCTCGCCGAGCAACTCCTGAATCTCTAAGGCAACCGATCGTTTCCACATGAGATCAATGCAATTCAAGAGTCGGACCAGCTTGGCCGGATTCCGGATCATAGTGGTCATCGCGATAGGCTAAAATCGCTTTGGCCGTCAAAACTTGATTGAGGCAGCGCCCGTGCAAATTCTCAGTCGGCACATCTTGGACAGCCAGACTTGACGCCGCGGCCTCACACCGCGCTTCGAGGTCTTTGGTTCTGCGCTGAGAGTCTTTGGTGGACCGCAGACCGAGTTGGGTCTCTTTGTTCAGCAATAAAAAACAAGCCGAAGGAATCGTGCGGCTATCGAGCTGAATCTGACATGCAAGGCGAGCGGTTTTGATTTCATCAAGCGACTGCTTGGCCTGTTCAACTTGAGCGGGGGTGGTCGCGCGTGCCAGCCGTCGCAGAAAAAACGATTCAATAGATTCAGCCGGAGGTCTGGGCGACGCAGCCGTCGCAACGTGAGTGAATGCTAAGAAGATTGCGAATGATCTAAGCGTAAGTTTGAACAAATTAGACTCCCATCTGTTGCTGGAGCTCGCGCAGGAGCGGACCCAGAAGTAAGATTAAAAACGCGGGAAAATAGAAAAGAAGCAGGGGAATGAGCAACTTGAACGGCAATTTTCCAATGTGCTCCTCCAATTCGGCTGCAGCCGCCGTCTCCATCTCGAGGCAGAGGGCGGCAAGCGCTTCTGTAGTGGGTTGGCAGCAGGCTCCGCGCAAAATCAGATCAATAAGAGCCTCTTGATGCCGAGTTGGAAACAATTTGAGATTGGGCGCGCTTGTTACATCTCTTAGGTATTGACCCCACCATTCGCCAAGTAGCGCTGCGAACGAGGAGGGTGAAGATTCTAGACACAGCCGCATAGACTCGCGCATAGATTGACCGCTCAGCAGCCGCCAGTGCAGTTCGCGAGCGAATTGCAGTGGTGGAGGAATCAGATGTTCCATGACGACTTTTTTGCCAAGAGCAGCATCGAAACCAACCCCGCGATGCAAAGAAGAGTTGAAAGAGTGAGAAAATCACCAATTTGTCGAAGTCCATATCGAGGAATCATATAGAGTGCGAGTGCAAGTTGGATAAACAACATAACGGTCGCTTGAATTCGGACCTGTTGAGTTGCTTGTCCGGACCTACGTCGAAAGTCTTCCGTTTTGCGGATGTTGGAGCGTAAGGTTTCGAGACGTGACAGCGTGAGATGGGATTCAGCATTGATTCTTTGCAGGTCGTTGAGCATCGAGGACGTGAGCAAAACGTGTCGCCGATCGGTACTATCAGATGGATTTACTGCAAAAATGGGCTGAATGAGCATTTGAAACGGTAACGACAGAGCCGCCAGTGCCTTGTCTCGCGCGGCTCGAGAGCCTAAGCCCATCTTGATATTGAGAATCCAACGGTCCAGGAAAAGTGGAAACTCAGATTTCAAAGTGTCAATTTGTCGACGCTCGAGCAAATTCAGCAGCAGAAAATTGCAAATCACTACCAGCAGAATCAAAAACGCGTTCATTGTGCTGTTGTTTGCGAACGAAAATGCGATGAGAAGGATGATCGTGTTAAAAACTGTGCCAGTTTTTGTCACAGTCGAGGTATTTATCAGCGCGTGATCGCGAAAAAGCTGTGATGTTCGCATCACGAACCACAATCCGAACAACGTTTGCGAGAATATGATCATTCGCACACCACCTTTTTTGTTCGAATGAAAAGCAAAAAGCATGTTTTTGTAAATTTCTTATTGACGAAGAGAGTCACCTCGTTAAACTGAAAGAGATAGCAAAGTTGAGTAACGGCTTCGCTAAATCATCCACGGAGGAAACAGCAATGGCTAAGAAGAAAAAAGTAGCAAAAAAGGCGACTAAGAAAAAAGCGACTAAAAAAGTTGCTCGCAAAAAGAAGTAGTCTTAACGTTTTCAGACGTTAAACTCAAAAACCCTCGGTGCAAGCCGAGGGTTTTTTTATTTGTGGTCGTGTAAGTTGTGAGACGTTTTAGGTGGGAAAACTTAGAAGAGACGGGCGCGAATGCCTTCTTCTTGCAGAAATTTGCGGATGACCTTCGCATCCATGGGCTCCAGCCGGCCAATAAGCTCATTCAACAGTGCCATGGTCTTCTGACCTTCTGGACTGCGCAGCTTCTGTGTGAAAAAAGCACCATCTTCCATAATTGTACTTAAGTTTTTCACAATCCGATGCACTTGCGGGTCGCGTGAGGTTCGCTCGAGTTGCTTCAGCATCTTATCAAAATTCACCACGAGCTTGTTGAGGGTATCGAGAGTCTGCACCATAGATCCTTCATTTTGATTGACCATGTCGAGAATTTTGCCGGCCAGGGCATAACTCTGCGAGATCATCTGATCGATTCGAGGTGGATCTTCGCCGCGAATCACTTGATTGGGCTGTAAAGCTGGACTTTCTATTGAGCCTGGCGAGATCTCAAGAAACTTTTCACCAATGACGCCCGCGAGGTTTATAAAGAATCGACTGTCCTCGCGAACACTGCCCCAGGCCTCATTGCTGATTGAAATGGTGATCAGCAGTTTGACCTCTTCTTCTGTTTTGGGCATCTTGAACTGCGGATTGAAGGTGATTGAGCGCACCTTTCCGACTTTGATGCCCATCACTCGGACCGGTGACCCAACCTCTAGCCCACCCGCAAAATTGTAGGCAACTTGAATTTGCCGGGAATTCGAGAAGGGCTGGATTAGCCCCAGAGTCATGGCGAATCCGACCACCAGAATCACAGAGAGTACGAGTAGAAGTCCAACTTTAGTCTGTGGTTTCATGTGCACATCCTCAGTAAAAATATGAAAACATATAGGTTAGGCAAAAATCTAAGGTAATGATCGAGACCGAAGCCGCCACAACAGCGTTGGTAGTTGCCAAGCCGACGCCCTCAGCTCCACTTTTACAGCGAAAACCAAAGAAGCAACTAATCAACGGAATCACACTTCCAAAAACGGCACCTTTTATCATGGCAAATATCAAATCCTGAAAATCCACAAAGGCTCGCATCCCTGAAAGGAATGTGCCCGCGGTATGACCCAGCTTGACCTCAGTGACAAGCATGGCGCAGTACAGACACACAACATTGGCAATCAAACTGAGAATCAACCCACCTAGTGTACAGGCTATAAGTCTTGGCACAACCAGAAACCGAATCGGATCAATCCCAAGCATCCGTAGCGCATCGACTTGTTCAGTGATCTGCATGCTGCCAACTTCTGCGGCGATGCCTGCGCCCACTCGAGAGGTCAAAAGTAGCGAGGAGACCACAACACCGAGTTCACGTAATATAAGGAGAGAGGCAAAGCCCGGGACTAGCGAATCGTTCTGCACCACCACTTTCATGTGGAACGACGACTCTATGATGGTGACGACTGCTGCGAACGACACGCAAAAGAGAATCACGGGTAAGCTCTGCCAGGCGACGAAGTCGAGCTGTGCGAGTGTGTCTTTGGTGCGAAACGGTCGACCAAAGAGTGCACCTAAGCTCTTCGCTAAAAATATCGCAAAATCCCAGGGCGCAGTGGAGCTCAAGCTTGACCTCCGAGAAACAACTGCAGCGCCACATCACTGAGGACAGAGGTCAGCCAGTCAAAGATCACAATTCCAACCATAGTCATAACAGCAGTGCTCACAACACTGCGGCCAACGCCCTTTGCGCCACCGAAAGTTGTATAGCCCTTGTAGGTGCAAATAGAAGCCAAGATCAAAGCAAAGACCAGACACTTAAACACGCCGCTTGCAATGGAGAACTTAGAGACGATCGTTGGAATGTGTCGAATGTACTCTTCAGGATTGATCCCCGCAAAGAGTTGCCCCACCAACATTCCGCCCAATATAGACATCAAGAGTCCAACCAGCAGCAGAAAGAAGCTCGAGATAATAATGCCGATGTAGCGAGGCAGGACAATCTCTTGAATAGGATCGGCTCCTAAACATCGGATGGCATCAATTTGCTCTGTCACTCGCATTGTTCCGAGCTCAGCCGAGGTGAAGGCGCCCACTTTTCCGCTCAACAAAAAGGCAATTAGCAACGGTCCGACCTCTCGAATTGTACCACTTGTTGCGAGTCCTCCCAGGTAACCTAGGGCTCCGAACGTGGCAATTTGCATGGTAAACTGCACGGCCATAATTGCGCCAACAAAAAATCCGGCCATGGCTGTCGTGGCTAAACTTTGGGTGGTGACTTTCCAAATCTGCACACAAACGCTCTCCCAACTGCAGGGCGTGCGTATAGCGGTTTTGTAGATCTCACCCACAAAAAGACCACAGCCTCCAATATCGTCAAGGATGTTTAAGATGGTCTTCCACATCTAGCACCTCCTTTAAAAAGTCTTGCACCAATGCGTGCGAGCTCTGCTTGAGCTCTGTCGGCGTGCCGTTGGCGACAACTTTGCCGTCGTCTAGGACCAGAATGTAATCGGCGATTTCGAGTGCGCATTGCATGTCGTGACTAACAACGACTGACGTTGTCTTGAGCTTTTTCGACAACTCTAAGATCAGCTGATTGACGGCATTGGTGGTCACTGGATCTAGTCCCGTTGTGGGCTCATCAAAGAGCAATATGCGTGGATTGACGGCGAGTGTGCGCGCCAAACTCACTCGCTTTTGCATGCCGTAGGAGATCTCTTGCGGCATTTTGGACTCCACATTGGTTAAATGCACGAGACTTAGGCATTCTCGCACGCGCGTTTGCAGCTGCTCAAGTGTCATGTCGGGCTGATGTTTGCGGAGACCAAACGCCACATTCTCAAACACCGTCATGGAGTCAAACAGGGCAGGCTGTTGAAAGACCATGCCACAATTGCGACGGTGCGAGTGCAAGTCGAGCTCGCTGAGCTCGGTGATTTCAGTGTCGTTGACAAAGATCTTACCGCTGTCGGGTTTCATTAAGCCCACAAGATTTTTCAGCACAACACTCTTGCCTGTGCCGGAGGTGCCAAGGACAAAAAGGATTTGCCCCTCTCGAACAGCAAAAGAAATGCCCTTCAGCACGGCTTTGCTGCCGAAGCTTTTGTGCACATTTTGAAACGAGATCAATGCCCCTCCGTCAGTGGTCCTGTGAGAAGGCCTCGAATAAACTGCTGAACTCGAGGATCGGGATGAGCTTGTGTCTGGACTTTGTTGCCGGTGACTATGATCTCTCCGTCGACCACCATGGCGATGCGGTCTGCGAGTTGATAGGCTCGCGCCATGTCATTGGTGACAGCAACAAGGGTCGAGTTTTCCTCTTGCCGCAGCTGTTGAATCAAATTGACGATGCGGCGGCTCGTGATCGGATCGAGACCAGCGGTCGGATCATCATACAAAACGATTTTTGGCTTAAGCGCTAAGGCTCGAGCAATCCCGAGTCGCTTTTGCATTCCGCCGGAGATTTCATCTGGGTAAAGATCTTTAGCATGCAGAATCCCGACCTGATCAAGAAAGTAAACCACCCGCTCTTGGATCTCAGACTCTTGCAGCGGGGTCTTCTCTCGCAGCGGAAAGGCAATATTGTCGCCTACGGTCAACGAGTCGAATAGGGCGTTCTTTTGAAAGAGCATGCCCATTTTAAGGCGGGCCTCAATTCGCTCCTCCTCAGAGAGTTGCGCGAGCTCACGCCCTTGAATCGCCACTGAGCCTGAAGTCGGTTCGATGAGTCCAGCCAAGAGTTTCAGAACGACGGTCTTGCCTTGACCGCTGGGTCCAATGAGAACAAGCGACTCGCCAGCGTAGACCGTTAACTGCACAGTTTTTAGCAGATTCAACTGATTGAATCGGATCGATAAACTGTTTAAGGCCAAGTCGACTGATGCCACGGCGCAAAACCCACTGGAGAGATTGACCTCGATTGTACAAAAGTTCGTGAGTCGGGCAAGGAACTTGTCTATTTTAAGAACACATTTGTCAGCGTAGGGAAATTTAAGCAGTCAAAATTCTCCAATGAGTTAAAGAAAGGTTATTTTCATGAAACACACTAGAAAAAAAATCACCGTTGTCGGAGCGGGCTTCGTCGGCTCCACTTGTGCACACTGGGCCGCTGCGCGTGAGCTGGGCGACATCGTGCTGGTTGATATCAATGATGGCGCTGCCAAAGGCAAAGCTTTGGATCTCTTTGAGGCCTCGCCCGTAGAGCACTTTGACTCACGCATAACGGGCACAGCCGATTACAAAGACACTGCCGATTCAGACGTAGTGATCATCACGGCCGGTTTGCCGCGCAAGCCCGGGATGAGTCGCGATGACCTTTTGGCCACCAATGCGAAGATTATGAAAGAGGTTTGTAAGGGCGTTCGTCAGTACTCGCCCAACTCAGTCGTCATTGTCGTGAGCAACCCGCTCGACGCTATGGCTTACGTGGCGATGAAAGAGCTGGATTTTCCGCGCGAACGCGTGATTGGAATGGCCGGCGTTTTGGATGGCGCTCGATTCCGCACGTTCATCGCCGAAGAACTAAAAGTGAGTGTGAAAGACGTGCATGCGTTTGTATTGGGTGGCCACGGTGACACGATGGTTCCAATGCCACGCCATTGCTCCGTCGGGGGGGTTCCGCTGTTAGAGATGCTCACGAAAGAGCGAGTGGATGCCTTGGTTAAGCGCACTCGAGAGGGTGGAGCTGAGATTGTTGGATTGTTAAAGACGGGCTCGGCTTATTACGCTCCTTCGGCGAGTGCTGTGCAAATGGCCGAGGCGATCTTGCGCGATCAAGGTCGCATTTTGCCTTGTGCGGCCTTTCTACAAGGTGAGTACGGCATTCGAGATCTTTTTGTTGGAGTCATGTGCAAACTGGGCGGGAGAGGTCTAGAGCAAGTGATCGAGATAAAGCTGAATGACGAAGAGCGAGCAATGTTGAACAACTCCACCAAAGCTGTGCAAGAGCTTGTGGATGCACTTGGGAAACTCAACCTTTAGGTCGGCCCTGCATTGCCACCCTAATTTTCAACTGATAGGTTAAAACCCATGAATATACATGAGTATCAAGCAAAAGAAGTCTTACAGCGTTTTGGCATTCCCACTCTAAGCGGTCGCCTGGTGCAGTCTCCAGAGGAGGCAGTGACGGCGGCCAAGGCCATTGGCGGAAGCGTTTGGGTTGTAAAGGCTCAAATTCACGCCGGTGGTCGTGGCAAGGGTGGCGGAATCAAAGTCGCCAAAACATTGGACGAGGTCCGTGCCTACACACAAAAAATGTTTGGTATGACTTTGGTCACCCCGCAGACGGGACCTGAAGGCAAAACCGTTCATCGCGTTTACATCGAGCAAGGTTGTGACATTAAGAAAGAGTACTATGTCGCCGTTTTGCTCGACCGACACGAGGGGCGAGTTGTCATGATGGCCAGCTCTGAGGGCGGAATGGATATCGAAGAAGTGGCTGAAAAAACGCCTGAGAAAATCCATCGCGCGATCATCGACCCAGCTGTAGGTATGCAGCCTTTTCAAGCTCGACAGTTGGCGTTTGCCATCGGGTTAAAGGGCGAAGCCAACGGAGCGGCGGTTAAAGTGCTGCTCGGACTTTACCGCGTTTTTAAAGAGACCGACTGCGCCTTGGCTGAAATCAATCCATTGGTCGAGACAGGCTCTGGCCAAGTGATTCCGCTCGATTGCAAGTTGAACTTTGATTCGAACGCGCTTTATCGCCACAAGGATATCGTTGCCTATCGAGACTTGGCTGAAGAAGACCCCACCGAGGTCGAAGCCAGCAAGCACGATCTGGCCTTTATTAAGTTGGATGGAAACATCGGGTGTTTGGTCAACGGCGCAGGTTTGGCTATGGCCACGATGGATATCATTAAGTTGCAAGGTGGATTGCCGGCAAACTTTTTGGACGTCGGGGGCGGCGCCAATAAGGAAAAGGTCACAGAGGCCTTTAAGTTGATTCTGAAAGATCCAAACGTCCGCGGCATCTTGGTGAACATTTTTGGTGGCATTATGAAGTGTGACATTATCGCTGAGGGAATTGTTGCGGCCACAAAACAGTTGGGCCTTAAAGTTCCGTTGGTTGTGCGGTTGCAGGGTACAAATGTTGAACTCGGCAAAAAGATTTTAAAAGAGAGTGGTCTGAACATCACGCCAGCGGACGACCTCACAACGGCGGCCAAGGCCATCGTCAACGCAGTTAAGGGAGCTTAAAAATGGCCATTTTAGTTGATAAAAACACCAAGGTGATCTGCCAAGGTTTTACTGGCTCACAGGGGACCTTTCACTCGGAGCAAGCTATCGCTTACGGAACCAAAATGGTGGGCGGAATCACTCCAGGTAAAGGTGGCTCTAAGCATTTGGGATTGCCCGTGTTCGACACTGTTGCTGAGGCCGTTGAGAAGACAGGTGCGAATGCTTCAGTGATTTACGTTCCACCTCCTTTTGCAGCCGATGCAATTATGGAAGCCGCGGAGGCGGGAGTAGAACTTGTGGTTTGCATCACCGAGGGCATCCCCGTTATGGATATGGTTGCAGTTAAGCGCTATCTGCAGGGGACCAAGACGCGCCTGGTGGGACCAAACTGCCCCGGTGTGATCACGCCAGGTCAATGTAAGATTGGGATTATGCCAGGTCACATTCACAAGCCTGGTCGTATTGGTGTTTTGTCGCGCTCTGGAACATTAACCTATGAGGCGGTTTTTCAACTGTCGAATGTGGGCTTGGGTCAGAGCTCTTGCGTGGGTATTGGTGGCGACCCCGTGAATGGCACAAACTTCATTGATGTGTTGGAGCTGTTCAACAAGGATTCTGAGACAGACGCCGTGATCATGATCGGTGAAATTGGTGGAACCGCAGAAGAAGAAGCCGCTGAGTACATCAAGCGAGAATTCAAAAAACCCGTCACGTGCTTTATTGCTGGAGCCACTGCGCCTAAGGGCAAGCGCATGGGTCACGCCGGTGCGATCATCAGTGGTGGCATGGGTACGGCAGAGGCGAAGTTCGAAGCGTTGGCAAGTGCGGGGTGTCAGATTGCGCGCAGTCCAGCGGACTTGGGCACAACTCTCAAAGCCAGTTTGTAAGTAAAAATTTTGATTGTGGTCAGCTCAGACTCTTTGATCTGGCCAAATTAGAGCCGAAACGGTGCTCTTAAGTCTTCGGTCTCGACTGCAATTTTCACCATTCGCCCAGCTGTCTGAGTGCAAGCGATCTGAGAAAAATACCAGATCCCTGGGTGGAGGTATTTATTCTTAGCCGTTGTTTCGCCCTTATTGTGCCAGCACTGATAAATAGAGTTTTGTAGACGGTGCGGAGTCAGGCTAAAGGCGTTGTGCATAAGAGCTCTGGTGATTTCTCCGGCGAACGTACGTGAGCGTGGGAGAAAGTAACTCAAATGCGCTCGGGCGGTCGGGTCGGCTTGAGCCACCAGTTCAATCCACATTAGCTCCCAGCTCAGGGCCTGATCCAAAAGCGCCGAGCTGGACAACTGAGCCTGAAAGCTTTTTTGCGCGTCCGGGGTCAATGCCGCTTTGAAGGGCTCAGATTTTACAGCGGCCTCATTTACGAACACTCGAATACTTCTTAGCGCAGCCACGTGAAGCATAGTTGAAAAAATGGAGTTGGGAAACTCGAGCGAGGCCAAGTGAAAGGCAAACAGCTGCTGCAGGCCAAGCAGGGCCGGCTGCGCGTTGCCAGTATGAATCAGTTGGTTGTACTCAAGGGCCCGGAGCTTCCATGCTCTAAAGAGCGCCAGCTCAAGATGTGAGGCGTACTGCGAAGGATCCTTAACATCCTTGATCGGCTGACAAATAGGGCCTTTAGTGAGAGCGGCATCCTGCAAACTCAACAGCTCCTGATACTCGGTCAGTAATGTGGGAATTTGCTCTTTGATTTTCAAATACGACTCTTGCCAAAGAAACTTTCCGGTGACCTCAAAGTTGGGGCTGGGATCGTGCTCGAGAAGCTTCGCCTTAGTGTCTAAAGGTTCTGCGTGGCTGCCTTGTGATTGGGCGGGGCATATGACTTTACGATCTAAAATTGTCTGAACAGCGGGGGAGGGCGGAGTGTCGGTGGTGTTCAGCAACAAAATGCCACTTGCAAGAGCGAGCAACGCCAATAAAAAAAGCCCACTCAGTTTCAGCCAGAGTTTTATTTTGCGCCTTGGGGTTGTCATTGTTCCGGTGAGGATGACACATAGGTTTTGCTCTTGTCCACTAGTTGAACTGCTTGCCAACGTGGCTGGGCGATGGGTATGTTGCGATTTTGAATTTACAAGGAGTGTCAAATGGCTGTTGAAACTACGTTTAGCATTATCAAACCCAACGCAGTAAAGAAGCATGTGATTGGCAACATCATTCAGATGTTTGAAAAAAACGGACTTAAGGTCGCAGCGATGAAGTTAGCCGTTTTGGAAAAGTCGAAGTGTGAGGAATTTTATGCGGAACACAGCGCGCGTCCATTTTTTGGCGAATTGGTGTCCTTTATGACCTCTGGCCCAGTGGTTTTGCTGGCTCTCAAGGGCGAAAATGCCGTGCTCAAAAATCGTGAGATCATGGGTGCAACCGATCCCAAAAAAGCCGAACCCGGAACCATCCGTGCTTTGTTCGGTGACAATGTCGGCGAAAATGCCGTGCATGGAAGCGACAGTGCAGCGAGCGCCGACCGTGAATTGAAGATTTTCTTTGAAGCCAAAGAATTCGCCAACGCATAAAAGCGAGTCCTCAGACTTCATAGATCTGACGATAGACTCACTCTCCTACAATGGCGGTCGTGGGGTGGGCCGGGTGGATGGGATCGTTGTATTCGTCGCGGGCGCGGCACCCCAGGAGCGGGTTCGCGCTCGAGTCTTGAGCCGAAAAGCGCGGTTTATCGAAGCAGAGGTTGTCGAAGTTCTGCAGCCGTCGACCGCTCGGCGTGAGCCTCCGTGCCCCATCGCCAATCAATGCGGCGGTTGCTCCTGGCAACACGTCACCTACTCAGAGCAGTTAAAGCAAAAACAAGGGATTCTCGAGTCGAGTCTTCGGGGGTTGATCAAGTATCGACCCTTTGAAATCTTGCCGATGCTCGGTGCGCCAGCCGAGTTCAACTACCGAAATCGCATTCAGGTTCATGTGGAAGGTTCACGTCTAGGCTTTTTTGCCAAGGGCTCACATCGCCTGGTTGAAACCCGCGAGTGTGCGATCAGCGAGCCTCTGATCAACGAGCGTTTGGCCGCACTAAACGCCGCCGATTTGGCTGGCGCTCGGCGCATTGAGCTCGCGCTGGATGAACTCACCGGTCAAGTGGTCTTGCGCCGAGACCGAGATCCACAAGCGGCACTGTTTGGTCAGGTCAATCGCTTGCAAAATGAAGTTTTGCTAAAGCTTGTCCTATCGGCGATTGCTGGGCGCCCCAGTTGGATGTTGGACCTGTATGCGGGCTCAGGCAATATTTCGATTCCCCTCAGCGCGGCTTTTCCTGACACTCCCGTGCATGCAGTGGAACTCAGTCGCGAGTCGGTGCAGATAGGCAAAGCGAAAGGTATTGCAGGAATCGAGTGGTCCGCCCAAGATGTGGCAGAGTTCTTGCGAGGCTTTAAATGTCCCAAAGGCGAAGGCTGTGTGGTGCTTGATCCACCTCGCCCCGGTTGCGATGTTGCTGTCATCCAATCCCTTAAGCGCCTTTCACCCAAACAAATTGTGTATGTGAGTTGCAATCCCTCGACCTTTGCGCGCGATGCGGAGCGACTGATTCAAGACGGACAATATTCTGTTGCGACAGTTCAGGGCCTGGATATGTTTCCACAGACGGAGCATATTGAGCTGATCGCCAGCTTTTTCGCGAATGAAACTCCGCGAATTTAGGGGTTGCCACCTCGCCTCAGTCTGTTACCTTTTTAAGCATGCGTGTGTTGCCACTGTCTTTTCAAATTCCAAGGCTTCGCCAGTTCGTACGGCAGGGGTTTGTTTGCTGCACAGTGCTTTCCTTGCTGGGGGCATGCACGGCACCTTCGCGAAGGGACACACAGCGAGCCAGTTTGCATTTAGAAATCGGCACCGGTTTTTTGGCGAACGGGCAATATCCTCAGGCAATGACCGAGCTGTTGCGAGCTGAAAGGTATGATCCCGGCAATCCAGCAATTTTGAACAATTTGGGGCTGGCCTATTTTGTCCGAAGTCGGCCCATTGAGGCGGAAGAAAAATTTCGAGGTGCAATCAAAGCCTCGCCACGATTCTCCGATGCCAAGAACAACTTAGGGCGATTGTTGATTGATCTCGGCCGAGTGCGCGAGGCTCTAACGATTCTGCACGAAGTTGAAAACGATTTGACCTATGAGAATCAGGAGAAAACATACTCCAATCTTGGAATGGCGTATTTCTCTTTAGGGCAGTTTCAAAAGGCCGAGGAGTATTTGGGCCGTTCACTCGAGATCCAGCGAACCAATTGCACAGCCGCAAGCTTTTACGGGCGCACACTATACGAAATGAAGCGCTTGGAGCAGTCCGCACAGGCCTTGGATCAGGCTGTAGAATACTGTCGCGCCAATCGCTTTGAAGAGCCGCTCTATTTTTCTGCAATGAGTTATTTTTCAATTGGCAACAAAGAGAAATCCCGCGCTCGAATCCAAGAGTTGCTCAAAGACTATCCCAAAAGTAAGTATGTCGGGAAAGCCAAAGGGATGTTAGAGTTGCTCCAGCAATGAAGAAGACAGGATTACTTTTAAAAGAAAAACGCGAGAGTTTGCCTCTCTCACTTAGCGAAGTGGCGCTGGCCACTAAAATTAATCCCAAAATTTTAGCCGCTATGGAAAACGGGGATGAGGCTCGCTTGCCCTCCAAGACTTTCCTGAAGGGCTTCGTTCGCTCTTACGCCACATTTTTGAAAATGGATATCGAAGAAGTCCTTCGCTCCTATCAAGAGGAGATGGGCAGCCCACCGCCAGTGGAGCGCGTGGAGGAAGCTGCGAAGACTGAGGCGACTACCACCTTGGGGCGTCGTCGTGTGGCCGATGAAAATTCGTCGGGACTGCGGACGGTTGCTGTCGTTGCCATTGTCATTTTAATTGGGCTAATCATTGGCGTCCGTGAGCTGATTGAAAAGTATCAGCGCGAAAAAGTTCTCGAGAGCAGTGAGACAATCAAGGTGAATCCGCTTGAGCTTCCGCCACCAGAAGCCTCAGCCGCAGCTGTTGTAGCACCAGTAGCAACTGTAGCACCTGTGCCGAATGCGCCGAGCGCAGCCTCGACTGCCGCCACTCCAACGCCTGCGCCTACGGTAGCACCTACGCCGCCGCCCGTGCCGACACCGACCCCAGTGCCTGCGCCAGCGCCTGCACCGGCTGCTGTACCTGCGGCAACACCTGCAGTTGCTCCGAAACCTGTGCCTCCACCAGCTCCGCCCCCTGCACCTGCCGTTGCGCCGACGCCCTCTCCAGCGGCAGTGAAGAGCGTTATTATTTTAGAAGCTTTAGACAAAGTGGAAGTGAAATTTAAAATCAACGGGCAATCGCGCCGATTGGTTTTGGCTCCGCTTGAGGTGCATACGGTGCACGCGGATCATTCCGTTGTCTTTGAGTTAAGTGATGGCGGTGCGGTGAATCTGATCGTGGATGGACGCGAGCGTGGTCCTCCCGGTGAGCTTGGAAAGCCTAAACAAGTTACGCTTCCGTGACGACGTTACAAAAAACATTTTGGTTGTCTCTCCCGTTTAAGCTGATCTTGGTCGCATTATTGCCACTGACCAATGATGAGTCCTACTATTGGGTTTGGTCACAAAACCTACAGCTAAGCTATTACGATCATCCCCCCATTGTGGCATGGTTATTTTGGCTGGGTGAGCAAGTTCGTTGGGTCGACGGCATGGTTCGATGGCCTGGGGTTGTACTGGGTCATGTCACCATTGGTCTTTGGCTGCTGCTGCTCCGGCCTATTTTGACAGAGGAGCAAAGATTTTACTGGCTGCTACTCGCGCTCTTCTCACCGCTCATTGGTGGCACCCATTTGATTGTGACGCCTGATCTTCCTCTCCTGTTCTTCAATGCATTGTCATTGCTATTGCTCGTGCGCTGGATGAAGCAGCGTGAACCGCTGGTGGCGGCCTTACTTGGTGTAGCCATGGGCCTTGGGTTTTCTTCGAAGTATGTCATGGTGTTGTTCCCGCTCAGTTTATTGCCAGTCGTCTTGTGGCAGCGGGAGTCGCGGCAACTCTTAGCGCGCCATTGGCCGCTATTACTCATGGGTGGATTGCTAGGAACGGCACCGGTGTGGATCTGGAATTATCTAAATGATTTTGCCTCGATCCGATTTCAGGCCGAACATGGTCTCGGTCGAAGCTGGAAGCCCCGCTGGAGTCTCGAATACATTGGCGTGCAGCTGGGTGTGATTTTTCCGGTGATTTTGTATTGGGCCTTGCGGGCGCGGGGGCCTTCACTTCGGCTGTTTCATTTTATGGCGTGGGTTCCGCTGATCTTTTTTTTCGCGACGACCACTCGAGGTTATGTCGAAGCTAACTGGCCGATCGTAGCGTACCCACCCCTTTTTGTTTTGGCCGTTGCCGCACTGCCGGCCAATCGGCGCTCTCTGCAAGTGACGCTAGGTGTGTGGATTCTATTTCTTAGCGGGATGACGGCGTTGATTCTCAATCCACCAACGTGGTCAAGGCCACTTAAGTTGCGAGAGTTTCATCAGTTCGATGCCGTTTTACAAGACGTCAAAGAGATTGAACCGCTCTTTGCTCGCTCATATCAGATGGCGGCACGGTTGCATTTTGAGTTGGGTCGACCAGTGTATAAATTAAAAGGCATGAACCGCCGCGACTTCTATGACTTTTTGCCGTCAAGTGACCCACAGACTTCAGAGTTTTATTTGTTAGCCGAGAAGCAGGACAAGTTGCCCGCTATCTATCGAGAACGTGGGTTTGTCGTGCTGGAGCGCAAAGGGGTTGCTAGCGGCTTTGAGCTTTGGAAGGTCGGGCGGCAATGAGCAAGCTCTACACCCTCACCGCCCTAATCATTTTGTACATCGTCTATGGAATGTATTTAGCCAATTATGATGTCGCGATTTTGCCGCGTGGATTGGTGGCAGACCATCCAAAAAATTTTTGGGACTATCGTGGCATCACCCACGTACGCAGTGAGAATTTAGACTCCGTGATAGCGGCGGCGCAAAATGCAGAGCTCGACTTTATTTCAGTTACACCGCTGAATGTTTATGATCGTGCCAATTCACTAGCGGGTTATCATGGCAATCTTTTGGTCATGCTGGACGGTGAATACAGCTATCTCAACTCACGACTTTTGAATATCGGTGCGTCGACAAGTCGGCATTTGCAAGGGGTCGGCCGATCGCAGGTGATGTTTGCGGATTTGCTGTCGCGCTCGACCAAAGAGCGAGATTTGGGAATATTGGTGTTGGCCAATCCGGCCAATAAAAAGTTCCAGTGGACGGGGAGCTACCCTCCCGGCCTCGATGGACTTGAGGTGATCAACCTCAAAGAGATGTGGCAGCGGTCTTGGACGCAGGCCAAGTTGTCCTTCTTATTTAGTATTTTTGTATACCCCTTCAACGAGAATTTGGGTCTTTTGCGCTTGATTGAAGTGCCGACTCAAGAGGTGAGTCTGTGGGATGAGCTCTCTCAAGCCCGCCATACGATTGCGTTAGCTGGAGCGGGTGCTGACGGGAATATTCGGTTCCCAAGTTACAAAACGATTTTTTCACTCTGGCGAAATCATGTGCTGCTTCGATCCGAGCTCACCGGCAATCCGATCAGCGATATCGAGAAACTCAATGCGGCCTTTCGAAATGGGCAATTTTATATGAGTTTAGATATCCTGGGGAGTCCCAAGGGCTTCTATGCAGCTTTGCGATCAAAGAAGGGTGTGATATCGCCCATGGGCTCAAGTGTTGAATTTGAAGAGGGTCAGATTTTAGAGGTGCATTTGCCGCAAAAGCCGAATGTGCCTTTTGACATCATTATTTATCGCAATGGTGTACAGATGATGACGTCAAATGAACAGTCGACTCGCTTTTTTATCAATGAACCTGGAGTGTACCGGGCCATGGTTCGAGTGATTCCTGTGTTGCCGTTGCCCGATGGAAAAAAGTGGATCCCTTGGATTTACACCAATGCTTTTTATGTTCAGCCATCCCCCCGGACTAAGTCTTTTCGAGGAATGCGCAAAACCATGCCGGCAACCGCGGGCAACTGACAGGCCAAGCGTTCATTTTCAGCAAAGTGTCTGGACTGCGCGTGCTCCAACTCCAGTTCATCTCTGGGGGGGAGTAAATCAGTCGGACTCTCCACCAATACCCGACACGTGGTGCATGAGCCCATGCCCCCGCAGGAATGAGGCAGTTCGACGGCATGGGTTAAGGCCACTTCGAGCACAGTCTGTCCAGATCGAACAGGGCAGAGGATTTGATCGGGTAAAAACAGCAATGTTTTATTTTTGTCTCTCATGCTTGCGCGAGCTTAAAGGGCTGCATATATTTTTGTCATGAATTTTATAGCATTTGACCTTGAGACCACCGGCACTCTCCCCGGTGTGGATAAAATTGTGGAAATCGGCGCGATCCGCTATCGCGATGGCCAGGTGGACGGCGTGTTTTCCACCTTAGTTGACCCACTTCAGTCCATTCCTGCGGGAGCTTCGGCGGTCAATGGCATCACCGATGATATGGTTATGGGTAAGCCCAAGATTGAAGAGCTGCTGGAGCCCCTTTCTGATTTTTGCAGCGACAGTATTCTCGTGGCTCACAATGCTGTCTTTGACTTTGGTTTTTTGCTCTCGGCCTACACTCGCCACGAGATTCGCACTCCACGTGGCTTGATTTTAGATACGTACCCAATGGCTAAGAAAATCTATCCAGGCCTAGCGAATTATAGGCTTGGGACACTTGTGCAACATCTCAACATTGATGCCGCTGGCTTTCACCGAGCCGAGGCCGATGCCTCTTATTGCGGCCAAGTTCTACAAAAGATGTTGGACAAAATCTCAACTGGCGGTGTTACTCCGCCTGTGCAGAATCTAGTCGCTTTAACTGGCAAGCCTGAGATGCGGTTTCCGGTTATTGAACCGCAACCTAAGCAACTGAACCTGCTCGATTTGTTGTAAGGGCTCGCTAAGGCAGGCCTTCACAATCTCCCCACAGCTCCTTGGCAAAAGGTGAGTTGTGGTTCACCATTTTCGATCGCCCATTGGCCGTGCGCACTTTGTAAATAACAATTTGAATCTCATGATCAGGCTTACCCTTGCCCACCCAGGCATTCATAAATTCGTCTGGACTTGGCACCGTTTGGGTCAAAGTTTCTTTGAGCGTTTGACCTGGCATAGTCACCTCGACACTGGGAGCAAAGGTGCCATCGGCATACTGAAAAATCGTGGCCGTGGATAAAGGGGCACCCGAGAACAGGTAGGTGCACTTGATCACCGTCCCTTCGTCAGCCGCCGATTGCAGCGGAAGGAGGAGGGTCAACGCGAGTCCAAGGAAATATGCAAATAGGTGTGTTGTCATACCCATGAGCTTAAAAATGAAAGAATCGGTGTGCAACCGCTTTTGAAACTTCTGTTAGAGCGTGGCGCGATGGGCAATCGGAAATCTGCGCCCGCGGCCAAAGGCATGGTCACTCACTTTTAAAATGGGTGGAGCCTGCCAGCGCTTAAATTCACTCTTCATCATAAGGTCAAGCACTCGTCGTTCGACGTCAGTGCTGGGAGGAGTAAGACCTTCAACCAAACGTTTGATGGCCACATCTAAGATCTCATAGGGCGGCAAAGAGTCTTGATCTGTTTGATTGGCCCGCAGTTCTGCCGAGGGTGGTCGGTTAATAATTTCTGTTGGAATCACTTCAGCCTGTGAGTTGTAGTGGCGCGACAGCTCAAAGACTTCGGTTTTTAGTAGATCTCCAATCGGTAGCAACCCGCCAATCACATCGCCGTAGAGTGTTCCATAGCCAACGGCCACTTCACTCTTATTGGTCGTGCCGAGGAGAACACTGCCCTCGCGATTGGCGACGGCCATAAGAAGCATTCCTCGTAGTCTCGACTGAACATTTTCATTCACGATACTGAAGGGCTGCTCGCCTAGCGTGGAGTTGAAGCTTGCCATGAGCTGCTGATAATGCTCCGAAATCGGCAATTCAATCATTCGGATTCCGAGATTGTCGCTGAGGATTTTGGCCCATTTTGCGCTATCGGGACTACTGAATGGGCCGGGCATTGAAACGGCCGTAACATTCATCGGCCCAAGCGCATCTGTCGCAAGGCACGCCACAAGTGCAGAGTCGATTCCGCCAGATAGGCCGATGTGGGCTTTTTTAAAACCAACTTTCTTCGCAAAATCTCGAATCCCGAGCACCAGTGCGGATCGAACGATTTCACTGGGGGATTCACTTAGCTCGCGTTTGCCACCGACGACGGAGCTTTTCTTCGGCTGGCCGAGCTCAAGGACATTTAAGTCTTCTTCAAAGCGCACAGACTGAGCAACCACGCGACCGCTTTCGTTGACGGCAAATGAACCCCCGTCGAAGATGAGCTCGTCTTGTGCACCCACCATGTTGACATAAATCAGTGGGGCCTTGAAGTGCGTGGCCGTTTTTTTCACCACCAGTAAACGTTTGGAAAACTTGGTGTGAGTGAATGGTGAAGCGCTGAGGTTTATCACCAGATCGACGGACTTCTTTGGAATTTTCAACAGTGGATTTTTGCCGTAGCGAGCGTAATTGGGATTGCCTTTGACGGGCCAGGCCCAGATGTCTTCGCAAATAGTAATCAGTAGATTCAGCCCTTTGAACCGAATCAGATTAGTGGCTGTGAGGCCGGGCTCAATGTGTCGTCCCTCATCAAAAACGTCGTAGGTGGGCAAGAGTTGCTTGGCGCAAATTTTAGCTACTTTGCCTCGCTCCAGAAAAACGGCCGCATTCAAAAAACCTTTGCCGAGTCGAGAGGGATTTTTCACAATAGCCCCTACGACCACACCCATTCCTTTGGGGATCGACTTGTGTAGTTCACGGAGAACTTGCTCTTGGGCTTTGACAATGCTGGCTCGCTCCAGCAGATCCACCGGGTGGTAGCCAAAGAGAGCGGCTTCAGGAAACACAACCAAGTCACAGCGCCGCTCTTGCGCGCGCCGAACGTTATCTAAGATTTGATTTTTATTGTGAGTAAAGTCGCCGAGTATAGAATTGATTTGGGCAAGAGCAACTCGCATAGATCCTTAATTTTGTACGACCAAGGGAACGCGTTTTGAGTAACCGTCTTGGTAGCTATGCCAGTAGAGTAAATCCATCTCAGGATGTTTCCAACAGTAGTATCCGTGGCCGGCATCAAAATCCACAATCCAAAGCCCACGTGGTTCGGCTCCGAGTTTGCGAATTTTGTCGTTCCACAGCTGCACAAGTTCATTGACCTGCTTTTCAACGGCGCAAATCGTTTCAGTTTGATTGAGCGGTAAAGATTCCAACCGAGCGATCAGTGATTCAACCTTGGTGCTAAACTCAACGGTAATTCTGCGCACAACTGGCAAAATTCGCCGAGCTTCGTCCAAGCTCAATTCCCCGCGGCGGTTGATCGTGATCAACTCACGATCCTCCATAATTCCCCCTAACCTCAGGTCCATGATGCGTGTACGACATTAGATATGCTCAATCTCATGTCTATTGTCCAGAGTGCCTTTGCGCTTAAAAAAATTTCTTATCGACGCAGATGGTCGCTTTGTAGAAAGGGAGTGGCTTAGTCCATCGACTTTCCCACTTGGAGAAATTGCCCGCCAAGAGTGACAACTATGCCTATGATTAGTGCAATTATGATGAGAATTCGCAGCCAATCTCCGAATGTAAAGGGTTCATCGTCGGCTGCACCCTCACCTTTATTCAAAGCCTTTGCATTGATACGTGTTCTAGATTTGCTTGATTGCTGTGCACTTGGAGTTGTTGTTGCGATGGCTCGTCGCCCAGCGATGCCTTCCGCCTCGTCAGAGAAAGCAAAGCGATTGTCCAGTCGTTGCATGAATTCACCACCACTTCGGCGAGTAGAAGGGTTGGATTGACCGTAGGAGGTCGCTCGAGTGTCGCCAGTGGATTGCTTTGCGCCTTCACCCTCTCGGGTTCGTGGGCGCGGGCCCGTGCCACCACTCGAGGATCGGTTGCGACTCGAGGAGAATCGGCTGTCCCTACTGGAGTCTTGACCGCCACCACTGCGTTGATTGCGACTATCGTTTTCTGAAAGTTCTACCGGGCCAATCCCAGAGCCATCGCGTGAACTGTTTGGCGTGCCGACGGATCCGCCTGGAATGGGCGGGCGTCCATCAGCGAGTGAAAAAGGTTGATACAGTTCTTCACAAATTCCTGCCGCTCCTACTGCCGCACCAAGCGCGGGGAGCTCACCAGTTTCTAACAGGCAGGCAACGTACTCGCCAAAGTAGTTATTCGCCCAAACTCTTATTGCATCGTTGAACTGATAGACAGTGCCCAAGATCAACGCAACGACCACGACCAAGATGAGCACATACTCAGTCAGGGCCTGACCGCGCGTTGATCGCAGGATGGACAAAGGTCGAGTTGTTTTTGCGGCTTGTGTTCGCACAATTATTTATCGGCTGAGAGTGTCGAAATCTTGCGCGCTTTTGCTTGCAATGGCTGCCTTAGAACTTCGACTTAGTTGATGGTGGCAATGTTTCTTAAGATCTTGCAACTTTCATTCAGAGATTCTTTCGTTGACGATATTTCAAAATTTTAAAGCGTTTGTTTTGATCTCACTCGACTCGGCAATGGCCCAGAGAGTGCAATACCTAAGGCGTATGCAGCAACTAATGAAAATTTCTGACGCTAAACCTAACGGTTTTATGGAATTGAGGCCAAAAATGCCAAAGTTTTATCTTGTATCGAGTTTGTGTCTATTGCTCAGCGTGAGTATCGGCTGTGATCAAAAGCTCGACTTTCAAGGGACTCCAAAAGTTGACAGTGTTTTTACGGCGCCAGAGGAGGTTCCGGTATGCCGACCCGGCGAAGTGGCTGAAACCAAACCCACTCGCCTTATATTAGTCGTTGATCAATCTGGTTCAAATGCAACAGGTCCCCACAAAGAATCAACCACAGGTACAGATCCACAAAAAGGCTTGCGCTATAGTGCCATGGCAGAGCTCTTACAACTGCATGGAAACAAATCCCATGTTCGCTGGAGTTTGATTACGTTTCAGTTGGACAGTGCACGCGCTCTGACTCGCGTAACGGATGATCAATCTCCCGTACTTGTATCTGGGTCTAGCATGGGTTCGGCTTTGGCGAGTTTTATGGCCTTGCACGATGGTGGTCAGACGCCTTATCTGCCCGCACTTGAGATGGTTCGCAAGTTGATCAAGACGGACCGAGAGGCAAATCCAGACGCCCAATATCGAATTGCTTTTATCACCGATGGATACCCAACAGATATGAAGCCTGAGGATGGTTTAAACAAACGGATCAACCGAGCGGTTGAGGCCATTGTGGAGCTTGGGCCTGAGCAAGTTCAGTTGACGACGGTCTATTACGGTCGCCCAGATAAGACGGCAAAAAATCGCTTAAAGCTTATGGCGGCCGTTGGCGGAGGTGAGTTTGTCGATGCGACCAATTCACAAGACATTCGCTTGAATGACGTCATCAAAGTCCCAATCAGTGAGTGTAAAGTTCAGTAAAAGTATCGACCACCGCGCTTTAAAACAGCCACTTTTCTTCTCAATAAGAGGCAAAAAATCGCGTTTCAAAATGAGACGCGTGAGTGAAACTGCTCTAACGTCGAGTCTCGCTCTGTTAGACTGAGCTCTCCTGGCCGTATCTGTTAATTTCCACATCGCAAAACCTTATGTCGCCTCACCTTGAGGCCGATAACTCTAGTAGGGGGATTACCTATGAAAAAATTGACATCGACTTTAAAGGATCTTTGGAAAGACGAATCGGGACAAGGCACAGCCGAATACATTCTGTTGCTGGTCGCAATTGTTGGCGTGGCCTTTTTGTTTAAAGACAAGTTGATGGCTACGGTGAGAGGGCAGATTGATGCCGTATCTGGACAAATCTCCGACTTTGGTAGCCAAGGTGGCGGGAACTAATCGTTCCTTCACCGAATTGTAAAGGAGAAGCATGACTGTAGAAATCGTTCTCCTGATGGGTCTATATGCGTTTATTATTTTGGGTGCGTTTCTTGGGCCAGTGGGTCCAGTGGAGACATTCAAGAACTCAGCGCCGCGGTTGGCGGCACGAGTGGAGCGCAATGTAGCAGTTGGCAACGGCTTTCGACTTTCGAGCGACGGCAGGGCCGTGGTTTGGAAGAAACCTTCGAGGGTCCGCTAATGGATGCAATGTGGGCACTCGCAACATTGAGTTTGGTGGCCGGCGTAGTGGATGACCTACGGTCACGCAAAGTGCACAACGCACTACTCCTGGTGCTATTGCCCATCGTTGTTGTCGGTAGCTTCTATTTTCGCGGATGGGAAGGCACAGCTGTCGGCTTGCTCTCCTTTGGACTGGGCTTGTGTTTGACGATTCCCTTGTTTTTGGGGCGAGTGTTGGGTGGGGGCGATGTGAAGCTCTTTGCCCTGTTTGCTTTTTGTGTCGATGCCAATAGCATGTTCTACACACTTGTCTTTTCAATTCTTTGGGGTGGAGTCTTTGTTGTGACTCGGGCCGCGATCCAAGCGCAATTGCTCACCCTACTTCGAAACACCTATCAAGTGATTCAGCGCCGCCGACCTGAACGGCAACAGATCTTGGCTATTCCATATACTTTTGCTTTGTTACTGGGTTGGTTTACCCACTTGACCTATATGCGCACGGGCAGTCTTTTATGAGTCGCACGGGGCAAGGCCAGAGTGGGCAAGCAGTCACTGAAGCAATCCTAATTATCATCACTTTTTTAGGTGTGACGTTTGCGGTTACCAACTACTTTCGGGAGCAAGAGGTTTTGCGATCGCTCATTTCGACACCCTGGCAGAGCCTCGCCGGGATGATTCAAAACGGCAGTTGGGGCGCACCCAGCCGAACCAATATTTTACATCCCAACTCTCACGATCGACATATTTCTATTCGTGGCGAGAGTGCCCGATGAACAATGCACGTGGGATGATCACTGTCGATTTTCTGTTTGCCATAGTTTTGGTTATGGGAATGACCAGTCTACTGTTTGTGTTGACGTTTACTTTGTCGGTTTCATCCATCATTCAATATGTGACATACTCTGCGGCCCGCACCTACATGGCAGGGCATTTAGATGAGAGCACTCAGAGAGCCAACGGCTTTGCGAAATATCAGGAGCTGATGTCAAACCCTGTGCTACGTCCGCTGTTCTCAAATGATTGGTATCAAATCAACTCTGAGCCCAACGTCGGTGATCACACCGAAATTATTCCAGGCTACCGCGCAGCTGCGAACATGGCCAATCCGGATGAGGTGGAAGGGCGAGACCTCGCGTCGGGTCGGCAGTTTTACAATCAATTTTGGGGAGTTGGTACGGACTTCGTCGCTCGCGTTTTGGACTTTCAAATTCCATTTTTTGGCTCCACTGCGCCCGATGGAGATGGTTCTGGCTCAGGCTTCAAGACTTATATTGGATCTTATTTAGGGCGTGAGCCCACATCGGCCGAGTGCTTAGAGTTTGTCTCGGCGAGATGGACGGCTATTCGCGCACTCTCCGGTCAGTACTCCGGCGGGACGCCGGCGATTGGCTATTACCCGATTGCGGATGATGGGTGTTGAGATGAAGACTATCCATTCGCTTAACAATCAACGTGGCTTAGCATTGATCGAAACCTTGCCACTACTGGTGGTTTTTATAATGCTTATGGGCTTTGCCCTCGGACTTTTTGGCGTGGTGCATACGAGCGTGCTGCATTCAATTGGGGCCCGCACGTACAACTTTGAAACTTTTCGCAACCGGGCGAACTTGGCCTACTTCAGAGAAGAAGGCTCAGGCATTGCAAATCCACTTTATTTAGGAACAAAGGGTTGGCGTTGGCATGGGGTGCAGGCCGAAGAGGGCAGTCCAGATGAGATCATCGCCACGGCTCGCGACATTTCGTTTGGTAGAAGTCCTGCGGCTGAGGCCAGTGAAGATATTCACAACAGCAAAATTTTTAGTCTACAGACTCGCAACCGGGATGTGAGCGTTAGTCCGGTGTGGGTCATGGTGGGATATGGAATGTGTTTGAATGCCGAATGTGGCAATTAACGAGAGGGTGAGAGTCAGTGAATCACAGTGAAGCGCGAACATTATGGATCTCAGTGGGCTCGGCTCTCTTTGCCGTATTTCTATTGTATAGCTACACCCAAGAGAAGAGCGCGGAGCTCACTAAGAAATTTGGTGCAAAACAGCGAGTGGTAGTGGCTTCAGTCGATATCAACGAGATGGAGACCATTGACGACACGATGCTACAGGTTGAAGAAAAACCGGTGAATTTTATAGAACCCCAGGCAGTTCAAGATCCCGAGCAGTTGATTGGGATGATCACACTGGCCCCTATCAAAAAAGGCGAACAGGTTTTGCAAAGTAAAGTGAATCAGCCGGGGCCAGTGACGGGCCTTGCGCTGCAAGTATCACCGAGCAAACGTGCGGTGGCGATTCCTGTGAATGAAGTGAATGCCGTATCAAAGCTATTGAACCCTGGCGACCGTATCGACATATTGGCTGCGGTCGACGTGGGCAAGGGCACTGCCCAACGCCGTGAAGTCAAAACACTCATGCAAGATGTAGTGATTTTAGCAACCGGCCAGCGCATTGCGAATGAATTGCCAGTGCTTTACGAAAAGCAGGGTCGGCAGGAGTTTATTAAGAATCTCCGGCGAGACAATCCTTTTACAACCATCACCGTTGAAGCTTCGCCAGAGGAATCACAAGATCTGATTTTCTTATTGTCGACATCTCCGGGATCGATTTTCTTGACCCTTCGACACCCGTCGGATCATAGCAAGCGTCGTCTGCCTGAATCGACGATTGAATCCTTACTGGGCAAAGTTTCGCAAGAGATGTTGAATCTGCAACAAGCGCCGCGGTTGCCTGCGAGCCCGCCTGTTCCAGCGCCGGTGGTTCAACCCCAGAGACCCAAAAAGGCAAGTCCGTTTAAAAACTTGTAAGATAGGTGAGGCATGATCGCACAGCGAGTCGCTCAAATTTTAATTCTCCTGTCGCTGGTGCTGCCGCTGTCGTCTGTTGTATGGGCTCAGAGCGATGACGACGACAAATCGCGCGGAGTAAAATCCACGTATCTGACTTTAGCCGTTGGACTTTACAACGATGAAAAGATGGAGAATCTGCCCGAAGACATCGAGCTCGATGGAACGTTTCGTAAGCTCACCACCGTGCAATGGAACGCATCGACTAAGACCTTGCGTTTTAATCCCCGCACTCAAGGGGTAGGCACGCTCATTATCAAACATCCTAAGACCGGTAATGTCTTGGCTGAGTTCACTTTAGACGTGCGCAAAACAGATCTTCAAAAAGTCGCGCGTGAAGTGCAGTCGCTGCTCCAAGGCATCGAGGGCATCCAGGTTCGCATTCTCAACAACAAAGTTGTCGTTGATGGGCAAATTTTATTGCCGTCCGATATGAAGCGAATCCACACCGTGGTTAAGCAATATGGCAATCAAGCGACTTCGCTGGTTGTTTTGAGCCCAATGGCACAAAACAAAATCGCCCAGTTCATTGAGCGAAAAATCAACAACCCTGAGATTCGAGTGAATGCGGTCAACAATAAGTTTATTCTGGAGGGTTTTGCCAACTCTCGGGACGAGCGAGACAAAGCTGAGATCATCGCCAAGATGTATGTTCCCGATGTGGTTGTAGACGAGGCCGTGGCCGATAAAAAGGTGTTGGAGCGAAAAGTCGACGTGGTGATCAATTTGATTGCCGTTCGTCCACCTCCTGAGGCCGAGCCCAGCAAGATTGTGCAGATGGTGGTGCATTATGTGGAACTACAAAAGGATTACAGCAAGTCCTTTCGCTTTCAGTGGTTGCCCGATATTGGAGATGGGTCAAGCATGCAGTTTTCGAGCGGGGGGTCGAAGTCGGGTGGATTTATGTCGAGTATCACCGGCACAGTTTCGAACCTTTTGCCAAAGTTGAATTGGGCTAAGCAGCATGGCTTTGCTCGGGTCTTGCAGAGCGCGAGTGTGATTGTCGAAGATGGGCGGCAGGGTGTGATCAACTCCATCACCCGTTTGCCCTACCAGGTTGTCAATGGCCAGGGGCAGCCATCAACTAATTTTGAAGAGACCGGAATTCGCACCAGCATCACGCCACAAATTATGGGTGCTAGGTCGGATTCCGTGAAGCTCGCACTGAATTTTGCGGTGAAGAGTTTGTTGAGCTACTCCGACCAAGGTCCACTGACGGCCAGTCGTGAAATTCAAACCATTGTGCACATTCGCAGTGGTCAAAGTGCGGCAGTCGGGGGACTTATTACAAATGACAGCGGCACCAACTACAACAAACTCCCGGCCAATGCCTCAGCAAATCCGTTGATCTCGCTCTATGCCTCAAAGGACTTTCGTCGCAATCAAAGTCAGTTTGTGGTGTTTGTCACACCTTTGATCAAGAGCTCAGCGAGCGCCGGATCAGACAAAATCAAGAAGAAGTTTCGACTGGATAAAAATTAGATCTCTAGCGTCCACTTTGAAAATCCGAAGAGATCTCCTGAGGATAAAACTGTGGCGATGCATGAAGGATCATTTCTAATCGCAGTGATTGGCGGCAAAGGCGGCGTGGGCAAATCTGTATTTGCGGCCAACTTAGCTCACGCCTTACTGAAAGAAATGAAGGCCAAGACTCTCCTGATCGACTGTGACCCCAAAAGCTGTGGCGATCAAAATTACATCACGGGCATTCGCCCCAATAAAACGGTGATGGATCTTGCTGGATTTAGTGGGGCAATCACCGCGCAGTCCGTCCAGACATTGGTGACCTCGCACGCGAGTGGACTAGGCTACATTGGCGCGGTGCTAGGCCCCGACCAAGTGTTTAATGTTCAGGTTGAAATCTTGCGCAAGCAGATCCAGTCGCTAAGCCAGCACTATAAATACATCATCGTGGACATCGGCAGCGAGCTCGAAGCCGTACAAATGGGGATCATCGAGGATGCAACGGCCATTGCGGTGGTCACAACCCCTGAAGTTCTGGTGGTGAATCAAACCCGACGGCTATTGAATGAATTATTTTCGCGCTCGGTACCGGCGGACTTTGTTCAGCTAATCTTAAACAAGGTGTCACGCTCAGGTTTAGATCAAAACGCGATTGCCCAAAGTTTGCGGCGCCCGATCTTGGGGCAAATTCCACAAGATGAAGCGGTGGCAACTGCGGCACTCCAACGGTCTTCGCCATTTGTGGTCTCCAGCCCTGCAAGCCCCATGGCCGCGGCCTATCATGAGATCGTTCGAAAGTTGACCGGCGGAATTTTACAAAAGCTAAAGGCGGCCAATCGACCACGCCTAAAAACCCCACCTCGTGCAGCCGAGTCTACTGGTGGTGTGCGGGCACTTAATGCTCCAGCCGCCGCGGCGGGTGAGGCGCGCGGTGCAAGGGGGCGTAAGCGTGAAATCAATCCCCTCACGCTTCTCAAAATGCAGGTTCACACCGGTTTGATTAAAGAGATGGATCTTAAAAAAGACATGGTGAACAGCGAGGGAGATTCGCAAAAAGCCAAAGAGCTTCGCAGTCGCACGCAACGGACGATCTCAGAGCTGACCGATCGTTTATCGCCCGGGCTGTCGCGCGAGGAACGTGCCCAAGTGATCAAAGAAACCTTGGATGAAGCACTTGGTCTTGGTCCGCTTGAGGAGCTGCTAGCAGATCCGACCGTGACAGAAATTATGGTCAATGGTTGCGACATGATCTACATAGAGAAGAGCGGCAAACTCACGTTGTCGAACATCACCTTCACTAGCAATTTGCAGCTTCGCAATGTGATCGAGCGAATTGTCTCTCCCCTTGGGCGACGCATCGACGAGCGCACGCCCTATGTCGATGCCCGCTTACCCGATGGCAGTCGAGTCAATGCCATCATCGAGCCACTAAGTATTGATGGCCCCGCAGTCACCATTCGAAAGTTTCCACAAGAGCGCATCACCGAGCGAGATTATGTGGAGCGCTTCAACTCGATGACCCAAGCGATGGTCGATTTTATGAAAATTTGTGTTGAGCAAGGATTAAACATTATCATCTCTGGCGGGACCGGCTCAGGTAAAACCACTTTGTTAAACGTGATGTCTGGGTTTATTCCGTCAAATGAACGAATAGTCACGGTCGAAGACGCGGCAGAATTGCAGCTGAAACAGGAGCATGTGGTTCGACTTGAAACTCGCCCAGCGAATTTGGAAGGGACGGGTGAAATTTCTATTCGAGATCTGATTCGAAACTCCTTGCGGATGCGCCCTGACCGAATTGTGGTGGGTGAGTGCCGCGACGGAGCTGCCCTGGATATGTTGGCGGCGATGAACACGGGGCACGATGGCTCTATGACGACCGTCCATGCCAACACGCCTCGTGAGGCCATTAGTCGATTAGAGACATTGGTGTTGATGGCTGGAATGGAGCTGCCGGCCAAAGCCATTCGTGAGCAGATTGCGGGTGCAGTTGACCTCATTGTCCAGATTTCTCGCATGAGCGATGGCTCTCGTAAAATCATGAGTGTGACCGAGGTTGTCGGGATGCAAGGTGAGGCCGTGACGCTGCAAGAGATCTTTCGCTTTAAAGAAGAGGGCTTTGATAAGAACCGCAAAATCATCGGCCAGTTTCAGGCTATGGGGCTTATCCCGACTTTCATTGAGAGTTTTGAGCAACGGGGCATATCAATTCCTCGCAACTTGTTTGTCTCGATGGAGAGCGGTGCGACTCCTAAGCCCGCCAACCCGATGAAGGGACCGCAGCCCTCCTCTATACCCCGCATCCCACCGGTCACTAAAAAAACCGGCACTGGCGGAGGCACGGTATGAGTTTTATTTTTGCCAACGATATCATTTTGATTCCACTTGTCGGCATCACCGTTTTTATCTTTGTCTACTTCACCTCAGACAAAGTGATTGATTTTTTACATCGACGCAGCTTAGGTGGACGCGACGAGATTCTCTTGCTGATGGACCGAATGTTTATCGAAACCGACCGACAGAAGGTCACTCTGGCCATGCTCGGCGGGAGCTTTGGTGTAGGTCTGATTGCGTTTTTAGCTGTTTGGCCGAATTTTGGTTTGGGTGTATTTTTAGGAGCGGTGTTGACCGTGTTGGGTTGGTCCGCACCCAAAATAATCATGCAGTCTCTTTGGGATAAGCGTTGCAATCGACTGGTCGATCAAATGGTTGATGGCATGACGATTATGGCGAATGGAATCAAGGCCGGGCAAAGTTTAACTCAGTCTATGGAGCGCGTGGTAGAAAATATTCGTGGCCCCCTTGCGCAAGAGTTCTCACTCATCTTAAACAAAATTCGACTGGGTATGTCTGTTGAAGATGCCTTAAATGAATTTGGTGACCGAATCCCGAGACAAGATGTGCAGATGTTTGTCACAGCCGTAAATATTTTGAAAGAAACGGGCGGCAATCTTGCGGAGACCTTTCAAACAATCACCAGCACCGTGCGTGAACGCCAAAAGGTCGAAAAAAAGATTCAGGCTTTGACAGCCATGGGCAACACTCAGGCGATCATCGTGAGTCTAGTGCCGATTACGCTGCTTGGAGTGTTTCTGTTGGTCGACCCCAACTATGTCATGCCACTTTTGACCCGGCCCTTGGGCTGGTTTGCCCTAGCCATTATGGTGGTTTTGCAGGTGGTTGGCTTAGTTGTGATGCGAAAGATTGTTAACATCAAGGTGTAGGTCCATCGAGCTCAGGGCATTGGCAAAAAGGAATCACAGAATGAATCTCAGGCAAATACTTTTGTTTTCACTCGTCATGGTCGCAATGCCCCCGATGGTCGCTCACGCCTTGGTGGATATGAAGAACGCCAACTATTCAGAGAGTTGGACGGATATTGTAGTGCCCGGTGTTGGCTACGATTTGCGCGTCACCAGAACGTACAACAGTCGCTCTCTCTTCAATGGAATCTTTGGCTTTGGCTGGTGCTCTGATTTTGAAACCAAAATTGAAGTCAATCCAGAGGGCAACCTTCGTCTCACGGAGTGCGGTGCGGGACAAGAGACTGTCTTCACCCCGCGCAACTTCAACCCTAAGCGGGTTCAGCAAACGATTCAGGTCATCTTGGCTGAAGTCAAAAAGCGCCGACCCGAAGCGAAGGCCGATTACCTCAAAAAACTAGAGTCTGACTTGATCGCCAATGATTCTTTGCGCGAAGAATTTGGTCGCCAGTTGAACTTAAAGGGCAAAGTCGACGACGGCGTAGTCTATCTAGCCAACGGTCGCGAGTCCGAAACCATCACCATCAAGGCTGGCACGTATAGGCGTCTGCTACCCGATGGCACTTCGCAGGCTTTTGATATTTCTAGCGGTAGATTGGTGCAGATGTATGACAAAAACCAAAACTACCTAAAGTTAGTGTGGGAAGGAAGCTCTCTCAGGACAGTGGCCGACAATATGGGGCGAAAGCTCACGCTCACCTTCAATTCGACAACAAAAAAAGTTGAAAAAATTGTGGCTCCTGGGAATGTAGCATCTAGCTATGTCACTAAGGGTGAGGATCTGGTGCAAGCCAAGGATTCAAACGGCACCACCTATCGCTACACCTATGATGATCTTCACAACATGGTGAAAATCACCTACGATGACAAAACATTCAAAGCCCTCACTTACAACAAAGATCGTGATTGGGTGATGTCGTTTCGAAATCGCAAAGGCTGTGTGGAGTCTTACACCTACACCCAGAGCCCCAAGGACCCACTCAATCACTTTTGGTCGGATGTGGTCAAAAAGTGCGGCTCCAAAGTCACCAACGAGAGCAAGTACGAGTTTGTGCATTTGATGCGCAAAGATCGAACCGGTGTTTATCTCCATAAGGTTCGAAGCGAGAACAACAAAGCTGTCACAGAAATCACCTATCACGAGATCTTCGGCAAGCCTTTGGCGATTTTGCGAGACGGCAAAAAAACCGAGTACACCTATTACGACAATGGCTTGGTCAAAGTGAAGCGAGAGCCAGAAATCCTGTTTGCGTACGAGTACAAAAATAGCTGCAACAAAGTGTCACAGGTCCTGATTCAGTATTTTGAGAAGGATGGGCCCACCGATCGAAAAATTTCAAAGGTGAAGTCGACCAAGCCGGTGCGAGCTGTCACCACCAAATTCACCTACGACAAAAACAAGTGCAATCTGCAGACCGCCAAAAACACCGAAGGTCAAGGCGTCAAGCTCTGGTATGACGTCAACGGACGAATCTCGCAGATTGAAGATCAGGGCAAGAAGATGGTTAAAATCAAATACGAGTCAAAGTTTGGCAAACCCTCGGTGGTTACGCGCCCAGGTCTGGGCACGATTCAGGTGACCTACCGACCCGATGGTGAGATTGATAAAGTGGAAAGTAAACAAGGTCCAACGGTGGCCGTGCAGGTGGCAGGAATCTTCAACAATCTGCTAGACATTATCGCACCAGCAACCAACGATTCGACGCTCTAAATGAGAGAGGCTATACAAATGTTTAGATATATTCTAGTACTCGCCACCTTCGTATTATTTAGCAGCGCAGTTTCAGCGCAGGTGGGGGAAGCCCGGGAGAGAGCAGGGGATGTAGAGACAGAGGCGCTAGATCCAGATTGCGAGGATGGAAAGATTTGCGAGAAGAATCTTTCAGGCAACAGATTGACCCTTCCGATAGACCCTTCCGTTGTAGTCAATGAAGTGCTCGGGACCGGACCTAATGGATTACGTCCAATCGATGGTACAAAGTAGTATCGACTCAACCAGTCCGCCAAGTGAACCTCCCGGTCGGCGAACCTAAAAGAGGTTCAGGCTGGCGCTGAGTGAGATGGTGCTGCGGTCGGAGCGGATATCGCTAATAATAAAGTCGACGCCTGGTGAAATAAATAGATCGCGTGCGACACTAATTCCTAAGCCAATATTTTGAGTTACTTTTTGTCGGCGGAATGTCCATGGGTCTGTTGAGGACCGCATGTGCGGGAGAATCAAGAGATTGGTTCCGGTCCGCAAGTTCAGTCGATCGGTGAACTGATACTCCACGAAGGGTGAGAAGCCAAAGCTGTAGTCGCTCTGATTGGCTTTTGCGCGAGGTGAATCGTCATTGAAGTATCCCACTCCCACATACGCGTGGGCACCTAAAGTCAGTCCACTGCCAGGAATCAAATAAGCGCTGTTTTGCGAAAGCCCAAGGGTCGACACATAGCCATCTCGAATCAAATCTGAGGCCGTGAAATAATTGAGTTGCGCTTGCACGACCGCCTGCAGACCCAGCCAATTGTAAATGTATTGGTAAATTCCATAGGGGTTATTTACATCGACCTTTTCGCCGGTATAGCCGGCAGGAGTGCTTCGACCAGCAAGCGGGGTGATCCAGCGAATGCCCGTGCCCGCCAACAGGGCGTGCGTTGATCGAAGGCTGTATTTTGCAGAGATCGAGCCCCCCATCGAGGCAAAATCGGTGGTGCCTGGACCTTCGGCTATGTTCGGCCGTGCGTCGTCGAGCGGCCGCTCTAAACTTCCGCCGCCGTAACCGAGCCCGACAGAGACGGAGTATTTGGATCTAGATCCAGAATCGGCGCGCATTTTTCGGTTCGTTAAAATCTGATCCACCTCGGCGTCTGATTTTGCAGAGGCTTCTACATCTTGTATCTGCAAAGTGCTGGTGCTATCGGGCGCAGAGTATGCCGTGCTGCAGAGTAGGAATGCAGTAACAGCAGCAAGCTTAAAAATAAATCGCATGGGTGGAATCTCCGTCCGGTGTAGCTTCATTTTGTATCGACTCCAGGTCGGGCCGTCTACTGCAATTGTGTGAAGCCCATTTTTAGAGCCAACAAAATCAGTTGACCAAATCGGCCCGCCCGCGTGCAATTGAAATAGAAATCAAAATTTGTAGATGAGCCAGAACTTAACATCACGGAGTTGGATATGAGATGTTTGCTAGGCACAGGCGTCCTATTGATGGCGAGCTGTTTTTCTTTCGGTGCGGCGTCAAAGCTTTCACAAAGTGAAGCGGTTCTTGAAGTAGAAAAGCGGGCGATTGCCTTCTTTATTGAGAACGCTCATCCTCAAACTGGACTCGTCTTGGACAAGGCTGACAACTTTGGTGGATCGACCGGCTCGTTTGGCGTGGCTTCGATTGCCTCGACCGGTTTTGGTTTGGCTGTGATTGCGAATGCGGCTGACCGTGGATTCATGGACCGCAAGGCGGGTTATGACTATGTGGTGCGGGCCCTGCGGTTTGTGGAGACGGGCGTCGACCATTACAATGGCTGGCTACTCCACTGGGTAGATTGGTCCACGGGCGAGCAGGTTTGGAATTCTGAATACTCGACGATCGATACGGCACTGTTTGTGGCGGGAGCTTTGTATGCGGCGCAAGTGTATCCCAACTCTGAAGTCTCTGAAATCGCCAATCGAATCTATCGCAATATGAATTTTTACGACATGCGAACCAATGGCGGATCACTCCCCAGCAAAATGACGTTGAGTATGGGTTATGAAGTGGGATTTGGTTACATTCCAGCGCAATGGAATATGTATGCCGAGCAGTTGGTCTTGGTGTTGCTCGGGCTGGGGCACCCCACAGATCCTTTGCCCATCGAGGCTTGGTCTGCGTTTGAGCGCAGAGCCTTTCCGAATGAAAAGTACAAAACGGCTTGGGGATTGGATCAAGCACTTTTTGTGCATCAATACTCCCACTTGTTTGTCGACTTTCGCAACTTTACCGATCGGTTTGGGGACTACCACAACAACAGCGTAGAGATCACCCGATATCACCGCGAGCTTCGAGACATTGAAAACCGCTTTGCAACTTTGCGTGAAGGCTTTTGGGGCTTCAGTGCAGGTGAGGCGCCAGAGGACAAATACCGGGTCTACACGGCCCTCTACTATCAAGGAACGGTCTGTGTGGGCTGCGCCCTAGGCTCTGCGATGTTTATGCCCACAGAGATTATCAGCGACATGACAGACTGGATGAACGGAAAGTTCGCGCCGCAAATCTGGGGCCGCTACGGCTTTGTCGACAGCATTGATATTGATCAAAACTGGTTTGCTCGAACCGTCCTCGGCATCACCGTTGGCCCCGCCTATCTCAGTTTGGCAAACCTCGACGATCGCACATCGCTTTGGTTAAAGTTCATGGCCATTCCGGAGATTCAAGCCGCGATGGCTCGAGCCCGCGCAGGGTAAGCGCGGCCATCAGGCCGATATTTTCTTCTTGAGGCGTTCCACCTCGCGCTCGAGTCGATCTAGGCGTGATCCCTCGTTCTTCTTCAAAAAAATCGCGTCTTTCAGCACCTGGTTTAGTAAGGACTGATAGGGCGTGCCTGTTGCCTCGGCCATCTGGCGCAGCTCAAAAAGAAGATCTTCGTCAACGTTGACGGTGATTTTTATCTTTTTGGCCTTCGCCATCATTTTTCGAATAGCCTTCGTGCCCTTCGTATCGATTTTCAAATCACTTAGCTTTGGCTGCTTCATAATACACAATCCTAAATTTTCGCCATTCGGCACATCCAATAATTCCGATTCTATCGGCTCTTCGCGTAAACCAAACCGTTACGACCTTGTTGGAGGACAGTTTTCCCACCCAGAAAAATCGTCGCTCGCTGGTCGAGTGGGCTTTATCTACGAGCTGCAGTCCCATTCAAAGTCCATAGTTGGAGTTTACCATATAAGTATGGAACTTGCCATACTAAAAAGGAGGGACTCGCTATTGAGCTTCACCCGGGCCTCACGGCGCCAGTTTCTGCTCCATCTCAACTTAGGCGGAAAATTAGGTGCAACAGCCCCGGCTGAATCTCTTGGATGGCCTGAATTTCAGTGGTGAGAACTCGGTCGCGCTGGAGCTGTTTCGGATCGTTGAGCTCCACGCGGAAGCGTGTCATGGCCACTTGAGTGGCTGACTTCACATTGCCCTTGCCGCCCAGAGCTTGAATCAAGGCCTCAGAAAGTGTTGCAGCTTTAGACTCTGACACTGGAGGGCTTGGTTTGGATTCAAGTGCTTGGCCACTGAGGTGGCGCTCCATCTCGGTCTTTAGATTCTCAGATCGAGTGCCAAAGATAGCTTGTACGCCGTCTCCCACTTGCATCACTGCAGTTGCACCAAGCGCTTTGAGTTGGGCCTTATCGACGGTGTTGGTATTGTGCACGATCAAACGTAAGCGGGTGATGCAAGCATCTAGGCTGCGAATGTTCGAGGCTCCACCGAACGCGGCCACCAGGGATTCTCCAACACTCGAATGTGAATTCGCCGATGCCGAGACCTCTCCCTCAGGTTCTCGCCCTGGAGTTTTGAGATCAAATTTGCGGATGGCAAAGCTGAAGGTGGCGTAGTACATCAGTGCCCAAAGTGGACCGATCGCTAAAAACCAGAGAGCCTTAGAGGACTGCGGAAACAGCACAATAAAGTCAATCAGACCATGTGAGAACGTTGTTCCATGCTTGATCTCCAGAAAAATACTGAGCCAGTAGCCAAAGGCGCAAGCCACAGCGTGCACGGCATAGAGCAGCGGTGCCACAAACATAAATGCAAACTCTATGGGCTCAGTGATGCCTGTCAAAAACGAAGTGAGAGCGGCGGAGATCATAATTCCACCGACCTTGGCGCGATTCTCTTTGCGAGCCGATTGCCATATGGCCAAAGCTGCAGCGGGGAGTCCCCACATTTTAAATAAATAGCCTCCAGCCAAGTTGCCGGCTGTAGGGTCGCCTGCCACAAATCGGGCGATTTCGCCGGTGATCACTTTGCCAGAGGCAGGATCAGTGTACTGACCAACTTCAAAAAAGAACGGCACGTTCCAGATGTGATGCAAGCCAAACGGAATGAGCAGTCGTTCGACAAAGCCATACAGAGCAAAGGCCTCGCCCGGATTGCTCGCCGCCGCCCAATGCGAGAACACATCAATGCCATGACCAACGGGTTGCCACACCACGCTTAGTACTAGGCCTAGGAAAATAGCGGCTCCAGCGGTCAGTATCGGCACGGACCGTTTGCCAGAGAAGAACCCAAGATACGCGGGCAACTCAATTCGGTAAAATCGATTGAAGAGCGAGGCTGCAATCAGGCCCACAGCAATTCCACCGAACACGCCGGTGTTGATGGAGTCGATTCCCATGACGCTAGTGACTTCGGTCCCCATAAACTTGGCAAATGCGCCCATGGTTGCGAGCAACACGACATAACCCACAACCGCGCTTAAGGCAGAGACGCCATCGTTACCAGCTAGGCCCAGCGCCACACCAATGGCAAAGATCAGCGGCAGGCTGCCAAAGATCGCGCCTCCACTTTGCGCCATGATGTTCGACAGGACCTGCGGCAAAATTTCAAATTGCGCGCTGCCAAGTCCTAAGAGAAGCCCGGCGATCGGCAGGACAGCGACGGGGAGCATAAGGGCTTTGCCAATTTTTTGCAGGAATGAGAACGCAGCTTTAACGGACATGGGGGTGATTCTCCATTTGAGTTCTAACGTCTAATGATGCGTCATTGATCGATAGGGTGCGAACTTGAGCTTTCACTTGGGGCACCGAGTGCATGCTGGCACTGAGCTCTTCGATTCCAATCTGTAGCAGCTTAGGCACGCCATCGGCTTCGCTAGCCCAGCCGCCGCAAACTCCGACGGGTCGATTGAACTTGCGCGCCGCCTGTACAGTCATTTCCATAAGCCTCAACACGCTTGTGTGAATACCTTGCAGTTCAGTCGAGAGCGCGGGATTGCCGCGATCCATGGCCAACGTGTACTGCACCAAATCGTTGGTGCCGACTGAAAAGAAGTCGACCTCTTTCGCAAACTCCTCGGCCATCAAAGCGACCGCGGGAACCTCAACCATAATTCCTACGAGTGCTGGTGGCGCTCCAAGACGCATGCGCTCTTCTTCGAGAATTCCCTTGGCCTTGCGAAACTCAGCCAAGGTCGTAATCATGGGAAACATAATTTTTATTTGCCCTTGGCTGCGCACACGCAAAATTGCGCGGAGCTGCTGGCGAAACTGCTCCTCGTATTTCAAGCTGAAGCGAATGCCGCGCACGCCGAGAAACGGATTCTCCTCATCTGCTAGCGGCATATAACTCAGAGGTTTATCTCCTCCAACGTCAAGCGTGCGAATGGTGAGTGGCCGCTTTCCTAAAACATCGGCGATCTCTTGGTAGACGGCGAGTTGCTCGTCTTCAGTCGGTGCGGACTCTCGCTCAAGAAACAAAAACTCCGTTCGAAGCAAGCCCACTCCATCTGCCCCGAGCTCAACTGCCGTGCGCGCATCGGCGGCCCTGCCAATGTTCGAAAATACTTTGATGTGTTTGCCATCGCGAGTAACAGCGGGGCTATGCGCCGCCTGCTGTTCGATTCGCCGCTGCTCAAGCAAGCGAGTCTGTTGGTCTGAAATCGCTTGCAGTTCGCTTGCAGACGGCTTGAGGCGAATTTCACCGGCATCACCGTCGAGTACAATCTGGGTTCCATCGGCCAAGGCAAAAGCATCTGCGTCTATCCCGGCAACGGCGGGTATCCCGAGAGACCGCGCCAAAATAGCTACGTGCGAAGTGGATCCACCGGCCGTCGTGCAAAAGCCAAACACTCGGGTGCGGTCGAGCTGCATAGTTTCTGACGGCGTCAAATTGGCAGCGAGCAATATGGTCTGCGCATATTTGGCGTGAAGAACAGGCGCATGTGTTGAGGGCACAAGTAAACGCAAAACTCGGAGCCCTACATCCCGGAGGTCCACCGCTCGATGGGCCAAGAGTTCATTTTTCAAATTGGCGAGTTGCGTGGATTGCAGATTCACCGTGAGTTGCCACGCAAAGCCTGCGGTCTTGCCGGCTTGAATTTGTTGATAGGTGGCATTGAGTAACTCTGGATCACGCAACAACTCTTGATGGGCCGCAAAAATGGAGGCGCCAGCGGGGCCAGCGGTTCGTCCCAAGCGCTCGAGTTCAACCCGGGCCTTTTCAAGGGCGCGATGCAAATTGGCTTTTTCATCCGTCGGCGATTGCGAAGAACTCTCGGTTGGACGGATCTCCTCGACTTTTACTTGCTGCAGTTGTCCAACGGCTACGCCGGGTGAAATCCCCGTGCCTCTTAGGGCCTGTCCATGGGCTCGGGCGGTTGGCTGAGTCGCTTTAGGTTTTGGAGTCGGCGAATCCTCATGCACCTCTGTCAGCTGCGACAAGAACTGTGTCATTTGGGTGATGGCTTCTTTGGCGTCCGCGCCCTTAGCCATAACTATAACTTGATCGCGAAAGCCAACTTCGAGGCTCAAAATTCCAACTAAACTTTTGGAATTTACAGATGCGGTGCCTCGGCGAATTTGCACATCCGACTGAAAAGATTTTGCAAGTTGTGCGAGCAGTGCCGCCGGCCGAGCGTGTAACCCACTGGCCAGCTGAATTTCAATGGGCTTTGACTCGAGTGAGTCCGCTAAACGATGCGTCCGTTTTGCCGATGTGGCTGACGACTTCACTTCTACCGAGAGCAATTTATCAGATCCGGCACTGACGATTCCAGTGCGCAGCACTTGCACGGATGAGTCTATGGGTTCGGTAATGACCATAACGGTCAGTAGGCTCTTCACTTTGCCGGCGATAAGGTCTGCATCAAATTCAATGAGCACCTGCCCGGCTTCAACCGGCGCTCCACTTTGCACCCGCGCGGTAAAACCTTCGCCTTTGAGTGCGACCGTGTCGATGCCAATGTGCAGGAGCACTTGCAGTCCACTCTCCGTTTGTATTGTCAAAGCGTGTCGAGAGGGGTGGAGCTGCACGAGTCGCCCAGCGCATGGCGCCAAGAGCTGAGTTGTCGTGGGATCAATCGCCACACCAGGGCCCATTATTTTTTGTGCAAACACGGAGTCTGGCACTTTATCTAACGGCACGACAAGCCCGCTCAAGGGGGCCATAAACTCAAATACATTATTGGTCGACTTGATGTCGCTATTTTGCTTGTCGTGTTTCATGAGCTCCCGCCGAATGTAGTAAGGCCGGGTAGTTTAGGCTTGAAAAAATGCCTTCGCAAGCTAATCCTCGAGTCTCTACACAATTGGGGAGGGCGCGTGTCGCGAACATTTTTTTGGATCCTAAATTCGGTTTTAGTCGCGATTTTATCTCAAAGTCCGGCGTTTGGGACAGAAGCCAAGCCCGACCGAGACATGCGTCGGTTCATTGATCGCTTAATGGCCAAAATGACTGTTGAAGAAAAAGTTGGGCAGCTTGTGCAGTACACGGCCGATATGGCGGTGACAGGGGCCTCGGTGCGAGCCACCTACAAAGACGACATCAAGGCCGGCCGCGTGGGTTCGATCTTCAATGCCTATACGCCTAAGTTCACGAGAGAGCTGCAGGAGCTGGCTGTCACAGGCACGCGCTTAAAAATTCCATTGCTGTTTGGCTATGACGTGATTCACGGGCATCGCACGATTTTTCCGATTCCGCTGGGCGAGAGTGCCAGTTGGGATATCGTACGCATCGAACAGGCCGCGCGAATTGCGGCGATTGAGGCTTCCGCCGATGGCATTCATTGGACGTTTGCTCCGATGGTGGACATCAGTCGTGATCCCCGTTGGGGCCGAATGAGCGAGGGCGCGGGTGAAGACCCATGGTTGGGCTCGCGCATCGCCGAGGCTCGAGTGCGTGGTTTGCAGGGGCCGGGCATTGGGGGCACAGATACAGTTTTAGCGTGCGTCAAGCATTTTGCCGGATACGGCGCGCCGGTAGGCGGGCGCGATTATAACATCATGGATGTCAGTGAACGCACACTCTATGAAACCTATTTACCTACCTATGAAGCCGCGGTGCGCGCGGGTGCAGCGACCGTCATGACTGCCTTCAATGAAGTGAACGGCACGCCGGCCACTTCAAGTCCGTGGTTGCTCACGGAGATCCTGCGCAACGATTGGGGCTTTAAAGGTTTTGTGGTGACGGATTACACGGCTGTCAATGAACTGATCCCACATGGAGTGGCTGCCGACGAGAAGCAGGCCGCTCGATTGGCCTTTTCAGCTGGAGCCGACATGGATATGCAAGGGGGAGTATACGCGCGCCACTTGCCCGATCTCGTTAAATCTAAGGCCGTCAGTCGCAAACAGCTGGATCAATCGGTTCGGCGCGTACTTGAGGCTAAGTATAAACTTGGATTGTTTTCTGACCCCTACCGCTTTAGCAACGAAGATCGGGCCAAGGCCAATCTTATGGCGCCAGCCCATTTGGCGGCTGCACGAGATGTCGCTCGGCGCTCCATCGTGCTGTTAAAAAATTCACCACTTAAATCAGGTCAAGCCGCTCTACCAATTAAGCGAACGGGCACAATTGCCGTCATCGGTCCGTTTGCCGAAGACCAGCGCAATTTGATTGGCAACTGGTCGGCCGCAGGCGATTGGAAGCAAGCGGTGTCATTGGTCGACGGAATGAAGGCCCGCCTAGGCGACACACAAAATAAATTTAATTTGACTGTGGCCCGTGGCGCAAACGTCAGTGATGACCAAGTTCTAGTAGCAGCACTCAACAGTCATGGCGGCGATATCAAAATAGACCCACGCTCAAACGATCAAATGATCAGTGAAGCCGTAAAGGTAGCAAAGAAAGCCGATGTGGTGATCTTGGCGCTAGGAGAAACTCAAGGCATGAGCGGCGAGGCGGCCTCTCGCTCGAGCATCACTTTGCCCGAAAGCCAACGGGCCCTCTTGCGTGCGGTAAAAAAGACCGGTAAGCCCATCGTTTTGGTGTTGTTCAATGGTCGCCCACTGGCGCTGGCTGAAGAGCACAAGACTGCCGATGCGATTCTCGAGACCTGGTTTTTGGGGACCCAATCCGGTCACGCGATCGCTGATGTTTTATTTGGGGATTACAATCCCTCTGGCAAACTGCCTGTGAGCTTTCCGCACAACGAGGGGCAAATTCCGGTGTATTACTCAGCCAAACCCACGGGTCGCCCCTTTGATGCCAAGAGCAAGTACACCTCCAAATATTTGGATGTCCCAAATGAGGCTCTTTATCCCTTCGGCTGGGGCCTAAGCTATACAAAATTTGATTACTCTGACCTAAAGCTTTCCACAAAGTCTCTTAAGCCCAATAAGGCCCTAGATATCGCCGTCACGGTAAAAAATGTCGGTGCTCGAGCCGGCGAAGAGACCGTACAACTCTATACGCGCGACCTGGTGGCGTCAGTGACTCGGCCCGTGAAGGAACTGCGAAACTTTAAGAAGGTCTTTCTCAACGCAGGAGAAAGCCGGGAGGTACGTTTTCAGGTCACGCTCGATGACCTGCGCTTCTACAACCAGAAGATGCAGCACGTGGCTGAACCCGGTGAGTTTTTAGTGATGGTGGGGGGCAATTCGCTTGAGTTAAAACAAGCCACCTTCGCGCTGCAGAACGGCCCCGAGCTCTCTCGCCCCAGTCGCGCGGCAGGACCCAAGCTCTAACCATTTATTGTGATATAGGGCTGTCTCAGAATGAGACAGTGCCAAAAATCGGCGCAAAATCTCAGAATGAAGCAGATTTTCTGATTTTCGCGCTACACCTGTCTCAGAGTTCTACAGGATCCACCCTCTACCTCAATTAAACAAAGAATCGAGTCAGGCACACCTTTCGCTTAAGTATGAGACAAGGAACTTTAAGTGAAGAGGAGATTTATATGAAAGCTCTACGTTTGATCTCGTTGGTAGCAATGGCCATCGCCATGAGCGCCGCCCACGGTGCGCGAAGTCAGGGTGCTGTTAAGGTCGGTGAGGCTGGAAATAATAAAGTCATTTGCAATAATGCGGCTGATCCAGGCGCGCGGACGGCAGACACGAATCCACGTACGCGACCAGTACAGACTCAGGTACCAGGCGCGCTCGGCGCAGGCTAACCACGGCTCGAAACTCGCCGTCCTAGTTTGATGGCGAGTTCGGCTTGGCTTTGAGGTTCAACTGCTTTTCAATCGCGGCGCGGGCAGTTGTGCTGACGTCGTGGATGAATTTTGCGGCGCCGTGAGCCATGCTATTGAGCGGCGCAATGACCGACGAGCTTTGCACCCAATCGATGGAGTGAGCCTCAAGGCTTTGCTCACCGACTCGAATTTGAAGCACGAGCACCAGTGCGATGGTCATAATCACCGTCTTCACAAAAAACAAAATATTCATCATATCCCTACCTCCTTGGATTTTAAATTCGCGGCGGAGCGAACGGCTTGTGCAACGTCTTCAGCTTTAAATGGCTTGGTGATATAGTTGCAGCAGCCAGCTTCCAGTGCACGCATCACCATGTTGCTTTGGTCAATAGTGGAGCAGGCGATCACGCGCACGTGCGGAAACTCCTTCAGGATTTCTTGCGTGGCTTCAATCCCACTTTTTTTGGGCATCACAATATCCATCAACACAACGTGCGGATGCTTTGCGCGCACAACCTCGAGGGCTTCTACTCCATCTTGTGCTTCACCCACGACCTCAATGTCAGAGTTTGAAAAGATATGCTTTAGCACATCGCGAATGAACGGAGCGTCATCTACAATCACTAGTTTTATTGCCATAGTCCGATATTATAAGCGCTCTACCCTCTTGCACCCAAAGGGAATCTAAACGGTCCAGTATGGCTTCAATAAAAGAATTCTTACTCGGTACACTTTCTCAGCTCGACGGCGCCACGGCTTACGGTGCGATCATCGGGCTGTTGCTCATCTGTGGTCTGGGTGTGCCGTTGCCTGAGGACATTACACTGATCGCCGCTGGGATACTCGCTTCTCCGGCCGTGGGTTCGATCAGTTTGTGGGGCGCGATGGTCGCCGGATTTTTTGGAGTGCTACTGGGCGACGCCATTCTCTTTAATTTAGGGCGCTACTACGGCAGACGCGCCTTTAGTCTACCTATTATTCGCACGATCATGACTCCCAAGCGCATCGCCATGGCTGAGCGCAAGATTCTCCGCAACTCGCATTTCATCTGCTTCACCGCGCGATTTTTACCGGGACTTCGCTCACCCATATTTTTAAGTGCGGGAATCATGGGTGTTCGACCCATTGTGTTTTACGGCCTCGATGGTTTTGCCGCGCTGATCAGTGTGCCGATCTGGGTGTTTGTCGGTCACTGGGTGGGCGAGAACATTGATGGTGCATTGAAACTCGCGCAACAGGTTCAACTGTCATTTGGCGCGGTGTTGGTGGTTTTGATTGTGGGGTATTTTATTTGGAGTCGCTACCGAAAACGCCGTCGTGCCCAGCGGCTCATGCACCACATGGATCCCAGTCGTCAGGTCAAGCGCCCCATCTGAAGCCGAAATAAAAAATCAGCAAACTGTTGGTCACGCTGACGCCGTCGGGGCGTTCACCAGAGACGTCGTCGAGACTAGAGCGTCCCTCAAACAGATTTCGTTCGACGGAGTATTGACCCTTCCAAAAAATTTGATTTTGTCGATCGAGCGTCCACTGCCCACCGACGCCGAGGCGCACAGCATTTGTCTGACTTTTGTTTCCAGATTTGACTTGTACAGCGGTTTGCATTTCTGAATGGTGCTGGCTTGGGCGCACGCCAAGTTCAAGGGTGTGGGCGTAGGTGGCACTGGAGGGCAAAGTGGCCTCTAGCGCCAAACTCAAGCCAGAAGTTTTTCGGCCCACGACAGTAGAGGCTTCGCGCCCAATTTTGTTTTTCGTATCGTGATAGTCGAGACCCCAGCTCAGCGTTGCAGCCTTGAGTGAATAGCCAAAGTGTTTGCGAAAGCGCACTCCCGCTTCGAACTCTTGGGACTCCATGGCCACTACATTTTTACCAGTGTCGCGCACGCCACTAGAGACGCTTGAGAAATACCGGGACTGCAAACCGAAGAACGGCGATAGCCAGGCGTTCATACTCAGTCCAAAACCCGGTCCACTACTGGTGTAATCTCGATAGGAGTAGGGGCTCGAGGAGTCGAGATAAAAGTACGCAGGAGCCAACCCAACTTGCACGATGTTGTGTCTGGAGTCATCGGGCTTAAGCTTAGCTCGGTACTCTTGAATGTCTTCCTCGCGCCCGCCAAAAATCAACTCGCGCACTTGCACAGTGACGGGAGGATGCTCTTCACTCGACTTTACTACGGATTCAGTGTCTGAGGGCTTGGCGGCTTCAACCGGACTCAGGTCGGGCGAAGGCACGACAGGTGCAATCACTTTAGGGGGAGTTGGTTTAGCTGGACGCGACGTCGGTCGAGTGACAGGTTCAGGAATCAATGTGCCCGGTCGCTCTTCAATATCGTCGTCTCGGCGCGACTCAGGCGTGCGCACTTTGTACCTAGAGCTATCTAGTGACGGTCCGCTCAGATCAAGTTGAGCGTGTGCCTCTTTCCCAATGGCAGAAAAAAGCATTAGACTAAGTGCGAGTGGGAGATAAATCTTCACGCTATTTATTCGGCTTTTGCGGGTGCCGACTTTATGTCAATTGACCGTATTGTGATGCAGCCCTCATACTCTAGATGGGAGAGTCCCCCGTGATTTTCAAAGACCCTTTGCGCATTCTACTTTTTCAATTTACAGCGCTGGCTATACTTAGCCTCGGCTCCCAGACCTTCGCCCAGCCCCAGCCCAGCACCTATCGTTCAGATGTCGATGATCTCTTCACGATTGAAAAAGTGAGCGTTCTTCCGTTCACCGATAATTTACAAGGCATCTACGCACGCCCGCTTGAGGCTGACTTTCTCTCGCAGGTCGACAAAATGCATCGTTGGGATTACGTCCCGGCCAACACCTCCGGCGCCTTGCTTACGCCAGAAGAGCTTGAAGAATCTCCTGACAAGGCTCAGCAACTCGGCACCAGTTTAAATGTGGATGCCTTTTTTGTCGCCCGTGCCACCAAAGGCCCCAATGGAGTCACCATTCATCTCAGTTTGTTTCTATCAAAAGATGGCAAGCTACTCTCACAGGCCATTTTGAAAGACTATAAACAGTTTAATTTATCTGAGCTCAAAGTGCAGCTGCAGCGTCTGCTCACGGAGATTGTTTCGCGCTTGCCTTATGCGGGTCGAGTGTTGAGTCGCGAGGCAAATCGTATCACTGTCAATTTGGGATTACGCGATGGCTTGCAATCGGGCCAGATGCTCAATGTGATCCAGATCATCAAATCTCAGCGTCATCCCAAATTTAATTTTTTGGTGAGCACTGAAAAAGAAATTCTCGGCAAAGTCAAAGTCCTCAAAGTGGACGAGACGTTGAGTTTTGGTGTGGTGGTGAGCGAGCGAGAAAAAGGTGTTGTGCAAAAGGGTGTGAAGATTGCGATTTTAGATTTTGTCTCCTACGGCGACACCCAATCCCTTTCGCTTGAGCCTTCGCCTGAAGAAGCTCTGACTCAGCGTGAAGACGGCCAGGTGATTTTCGGCAAAGAGGCCAAAGCGTGGAAGCCTGGCGCAACTCCTTCGTTTGGCCAGGTGGGTGGGCGACTGGGGTTCGCACAACTCACACAAAATGCAAATGTGGGTGGGCAAGGGTATTCTGCTGCGGCGACATTTTCACCGCTGGTTCATCTGGATGGCGAAATTTGGATCACGCCCGAATGGACATTTTTTGCCCGGTTAAGGCAGGGCATTGCGCAGTTTAAAAATCCGCGCTCAGGCTCAACGCCTACGGATCTCAACTCGTCGACTCAAGGTTACGAGGCTGGAGTCGGCTACATGTTTCGCTTTGGCCCGCACGTGTGGTCACCCTTTGCTGAACCGTTCCTGGGTTACTTCACGCACAAGATTTACACCGACACTTCGACTCCCGAAGTCTTCAACACTATGGACTACAGCGGCTTTAAATTCGGCGTGCGCGGGGCCTCACCCGTTGGAGAATCCGGTGAGTACGGTGTGGGCGGGATCTTCTCGATGGCCTTTAAACCGGGATTAAACGAGTCACCTTACACTTCGGGCGGCTCTTCTAACAATGTGGTGCAGTTTGGTTTGTTTGGTTACAAGAAGCTCAGCGAGCGATTGAAGCTGCAAGCGGCGCTAGACTTTGACATGTATTCGTCGACGTTTTCACAAGCGGGTTCGCGCCAGCAGCCGTCTAGCAGCACCAGCCATCGCTCGGTGGGCCTCACCGGCGGCGTCTACTATATGTTTTAGGGTATGTTTTAAGGTACGTGTTAAAGTATGAGTCAAAGACGAAAAACTCAGGCGCTGAAATAAAAAATGGGGCCCAGTTAAGGCCCCATTTTCGGGATCGCGTGAGAAAAGGTACCAGGGTACCAGTTCTTACATCATATCCATTCCGCCCATGCCACCCATTCCGCCATGGCCGCCGGGCATTCCGCCGCCGCCTTTGTCGTCTTTCTTAGGAGCTTCAGCGATCATAGTTTCAGTTGTGAGCATCAAAGAGGCGACAGAAGCCGCGTTTTCCAATGCACAACGAACCACTTTTACAGGATCAATTACGCCGTCTTTTAGCAAATCGCCGTACTCTTCAGTCAAGGCGTTGAAGCCCCAAGCTGGATTTTTGTCAGCCAAGACGCGATCTAAAACGATAGCGCCATCAAGGCCAGCGTTGAACGCGATTTGACGTAAAGGCTCTTCACAGGCACGTCGGATAATGTTGAGACCAGCACGTTGTTCGTCGCTAGTGACTTTCATTGTCTCGAGGCCGCGTGAGGCGCGAAGGATCGCTGTTCCACCGCCAGAGACGATGCCTTCTTCTACAGCAGCGCGAGTGGCGTTAAGAGCATCTTCAACACGAGCTTTCTTTTCTTTCATCTCAACTTCGCTGGGAGCGCCAACGTGGATAACAGCTACGCCGCCAGCCAATTTAGCCAAACGCTCTTTGAGCTTCTCAACATCGTAGTCGCTAGTGGTCTCTTCGATTTGCGCTTTGATCTGACCAACGCGAGCTTGGATGTCTTTCTTAACACCAGCACCATCAATGATTGTGGTGTTGTCTTTGTCGACAACGATGCGTTTAGCAGTTCCCAAATCTTTGATTGTGGCTTGCTCAAGTTTTTGTCCTACGTCTTCAGAGATCATCGAACCACCGGTCAACACGGCAATGTCTTCGAGCATGGACTTGCGGCGATCGCCGAAGCCAGGCGCTTTAACTGCAACAACGTGGAGAGTGCCGCGCAACTTGTTCACTACGAGAGTTGCAAGTGCTTCACCTTCTACGTCCTCAGCGATGATCAACAGGGGACGGCCAGCTTTAGCAACGCCTTCCAATACGCCGATCATATCCTTCATGGAGCTGATTTTTTTGTCGTAAATCATAACAAAAGCGTTTTCGAGAACGGCTTCCATTCTCTCAGCGTTTGTCACGAAGTAGGGTGAGAGGTAACCGCGGTCAAATTGCATTCCTTCTACAACTTCGAGCTCGGTCAGAGCTGTTTTGCTCTCTTCTACAGTGATCACGCCTTCACGGCCCACTTTGGCCATAGCTTGTGAGAGCATTTCGCCGATTTCTTTGTCGTTGTTGGCAGAGATGGAGCCCACTTGAGCGATTTCTTTTTCGCCTTTGATGGGTTTTGCAATGGCCTTTAGGTTTTCAACAACTGCGGCTACCGCTTTGTCGATGCCACGCTTAACTTCAGTTGGATTGTGACCAGCGGCAACAATTTTAGCACCTTCGCGAAAGATCGCTTGAGCCAAAACAGTTGCAGTTGTTGTTCCGTCACCGGCGTCGTCGTTGGTTTTAGAAGCAACTTCTTTGACCATTTGCGCGCCCATGTTTTCAAACTTGTTTTCAAGTTCGATTTCTTTAGCAACAGTCACACCATCTTTTGTGATTAGGGGTGCGCCGAAAGATTTTTCGATAACCACGTTTCGACCTTTTGGGCCGAGAGTGACTTTTACTGCATTTGCCAAGGCGTTTACACCGCGCAGGATGGAGTTGCGGGCATCTTCGCTAAAACGTAATTCTTTACTCATATTTTTATCCTTATTTTATTTTCGTATTGGAAAGTTCTAATTCATGATCCCGAGGATATCTTCTTCTTTCATCATCAAAAACTCAGTGCCATTGAGCTTGAGCTCAGTGCCAGAGTATTTGCCGAAGAGAACACGGTCGCCAACTTTCACATCCAACGGAGTGACTTTGCCGTCTTCAGTGACACGGCCTTTGCCGGTAGCTACGATTTCACCGCGCTGGGGTTTTTCTTTTGCAGTGTCGGGGATGATGATTCCGCCTGCAGTTTTAGTTTCTTCGTCGACGCGACGAACGAGTACGCGGTCGTGCAAGGGTCGCACTCCGATCTCAGCTTTAGCCATAATGACGCCTCCTGTGGGTCAGATAATGTAAATGGGAACAATTAGCCGTTTGACAGTGGCAATATGGAGGGTCCCAAAATCATGTCAAGGTGGGGAGGAGTAAATTGTCCGGATAATTTTTTAAAAAAACGGAGTCCGACTGGTTGCGGAAACTCGGTCGAGTGAAATTCCCTCAGCGCGGCGCCTTGCATCATTCGGGCGGAAGCCTTTGCTAATCAGGGCCTTGGCGATTTCAGCCAGCTCCGCCTTAGTGAGCTTTTCAGTGAGCTTGGCGATCGCTTCAGGTTGGTTCTGCAAAAGGGGCAAGTAGATGTTGATGTAATCCTCAAACTGGAGGGCTGTCGCGGCTTCCATGCTCTCTTGCGCTCGGCGCAAATCCCGCTCAGCTGCAGCTACAGTGTCGACGTTAGAGGCCTTTTTGATCCGATTAGAAGAAAGCACGGCCGGCGAATCTTTGTCTGCGGGTGAAATCGGTCGACCCGACTTCAGCATAGAGATCCGAGCCGACACTCGCAGAATTTGGTTTTGGGCCTGCAAGACCTGTTGATCGCGCCAAGCCTGGTAGGTCAAAGCTCCATCCGTGAGCTCTTGCGCTCCGCTCGTGAGACAAAAGATCAGGCCAACGCTCAGAGTGGCGGGCCGCAGTCCAAATTTATACAGAGCTAAGGCGAGTCGCGTAACCATAGAATTGTCCCTCTGGCGGCCCTTCCGTGAGCCTCCCTGCGTTTCCTATCATCAAGAGATGTGCCAGCAGTGACCGACAGTATAGCGGTGTTGACGTGACTCTAGCCCTGAGTCGCGCTCAATTTGGGCCCCGGCAATTGGAAAAATTTTCGTTACAGATGCGGCCCCGGGAGTGCTAGCTTGCCGATATGTCCAATCTAGAATGGCTCCTCACATTTACGACAGGGTTGAGTTTAGCAGTCGCTTTTTTCTTTTGGCGCACTCGCGAGAAGACGTTGGCGGCGCAGGCGCAATTGCAAAATGAATTGATCTCCGCAACGGAGCGCGCGCGGCTGCTCGACGAAAACCTACGAGCCAATCAGCAAACTCGGGTGGAGCTATCCGACGCCTTTAAGGGGATTGCGGCCACAGCGCTAGAGTCGTCAATGCAACGTTTTTTATCCTTGGCGCAGTCCACGTTTCAGCAGGCGAATGAGCTGAGTAAAATGGACTCTGACCAGCGGCACAAGTCGATGGACGCTATGATTAAGCCCGTCTCTGAGGCCTTGGGGCTGTATCAAGATCAAGTGCGAAAATTGGAGATGGAGCGACAGCGGGCCTTTCAAAATATTGATGCCGAACTTCGTAAGGTTTCAGAGAGCCATTTGCATTTGGCGCGTGAGACCTCGGCTCTTAAAGATGCCCTGAAGCGGCCCCATGTGAGAGGGCGCTGGGGTGAGGTGCAGTTGCGCAACTGCATCGAGCTGGCCGGGATGTCGGAGTACGCCGATGTGGTGTTTCAAGACAGCACCTTGGATGAGCAAGGCGCGCGGCACATTCCCGATATGGTGGTGCGAATGCCCGGCGGTCGCAGTGTCATCGTTGATGCCAAAACGCCAATCGAGGCCTTCTTAAGTTCACTCGAGGCGACAACCGATGAGCAACGGGTTGCTGAAATGAGTCGACATGGCAAACATGTGAAGGAGCATGTGAAGCGCCTCTCCACTCGCGCCTATGCAGAATCGGTGAAAGACAGCGCCGACTTCACCGTCTTGTTTTTGCCCAACGAATCCTTCCTCTACGCCGCGCTCGAAGTCGAGCCCGACATTGTTGAGTTTGCACTCCAACGAAAGGTGCTGATCGCGACACCGCCCACACTCATTGGCTTGCTCAAGGTCGTTCGCTATGGCTGGAACGAAGAGCGACTGGCTGAAAACGCCATGCGCATCTCAGCGATGGGGCAGGAGCTGCACAAACGGATCTGTGACTTCGTCGAGACCTTTATGGCCGTCGGTAAACACATTGATCGCGCCAAAGATGAATTTGAAAAGGGCAAAACCCGTCTTGAATCCCGTTTGCTCGTGCAAGCTCGACGGTTTGAAGCCCTCGGCGCGAAATCCAATAAAACCCTGATTGAACCCGCACCGCTAGAGCCGGAGCAGTGACGAGCCTTTTGACATTTTCAGAAAAATATTCAGACTGAGCCCCAATTTGCAGTCTCACGAGCCCGTATTTTAGGCGTTCGCACGGCCCAAACTTTGCCTATTAGCTCCACACTGGAGGCGAAAGTGATCGTAGCGGTAAAACTCACAATAACAATGCTCTTGTTCGCCGCTCTGGCCTTCGGCGTGGGCACGCTCTTGGCTTATATTCCTTGATCCTCGCAGTGGTAGTAGGAGTTGGCAAAAAGTTGGGACAATACGCCGACCATCCCGATTATTAATAGGACCACTAGGCCGCTAATTTGGGTCACAACTAGATAGTAAATCGTCAAGCCGATAAGCGTGAACTCAACTGCTCTAGAGACAAACGATCGCACTCGCAATTGAGTCAGGACTTCTCGCTCATCTACAACGTCAACTTTGGCCTTATTCTTCCACCCCAAAATCAGAACCAGAAGTAATGCTTCGGCAATCGCAAATATGCCTACATAGCTCCAGGGATTTGGTTCTGGATTCACGAGGTGAACCAGGAGTAACAACAAGATTGGATAAAGCTGAAAGGCCAGCGCAAAGACAAAAATGTTTCTAGCGGAGGGGTTGATTTTCATGACTAGTCCTTACGCTCCAAGATAAAGATTGATTCGACCGAGACCTCTAGAAATTTAGCCAACTTCAGCGCGAGCGTCACAGTCGGCTGGTACTTTTCACTTTCGATTGCATGAATCGTTTGTCTTGAAACGCCACAGGCCTCAGCCAACTGGTTTTGGGGCATTCCCATTTTATCTCGAATCTCGCGTACTCGATTTCTCATGCGACGTAAAGTATACTTTACGTGATGCCATGACAAGTATACTTTACGTCAGTGAAATCTTTTTGTGGAGTCAGGCGATCGACTGGTCTGACGGCTAAGCCGAATTAAGACATGGGAGCTCGTGGGAGGACTGCCCACTCTTTCTTCGGAAAATCGAAGAGCCAATCGGCCTGGTGAAGCGTGCTATAGCCAAGTAAAAAGCTGAAGGGATGGTCGATTTGTGAATTTATATGAGACAGGTCTAAGCCTACAACCATGTGAGGCGCAAAGCTAACTCCGCCGACGACTAACTTATTCAAAATAAAGGTGGGAGTCTCACTCATTTTTCCGGTTGAGTCTGTACCCTCTGATGTGCCGAGCTTTTGAAACATCGTTGGATGCTTATCGATGAAACTCGTATCCACTAAGGTGACGCCGGCTCCCGTATCCCAGACTGCGTTGGTCTGGTAGCCTCCGCATTCGACTCCAACATAGGGTATTCCGCCCTTGTCGGCGAAGAGAGGCTGAAGTCTGAGCGAACTCGACTCTTTGAATCCAGTTTCAATCTTGCGATCACCAAACCTAAAAAATAGCCGATGGTTCCCCAAAAAATCCATTCCCAAAAGATTTCTGCTGGCCCCGCCCTTCCTGCCGCGAGAGACAGTCAAATTTTTTTCAATGATGGAGCCGATCTGCAAGGAGTCAATTTTCACCAAATCGTAATTAGCTCTGTCAAAGACACCGAGGCTTGTTGTCACTCCAATGGTTTCAAGTCGATCTGAGAAGGGGTCCGAGATGAGTGTGGTGCTAGCACATCCGGTGTCGAGCAGAAACTGCCGAGCTTCGCCGTTAACAGTCCCATCGACGCGAACCTCGGCGGTCTGCTTTGTATCATCATCAAAAATTAAAACAAGATTGATTTCGTTCATAGGTTCCGTAGACGTGGCTCGATTTAAACATTAGCCTATGATTATGAAATCAAGTGGTCCAGATTTTTATGATAAATTAGAAGTATTTAATATCTACACTGAGCATCGGTCGCGTGCCGAAAGCCCAAACGAGTCGATGGAGCAGCCCATAGTTTGGGAACTCATTGGGTGCCCTCGAGGACTGGAGGTACTTGATCTCGGGTGTGGAGACGCAAGAGTGGCCAAAAAGTTTAAGCAGCTAAGCGCGCTCAAGTATGTTGGAGTTGAGGGCTCAAGTCGCATGATTGCGTCAGCCACTCAAAACATTGAGGGCCCTTTTTCACAGGTGATTCACGCGCGGCTAGAGGACTTTGAGCCGAGGGAGGTTTCATTTGATCTCGTTGTATCCTCTCTCGCACTTCACTATGTGAGTGATCTCAGCGCCATAATGGTCAGGGTGAAGAACTGCCTACGGACCGGCGGCCGATTTATATTCTCGGTTGAGCACCCCATCATCACCTCATGCAATAAGGCACTTGAGAATTCTGATATCAGGCAGGCGTGGATCGTAGATAACTACTTTCAGCGAGGCGAGCGAACAGTTCAGTGGATGGGAGATACCGTTACAAAATACCATCGTACTACCGAAGACTTTTTGAACGAGCTAAAAAGGGTAGGACTCCAGCTCAAAAACTTCAGAGAGGCCGAACCTCATCGATCGCATTTTCAAGATGCCGAGCTTTGGCAGCGTCGGATGAGAATCCCGTTATTTTTGATTGTTGAAGCTGTGAAGACTTAGGCTTCAATACGCAAGTATGTTGCTAACTGATTCTTACCTAAAGTCGTTGGGGAGGCGTTCTACGAGTTGTTTGCAGTAGACTTCGCTCTTGGTGCCGGACTCGCCGAGCTCACTCCAGTCTCCCATTTGATCAAGGTCTCCCGTGGCGTAAAGCTCGTGGTTCAAGGCCTGAATAAGGCTTCGGCTTGAGTTGGAATAGCCGTCAGAGTAGATGTGAACGCCCTCGTACAAAGCTGTCGGCCAAAGATCCACATTGATGCCTGGCAAAAATTTGCGAACGGTGGCTAGAAAACTGCCGATGGTTCGGGTCACCTTGGTTTGAGCTAACGCCCCTGATCCCAATAAGGACTCAATCACTTGGATGCCTGAAGGTTGAGCTGCCCCGTCAGAACCTCGAAGTTTCTGCTCGGTCGGGTAGTATTCGACCCAGGTTTTGATAATCGCCTGCGGAGTGATCCCTAAGTCTTTTCTAATTTGTTCAAGCTTGTAGACCGAATGGTTTAGAATCAGTGGGTCTGCGTGACGTCTAAACTCGGTCAGCAACTGTTTAAAAGAGTTGTTGGCTCTATACCGAGGATCAGTCGCAATGACCTCCGCGCCTCTGTCGTACGTGCATCCCAAAGAATAGATAAGTAAATCGCGGTATTTTAGTGCTTGGGGGTGGTCGCTCACCTCTCGCGCAATTCTTTGAGCGTTGAGTTGAAACAACAGGATCGTGAGATCTGCGTTCGGCCGAGGGTTATAGCCTGAGCTGGCATTCGCCTGCTGAGGGCTTGTGTAGAGGGGTGAAATCAGTCGACTGGACTGAAGCTCATTCAGGTGTTTGTACCGTGCTAGTTTCGACCTGGCCTTAAGGAAATTCGCGAGCTCCGTTTTCGCTGAACTCGGGAAGGGCACGTTAAATATTGAATTCGCTCCGCGCTTTGCATAGTCCGTAAACTGAGCATCGTCATCCCCGCCAAAAAAGCCCGGCCACAGATCATAGGCCTCCCAAATGGGTCGGGAGTTCGTGTGGCAAGCCAGGCACTTGCCCTCTCGGTCTTGCGGAAACAATTTGGGACCGCCAACCTCTGAGATCGTAAAGGGATCTTTGTTGGGGCGGCCCTCGCTAAACTCAATCTCTCGATATTCAAACCTCTTGGTGCTGTGGTTAAACTCAGTCACCTCGAGCATAAAATATTGATCGTCGTTTTCGTCCGCGTTGAAAGTAACGATGAAGTTTCCACTGTTGCCGTAAACGATCGCTCGTGGTTTTGTTTTAGACGACGTGTGCAGTGAGCGGCTATCAAAAGCTAGAGTGTACGTCGACATGTAGCTGGGCTTAATTTTTGCCAAATGTGCGAGCACGCTGTCAATTGTCGAAAACTGATTCTGTCTCAAGATTTCCCTCAACTCTTTTAGTGAGAGATCTTCAGGGGTAGGTTCAGTTATTTTAAAGGCACTGGCGGAAAGGGCGGGGGTCCGCCCCCGAGACTCGACCAATGAATCTTCTCTCGCCACACGCTGGTGGGTACAGCCGAAAAGAATCAGTCCGAGAAGAGTTAACATGATCCACCGTCTCATAGGTCTAATGTAACTCGATCGTGGACGTGTATTCAATTGACGGATCAATTTCCGGACTCGCCTCACGGGTCTTGGTCCGTTAGGGAAAAAAATTATAGGCAAAATTGCGAACCGTTTGTTGGAGCGGACCTGGATTGTCTTAAAAGCCATTTCATACACCTTCTAGGGTCAGACCAAAAGCTTGCTCTGCACCACTTCGTCGATGCAGTTGCTTTATATTGGAACACTTAAAGTATTGCAATTTTGTATTGACGGTCCGCGCGAGGAGACCAGTGAAAGTTACCTAACGGGGGCGTATTTCATTGATTCGAATTTGACTTAGTATTATATTGCCCCAATATGCAATCAAAGCAGACTTCACTTTTTTCAAAGACAGAGAGTCGCCGCTACTCGCGCCGCGCGCATGGCCATACGCTCAACAAGGGCAAACGTAAGCTCGAGCGTCCCCTCTCAACTCGGCAATGGATTCATTTGACGCTTAAGTCCGATAAGGCCAAGGGGCATCTGAGCTTTCTGACGGCTCGGAATAAGGAAATCGTAAAGTCCGTTCTCTTGCAAAAGGCGAAGAAGTTTGGGGTGATCATCGCCGATCGAGCCAATGTGGGGAATCATTTGCACTTGAAGATAAAGATTCAATCGAGAAAGAATTTTCAAAACTTTCTTCGAGCGGTTACGACACTCATTGCTCGCAAGATTACAGGTGCACGGCGGGGCAAGAAGTTTGGAAAGTTTTGGGCGGGCCTTGCGTTTACTCGGGTGTTGATGAGCTTTAAAGAAGAAGTCATTTTAGGTGGCTATTTTCGGGCCAATAGATTGGAGTCGAAGAAGGGATACCTGGCGCGTGAGAAATTTCGCCGTGAATTCAGCGACTACGTTTATGGACGCGGACGTTTTGCGGCCTCGGGGTAGTTAGGCGGGCAGCCATTGCGATGAGTGAATCGCAAATCTTAAGTGGAAGGTGTATCACAATGAGACGACGGTTAAAAAGACCATGTTCTTCTGGCCTTCGCTATCTTGATCGCCCATTCGCTGCCGATAAGTGTTCATGCAGAAATTAGCTATGTCGTTTCTTTTGTTTCTAGTTGTCTCAGGCCTGCCCGCCCAAGCCGAGTTGGATGCATCAGTGCAGGAGGGATTGCAGAAGACCAAGGCACTGTTGACTAATCCGACGGATCGAAACAAGGCGATTGAGAAGGACCCGAAGGCGCAAGATGTTGATAGAAAGATGAAGGCCTTGGTGGGCGAAGAGAATGGCGAGCAGGTGTATAAAATCGCCGCTGAGGTATTTGAGCGAATAGTGCAAGAGAGCAAGGGTGATCCAGAAAAACTCAAGGCGATGATGGAACAGGCGCAAAAAGACCCGCAAGGGTTTTACAAACAGTATTTGTCAGAACAGGACAAAGCCGGAGTGCGAGGCATCGCCACGGGTGTTGAAAATAGGAGACCGCATGCGCCTCACAAGTGAGCTTGCTTTAGAAAGTCCTCCCACGCGAAATTAAGGGCATCTTGCCCAGAGGGCACAGAAATTCTGGGCGCTATGCCCTTCTTTTCAATGAATCGGCCATCAAGATACCTATTGTAAGAGACGGCGATTTGAAGCTTCACTCCAGTGTTTTTTAAAAAAACGTTTCCGTTGTTTCCAAAATGGACATATCCGGCCGTATGCTCGCCTACAGTTTTGGCAAGTGGGTTGAACTCAAAGAAATCTGTGGTGCTCTCGCAGCTAGATGCACAGCCTGCATCAATCAATATGTAAATTGGCTTTTTGATACTGCGCTCAAACACGAAATCTTGACCGGGAGTTTCAGTGTCGTTACCGAGAGACAGTCTCTCACCTTTAAGAGCCTGCTCTCTCTTTGCAATAAAATCATTCCGCAGCTGCACGATGTGTAGTGGTGGCTCTTTGCCACTCTCTGCGCCTACCCGGGCCCAATATTCGAACGTGTTTACAAACAATTGATAGACTTCGGGCTCAAAGCTGTTCCATTGCGGAGCATATGGAGATTTAAGTGGTGCGCCGGCGAGAAGGGTTGAAAGCTCAAAACCTTTGCGGTCATCTCCCCCTCCATTCCCGCGCATGTCAATCACAACAAAATTTGCAGTTGGCAGTGACGCCTTTACTTTATCTAAAAAGCCATTCCAGGTTGGGCTTGCGGACGGTGAAAATTTCGTAATTGAAATGAGCAGTGCCTTGGCCTTGCCTCGTGATTCCAGTTGCACCATCCAAGGGATGTTGTTTTTTGTCTGGTAAATATTTGGTCCGACCGATGGCTGAGTTGCTTTGGCTTTCTGTGATGAGCACGACTTATTGTTGAATGTCGCGGAGAGGTGGTTATCAGACACTTTGTCCATGTAACCATCGACCTGGCGGCAAAACTCCGGGGCGGTTAGGGGCCCCTTGATGGATTTTATATTCATGAGCAATTGATTAAACTCAAGTCCGGGTAGGAATTTGCTGCCGCTATAGGGCGTCTCCAGGGCAAAAATGATTTGCTCTTTATCGAAGTCCACTTCCTGTCGAGAGAATATTTTTTCATTACTCGTATTGATTGCCGCTGGAATTTCAATAAAACGGGAGTCACGCTGTGGGGCAGTTGCGCAGCCAGAGAGCGCAAGCAGTGCGGCAAACTTTATTGTATTCATTTTTTGGCAGTTCCTTCTTTACGGTAGGTCAGCCTTTGTACCAGGGCCGTAGGCCCGCCATCAAGACTGACGTTTCTAACATCCAGCGATTGTAAATCGTGCAGACTCCATCCAGTGTTTAGTCTAGCCATTTTAGAATCGATCGGGATTTGCCGATGTTTCGTTTATGAAGGTGGAGAAGGGTCAGTACATTTATCGACAGGGTGAAATTTCGGATTCGCTCTACTTTATAAATTCTGGCGAGATTGGGCTCTTCAGTACAAAGCTACAAAACTCGACCTTACTCACGTCGCTTGGGCCTGGGCAAATTGTTGGCGACCTAGGCTATTTTACTGGAGGCGTTCGAACCTCTGATGCCATTGCCATGGTGCCTACCGATTGCACGCGCGTGACTTATGAGATGGTCCGATTGCAGTTTGAGGCGATCCCGCCGTGGATTCGAGCTATGACCCGGACTATGGCGACGCAAGTTCAATCGTATTCAAAAGAAATCAAGCCGTTGCGAGATCATGAAGATGGAGCAGTCCTTTCAAGACTGGTTTTGGCAAGAGCTTGGGCCGCCCTGACGTTGGTGCCGCAGCAGTACGGCGAACGTCGCGGGGATCACTTGTATATCGACTGGCCGGCGCTGAGAACGTTATCTAACCTCTGCTTCAGAGAGATCTCACAGCGCGTATTGCAGTTGGCCGATGCTTTACAGGCTCAGGACCTTTGTCGTGTCACTGTGGAGTCCGGTGGCCCTTCGCAAATCACCATCTTGGCTCCCGATACAATGGCCAAATTTTTAAGCTTTTACACCCGAGCGATCACAAACAATTCGCCAGAGCTGACCCGACTAAAGCCCGTTGAAATTGCCACACTCACCACTTTGTCAAATCCAGAGCTAAAGGCCGTACCGATTCATCGAGGTCAGGTTGAAATCGACCTCGCAGATTTTATTGCCTTGGCAAATCGAACGGGGCATCCAGAAGTCTCGGCGACATCGGTGGACTTGCTGCAAGTTTATGGGCTTGAGCTGAACAAGGCGTCGACAGATGCGGGCGTTAAAATTCGCTTTCATCAGCAAGAGGTCACCAGTCGAGCTAAGTTTTGGTCTATCCTTCAAACTCTGCATGACATGGACCCAGCCGCCAAATGCCGAACGGCCGCTTAACTCCCAAACAAAATTTGTGCATGTCAAATTTTTAGAACCTGAGTGTTTCACTTTGAAACGACTGAGCAGTTGATACGTCTAAATTTCTGTGGGCGGTTGTGCAGTTCATAGCCGGCCGGGGCCGCGTTAATTGCCGCCTTAAAACGATAGTCCACAGGTTATAGGTATTTAGCCAATTGGTTCCGTTGTTGCTTTGTATACGGGTATGAAGACACTTATTCGATACAGATACCATTTGATCGCTTTGATGCTTCTGGGGATTTTCTTGGTTAGTCAGAGCCGCAATTCGCTCAGCCAAGCTAAACCAAAAGTGCTAGATTTGCCTCAGGTGAATGCACAGTCGCAACGCCTGCATGCCCAGGAACTTGCACCACTCCTCCTGGAGTCCTCGACTGTCTCAGATCGAGACGCCCTAAGCACAAGTCATTTTGTATTTGAGATGATCTTGACCAGCTTGCCTGAAGCCAACAAAAGCCAAGCCCGCGCGATTGCGAGTGCGGTCATTGAAGAGGCCAACAGCCACGGCATGGATCCAATCTTTGTATTGGCGGTTATAGCCACTGAGAGCCAATTTAAAATCAACGCCGAGGGGTACCACGGCGAGCGCGGCCTCATGCAGATCTTGCCTACAACTGCGAAGTGGTGGGCAGGTAAGATTGGCCTAAATGAGGACCTTGATCTTTACGATCCAATCGTCAACATCCGTATCGGCGTAAGCTATATGGCTCAGCTCAGGTCGAAGTTCCAAGGCCGAGTGAACCGCTACGTGGGCGCATACAACATGGGCTCAGCAAATGTGCGAAAGCTCGTGGCCTCCAAACGTGAACCTCGCATCTACCCAGACCGAGTGCTTCTGCAATACGCCAAACTCTATGTTTCCGCGCCTCACGACTCAAGTCTTGATGGACAACTTGGAAGGCTGGCCTCCGCCCCCTAGTCTGCAAGATGCGCCCGAGTTGACGGCCCTTAGAAGATGCCCAATACTAAAAGTATGACTTATTCATACCTATTTTTTATGTTCGTGTTGATGGCTCCGGTGATAGCGACTGCTGAAAAGCTCTACTCGCCCGACAAAGTGGTCAATAGTCTGGCCGCGCGTGTAGATAAAGAGCTGCAAAGTCGCTGCAACTCTCGCGGTAAGCTTCCTAAAAAGATGGAGCTCCGGACGATCACAGATATTGAGCGAGATGGCTTGTGGGATATCGGGCTCGAGAAAATCCGGTTTGATAGTATGAAATTTATTTGTACAGGCGACTTGCGTATAATGAATGTCAAAAGAAAGCGATCAAACTGGGTGCAGGTGCCCAGCGAGAAAATTGAGAAATTCTACAAAGACGAGCTAGAGGAAAATCCCCGTGTGGCCATCCCGCCAGAAGCGCCGCCAGCCGAGCGCGGCAAAACAGCGCCGGCGGACCCCTCACTGGATGAGTAATAGGGCTCAGTAAAATTAGTTTACCTCATCAACTGTCGGCCTGGTAGCGGCGCATTCGGAAGAGCATAATTAAACCTGGTATGGCAATCATTGCACAGGTTGCGAAGAACAGGGGCCAGCCGAGCGCCTTGACCATATCTCCACTAAAGCCGCTAAAGAAATTGCGGCCTAAAGTGGCGACGCTGGAGAGAGCTGCAAACTGAGTGGCGGTAAATCGCCGGTTGCAAATCGACGCGATGAAGGCCACAAAAGCCGCACTGCCCATCCCAGCGCTGATATCCTCAAACACCACCGTCAAGCCGAGGGCCCAGAGCTGCGGGCCGGTGAAGGTGATGAGCGCAAACCCCAGTGTGGACAGAGCCTGTAGCACGCCAAAGATCCACAGAGAGGCGTAGATGCCGAGGCGGATGATGATGAGTCCACCTAAAAACAGGCCTCCCAGGGAGGCTGCCAAGCCAATTGTTTTTGCAATAAAGGCGATGTCGGCATTTGAATATCCCATTTGGACATAAAATGGGTTGAGCATGGCACCGCCGAGTGCATCGCCAAGTTTAAAAAAGAAGATGAAAAGAAGCGAGTACAGTGCGCCCTCTCGCTTAAAGAATTCCCCAAATGACTGCTTAATAGTCTCCGCAAGGCTAATCGGCATGTGCTGAGGATCAAGCTCTGGCTCCGGCGCAATTATTGTAACCACAAGCGCGAGCAACATCGACGCTGCGACAACCCAGTACAGTTGCCCCCAACTTAAAAAGAGAGGACTGGCGCCGACCAATCCGATGCCAATGCCGCCGGTGAAAAGTAGCGCCACTCGGTAGCCATAGCTTCCAAAGGTGGTGCCTATTCCAAGTTCTGAGTCCTTGCAGATTTCTCTTCGATACGCATCGATGGCTATATCTTGAGTGGCACTAAAGAAAGAGACGAATAGGGCCGCAATCGCGAGTGGGAGTAGCCCTTCGCTCGGGACAATCGAACCCATATAGAAAATCGAGGCGGCGATACCCACTTGTGAAAGCATGATCCAAGAGCGTCGGCGTCCCATGCCAAAGAGTGAAAAGCGATCAAGCAGGGGCGCCCAAATAAATTTGAGTGAGTAGAACATTCCCACCCAGCCAAAATAGCCGATGGTGGAAATATCGACCTGCTCACGCGACAGCCACAGCTTGAGAGTTCCGCCCGTCATCAAAAAAGGTAGACCACTGGAAATTCCGAGCAAAAAAATCAGCAGCATTTTTCGACTGATGACGCTCCTCCAGCCGGGTCGCGCTTGGGCTTTGATCATGTTGTTAGCCTCCACGTTGGTCTTCTCATGTTGAAGCATTTGCGCCAGGTTTGGCAGTTAAAAAGTCTAGGCAGGACCACTTGGAGCGGGGATTCTCTTCGGCTATTGCCTTTTGGCATTGACCACCTCAACGAAAGCTTTGATTCTCTCGGTCGATGCGAGTTGTTCTGGTTCTTCTTAATTTTTGGGTTCAGGCGAGTCATGCGGCTGACGTGGTAGAGGCGGTGACTCTCGATCAAGCCAGTCTCGAGCTGAAGGAGCGCGAAGCTCGGCAAGAGAGTCTCGAAGTCTATCAACACAACCTAAATTATTTTATAACCGGAGACCCTGACACCAAGGTGCAGCTCAGTTTTAAGGTGCGGTTGGGGCACAATTTTGACCTGTATGCGGCCTACACTCAGACGATGTTTTGGGAGCTTTTCATTGCGGATTCGTCTCCGTTCAGTGATTTGAATTTTAATCCCGAGCTATTTTACCGATGGTATCTCAAGTGGGGCATCTTGAAGGGCTTTGACTTGGGATACGAGCATAAGTCTAATGGACGTTCAGGTTTAGACTCTCGGTCTTGGAATCGAACCTACGCAACTGCGCGCACGGAATTCTCAGTTTCAAAAATGAAATTTGGCTGGAACACCAAGGTTTTTTACTTGCATGATCTAGATGAGACCAACCGAGACATTCGCTATAAAATGGGCTTTTTTGAAACCACCTTTTCAATCTTAGACATTGTGCCGAAGCTGTTGAGCGATGCCGAAATTTATCTGACGGTGATCCCAGGGGGCACTTGGAACATCGAAGACCTACAGGGCTCACAGCAGCTTGGTTTTAGATTTCGCTTGCCGGTGAAAAACTTTGATCCATTTATCTACGTCCAGATCTACAACGGAATGAACGAGTCCCAACTCTTCTACAATGAAAACCGAACCACCTACCGCATCGGGTTCGCCATTTAGTGATTAAATATTGTGCAGGCCGCTGATTACCGCTTTGCGCAATCGAAGTTATTGCTTTCTAAATCTTGGTAATCTATTAGCTTTATGTCGAAGCTGAAAATTCCAGCGGAGAAGTGGGTGAGTGGCTTAAACCAGCAGTTTGCTAAACTGTCGTACGGGGTAAACCCGTACCGGGGGTTCAAATCCCCCCTTCTCCGCCAAATAAAATAACCCGCCCCCGAGGCGGGTTTTTTTATTTGGTGCGCGAAGCGCGGCTTTGCACTCAAAGCGGTCGGGGGTTCACCCGCAGCGCCGGAAGCGCGAAAGGGCGCGAGTCGCGGCACGCGACGAATCCCGTAGGGACGAGGGCACGACGCCCGAGCAAATCCCCCCTTCTCCGCCATTCTTCGAAGCAGTTTGAAAGTTGAATCAGAAAACCCAAGTCGAATTAAACAGATAAACAACTACACACGAGTGCAGAGCCTCTGCTGAGCATTTCAGCACATTTCTGGGCATTTCAAAATTTGGTAGGATTTTGGTAGGGTCGTGGTAGGGCTGAAAAATAAACAGCCTGAATTTGATCTTACTCACGTCATTCCAAACGCAGTCGACGTCATCCATTCATCGCTCCAACTTTTTTTATTTCAAACTCTCGGCAATCCCGCTGCGAGAAAAAAAGGAGGAGTTCGTGCTTCGTCTTATTTATTGAATTTTGTCATTTTGTTTTTTTATCGGGGTCGGCGACGCGCTGGTGCGGCTCACTCTTGCGATGGCCGATGCTGCCGTCAGTGCTCATCGGCAGGATCAGATGAGCTACTCGAAATTTACCCGAGCCATGCTGAACGCCAAACCTCGAAGACCAACATCACAGGATCGAGATCAGGCGAAATAAATTTTTTGGAGGTTTTATGTCATCCGTAACCGTTACCAACTTTGAAAGAAAGCCCTCAACCCAAATGCGTGCCGTGCTTATGGTACTTGAGGCCGACCCTTATCTAAGACAAGCCATAGCCCCATTTATCGATCTCAATCTTGAAACAATCTATTGGGATCAGATTTCCAAAATGTCCCTATGTTCAGGCCAGAGGACGGTTGTGGGCTGGCTCTATGGGATTTGGACAGACGAGCCAAGACCGCGCTCCAATGTTTTGATGGTTCGCTCAATTTAAGCCCTAAACTTCAGGCCGCGATTTTAAACGCCTTGGCCTTGCGCTGGGGTCTCGCCGCTTAATTTTTTTCTGCTCATAAAGTTTATTTTTATTTCAGGCTCGGGGCGCAACCTCGGGCCTTTATTTTTTCCCGGAGGTTCTCTTTGCAAAGTTCAGCTGATTCTTTTTCCCCAGTCCTCGCCTATGCATCCATCGCCAGTAATACCGACCGCGGCTCCGACCTCGAGCTTCTCAAAAAGTGGTGCCTGCGCGTGCCCATCGAAATTGAGACCCTCGCCGAAGAGGTCCATCCCAGTGACTTACACCGACCGCTCTGGAATGAAGTTGTACAAAAAATTTGATCGTATTCCCTTAACGATATTTAATTATCGTTTAATCTGGTCTGCATCTGAGGGTAATATGCTCTCACGTGTCGACGCAATACCCGCGTTCACATATCTAGGAGATACGATGTTTAACCTTACGAATGCGCTGAAGACTTGGGGCGCACTATTGAGTGCATTGATAGTCGCTTCGTTCGCGGCTCATGCCCAGGTACGCCCCGATTGCACCATTAAGATTTTTGTCGGCGGAAAAGGTGTCGAGTCCAAACTGGACTTAAAGTCGACGGAGCCCGGAATTTTTGAGGCGGAAAAAGACGACTACCGAGTCAACGTCGCTCTGGATCAGAAACCCGAAAGCTTCAGTGCCCGACTCTCCGTCCAGGACAAGACGGAGGCCTCTGGCATGCGCTCGGTTTCAAACTACGTAGGGGCGAACGGGACCAAGCCCAAAACCCTCAAAACCGCCCTCGACAGACAGGGCGGAGGCAAAGTCGCCCTATTGAGCTGCAACCTGAAATAATAGAGAGAAAATAGCCGAAAATTGAATGTCCTGCTCAATAACCTGGCGCAGTTCATGCGGGATTTTGATGGTGTATCAGAGGGGCGCACCCCAAACCACTGGTCATTTATCCAAATGATTGGCTTGGAAAGCAGTGACTTTAGTTTCAAAATCCTAGCTTGCCTTAATCAGGGGCTTGGGAAGATGTTTGGAGCGTTGATGCACTTTCCAAATATCGACTGCGTGTTGAAGATTCAGCCAGAATTCAGCGCTGGTTGAGAGGGCTGCTGAAAATTTCACCGCAAGTTCAGGAGTAACAGCTGTACGTCCTTTGATCAAACGGTTGACTGTCTTAATATCGACACCTATGTGATCCGCGAAAGCCTTTTGAGTGAGCTTCAACGGTTTCAAAAATTCTTCCGAAAGCATTTCCCCAGGAAGAACTGGATTTTTAATAACACGACGATTGTTCACAAATACTCCTCTAATGATAATCTACTACGTCTACGTCAGACGGGCCTTGAGCGCCACTAGGCCATTTAAAGATCACGCGCCATTGATCGTTAACTCGAATACTAAAGTAACCTGCCAACTTTCCTTTAAGACCTTCCAGCTGATTTCCGGGCGGAACTCTTAAATCTTCGAGAACGTGTGCTGAATCCACTGCGGCCAACTTGCGCCTCACGACCTTTCGGACGTTTGCCCATCCAGCTCCTCTCGGCGCCTTATCATCAAAGAAGAAAATCTCTATATCCTTACTCGCAAAGGACTGAATCACGTACACCTCGAATATACCACTTATCAGTATACCAAGCAATGGTAATAATGAAACTCTTCATTTTCAACCAATTTCTTTAAAATTCAGCCATTTTGAAAAAAAGGCACCACGGCTGGCGTCCAGCTCAGTTGGTAGGGCGCCACCCTTACAAGGTGGATGTCGTCGGTTCGAACCCGGCAGCCCCGACCATTCGTCAAGGTGTTCGAACCACTGACCATAAAAAAATCAGAATCTGCTCTGTTCCCTGTGCGTCCCCACTTTAGGGTCCAAATCATGACCCTTTCGAGTTGAGCGATTCAGCCGCGATGTCCAGATACCACAAAAAATGGTCGTGCAGAATCGACGACTGGAGGCATTTCGGCACAACCAACCTCTCAGTAACACCATCTGTTGAATCCCTCCCCGTAAAAAACTTGTCACTCTTCAGATGGATACAAAGCACCAGCATGTTCGTCAGAATTGCTCACTCTAACGACCGCCCATCAGCGAGCTTGCACGGGTGATGCCCGCAATTCGATCCAGCCGGGCGGAAATTGACTAGTGCTATTAGAACGTCTTATTCCGCTGCCTGCGGAGCTATTTTTCAACAATCGGCTCATCGTCAGAGTAATAACCGCCTTCAAATTCTCTGCCGTTCATATAAACTCGGCCTGAATATGGATGTGGACTACCTGGACTCCCGCTCTGGACGATCGCGTCTATATTTGTTTGCGTTTCACAATCTATTTGCAACTACGATAATTAGCCGTCGCTTCAATAGATCGAATGTCTTCTTTCAGTTGTTGAATTTGGGCCAGCTTTTGATTGATAGCGGTCATCCCGGCCTCACTCATGTGGCAGTTCTTAACAGCCATGGCATCTCTCAGTTGAGTCGCAAAGAATCCCTCACCAAATCCTACATCTAATTTTGGATTTCCTGCCAAAGTTTTGATGCGGAGGATTTCTTCGATTGCCTTGTCACCCTTTGCAGTAGCCGCAGAACAAATCAAAGGCTTGTCGGTATCATAATCATTAATACAAACCTTTACTTGCCCATCTGATTGATTTTGCACTTCAAGTTGCCAAATTGTGTCGCCACTGTAAGCCCAGGCAACAACTGACAGTAGCGCTGCGCTACATAAGGCTAACGACAACAATAGAGCTCTCATAAATTTCTCCTTTGACGATTTTAGGTAAGCTAGTGACAAAAGTCGCCATAAGGTTTACCCCGTATGCACTTGTAATGTTCATCAGCACTGTTCGGTAAGTCTAGGTGCTAGAGTCATGCCGATACAGAACAGGGTGCAACTGATACTCAGAAGTAATTGATTTCAGCGATCTAAGCTTTTGATTTTATATGACTTTTAAGGGCTGTCGCCAAAAGCTGTCGAATTTTCGTCAGTTTGGTGTTCGTGATAACACAAAATAGTGTCGGACGCCGATAAACCCAAGTTCAAAATATGAACCAATATTTTTTTGGTCCGATCCTTTAAAAGGCAAATATCCGACGACATGAGTGTAAAGAATTCTTAGCTCGTACAAATGGTGAACAAAACCCAATGGTATCTTCCGCCCCGTTGGACGGGCGGCCCTGAGCTTTCTGGGACCGGCTATCGCTAGCCGGGCAGGACTGCTAACATTAACGTCCAGACGACCAATTCAGACCTGCGCTAGGTTCCAGTCCTTTTGGAATGCTTGTCCACCAGCTCCCCAGTGGCAAACCTGTGTAAAATGCTGTTAATAAGGGTTTGGTAGGGAATTCCCATCCGCTCAGCCTCATCCTTTAGATCGCTGACGACAATCGCGTCCAAACGAATATTGATCG
>JBGSNU010000008.1:0-12831 GCA_041739415.1 Bdellovibrionales bacterium | reverse complement strand
CATCTTAACTCGCTCTTAACACTACGCTCCTTACGCGCATTTAATTCTGGGAAAAAGGGTGAGGAACTTCGGCACCCCCGTTCTTACTCATAAATAGAAGTTACTAAGGAGCGGTGAGTTATTCTGATTGAAGTCATGCTGCCTTCTTTTCAATGATTAGTTCGGTTTTTGATTGTTGAAGCTTTAGTTCTGTTTGAATTTTAGCCAGTTTCATTTTTATTGTTTTGCTAAGTTCAAATGGGTTTAGCTGAACGTAAAGGTTTTGTAGCTGTTCTTTTGACTGCTCGCTTAATGCATTTGATTCAACCAATCTTTGGTATGGGGTCTTGGGCTTGTCGTAGCGTTTGATGGTTTTTGAACCCACTCGAAACTTCTCAATAAGTTTTCGCTGGGGAACAAAGAAGTTCATGAGCCACGAATGCTCGTTTTGGTAAAGATCGTTGATCATAGGCACGAGCTCTGGCACGTCGATGCGCTCGTAGCCAAGTACTTTTCTAACGTGCGTGTAGTTTTTCTGCTCTACTCTGGCGTTATCGTTTTTGTGGTACGGGCGTGACCTTGTGTAAACAATGTTTGATTCTGGGCGGGTAAAGTAATCTACAAAGTAGTTATTTAAAAACTCCATGCCGCAATCCGTGTGAGCGCTATAAACCATAAATGGTAGCGAGCTAATGATGTCGATCGTGGCCTCAAGCACCAAGTCGCTTCGCTTGTGCCAAACGGCTCGCTGCTCGCACCATCCGGTTTTGTGGTCGGTAGCATTTAGCGTCCAAATAAATTGGCCTGCAAGCGATCCCCCGCAGTGGGCGACCGTGTCGAGCTCTAAGTGGCCAGGCTGGTTTATGTTTTGCTCAAAAGACTTGATCGGCACTCGCTCTTGAAAAAAGCGAATATGACCGCGCTTACGACGCGTGCCTGATCGCAAGAACCTGGCCATTCGTTTTCGATAAGGCTTCAAAAGACGGTCAATCGTTGCTGGGCTCATTTGCAAAAGCTTTTCACGGGTAGCGGGGTCAAGTGCTGAGTCATCGTGAAACTTTAGCCAAACAGGCAGGGCTTCTTTCATGGCTTTTGAGTTCATAAAGTCCATCGCAAGCCAAAGCGTTTCAAGCCACCAGGTAAGGCTCGCATCGTACTTTGCGGGTCTGCCGGCTCGGCGCTGCATGGTGTTCATAAATGCTTCGAGCGTTGGCGCAACCCGTACACGTCGCATCAGGCGAATGAGTCCCTTCCTTGACACCCCGTAGGTTTGCTCGATGTGGTCTAAGGTTTGGGTGCGTGATTTTTTGGAACCCATAAAATAGTGCTCTTTGTTAAGAAATAATGTGGTGTATAACGCTTTTAGCTGCCTCATAGTTCGCCTTTCTTAAGGTGTTTCAAGCACTTGTGCTTGATTCTTGTTTGGTAACTTAATTATGAGGCAGCCACTTCAAACCGCAATATTCCTACACCAAATTTCACTCCCTTCGGTAACCGTATTTTTGAGGAACTTCGTGATCAACTTCATACTCACTTAACAAATACGCAATCAAGACTTAACTTTACTGACACCTACTCGATTTGATAATTTGTATGAGTAGAAGCCCCACGCGCTGAGTTGTTCGTTTGATGAATTGAAGACTTCTAAACTGAGTTTTGTTGATCAAAACCGAATGTTTGGAGCATCCATGAAGCCTTCTTTAAGTAGTTCAGTTAGAATTTTTCTATTTTCTGTTTTGTCTTTTTCACTTTTTTCCTGTTCCCAGCAGTACTCGATTGCAACAGATGGATTTAGCTCTGATGGCTTTACGCCATTTCCTGAGCAACAGCCTTCGATAGATTATCCTTCAATCCCACCTGTAATTCCTCATGAAGTGTCACCGACCCCTACTCCCGCAGTCGCAAACACAACCCAAATTCAATACTGTGGAGATATTACGGATGCCATGTCCACTGACTATTTTAACTCAATAACCAATAACCTTGGTATCCGCAATATGATATCTGGGCTAAAGGGTTTTGAAAGCAGCTTCGATGCGGAGATGGCGGCCTCAAAGGCCAGAGATGACGGCTCCTACCGTAAGCCATACGCTCATACAAATGATGAAGACTATCTCAAGAATTCGGAGTTCATTTACCGACGCCTAACTAACGAAAATTCGGCCGGAACCGTTGCAACAGTTAGGGGCATTTACCCAACACGTTATTATGTATCTGATCAAGCGGTTTTTGAAGTTGAAAGAACCATTGAGAATCCAGCGCCATTTGATGCCTATAAAGTCCAGCATGTTTCAGTCAGGGCCGTTTCTCCGGTGACGCCAGTCGGGAATTCAGCTCACTGCATAATTTCGATGAATTCACTGGCTTTGAATATTCGTTCAGCAACGACCCTAGAATCTCTTGACCAAACCTGGGGATACATCCCTATCTTAGTGTATTCAAGTCATCAAAAATTTCTAGATGCAAAGGCGACGATTGGACTAAACACAGAAGCCTCTATCCACGCGAGAGACACTCCTGTCACGGAAGCAGAAACAGTTATAGATGTATGCGCAAATTTTCAACCGTATTTTGATATTGAAAAGCCGAGTGGCGCTGAAGCGAAGTCTCACGAAAGCTATATTGATCCAGATAACGTAAATTGCAACCCTACTCATCCTGACTTTATTGGAAGAGTTAATGGAACGTTTCGCGGAGGATTTCCCATGAATCCTTCTGGATACAACACCGTATTTTATGAATTCTCTTTACGAGACTAATCTGGATCCAGATTATACCTTATGAAAATGGTCGGCCAAGTTCGTCAACCGACGAATCTCCTCAAGCTGCTGATAAAATTACACTTCCTTGTTTCTCAAAACAGGGAATTTCCGAAAAAGCATCTCGATTTTACGCCTCAGGGCTGTCTCTTAAAGAGATTTCCAAGGAACTCGGGATCGCCAAGAGCACAGTTCTAAAATCGCTCAAACAATCGGGCGTGTCCCTTCGCCCCTCGACTCACGACCACAAAAATCCCAAAGCTCGGGAAAAGAACTCTTTGGTCGGCGCCCCCCCCTATGGCTTTGCGCGTCTGCGCGGAAAGCTCGTCGTGGTCCCCAAAGAAATAGAAACCGTCCGTCAGATCATGGATCTCTGGCAACAACACATGACCTTTCGGTCCATTGCAAAGCATCTTAACGGTCTGGGCCTACGCACCCGCAAGGGCGGCAAGTGGGAACATTCCGTCATCAAATCCATCATCAACCGTCACAAAGACAATCCAAACCGTATTGAGGAGATCATTACATGGGCATCGAAAAACTAACCGCATGGGCCATTGCACTCGCCATTGCCGCCGCCAGCACGGGGCAGTTTCAAAGAGTTCTTGCCGCCGTCAGAGTCGCACAGCTTGAGCTGATTCGGGATTCGCAAGCTTCGAAATGGCAGCGAGCACCGCTGCTTCCGATGTCTAGATAATCAAAAGTTGAGTCAGTCCTTTTTTAAATTGGCAGGATTGACTGATTGATCCCTGAGCTTCATATATTCACCTGAAAGCGCTTCGTACCTAACGCCACAATCGGGCGACGCATCTACCTTAAGTCGATCCTGCTTGGGCCGAAGCTCAACCACGCAACCCGGTCCACGCGTTACTTTGTAAATACCGCGAAGCTCGTCCCAATGCATTTCAGATGCCAGCTCGGACGGATCGCCATCATCTCCCATTGCAATTCCTTCCACCCAAATTTTTTCGTCTTCTAATGCGATCCGTAGCTCTCGGAAGATCTTGCTTTGATCGGAGCCAGACCAGATTCCCTCAATGCCCGAGCGGGAGACACTGCTGTGCGCAGCGAGCCCAACAAGACCCGCAACCAATAAGGTCCCCCCAAAAGAACGAATCAGAGTTTTTGTCATAAAAATTTATGAGGTTTTGTAAAGGAGGACGGCGCCCCTCCTCCTTCCCGAAGAGGGGCACCCTGCATAACCGCCTAGTGAGGGCGGAAAAGCCTTAGTTTAGTCGACAAGTTCCCTTGAGAAATATTTGAGCCAATTTTCAAGTGATCTGTAGAACATCATCGGAAGATTTGAGTCATTCAGAAGAAGAACCCCGTAGGCCCCCGCACTCGACGGGAAATTCCAGTCCGGATCTTGAGTCTCGATTGACTCCGAAGTCCAGCTACCTGTACTCGTTTTGGTTGCCAACAGAAGCGCCCTGTCCGAAGCACTATACCAAGAGGCATAGGCGGTCCCTGCTGAAGTCACCTGAATCTCGGGGCGAGATGTGATAACTGCAGATCCAGAGCCAGCAGAACCGACAAATTCGCTCGTAAAAGAAGGCGAGCTGGTGGTACTGAAAACAGTTGAACCCGCTGCAACACAGGTCACAACATCGCTTGCACAGGTCACATAACGAATATTGAGAGCCGAGGTCATATGCACAATGTGAGGTCTGTCGGACGAATCCAGAACAAAGCCAAGGCCCTCGGCACTATTGACCGAAGCATTGGAATCGAGAGTCTGGCAAGTCCACGTGAATGTGTCGCTGGTAATGGCTTCGGCCGCCAGCGCGAGTCGCAGATATTTAACTCCACCAATTGTCGACTGGAACGCAATGACGGGACGCCCTGTCGAGGTCAGCCTCAGTACAGCGTATGAGCCAGAATCTGTAATCGCGCCATTTGTGCAGGTCGCAGCAGCTGAGCCGCCGCTAAAGCCCTCGATGCCTGATTTTCTCCACGGACCTGTGGCGCTTTTTTTACCGAATTTGAGACGTAGATTTGCTGTTGTGAAATCGTAGTAGGCAATCGCAGAGTTGCCCCCTGAGTTTGCCATCGAACTAAAGCGCCCTACAGCATTGCTTGCTGTTCCGTTACCATCAACATGTTCAAGACTAAAACTTGCGCCTCGGTTTGAAGACTTGGCAATATAAAGTCGTCCCGTCGTCGCCGAAGGAGCATCGATAAATGCAATGCGCGGGTTAGACGAGGAGTCGTAATCAAGCCAAGGATACGCTCCGACCGTAAAGGTCGTCGCTCCTTGAATCGCATTTACAACCAATTTTTCGCCGAAAGCTGGATCGGTAGCCGTTCCGCCTTTGATCCCGTAGTAAAGGTGAGAGTTAGGGCCTACCGTGCCCTGTTCAGTGAAGAGATAGGCATAGCCCGAGAGACCATTGGGAGCCTTGGCTGCATGCAACACAGGCACCGCTGTATTGGGAAACACTTGAACAGATTGATCTACGGTTGTCACGCTCGGGCGATTGAGTGCGCTGTTTGTTACATCCGATGGAAGTACAGAAGCAACTCGAAGATCGTTACCGACTACGCCCGCAGCCGCAGCAGGCAGTGCCGCATAAGAAGTGTAGAGAGTGGAATCGGTCGAGTCATATGCAAAACCCATTTGCTCGCCTGCGGCCACTGCAGCCACTGCCTCGATTGTCATCGTATTCGCTGCGGTGAAGTTACCTCCGCTTAAGCTTGCCCCTACGCTTCTTGAAAAAACAAACGACGTTGTCGAAACAGCTGCAGCAATTAGCACCTCGTTTGCCGTCGCAATCACCTTGATGCCGTTAAGGCCAGTGTTTGCAGTTGCATGGGTTGCGCCAACCCAGTTTGCAGAACTATTTAGCGTTGTAAGCGAAGCAGAGCAGTCACCTGTATTGGGAGTACCAACGACCGAAGTAGTTAGAGGGTTAGCTGTCGAGTAGAGTGCCACGACAGCCCGATTGGTAACGGGGTCTATCGTTAGATCAGAATACTGACCGCTGTTGGTTGCGTTTGTCAGTCCTCCGAAACAACCTGTTCCAGTGCAACCTTCAGAAACGTTCAATCCCTCCCATGCGGTGCAAGCTCCGTCGGCATCGAGAGTTGTACAGCGAAGAAGCCATGGCTCTCCGCCACCGGCCGCCGCCGTATCGTTTTCAAATGCCGTCATCATCGGCATTCCGTCGATGGGACAAATGGCCATACCTGATTGACGCATAAACTGCCCTGCAGCAGCCGTCGTCCCAAGAGTGATCGGGTTGTATGTGCCAGGATTTACGGTGTATCCACCGTGAGATGACGTAGTCCAAGTTCCATCAGTTTTTCTCATCGCATAGCGGAGACGGGAGTTGATCTGTGTCGTCATGACTTCGAGTACAGTAATATGCGGGCGACCCTCATCATCAAACACCATGTTGAGAGACTTCAGTGGCTCGGCGGTGGCTGCAACAGCCACCGTACCGGGCACCACCGTGAGCGCCGTTTCAAAACTCCAATTAGCTGAGCCGTCCGTGTTCGTACTGCGTGTCGCGTATCGTATGAACTTGCTCGTTCCTGCGAGAGACTGACCGTATGAGTAAGCAATAGCGGGTGTTCCATCGGCTTTAAAAGCTAGTTTTACGACAGAGTGACTCAAGTTAGTATTGTTCGGAGCGCCTATACAGGTCGAGCCAGCAGTGCCACACGCAACAGTTCCGTAGTTCGAATCTACAATTTCGATATGCCAATTTCCAAGTGAGTCCTGGAAAGCATATTTCAGCGCTCCCACGGCAACCGTACTTCCTATGGCAATACCTTTGTCATAATAAACCACTGCGGGCAAACGAGTTGTAGGGTGGAGCGCCATACTCGATGGTCCGCCCGTGAGCCCGTTGAAGTTGACACCGACGCCGAGAGACGCAATGCGCTTCACGTCGGACGTACCCTGACTACTACTGCCGCCGCCCCCTCCACCGCCGCCAGAACCACCACCCTGATTTGTGGCACCACTAATCACTGCATTTTCGCAACCCGTTGTCATAAGCGATGAAATAAATATCGCAGCCACCAGGCCGTTTGTTTTTAAATTTTTCATATTTGTGTCTCCCCTAATTTCTGATCAAACCTATTTAGAAATAAAACTTTAACTCAGCCGGAAGACTGATATTTAACTTCGATTCAGAACCGTTACTTAATCCCCGAGTACCCGTTGAAGCGAATTTGAGCGCAGAGTAGGTAGTTCCAACTCCAACTGAGAAGTCAATAAATGGGGAAACTCTGTAGCCGAGCTGAACCATTCCCGAAACCTCATAGCCCAAGCGGTAAGCACCTGTGAATTGTGGGGTCTCGTCAAGCATTACTGGCACAGTAACTCCGAGCCTGGAATGAAAGAAAAATTGTCGGCCGATAGAGCGGGAATACTTAATTCCTGAAGTAAGTTTTAAAATGGCAAGTTCGGTCAGCACCGCATTAGGAGAAGTCGCAATAGACGGCGACTGCACCTCATAAGAAGTTCCTACAAACAACCTCACATTTTGAGCGATGTGTCCCGAAATCTCCATAGAGACTTCGCGCCACGTTCCTTCGAGGCTTGTAGGGCTTAGACTGGTCAAACCAGAGTAGCTAGCGCTGCGCTGCGAGTAATTAAGTAGATAATCCCACCCGAGATTATTGGGGCGCCAGCCGATTGAGCCGCCATACACAGGTCCCCAAGTGAAAGGGAGTTCAGCCGCGAATCCAGAACTCGAACTAAGTGAGTACGATCCGAAATTCATTCCACCGAAGCCGCCGAGAAATACACCTGCCTCTTCAAAATGAGGAACATTTTCTGCAGATCTTTCAGACGCCGCTTCAGTCGTAAGAGGTGTGGATGAAGCGGACATTACAGCGGGCGAAACAGGACCCGACAAGGGCACTTCGCCCTCTTGCGCCAAAGCACCAAATGAAAATAAACTGAAGATGAAAAATCCTGATGAAAGTATTCTACGCACGTTGCGCTCCTCGCTCTAAGCTTAAAATTTTCTTAACCTTTTTAGAATAAAGGAAAAGTCGAGAAACTGGAATGGAGTGCCAACGATTTGGCGAAATCATGGAAACGATAGGCTCAAGGTTGCGTGAATCTGGATGGAACTCATCGAATACCCAAAAGCCTCCCCAAAAGTATAGACGCCGTAGATGCGCCCCTTGAGTCGTTTTGTGGGAAGAAAATTGAATCCAATACCGCCAAGAGGAATCAAAGACTTTTCAACAATCTCTTGGCCGCTACCGTTAACGAGTAAAAGCCTTCCCGAGAACTGAGTCGCTCCGGCCAATAAGTCAAGCCAACCAACCCGAAGGTATCCGAAATAATCAGTGTTGTTCACTTCGATTATGGCCGCAGAAGTTGCCGTAGGATCAGGACCAAGGGCCGTCAAACTCCGATAACGAGCACCGAGCCCCAAAGCTGCATTTTTTCCAAGTCCCAGTTCAAGACTAAGTTCTGCTGATGGCCCTCCGCCACCGAACCAAGCACCATCAAGTTGATAAAACTCGTAGACACCACCAACTCCGAGTCCAATACGAATTTCTGAAGTTCCTGTACCTGGAATTTGCGCCAAAGAAGGCACACTAAAAAATATCGTAAAGAGAGCGACTAAAAGAAAGCTGAGATTCCAGAATTTCATTCAGCAATCACCATGCCTGAGACACACCGAGTGCTACCACTAAACCGAATAAATGGAAAGTTTTGCGCCCGTGTCAGCATTCTTGTGGACGGGTTGTAGTTAAATTTTTCAATATTGTTGTAGGTTGATGTCGCATTCGCAATATAGACATCGCCAGTTACCGTGTCTTCGACCATTCTGCTCGGACCGTTCACGAACGCTGAATTTGAGTAGCTTTGGTAAGGTGTGAATGTATTGCCCGTCTGGTTGATGTCGTAGGAATAGATGAGGTTACTTGTCGCAGTCGTAGATCCATAAGATGCAAGAAGATTCCCGCTTGAGTGAAGTAAAAGGTCTGTTGGAAGCGACGTCGTGACAGGGCCAGCCTGTGCAGCAAGGCAAGTAGTTCCGTCGGCTGACACAAGCCCTAGCTTATTGTTAGGAGTGGCCGCAGCATGAGCAAATACTAGCTTGCCAGATGACAGCTCAACCACGTCTGCCATTAAGGTTGTGGACGTAGCACACGCTCCCGTCGGCGCGCTTATAAACCCCGTTGTCGTCAGTTGAAAGTCAGAATCAAATTTCGAAATTGCGCCGCTGCGACTCGTGAGAACACTTCCATCAGCCAGCATATGAAGTGCTCGAAGAATTCCACCGAAGGCTCCCCCTCCATATGTCAGTCCTTCAGGAACGCGACTCCCTCTTTTTGGGATCAAGTCAACTCTTCGAAACGATGTCGTTGTCGCATTTTCCACTAAGACCATTAAAAAGTCGTCGTCATAGTTTTGAAGATCGGCTGGAAGGTCGGTCGTTGCATTCTCGCTGTAGTCAGCAATGACATCGACATAGGCGCCCGTATCTAAGCGATACTTTGTAACAATCCCCAACCCCGCCGAAGCGGTTACGCCTCCTCCGTAGCAAGCGCCACTTGCCACATAGAGATAAAGTTCACTTCCTGAACCTGGGCTAGACGTAGAAGGGCTGGCAGCACCGAAAGATCGACCGGGCAGCTTACATCCATTCAACAGTACCACCACAAACAGGACACCCAAAAGCTTCGAGTAGCGCCTTGAAAGGATTAAATTAATTAAAACCATACATAGGTGCTTTCGGAGCAAGTTTACGAAAACTTTACCTCGTCTTCACAAAAAACACGTCACGTTGCACAAGTTATCGAGCAGCGCTCAAATTTTGGCGGAACAAGAAATAATCAAAGTAAACGAGTCGAGCTGTGGTTCCCAAGGACTTCGCGAGTACATAAATGGGCCCTAAAAGTCGGGTAGTCCCTATTGGAATATTGGTACTGACGGTTCCCACGCTTATACTGTTGACAAAAAATTCAACCGACGAAGCATCCTCTTCAACAACAAATCGAAGATTCTGCCATGCGTTTGTAGCAACAAGAGTTCCCGAGTTGACCTTGGTCCTCGTATTGTTTGAAGCAGTAGCGATTCGCCACTCCAGAGAAGTCCCCGACACATATTCAAAGTAAACACCATCTGTAAAGTCTGTTGCGGTAGTTTGATCGCCGAGACCAACTCTTAGAAGGTAAGTGTTGGTCCCATCGCTAAGACTCGGGATGAACACGTTCGTTCGGTACTCGATCGCACCTCCGTCGAGCTGAGTAGTAACCGTGCCCAAATGAAGCGCCGCTCGCCCCGTGGCGGTAGTGCCAGTAGTAAGACTCATTATACCAGGACGACCAAGATTATTAACACTTGTGGTATTTGTGGCACTTGCCGCACCTGTCCCGCTATTTACGGCCGTCCAGCCTAGTTCTCCAGCGGCGCCCCCCGAAATCCAATCGTCATACAAAAGAACTTGAGAACTCGGATCAAAGGCATCCGAAAAACTCACCCATGACCTTAAACCACCCGTCGTGGAGCTTAGAAGCTGCCCGTTTGTTAAAGGTGTGCCGAGATCAGACTCTTTGCCGTTAAACGTCGTAAAATCAGTCGACGAAAGAGCGCCTGTTTGTACACTACTTGCCAACTGCAACGAAAGCTCTTGCCCCGAAAGCGAAAGCCCGCTTGGAGTTCCCAGTGTGAGCGCATCATGACGCGCAGCTGTATTGGCAATAATATCCACATTTGCCGCAATACGAGCTTCAGCCCGGGTGTCTGCTCTTCCGTCCGTGAAATAGAAATTGGTGCTGCCCTCGGGCACATCGTCAGTTGAGGAAATGCTAGAGCCCCCACCTGAGCCACTCCCCCCCGGTCCATCGCCGCCTGAGTCCCGTTGGCCGCCTCCTATACAAGCAGTCAAAGCGACCAAGCAAAAGATGCCAGACACTCCCCCCTTGATGTTTGCGCGATGCAAGATTTTTGAATTCCCCATAACCTATTGAAAAAATTGTACTTCACTGTTGCTCTTTCTTTGAGCCAAATATTCGGCGCTTAACAATTTATTAACCTTCGAAAATCTGCCGATTTAAAAACAGGTGTTTATAAAAATTTACCTTCCTACCTGGGGAAGGCTCTTTTCTATTTTCTTTTCAGTCGCGTGCTCAATGCTGCCCGCGTGGTCATTTGCAGCTTCGATTTCAGTCGGAGGAGGACTTGGAACAAAAGTAGTCACGACATCGGATAGAAAAGACCTCTACGACGGTCAACACTACTCAGTGGCGCTTGCAACGGGAGGTCAAAGCACGCAGCTTATGCTGCGCTACACGTTGGCAGATTATCCAGCAAACTACGACACCATCGACCCCGCTCAAGACTCGTTCAGCCAGATCGATCTTGGCCTGCGATTCCTATTGACGCCAAAAGGGTCGGCGATTTTCGAAGTATCGCCGAGCTATTTGAAGTCTTCAAATTTCGGCCAAGGTTATGGTGTGAACGTTGGAGGAATATTCAGAACTCAGCTCGGCAAAACAAGTTGGCTTTTCCTTCAGGGAACATACTCAATGCATTGGTGCCAGAGCGGCCCTACTCGCTATGCAATTTATGGGTTCTCTCCTATCGCGGGCCTTGAGATGAGCTTTTAGCAAATCTGAATTGAGCTCAGGAGAAAACAATCTACAGCCTCTCAAAGGCGTCCCAATTTTAGGACTTATGGGTTTCATTTTTGAAACTCATAAGTCCTAAAATCGGGACCCAAAAGTCCTATTAATAGGACTTTTTTCTGATTTATTCTCATAGGAGCCCTTCGAACCATGCATCTCAAACAATTGTTTTTAATTACAATTTCCTCAGTTAAGGGATTTTTCTGGCCTGAGTGGCACGGATTTTGTAAAAGGTTTTTGACATTATGCGAGAATTGTTTCAAATGCCTAGCCCCTTCAAGTCTCTGCTTCTTGCGGGAGTTGCGCTGTGCACCGTTTCGTCGTGCCGCAACCAAGAACGAAGCGGCTCGGTTCCCCAAATTTACTATAAGGCGATTTATTCAAAGGTCCTGACCTTCGACCCATCCCGCATGACCGACACCGCATCGCTGTCGGTTGCCAATCAGATTTACGACGGCCTCCTAGAGTTCGGACCGCACTTCGATCTTCAGCCCGCCCTGGCCGAGACCTGGGAGACCAGCTCCGATGGAAAGACGCTGACCTTCCAGCTTCGCAAGAATGTCCGCTTTCACGACGGCACGCCACTCAGCTCAGAAGACTGCGTGGCATCCTTTGATCGCCTTCTTGGCCCCACGTCGCTCGTTGCCAAGCACTATGACCTTATCGAAGGGGTTGAGGCTCGCGGCCCACATACCTTCGTTATTCGGCTGAAAAATAAATTTCCTCCCTTTGCGGCAGTGCTGGCGGGAGCAACGGCGAAGATTCTCCCAAAGCAATTGGCGCAAGCGAAGGCGTTTTCTTCGCCCGTTGGCACAGGCCCCTTCAAACTTCTATTGAACTCCGAAACTCAAATTGTTCTCGGACGTTTCGACAACTACTGGCGCGAGCCTTCAAAGCTTGAAGAACTCCGCTTCATAGTTGGCACCGAAGCCGAGGGAATCGCAGCTGCGCTTAAAGGAGAGCTGCACGATACTGTTAGCTATCCACTAAACGGCGATGAAGCAATTTTCACCTCTGGCTCGGGTCAGCACCTTCAAATTCCGCTCGTCGCAACTTGGGTGATTGGTCTCAATACGCGCCTAGCTCCCTTCAACCGCAAAGAAGTACGCCAACGATTTAAAGCTGCACTTTCCTCAGAGGACTTCATCAAAACTTTCTACACCGGACAGATGCCCGCGGCGGGTTACGTGCCCCCAGGGCTCTCGGGCTACATTGTTCCGACCAATGCGCCACAAAACCCAGCATCCAAAGTTCGCAAAGAATCCACGCCAATTACTATTCTGATTCCTATAGAACTTGCCAAGTCGGCAGCTATGAAAATGTATTTTGAAAAGCGACTCTCAGAGGCGGGATTTAAAACACGCTTTGAGCCAGTACGCTGGAACGTACTCGAAAAGGGTTTCAACAATAAATCTCTTCAAGGATTTTTAATGTCCATGAACGCCGACTATCCTGAAAGCAGTTTTCTCTTCAGAAGTTTTGAGAGCAA
>JBGSNU010000007.1:0-12992 GCA_041739415.1 Bdellovibrionales bacterium | reverse complement strand
GGGAGCTCTGCTCCGTCAGGCTAGATGTGGAACCCATAACTTCTCGCCCTTAAGTAGAACCATTTGTGGTCTTTACGTAGCACCGGTGGGGAGTGTTGATCAAGCGTGCTTAGGTTGCTGATGGTCCGCGCGGGCTTCGCCCTGCGCGGGTGGGCGTTTTCTTGTTCGGGTTTCTCCAACAAACATTAGGCATTCCGCACTGGACGGCAACGGTACAGCTTAATCAGTTGCCAAGCCCAGCCCTTTTAAAATCTCGATAGTTGTATTTCTCAGTCTCGGCCCGGCAGGACGCTCTTGATCCATCAGGTCCGATGCGTTGGCGGCAATCACGTAAGTCTTCGACCCAGACTTTAAGATGCCGATGAAGTTGCCAAGCATCTTATCGGGTTTTTCCATGCAGCCGCGACCTACCAAGCAGCCAGTACCGGTTTTTCCGTATAGCTCCGAGCTACCAATTTTTTTGATGAACATGATCTTCTTTGTAAGTTCAGTGGCCTTTGGCGAAACTGGCAAATTGCCTTTCCACAGTTTTGAAATAAAATCTATTTGCTCATGGGCGGAGATTTTCAAGCTGGACGTTACCCACGCATCTTTCAAGCCACCAGAGAAATCCTTGTTGCCGTAATTGAAAACATCCAGAAAATAATTAATACTTTTTTCGCCCACCTGAGGCATCACCCACTCTGTGACCCACTTTATAGAATTGCTCATCCAAGTAATTGGTGTCTGATCTTGATTTTCTTCCTGGCGGCTACGCTTGATGTTGTCCCATTTGACGACCTGATTCTCGTCTTTCAGAATACCTTTATCGAAGGCCATTAAAGCGGCGGGAACCTTAAAGGACGAACATGGTGAAAACCGTTCTTTGCATCGCTTGGGATTGTGTTCGGCAAGGATCCTTCCCGTTTCCAAATCGGCAATTATGAAACAGGCATCTCTGTCAGCGAAGGTCTTCTTAAAATCAACCTCCGCAAATGCCGAAGCGGAAAAGAGCAACAGAAACGAAATGGAGTAAATAGGATGCATGGGTTCAAGCCTATGACGTCAAAGCGTCGCTGTCTATAAAACGCGCCTTGGCTTGCATTGCTCCGTGATCGTTTCAATAAACTGACCTAGGATGAATCTGTGACATACCCAATTTTGGCAGCCACCTTTTTCGCCAGCGTTTTAGCTACAGTTGTATTGCTGATTTTTCTGGTCTTGAAACCTACCGTTTGGCAGAGGCACGGCGGGAAAATCTGGAGAGCTTTTGCGGCTTGGTTGGCTTTGTACGCCCTGTTTATTGGTCTGTTCACCGGCCCTACAAACTTGAAAGTATACCCGGCACAATCTGTATCTCCCTATAGGCTTCCTTGGAAAGCTGGAGTCAGCCGATTTGTCGCCCAAGGCAACCGTAGTTTCACAAGCCACCGTGATTTTCACCTACATGCATGGGATTTCGTGATGCCAAACGGAACAGAAATTTTAGCTGCGCGTGATGGTCGCGTGCGTGAAGTGGAAGACAGTTTCGACGGCATAGGACTGAAATCAAATTTTCTGATTATTGAACACGAAGACGGCGAGCGGTCGGCTTATGCCCACATTCGCCATTCAGGTGCTCTTGTTAAAATTGGTGATCAAGTGAAACAAGGACAGCCCATTGCCCTCAGTGGAATGGTCGGGCAAACAATTTTCCCGCACGTTCACTTTTATGTGATTAACAAGGAAGGGACTTCTTCTATTCCGATATCCTTTGGTGAAGTCCCTGGCGGAGTACCGATGGCCGGCAACTTCTACACCTCAGAAAATGGTATTCGGTAATTTGCCCGCCACTTATCCGCCATCCGCCAGTTGGCGGGAAAGCTGGCGCGCTGACTTCGTGCATAGACCCTTTGTCTAGCAGTTCCCCATAATTATGCCCATAGATGCCCACAAATAGCCAGGTTTTTGGACTTTATGGATATTTATGGGTATATTCTTGGGTATATGAGAGCACCTAAAATAGACCTAATACCGATCGAGATTAACAACCTCATTGCAGAACTCGATGAGTTCAAAGGCCGGTGGGCCACCACTCAGGCTCTAGCGCCCGACAGGCTGGCGGCCCTCCGTCAGGTAGCAACTATTGAATCCGTAGGATCCAGCACCCGTATCGAAGGTGTGAAGCTCACCAACTCTGAAGTCGAAGCCCTGCTTCGTGGAGTGAAAACATACTCGTTCAAATCACGCGATGAACAAGAGGTGGCCGGTTATGCGGAACTGATGGAGATGAGCTTCGCGTCTTTCAAAAATATTCCGTTTACCGAAAACCACATCAAGCAACTTCATAGTGTTTTACTCAAGTACAGCATCAAGGATGACCGCCACCGTGGCGACTACAAGAAATTTGCAAACAGCGTGGAAGCCTTCGGTCCCGACGGCAAAAGTAAGGGCGTAATTTTCAATACGGCAACGCCGTTTGATACTCCGGCCATGATGGCAGAACTTGTTGAATGGACGAACACACAGATCACTCGAAAAGAATTGCACCCACTGCTTGTGATCGCATTATTCGTTGTCGTGTTCCTGCACATCCATCCGTTTCAAGACGGCAATGGTCGCCTATCACGTGCACTCACAACGTTGCTGCTCTTGCAGCTTGGATACAGCTACGTGCCCTACAGTTCTTTCGAGAGAGTCATCGAGGAGAACAAGGACTCCTATTACCTAGCTTTGCGCCGAGGGCAGGCGGAACTCGAAGAGATCAACGCCAAGACAAAAAGTAAAACCAAAATTAAGCCGAATATTAAAAGTGGTGGCGTGAACGATTGGTTGAAGTTCTTTCTCAAGTCCATGCAGAAGCAAAAGGTCGCACTCGAAGTGAAAATGAAAGACGAATTGGCGGCGACAAAAATGCCGCGCCTTTCATTTCAAATTATCGAACTTATCAAAAGCCGTGGAGCGACATCCATTGGTGAAGCTGTGGCCGCCACTGGTGCTAACCGCAATACCGCCAAACTCCATTTTAGAAACTTGGTGAATGATGGCATTATTGAAAAAGAAGGGGTGGGACGCGGCATGAGATATAGGATGCGGTCCTGACCCAACCGCCACAATCTCTGGCTAGAGAAGGATAATCATGGAACATTCTGCGGAAGTTGCAAAATATTTGATAGATTGGGAACTTTCTTCGCCGACAGAAATAGCAATGTCTCAGACAAATTGTATTTATAAAGTAATTTATAACAACACCCAGGCAGTCCTCAAAATTCTGACTCCATTGGGGAAGAAGTTTGAAGCTACTAGCTCGCGCACTTTGCAATGCTTCGGAGGGAAGGGAGCAGTGAGACTGCTGGAGTTCGACGAATGGGCGCTCCTACTGGAGTATATCGATGGTGATAATTTGGCGACATTGGTGCGGACTGGGTATGATCTGCGGGCGGCTCAGGTCATATGCGATATTATAGATCAACTTCATCAATATTCCGGACCAGTGCCTTCGGAGGTATACGATTTACGCAGGCAGTTTCAGTCGCTGTTTCTGCGGGCGAAAATTGAAACCAGTGATTCAATATATTTTAAGACGGCGAAAGTGGCAGAGCATCTAGTCGCCACCGAGAAGAACCAAAGACTCCTTCACGGTGACATACATCACGCCAATATTTTGCAGAGCTCAGGGCGCGGCTGGCTAGCGATTGATCCTCAGAGTATCTACGGCGAACGCACTTACGACGTGGCAAATTCCTTCTTTAACCCGGATGACACGCCAGAAATTATTGAAATACCCAATAGGATTGAGGCTCTCGCAGAGGTGTTCGCGGAACGATTACAAACAGATAGGAAGCGCGTCCTCCAGTTTGCGTATGCCCATGGGGGTTTGAGTTCGTCCTGGCAGTTGGATGCTGGCGAAAATCCGCAAAGGCGACTGAGAATTACCAACTTGATTGGTGAACTGTTATGAAGGCTAAAAAGGAGAACTCGGTATGACGCTCGAACCAATAGCCCAGCTCATGGCAGTCTGTCGGCTAAGTCCAGATCAGAAAATTCCCGATTGGGCTCTACGCTCCAAGTTTCTCTCGATAACCAAAACAGACGATGAACTTTCAATAGTTTGCGATAACGATATAGTTCCACCTGGCCTAACAGCTGAGCGCGGCTGGCGAGCACTCACGGTGACAGGTCCGTTAGATTTTACATTAACTGGAGTTTTGCATTCCATTTTGACCCCGCTCGCCGAAGCTAAAATTAGCATTTTTGCGATATCCACTTATGATACAGATTTTGTCCTGATCAAGAATGAGCTATTCGACATTGCGATTCAGCATCTCAGAAAATCAGGTCACGAAATTATAGACAAATTATGATGGTAAACAGTCTGGGCATGAGGCGAGAGAATTGTCGCCGCAATGACACAATCTTACTCTCCGCATTTTTTGTGAAATTAAAATTTTATATTTGACAGATTTTTTGCCCTCGCAGCTGCCCGCACAGACGAGTTTTTCAAAGCGCAGCTCAAGCTTCTTGCATTTGGTATGTAGCACGTCCTACGCGCACCATTAGAGCGAAATACCAACTGCTCAAGTGAAGTGTCCGAGGGCGCTCTGCAATTCAGAGTTCCGAAAAAACGCCATAAATAGAACGCGTGCTATACCTCCATTTTCGGAGGTACTCAAATGAATCAAGACGTAAGCAAGCTTAGCAACGAGATGCTCATTTCAATTTTAGATAAACGGGTAGAACTCGAGTCGGCTAACGAAGCTGAGATGATCGACTGTATTCGGGAGATAATGCACCGACGTCTTTGGCTAGAGTTTGGTGCCACCAGTATGTTTGATTTTATGACTCGGGCGCATTTTCACTATGCTCCCGTAGTGGCGCAACGAAAGATTGACGCCGCTCGCTTGCTGCAGGTGCTGCCCGAGATCAAAGAACTTGTGGCCTCAAACGAGATCAATCTCACTCAACTCGGAATGGTAGCGGCTGGGCTACGGCAAAAATCTGTGTCACTTGAACTGCAGCGCGAAATTATCCAGAGCATTAGGGGGCAAACTGTTAGGAACACTCAGGTCATCTTAAACGAGAAGCTTGAACTCGAAGTGAAGAGCCTGTCCAAGGCTAGAGTGCAGCGGGATGGTTCTGTTCGGGTTGAGATGACATTCACCAAAGACGAATGGGCAATGATTGAGCGGGCTAAAGAGCTGGTGTCGCATTCGGTGCCGAGTGGCGAGCTCAAAGAGGTGCTCAGTTACTGCACGCGGTATACAGTGGCTAAAAAGACTGGGCGCGCTTCGACTTCCCTCAAGGAAGTTAAGGTGCGTCAAGGGCTCGGCGTCAGTCGCAGCACTCGCCGTCTGGTGTTTGACCGAGACCAGAGCTGTCGGCACGTGCATGCCAACGGTGAGAGGTGCAACTCCCGCTATCAACTGCAGGTGGATCATATCATTGCACGATGGAGGGGTGGTGAGCACACGCTGGACAATCTTCAGTTGCTTTGTGGAATCCACAATAGACTTAAATATAAGCGTGAAATGGCTGAGATCGCGCGGCATTCCACTCTCTACAGAAAAGAGCCGAAAAACAGAGCTTCGATCAATGCTTGGTCGAACCAATTTCAACCGGTTTGGAGTCGGACTGATGGTCTTCAGCTCATTCAACCCTGACCAATAATGACAGCCCAAGGGGTGTTTCCCAGTCTTGGACACACTTTGTGTACAAGGTCGTTGCCAGTGGCCGAAGACTTTCACATAATTTTCTCATGCAAGATCGCAGCGTTGATTTTAAATCTTATTTGCAAGAGGAATTGGTTCTTCGAACCCAAAGGAATCCGGCGTACTCACTCAGAAGTTTTGCAAAGTCGATTGGAATTTCGCCCTCATTCTTGAGCAAAATTCTTAACGGTCATCGAAGAATCACCGATCAGGTCTTTCAGAAAATAGCGACGAGTTTGAATCTTGATCCCGAACTTCTGCGTTCCTTTAATCGACAAGAAAGTGAACCGTCGGCGTTGGCATCGAGATTCAACAATCTTCAGCTAGAGTATTTTAAGATCATCTCGGACTGGTACCACTACGCCCTGATTGAACTTACGAACTTAGATGGGTTTCAGAATTCACCAGAATGGATATCGCAAAAACTGGGCATAACGGTCAATCAGGCCAAAGCAGCCATCGAACGTCTTTTGAAGTTGGAGCTGCTGGAAGTTAATGACGGTAAATTGCGCCCCACATCTTGCGGGAACACGACGACCAAGAACGAGTTTACAGATTTGGCATTCAAAAAAATGCAAGATGACCTCTTAAAAAAAGCTCTCCATTCATTATGGAATGAGGATCTCAATAAGCGAGATCACACCTCGATTTCGATGGCCATTCATCCAGCAGACATTCCGGAGGTCAAAAAGCGACTCGCAAAGGCGAGGCGTGAGATCTGTCAATTTCTGGAACGCCCGCAAAAGGGGAAACCCACTCAAGTTTATAATTTAAGTATTTCATTTTTTGCTTTAAGCAAGGAGTCGCTATGAAGAAACTGACACTGTGTATTTCGCTATTGAGTTTGCTCCTAACAGCCTGCGATGAGTCCCGCAGCAGCAGCCCTGAGGGTGGCGCGATAGGCGGTCAAAATGCTGCGGGTAAAGTTTCAGATTGGCAAGCTTCTCTTTTGGGGCAAGAGGGTCATGGTGGCGATGCGATCGTGTGCTTCAGCATTCCCGTCGACAGGGCGCTTTACAAAGAGACTGTAGGTCCAGTGGATGAGTGCCAGCCACCCGGACCTTGTACAAAAACCGGAAGTGATGGCAACCAAGGCTATCCTAGGTCTGGGAGTGGAATAGTTTGGCGGCTAACCACTGAGGGAAGAAAATCCATTCGTTCGGCTAAACCCTTAGAGCAATACCTCGGTGAAAGAAGCGCGAGTAAAAAAATCATTTTGGATCAGCTCAATCAAATGTCGGTCAAAGAAGGCTACCAACATGTTCTTGCGCCGTTCACCAATCTCCCTGCGGCTTTTAGTCGAATTTCTCAAACGCATCAGCAGCTTGGATGGTTAAGCGAAGATGGAATTGCGAATGAGTATGGCTTACTCGATATCAATGACTCCGGCTTTGTGAACGAAAATGAAATCGACAGGACCTACTGCAAAGAGCTACAGGCCGTCGTAAGACGTGACCGTCAGTTGTGGTATGACGCCGACATCGTCAGTCACTTTGACAACGCCGGGCGCGTTCTGATCCAGCTCCACGAAGAAATATATACATGGGCGAAGGATCAAGACCAAATCAACTGGGAGCTTAATGGTCAACTCGCCCATGAAACCTCAACAAAAACTCGTCGGCTAATTCTCAAACTTTTAGATAATAACCTCAGCACGTCCCTCCTGAATGACAATTTGAAAGCGTTGGGTTTCACGACGATGTATTGGGAGAACCTGTTCAAAATGCCCACCTCGGTTGGTTACTATATGGACACCGATTCATGTGTCAGTGAACAACAGTTTCTAAAAAACTTCTTCCACAGCGGCAGCTACGGACGGGATTTTTGGCTCAAGGTCGAAACCATGTTTTCAGATCGATACCTCAAGGTGAATCAGGGTTCGCCGACCATTCAGCTTCAGCACAATTTTCCAAATGCACTATCGAATATGATTTCGCTAACGATGAGTGGTGAGAGTGAAAACTTCGACACCGAGATTATGCAGCTCCAGGCGATTTTCGAGCGCCCAGAATCTTGCGAAGGCCGATTCTAATTTAAATCTGTTCACTCGCAACAGTTCTTATGGACTCGCACGTCTGTTACGCGTTCTTTTTCATCAATAATAAACACCAACTGCCAGCTGTCCTTTTGTTCGCCCCATCCTTCTTCGATAAAATAGGTGGGGATTCGCTCGCTCCAAAAGTATCCAGATGTGGGCCCCAAAAATGCCTTTATCTCAGGTGCAGTTTTTCCAATTAGAGTTTTTCGTTTTATAAGGTCGTGGGCCATTGCGGCTTTTTCTTTCACTGGCGCAGCTTTGAACGCATTCGGAGAGAAGGGCTTCTCTCCCCATCTTTTTTTAATCTCCTGAAGAGTTAGAAACTTCCCTCGGTCTAAATAACTTTGCGCGGTTCCGAAGCCGACCCACGCTAGACTGCTCCCGAGACACATTGCAAAAATCAAAGTTCTAATCTTAATCACTAGAATCCACCTTTCGGCTTTATGACAATTAATGTCTTGTTTCGGAGCTCATCAAATGCAGCCTTTTCGATTTCTTTGCTATTCAGCTTGTTCGCTTTAGATAACCTCTCTGCAGCCAAGAGCCCTGCACGATTGTTCGCCAAATCCATTGCCTTACTTGGATCTGTGTTCGCCTCATTCGCTTCATGGGCATCTAGGAATTTCTTAGCTAAGTCAGAGCTCAGGCTCTTTCTTTTTTACCAGCCCAAACAAAATGACGAAAGGCATCGCTCTCATCGCCCTGGTCGTTGCGACTAAACTTTCGTTCCGTGGCCGTTTCGGCAGCTCGCTTTGCCTTGTAAACAGCGATTGCCTCTCTGGGATATTTTTTAACTAGGGTTTTCTCTACTGGAGTTAAAAATGGATAATAGAGCAATGTCCCAATCACCTTTTCGGTGAGGTCTTGTTCCTTACAAAACTCATCACACCGCGTGGGGCAATCAAAGTTCCCCAGATCGGTGTCGAGCATTGCACACTTCATCTCACAATCTTTGCCCTTGCTAATCTTGGCTCGGATAAACCATTTGTAACAGGAATCTTCAGCAGCGACTAATGGCGAGAAAGAAACTAGAATTGGCATGAAAAGTAACAGAACCATTTTTAGAACTGTCAAAGAAGTCCTACCTCCACGTCAAGAACTAACTTCACACTGCTCGTCTAAATTTAAGACGAAACTCGCACTCAGCGTCGCAAGCCGACAACGAGAGAATAAAACGCTGAAGTTCTACAACTTCTGAAAAGCGTTTTTACAAAGCTCATAGTTTCTGACATTCCACATTTTTTGTAAACTTCAAATTTTTTATTTGACAGGTCTTTTGCCCTCGCATCTGCCCGCACAGGCGAGTTTTTCAAAGCGCAGCTCAAGCTTCTTGCGTTTGGTAAGCAGCGCGCCTTGTGCGCCTTTTTAGAGCGAAATACCAATTGCTCAAGTGGAGTGTCTGAGTGCTCTCTGCGTTTCTCAGTTCAGCAAAAACGCCATAAATAAAACGTGTGCTATAACCCTCTTTTTGGAGGTGTAGAGTGAATCAAGACCTATGTAAGCTTAGCAACGAGATGCTCATCTCAATTTTAGACAAACGGGTAGAATGCGAGTCGGCGAACGAAGCCGAGATGATCGACTGCATTCGTTAAATTATGCACCGACGTCTGTGGCTGGAGTTTGGTGCGACCAGTATGTTTGATTTTATGACTCGGGCGCATTTTCACTACGCTCCCGTTGTGGCTCAGCGAAAGATCGACGCCGCTCGATTGCTGCAGGTGCTGCCGGAGATCAAAGAGCTTGTGGCATCTGATGAACTCAATCTCACTCAACTCGGAATGGTAGGGGCTGGGCTACGGCAAAAGACTGTGCCAATTGAACTGCAGCGCGAACTTATCCAGAGCATCAGGGGGCAAACTGTGAAGAACACCCAGGTCATATTGAACGAGAAGCTTGAACTTGAGGTGAAGAGCCAGACTAAGGCACGAGTGCAGCGCGATGGTTCTGTTCGGGTTGAGATGACATTCACCAAAGACGAATGGGCAATCATTGAGCACGCCAAAGAGCTGGTGTCACATTCGGTGCCGAGTGGCGAGCTCAAAGAGGTGATCAGTTACTGCGCGCGGTTTACGGTCGCTAAAAAGACTGGACGCGCTTTGACTTCCCTCAAGGAAGTTAAGGTGCGTCAAGGTCTGGGCGTCAGTCGCAGCACTCGCCGTCTGGTGTTTGAACGAGACAAGAGTTGTCGACACGTGCACGCCAACGGTGAGCGGTGCAACTCTCGCTATCAACTGCAAGTGGATCATATCATTTCACGCTGGAAGGGCGGCGAGCACAAGCTGGACAATCTTCAGTTGCTTTGTGGAATCCACAATAGACTTAAATATCAGCGGGAAATTGCCTCCACTCAGCAGCGAGCGGCTGGCTGATACGGCACATGGTCTGCCGTTGCCAATGTCCCGACTTTGATTTAGCGTCATTCTCACTACCAACACTATAGAACAGGAACTTGAATATGGGAAAATACATCGATGGGTTTGTGATTCCGATTCCGAAAAAGAACGTCAAGGCTTACAAAAAAATGGCCCGCCTGGGTTGCAAATTATGGATGGAGCATGGAGCGCTCGATTATCATGAAAGTGTAGGCGACGATCTGAAGGTGAAGTGGGGCTGGACGTTTCCAAAAATGTGCAAACTCAAACCTAGCGAAACTGTGATATTTGCCTTCATAGTTTTTAAATCGAAAGCGCATAGAAATCAGGTCAATAAAAAAGTTATGAAAGATCCGCGCATGGATATGACTGGTGTCGAAATGTCGTTTGATATGAAGAAATTTGCAATGGGTGGTTTTAAATCGATCATAGGGGCGAAGTAGAAGTCTCAATGCACCGAAGCTGGGGTATCACTTGCGCTTCTCCCACCCCGGCTTCATGGTCCTAAAAACTTCGACTGACAATTCAGGCTCATAGGCACTGTCAAATAAAAAGGCCTTAAGCTCTTTGGGCTTACCGCCTTCACTTGAAAGCCAATCTTGGCCAGCCTTGGTTTTTAAAAATACAGGGCTTCGATCATGCCCTACGTCTCTCACATATTTCAGTGGATCGGTGGTGATGATCGCAAACGACTGAATCACTTCGCCAGTCAATGGACTCACCCACTTGTCCCAAACTCCAGCAGCCCAAAGCAAAGGGTCAGTCACGGCGTGAAATGCGACCATATTGCCCGCTTGCTCACCCTCGTATATGGGCTCGATGAAATCTGTGAGTGGCACCAAACAATGGCGCTTCACAAAAACAGAGCGCCAGGTGGGTTTTTCGTCAATGGACTCGAGGCGGGCGTTGTGAGTGGCAAACTTCACCTTGGAATCTTTTGACCAACTCGGGAGGAGTGAAAACTTCATTTGCACAAGTTCAAGTGAGGCGAGCGGCTTGAAAAGAACTGGAGCCAATCTGTGCGGCACGACAAGCTGATTGTTGAATTGCGCAAAGTCATCCGTCCGCAAATCATAGGGCAGATTGATGCCATCGGGGTTTCTTTGTTTGATCATATAAGATGCACACACAGTCGGAACTTAAAGGCAAATCCCCAAATAGGCAATTCATCGCCAATCTTGACCAAATGAAAAGGCGTGCACAGCGGCAATTCGATGGCACTTGCGGCGCTTCTGGTCACCAGATTAAACTCTAGACAAATGCAACTTTGAGATTCATGTATTTATCTAAGCCGAGCAAAAGTAAACTCCCGCAATCGCGCAAATCTCGAGGATACACCGATGAAGGTCGCATTTTTTGACGCCCACAAGTATGAGAAGAATATATTCACTGCAGAAAACAAACTGCACGAGCACGATCTTACATTTTTTGAAACTCGGCTGACCGTACAGTCGGCAAACTTGGCCAAAGGGTTCGCCGGTGTATGCGCGTTTGTAAATGACCGTCTCGACCAACCCACGTTAAAGATTCTTTCGACGCATGGAACTCAATTGATCGCGCTGAGATCCGCCGGATTTAACCATGTGGATCTACAGGCTGCTTCTGACCTTGGCCTCAGGGTGGTGCGGGTGCCTGAGTATTCCCCTCATGCTGTGGCAGAACATGCGATTGCTTTGATTCTGACCTTAAACCGAAGAATTCATCGGGCGTGCAACCGCGTGCGAGAGGGAAACTTTTCCCTCGAAGGCCTGGTTGGATTTGATCTCTATAAAAAATCGGTTGGACTGATCGGGACTGGCAAGATTGGCTCAGTTATGGCTAAGATTTTGAATGGATTTGGCTGCAATGTGCTCGCCTATGATTTGTCGGTAGATCCCGCGCTCGTTCAGTTGGGCGTAGAATACGTGGCGCTCGATGAGCTCTTAAAGCGGTCGGATATACTTTCGCTACACGTGCCGTTGACACCAAAAACTCACCACCTCATCGATGCAAAGCTTCTTTCACTCACTAAACCTGGCGTGATGATCATCAACACAGGGCGTGGAGCTTTGATTGACACCAAAGCACTGATTCAATCTTTGAAATCCGGCCACATCGGTTACGCTGGACTGGACGTCTATGAAGAAGAAGAGGGTGTGTTCTTTGAGAACCTCTCTGATCAGATCTTGCAAGATGATCAACTGGCGCGACTCTTGACGTTTCCAAATGTCATTTTGACCTCGCACCAAGCTTTCCTGACGCATGAAGCGCTTTCAAATATTGCGCATACGACTCTGCAAAACATTTCAGATTTTGAGTTTGGCAAAACTCTCACAAACGAAGTCTGTGTAAAAAAACATGTGATTAAGTCATGATCCTGCACACCCGTTGATCTTGTAACGCTGCGTTTTGGAAAGCAATCTCCGAACATCTGGGTTAAGCCAGTATTGAACCTAACCTCGGGGAACAAATGGCAATCGTCTTGTCCCAGTTCATCCTATCGGCGCTCGTAATTGTTGCGGCGGGCCTCTTTTTGACGAAGTTTGCCGACAACATCGCAGAAATTACGGGTTGGGGAAAAATGTTTGTCGGTGGATTGCTCTTAGCTGGCGCGACTTCGTTGCCAGAACTCATGGTTGACCTTAAGGCGATTGAACTGGACCTTCCCGATCTGGCAGTCGGTGACCTATTGGGTAGTTGCCTCTTTAATTTACTTATCCTGGCCTTACTTGATTTTGCGTTTCCGTCGACCTTTCGCCGAACTGCGTTTTCACCGGCATTCTTACACCACTCGTTGGCGGAAAATTTCAAGATAGATGTCGCATTTAATTTCATGATGCTTGCTGACAAGTACTGAGTTTGTTTATCTTCGGACTCCTTCCTGGATTTAATTCTACAATATTAGGACGAGACCAGTCGCGGGTGTTTTCTGACCAG
>JBGSNU010000051.1:0-34082 GCA_041739415.1 Bdellovibrionales bacterium | reverse complement strand
CTTGCCCTGTAGGGTCTGAATGTCACCCTCCTGCCCCAATAGTTTATGCTCCAGCTCAAAGGCGTCCGATTCAGCTGCGGTCGCTCGCTATGGCTCGTTCTACCGCAAGTCCGATGGTCAGGTGGTGCAGCGCTACCGGTGCTCGGTTTGTCAGAAGGGCTTCTCCGCTGCCACCTCAAATCCCTGTTATCGACAAAACAAGCGGCATAAGAACTCGTTGATCTATCAACTCCTGGCCTCCAGCGTGTCGCAGCGACGGGCTGCGCGTATTGCCAAGCTCAACCGTAAAACTGTGGTGCGAAAGTTCTTGTTTCTGGCGGAGCAAGCCAAGTTAGAACTTGAGGAGCTGAACCGAGCGGCTCCGAAAGCCAAGGCCCTTCAGTTCGATGATATGGAAACCTTTGAACACACCAAGTGTAAGCCTTTGTCGATCACCGTTGCCGTTGAAACCAATACGAGACGTATTCTTGGGCTGGAGGTGTCGAAAATGCCTGCCAACGGGCTACTGGCTGAGATCTCCGTTAAAAAGTACGGCAAGCGGGCGGATGAACGAACGAAGGGGCGAGAGATTTTATTTACCCGAATCAAAGATCTCATCGAAGAAACAGCAGAGATCAGGTCGGATCAAAATCCACACTACCCAAAAGTCGTTAAAGAGTATTTTCCAAAAGCCACGCACGTCACCTACAAGGGACAACGAGGTGCCATCACTGGTCAGGGAGAGCTTAAGAAAGTTGGTTTTGATCCGCTCTTTAGCTTAAACCATACGTGCGCAAAGCTTCGAGCCGACATCAACCGCCTTGTCCGACGCACTTGGTGCACAACGAAGAAGCCAGAGCGCCTGCAAGCCCACTTGAACCTATACGCCATTTATCACAATTTACATTTGCCGAAGAAGCGGGCCGCCTGAGCCTACAGTGGGCGTGACCCCGCAAGGGGTTGTTGTCGGTGGGCCTAGTGCCTGGGGGTGCGCTCTGGGCCGGGCCGGGCTGGATTGGGATTGGGGATCAACAGCAAGGGGGGCCAGTTTTTATTTTTTACAGCAGATTGCCCAGCCCGTTACTAGAGCGCTGGTATTTTTATGGTAACTATCGTCGGCATGGTCCGCGCCATAACAATCAGCTCGCCACCCGCTCAGATCATCTAGGGGGCGAGATTCGTGCATGAAAGATGGAAAGTTGTCAAAACCGGCGATGGTAGTGCAGTTGCCGCCTCCACTTACCACGTATTCATCCAAATCACATGTGACCGTAGAGCCCGTCATAAACTCTAGGCCCACAACAGTACGGCAATTGAGCTGACCGTGAATCAACCCGCCTTTGACATCTAACGACTGAGCGGGAGTATCCGTTCCTATTCCCACCTGAGTCATTGTGTAAATGTCACCGGGGCTGGCTGCGGAATCAAGCCAGGGACTCTCGTTAGAGGAATGCACCACCGCGCAATTGGCTAAAGCGTTAGTGCCGTCCTTGACAGTATTCAACTGAATTGTTCGAGACAGTGTTTGCGAACCTTTTACGGCTTTGGGACTATCAAATTGGAGTTCAAGAGCCAATCGTCCTCTGGGTCCCACGAGATCTGCGTAGTTGCTAGCTGTCACGCTGGCCAATCGAACGCTGCGATCATTGTAGGAGTCTGCGACAACATAGACGGGGTTATTGAGTCTATCTCTTATGTTTGTAACCGCGGAATTGGTCGAGCCGTCCAGTGTGGTTCCGCCTAGGGTGCTTGTACAGGCTGTTTGATCTCGCAGGAGCTGTCGCACTTCATTGGCAACAGCATCGGCGTTTGTGCGAAAGTTGTGAGTGTTTTGGGTGGTCGAGAGATCGTTAAAAAGAGAGGCGGAGCTCATCATCAATACCGTGGCGATGCTGACTGCAAACAGCAGTTCGATGATTGTGAAACCAGAGATCGTAGTCCGTCGTGGGCCATGCGGGGATGTTATTTTTTGCAGCATATAGCCCAAGCCTCCGAAATAGGAACTCCCGCCATTGGGTCTTTGGGTTCAGCCTTGTGGCAGTCCAATTGCCAACCGGAAAGGTCGGTTGTCGGCATGTTTTGGTGAATGAATCCTCCGTTTAGGGGATCCACATCTGGACTTACAGTGCAGCGTCCACCGCCAGAAACTACGTATTCGTCGATTGCACACTGAGCTAGCGAGGTCACGTTGCTGTGAGCGCCAATCACTTTGCGACAATTGAACTGCCCGTTGATCAAGCCGCCCTTGACGTCCAATCTCACTTGCGGCGTATCGGTCCCAATCCCCACCTGATTCATGAGGTAAATGTCGGTGCCATTTGCAGCTTTGGTCCAGGCGTCTGCATTTGCTGCTGCAGCTTCTGCCGAGCAGGTCGACAACGTGGTGCCAGCCTTAGTGGTGCGAACTGAGATGGTCCGAACAACTTCACCAAGTCCCGAAACCTCACTGATGCTCTGGATTCGTAGAGTGACCGTGAGGCGCCCGTTTGGCGCTACGAGATCCACATAGGGGCCCGCTTGAACTCCAACGAGACGAACACTTCGATCGTCGTATTCCCCACCGATCGCTTGAGTGACGCCGTTTATACTGTCGCGAATGTTTGGAACGGGGGTATCGGTGGTTCCATCCAGCGTGAGGCCAGCCAAGGTGTTTGTGCAAGCGCCCTGGTTAAGCAGTTGATCTCGCACTTGCTGCGCCAATCGATCGGCACCATTTCGAAATCGCTCGCCGTTTTTTTCTCGCCCAAGCTGGTCCATAGAATCTAAGGTGAGCACCGTTAAGGTAGAAAGAACTGCAAGCATGACTAGACTACCAAGCAAACCAAATCCTGCCTCAGACTGCAGAAGGGGAAGAGATCGATTGTTAGGCATGGCGTGCTTCAAACTTAGGACTCCTTACTTTTTGCAACACACGGCGAAGGCTTGACTGGTAGTGACTCCAGCCGGAGTCAGTGGATCCATGTCAACACAGTTAACCTCCCAAGCTGATAACGTATCGTTTGGACCATTTAGCGACATGAGGGCGCGCCGACCAAAAAGCGGGTTTTCACAGTTTCCTCCGCCACTGATGACATATTCGTCAGCATCGCAGTTGGCGGAAACGGGTCCCGAAACGATTGCGCTATCGACCTTCCGGCAGTTGACTTGACCGTTGATGAGGCCGCCTTTTACATCGAGTTTGGCGGCTGGGGTGGTTGTGCCGATGCCAACGTTGCCGGCGAAGGTGGTTGAAGTGCCAGAACTAATTTGCCAAGGCCCTTCATTTTCTTTTTTGATACCGGAGCAGCCGGTGAGAGTGGTTCCCGTTTTTTCGGTGTCGACTTGAACGGTTCGCGTGAGCAATTGTGGACCGAGTGCACCTTGTGGGCTGTCAATTTGCATTTCCACGATCATGCGACCACTGGGCAAGACTAGGTCTTGATAGTTGATGGCTCGCACGCGAACCAACCGTGCACTGCGATCGTAGTAGGTGGTGCCACTACTGAAAACGTTTGCACCATTTGCATCGCGCACGTTGGCAACGATCGCGTTCGTCGAGCCGTCCAAGGTGATGCCACCGAAAGTTGCTAGGCACGCGGCTGGATCGCGCAGCTCTTCGCGGATATCTTGAGCTAGATTTTCAACGTTGATCGAGAACTGGTGGGTGACTTGTGACATTGCCATGTTTGTCACCATAGACATGGTGCCTACGGCGAGGAGTGCCGAGATGCCAATTGAGAACAGCAGCTCAATCATGGTGAACCCAGACTGCGAACTATGGTTTGAACTGACGTGTGATACCATGTTTTTCTCCACCACTATGATCGGCGTAACTCCCGACTAAAGTTAGCGGATAATTCATTTTTTGAATTTTGTCTCAATTTGACAAGATAGGGGCGCCAATTTGAGATGTCTCAGTTGGAGAGCAAATTGAGGCCGAGGGACTCCATTGGATTCTACTCGGCAAAGCCTAGTCGAATTAAGGCAGGAGCTTTTTTCAGCCATGTCGGCAGTCATCGGGATATTTTACAAACTCAGAGGGAGTAGTCTCGAGAACATTGGCAAACTCGGCCGTCTCTAAGTACAAGGTAAAAGGCAAACTTTTAGAAGAGGATTTTCAAATGAAACTTGTGCTGCTTATGTGGGTATTTTTGAACGCTCCGATGAGTTTTTCTGCCGAACCAGTTAGCTTATTGCACGACAGTTTGGTTCGTGCCGAGATAACTCGTGTGTATGTTCGAGGCTGGGAGGATGACCAGTTTCAATTCTCTCCACAGCGAGACGTCTGGGGGTTGAGATACGTTGAAAACCCCAGTGCGTGTGTCGCGATGGTTCGAGGATTGGCCTACAAGCCGACTTATGGTGCCAGTGCTATCTATGAGTTTTGGGTTTGCATTCGTGAGGTAGCTCCGAATCAGCTGCTTGCAGAAATATGGGATGAACAATCGATTGAGTAACTATATATAATTTAATGTTTAGGAAAAATAATGTGAATATTCCAAAAATGGTTTAGTAGAGATCGAGTCGTCTCAGGCTGAACCACTTTGTTAGTTTCAAAAGTAGATTCTTCAGTGAAATTTCGCTGACCCCCTACGAATGTCCAGGCAGGCTGCCGATACCTTAACATCTGGACGTCAACGGGAGGAATGCAAGTGGGACTATGTATTAGAGCTTTTTTAGTGGTTTGTTGTTTTGGGGTGCTGGCTGGTTGCGGCTCAGATATTTTTGATGTCAACCGAGCCGATAGTAGCAACAAAACCGAACCTGATTCAGGCGATGACTCGTCCGCAGTTAAGGTTTCAACCGTAGAGGATCAAAACGAGCTGCACACTCCGCTCCTGAATCCCGCGCTGTATCAGTACCGCGGTTTTGAAAGTGGTTCCGGCGCGTCGATCGTGAATTGGAATCGCACTCGGCGGATATTTAGTGGATTCTTCGCTGGCGCTACCGGGTTGGCGAGTGTTCTCACAAATGGGAGCTCCACGACTGGAACTTACCTTGAGGGGACTTGGGAGTTTGATTCAACGCCAAAACAAATTCGATATGAGCGGTTGCACTTAGCGCCTGGTACCTTTGGTGTAGCGAACGCTGGGGTGTGCGCCGTTGGGTCGGCTCCGAATTGTCGGCCAGTCTGGGGTGGAGACCCAGTCGCTTACGACTACAAGGCGACCGATCAGGCCGTGTTTCCCTATGAGACGACCTACAAATGGCGAGACGTCACCAAAATATCGGCTACGGTGACGCACACAACTGCGACTAATCAGAGCACGACGTTTCCGGCGGACTGTGGTTTCGCCTTGGGTTTTGGTAGTCGAGGATCGAACCCGCTCGCACCTTTGGCGGCATCAAATCTCCGGCTCGGCAGTCGATCAAACAACAATGAGTATCTACGCTTTCACTATCGGCTCCAGGGACGCGAGGACTCTTTTTATGTAGAGGGTCCGCTCAGCAGCAACTCGGGTGATCCATTTGGTTTTTTTAGAGTCACCAATGCTGACCCTGTGGTGCCATTCAATATGGTGCAAGATGCAGGGCCGTTGGCCTATGGCGAGTATGTGAAGTACGAGTGGGAAATTTTAGTCGACCACAGTGCTAAAACTCTGACGCACAAATTTACCCCCATTGCGACTTCGCAGACCTTGTCGAGCATGACACCTACCCAAGCCGTTTGGAATTACGATAACGCCCCTAACGCTATGAACTCGAATAGCACCGAAGCTCGGGGAGGTCTCCGCTTTCAATCCGGTGCGGGCTTTTTTACCCTGGATGACTGGCTTGATTCCCAGGTCAGCGTCGGTTTTTTCGCTGTGGGAGTGCCACTTAAATGTGAATTTCAAAACGTGAAAGTCACTTACAACAAATAGCACGGTGGCCCTTGGGGAGTTGCAAACAAAAAAGGTTGACCCAGAGATGGGCCAACCTTTTTTGTTAGAGTATATGCGTAAGATGCGATCGCAACTTAAGGTTGGTTGCGCAGGCGTCGGGCCAAGAAATTCTTAAGGCGCGCGGCCAGTACATTTTGATCGATGGCATTGCGTGGACCAGTAATCAAAGGGCTACGTGGGTTCTCCGTATCATGTTCGGCCTCGATCGTGAACGCTAGCTCTTGGATCGTCTGGTGATGTGGAGAACTGCCCAGCATCCAGGCCGCCATCAAGCCTTTGAAAGCCTCCTCCTCTTGGGTTAGCGCGACATTTGGGAGCGGAAGACCCATCGATCGCGTAATGCCTACAAAAAAGTTCTTGGTGGCATCCGAAAAATCTTTGGCAGCGTTGCCATTGCCACCGGGCTTGACGATGCCCAAGTCGTTCACCAAAAAGTCCAGCGCGAGTCCGGTGTAGGCATGGGCCAGAAACTCTTCACCGTTGGCAAAGTAGCGACTCAGCCGGAGGCTTGGTAAACCGCCAGCCGCGAAATTTGGATAGCGAGTTTGTAATTCTTCATTGAGCTCAAAATAATCCTCAACGAAGCCGCGGTGATCGGCATGGTTTACATTAGGCATATTGCCGCGCACATTGAGCAACACGATGTTGCGATGGTTCAGCATATTTCGGAACTGATAGCGCTGAGCTGCGTGCCAGCCTTCATGCACCAGGGCGTATTCATTCAAAGCGGCAGTTTCACTTAGAACGATGGCATTTGCCGAAAGCAATGCAAACCTGTTCTCATCCAAGGCCACGCCGTTGCGATCTTGCTTGGGTCCAAGGGTTATATTGAACGTAGCTGCTAAGTCTTTAGATGGTCCGGGGATTCGCTTGACTACTTGTCGCCCCTTGCGTTCGTCGACTTGGTCCATAAGGGTTGCAAAGTCGGCATCACTAACAGTCATTACCGGCGTGTTCACGAGTCCAATAGCAGAAAGGGTCAACACTCCGGACAGTGCTTGGAACCCAGGTGGAACAACTTGCAGTGCGCCTTTGAGTACAGAGGGAAGAGTGCGCATGTCATATCGTTTGACATCGGCCTTTTGCAGAATTGGAAATTCGCGCATGAGATGCAGCACCTGCTCGTTGACTGTTAGTGGTGTGACATAGCCTTGGGGAGAACTCACCGTTGCGGCATACTTCTTGGCTGCTATAGCGGCATCGGTGCTGGAGTACTTGAGTTGCGGCAATCGAGCAATGGCTTGGAGCTCTCTCTCGAGTTCTATAGATTCTCGCGTTGTCATCGGATATCGATCCGCTGCGAGCATCAGCTTTTCAGGCGGAGCCTTCCTCTGCCAAGGATTGAGCCAAGGCCTTTGTGGAGTTGGGAGTCCTTGCGTCGCCTCAGCGATTCTAACACGAGCTAAAAACTCCTCCGAGATTTTCACTTTGACGAGCACCAGGGCGTTGGCTTGAGCTTGCGCAGCCGCCAAGGCCTGTGCAGCAGCTGTTAGCGAGGCAGAACGTGCGGCGCTTGCTTTGGCCGTAGCAGTGGCTGTTGCGGTCGCAAGAGCCTTTGCGGAGGCTGCAGCGGCGGCGGTTGCAGCACCAGTTGCTAGAGCTTTGGCATTGGCGGTAGCAATGGCCGTAGCACGAGTCGTTGCGGCGCGCCTTGCCTCGCTCGTAGCAGCAGCAGCAGCCCGAGTTTTAAGGCCAAATGTAGTTACGTATTTAAGATTCACAGTAGCGCTAGAAGAGGCCGATCGGGTAGCGCTGGCGGAAGCTGCCTTCGTAGCACTGGCACTGGCTGAGGCAGTGGCTGCCTTTGTAGCAGTAGCCGACGCTGACAGCCCCCCCTTCGTCGCATTTGCAGACCGAGTGACTGGCGGGCTGGTCACGCTCTGGGTCGACGTTACAGTCTGAGTGGAGCTAGCTGTGGCTGTCTGCGAGATAGTGGAAGTGATCGTGACCGTTACTGTACCCTTGACTTTCGAATTCGTCAGGTTCGCCCAGTTCTGATTGCTTTCGTCAGGTGTTGTCCAGCCACCACCACTACTCGATGAGCTTCTAAAGTCGCCCACACCATCAAAACTGTAAGAGCTTTTTTCAGCGCCTCCCGGTCTGGATGGTGGAGGGTTTGCAAAATCAACAGCTCCACTCCAACCCGGAGAATGACTATTGGGGCCACCCGAAGATCCTGAACCCGAATTGTACGTCGGTCTGTTGTTTAACTTAGGAGGGGTGGAAGGGTAGCCGTAGGAGGGCTTATCATTGAAGGATGGAGGATATTTATTTTCAGGAGCGGAAGTGCTCGGTGGCGGAAGGGTGCTTGGCGGTTGGTAAGGATTGGGCTGCTTTGGCGGCGAAGGATATGCTGCTAAGGCATTCACTGTAAACATCCAGGTCGACACAATCAAAATGAATCGGGCCGGGGACTTTGAGAAAATTTTTAAATGCTTCACAGAGCTACTCCATAGTCAATGCAGACGTTGTGTGTTCTTGCATCCAGTTAAAGCAAAGTTGGTACCTACTCTGCTTCTGTAAATTTGAACTGGTGATTTGAATCGCATAAAAGCTGATCAGACCGATGAAAATCTAAGTGGGTGTTAAGAATTGACGCCATTGTAAAGGCTGTCAACAGCGTGAGCTTTCACCGTATAGGTCAGCAAAATAGAATGGGAGGGGAGGGTTGTGGTGGACATTTGCGATCTTGCCATCCCCCCCAATGCCTGGCATTAGAGCCGGCAGACTTGGGGGGTGCTAGGCGTGTTCAAAAATACTTAGATACTACAGCATATTTTCAAGCAACTCTTGCACTTCGGAATCGCTGAGAACGCGGTCGTCGGCATGGCGTTTACAGTAACCGCGCTTTTCGGCTGACTTCACGTTGAACTTTTTTGCGACCTCAACTAAGCAGGTTTGTCGACTCACGCAAATGGCTTTAGACACGGCATGCACACCACTCAGATCATCTTCAATAAGGCCGAGTTTTATGGATTTGCCTGGGCCTTCGAGAATGCAAACAACCAGGTCGTTGGCGTGATCTGTTGGCGCATCAACGTCGGACCGATCCTCACTGCGATCTTTCTTTGGTCCCATGTCGTCGTCTCTAACTGTGACGTCGGGCTCTGCGTCCATACCACTGTCATCTATTTCGACTTCGTTGTCGACCTCAGCATCCTCGACAGCTACCAAGCTGCTGGCCTTTGCGACCTGCCCGTCCCCTGCGCCGCCGGAATCTTTAAAACTTGTCTTCGCACAGTTTTGAAATCCCACCATAACTATGCTTAAACCAGTTACATACAGAATTGTTTTTAAGCGCATTTGATCTCCTCGTGTATCCGTTTGAATCGTTGTACACCGAACTAAATCTGCAGGCTCTGTGCCGACCAAGGTCGGTGTTCAAATAAGGCAGATTGCTTAAGGTGCTCTGATTCTCAGTTTGGCGCGTGAACGGCTTGGGCAGCGTCAAAAGGTTGAGCGCCCGGCACTCCGGATCGTGTCGTTTTGGTTCACTCAATAGCTAACCTGAAGATCAAACAATTCATATTGACACGCCTGTCTGAAATCTTTCTCGCTCGACCTAGATCTGGAACTATACTGTAAGCCAAGGACGTGGTGGGAGAACCAAATGAGTCAAAAGTTTTCACGGCGAATGTTACTCAAAGGAGCGGGCGGGTTTACCCTGGCCATTCCGTTGTTGCCGTCGCTGTTGCCAAGGCAGAGTTGGGCTCAGACAACCACTCCGCTCAAGCGCTATTTTAGCTTTGTTGGAACCTATGATTACGGTCATCACCAACATTGGTTCCCGACCCTTGCGGAACTGCCCTTCACCCACGACCCAACAGACGGTGACCAACGTCTTCGCTACCAAACTCTGCGGTCGTTTATTTCTCCGTCAAAGACAGAGTTGTCTCGAATCATCGGTGGTGCGTTTAATCCCTATCTCGATAAAATGAATGTGTTTAGGGCTCTCAATTTGCATACCCGAATCGCCCACGGCCGAGGCCACATGCTTGGGAATGTTGCGGCCACGGATGGGCACGATTCTCAGGTGGTTCTTCTCAAGCCTTTACCGACGATCGATCGGCTCTTGGCCTCGGACCGAAACTTCAATCCGAGTGGTCGGAGCCCGCTGCACTTTGGTCAGAACTTGTCGTACTTTAAAAATACAGACGGGACTGTCTCGCGCAACTCTGCCAGCTGGGAGTCGCCGCATGCGATGTTCGCGCGCTTGTTTAACGGAGTAACCGAGGGCGGAGGACAACAGACGCAAACGCCGCATCCAAGACGAGATATTTTGTCACGCGTTTATGAAGACTACCGGCGAGTTTCACGTGGGCGCCAAATCAGCGCTGTAGATAAGCAGATTCTTGAAAACGCGATGTCGCGCTATTCTGATATTCAAGCCCGACTTGCAGGGACGACGACGACAATGGCTGGATGCTCTTACAGCGGCTTAGATCCCGCAGGCGATGCCAATAGTCTTATGAATCGCAGTCGCACCTTAGGTGTGAATCCCTACAGCTTCAATCCCGAGAGTCATGGCTTTATCTATGACCTTTATGCGCAGATCTATGCGGCGGCTGCGTCCTGCGATTTGCATCGAGTCTTTAGTTTTCATACGTCGATTCAAGATCATTTTGACCGCCATCCGACGGAGGACTTTCACCAAGGGCATAGTCATCAGCCCTGGACAAATTTGACGATCAATGGAACTGAGCGAGCAAATCACTCTTGGATGGCTGAGGTGTGGCGGCTGTACGCCACGGAATTCGTGGCTAAGCTTGCGGGATATCTGAACTCATACTCAGAGGCCAACGGACGCACGATCTTAGACAACTCACTGGTTCACATGACGCTGGAAGCTTCACATGTGCATGGGGATTTTTCTAAACCATGTCTTTTTATAGGCGGCGCCGGTGGAGCTCTGACGACTGGACACTTCATTGATTACTCAAGACGAGAGCTTGGGCCGCACGCACAGCAAGGCGATGGCTTTAGCAATGTAGCGACGCATGAAAGGTTTGGTCACTGTTACCACGGGCTGCATTACAATCGCTCGTTGACCACCATTTTACAGGCGATGGGGTTGGAGCCGAATCAGTATGAGGATCCTGCAATCAATGGATTCTTTCAGGCGCGAACGGATGGTTTACTAGGAGCCCACAACAACGGTGTGAGTCGCGTGGGTGGGTATGGCCACATCGGTTCTGAGACCAGCGGTGTGTGGTATTTAAATAACTCTCAGCTTTACAGCCAGGAGTACGCGCGAGCCAATTATCACTTTTATAAGAATGCGTTGCCCCTTCCTCCAACGAGCTCAACATGAGAATTCAAAACTTCGGTGTTGGGTTTGCGCTTTCGATGGGATTGACCGCAGTTATAGGACTGAGCGGTTGCACGCCGTTTTACGCAAACCAATCGACAAGCTCGATATCCAGTCCGGAGAGCACCCCGGATGGGTTGTTCGGCGCAGCTCAAGCCGTTCTCAAAGCCAACTGTGTCGCCTGTCACTCCACAGGTGGAACGGGCACACCGATGGATTTTTCAAATCCACATGAGTTTATCAATTCTGGACTGATTGTGCCCGGGAGTCCTCGAAGCTCAAAGCTCATCTTTCGGTTGAAGAATTTCAACGGCTCAGCCTCATTGAACCAAGCCGCATCGACCTCGGCGAACATGCCTCCAGCGGGTCAACTGACGGAAGCGCAGTTCAATGCGATCTACACTTGGATTCTAGAGATGCCCGCCGATGCCTCACCGTTTCAGTGCGTCAGCGAGACTTTGACTCCGGCTAAAATTCCGGCGGCCAATGCCAAGCGTTTGAGCCTGCGCCAGTATCGAAACACCTTGATAGATCTTTTGTCGCATGGAGTTTCAAACTCGGTCGCGACGACGTTGGTGGATGCGGCGATGGCGACGGCCAATTTGCCTTCAGACACCGGCACAACGTTTAGTCGTGAGAACAATGCGTTCAATGATGATCACGCCTCGGGATTTTTTGAAGTGGCGACAGACTTGAGTGATGCGATTTCAGTCAATCACACGGGTGCATTGGTGACCGCTTTCATTCAATTGAATCCAGGTGCATGTACAAACATCGATCTGAACAATCTTTCAACGACCTGCCGCAATCAGTTGATTCGAAATTTTGCCGGACGAGCCTTTCGACGACCTTTGCGTGAGGGCACGGTCACCAACATCGACTCTCAGACAATCAATGAACTCACGGCACTAGCGACCGACCTAAACACTGGATCGTTGCAGGTGGGATTCAACAATTTGGTGTTTAGGACCATCTTGTCTCCACATTTTATTTATCAGCTTGAAGATCAAGATTTGGCTGTGCCTCATGCCTTGGGTCAAGGTTTGCACCGGCTAAACTCTTACGCCATTGCTAGCCGACTGTCGTATCGATTTTGGAACACGATGCCGGATTCAACTTTGTGGAATCTGGCCCGGACAACGGATTTATCGACTGACACAGGCTATTTGGCAGCGCTGAATCATGTGATTGAGCGCAAAGACAAATTGGATAATGCGTTACGTGAGTACTATTATGATTGGTTGCGGTTGGATCGAACGCCGCGCTTTTCACCCAATCCACGCTTCAATGTGTTGGCGAACAACATTCAGTTCAATGACAGTTTGCGCGCGGCCATGATTGCGGAGATTGAGGAGCTGGGGTCGTTCACGACGACCTCGGGTGGAAGTTTTGCCGATCTATTTTTGACCAACATCTCGTTTGCCAGAAGCAATCACCTGATGTCGATCTATGGCGTTCAAACTCCCGCTCCAGCCAGTTTCAACTCCACGACGGCTGTGCGTTTGCCGGCGGGTGAACGGGCGGGCTTGCTGACTCGCGCCGCACTTTTGATCTCAGGCAGTGAAATCGCCAGTCCGATTTTGCGAGGTGCGCATTTGCGCAAAGACATCTTGTGCTTAAATTTGGGTGCGCCACCTGCGACGGCATTAGAAGAGTTTGATAATATTCAGGTGCCAGTGAACTCAAGCCTCCGGCAAAGTGTGCACATCAAAACGTCGGGGGCGGCTTGTGTGTCTTGCCACAATTTGCTAAACCCCTTGGGTTTCGGTCTCTCGAACTTTGATGCTTTTGGCCGCCACATTTTGCAAGAGCCCATCTTCAATGCCGATGGCACGGCTATTCGAACAACCGTAACCGTGGATGCAAAAGTGGATCTCAGTCCCATTTTTGGCCCGGGAGTCAAAGCCGACAATCCCACTCAGTTGAGTCGCTCCATCGCCAGCCAACAGACGGCAAAGGTGTGCTTTGCTGAAAAATTTATGACGTACTCGTTCGCTCGCCCAACCGATCGCAATCGCGATGCTTGTCGGCTTGAAAAGATCTACAACAACCTCGGCGACGATGCCCAGTTGATCGACGTCATCCGCACGACTGCCTTAGACCCAGAGTTCAGACTGCGCAAAATTGTACCGTAAAGACTTTCACTCGCAGAAGCTGCTGCAGTCACCAGCCCAAAGAAACCGCGGGTAAATTTACACCCATGGTTGCAGCCGCGTGACCTCGCCTGACCACATCACCTTGCCCGAGTTGACCCCAAAAGTTATAGCCCCAACATTTGACCGTGTTGGCCTCTGTCAAGGCGCAGGCATGACCTTTGGATAAAGAAAGATCACGAACAAGATCACCGTTTAAATCTACAGCGACCAAATTGTCGCCCATTTGATTTGCAGCAGTCCCAACATTGGCAGTTGAACTGCGGCCAAGCAGTCCATCGTTTGCACCCCAGCAGACCAATGTGCCATTGTCGCGGATGGCGCAGGTTGTACTGGCTGAAGTAAAGATGGCTTTTGCAGTTCGCCCGGTGCCGAGGTTTACGAACGGCAAATTGTCCCCCATCTCATTTGGTCCGTCGCCTCGCATGGTCGTGTCGCCGTAGCCCAGTTGTCCACTGGTGTTGAGTCCCCAGCACTTCACTCCGCCATTGGCAAAGCGGGCGCAACTGTGACTCTCGCCAACACTCACTTGCACGGGATAACTCACAGTCCCTAAATTGATAGCCAGCAAATTGTCGCCAGAGGTCGCAGCGTTTTGGCCTCGAGTGACCTGGTCACCATACCCGAGCTGCCCCGATGTGTTTACGCCCCAACATTTGACTGTTAAATTGTCCAATAGCGCACACGCATGTTGGCCCAGGTGAAACATGGCTAGATCTATTACCTTTCGATTTGTCCCAACGAGAGCAATTGGCACTGATGTCGGAACTTGATGGGCATCTGTGGCTGTTCCATTAAGTGTGATTATTCTGTTGCCAGAGCATCGCAGATCAAACTGACTATCAATGGCACAATAGGAGATGGAGGAGTTAATAGCGATAGAAAATTTTATTGCGGCTCGATTGCCGGCAAATGTGCCTTGCAAGAGAGTGTCACCCATCGCTCGGCTGCTCCCGGGCGCAAAATTTCCGAATTGAGTACTTAAATTGACGACGTTTAAAAAATTGCCCCAAGAGGTGAACTTGCCGTTGTCTAAACTTGCGGCCACGTGAAATCCCCAGAAGCCTGGCCAATCTTGTCCCACAAAAAGTCGTGTGGCTTTAACTCCGGTGGGCAAAGACACCGTCGGTAGGCTCCCGCCCATTTCACCGGGGTCATCACCAATACCAAGTGTTAACCGAGCGGTACCATCTCCACCGTGAGGTCCAGCCTCTCCCCAACATTTGACCTGCTGGTTAGAGAGGATTGCACACACCGTGCTGCGCGAGTGGGCATTGCGAGAGATGATCCGATCGACAGTGAGTCCCGTGCCGACATCGATCGTCACGAGGCTATCGCCCATTTCGCCTGGTTGATCGCCGATAAGTCCATTGACGCCGGCGATATCGCCTCGGCCCAACTCGCCCATGACGTTGTTTCCAAACCCAACGAGTGTGCCGTCGTCGCGCAGGATGTAGGTCATTAACTCCTGCGCAAAAATCTTTAAAGCCGTTCGACCAGTACCAAAATTAACGTAGGGCAAATTGTCGCCCATCTCATTTGGTCCATCACCCAGGCGGTTGGTATTGCCGTAGCCGAGGTAGCCGCCGTTCCCCCAACACTTGACGCGGTTGTCGTCAAGTAGGGCGCAAATGTGCGAGCGGCCTTTGGCGATTTGCTTAACGGTGTGGGCGGTGATTCCCAGTCCGTCGCGAGTGCCCAGGTCCACATAGGGTAAGTTGTCGCCCATCTCGTTTGCATTGTCCCCGCGGGCATTTGTATCGCCTAAGCCAAGGTTAGGTTGGTTCACCGAATTCGCCCCGTTTACGCCCCAGCATTTCAGTCGATCGTTATCTAAAATTGCACATTGGGGATAAAGCTTTTTGACGGTGCGACCTGTTCCAAAATTAACATAGGGCAAATTGTCGCCCATCTCGTTTGGTCCGTCGCCAAGATGATTGGTGTTGCCGGTGCCCAGAGCTCCATCCCATCCGGTACCCCAGCATTTCACCCGGTCGTCGTTCAGCAGGGCACAGGGTGAGCTTCCACCTGTGATCTGCTTTGCCGTATGGGGAGTGACACCTAGTCCATTGACCGAGCCTAAATTCACATAGGGTAAGTTGTCCCCCATCTCACCGGCTTGATCGCCGATTCGTGCATTTGCGCCAGTGTTATCGCCTCGCCCCATTTGGCCAGTATCGTTGAAGCCCCAGCATTTGATTTTGCCATCTGAGATGAGTGCGCAGTAGCCATCGCCGACTCCGACGACGGCATTCACTGAAAGTGGAGTGACGCCAAGCCCGCCCACTGACCCGAGGTCTACATAGGGGAGGTTGTTGCCCATCTCATTTACACCACTGCCGTAGCGGGCTCCCAAGAGGTTCGTGCCAAGTGCGCCTCCATAAGTGATGCCGCCCATACATTTCAGGCGATTGTTGTCGAGCAATACACAGCTTGTGATTTCAGACATTATCCCGTCGAGGACGGTGTGTTGGGCGCCGGCGTTGGCGGCGTTGGTGCCGAAGTCGACGAGTGGAATGTTGTCGCCCATTTCACCGGGTTCATCGCCTCGGTGGCCGCCGTTGTAACCCAAAGAGGTTTTATGGCCCCAGCATTTCACATTGCCTTCGCTGCTCAAAGCGCAGCTTCTTTCAAAGCCTGCGACCACTTGGGTGGTGACGACGCCGACTTCGTTGTCGGTGATGGTGCCCGTGGCGATGGAGGCTGAGCCCACTTTTGAGTATTGAGGTTGATCGACTGTGACATAGAATTGCTCAGAGTCGCCGTCTCTTACGGCATCATCGATTGTAGAAATTGAGATTTGGCCGGTCGTGTTTCCGGCAAGCACTGTGAGTTGATTGCGGGCAAAGGTAAAGTCGTCACCAGCATGGGCCGTGCCGTTGATAGTGGTGTAGTAAAAGGTCATATTGTTGGAGGGGCAGGCAAAGTCGAGCGTGACGTCAAAGTTTAGCGTTGTGCCCTCAACACCACTCGCACCGGCCAGAGTTATAGTGGGCAAGTTAAAATCGACGATGGTGACCGCAGACGTGAGATTGCCATCGGTGGCGTTAGTGGTACTCGAGAGGCTGACGTTAAAGACCTCTTCATCTTCACAGCTAACAGCGTCGTTGGTGACAGTGATGGGGAGAGTGAGCGTGGTGCTGCCGGCCGCAATGCTGGTGGACACATTGGTCGCGCTAGTAAAATCATTGGCCGCAGCTGTCGCCGTGCCGTCAACGGTTGAGTACAAAAATCCAACTGCACGTTCACTGGGTGAGCTTAAAGTCACGGCGATAGAGGCTACGCCTCCCTCTGTCAGTCGATAGGTTGGCGCAATGGCTAGAGTTGGAGGCAAGTCATTGTCGAGAATATTCATAGAGGTGCTGGCTGTGCCAAGGGTGGCATTCACCGGGCTCGAAATCGTCAACGTGTAGTTTTGCGAATCGTCTTCATCTAAAAAATCATCGAAGGTGCTGATGGTCACAGCCACCGAGGTCACTCCGGGGAGTGCCGTAAAGGATTGATTCGAAATCGCCACAAAATCTTGTCCACTGACAGCCGTGCCGTTGCTGCTGCTGACGAGAAAGCTCACGGTCTTATTGTTACAGGCCTGCGAGAGGGTGACGGTGGCCACAGAATTTATGCCTTCAATCACATCCCCGTTGCTAGCGATTGCAAGAGACGGCAGATCGTTGTCTTGAATGGTGCCCACACCTTGTGCATCGGTGATTTTACCGTCTGAGGTACTGAGGAGGTTGAGATAAAAGGTGAGATCGTTGGCACAAACGTTGGCGTGATTGATCGAGCCAATGACGATCGCGCCAGCATAATGAGTGGCGGCCAGTGCCGTGTTGTCGGCAGTGGACCAGTTGATGTTGAGATCGCGCGCGGCCGGCCGTGAAAGTGAAACGGTGAAGGAGAGATTGTTGCCTTCAATGACCGTTACATCAGATATCGTAATTTTATTTGGTCTGTTGCTAAAAAAAGCGAACGGCACAGTCTGTGCCGTAAGAGTCTCAGTAAAACCAATGAATAAAAGCAATAAGAGTCGCATGCTCAAAGGATACCCATGAGTCCTAGAGCCAATCAATCCTTAACTTAAGCGAGTTTCTTTAGGGACTGCCGGGCATTCTGGAGACAAACCCATAGCTTGTCATATTTAGTGGCAGGCGGTCTGGTCCGCGGTAAGTGAATCTGACCACCAATGACACGGGCTTTGCCGTACAATCTCCAACCTGACAGTCTTCCACTACGAATCGAATCGCCACTCGAAACGGACAGAAGAGGTTTCCGACGGTCGAGGAGTAAGTGTTGCAGGGATTCCCATTCTCGTCGAACCCATTGGTGGCGATGCGTTCATCAAAAAGCAACAGACCACTCGGGTCGTACAAGCAGGTGATTGGACGTTCAGTGGTGCTTCGGGGCCCAGCTCCCGGCCCAAGGAATGCTGAGCAATCCGTTAACTCATTGACGCAGGCTAGATTTGGGTTGCAGGCGCCGGCTCCCACAGAGTTGGCCTTAGCTATATTCCAAGCGGCACCATTCTCGATTACGGCTTTAATGTTCGATCTAAGAATTGTGGCCGAGATGGAGAGGTTGGCAATTTGGGCGTCGTTTCGTGGCACTTCGGTAAGCGTCACAATCGTAAGAATGGCGCCTCCTAAAACTGCGGCGGCAATCAGCGCACCGATGATCATTGAACCACTCTGATTTTGAATTGGATTTTTCAATGACATATCTGACACAACATCCATCAATTGAATACGACTCGTTGGGGGTAGGGGACCGATCCGCCTATGGTGCCATTGCCGATCTCTCCCCGGGCATTGCTGCCCCAGCAATACACTTGCGCATCTGTTGTAAACGCGCAAGTGTGATCGGGACCAACAGCCAATTTGGAGACTCGACCTGGGACCATCACACGTGCAGGAACCGAGCGAGAGGTGGTGGTTCCGTCTCCCAATTGGCCGAGCGAGTTGAACCCCCAGCAGTAGACGTCCCCCAGTCCTGATAAACCGCAGAAGTATTGATCCCCCGCATGGACGGACACAATATCAGAAAGTGCACCTGTGCCGTTGGTGTCGACCACCACATTTGGCGCACTGATGTTCGAGTCGGCAGTGCTGAGTCCCAAGCCAGTGGCGCCGTGTTGATTGAGCCCCCAGCAGACCACTGAGCGATCCACGCGGGAGGCACACATGGCGCGGTTGGAGATCGCGACCGTCTCAACATTTTGCAAAGTATTGACGTAGTTTGTCCCAATCGGCAAAAGGGGCTGACCCACGGCTGGGATTCTTCGATTCAAATCGGGCGGTGCGCCTTGCTGAGTGCCCCAGGCGATGGATTCATCAGTCGCCAGTTTGCCGAAGGTGCGTGCGCCCCAGCATGTGAGCTCTCGGTTGGGACCAAACACAATACAGATATTGTGGTTCTCGGCAAACATCTCAATGATGTCGGCAGTTGGAGGCAAGAGGGTTGGGTCAACGAGTCCGGGTAGCGAGTAGGTCCACGAGTTTAGATAGCCGCCCCAAGGCTCAGCTCCCTCATGCCAATCTCCTAAATAATTTGGAACGGACATGTACTTTAAGGTCGCTGGACCCATGCCGCGTCCGGCGCCGCCCCAACAGTAAAAATTGCCGGCAACTCTGGCGCAAAATGAGTTCTCCGTGGCGTAGACATTCGAAACGCCGGTGAGGTCGCCTGTACCGGTTGCATTTCGAACCGGTCGATTGGCGTAGGTGATATTTAAATCATTCGCCTCAGTCCCACTGGCATTGGGCATCGGCGACATAATGTTATTGGGGAGAACACCTGTGCCGCCTTGGCCATACTGATTTTCACCCCAGCAGGTCACCGAGCCTCCGGTCAACAAGGCGCACATGGATCCTTGGGCGGTGATTATTTTGGTGACGTTGTTGAGGGGAACCCCGGGGCCAGACAAAACAGAGACGGGTACGCCAGAGTCAATAAGAGTGCCGTTACCAAGACTGCCATTGCTATTATGTCCCCAACATTTTACCTCACTGTTACTCATCAGCACACATGAGTTGTATGAGGCGGAAATATCAATTGGCACCGGCAAATTGGGCGTATGGTTGTTGCGGAAAGAAATCGAATACTTGTTGTCCCGCCGTCTCGCTAAGCCAGTTTGCTGAGCGGATTGAAACGTATCGACGTCAATTTTCCAAATGATCTGCGGACTCACGCAAGGGACTGCACATGAGGGTTGCCAAGAGGCCCTGAGTCGAATCGGACAATCGGTTGATGCTACGACATTTGAAGATGTGCAAGTAGAGCCATCATAATTTAACCCTTGGTACACACCATTTGCAACCGCCGCTGGGGCTTGAACGTAGGGGATAGGTGCGCCACTGGGGCCGATGAGATGGACCTCTTGCGAGGCCGGACAGGTAGAAAAGTCGCTGAGGCATGAGAACACAGTGGTTTGCCCGGCGGCTATGTTGTTTTGTCGAACCAGTGGATTAAAAAGTGCCTCTGAAATCAAAACTCGAGTGGCTAAGATATTGCTAGTCGATTGCATCTCTTGCTTCATGTTGGCAACCATCACAAAGGTTGCGCCAAAACCCAGAGCCAACCCAGATGAAATCGCTGTCGCAATGATCAGATCGATCAAAGTGAAGCCGGCCTTGGTGCTGAGGGGTTTGAAAATTTCTAGTCTCATAAATGCATCTGTATCTCTTTTTGGGACGACCAAAGCTCGGTAAACTGTCTAACTTTATTATGATTCACTGCGCAGTTTACACATACATATTTCGTCGCAATTCGCCTTCAGGTTCCAATTTGAAACAGAAGTCTCATCCTACCGATTCATTATGAGCTCATAGCGCTCGGGGTTGAATGGAATCTCACTATGAGTGCTTCGCTGCAGTCGAACAATCAGACGCAAAGGTTTGGAGGTGCAATTGCCAACCACACAGCCCAAGACTTGAAACCGTACGAGCGGACGGTAAGGGCAGGTTCGACTATTGTTGGCGGTGTATTCGTTGCATGGAGCGCCGGACTCATCAAAACCATTGGTGGGGATAGATTCGTTGTAAATGACTGCACCGTTGCTCCCGTGAATGCAGTTGATGGGCCACTCGCCCGTCTCAGTCGGTCCAGGCGTCCCCCCGCCGCCGGTTTTGAGCCCCTGGCAAGACTGCGAGGTGTTCACACAGCGAAGCGCAGGATTGCAAGCAGCAGGTGCTGAGTTGCTGACCATGGCATTCCAAGCGTCCGTATCGAGAAGTAGGGATTCTAAATTTTGAACTAGGTTTTGTGCCGAAAGACTTAGATTTAAGCGTTTGGCATCGTGCTTTTGTGAATCCGAACGTGGACCCAAAACGTAAAGCAGGGCAATGGCCACAGCAATTGTACCGAGAAGTGCGAGCTCGATTGAACCACGGCTGCCGCAGCGAGTGTTGGCTCGGCCCAATCCACGAGCGGCTCGACCGAAGGCTAGTCTAAAGTGCACGCGTTTCATCTCAGTTCTTAACGGATCTTTGAGGTCTGCGCTCGAGCGGAAAATCCGAGTGTCTCATTTTAGATCAAGTAGATTGAAATCGAGACAGATTGATTTGTCTGAATCCTAGTCGACGCGATAAACTTTGAGTACACGTCTTTTTATTCACCTTGGGAGAGCTCGAGTCGCATGCAACGTCATAAAGCTTTGAGAAAACGAATAGGCACCGCGAGCGCAGTTCTCTTCGCTTTAGCTCTGATGGTTCTTTATCAAAACGGTGCACTTGTTCCGGCCGAGTTTGTCCGGTCAGATTATCGCCCTCATTCTAAACATAAAGAGTTTGATGTGGCCGCTCGCTTTGCGCAGTTGACAGACTCGAGGTGCGATCTTCGCTTGGTTGACCGCAGACAGTTTGCGTTTTTTAAAGTGGAGCATTTCTATCGTCTGCATAAAATTTGGCACGGTTTGGATCGTCGGCCGAAAATGGGGGCGTGTCAGCTTGAGCGCAGGGGAGCGATGAGTGCAGAGGCCTTGATGCGCTGTGATCTTGAGCAATTGGCGCGGTTGGCAGCCGTGAGTCGAGGTCGAAGTGTCACGCTACCCACTAACTCTCAGGTGGCCTACTCCTGGTATGAAGAAGCCACAGCTGTGGCTCGACAACTACAGCCGTTGGCGTACGCCTGTTCAATAAAAACGGTAGGGGTGAGCGTTCAGTCGGTGCAAGCCGATAAAGACTGTCAGTTGGCAAAACAGATATTTTTGAATTTGGCTCGGCAAACTCTGCTTGCGCCTGACCCGTTTCCAGATGGCTTGATGATCGATGGCTTAAGTGCAAAAAATTCTGGGCACAAGGCGCTATACGTGGCAGGCCCTGTCATCGGTTTCGCAGCGCTGTATGAGGTTTTGTCTGTTCAACAAAAATTGTTCTCTTCTAAGGAAAAGCGCGAGATTAGAAATTGGTTTCTGCGTCAGGCCCGCGTCGTGCTAGACGGGCAAGCCACCTGGCAAAGTTGGTATCGGAGATCGGAGGCAGAGGCCACAGACAAGGCTCTATCGATTGAAGGCAATAACCACTTCTCTCAGCAAAATTTGGCGTTGGCTGCAATTGGCGGAGCTCTCCACAATCGCTGTTTAATTGAGTATGCATCGTACTCCCCAAAAAATCTCACACACTTCAAGGCGCAGATCGGCCGGTCCTTGATGAGTCAGGCCGATTCACTCCCGCACGCCCATGACAAATTGGGACACTCGCGAGGCCCAACCTTCCCCGTTTTTCAAGGTGAAGTCATAGATCGATATCGTGGACAGTATCATGGCTCCAAACACATCGGGCAAGCCCTTGGCTACTCGAGCTTAACTCTAGGTAGCCTCGGCACTCATGCGGTTCTGTATCGAAATCTTCGTTCAGACTTTGACCTATCTGATAAGGAGTTGGGGGAGGATCCCATGGTCTACCGAGCTCCACGGCTTGGCAAGTCCGTGTCGATTCTGGATTCGATTGAATTCTATGGTCGGCAATTGGAACGCAATTTTTTACACCAAGCGCCCTATGGCAAGTTTGGTGGTCCTCGCTCAAGTCGTGAGGACGCCCCATACTATTGCTCACCTGAATTGAAAATGCTCGGAGTCCACACCTGTGATGAGTCAACTGAAGCTCAGCGGGCTTCAATTGACTTCCACAAAAACTTTTTCGGTCAGCATTACACCATCCTCGCTCCGCTCATATTGGATGGAGCCCTGCGGGGGCGGAGTCCAGCTCTCCGCGCCGTTTCAAGCTCTGTGTTATTCAACTGCCGCTCCAAGCGCGAGACGACAGTGGGGGCAGAGCTTGTTTTGCATGCGCAGGGCCGTCGACTGGACCGAGTCTGGCCTTTGCACCCGCTCCTCAAGCGCTGGCAAAGTCATACCACTTGCGCTCGGTAGTGGATATTGATTGACGACGGCCAGAGTAAATCAAACGGATTTGAATTGAGATTCAACTTAAGCTATATATTTGCCGAAACAGTAGTTCATTGGAGAAGTAGAATTATCAACTTGAGAAACGGGTAGAATTTGGCCGATCAAACGCTGGGCGCAAAAAGATCCGCACCGTACAAGAGTTCGTTGTCGCGTCGATACATTGTGTATCCGCGAGTGCAGCTTGGTCTCGTTTTTATCATGGTCATCGTGGGATTGCTGATCCCAATGATTTTTCTAATCAGCCGCGTCTGGCTACCTTATATTCAAGTCCCGTGGATGGGCCCAGTCGTGTTTGTTAACAGCCTTCTGTTTTTGGCCTTTATGATTGCACTTTGGAAGGCGCTGGATTTTTCTAACCGGATTGTTGGGCCAATTTATCGATTGCACGGCCACATTCGACAGACAGTGAGCCTCGGCAAGTCGGCCGGGCCTGTTGCCTTTCGAAAGAACGATTGCTTCTCTGAGCTCGCCACGGATTACTCGCGACTGTTAGACCTGGTTGAAACATTGAGAGCAGAAAACGAAGCTCTCAAAAAAGCGGGGGCCTCCACGCAGCTTCCCAAAAGTTAAGATCATAGACAGAGAGTGAATGCCGGCATTTCGCCTTCGGCAATCTCACCCTGACACAATCCAAAGCGAGATCTGTCTTGATGTAAGACAAACGAGACAATTTTTTCTCAAATTTTTAGTCCAAAAAGCCGTTAGTGCTACGATAGGTGAACGGTGCCAACAGGGGAAATAATTATTAAAACACATCCTTTCAAGCGAGTTCGGTTGGGAAGAGTTCTACCACTTTTGGTTGTGCTTGCTGGGTCTCTTACTCTGTTCCAGAACTGCGCGCCATTTTACGCCCTATCCGATTCAAGCGACCAAGCCTCTAGTGGAACGATTTTTTCAAGCAGCATCGCCGATTTCACTTGTCAGCCTGAGGCAGGCCCGAGTGCCACTCATGCTCGCCGTTTGTCTAAGCGGCAGTTAGAAAACACAGTGCGCAGTTTAATGCGTGGATTTTCAGATGCGGAGAAGACCGCTGCATTCAGCGCTGCGTTCGCCACCGCCTTTCCAGATGACACAGGGTCAGTCTTCACCCGCAATGACAACACTCTGATCTCCAGACACATCACGGGCTATTTTGAGATGGCTAAGGGGCTGGCGAACTACATTACGGGCGATAGCGCTCGAATGCGGCGGTTTGTGAGTCACTACGTCTCTTTAGATTCGCGGACGTGTGTGACATTGGACATGGCGGCGCCATCCGCCGGTTGTGTCAGAGTTTTTATTGAAAATTTTGGTTTGAGAGTGTTCCGCCGACCGCTGAGCGACGTCGAAGTCACTCCGCTTGTGAACGAATACAACAGGAAGACCGTGGTCCGAGAGAAGTTTGCTGGATTGATCTTTCGAACGTTTATGGCGCCGCAATTTATATTTCACCTTGAAAACCAAGGCACCGAAGTGGGGCCAGACACGCTCGCCCTAACCGCCTATGAGGTGGCCTCTCGTTTGTCTTATCACTTCTGGAATGATATGCCTGACGAAGATCTCCTGACGGCAGCTAGGACCGGAGATATTCTAAATAAGACCCGCTATATAGCAATTGTTGACTCTGTCATTGAACGTGTGAACACTCGCGCCACCTTTGAACAGTTTTACGAGGGTTGGTTGGGCCTGAAGAAGGTGCCGACCTTTGACTCCACCAATACGCCATTGTTTCGTCATCTCGCGGGCACTGTGGTTTTTGATTCGGCAATGCGAGCGGAGATGATCAAGGAGCTCAAAGATCTCACCAATTACGTGACTTGGGATGCGGGGCGCGGATCGTATGCGGATCTCTTCACAACCGACGTCTCGGTGACTTCGAGCCCATCGCTGATGCGCGTGTATGGTCTTACCCAAGCGGCGACTCTACCTATCACTGCGGCGAACGTGGTTCGAATGCCAGCGAATGAGCGAGCAGGGGTCCTGACCCGTGGGGCTCTGTTGCTCTCCGGTACGGCTTATGAAAATCCAATCCGTCGAGGGATTCATATTCTTGAAGACTTTCTTTGCCTCCCCCCAAAAGCCCCGGATATTGCAGAGTTGCCACCAAACTCGCTTGAGACGCCCGAGTTTGATCCAAGCCTAACGGTGCGTGAACGCTATGCGAACAAGACGGCAGCACCCGCCTGTGTGGGCTGTCACTCCACGATAAACCCAGTTGGTTTTGCCTTGTCGGCCTATTCGGCCCTTGGTCACCACCGACGGCAAGAGGCAGTTTTTGATCCGCAGGGTAGCTTTGTCCGCAACTTGCCGATCTCTAGCGAGGTCAATTTGCAACCAATCGTCGGTCAACCGAGTCCCTCATCTACACCAAAACAGTTTAGCTCAATGGTGGCCGGCAGTATGCACTCGCAAAAGTGCTTTTCCAGAAAGTACTTCGAATTTGTGTATGGCAAACCAAGTGATGATGTAAAAGATGGTTGCGCATTGGCCACTGTGCGCCAGACCATCGGCAACGACGGCAAAGCAGACCTTAAGAGCATTTATCGTTCAATCGCATTCACTGAGAGCTTCCTCAAACGCAAGACGAAGGACACACTGAAATGAAATGGGATAAACACTCACGCCGATTATTTTTACAAGGGGCGGGTAAAGCCACTCTAGCTCTTCCTCTTTTGCCGTCACTTATGCCACGTGAACTTTGGGGACAGACGGTAGCGCCGAGTCTGCGGTACATCGGGATCACATCTGAGCTCGGATATGCCTTTCACGCCGACTGGTTTCCAAAGCTCGATCGACCCACGAATCGAGTGGACCAACCTGGTGAGTTGCCTTTTTACCATCAGAGTCTTCGAAGCTATGCGCCCAACGCGAGCTCGGTATTTTCGCCTATCTTTAAGAATCATCTCAATCCCTATTTGAGCAGTATGAATATTTATCGGGGTTTAGATCTTCCAACACGTTACGCTCACGGCACGGCAGCTTCCTTTGGAAATTTGGGTCAGGACAAACCCTTGGTGAACCCCTATCTCACGGAACTCCCCAATCTCCGCACCTTAGATCAGATCTTGAATGACAATCGCAGCAAGTTCAATCCGGGAGGGCGCGATTCAGTTTTGGTCGGCTTTGGTCAGCATTCGCCGTCCTACATGCGCGAGACTTCGGGCCGAGTGGTGATGAAGCCTCTCGATGGAAGTCCCACCCAACTTTTCAATAAACTTCTTGCGGGAGTGACTCCCAGTGGTGGGGGAGGCGGCACCCAACCGGCGGATCCGTTGGTAGATGTGCTTTCTCGAGTGATTGAAGATTTTAATAGAACTCGAAACTCTCGCGCCATCAGTTCAGAAGACAAACTTGCACTCGACTCCACGGCCGATCGGATCAGTGATCTCCAGAAAAGGCTGACTCCCAGTGGTGGAGGTTCGACTCTTGCTGAATGCAACCCGGCCAATGTGCCCGCTCGGTTTAATGGGACCGCAAGTATCGATGATTTTAGACGGCTGTTTAAATCTTATGTGGATATTATCGTCATGGCCATGTCCTGCGATGTCTCCAGAGTGGCCATGCTGATCAATGGCCTTGGCGCGCGCTCCGTTTTTATGGCCAACTGGGGTGGCGTTTCTGAAGCCGATGGCTTTCATGAGGGGATTAGTCACAAGCCTACCGGTAAAAACCTGGCTGGAAAACCCTGTCGCACAGTGCTGGCGGAGTACAACGAGTTGGCCGTGAGTCAGATTTTGGTGCCTTTGCTGCAGCAGATGTCCGCCATTCAAGAGCCATCGAATGGTCAGACGATGCTGCACAATTCGCTTATTCATTTTACACAAGAGAGTGCCATCAATCACTCGATGTACTGTCATCCGACGCTTCTAGCGGGGAATGCGGGTGGTCGGCTCAAGACGGGCTATCTGATCGATTACATGGATCGCTCTAAAACGGCCCATCGAGATTACGAAGGGCGGATGAGCCAGAATCCTAGCGATCCACTGTTTATTCAATGTTGGCCTGGACTCATATACAACCGCGTCTTCGCCACCATTTTGCAGTCGCTCGGTTTGAGCCCCCAGGACTACGCTCATGCCGTGTCAGCGGATGCTGTCGCAACTCAGGGTGGCTATGGCTACATCAATGCCAGGTCTTATCCTAACTCGGGCTCGGGTTATCACTCGATTCGTTGGAATGAAAATCAGCAAGCGCTATATAATCTCACGCTGTCTGGACGGCCACTCCCAGGGCCGACAGTGAATGCCGCCTAATACAACTGGCCCCCTAAATTGTTGGTTTTAGGGGTCTAGCCTGGGCTAACTCGATCACATCGATCACGACGCGCCAATCTTATATCTTTTTATTTTCCAAACGGCTTCTGTGGCGAGAAAGCCGCCCAGCAAGGCGCCGAGAAGCCAAAGGCCTGCCACCGTCAGGGCCAGCTCCGCGCCAAATATTGCAAAAATCAAAAGAGAACACAGGCCAAGCGCCAGCGTTTGTAAAAACTCAGTTCGCTTGAACGCCCGTACTTCTTCTATCGAAAGAAAGTAGCCCGCAGCAAGCAGACTCAAACCTAAAAAAAGAACACCGCAAACAATCATGCAGACGTTATGCCCCCACATGGCCATAAACCAAGTGTCGAGTGAGCTGTCTGTCCCAAAGGGGTTCATTCCGAACTGATGGCAAACGCTCAACGATAAAAACCCAACGGCCAAGTGAAATCCCAAAATCTTTACAAACACCAGCTGCGCACTGGGATGGATCAGCTTCTCCATGGTCGCGAATACTTTATGGGTGACCTCTCGCGGAGTCACCGTAGCGTCGTCCGCCATAAATGCATGATACTCGGTCAGCCATTTTTTACTTTCGCTTCGGTTCATGATTTTACTCCTTCGAGGATGAGGCGCTTTAGATTTTTTACGCCTCGGCTAATGAGCTGTCTGACATTTGAAGGCGAAGTATTCAAAGTTTTAGCGATCTCAGTAAACGTTTGCTCGTCGACATAGCGCAGATGTAGCGCTAGGTTTTGATTTGGGGGCAGCCGATGGATCAAGGGAGTGATATCAGCCAAGTTCACATTTTCCGTTTGAGGTGCTTCTGAGAGCGCATCTAGGTTGGGCTCTAAGATCTCTTTTTTTCGATTGCGACTTCTTAGTCCATCTAGCAAAACAGAATGGGCGACGGAAAATATCCAAGGCGAAACGGGCAGAGATGTGTTGTACAGGTGCTTAGATTTGTGAATCTTCACAAAAACCTCTTGAAACCATTCGGCGGCCTCTTGGGGCGAGCTCGAGCGGGACTTGAGATAGCCAAAGACTTTGCCGGAGTACCGACTATAAAGCGTTTTGAAGGCCGCGTCCGAGCCCTCTTGATACAGTGCCATCAATTCTTCGTCGGATTCATCACTCTGTAGCAAGGGACCTCTCTCTTGAATTGACTACGATCGCAACCGAACATTTGTGACAAGGGCGTCTAAAAATACTTGGGTTCAAACTATTTTCAAGAAATTAAGAATTTTGCGAATGTCCCTGTCACATTCAGCAGGATTAAGGCGTATTAAGGCGAGAAGTGGAGATTTTTTTCATGATGTATAGACATGGCGTGGTCTTGGTGTTGCTTGGCCTATTTTCAGCTCAAGTGGTAGCGCACCCGGTGGCTTACCAGGGGGCAACGGGAGTGATGACCTGGAACCAGCCGTTTATGAGTGACCACTGGATCACTTACAGCTTTCGACCAGATGCCGCGATTGCTGGGCGGTTTATGCGAATGCAGATGGATGATGGCGAGTTCAATTACTCGGGGTTACAACTCGACTACCTCGTCAAACGTTGGAATGGTTTCAATCACCAGGCCAATATTTATGTTTACGGGGGTGGCGGTGTGGCCCACTTTGCGGACGAGGAGGGGGGAGCTTACTTTGCTGGAGTCGAGGCCGATGCTGAGGACAGAAAGTACTTCTCGCTCATCAAAGCTGAGTACATGCGGCCTACTATTGGTGATGAATTTGCGCACATCGAGGGACGACTCGGCATCGCACCCTACGAAGCTGAATATCATGAGATTGCCAGTTGGTTTATGGTGCAGGCGCAATGGCATCCAACGTTGCAAAAGACCTTCGTGGTGACGCCTCTCGCGCGAATTTTCTATAAGAGCTTTTTGCTCGAGACCGGTGTGAGTTTGGATGCTGATTGGATGATGAACTTCATGTTTCATTTTTAACAAGGGAGAATTTATGAAATTGCGAACATTCACAGGTGTACTGGCGGTGGTGCTGGTCGCGCTCGGGTCGAGTGTGGTACAGGCTAAACCGATTCGAATTCAAGTGAACGGCATGGTCTGCGCCTTTTGTGCACAGGGGATTGAGAAGAAGTTCAAGGCTATGCCGCAAGTCGAAGCCCTCAAAGTGAGCCTTGAGACTAAGAAGGTGGATCTTGAAATCAAAGAGGGTGCGACGATTTCAGATGAGCAAATTAAAAAAATTGTGACTGAAGCCGGCTATGAGGTGGTCAAAATCGAAAGAAGCCTATGAAGGGATGGGCTAATTTCGTTTTGCTGTTTTCATCTTTGAGCACGCTCGTGTGCTGTGCTTTGCCGGCGTTGTTGATTAGCCTTGGTCTCGGGGCCGTGTTGGCCGGTCTTGTGAGTCACGTCCCCGCACTCATTTGGGTGTCTGAACACAAAACAGTTGTGTTTGGGCTCGCGGGTGCTCTGCTGTTGTTCAACGGAGTTTGGCTGTGGCTGAGCCGCAATGCACCTTGCCCGATTGAGCCTAAGCTCCGGGCGGCTTGCCTCACCGGGCGGCGCATCTCAAAGGCCATCTATTTTGTTAGTCTTGCGGCCTTTGGCATCGGCGCTTTTTTTGCCTACTGAGAGGCTCCAGAGTATTCGCGCCGGGCGTAATCTAGCGAGAACAGAATATCCTCTAGATTTTGTTTGCCCTTTAAGTCTTTAGTCTCGCTGATTTGCTTTCGAGTTAAAAGAATTAGGTTTCCGTAGTCAGGTTGGAGGAGGCCGTAATTGGCCACTGCGATGTGGTTCATTAAATCCACCCACGCCACTTCACCCCAAGCCTCGATCAAACAGAGCATGGCCTTGGCATCAAAAGAATTTTGCCTCTTCATTTCGGAGACGTACGTCTTCACCATTTGAGCTCCTTGAGCTGCAACTTGGCTGGATCTATCGCTCACGTAAGTGGGAGGACTCAGATCAAAATTATGCCTCTTTATCAAAGCCTTGATAGCTTTGCGGTTCTTTGAAAGATTGCCTTGCTCACAGACATTGCCACCAAGGGGCTTACGCTTGCCGCGGGTGGAGGCGAGGGCGGCGTCCATCACAAACATGGCGGTGAGGAGTGCGGCGAGTGTCAGTGTGATGTAGCGAATGTGTGGTTTCATCGGTTACTCATTTCTATTTTATGTATATTCCAACAAGTCGACGATTGCCAGGGGGACGATCAGCGCAATAGTCCGAGCAGTACAGTCGTTTGCCTGAACTCGTGCGGGATGCGACCTCAATATGGCCTTTGCCTTGAGGTCCACCAGAGTAAACCAAAATCGCTCCATCCGGCGCCGATTGCGGGGTCATTTGACCAATTTTATTGGTAAACCCGAGGTTTGAGAGGGTGCCTCGAGTGTGAGCTTGGATTGCATAGGCTCCGTTGGGATAGTTGCCTGTTACACCTGCGGCCAGCATAATGTGTTTGACCGCTCGGTAGCACATGCCGCCTGCGCGGTAATGGGGGCGAGCTTCGCACGCGGCGATAGCGGCTTCGCTGGAGTTTTTCTTCCATTGACCTGGAGATTTGTTACGCCAATTGCAGGCCGCCATACGGTGGCCGAGTCTCGCGAGCCTTGCGCCGATTGGGCTGATGGCCGTAGTTCCTCTGCTGGATTGGTTACGACTTGAGACAGATACACGTAAGTTATTTATATCTAAGGTGGAGCCGCTGACCCGCGGGGTGGAGCAGTTCACACACACAGCGCCGGCTTGGGTGGTTGCGGCGGCGCGAAGCGTACGAACCTGGTGACCCCGAGCATAGCCCACGTTTCCGTACTGATCCCGCACCAGGTACCAGCGGCGACTGGGTGTAACCCCTAAAACTCGAATTCGAGATTGTGGTGCAAGCGATGGGAGGCGTTCGCCCTGTGCATTGATCAGCGGAATCGATTCAGGCGTGACAAAAGACACTGCGCTTGGTTGACGTGTAGGTTCAGCACGGCGAGTCGTCGAGTGGGCTTGAGCCTGCACAACGATAAAGGCTGAGCCTAGGATAAGTCCCAAGGTCACAGACCACTCAGCCAAGGTTTTTTTAGTGTACGTGTCCATTTGAAACAGAGAGGAGCACGGAGCGTGCCTCGTGGGTCTCAAGTGATATCCGGGGTTTAGCGAGTGAGTTTTTTGGGTTTGCCGTTCAGATCAAGTGAAACGGCACACACTGGCTAGAGCCTACGCAGTTGTCGAACTTATGTGCGGCGACGGCAGAGGTGAGGTCAGATCAAGGTGAAATTACTTTGCGAAATTACTGCAGACAGCGTTTGGCGATAAAGCCTTCACGCCCGTCGGGCATGGGAAAGGCAACCCAGCTTTTGCCTTCGCGAGTTTTGGCGATGGCAGTACCGCTACTTTGAATGCCAAGGACAGTTGAACCCTTGCCCGGCTTATCGAAAATTCGACATTTGCGTTTCACTTGAAGTTCAGTCGTCGCTGACGTCGAGGGACCCCGAGGGGCATCCGGTGTTTGCGGCTCAGGAGTAGTGGCGGCGGGATTGAGTGAAGCCTTCTCAGTTTGTAGTGTTGCCAATCGAGCCTGGGCCTCTTGTTTCTTTAAATTCATCTCTGCTGCATAGGCATCCTGGCGGGCCTTTTTCTGCCGGTGTTCAAGTCGAAGCTTTTGCATTTCCTCGGTCGCCAGCTTCTCTTGCTCCTTCGCCAAATTGAATGAAGCCTCGGCCTCTTGCTTTTGCATATCGACATCTTTTAGATCTAGAACCACTTTGTCCCGCTCGGCGGCGACCTTGGTGAGCGCCATATTTTTTTCAGTGCGCAAAGTGGTGAGCGTGAGGGTGTCTTGCTTGAGTTGTTCAATCTGCAGCTTGCTATTGTCGATCTCCGTTTGCATAGCGACTGTTTCATTGGAGATTCGCTCGGTCTCTGCGGTCAGGCGACCTTGCTCGGCCTTGAGTCGGGCGATTTCTGTTTCTTGTTGCTTCATTTGCTCCACCACTTGGGCGCGCTTGGCGACGGCGGAGTTGTAGGTTTTGGTGGCAGCTTCATGGCGTTTTTCAGCTCGAGCCTTCTCTTGCCGCATCTCCTGTTTCACATCACCCACCTCGGCTGCAGCGGCATCGGACTCGTTGAGTAGATCCTCTGTATCCGCACCAAAGGCATCATTGGCTGAGGCGCTCACGCTTGCACAGAGAGTGAGGACCAAAATGCAAAATCTCATAATCATCCAACTCTCCTCGTGCCAAACTGATTTCATGTAAAAAAGGCTGCAAACAAGATGCCGGCGCGCGACGCACTTTGTCTATTTAAGTGCACGAAATTATTTGAGATTTTGGTGCTCACAAATGAGACGCTGGCTAATCTTTCGGGGCAGTCAAAAATTTCAACACAGTCCGCTTATATTCAATTGGTTTAACTCTAGATAGTCACTGGTAGGGCTGTGACTCCGTGGAGTTGCCGAGATCTAGCGCAAAGGCTAGGGCGATTTTTGAAAAAACCAAAGAATGCACAAAGCTGCTGTTGGCATCGATCACATCTCGACTCGTATGGATGTTGCGATTCATGCGCCGTTTGTGGGCTTCGAATGGCATCAAGGTCGGATAGCCTCGGCGAAACCAAGAGGCGTGATCGCTGCAGGCGTACCCACAGGAGTCATCAATTAACGTCGCCTGTAAATACATATCATTTAGTTTTACCAGATAGTCCCGCAACCAAGCGGACGTAAAATCGGTGATGTTGGCAAGCACGAGTTCGCCTGAGCCGGGGAACATCGTCATATCCAGCTGCAGCACTGCAATCACATTTTTGCCAGCCGTCTTGTACTGATCCGCAATTTCAGCTGAACCCAAGAGGCCGGACTCCTCCCCCGCATACCAAAAGAATTCAATCGAGCGCTCAGTTATTTGTTGAGTCGACACCAAGACTCGCAGGGCTTCGAGCAGATTGGCCGAGCCTGAGGCGTTGTCGTCGGCACCGGGCGCAGCTCCACCCCATTGCACAATCGAATCTAAGTGGCCGCCCAAGACAATAATTTCCTCAGGTCGAGTGCTCCCTTCGAGCCGCACACGGAGGGATTTTTGCTTGGTGCGGCTGTGATCAATTAAGTTAACGCTCCATTGGCCTGAGTAGTTTGCTAAAAGTGTTCGAAGTCTTTGCTCCAGTTGAAAGACATGGTTGTTGGGCTCAGGCAGTTTGTTGGAGCGGCTGGCAAAGGACGACAGCCACTGAACAGTCTCTCGAATATTTTCGGCTCGAGCCTGACTGAGGGCCTCAACTATAGCTTCGCTCTTCACAACTGAGATCGATTGCAACCGCGCCGTGGAGGACTGCAGCGAGTAGGCGTAGTTCGAGAGACTCTGAGAGGCAAGGTCCGTTAGAGCCTGCTGGCCTGTCGCGACTGATGCAAAGGGTAGAACTTCAAAGCCTCCACAGCGCCCCTCCGCGTGCACAATGTCACTCACCTTGAGCTGGGCCGATGGAGAGAGCAGGGCGTAGGCCACACCTGAGGTGGCGTCGCTAAGGATCGGCTGCACGCCAGCTTTTTGCAAGACGGTGACATCGGCGAGCACAGGTTGCAATGATTCGTTTGGTGCAAGCGTGTGTGCCTCGACAACAGTCGAGAGGGCCGAGACCCAGAGCAGTGAAGCCAGTGTGACGGTGAAGGCAACGGGTGAGATTTTGATTTTGCGCATGGAGATCGTCCTCTTTATAGGTTTAGCCTTCGCTGCAAGTGTAGGTCAGAGCTAAGCCGTCAACCAGCTGATCGAGATTTTAGCACCAAGACCTCAACCTATGGCCAGCTAGCGGCGGTGCTAGTACCCCGTTCGAACAGGACATTTGCAAAGCAGCAGCGGCTCGTCACATGATAGGGAATGATTAGATTAGACAACAGTTTGAGTGCTTGTTTTTGTGCGGTCGCTATCGCCCTTGTTGCTGTTGAGGTGAAAGCCTATGAGGTCTGCACACCAGAGAACAGTTACCTAGAGAATGAACTCAGTCCCTTATCTGAGATGCTAGAGTCCGCTCTGCCGATCGAGTGTGTGAAGACGGCACAGCTCACCCTGCCTAAACAAGGTTACTATGGCTACTGTCCCACCGACGTCGGGCGTCCAGCGCGAACGCATCCACGCCCCTGCATCTCTGAACTGTACGTCGGCAATGTGTATGAACACCTGTCCGATGTGACGACCTGC
>JBGSNU010000035.1:0-249428 GCA_041739415.1 Bdellovibrionales bacterium | reverse complement strand
TGGTCAGAAAACACCCGCGACTGGTCTCGTCCTAATATTGTAGAATTAAATCCAGGAAGGAGTCCGAAGATAAACAAACTCAGTACTTGTCAGCAAGCATCATGAAATTAAATGCGACATCTATCTTGAAATTTTCCGATAGACGATCAAATTTCGATTCTACCATTTGGTGCTTTTTGCAAGCATGTTGGATTGGTTTGAACCTTCCTCCATTTGCCGGTTGGTGACTTACGTCACTTTCTTTAACATGATCGGATGTCGTCAACCGAGCAAAATTCTTCTGGCCCAAATCGGGCGGGATCTCTTAAACTGATATTCAAAATGGGTAATAAGATCGCATCTCTATTCATCTTCATTATTGCCCTTTGCACTCAGAGCTCCTTTGGGTCTGAGGCGCTTGGTTTGCTGAAACAGAAAAATCATTTTGCCGTACTTCGCCATGCCCGCGCTCCTGGGACTGGCGATCCCCCCAATTTTAAACTCGGAGACTGCTCCACCCAAAGAAACCTTTCCAAAGACGGCGTCCGTCAGGCCAAAGAGTTGGGTGCAAAGCTGCGCACTGAATTTGGCAACGATTTTTCAGTTTTCACGAGTCAGTGGTGTAGATGCAAAGACACGGCAAAACTATTGGGCGGCAGAACTCCGGTTGAGCTGCCTCTCTTGAATTCATTTTATGAAGAGCCGGGCTCTGGGGATAGGCAGACAAAAGAGCTTCGGGTCTGGCTAACTAAGAATTTGCCGAAATACAGCCCGCTCATCCTTGTGACTCATCAGGTGAACATTACTGCATTAACCGGCATATTCCCTCCCGAGGGTGAAATTATAATCCTAAAAAAAGACAAAGATGGAAGCATCACAAGAGTCAGTCCGAACAAGTCGTATTAATCTATCGAGTCTCAATCGGAGCAATCAAGCCAAGGCTTGCGGCTATTAGTCACATGACCTAGAGCACGTAAATCTGCGCCTTTAGGGTGTTTGGTCAATTTACGGATGCCAGATTAGATCGATACTTTGGGTGGGCCTGGGAACTAGCCTATGGCAACACAAGGAGTCCAAGAATGAAGCATTTAATATTGGTTACGGCGATGGCAATGACTGGTGTGTCCGCCCACGCAAAAAAGAACTGTACGGAACAGCCCAAGGACAAATGGATGTCTGAGGCAGAGTTTAAGAAGAGTGTGGAAGCTCGAGGCTATAAGATCAATAAATTCAAACAGCCGGGGTCATGCTACGAAATTTATGGCATCGACAACGAGGGAAGGAAAGTCGAGGTCTATTTCAATCCCGTCGATGCCTCAGTGGTGAAGGAGAAAATAGACTAGCCAAAGCCCCGGTGCCTCAGAGAAAAAAATTTACGGAGCTGGACCTTTGTTGTGGTCAGCAATTTTGAGAAGGCTCCGATAATTCAGCATGGAAGCCACAGATAGCTCAAAGTTCTTTTCTGATCTTGAGGGGTTTACAAACTTCGAAGCGCTTTGCGACGATCGGGTTTATCATCCTGTGCCTGCCGATTGGTACGTCGTGATCACTGACATCGAGGGTTCAACCAAGGCTATTGGCAACGGCAGATACCGAGACGTGAACATGCTGGGGGCGGCCTCGGTGGCGGTTGTGCAGTCGCATTTTGGGGAGGTCGCATTCCCATTTATCTTTGGTGGCGACGGGGCCACATTTTTAATTCCTCCTGGAAAAATCGAAGCCGTGCGCCATTCACTGAGTGGGTTGAAGTCTTTTGCCGTATCGCAGTTTGAACTTGGTCTGAGGGTCGGCATTGTCAAAGTTGCACAAATACATGCCGCAGATCAAAAATTAGAAATCGCAAAATTTGATATTGCCCATGGCAAATGCACGGCATTTATACGGGGTGGAGGAGTAACCTGGGCCGAAATGCAGATCAAAAATCCTTCCTTGAATTTGTGTATTGAGGCGTCCAAAGAGGAGGGGCTTGAAGTTCTGCAAGGCCTTTCTTGCCGCTGGCAGCCGCTCGAAGCCCAACGAGGGAAAATGCTGGCCCTTTTGGTTCAGCCTCGCACCAATGGGACGAACAACAATTCTCTTCTGACGAACGTGCTGAAAAAATTCAATCAGATTTTGGGTGGCCCCACCGAGGTGGCGAGTCCGGTAACCCAAAGCAACCTCAAGTACAAAGATCTATGGGGTTGTATAAAGTCTGAGTGGAAGATGAATCCCAACAAGTTCTCCAAAGCCTTTGTCATGCGGCTTGCCGAAATTGGGCTGTGCATTTGGACATTTAAGTGGGGTCTTAAGCAGTTGTTTCCGGCGTCAAAGTACCAGAGTGAGATTCCGAGTCACTCCGACTATCGAAAGTTTGATGAGATGCTTCGCTTGGTCTTGGACTGCACCACGGCTCAAATCTCTGAGATTCGGCAATACCTGCAGGAGTGTCACGCGCGCGGAGAGATCTTTTATGGCGTTCATGAATCTTCGCACGCGTTAATGACCTGTTTTGTTGAGAACATTCGGCCGGGTGGTCACATTCACTTTATCGATGGCCAAGACGGCGGATATGCACTCGCGGCAAAACAACTGAAAGAGCAAATCGCACAATCCCGCCCGGCCTTGAAAAGCGCCTAGACCTGTCGACACTAAAGATGGCATGTCCTAAATCGCGGCTGTGGTTTCGTGCAGCCAATCTTCGCCCGTAAGAGCGGATTTGCAAGGAAGATCCCTGCCATCCGGAGGTATGAATAGGGATGGGGATAGTCGCCATGATCTGCGCCCATGGTCCCGCTGAGTTCATGAAAAAGGCAGTCTGCCATCATGCTATCGGCGACCATTTTGCGGTTGGCTGCTACTGATGAGCTGAGACTTTCAGCGATGATTTCACTGGCTATGAAATCCGCGATCGATTCTCCGTACTGATTTCTCGTCATCCCGATAGAATCTGGTTTAGATAGGCAGCTGATCAGATTGCCGTAGACTTTGTCCAAATTGAGAAGTTGCAAGGCTTGAATATTAAAATCAAACTGATGACCGAGCTCGTGTGACAAAACCGGAATCATGTAGTTTGGATTTCTGCGGTACAATTCTACAAAATAAGGCAAGATAACTACAGTTGATTTATTCGACATCATCCCTTTATTTACAAAAAATGCATTGGGCATGGTGAAATTACTTAAACCAAGATCACTAAAAAACATTGAGACCATAGTGAGGTTTGCGCTTGTTGAGGACTCCCTTAAGACTCGTAGGCCCGAGCCTGGGTCCAATTCGAACATTTTTGGATTTGCGCGGGGCCAGCTCAGTTTGACGTCTGCTGCGATCTTTGCCATGCGATTGCCCTGAGCTGTCCCCAGCGGCCACCGGGCAATCACCTGGTTAAATTTTTGTTTAATGTTTCGAAAGTCAGCGTCGACCTTGACGCCCAGGTCCTGGGGATAAAATTGATTCAATAGTTCGTTCACAAAGTCTTCACTTCTGTAGAGCTTTAGCACTTCAGATCGGATTTTTGCCGACAGCACCCTTCGAAGCGCATTGCTTTCATCCGAAGTTCCGGAGCAAGCATCTTCGCCCGAGGTTGGCTGAGTGACATAGTATAAATGCTGACTGCTGCCAGTTCCGTTCAGGCTATCCTCGAGTTCTTCACCGAAGTTTGATCGCAATGTTTGACGGGTATTGAGCTGCAGAATTTTCCGAATAAGATTAAGAAATTGAAAATTCATTTGCCCTGACTTCACCGCGAGCGAAATTGACACCTTAGATCGCTCGATTTGATCGCAGATCCAGGTGAGCTGAGGAACGTCATCTGCTTCGTATCCAAAGTCCTCAGGACTGTAGCCCTCACTACAAGCGTAGCTGAACTCCGAGACGAGTTGGGCCGAAGCGTTCGCATCCCGCTCAAACCATTTCTGCATTTCTTTTCGATACGCTTGAACTTCGCTCCACATCTGCTTTGCAAGTTCAAGTTGTTCCAACTCGTCTTCAGTGGAGTCGGCGAGACGAATGAGGGAATCCACCTTAGATTGACATTGCGCAAGCGGCATATACACACGGGCCAAGGGAACATCATCTTGACCTGAATTCGTTAGACTCTTCAACAGAGTCATTGAATAGGAGTTTACTGCAAAGCCACTTTTATTCAGTTGGGCTTCGATCAACTGCCGCCAGTTTTTGTATCCAGCTCGTTTGAGCAAATTAGACTTGGCCGTATTTAACTTTTTGTTGAGTGTCGTCACAACGTCTTTGTGCAAATCAGTTGTGCCTCGACAAATCTGCGGCTGTGGATTGGTACAAATCTGAGTGTACTCATTGGCTGCGGCCTTCGAAATCGACAATACACTGAACATGACATAGATTGAGATTCTCAACATACCAACTCCATTTGGTAAGGACCGCACCGGCCCTTGATCAGCATCTTGCTGACGGTTCAATCAGGCAACTCCAACTCAACCAGCAATCTCGGTGCCACCTGCCCCTAGCCTCAAAGCGGCAACCAGCAATTGCGAACAAACTACATGATTTTCTAGAGATTTGCCGACACTGGCATGGCTCAGCAGAGACGCCAGACGGCTGTATAGAGAGAGGTTTCAGCGCGCGCATTGTCACGGCAAAAATTGTCACTATGAAGAGCAGCCCGATCTCCAATTCGGTAGCCAGGTCACATAAATGTAATTAAAATATTTAAATGAAAATTTTAATTTTTTTAGGTTCAGTAAGAGAAAGCACTCCGCCCTCTCCAAAAAGAGTGGGGGAAAGATTGTCATTCTACCTCAAATCTTTGGTGCAGAGAGTAGGGCACCAAGTGGAAGTCATCGATCCACTACAGATCAGTTTTCCACCTGTCTTTAAGCCTCACTTTGCGTTTGCTGCAGGAAAAGCTCCAGCAGATTTAGAAAGTCTTTCGCAGAAAGTTCAAGCCGCAGATGCCTACGTCATGCTCTCACCTGAATACAATCACTCCATAAGTCCGGCCCTGTCTCATTTATTGAATCACTTTGGCAGCAGTTCGTTTGGATATAAACCCAGTCTCATCGTCACCTATTCGCAGGGCCAGTGGGGAGGAGTTAGAGCGGCAATCGGCATGAGAAGCTATCTCGGGGAGCTCGGATGTCTGCCCGTGTCCTCCATGCTTCACGTTCCAAAGGCCCACCAAGTCTTTGATGAGAAAGGTGTGGTCGTTGAGAGCGAGGATAGTCAGCGCTGGGATTCATACTTTCAGCACGGTCTTGCGCAGTTGTATTGGTGGGCGACGGCCTGTGCCGATCAGAAGAAAATAAACAACCCTCATGATTTTATCGAGTCCTTCAAAAAGAGTCCCGAACAAAGAAACACTCCGAGCTAACTGCCAAATCGAATCAACTGCTTGGAGCGGCGCATGTCGGTGCTATTGATATCTTAATAAATCGGCGTAGTATTGAGCTGCCTAATCTGAATGATCGGAGCGGGGGACCCAGATTTTTTGGGGCGAATCCTAGTTTTGGAAGAGCACTCTTCGGCTCTAGCCCGTCAGCTAACCTCGTAGGCATCGAAGGGGAAGACTCCGCTGGATCCAGCGCTTCCTCAGTCAGACAATTATGAGGAGGCCCTATGGGTAAACACTTGCGTCCTGCACACGTTCTCGTCATTGGATATTTGTCATATATCTTGATTGGCTTTTTATTCTTGGTCTCGCCACTCACTCGAGAGGCACCTGCTCACTGGCTGGATCATCTCTTTACGGCAACTTCAGCTGTTTCGACCACAGGTCTGGTGACCGTCGATCCAGGCTCAACTTACAATTGGTTTGGCGAATTTGTACTGGTTGTACTCTTTCAGTTGGGTGGTCTTGGCTATATGACCGCTACATCTTTTGTGATCCTCGCCGCAAATAGAAAGCTAAATGACAGTCGCATATCGATTTTAAAGAGTGCATTCTCACTCCCTAAATCTATTGGGATTACCCATTTTGTTCAGAACCTCTTTGTTTTTACACTTATCTGCGAAGTCATTGGTGCCGCATTGCTTTATCCACATTTGAAAGAAGCTGGTGTTGAGAATCCGCTTTGGAATTCCATTTTTCATAGCGTGTCTGCGTTTTGCACGGCGGGCTTTAGTCTATTCTCCACCGGCTTTGAAACCTATAAGGGCAACGTCTCGGTGAACCTCATCCTTGCTTGCCTGAGCTACCTTGGGGGTATTGGGTTTATCGTTCTCACGGATGTTTGGTCGAAACTCAAAAATAGAAATAGACACCTGACGTTTACTACAAAAACTATTTTGTTCGTAACTCTGTCACTCTCTGCAATGGGCACGTTATTGATATTTTTCCTTGAGCCATCCATTCAAGGTAGCTCCTTTGGGGATAGACTACTGGTGGCTTTCTTTCAGACCATGACCGCGTCGACCACTGTGGGTTTCAACACAGTGCCGATCGCCAGTCTATCTCTGCCCGTAATCATGGTGCTGTATTTTTTAATGCTCTTTGGTGCGTCTCCCGCGGGCACAGGAGGAGGGTTAAAATCTACGACCCTGACTGCGTTGGTTGCTGAAATTTGGTCACACTTGCGTGGCTACCACAAAACTTCCTTGGTGGGCCATGAGATCCCTGGGCATAGAGTGAGGGCGGCCTCGATGTCGGCCACCTGTTACATGATGGTATTGGGTTTGGGAATTTTTGGGCTAACATTTGCTATGCCCACTACAAAATTTGAACTGCTGGTTTTTGAAGCGGTCTCAGCCATTGGCACTATGGGGCTAAGTATGGGGCTGACCGGGGAGCTAACATCTGCTGGCAAGTGGATCATTATCTTGCTCATGTATATTGGACGAATTGGAGTTGTCACCTTTGGCCTATCTATGGTTGCGCCAAAACTATTTGAGAAACCGAGACCAGATGATTTGGCTATTTAATGAAACGGCGTCATCATCGTTGTGCAGGTGAAAAATTTGACCTGAATCTTCGAGGGGAGTAGGTATGGAGAAGTGTTGTCGAATCGTGTTAACTGGGGGGCCTGGCGGAGGCAAAACAACAGCTGCAGATCTCTATCGACGCGAGATCGGTGAGGATGTTGTTGTGGTGCCGGAGGCTGCGACGATTCTTTATCTGGGGGGCTTTCCGCGAGTTGGAGAAACAGAAGTGCGGCGCGCGACACAAAGAGCGATTTATCATGTGCAGATTAATCTTGAGGACGCCCAGGCCGCACACTATCGCAGTCGCACGTTGCTGTGTGATCGTGGCACCATAGACGGGGCGGCCTATTGGCCCGGTCCGATGGAGGAGTTCTTTACGCATTTGGGAACCACGCTGGAGCAAGAACTTGCCAGGTATGACGCTGTCATCTTCTTTGAGACGGCGGCAGTCGGTGGCATCGCCATTGAAGGTGGCAACCCCATGCGCGTAGAATCCAATCAACAGGCGGTGCAACTAGATCGCATCTTGAGAGGCATGTGGTCCAAGCACCCCAAGTTTGTCTTTGTTCCGCACGATCCATCATTTATTAAAAAGGTAAATGCAGGATTGAGCGAGGTGGCAAAGATCGTTGGCCAGCACCAGCAGAAAAGTTCGTGACCTTCAACACTACCGGCTCAGGTCAAATTCCTGTGCGTAGTCGGGCACGAGCGCCGGGATGTGTAGGTCTTCCTCAAGCCGATGTCGAAGAGTGTCTGCCGCAACAGGCTCGCCATGGGTGACGTAAATCTGTTTTGGTTTTTTCTGCATGCTAGACACCCACGCTACGATCTCGTCGGCGTCGGCATGAGCCGAAAGTGTTTCAAGGCTCACAACCTCGGCTTGAACCGGCCAGTATTGTCCATGGATTTTTATTTCCTCAGCGCCTCGTAGGATTAAATCACCGCGGGTTCCGCCCGCTTGAAATCCTACGAAAAGAATCGTGTTCCGCGCGAATGGAGCTAAAGACTTGAGGTGATGCAAGACCCGCCCACCTGTGGCCATTCCACTTGCAGCCACAATGATTGAGGGTTCAGTTTTCTTATTTAGGGCTTTGGATTCTTCGGCAGACTCCACGATGGTCACGTCTTGCCAAATAAGGCTGAGTTCGCTCTCACTCAGCGCACAGTCCTTTGGATTGGCTGCAAAGGCCCGGTTTGCTTGAGCGGCCATCGGGCTGTTGAGATACACGGGCAACTCTTGTGGAATCACCCGTTTTCTTTTGAGCTGCATGATGTAGTAGAGAATGAGCTGAGCGCGACCAATGGCGAATGACGGTATAAGCAGAATGCCGTCTCTTTGTATCGTACGAAGAATGACATCTTTGAGTTCGTCTTCAGAGTTATTTTTTGGATGCCTTCGGTTGCCATAAGTAGACTCGACGACGAGCTGATCTGCACCCTCGCTGAAGTTCGGCGCTTGAACAATTGGATCATGCTTGCGTCCAAGGTCGCCAGAGAATGCAATAGAGCTGCTGTCTGTTCGCAATAGGATGCTGGCCGCTCCAGGCAAATGCCCGGCCGGGAAGAACTGAAACTCGATTGTTTCTAGGCCGTTCTTAGAGATGAATCTTGGCTCCGTCCAGGGCACTGGCACAAAGCGATTAAGGCAAGCCTTGGCGTCGGCGGCCGTATAAAGAGGCAGGGCAGGTTTGTGTCTGGAGAAACTATGCTTGTTTGCAAATCTGGCCTCTTCCTCTTGAAGGTGCCCCGAATCTGGCAAAAGAATTCGGCACAGATCAATGGTGGTCTGGGTGGCAAATATCGGACCGCGAAAGCCGTTCTTCACTAAAAGAGGAATATAGCCGCTATGATCGAGGTGGGCATGAGTGAGCAAAACGGCATCTAGGGCTGTTGGTGAGACTGGAAAGGCGTCCCAGTTTTTCAGCCGAAGGTTTTTAAATCCCTGAAACAGTCCACAGTCGATCAACACTTTGGTTTCACGGTGGGTCAAGAGAGAGCGAGAGCCAGTGACTGTTCCTGCGGCGCCTAGAAATTGAACCTTCATCGGTTGTCCTTTAGTCAAGTTCGTGCCATGAAATCCTAGCACAAGAGATATGCCGCGTATTAGCCATCAGCGCGTGTGACGCATAAAATTAAAAGGGTAGGGTTCATTACGTGACAAGCGAAATTAAAAATCAGTCGAGGTATAAGCGCTCTAAGGGCAAGTGTTTGATTGAAGTTCGGGTGAAAACTCCCCATCAGCTTTTTGATGCTCGAGATCCAGCGCCTTTTCGTGAACGAGATTTAGATGACGATTTTGTTGAATATGTTGTGTCCTCAGCAAGAGAGTTCTCACTGTCTAGTCCGCTTAAACTGGTGATTCATGTGGTGGAGAAGGAGCTCGGTGAATTCTCACGAGAAATGATTCGCGACTCAATTTACGGTTATTTTGTTTACAAAGTTGACTTGCAACGGAGCGAGCTCAAAAGCTTTATTAAACGCGCCCAGATATTTTTACTTATCGGTCTTGTGACGTTAGGACTTTGTATTGGAGTTGCGCAAAATATTTCAGTTCCAAGTCCACCTGGAGCCTTAGGCATTTTGCGTGAGGGAGTCGTCATTTTTGGTTGGGTTTCGATTTGGAAGCCCATCGAACTGGTGCTGTTCGACTGGTACCCACTCTATGAAAAGCTTCGATTTTACAAAAAACTCATCGGCACCGAGATCGAGGTTCGCTTTGCCCTCTAAAACTGTGAGAGGACTGACTAGCAAAGAGGCGGCTGTGCTGCTCGCCCAGTATGGCCGCAATGAAATTCAGAAAGAGAAGACTCGCCCCGTCTGGGGTCTTATCGCCGAGCAGTTCAAGAGCCCTCTAGTCCTGATCTTGATCTTTGCCTGCATAGTTTCAGTCTTTCTGGGCGAAAGAATTGAGGCCATCGCCATTGGGTCAATTTTACTACTCAACGCGATCATCGGATTCTTTCAAGAGTATCGAGCGGAGACAGCGATCGCAGCACTGCAAGAAATGACTGCTCCCCGAGCCAGAGTAGACCGTGATGATCGCCAGCAGGTGATCTTGGCACAGGTCGTGGTGCCGGGTGATATATTGCTGCTTGAGGCGGGTGACCTTGCCGCAGCCGATGCCGAAATTGTCGAAGCCTCGCACCTGCAAGTGAACGAAGCCGTCTTGACGGGTGAGAGTATGCCCGTAGCCAAGTCGATATCTGTCGCCTCAGCTGCCGAGCCAATTGCTGAACGAGGCGGCCAGCTCTTTATGGGCACGGCCGTGGTGACTGGTACTGCTAAGGCGCGAGTCCTAGCCACGGGAATGAAAACCGAGTTGGGCAGGATCGCCCACTTGCTTTCGACTGCCCAGTCAGAGCCAACTCCGCTACAGGTGCAATTGGCTCAAGTCGGAAAGTCATTGTTGTTTGTTTGTTTAGCCGTGGTTGTAATTGTGGCGGGAGTTGGAATTTATCAAGGTATCCCGTGGCTCGAGATTTTAATTTTTTCTGTGTCCCTGGCGGTCGCGGCGGTTCCAGAGGGTATGCCGGCGATTGTCACTGTGGCCTTAGCACTTGGCGTTCAGCGGCTCGCGGCGCGAAACGCTTTGATTCGAAAGCTCCCTAGCGTTGAAACCTTAGGCAGTGTTTCGGTGATATGCACAGACAAGACGGGGACACTTACTACGGGCAACATGCGCGTGCGCGAGCTTTGGGGTGAAGACACCGACCAATTGCTACAAGCTGCGGCCTCGTGCTGCGACGCTGAATTAAATGATACAGGCACGGACGGTACGGGCGATCCCACCGAGGTCGCTATTCTGATCGCAGCCTTCGGGCGAGATATCCGGCGAGAGCGAATTGAAGTCGAAAATCCGCGACTCTCGACAGAGCCCTTTGATTCTGACCGAAAGCGCATGTCCATCTTCAGGTCGGATCGACAAAATTACATTAAGGGTGCGGTGGAAAGTTTAAGTGCAATTTCTACCAATACTCAAGTGGTGTCTGGGGCCTTAGAGAGTGCAAGCGAGATGTCGTCGCGCGGGCTCAGAGTTTTGGCCGTTGCTACCGGTCGTGGGCCAGGTGAAAGAGATCTCACTCTCCTCGGGTTGCTGGGTCTCGCGGATCCTCCTCGAGCGGAAGCCAGGCAAGCGATCAAAGAGGCCAGGAGTGCCGGCATATTGCCAATTATGATTACAGGTGATCATCCTCAAACGGCCGCGGCAATTGCGCAAGAGCTGGGGTTGGTTCTTGAAGGTGAGGATCTGAGTTCGCGAGTGTATGCGCGAGCAACTCCAGAGGACAAACTCAAGTTGGTGCGCCATTGGAAGAGCCGGGGTGCTGTGGTCGCAATGACCGGCGATGGAGTGAACGATGCGCCCGCTTTGCGAGAAGCACATATCGGAATTGCGATGGGCAAAACAGGCACAGAGGTGACCCGTCAAGCGGCCGATCTTATTCTGGCCGATGACAACTTTGCGACAATTGTTGCGGCCGTTCAGGAGGGGAGAGGTATCTATCAAAATATCAGAAAGGCGATTACCTACTTGCTGACCGGAAATTTTGCAGAGGTGGCGCTCGTCCTAGGTGCGTTGGCCCTGGGGTTGCCATTGCCTCTATTGGCAGCTCACTTACTTTGGATCAATTTGGTAACGGATGCGCTCCCGGCGCTAACACTGATTGCAGACCCCTTGTCGCCAAATTTAATGAAGCGCAAGCCAAGATTGCCGACTGAGCAGATCATGGGACGCAAGGAATGGACGCAGGTGTTTTGGGTGGGGCTCCTCGAGGCTTCTATCGCTCTTTGGCTGTATTGGTCTATCCTAGAGCGCGAGGGTGAAGCCTCGGCACGCAACATTGTCTTTACGGCCCTGGTCCTTAGCCAAATATTTCGTTCTTTCGCCGCACGTTCTGCAACGAGAGTTTTTTGGGAAGTGGGGCCCTTCACTAATCTCTGGCTGCTTGGCGTAGCCTCGGTCACGGCGGCAGTTCAACTGAGTCTGCACTCTATTCCACTCGCGCAAGAGGTGTTTAGTTTAGCCCCTCTCTCAATGAACGATATTCTCTATATTCTACCTTTTTCATTTATTCCAGTGACTTTGCTGGAGCTGAAAAAGCTATTTCTTTTCCGGCTCCGGCGGAACCAATAGATCCTCAAGAAAAAACGCCGACAACTCGGAGCGGCCCGACAAGCCCGACTTTGAATACACGGCCATAGATTGTACTCTAGCGGTTTTTTCGGCAGTGTTCCGGATTTCAGCAATTTCTTTGAGACTCATTCCTTTAAGCAATAGAAACGCTACTTCTTTTTCCGCATTGGAAAGTTGCCAGCGTGAGAGCTGTTGATCTATCGCGTTGGAAAGACCGTCCAAATATTTGCGAGATTCACTCTTCCAAATTTCGGTCTGCTTTTTAAAGTCCGTGAACTCGGTAACATTTTGCTCGAGTTGAGCTTTGAGCTCGACGGATCCACGTAAGACATAAAACACTCCGAATAATGCCATTACGGCGATTGCGCCCTCCACCAATAGGTGCCAAACGGCCACTCCCTCCTTTGCATCGGTGAACAGATCAAAACCGACCATCAAGGCAATCAGAGAAAGTACAATGGCAATGACGACCCGCTCTTTTTGCTTCATTCGTCGAACTCAGTTTCTCCTCCGTCTTCACCTTGACCCTCGCCCAACTCAAGCGTGGTGCCAAAAAATTGCAAGTCCTGGGTTTGACTGTCGTAATTTTTGTAAAGGTACACGGCAAAGACGACCACAAGTCCCATCAGTAAAATCCCAACAGAAGGTTTTGAGGAGCCTATTGTCTGATCCTGAGGAAAGCCGTCCTTCTTGCCATCCAGCATACTGAGGCCGATCATTTCTTTGAACCGAATGGTGTGAAGGGCGATTCCCGCGACGTGCAAAGCAGCAACCACAACAAAGCCGTTGGCAAAGAGCTCGTGAACATCTTCAAAGGTCTCCTTATACGGTCCCGAAGTCATAAGGTAGCCAGTCACCGCGAGCCCAAGACCCAAACTCAGCATGACTAGAGCCGCCCAACTCGAGGCAGGGTTGTGCCCAGCCCAGCGCCTTTTGTCTCCATTGAGGATGCCTTTAAAATAGTTGAATAGGTCACCTGGCCTCAAGGCAAAGTCAGAGAATCGTGCATGCTGGGTTCCAAATACGCCCCAGATTAATCGGAGCACTATCAAAAACCCCAGGGTGAGCCCCGCTAAGGAGTGTAAGTTGAACCAAGAGGAGTCATCATCGATGGTTTTGGCAATTGCAAAGGCAGTCAAAAAGAGACCTGCAAAGAGCCAGTGAAAAAGTCGAGTCGGTAAATCGTATACGAGTTGTCGTCTCATGAGTGCTCCTGTCGAGCAGAATAACCTCTGCCTCACGCTCAATATGAGCTTGAGGCGCTGCTTTGTCTATGGACCGAATGACCTAAACTCAGAGAAATTAGTTATATAGGTCATTCGGTCACCTTCCCATTTCTAAATCTAGTCGGTAAGGTTAGGAGAGGGGTGCGAGGTGAATGAAGAGGATTTTGAGGGAACATTGGTGTTGGAGAAGTTGGCAGAAATTGGTGGGGTTGAAGTCTTTTTTGACGCAATTGATTCAGACGACTTTTCCAAGGCGAAGCGACTTATGCGCCAGGCGAGAATCGAAGAGCCGACCATTCAGATTGTCCTCAAAAAAATGGCAGGCGCTAATGAGTAAAATTAACTGAGAGACTTTTTGTTTGCAGATCGCTGAATGTGCAGATCCAGCTGTGGAAATGGAATCTCAATCTGGTCCTTTTTTAGGGCATCCCAAATAACTAGATTGATCTCGTGCCTCATTGCGCCGGGTCGTTTGGCAAAGTCCCGAGTCCAAACCCGCACCAGAAAATTGATTGAGCTGTCGCCAAAGCTATCGAGAATCACGTCAGAGCGGCGATCTTTTAAAACTCCAGGCAGTTCATTCACCACGGTCTCGAGGGATTGAATCACTTGGCGTGGATCAGAGTTATACGAAACACCAATCGGAATTCGCAAGCGCACAATATCATCGGTGTGGCTCCAGTTGACGACATTGTTTGAAACAAACTCAGAATTGGGAACGATAATTGAGATGTTATCATTGGTGAGAATCGTGGTGGAGCGTAGCCCGATCCGAATGACTTGACCCATGACATCGCCCACTTCGATTCGGTCGCCCACCTTGATAGGTTGCTCAAACAGAATAATTAAACCACTGACAAAATTGTTTGTGATATTTTGCAAACCAAGCCCAAGTCCGATCCCCACAGCTCCAGCGAGCACAGCAAGCGCACCGAGATCCAGGCCGGCAGATTGCAGGATAACAGCTGAACCGATGGTAAGAATGGCGTAGTGAAGCAGTGTTAAGACCGTATCGACTTTTGCATGTTGAAAGTGGGTGAGTCGCTTCAGCAAAACTAGGCGAATTCGACTGGAGACAAAATACAGCAGAGCCAAAAAGAAGAACACATGAAATATGGCAAGGAGGCTCACGTTGAAATCGCCCACTTTAAAAAAAGTCCGATTCACCAAATTCACAGCTTGTTGAAGCCACTCTTGCAGGCTTTTTTGTTCAATAAACATAATTAAGAGTATGTTATAGGCCAAATGTGCGAACCACAATGATAGAATCGGCTGTCAATGCGCTTTATTGAAGGGGTATGTCCTAGGATCCATCCTTCGTCTTTGCAGCCGCAGGTTTGCGAGGCTCCAAGAAACTGTTTTAGAGTCACAGCTAAAACAAAGGCGTCAGCTAGATTCGGATCGCCATCCACAGCTCGTTGTTGGCTCACTCCGAATGACAGCTCAGGAAAGTTGCGGTTGACCAGCGCTCTTAGGCGCTGGGGTTGCCTTGAGGACGTGCCAAAAAGAATTTTCCAGGACAACGACGGATAGCCCTCAAAGATAGGTAGACTGTTGGCGCTTGGCTCCTCTAGCAGGTGGGGGGCGTGAAAGTCGTGCTCAGACTTAGCGATGTCCTTCCAGATTCGAAAGGTTCCACACTGGATATTTTTTTGAAACGGCCTCTCTAGGAACACAGAATTCGCTTTGCACGCGACCTCAATCTCTCGTCGCAAGACTTGGCCGTTGCCAAGCGTAGAAAAAAATTGACTCGCGACGGCTCTCCCAAAACCGGAGCTAGGCTGAATTTGTTTAAGGGCCTCTCGCCATGTGACCTTGAGCGCGCGCGGCAGGCCAATTACACAATCCAGACAGACGACAACGGACTCAGTCGATGAACTTTTGAGTTGAAGATCGATCTGCGCCTTTGAAAAACTCTCGAGGTAAAAAAACTCCACGGTGCGATTTCGAATGAGACAAGAGGCGAGCGGCTTAGGAGTTCCAACTTTGTTGACGGCTCCTGTTTGATCGACTCCGATGTAAACTTGCGTCTTCAAAATCTTAGCCTTTGCGCAACAGCTTTAGGCGAATGGGTCCCTTGGCGGTGGATGGATCGACGCGCTTGCCTCTTTGCCAAATTTCGATGTGCCCTGTGGCCACCAATCGACGGGCCGAGGCCCTGACTGCTTCCATAATCTTTTTGTCTTTTTTATCGGGTTCACTCAATACTTCATAAGGACAAATGGTCTTGTCAGCTCCCCGAAGCTTTAAGAGCTGCAAAATTTTCTCCTCAAACTTCTCTGCCTTTTTATTTTGTCGACATTGAGCACTGCAATAGAGGATTTGGTCCCAGATCTGCTCCCATTTTTTTCGCATTTCTGTGGTTCGACCGCATGTTTTGCAGATCTTCATTTGTGGAACTCGCCGTCCCCTTGAGGGGCCAACGTCTTTTGCAAATGTTTTAAGAGGCCGTTTGAGCTCATTAAGGCTCCAACCAGACTTGGCCCGCCGAAGCCGTCACCGGCAACAAACAGACCAGGCTGAGGATTGTCGAACGGCTGCGGCCAAGTTTCTTGAGGGTGTGAGTATCGCCATTTTTTGACTTGGGCCGTGTAGGGATGTGCGAGGCCGAATTTTTTTTGTAGAATGGGTCGGGCAGAATTTAGAATCGCATCTTCGGTCCGATCAAAATGCCGCTCACTCCAGGCCTCGCTCATCGCAATCGTCCAAGCGCCAGTTGGTGCAAGGCCCTTTGCGCGTTGTGAACAGGCTGAAAAGACATCTTCATCTATTCTTTCAAAATAGCTTTGATTGGATAAAATTTCGAATTCAGATTGAATGAGTAGAACGATGCATTTCGCATAAGACAGGGCACCGAGCCGAGAGTCATAATGGACATTGGAACCGGAGAGCAGCTCGAGCGCTTGAGGCAACGGACTCGTTAATACAACCGTTTTGGCCTGTCGACTGCGTCCATCTTCACTGTGAACAATCCACCCGTCGTCAACTGGGTCTAACCTTGTCGCCTCAAAGTTGTAGGTGACATCCAAATTCACCGCGAGTTTCTTTGCCAACTGCGATATTCCCGCCAAGCCACAGACAGCTTCTATTTCCTTTGATGGAAAACGGGTAGCCACATTTTCAGAATTCCAATATTCGATAAGCAATTGAGAGGCATCGGTCTTTTTTATGAACTGGGCCCCGTGGTCAAACTTGAGGTCTCCGACACGACGTGTGGCCATGCGGCCGCCGCAGCTGGTGGATTTTTCTAAGATAGACACTGTCAAGTTTGGATCTGAATTTTTAAGCTCCCGTGCCAAATTCAATCCCGTCAGACCGCTCCCGACAATAACGAAATTACAGCTGCTCTGAGAATGAGAGCCCCCAGCGCCATGAGCACTAGGCACGGGGCGGATTTCAGGATTTTTGGCTTTACCTTTCATAATGTTCATACTACCATGAACCAAAAGTATGGGCGAATAAAAAATGTGGACACTTGTGCCATGTGAGTGACCAACGAGCGGCTGCGTGCAGCTCGGGCTATTGTAAGGGAGTGGTTTCGAATGAAAAAAGTCTCGCCGGCAGCTGCAGACCCAAGGTTCATCTCGGCAGCTCCCATACCCAGTCTTGCCAGAGGAATTTTTTTAGAAATTGGCGAAGATCCGAATCGGGAGGGCCTGCTAAAAACTCCAGATCGGTTTTACAAGGCTATTCAAGATCTAACCTCAGGTTATGCGCTTACGCCCGCGGCAGTTGTCGGGGAGGGCGTCTTTGACAGTGAATCCGCGGGTCTCATCTGCGTGAAGGACATTGAGTTTTATAGCTTGTGTGAACATCACATGTTGCCATTTTGGGGAAAGGCGTCCATCGCCTACTGGCCAAATCAAAAAATTCTAGGTTTGTCGAAGCTTGCGCGAATTGTGGATGTGTTCGCGCGGAGACTGCAGGTGCAAGAGCGGCTAACCAAAGAAGTGGCCGTTTCAATCTATGAATGCGTACAAGCAAGAGCCGTCGCTGTTGTGGTCGAGGCCCAGCATATGTGTATGATGATGCGAGGGGTAGAGAAGCAATCCTCTAAAACTCGGACCGAGTACTTCGTCGGTGAAGAAGCATTAACCGAGGTCGAAACTGCACGAATCTGGAGACAATTCGGAGCTTGATCAAAGCTAACAAAGGTCGAGCAAAGGTCCTGAGACCTCTCGTGAAACCGCTCGCAGCGCTGGCCTTTCGACGAGATTTTCGATCACTTTCGGTCAAAGCATCAAGTTCCCGCTCAGGACGTCGATATTTCCACTTGTGATAGGGGGCCGCGACGGCTCTCCACAAAACAACAGGAGTGTCGACATGTACCGCAACTTTAAACTACTGATGGCAGCCTTCGCCGCCGTTTTACAAATGGTTGGACCGTCCGCTATGGCTGCCGATACGTCCATCGCAAGTCTTAACATGAGTGGAAACGTTCCCACTGTATTCAGCGTGACTGCGCGCGGGCTACCAGGGGATCTGGATCTCACTCCCGGCGTTATCGTAAACGACCGCCTTCTAGGCATTATTCACTTTAAGTACAATGTCGACATTGCAAGCTTGTTGCTTACTTCTGACTCTGCCACCGGGGCGCCAATGAATGGTGGTACTGCGTATCCTGCAGGAACCGCATTCACCTACAAATTCTCTAACTGCCAAGCGGTAAACGCAGTCGGCGAAGCGGACTTTTCAATTGCCACGAGCACGAGCCCAGAACTCACAGGCCTTGCGGCTACGCAGCCCGCAGCTCTTGGCTATGGTATCGAAGAAGACTGTGACCTAACAGCCTCTTGGGGTGGTCAAACTATCACGGCAGGACAAATTCCCCTAGCCGGAAAATACACACAGACACTCACGCTTACAATGGTGTCGATTTAAACTATTCGATCTCGGCGGCGGCCTTACACTGTTGTGGCCGTCGTTGCAGTTTTTTGCCGAGACCCGGGAAATTTCTGCTTCATCCTTTAGCCTAAATTTTCTCCTTTGCCCCCGTCTTTCGCCAAGATTACCAAGCTTGTACCAATCAAATTTCTCAGCAACCGCTAAGATATCTCCAGAGAGAGTTTGTTTTTTAACAAATCCATCTGAGAGCATCTATGAAACGTCACCTTCTGATAACAGCACTGATCTTTCAGCTATATGCTGTGGTCGCCCAGGCAGATGTGGCGATTGGAACCTTGAATATCAGCGGCAATGTACCGGTTATCTTTAGTTTAACAGTCCGTGGATTGCCTGGAGATCTAGATCTTTCACCAGGAGTCACTGTCACAGACAGGCTACTCGGCCTCATTCATTTTAAGTACAACATCGACATAGCTTCGCTTGCGCTCACGTCGAGCACGGCTAGTGGCGTGCCTGAAAATTCGGCCAATGTCGCCTATCCATTTAGTGGAGTCGGTTTTAAATACCGCTTTGGCACCTGCACGTCCGTAGTGGCAGCGGGCCAGGCCAATTTCAGCATCGTTGCGGCAGGAACGTCAGACAATTTGCAGGCCCTCGCGGCTTCGCAGCCGAGTACTTTGGGGTACGGTATTGAGGAAGATTGCGAGCTGATGGCTTCTTGGGGTGGGGCGACGATAGCTTCGGGTCAGCTGCCATTGGCAGATAACTATTCCCAAACACTTACTCTCACAATGACATCAATATAAAAGATGTTTATTCGGTGGTCGTTGCAGTGATGGTGATTGAGTCTGCGTGCGCTCCACTGACTTTGGTGCCATCGGAAACACGCCCAACTACGACTCTCAGGGGGTAGGCCAATCCGCTGAGCGAGGTTTGGCCCGACCGTGTGATTCCTGAAACCGGCACGGACAAACTATTTGTCATATCTAGAATTGCTCCGTTTACATAAAACTTATAGGGCACCAGAGAATTTGCGCTTGCGTGTTTCATACTGCCGTTGTTTAGCGAAGAGAATGTCACCTCAAAACCAGCGTTTGATCGAACCCGCAAATCCAAGCCGGTAGCTTGTCCCTCGTAGAGGGAGCCTAAATTTACGTTTCGTGAGGTTTGACCTTCGACAAAGCCCCCGCCGGAACTGACCAAAGATATGGCAATGATTTTTGGGACTGTGATTGATACGGTTACAGTTTCTGAGTCCACAGGCGTTACAAAGGTCAATGGATCACTGCCTTCGTAAAGACTGACATTAAATGAATCCGCAAATGTTCCGGCGCTAATCAGGGCTGGCGCGACGTCAGCATTGTAGGGAATATGAAAGTAAAAGGTTGAGGCCTGGCTCATATTGGTGCCACCGGCAAACCCACCTTGGATAACCTCATTGTTACTGGAGACGTCTGGCACATCTTTGAGTATGTTGGTCAGGGCGTTTTCTTTGTAGAGCTGGTATTGCACTTCTTTCGAACCATCAGCTGCGCGCCTGGTTGCATAAGAGGCGGCTGCCCCTTTTTGAAAGCCAATTCCGAAGTCGCAAGAGTCCGGTCCGGCCTTGTTCACCGTTATTGGCACAGAGATATAGGTAAAAGCTGTTGTCCAATTGACCGAGATATTGCTCGCGGTCAACGTTAGACCGCAGGCCGCGCCAGCCCAATCCGTGGCGACAATACATACGAAGAGAAAGGTTTTTCGAAAATGTTTTTGAAGATCACACATAGATTTACTCCTGGCGCTCTTTGAGCTTCAGTGTTCCGAGACTATATTCTTCTTTCGCGTCTTTCGGGATTACGATCTCAACGGGCTCATATTTATTTGCTTCAATTTCAATTTTAAAACGGCCGGCCTTAAAGCCTTCAGATTGCAATACTCCTCGGCGAGTGGTGAAGACGGTGATAACGGGTTGCGAGCTGTCGTCAAGGTTAGTCGCGATACCCGAGGCCATACCAACCGGCTGTCCCTCGGAATTTATGATGGTGGCTGAGAGGTAAACGTTGGCATCGTTGCCAAGCGGAAAGCCATATCCGGATTTGTAGCGCGGGTAGAGATTGAAGTGATCTTGTGGGATAGAAACTCCCAGTGGAAGATCTTTAGCGCCGATGACTAGAGTTGTTGGGTTGTAGGACGATATTTCAGGAACGACAGCCGGCCCCAACCATCCGGTTTTTGCGAGATAGTTTTCTTCACTGTCAGGATTGATCATCAACTTTTGACCTTTTAGACTTTTGCGAGGCGCAACGATCGCAAAGCTATCCGACACTGGGCGCCCAATGCCGAAGCGACCTCCAGCAAAGACCAGCGCGGTGCCGAGCTGTATTGTAGTTACATTGTCAGCTCGCTCGGACTCTTTGACTACAGTCGAAGGTTCATCAATTTTCGTTAATACCACCTCATGAAGAGCCGTAACTCGAGCACGATTGCCATTGACAGTGGCACCGCCGCCGTAGCCTTTCTCCAATTTATCTTCGCGAAGATTTGCTTGATAGGAGGCGCTGTCAGCGCCCGTGGATGGATTGTAGTTCCAACCGATACGGGATGAACTGTCAGCCGAGTTCGCATAGGCAGAGAGTGTTTGTTTCTGTTTTGGAAATGTCCAAATTAAAAATGCTGTGAGGCTGATTTCGTCTTTGCCTGAACTGAGTTTTGAATGTGCAGCGGTGACGTTGCCTGAGATACCATTGCTCCAGCGGTTGCTAAGCCCTAGCCGCAATTGGTAGCTGTTGCTTGCATCGGTTGTTAGGCTCCGATTCAGAACATAGTTAATTCCAAAATTTAAACCCATCATTTTGGTGATGCCGCGAGAGTGACCCACCGAAAGGTTCAGCCTGCGGGCCACACCCGGAGCTGTAATTGTACCGAACTCCAAAAATCTATCTGAGCGATAAACAAGGCCGGCGTTGAGTGAGCGCTGAGTTTTGTCTGGCCCTTTATAATCGATGTAATTGTAGGTTGAACCCAAAGCATAGCCCGACCCAACGTCTTCTGTACCGCTGAGGGCCGACTCAAGTTTTAGGTAGCCCTTTTTGAGAGAAAAGTTGCCTTCTAGCCCGAAGATAGATTGCTTTGAATCTAGCTGACCGTTGACTCCTCCGGTGAAGTGATCTGAAAATCCATACCGATGAAAGGCCGAGAATGTGTCGTTGGTGTCATCATATACTCTTTCACCAGAAGTTGGGTTAGAGGATGATGGAGTGCCTGCCGCATAACTGAACTGTTGAAACCCGGGCTTTAGCAGGTCGGTGCTGGCAGTATAAGAGAAGTCTATAATTTCGGTTTGGCCAAACTGATCTACGATTTCAAATCGAACATCATTCATTCCACTCGTGTACTGAAAGTCCTTTAATTGGTGTCTCCCGGCAGGGAGTTCCACAACTTTTTGAAGTTGATTGTTCACATAGATATAGACTTTCGAGTTGTTTTTTAAAAAGATTTCTCGGTTGCCCGTTGGATAGGTTAGTTTACTGGGTGCCATTGCGTATTGCCGATAAAAGCTTGCGCCCTTGAGCGGTCGGTAGACCTGAAACGACTGAACCGGATATACGACATCCCCGACAGAGCCACGTGACAAGAGGCCGGTAAAGTCGCGAGTGACGCGAACGTCTTGTCGAATAAATGCACTCCGCCCGCTCGCTGAATCCTCGCGCTGCTCGGTGTAGGTGCCGAAGGCTTCAAGAACGAAGTTGCCAACGTTCGTTCCATTTTCAATCTGAGCTTGGAGTGGCGATCGGCGGTCATTGTAACCAACGAGACGTGAGTCAATGGTTTCGGTAGCGTTTATATTTATGTAGCTACTCACAAAGGATTGTCGCTCGACTGACTGCTTACCAAAGATGGCTTGGCCAGACGTTATTGAGAGCGACTCGACCGGGCGCGCCTCGGGGGGCACAATGACACGCACTTCGAGTTTGAGGTCATCGTAGTAGATGTTAACGTCACTATCCTTGAATGCTTGCACTGGCGTCCACTGCGGGCCCGTTTGACTGTCTTTGGGCATGAGCGCTTTAATTTCTGGCTTTTCAAACCAGGGGTCGGCAATAGCTTGCCGGAGAATTTTGAAAAACTCCGTCGAGTCGACCTGGATTTCTTTGCTGCCGATGACCTGGGTGTACACATAGCCAGACGGGCTCTTATTTTGATCGATAAACACGGGCATCGTGACTTGGTTGCTTTCAGCGCTCGTCTTTTTCTTCTTGAAGATCTTATCGACTCCTTCGTTAAAGCGTCGCTCTTTGGCTTCATCCCAAGTTGTCGCTGGCGGCGGCTTCGCACTCACTGCCGTTTCCACGGGTGCAGCTGCTGTACTTTTGACCGTAGGATTTGTTTGTTGTTCGGTCGGTGGGTCAGTGACTGCCGGAACCTCTACAGTGTTTGAGCTGTCGCCTTTTTTGCTGACTGAGTCTGATTTGATTAGAAACGCCTCTGCCATGGAGGGAGAGACCGCTGGCGCTGGCGTGTCCGCCGGCGCTGGTACTGGAGCTGGCGGAGGCTCGGGCTCAATTGCTGGCGTAGCCACTGGCGCCGCCGCCTCTGGCGCGGATTCAAGTGCTGCGCCTCGCACGATCATGGGTCTGGCGGCTGTCGCAGCACTGCCGGCTTCATGAATCGGCTTGGCAAATTGGGCGTTGATAAAGCGACCCGCAAAGGGTCCAGATTTTACGGTGTACCATTCGCCACTGAGCTCGCCCGTGAAATAGGCGCCATTGTTGATATTCGCAACGATTCGTCCGTTCTTGCCGGGATAGGCTCGAATCAAAAGCCCGTCGGCCATAGACTTGATCAAAGGAGCTTGGGTTGAAGTGAGCGTCACAAAAGGCGCGGCAATGTAGCCGCCGGCTAGCGGTCCATCTAAGATTCGGAATCGCTCGCTGGCTGCCTGTGCGGCGAAGGTGTCTCCCTTACGCAGTCGTCCCATAACAGGTGCACTTGGAGAATCACTCCGGCGAACATTGATCCATCCCTCGCCGCTGACTTCAGCGATTGGATATAGATTTTCGTTGGCAGCAGCCTGGACCCGAATGGCGGCGATAAACACCAGTGATAAAAGGCGGAGCTTACTCTTTAGCAACTTCAAAGGACGCCTTTAAGGGTCCCACCGGTAAAGTCTTTGGCCAGGTCAAGATAAACTTGCGAGTTTTTCCCGCCAGAATATTCAGATTCGCAAGTGTGGGAAGTTCTGCGCCTTGTAAAACTATTTCTGACTTATCCGCCAGTGATTGCAATTTTAGAATGGGCTTTCGAATAATCTCATGGGTGGAGCCCTTGTTAGTGACGGTCAGAACCAGAACTTTTTCTGTTACAGTCGTCACCTTTCCCTTCCCAGCGGTCTTACCGCCAGTGACGGGCACTTCTTGATCGACTGGCTGAGCCTCCAGTAACATTTCTGACTTTGCTCCAGGAGGAGTGACGTAGAGTGAACCCACGTACTTTATGGCAATGCTCACATTGGCAACGGCCTTCTTGTAAACTTTTTTTGGATCGGTAACGTCGACAGGTAACTCTTCTGCAATAATTCTGAAGGCTAACTCACTCTTCAACTTTGGTGTTCCTACATAACTCACGCGTATAGCGCGAGTTTCTTTTGGATTTAGGACCATCTGTGCTGGAAAAATTCGAAACATATCTGAAATGTCTTCGTTTTCGGCGTAGACCTCTTTGCCTGTTTCATCAGGGTCGCGAGCAACAATTGTGACTTGTATTGGAATTTTGTTGTCCCCAGAGTTGGAGACATTGAATGTCGTACTTGCCTCAGGTCCGGATGGAGCTAACTTCGAAATTATGGGGGAGAATTCGAACGCAGCATGGGCACTCGTCGCGCCGGCGATAATCAAAATAAGCGCAGCTGTTCTAAACATGGGTACCCCCAAATAAAATAATTTAAATTAGTTCATATGTAAGAGTACGGGGGAGGGAATGTTCGGGCAACTGACGGAGAATTGTCCCGGCGTTAGGTCTAGGAGAAGGCTCTCGTTAGAGTGAAGTCATCGTGACAGTGATGCCAAGTTTATATACGCCCGCTAGGGGTAGGGCTTGACTCGTGCCTTGCCAGCTCGCCATAACTTCGCAATCTTCCTCGATACCTGAAAGGACTAGATTGCCCGACAGCGCACTGTGAATATCAATCCCTGCATTGGTCAGAGTGAATGGCGAGTGATACGCCGGTGCTACTGAAACACAGGCGGGATTAACTGAGACTTGAAAGCCACTCCCTTGAAACGTGTAGACCGCGCCCGTCGTACTCTCGGGACCGCCGCTCGCGGTACTGCTGGCCACGATGAGACTCGCCACGTTAATGTTGTATTTCAAATGAAGCAGTCCGAGCCTTCGATTGTTTACAGTCACGTTGGGAGAAAGATCTAGGTCTCCGGGGAGCCCGCGAACGGAGGCTGTGAAAATTGCGGGCACTGTACCACTCAGATCAAAAATGGCGATCGCGGTGTCTGCAGAGGTGCTCGCGGTAGGGAGCAAAATGCCCATCGCAATATATAAGAAAAATTTATCAAACACCCGCTGCATTCAAGCTCCATTCGGCCCTAGGTCTAGTCGTCTTATCGACCAAAGGCTGGAAACCTTGAGACATTTGGATGAAAGCGCAGAGCTGTTTGTCAACGCAGAGCGATGCTGCCTTGGATCTCAAGCGGCTCTCCAGTCTCGAAGTGAGACTGAGGAAGATTGTGTGCCTAGACGTCTCACCTAAAATGCTAAACTAGTCGATAGAGGTTAAGATGTATAAAGGGGTCTCATTTTGAATCAACGATTGATGACTGTGTTCATTTTTTTACTTCTTACTGCCACAGTCGGGCTCTTTCAAAATTGTGATCGTCCCTACGATCTGACGCTAGATAACCCAAGCGATGCGGTAGTAAACTCAGAAAATGAAAAGGCCGTTGTTATAAATGGCGGCGCCACGCTCACGAACAGCTCAGCGCTCAAGCTCGAATTGAAAAACAAATATGCGCAAGAGGTCTTGATCACCAGTGATCCGAGCTGCAGCACGGGTGAGTGGCAGCCGTTTGCTGGGCTAAAAACAGTTGAGTGGAACGATGGCGATGGCGTTGCAAATCTCTACATTCGATTTAGAAATTTCCGCAAAGAAGAGACCAGCTGTTTTACTGCAAAAATCACAATCGATACCACCCCCCCTGCGTTGCGGTTTACATCTGCCGTGAATGCCATCGATAGCTCGCGCAACCCCGCCTTCACCGTGCAAGCTGAGGAAGCTGTCTCTGGACTTGCGAGGGTCGAGTGCAGAGTGCATAAGAAGACTGAGGCCGCCGGTGGGTTTTCTACTTGTGATTCAAGAATCCAGCTGTCTGGTTTGGTCGACTCTACCTATGTACTCGACGTTCGCGCAATCGACGGCGCAGGCAACGTTTCACCCGTGCTAATGCATGAGTGGACATTGGACTCTCGTGTTCCGAGCCTCAATGTCACGCAACGCCCACTGGCTTTTTCGGCGGCATCGACTCAACAGTATGTATTTGCGATCGGCAATATCACAGGAGCTCCCACAGTCACTTGCCGGGTGGGAAACCAGACGGTGAACGGCTGTCAGTCACCGTGGGTATTGACCGGCCTACCCAATGGGACGCACCTCGCTTCAATCGAAGTGCAAAATGCAGCTGGAAGTCGGGCTCGATTCGAACATCAGTTTGTAGTGGATAGTGTAGTTCCAACGGTGACCATTGTAGATAGTCCTCCAAGTGTGGACATTTCGTCCACGGCACGAGTGACCTTCTCCAGTTCAGACGGAACCGGATCAGGGGTTGAGCGGCATGTTTGTCGACTAGATGCTGGATTAGAGGCACCGTGCTCCAACAGCAATGCCCACACCGTTGCGAATCTTGAAGACGGGTCCCACACGCTGGACGTTGTGGCGATTGATCGAGCTGGCAATCGGTCACTTCGCGCCACGGTCAGATGGGTTGTCGATGCCGAACCAGACAGTTTACTCACGGGGCTGATGGCGCGCTGGAAGATGGACGAGTCAACAGGCACCACACTCGCGGATAGCGTTCAGTCCAACCATGGTCAGTTGATTAATTTCACGCCGGCACCCTGGTCACCGACTGGTGGCAGAAAGCAAGGCGCATTGAACTTTGGCAACGTGAGCACCACGCGAGTGGATGTGGGTGATGTCTTTGACTTTCCGGGGAGAGCTCCATTTTCGGTATCGACATGGGTTTACCGAAGTGCTGGTGGTCCGATGTATCAGATCCTCGTAGGCAAAACAGGCACCTCGGGCGGAACTAAACAAGGATGGAATCTGATCCTGTGCAACGGCTGCAGCGGCAATCTGGCCGTTCAATGCGTGAGAACTCGCGATGATTTAGTGTCAGGAGGCTACGACAAGACAACACCCGTTCCGCTTGATACGTGGACTCACTTAGCTTGTACCTATGATGGAACTCGCATACGTCTTTATCGCAACGGCGCATTGGTTGACGCAAGCTCCTCCAGCACACTTGCGCTGCTCGACCATGGTGGCCGTCTCACTATTGGAAACAATTCCGCTGGAAAAAACGGCGACGTCAGAGGAAAAATGGATGAGACAAGACTTTACAATCGAACTCTGACACCTGCGGAAATCGCCGTTTTGGCGCAGCCTTAAGGGTCTTCTCGTGCGGTTGCAGGGTGTATGCAGTCGATCAATTCCTAGGCACTCGCTAACCCCTCCCCCTACAAAGCTCGACAAGCAACTGGCCAACAGTTTGCAGCTCTCCCTAGTATAAGCACAGAAGTGCTGGGGAGCCTTATGTACATACGTGCAACAGTCATATATTTGATGCTTCAAGCCTCTCAATTGGCACATTCCGCACCATTCTATGAAATGACTGCCGAGGGAGCAAAGTCTTCTCAAATTGAGAACCCCACCGCCTGCTCAACTCGAATAGGTCAAGGTGGAAATCTAATCGAGGGAGGCCTGCGTTTTTTGGGCAAGTGCGACGGGCAGGGCTTACCCCCACAAATTTTGGGTCGAGAGGGCTCGCGCTTTCTTCGGTTTGCCACAACTCGGAACGCAACCACTGCGGTGAAAACCCGCACTGAGCTGGCAATCACTCAAGAGAACTTTCCTTTTTATCAAACAGTTTTTATTGGATTCAAACTTATGATTCCCCCCGGAACAAGTCACACCGACGCGTCTTTTTATCTCATGCAGCTTTGGCAATGTGCACCCGCTGCCCCGATTGCGGGAATACGATTGGTGCGAGGGCCGAACCGCAGTCATCGCATCAATTTTATGACCCGAGGAGATTCGCGCGAGGGCAGTTTTGCTTATGCGGATCTTATTCCGGGAAGATGGCATTCGTTCGTCATCGCTTACAATGTGAATCCACGGCGCGGTCGTGGGACAGCGGCGGTTTGGATGGATCACGCTCGCCGCCCCATTACAGTCAATGCATCTTATGGTCACTTCACCTCTGGCAAGTGCGCGGGAGGCCTTCGACCACCCCAGCACTATCGCATTAAGTTTGGAATTTATAAGGGAAATGAGCCGGGGCGATATTTTGAAACTCGGTTTGATGATATTCGGATCGGCAATTCCTACAGAGACGTCGTGCCGCGATAAATGTATTAAATAGGACATTTAAGAAAACTTGGGCCACGGAGAAGCTGCCGCGGCCCTGAATGCCGTGTCGTCTACTTTTTTGCAACAAGATTCAAAGTCAGATCAAAAGTATCGTTGATAATCTTATCAGCAGTGAGCTTTTTAAAGATGCTGCCAGAGCCATACTGAAGGTTCCACTTCAATCTATCGATCGTCACCTTTGCTGTTCCAGTCAATGTGCCTTTGTCGGCAGTGATTTTGGCGGGGAACTCAACTGGTCCAGACTTGCCAAGCATCGTCAGCTCGCCTTTGACCATATACTCATCTTTTGCACCCTCTTTGGGCGTGATGCTGGTGATGTTAAATGTGGACTCAGGAAATTTGTCGACCTTAAAGAAGTCATCGCTTGCAAGGTGGCCAACCAACTTTTTTTGATTGCCGGGATCCGACTGAAGATCCATGTTGCTGATCGTCTTCATGTCCACAACGATTTTTGCGGTGCTAATTTTGCCTTTTTTGTCAGTTTGCACCTCGCCACTTTTGACTTTGACTTCACCGTTGTGGCTGGAACCAATTTTTTTTCCAGCGAGCCATTCCACTTTGCTTGCAGCAGGGTCAATTTTGTAGACTTCGGCGGTGGCTTGGGTACCCATAAAGACTAATAGTGTCAGTACAACAGATTTCATGCAGATTCTCCTCGCGCGTAGGCGTTTTGTTTCAATTGTGTCCAAGCCTCTCGGCCGCGGTCAACCTTTTGTCACAGCACAAGTGCCATCTAACACTGCAACAAATGTCTTACCGTTTCTGCCTTGAGTTGTGGCATAGTCCGTCTATGGAAACGGAATCGCCAAAGTTAAAGGCCCTGCTCGTCGGTGTCCAGCTCCCCAGGGTCACGGATGAAGATCTCACCGGTTCACTTGCGGAGCTTGGACGCCTTGTTCACACCTTGGGCTATGAGGTGATAGGATCCCTCAGTCAAAAACGCAGTACGACCTACGGTGCGCTGGTCGTCGGTGAAGGTAAGCTTCGTGAAATTGCCAATTGGACCGGCGGCACAGGAGTCGTTGCGAGCACAGTGACACGCAAAAAAAGTCGAGCGGCCCAGCGGTTTCCCACAGCGGATCAGCCAGAGGGCCCAGCTGAAGAAGAGGCGGAAGAGGACGAGGATCTTGCGACTGAGGCACAGCTCACCGAAGATGCTCCGACTGAAACTGCAAACGTTGTTATTTTTGATTGTGAACTCACCCCCTCTCAACTGCGCAATCTGGAGTCTGCGACTGGCGCCATTGTTTTGGATCGAACGGGGGTGATCATTGAGATTTTTTCTCGACATGCCCGAACACAAGCCGCCCGTTTACAAGTGGAGATTGCTCGTCTCACGTATTTGGCACCTCGAATTCGCGAAACCGGTGGTGGCAAAGATAGACAGGGCGGAGGAATTGGGGGCAAGGGTGCGGGCGAGAGTTCGCAAGAGCTAGACAAACGGCATATCCGCGACCGCATCAAAGAGATTAAGACTGAGTTAGAGTCTGTGCAAGAAACCGGATCGGTGCGCCGGAGCCGTCGGCTCGAGGAGAATTCGGTTGCGCTCGTTGGTTACACCAATGCGGGCAAATCGTCCTTGATGCGCGCCATGACGGGTAGCGAAGTTCTTGTCGCCGACAAGCTTTTTGCCACGTTAGACACTACGGTGCGCCCCCTTTATCCGCTCACAGTTCCTCGAATCCTTTTGTCAGACACGGTGGGTTTTATTAAACAGCTGCCGCATGATTTGGTGGCCTCCTTTCGTTCCACCCTGGAGGAGGCGCTCAATGCGGATCTTCTGCTGTTTTTGGTGGATGCGTCGGATCCGACGTTTCGCCAGCAGCTTGAAGTCACCCGCGATGTGCTTCGAGATATTGGCGCGTTGGAATTGCCTAGCCGTTTAATCTTGAACAAACGGGATCGGTTGAGTCTTGAGGAGGCGACTGCCCTTCGAGCGGAGTTTCCAGATGCAATCATGATCTCCACGCGCGACAAGGCGGATCTTGCTCACTTGCGTGAAACCTTACGCAGTTTTTTTGAACAAGAGATGACTGAGGCGCAGCTGGCTATTCCGTACACCGTGCAAGGGGCAATCGGCGAAATCCGCCGGCAGATGCGAGTGCTAGATGAAAAGTACACAGAGCATGGAGTGACTCTCACGGTGCGTGCGCCCGCACAGAACTTGGCAAGAATTCGCGAGCGATTTAAACTTTTGTAGCCTCGGAGGGTCGAGCATGAAAATCCGAATTGATTTTCCATTTGCAGCTCAGTTTGACTTTAAGGATCCCGGTAGCAATTCGCGCGAGCTGAGAACGCTAGCGCTACAGGACTATTTGCGCAGCAGCGGAATGGATATCCCAGGTGCTATCGAATCTTATCAGGTGAGCAGTTTCAGCGGTGAGGACAACGGCGAATTCTGGACAGTCAAGCAGGACTAGGTTTTGCAAATTCAGGAGCTCCTCTCCATTCATAGCGCATTTAGGAGTCCGCGCAGTCACGCGGATATTTTGGGGGACGCCTATTTACTTGAGCACAACAGTGTTTATCGAAACATTAAGCTGCACGCTTTAGAAATAGGCTGTCATTATCAAGAGGCATGGCCCGAGTATCTGCTCCTGCCCTTTCATCAGCTCGGTCATATTGTTGCCAATAAAATTATCCCCTATGTGCCAGCGCGGCGCCTCTTGCAAAGTGTGGAGGACAAAAGAGCCAATGCCTTGAGCATCGACGACATGCATATCCCGGAGAGCTATCACCTGCACGAGGCCGCCCACGTGATTGCAGAGGAAGTGTTTGCGGGCGTTGAATTCTCCACTCCGCATCAAAAAATTTTGAAGTTCATTGTTTGTGAGAGCTTTGCCAATGCGGTTGACGCCCATGCCTGCGCCTTAGTTCAAGATGAGACTCACTATATATTTATGCGGCAAAACAGCTACATGCATCCCGAAAAAAAATCTGCGCTCGTTCTGCGTCGTCTGACAAAAGCTTTGGGCTCAAAGTTCGCATTTGTGTCTACTTTGGTTTGCTACCTACACGCCAATTTCTTGCGTGAGTTGATCCCTCCCACAGTGTTGCAAGAGCTGGTGGCGCGCTATGCCGGCAATGGATGCGAGTGGACGGACAAAGTTGAGAAGGACTTTGAGGCGCTGCGGAAAATGGCGGAGCGTTTGGATCCACAGTTTCGAGTGCAGACGACGCAAATGTTTTTAAATCTTGAGGGATTTGATGGCGACGTCTTTGAAATTCTCGATTTTGAATTTATGCCAATTTTTATGAGCCAGCCAAAATTTCAAAAGGCGGTGGTCCAGCTATTTGAAATTGTAGCGGGTGAGCGCAGTCTGCGGTAAACCTCTTGGCAAACTTCATAGGGGATCGTTCGCTTTAGCGGCGGCGAAAAAGTGGGTAGCTTCAATGCGGGATGCTTCTCGCGCTCCAGCTTTAAACCACAATACACCAAATGTTCGAGCACCAATGTGTCCTCCGCATTGTATGTCATCAAGGTCTCAAGGGCGTTGGGAATCGCATGACGGTGCATGTTCCAGAGTCGAACAGCATCGAAGCCATCGATATCCATGTACTCCCGCTGCGGCACCTCGGCAAAAGTTTTTTGTATGGACTTTAGCCCTCCACGGCGCCCCAAGTTGGCCATCCAAAAGCGAAGATCAACATGTGGCTGGCTCAGTTGAAGCTGAAACTCTCGTCGCAGAAAGGGCAGATCAAAGGTGCTCCCGTTGAAGGTGACAAAAAGGCGAGCCTCACGCTCGAGCTCGTGCATCAGCAGGCGTTTGCGAGCATACACGTGCTCAATTTCAAGTCGGCCTCTAAACAAAACGGCGATGGTTGTAGAGGCACATTCTGGAGGATGCCCCAGACCCGTGGTTTCAATGTCAAGGTAAGCAATGTCCTGAGCCTGAGGACTCAGCAAAAATTCTGGCAACAGGCGCCACATGTCCGACGACTTGAATCGCTTCTGAAAGTATTGAAGCTCACTCGAGCTATGCGCGGCTCGGCTTTCATCCAATGCCAATGCCACTTGCTGGGCCCGTTTGCAGCCAAAGAGTTGATCGACGTTGGCTTCTAGATCATCCCACGTGTGCACGCCGGCGGACCAAAAGCGCCGCTCGGTTTCATGGCCGATTCCTGGAAGATGGACAAAGCTGTTCTGAAGCATTTGCGAATGAGCGTACCAGGCGATTGCGCTAGAGGACAAGAGCGCAGCGCGCAGCATAGCCAAAAAGCCATGTGCAATGGACGTTACCAGCGCCTGTATAACATGCGGCGGGCAGGGTCGATAAAGAAGGCCGCGGGGAAGCTAGCACACGACCTGCAGTCGTCACTGTCGCGCGACGGCACCGAAACTGAATTCGGCAAGGAGGAAAATGGAATTCTCGTTAGAGACGGACTTTCAATCGCCGTCACATCGATTGAGCCTTGAGCGTCTAAATCAATCAGCAAAAACCCTTGCGGGGCTCGCTTGGTTTTTTCTCCCTCTGCTGAGAGGAGGTAGCGCGCCCCTGTGCCGAGCAACGGGACTGAGAGGTAGCGAGTGTGACCGTTGCGGCGACCAGGATAAAACACATGGTGATGCCCGCTGAGATAGAGGTCCACTTTGTGTTTTTCCAATAGCGATTCGAGCTGGCTAAAAAAACCTGTGCGTTCACTGCCAGAGGCGATCGCCTCATGCGCCCGTTGAAACGCAAATGGATAGAGAGGAAAATGTCCAAAAATGATCTTTACTTTATAAGCTTGAGTGCGCTCAAGGACAGTCGCAAGCCAGGCGAATTGCTCGTTGATGAGCCGGCCAGGGACCGTTGAGTCCAAGGCTATAAAAACGGCCGGTCCCATCGTCACCGCATAGTGAAACGGAAAGTTTTGGGTCACCCCAGGTAGTGGGTGAATTTGCTCGTCTGTAGGTCGTTGATTGTTGAAGCGGTCAAATGGGTATTTCAACCATGTGGTGCGATACTCCTCTCGCTCTTGCTTAAACCGTGAACCCGTGGCCGCGTCATGATTGCCGGGTGAAGGCAGTAGTGGAAGCCTGACCTCAGACAAGGGGTGAGTCACATGGTTATGAAACGCGCTCCACATGCCTTTGTAATCCAACCCGGGTTTTTGCCCAGCCACCATATCGCCGGTGGATAGCACTACGTTAACATCACTGGAACGGATTGAGTCCATCGCAATTTTGAGAGCAGCTTGATAGGTTTTACTGCCATATGATTCATTCATATCGGAGACCACGGCAATCCGCCAATTTCGGGGAGGTGACTCCGCCTTCATTGGCTGACTGAACGTCAGCCAAGAGAGAAGCAGCAGTAAAGCTCCAAGTCTCCGCAAAGAGTAAAAGTGGGGGTACATCAGCGCGCTATTCAGATTGAAACCTCGTTTCAAACAGAATAGCTAAATTTTAAATTCCCTCATCCTAGGCGCATACAAACTGGTCGAAGGTACCGATTGCGGATTGGAGCGTCTGCTTAACTCAAATAGTCGCGCACGATATTAAAGCACTCAGACAACTGCAGCGCCTCCTCATGTGTTCCGCCTCTATCGGGATGAAAGACGCGGGAGAGTTGACGCTTGGCCAATAAAAGTTGTGTGAGCTCGGGAGGATCGAGTTTGAATCCGTTCACCTCAAAGTAGACGAGGGCAGCTTGCACAGCTTCTGGATACAATTTGGTGTGGGGCTGAGCTGAGCCGCCTTTGGCTTGATTTCGCACACTTTGTTTCTTCAGTTTTTGCGCCTTATAGTGTGCTTTTCTACGGAGTTTGAGCTGCTCGTTCAGCCTTTCTTTGTACTCGCTGGAGACATTGGCCTTTGCGGCGACCTGTGCAGCTGGCTCTGCAGCCTGGGGAGGTGATCTAAGCTCGCGGCGGTGAATTAGAAAATCGGCGCCCTGGGTGCTCAGTTTAAGAACGACGGCCCAAATGTGGCGACACCGGCCCGACGCGCCACTGCAGCTGCATTTCGCAAAAAATTCGGAGCTCGTGATGTCATCAGCATACAGGCGCACTCGGCCTGACCGTGACCCTTTAACAAAGGCCTGCACTTCCGAATCCGATGCGCTCGAGAGAATGACTTGCCCCTTGGACTCCAGCTCTCGACCTTTGCGGCGTTCGGCTGAAGCAAATGAATTCTCTAGATCGTCAATGAGTGGCAAATGTTGACTCCAAACGAAAAGGGAAGATTGCGGATAGAACTATTCCCTATTTTAAGGAGCCGATTAAGTCCAGCGGAGTGTCGCGAAAAGCACCGGGCGTGTATCGCCGCGATGCCCTTCCGCTTTAGAAAGAGGATTATCGGACAATAGGAGGGCCGTAGATATTGACCATGGTTTTGGCGTCGCCGGCGCTGATCTGCGTGGGCTGCACGTCCAAGTACTTTTGTTGGGCAGCGTAAGCTGGGCGAGCGATCATCGATTTTTTACCAGCTTTTGCATAGGAGTACGAAGGGTACTGCATAATCGATCGAAAATCATAAGGCGTTACATTTTGCGAAGCCGAGAGGATATCAAAAGCGTACACGTAGCCCGTGAGAATATTGCTCGTGAGGACTTGCACATATTTGTCGCGGTCACTGCGCTGATGCTCGTGGATTAAGCCGAAGGTGTGACCCAAATCATGGAGAATGGCCCAGTCGTAGTTCCAGCACCAATCTAAGCCGAAGTTAAAGACGCGAGTGCCCGCCGAGCTGCCCATACCGACATTGGCGTAACAGCTTGTCCTGTCCTTAGCTGTAACAAGTAAAAACTTAGCTTGGCTAGTGTAGCTCACACAGCGAACTTTAGCGACCTTGGACCAGCGTGCACACTGTGCTAAAAATTTGGTGCGGCGGCTCGATGAAACAGTGGAATCAAATTTTACCGGTACGACACCGTTAGTCCAAGGTGTCGATCTGTAGGCCGTAAAACCTTTGGCACCGAACTGACTAGTTTCGCCGGACATCTCGTCCATATCTAAGATCATGTCATCGATCATCACTGAGGCTGTTTCGCCTTCGGTCGCCTCTAAGTCCCCGGCACTTTTGCCAGACTGGGCCGAGCAGCCCGCAAGAAGTACGGATAGAGTCAGGAGAAAAGCGGCGGGACTTCCATTCGTAAGATGTCGATTCAAAAAATACCTCCGAGTAAATTGTCTGTCGCACCATCTACCATTGCAACAGTCGCGCCCCCTGCCAGGCGCCTCAGAATTGCTCAGTGATTTTGAGATTTTAAGCTCTAAAAAGAGAATGCCTTCAGATGATCTGTACTTAGGCTGTCACAGAACAAGGCAGCTTTTTTCTTGATATGATATTTGTTTAGTCGAGCTGTCAAAGTCTCACGCACTGGTCAAAAGTTACTCAGCCTCTCAGTTTGAGAATCGATTCAGAGTGAGACAAGCGCTGCCGCGTTAGACGCGAGAGTCAGTTGCGCAGATTTGCAAACAAGCCTATTTAAAATAAATGAGCGCACTTGAATATTGGGAGCTAGCCAGTTACGTCGTGACCGTTGTGGGGTTTCCATTTGCTATTGCCGTTTTTATGCTCGAGCAAAGAAAAGAGCGACAAAATGAAGACGAGGAGATTTACCAGGAGCTATCCGATGAGTATGCCAACTTCTCCAAATTGCTGCTCGAAAACGCCGACCTTCGGTTGATGTCCAAAGATCTGCCGGCATCGAATTTCAACGAAGAGCAGCTTGAAAGAAAAAAAATCATCTTTGATATTTTGATCTCGCTATTTGAGCGCGCCTTCATCTTGGTTTACGAAGATGAAATGAGTCCACAAACGCGTCGACTTTGGACAACCTGGGAAGACTACATTCGGTCTTGGTGCCTCAGGCAAGATTTTCGCTCTGCGCTGCCGGAGCTGTTGCAGGGAGAGGATCCTGATTTTGGAAAGTATATTCGTAGTATTGCCGAAGAATTTCAAACATAATTATCGAACGCACAACAGTGACACAGGGAGGTTTTATGAAGTTGTATTTTTCGCCAGGAGCTTGTGCTCTAGGCGTACAGATAGTTTTACGAGAGATGCAAGCCAAGTTTGATTTGGTGCAAGTGGACCTGAGATCAAAGAAGTATGCGGACGGAGATTTTTATCGGATAAGTCCAAAAGGCTACATACCGACACTGCAGCTCGACAATGGCGAGATTTTGACCGAGGGCTCAGTGATTCTGCAGTATTTGGCAGATCAAAGTTCTGCAGGTCAACTGTTGCCCAAGTATGGCTCCATGGAGCGGTATCGCGCGATGGAATGGCTAAATTTTATTGCAAGTGAGCTCCATAAGGGCTTTGGCGTTCTCTTCACTCCAAACTTGGATCCCGCGGCAAAGAAGAGCTTTACGGATAAGCTACAGGGTCGGCTAGCGTTTATCGATGTGCATTTGCTAAGCCATAAATATTTTCTGGGCAGTGAGTTTTCTGCAGTGGATGCCTACGCCTACAATGTCCTAACGTGGTCAAGGCCTCTGCACATCGATATTTCGACACATAAGGGAATCCTGGGATTTATGGAGCGCATGAACGAGCGACCCAGTGTGCAAGCTGCCATCGAAGCTGAGGGATTAAAGAAGAAGCACTGAGGTCAAAATGGATTACTGGATTTTACACACAAAAGATTTCTTTGCGCGCGATCATTTTTGGCCTTGGTTGGCGATGATCGCGATCGTCATGCTTGCCACGCTGATTGCAAAGCTTGCGCTGAGGTTCATTGCGGGAAGAATGCGGCGGATCACTGAGAAGACAGTCTCCACTTGGGATGATGTAGGCGTTGAAATCGTGGCAAGCTGTAAGTCCGTCGTCATTTTTGTAGTGCTTTACTACATTCTAACCAAGCCCCTCAAAGCACCGGACTTCGTCGATCGTGCACTCTTGGTCAGCGTGGTTATTGTATCGATTTATCAGATTGCGATCTGGGGTCTTTTGGTTTTGCGCAATTGGCAAGGCACTGTTCTACGCTCCCGTGTGCAGAATGATCCGTCCTCTTCAGCGGCTCTGGGTTTGTTGTATACGGCTGTGCAAGTCGTTTTTTTGACTGTTGTGGTACTGATTGGCTTGAGTACCCTCGGTATTAACATCAGTGCCTTGCTGGCTGGATTGGGCGTCGGTGGAATTGCAGTGGCCTTGGCCGCGCAAAATATCTTGGGAGACCTGCTCGCTTCGCTGTCTATTGTCTTAGATAAACCTTTTGTGGTGGGTGACTTTATAGTTACGGGCTCTGATCGCGGCACGGTTGAGCACATCGGTATCAAAACCACTCGATTAAGAAGCATCTCAGGCGAAGAGCTAATTTTATCCAACAAAGACTTACTTGAGAGCCGCGTTCAAAATTATAAACGTATGTGGCGACGACGTGTGGTGCAAAAGTTTGGAGTTGTCTATTCGACTCCAGCTGAGGTGCTGGAGAAAATCCCAGAGTGGGTCAAGAGTGCCGTCCACAGTCACAAAAAATTGGCTTTTGATCGTTGCCATTTTATGGCCTATGGCGAGTCGTCTTTAGATTTCGAATTGGTCTTTTTTGTAGACGATCCGGAGTACAACGTCTTTATGGATTTACAGCAGCTCGTGCTACTTGAGCTCATTCGAAAGTTTGCCGTTGAGGGTGTTGATTTTGCATTCCCCAGCCGGACTATCTATTTAGACAAGATCCCCCCGCTTAAAATTCAAAGCCCGCCCGTAGAAGCTTAAGTCAAGGCAACACCGGGTGCCTAACGCCTGCCCCGGTGCCACGTTAGTTATTGGATCTGCGCTTTCACAGACTTAGTTGGATCACGGGGAATTTTGATCTGAACCATGCCTTCAAGCATTCTCCAACCGGCATTGACTCTCCCCCAAGCCGCCCCTTCAATTTTTTCAACTTCAACGCCGTCGACCAAAACAGAGGTGGGGAGCGTTGATTGCACAACACTGAGCATCTGTGTTTTAGCGGTCGGTTTAAATTCGCCTTCGCTTGCGGCAATGGTCAATGTGACCGCACCGTCTTTTCGAATTTGGGAGACTCGAGTCCGCGCCAGCTGCCCTGCCTGGTAAGCGATTGTCTCGCCATCATCTTCGAATATTGTAAATTCACTGCCCGCATCACTGGGGTAAACTCGGATGGATGAAGCCAACGGAATAATAGCGCCCTCGCGCGCATAAATGGGCAGTCGAAAAATACGCTCTTTATTGTAGGCCGCAACATCCTTTATCCAGTCGCCATCGCTAACGATGGGGAGGTGGGTGTAATAGTCAAACCACGTGCCTTTGGGCAAATAGATGTCTCGCGATCTCTGGCCATGGGCAGAAATAGTGGCGGTCAATAAATCGGGACCAATCATCTTATGATCCCCAAGACTTCGAGTCTGAAGGTCCTCTTGATAGTGATACACAAGTGGTGCAACCAGGGGGCTTCCGTCACGATGAGCCAAATGCGCGAGCGAATAGTAGTACGGATTCAGCTCATACCGCTGGCGAATATTAAACAGGTTGCTGGGTCTATGCCCAATCCGATCAGGCGCAGTCTCTTTGGAGTTTGAGACGTTTTCAGTGTGCACGCGCACGGGCACATCTAGCAGGGCGCCGACGGCGAACCATTGCGTGTACATTTCGTTGAGATCGCCTTGCACTGCTCTGCGATGGAACCCACCAATATCTGAGCCAAAGTAATCGATCCCAGACAGACTCATGTGCATTTGCACGTTGATGTGTGAGGTCAGGCTGGAAAGGTTGGAACCAATATCTGCCGACCACATCGCCACACCATAGCGCTGGCTGCCGGCCGTGCCTGAGCGAGACAAAATCCAGGGGCGGCGCTCAACGTTGTGTCGCTGATAGCCCTCAAACACACTCTCAGACCATTTCAGATTGTACAGGTTGTGGATCTCAGCATGTTTGTACTTGCCCGCATAGAAAGACTCTGGACTAAACATTTCTGGTTCACCTAGATCGGTCCAGTGCCCAAGGACTCCCATGTCCACCAGAGGCTTGCGCTTTTCGTCATGCCAGAATCGCCCGGCCTCTTCATTGACAAAATCGAGCAAACCACCTTTGCCCCACCAGGAATTGTAATCCAAGTAGGTTGGTGGTGCATTGGGCGCCAGACTGTCTTTCGCTAAATAGCCTCTTTCAGCGAGCAAGGTGTGTTCTGGGAGTCCCTTGCTAATGTAAGGCTCTTCAATTACGACCAAGCCCAAACCAGCTCGTCGCAAGGCGGCGATTTTGCCAGCGGGATCTGGAAAATTTTTGAGATCCCAGTTCAGCCCGCCCATGGGACTATCTTCGGCCTGTTGTTTGATGCCGCCAAACCAGTAGAGGTCCAAAACAAATCCATCTAACGGAAACCCACTCATGCGGAGTGAGGCCAACTTAGAGTCGAGCTCCTTCCAATTGTTAAAGCCAAACTCTGAGATCCAAAGGCCAAAGGCCTTTTTGGGAGGCACGGGTGGGAGGCCCGTCAATTTTAAATAGGCACTACGTAAATGCGGCAGGTTTGGTCCGGTAAAAACAAAGCCGCGCAGGTCACCGCCAGAGGCTTCAACCTTCCACGGCTGGGCAGTTAGGTCCCACCGCTGCCGAAACACGTTGTCAAAAAAGAATGCAAAGTTTTTCTTTTCTGCTCCAAGGGCGAATAAAATGGGAATCTGTGTGTTGCCAACCGCGCCGCCATTGTAACCCGTCATATTGTTGCCAAAGGGCTTGCCGCGGTTGTGTGGGTTGTCATCAGTGCCCGGGTCACGCACTTTCCCGACCCAATCTCCGTCGATTTTCCCAGGAGTTAAGAATTGCTGTCCAAGACCGTAGGCGTTTTGCATTTCCGGTGCTGCAATGGTTAGCCCTTGATTTATCGGGCAAAATTCGGCGACATTGTAATTGCCAAGTTTATCCGTCACTTGAAAGCATGCCTTTTCAGTGTCGACTTTCACGCGAATTTTGTTGGTCTCGAGCCCATCACTCAGGCGCTTAACTGAAACCTTCGGTCGATTGGCACTAGCTGCAACCATCGGAGATGTACCGATCTTACCAGTTGTTGAGTTAGAAATTTCAAAGTGCAGAATGTCTTCATCATGAAATTCAAACAGCATCAGTCGCCCGTCAATGGCTTTAAAAGTCGTGCCTGACTTAGGAAAGCGCGACAACAAGAGGGCGGCCGCAACTAAGCCGATCAGGGCCAATCCAATAGCTAAATATTTTTGCATGTGAAGTCCTCCAGAATTACCATCGTGTGGGTCAAGCTTCTATAAATTGATATTGGCAGAAAGCCAAAGCACGGTGCGGTCAGCTCGGATGTCCTCAACTAACCACTGAATTCCAGGATAGAGATAGACGTCTCGCTTGGCAGTGATACCGACTGCGAGTGTTTGTCCCCAGCGCTGCTGTTCGTAAGTGTGGGGATTTCTGGAAGAGCGAAGGTGCTGAAATGACAGTAAGTTGGAATCTGAGCGAAGAGTCAGTTTGTCAGTCATTTTGTATTCAAGGGCGGGCACTGAGCCAAATTCGTAATCAGATTGGCCGGCTTTAGCTTCAGGTGAATTGTCACTGAACTGACCGACGTTGCCATAGACATTGATTCCTAGAGTAATACCGCTACTGCCGAAATCATAAACGTTATTTTGTGAAATGCTCTTGCGCGACTGCCACCCCGCGCGCACCAAGTTAGAATTGGTATAGTAGGTTTCATTGAGGGTCAGTGCCGACTGAATATCCCACCAGCGGTAGAGATACTGAAAATTAAAATACGGATTGTCTATATCGAACTTTGAACCGTTATAACCGGGTGGAGTTCTGCCATATAGGGGCGATAGCCAGCGCAGACCGACGCCTGCAAAAAGACTTGAACGAGCAGTCAGACCATATTTGAGGGAGACGGCCCCACCTAAGGAGCTCACGTCCGTGGTGCCTTTGGCTGCGCTCAAATTTGGACGTTCGTTACTGAGCGGTTTACGAAGACTTCCGGCAGAGTAGCTGAGGGACGAGGCCACCGAAAATTTTGTTTTTGCTCCTGTTTCGGCTCGCATCCGTGAATTGGTGATGATCAAGTCGACGTCCTCCGCCAAAGCATGAGGCCCCAGGATCGCACTGCAGCTCAACAGAACAACAAGGTATAGGTGAGGCACGTGATCTCCTGGGAATTATTTCTGTTTGCGTCAAGTTGGGGGCGACCCATGCTATAGATTTGTCCACCCGCTCTGTCAATGTTGACGCGCATGTCCTGACTTTCTATGATTTTGGCATGACAACAACTGGAATGCTTCTCTGCCTTAGCTTGGGCGCTTGCCTCACTTCAAATGATGTACAGTTTCGTTTGCGCTCTGAGGGTGCGACGCGAGTGGAGGTGTGCTTGTTTCAGCAGCCGCGCGAGACCAAAGAGCAAGTATGTTTTCCCATGCAGCTCGGAAGGCGTGCATTTGTCTGGGAGGTCGCAGTTCCCTTGAGCAACTTGCAAAATTTTGGTTTGTCGCAGCCTCAAGACGCACCACTTTATTATGGATACCGCGCGTGGGGACCCAACTGGCCCTACCAACCGGAGTGGCAGCGTGGCACAGAAATCGGATTTATTGCCGACGTCGATGGACAAGGGAACAGATTCAATCCCAACAAATTGCTATTAGACCCGTACGCGTTTGAAGTGAGCCACGGACTTGAGAGCGTGCAATATGTGAGCGATTTTGACAGCGGAGCGGGGCAAAGGCACATCGACAGCGCGGCTCAAGCACCCAAGGCCGTGTTGACGCCGATTGAGTCCTATTCATTTGCCTCAACTAAACCAATGCGTCCGTTTAAAGACGACGTGATCTATGAAGTGCACGTCAAGGGCCTAACTGCGAACGACCCAAGCATTCCCTTTAGTTATCGTGGAACGTACAAAGGTGCGGGCATGAAGGCGGATTACCTCCGAGATCTGGGAGTGACTGCCGTCGAGTTTTTACCAGTGCATCAGATGACAAGCACCTATAACAACTACTGGGGCTACATGCCGATGGCTTATTTTGCGCCCCAGCGCAGCTACTCTTTTGATCAAAGCCCTGGTGGGCCCATCCGAGAGTTTCGCGAAATGGTCAGTGAGTTTCACAAGCGTGGCATTAAAGTATATACAGATGTTGTTTATAACCATACAGGTGAAGGTGGCACCTGGTCAGGTGATCCAAGTCGGGCCCAGCTCTTGTCGTTTCGAGGTATCGATAACGCCAACTACTACAACCTATCTCGCGATCCGGCGTACTACATGGATCACACCGGCTGCGGCAATGATCTGGCGGGTGATGAGGAGCTCGTGCGAGATCTCATCGTGGATTCATTGGCGCACTGGAAGAATCAGCTCGGTGTCGATGGGTTTCGCTTTGATCTGGCATCCGTGCTTGGCAACACGGCTCGTGGTGGTTCATTTTATTTTGATGCCCACGACTCTCGCAACGCTTTGAATCGCGCCCGTTATGAATTGCCCGTGCGATCTGAGACGGGTGGAGAGGGTGTAGATCTCATTGCGGAGCCATGGGCTATCGGCTACGGCACCTATCAGTTGGGTCGGTTTCCAGCGGGCTGGGCGGAATGGAATGGCTCTTTTCGCGATCCAGTGCGCTCGTTTTATAACAAGCGTGGCGTGGAGTCGATCTCGCTCGGTAAACTGGCGGAGGCGCTCTCAGGCTCTGCCAATTTGTTTGAGACGAGTGGACGAAAACCTTGGCATTCGATTAATTTTATCACCGCGCATGATGGCTTCACCTTGCGAGACCTGTTCAGCTACAACGGCAAGAACAACTACCAGCCGTACCCCTTTGGGCCCTCTGACGGCGGCTCAGACAACAATCGCTCTTGGGATCAAAATAACGACTCAAATTTGCAGCGGCAGCTGACGCGCACGGCCTTCGTCACCCTGCTGGGAGCAGTGGGCACGCCCATGATCGTGGGTGGTGATGAATTCTATCGAACCCTTAATGGCAACAACAACGCCTACAATCTCGATACGATTGCCAACTATTTGCCATGGCCTCAGCTAGATGAGCAGACTCGGTTGAGAGATCTCGTGCGACACCTGCTGCAGCTGCGCTCGTCCATTGCGGGTCTGAGGCCGCAGGAGTTTTTCCGAGGTCAAGATGGCAATCGCAATGGCGTGAAGGATTTGACTTGGTACGGACCCAGCGGAACAGAGCTCCCCCAATCCGCCTTCGATGAGGCCAGTGGCTTTATCGCTTACCGAATTGACAACACGGAGTTTTCGCAAAATTCAGATGTTCGCTCAATTGTGATTCTCCTCAATGCCGATTTTCAAGGTGTGCACATGCAGCTGCCTGTCACTACCGGAGGCTCAGCCTGGGGCCTGTCCGTTGACACGGCTCAGTGGTGGGAGAGTCAGTCCAACTTTGCTCAGCGCGGGAGCGAAACAAAAATTGAACGCGAGTACTTTGTCCACCCAAGAAGTGCCGTTGTGCTATTAGAACTTGCGGACAAACTCTGATTTTAAATGGATCGCACTGAGAAATCGGCGAGCTGGTGCTCTTGCGTGTTGTATTGCACTTGAATGGGCTGACAGCAGACTTCACAGTCTTCGATATACTCTTGCGTGCCGTTTTCAGACAAATCTAGCAGCATTGAAATTTTGCTAAAACAGTAGGGACATTTGAATTTTTTTTCTAACTCGAGCTCCATTGGCCTATAGAATCCTGGGAAAACTCGACAGTCAAAGGCGCAATTAAAAGGTTGCCTCGAGTGGTGCGGTGAGTTTTATTCAGGGTCGACGGGGTGGTCAATGCGAGTAGATTTTGATGAAAACAAGAGATTTGCATACCGAGTCGCAGGTCTGGCTGTGCGTGGCGAAAAGGTGCTCTTACACCGCGCGGAGTCCGATGACTTTTGGACATTGCCTGGTGGGAGCTGTGAGTTTTTTGAGTCAAGCCGAGAGTCACTCACTCGCGAGTTGAGAGAAGAAGTGGGCGCCCATGTCTCTGTTGGGCGATTGCTCTGGATTGTCGAAAACTTTTTTGAATTCGAAGCCAAGCAGACCCATGAAATCGGGCTTTACTACGCCTTTGATTTTGTCAGTGATTCGAAACGCTTTTGTGACGTGGAGACTTTTACCGGCATGGAGTACGGCCCACAAAAAGGCCATGCGGTCCGCCAGCCCTACAAGCTGCACTTCAAGTGGTTTAAGCTGAACGATCTGCGCACGATCGAAATCAAACCCAGCTTTTTAACCAAACATCTGCTGAACATTCCTCAATACACGATTGGCCTTGTGCACCGAGATGTGAGCACGCAGCGCCCGGGTGTAGATTCCATAAAGTCATCGCCAAATGAGGCGCCTCAGCACCCACAGTCAGATTACACGATCTGACTGAAGGCGCGGGGTAATTTACCAACCCAGGATATAGGCAAACATTAACGGCGCGACGATCGACGCGTCGGATTCTACGATAAAGCGCTTAGAGGTTTTGTCGAGTTTGCCCCAAGTGATTTTTTCGTTGGGCACGGCGCCTGAGTAGGATCCGTAGGATGTGGTTGAATCACTGATCTGACAAAAATACGACCACTTGGGAGTTTCGCGCTCCATGTCTTGCTCGAGCATCGGCACCACACAAATGGGGAAGTCACCCGCGATTCCGCCACCAATTTGAAAAAAGCCGATCCCTTGCTTGCATTCGTTCTTCATGTACCAGTTGGCCAGATCGATCATGTATTCGGGGCCAATTTTCAGACATTCTTTTTTGATTTCATTGCGCATGAGGTGGCCGGCAAAGATGTTGCCAAGAGTTGAGTCCTCCCAACCGGGCACTACGATCGGAAGGTTTTTTTGCGCGGCGGCCAAGAGCCAGGAGTCTTTGGGGTCGATTTGATAATCTTTCTCAAGCGAACCATCTAAAAGAATTTGATAGAAGTATTGGTGTGGAAAAAAGGCTTCATTGTTTGACGAGGCCGACTGCCACTTCTTTAAAATATGTTTTTCAATCCGACGAATGGCCTGCTCTTCTGGAATGCAGGTGTCCGTGACGCGATTGAGATGTTTTGCCAGCAGCTCCATCTCTTGGTCAGGAGTAAGCTCGCGCCAATTTGGAATTCGCACATAGTCGTTGTGGGCAACCAGATTGAAGACGTCTTCTTCAAGGTTTGCGCCTGTGCAAGATATTGCGTGCACTTTGTTCTGTCGGATCATCTCGGCCAACGATAGGCCCAGTTCAGCTGAGCTCATGGCGCCAGCCAGGGTCACCATCATTTTGCCACCATTGTCTAGGTGGGCGTTGTAGGCTTCAGCTGCGTCCTTTAAGGTCGCCGAGTTGAAGTGACGATAATGCTTCGTTATGAACTGGCTGATCGGTCCCATTTGCCTGGTCCTTTTTTTGTTGCGTGAAGAATGGCATAGCCGAATCTTCGGTTAAATAGGTGTAACTAGACAATCCACGCTCGTAATGTTCGAGCAAGAGTCGCGCTTCATAGCGAGAGATCGTACCCTTTAGAATACTGCTTTCTGTGGCCTTGCGGACGCGCTCCAGTAAGTCGGCGCGATAGTACTCCACATATTGCAAGACCTCTTTTACATCATCACCCTCAACGACATGGTCGATATGATAACCATTTTCGTTCAGCGAAACGTGCACTGCATCTGTATCCCCAAAAAGGTTGTGCAGATCACCGAGAATCTCCTGATAAGCGCCGGTCAAAAAGACGGCCATATAGTAGGGATTGCCCGGCTCAAGTCCATGCACCTCAAGGTACTTTTGCTCACCGCCAGTTTCGGCATCAATAAAGTTGGTGATATTGCCGTCTGAATCACAAGTCAAATCCACGAGTACAGCTCGTCGATCCGGTCGCTCGTTCAGGCGGTGAATTGGCATGATGGGGAAGAGTTGATCCAGTGCCCATGAGTCCGGCAACGACTGAAACACAGAAAAATTGCAGAAGTACGTGTCTGAGAGCTCTTGCTCCAGTGCGTACTTAATGTCTTCGAGCTCCGGGTTGTTGCGAGCGATATCCACAATCTTGGTGGCGATGGCGCGGAACAGATCTTCAGCTTTGGCGCGTTGCTCGAGACTGAGGACCCCATAGGTAAACAACTGCAGTGTATCGCGCTTCTTCTCGATCAAGTCATTGTAGTACTCATTGATGTTGTCTTTACTGAGGGAGCGGTAAATATCCCAAAGATCTTGGACCAGTCGAGAGTCCTTCTCGATATTGGTAAGGACGAGGTCGCGCAACACGATCTCACTGTGACCTAAGACATCAAAGACCAGAGCTGTGGCATGGGCAACAAGGGCGCGACCAGACTCTGAGATTATGTCGGGGTGAGGAATTTTCTTTTCGTCACAGATGGATTGCAAAATCGCCACGATATCATTGGCGTACTCTTGCTCTGAGTAATTGGTGGAGCTGTCCGATCGACCAGAGCCATCGTAATCGACTCCAAGGCCCCCGCCTACATCAATGTACTTGAGGTTTGCGCCCAGGGCATAGATTTCAGTAAAGAAGCGCGCGCCCTCTTTGATTGCAGCCTTAATGGCCTGAATCGAGGGAATTTGCGAGCCGATGTGAAAGTGAATCAGCTGCAGACAATCGAGCATGCCCTCGGCGCGCAAGTAATCTAGGCCTCGGACGATTTCACTCGGAGTGAGGCCGAATTTGGATTTAGCGCCAGACGTCTCAGACCATCGCCCACTCCCGGGAGTGTTGAGCTTGGCCCGAAAGCCAATTTTAGGGCGAATATTTAAACGTTTGCCCGCCTGAACAATCATCGACAGCTCTGTGTAGCGGTCAACAACGATAAAGGTGTTGCGCCCAAGCTTTTGCGAGATCAGAGCCATCTCGATGTACTCTTGGTCTTTAAAGCCATTGCAAATGATCAGAGCGTTGGGCGTGTCCATATGGGCCAGAGTGATCAGCAACTCTGGCTTTGAGCCGGCCTCTAAGCCCATGCGGTGAAATTGGCCGAAGTCCAAAATTTCCTCAACGAGGTGCTTTTGCTGATTCACCTTAATTGGATAAACACCGCGGTAGACTCCGGTGTATTTGGCCTCGTCGATGGCTCGTGAAAAACAGCCATTTAGCAGTTCAATCCGAGACTTTATCACATCGGGGAAGCGCAACAGAATTGGCAGGCGGATTCCGCGCTCCTTCAAATCTTGAATCAGATTGTACATGTCTAAACCTGGGCCACTGCTACCCGCGGGCTTGACCTCAACATGACCTTGTTCGTTGACGCCATAGAAGTTAGCGCCCCAGTAGTTGATTCCGTAGAGCTCGGCCGATTTTTTTGCACTCCACTCGTTCATCATTCTCCTAGCTCCAACTCTGAGCTCAGCGGTAAGTAGACCTGTTTGCGTCTTTGGCAAAAAACTATTTATGCTTGTCGAGATCGCAATGCAATATGATCTTGCGGACTATTTTACGATGAGGTTTAGAATTTTTCCGGGCTTGAAGATAATCTTGGCAATTGGCTTGCCCTCGAGCGCGTTTTTAACCGAGGTTTGGGCCATAGCAAGTGCGACGGCCTCAGCTTCGGTTGTAGTGGCCTTGATTTCGATCGTTCCACGAGTCTTGCCGTTGACCTGAACACCCATACTGATTGAGTCCGTTGCGGCAAGGGCTGGATCAAACTTAGGCCATGGCGCGAGTGAGACAAGTCCAGTGCCACCCAGGCGCTCCCAAACTTCCTCTGAGATGTGTGGGGCAAGAGGGGCGAGCAATTGGGCGAGGGTCAAGAGAACCTCTTTGGGGCGAACGCTTTGGCTGTACATCTCATTGACCAAAATCATCATCGCACTGATGGCTGTGTTAAAACTCAAGCTTTCAAGGTCTTCGCCAACCTTCTGGATAGTTTTGTGCAGGAGCTTTTGCAGCTCGACATTGGCTGGAGTCAAATCGGGCTTGAGGGTCTGACCGTCTTCACCTACGGCAAGTCTCCAGAATCGCTCTAAAAATCGGTGCACCCCGGCGATTCCAGTTGTGGCCCAGGGCTTATCTTTGTCGAAAGGACCCAAAAAGCAAATGTAGAGGCGAGTGGCATCGGCACCGTAGATTTCGCGCACATCATCGACATTGACTACGTTGCCTCGCGATTTGGACATGCGCTGGCCATCCGGGCCCATCACTACGCCTTGGTGCGCCAACTTTTGAATGGGCTCATCGTGTGTCACTAGGCCCGCATCAAATAGCACCTTTTGCCAAAAGCGGGCGTAGAGCAAGTGCCCGACCGAATGCTCGGGGCCACCCACATACAAGTCGACAGGCATCCAATACTTTTGCGCTTCAAACGAGAAGGGTGCGTTGGCGTTTTTAGGATCGGTGTACCTAAGGAAATACCAAGAGGAGCCAGCTGACCCAGGCATGGTGTCCGTTTCACGCTGACCCTTTTCGCCAGTGGTGGGGTCTTGGTAATTTAAAAATTCCTGCACACGTGCGAGTGGGGGCTCGCCCTTTTCGGTGGGCTCATAGTCCGCAACTTGTGGAAGGGCTACGGGGAGTTCATTTACAGCCACACCCCGAGTGCCACTTTTTTCGAGCTGCACGATAGGGAAGGGTTCACCCCAGTAGCGCTGCCGCGAGAACAACCAGTCCCGCAGCTTGTACTGCACTTGCCGTGAACCAAGGCCTTTGGCCTCAATCAGACTGAGTGCGCGCTCGATCGCTTGTGGCTTATCCAGGCCATCGAGCATGTGTGAGTTTACCAAACGGCCGTCGCCCTCAAAAGGGAGTGGGCCGTCGCCCTCGAGTACCCGCAAAATCGGAATTTCAAATTGGGCCGCAAATTCAAAATCGCGTGCATCGTGCCCCGGCACGCCCATAATGGCGCCGGTTCCGTAATCCAAAAGAACATAGTCGGCAGTCCAAATGGGAATGCGGGCCGCGGGATCAGTTGCCTCAAGCAAAGGATTGAGCGCATAGGCACCCGTGAAGACGCCTGTCTTTTTCGTGTCGGCTTTGCGATCCAATTCACTTTTTGCAGCTGTCGCCGTGACATAGGCCTGAACCGCCTGCCCTTGTGCTGAACTAGTGATTTTTTGCAGGAGCGGATGTTCTGGGGCAATCACCATAAAGGTGACCCCAAAAATGGTGTCGGGTCGAGTGGTAAAGACTTCGAGCGATTCGCTTTGGCCGTCAATTGCAAAGCGAATTTGAGCGCCGACACTTTTGCCAATCCAATTGCGCTGGGTCTCTTTGGTCCGCTCTGGCCAATCGATACGATCCAAACCTTCGAGCAATCGTTCGGCGTAGTCGGTAATCTTAAGCATCCATTGCTTCATCGGCACGCGCTCTACGGGATGCCCGCCGCGTTCGCTTTTGCCATCGACGATCTCTTCGTTCGCCAAAACGGTTCGGAGAGCGGGACACCAATTGACGGGAACTTCTTTTTGATAGGCGAGGCCTCGTTCAAACAGCTTAAGAAAGATAAACTGCGTCCATTTGTAATAGGTCGGCTCACAAGTCGAAATCTCACGGTCCCAGTCAAAGCTAAACCCAAACAACTTCAGTTGGCGGCGAAAGTTCTCAATGGCCTTGTTGGTGGTCTCGGCGGGGTGCACGCCGGTTTGAATAGCGAATTGCTCGGCCGGAAGTCCAAAGGCGTCATACCCCATGGGGTGGAGAACCTGAAAGCCGCGCGCCCGTTTGTAGCGCGACACGATGTCTGTCGGAGTGTAAGAGGCAAGATGTCCTACGTGGAGTCCCGCACCTGAAGGATAGGGGAACATGTCGAGCGCGTAGTACTTGGGTTTCGCCGGGTCAAGCTGAGCGCGGAAGGCCTGAGCGGACTCCCACTGACCCTGCCATTTTGCATCGATTTTGTTGTGTGGATACGACATTGACGTCTAGGATTAAGAGAGTGAATGCTTAGAGTCAAGAAATGACTCCAGGGCCTAGTCCAACCATAATCACCACCATGAAAAATAAATTCGCTGCAATCGTCGTATTTTCTATGAGCTTAGTTGGTGCGGCGTCCATTGGTAGTTTCAATTCGAAAGGTCGAGTTATGACATTTAAGGCGGCAACAAAAATCCCCCACACCCATTCGATTCATGGTGATTTACGGGTCGACGATTATTTTTGGATGCGAGAGCGCGACACACCCGCTGTTCTGGATTTTTTAAAAACTGAGAATCAGCGGACGGCGGAGGCCCTTCATCCCGTGCTGAATTTGGAGCGCGGGTTGTACGATGAGATGCGAGCGCGCATCAAAGAGGACGACAGCACAGTCCCGGCTTTTGACAATGGTTTTTACTACTATGTTCGCTTTCAAACCGGGCAGGAGTACGGCATTCATTGTAGAAAGCCTGCAGCAGCTGATGGGTCGCTCACTGCTGACGCCAAAGAGGAGATCTTGCTCGACGAAAATGTCGAGGCTCGCGGTCACACCTACTTCTCAGTGGCCGATGTTGAAGTGTCGCCCAATCACGAGCTATTGGCCTTCGCCGTTGATAAAGTGGGGCGTAGAATTCACAGTCTATTTTTTAAAGATCTAAAAACGGGCAAAATGTTACCCGACGTTATCGAGGGCATTACGTCCAATTTTGTTTGGGCGGCTGACAACAAAACCGTATTCTACTCTAAACAGGATCCGGAGACATTGCGATCCTATCAGATTTTTCGCTATGAGCTCGGTGGAAAGCCCGAGTTGATCTTCGAAGAGAAAGACACCACCTTTAACGTTTGGGTTCAAGGCACTCGCCGCAACCAGTATATTTTTATGGTCGTTGCCAAGCGGGACTCGTCAGAGTGGCGAATGTTGGACTCAACCAATCCACGGGGTGAATGGCAAATTTTGCAACCGCGCGAACCTATGCACGAATACAGCGTTGCCGATGCGGGCGACCGTTTGCTCTTTTTGACCAATTGGCAAGCTACGAACTTCCGTTTGATGGAGGCACCTTACGACGCTCGCGGCAAAGCCCAGTGGCGCGAAGTGATCCCAACGAGTAGCACTGTGTACCTCGAAGACGTCGATGCCTATGCAGGTCACTTCGTTATCGGTGAGCGAGAGAACGGCCTGTCACAAGTGAGAATTCGCGACCGTCAGTCGGGACAAGATCGATTGCTGAAGTTTCCCGACCCCACCTACGAAGTTTCGGCGATGGGTTTACCCGATTTCAATTCTAAGTATTTGCGCTTCTCCTATCAGTCTTTAGTTCAGCCGCCTTCGGTCTATGATGAGGACTTTGTGTCAAAAGAGCGCGTGGTTCGAAAGGTGCGCGAAGTGCCTGGGTACAACCCGAATCTGTATGAGTCCAAGCGGATCTGGGCTGAGGGAAAAGATGGTGTACGTATTCCAATGTCGGTGCTGATGAAAAAAGGTTTAAGCCTCAGTGGTGAGAATCCGGTTTTGCTGTACGGCTACGGCTCCTACGGTCTTTCAACCGAGGCCTACTTTCGCAGTTCAGTGATGAGCTTGGTCGACCGAGGTTTTGTGTTTGCCATCGGCCACATTCGTGGAGGCTCAGAGATGGGCCGTGATTGGTATGAAAAGGGTCGCCTCAAGTACAAGATGAATACCTTCCATGATTTTATTGCGTGTGCCGAAAAATTGATTTCTGAAAAGATCACCTCGAGTGAGCACCTCCACATTATGGGCGGTAGTGCCGGGGGGCTGTTGGTCGGTGCCGTGATCAACATGCGCCCTGAACTTTTTAAAGGTGCTGTGGCGGCAGTGCCGTTTGTAGATGTGCTAACGACGATGTTAGATGAATCGATCCCCCTCACCACAGGTGAATACAATGAATGGGGTGATCCAAGAATCAAAGAGCAGTACATGCACATGCGAGAGTACTCGCCCTATGACAATGTTCGAGCAACCGCCTACCCAAATATTTTAGTGACCACCGGTTACCACGATTCACAAGTGCAGTACTGGGAGCCCGCTAAATGGGTGGCTCGCCTGCGTGAGATGAAAACCGACTCCAATCATTTGCTTTTTTACACGGAGCTCAATGCGGGTCACTCCGGCGCTTCGGGTCGGTTTGAGGCACTCAAGACGTTGGCGAAGGAGTACGCGTTCTTCTTAATGCTCGAAGGCAAAGGCCGGTAACTTCTGCATGGTGGCCGGACTCATCGATACAACCAAGCGCCGCATACTGATAGTCGATGACGACGATGTCTCCCGTGGACTCGTTGGCAAAGCGCTAGAGTACGAGGGGTATCAGGTCCGACTAGCTGAGGCCGGAGCGCAGGGTGTAGCCATGATGAATGATTGGCAACCCCACCTGGTGTTGTTGGACGTCAATATGCCTGGCTTGAACGGGCTACAGACATTGATGCAGTTGCGCGCTCGTGATGAATACGTCTCGGTGCTGTTCGTATCGGGCAATTCAAAAATTGACGATGTGGTGCGAGGGCTTGACGCCGGGGCCGATGATTACATTTGTAAGCCATTTGACGTCGGTGAGCTTTTGGCGAGAGTGCGCTCTCAATTGCGCACCAAAGATCTCAATGACAGCCTAAAGCGGGCAAACGCGAAGCTGCGTGAGCTTGTTGACTTAGACGATTTGACCGGCCTGTTCAACATGCGCTCACTCTATAAAAAACTCGATTTTGAATTGGATCGGGCGAGGCGGCACGATCGCTCGCTGTGTGTGCTGATGATGGATCTCGATCGTTTTAAAGCAGTCAACGACAGCCATGATCATCTGTTTGGTAGTTTTGTCATTCAAGAGGTCGGCGGTATGATTCGCGATAGCATGCGTAAAGTTGACTTTGCTGCGCGCTACGGTGGCGACGAGTACTTGATTGTCCTGACTGAAATTAACGATGAGGGCGCAAGAATTTTTGCCGATCGATTGCGACAAAAGATTGAAAAGCACAACTTTGCCAACGAGCTGCACTCTATGCGGTTAACGGCCAGCATAGGCATGGCTCTGTGTATGCCAAATCGCATTGAGGTCGACGCCCGAGCACTTGTTCGATTCGCCGATCGAGCTCTCTATCTAGCGAAAGAAAAAGGCCGCAATCGGGTCGAAGCCTATGATTTTGAGAGGCCAAAAAAATAATTTTTAGGGGAAAGTCAGAGCGTCTTTGCACTCCGATCCGATGCCCACTGTCGGCTGAGCTGATCGCTCAATGTAGTGAATCATGGTGCCGGCCTCGGTAATTTTTAAAGCGCTAAGCTGGCCCAGCATTTCATCGGAGATTCTAGTATCCAGGAGCGTCACTCGATCGCCGTAGTAGGGGTGACAGTCAATGATATTGCCATTCGGTGTGGGTGCATGCCCCACCACTTGGTGCTTCACCCCAAAATGATCGTGGATTCTCCGCAAATCCCCACGAGTCATACATCCGCTTGGTCGTTTAGAAGTACCGATCATTTTGTGATTCACCTTAAAGTCGCGCAGGAATGCGGGGCCAATGTCATCTTTGAATCGTCCCCCTTTTAGTCCAACCACCCACTGCGTCTCGGGACTTGGCATTACGGCTCGACCCTGGAAGTAAAGGATCCATTGCCGTGCCAGTGCATTGAGTTCGTCCAAGGTGTAGCTTAGCGCGAGCTTATCAAAGCCTGCGTGTACGAAAAGTCGATCGTTATTGAGTTTAATCGCTAGAGGTCGACTCGCCATCCAAGCGGCGTATTTACCATCTCCCAAAAATTGTTCGCGCAGGTACTTTTTCACTTTCACTTGACCCACCATCTCCGGTGGCACAAACGCGAGCCGTTCTGCCTTTGACATCTTGTCAAAGAGCCCACTGGCCACACGCAAATCGTGATTGCCCAAAAGTGAATGAACTCTTCCGCCGGCAGCTTCGGCCTGGAGGGTGAGCTGCATGAGGAGATCCAGCACTATGTCAGATTGCGGATCACCAGCTAACAGATCTCCCATCATCACCAAGTGGCAGTCGCCGCCGCTCCATTGGTTGGTCGAGTTGATGAGCTGCAGCTCTCGTAGGATTTTGATCATCGCGGGCGCATCGCCGTGAATATCACCAATGGCGATGATACACTTGATACCGGTCCATTCAGACTGGCTCAGGCGCTGGGCCTGGGCTCGGGCGACTGGGTGGCTGACTAAAAAAAATGAAAGAGTCGCCACCGCGCCTAAAATGGCAGCTAGACGCACAAAAATGCGCCACGAGAACAGCTCCACTGCGTCGCCAGACCGCATATATTCCCTTAAAATGGTTAAAATTGAAATCACAGAGCTAGAATTGCAAAGTCTGAACCACTCGGGCCTTCAAATGCCGCCAGCTGCGCCTTCACCTCGGTTGTCGAATGCACCCGATAGTAAACCTCCCGGCTCGCGCGCCACGGCATAGACTTTACTCGTCCATGACTCTTCCACAACGTGCCGTCGATCGCGCAAATTCTTTAAAATTTCAGGCGAAAATCGCTGTGGCTCTACATAAAGTTTGTTTGGTAGAAACTGCTGATGCACACGTGGTGCCTGAATAGCTTTGTCGATGTCGTGCTTTTGCACCAGATGACGGTACAGCACTTGCAAAACTCCGCTGATGATCCGCGGGCCTCCCGGCGAACCAACGCTCAAAACAACTTGTCCGTCTTTCTCTACGAGGGTGGGGCTCATGCTGCTCAAGGGGCGCTTACCGCCAGCAACGGCGTTAGCCTCGCCCTGAATCAGTCCATACATGTTCGGAACCCCAACTGTTGTCGTGAAGTCATCCATCTCGTTGTTAAGCGCCAGACCAAAACGAGGTGTAACGACTCCAGAGCCATAATTTCCATTGAGCGTGACAGTCATAGCGACAGAGTTCCCCGCGGCGTCGACAATAGAAAAGTGGGTGGTCTCACGTTTTTCATCGAAAGCCTTTTGATCCAGTGGGGCGAGGTCAGTGCTCTTTTTGTGATTGTAGGTCTTTTTCAGTTCATTGAGATATTCAGGAGATAATAACTGAGCGAGTGGGAGCTTTGAAAATTCAGGGTCGCCCAAAAGAGCCCGCCCGCGAAAGGACCGCTTTTGAATCTCGGCCAGCATGTGCAGTTCGTCAGTGGATAAGTACGCATGGTCTTTGAGCTTCAAGGCTTCAATTAACTCGAGGGCCGTACTGATGACAACGCCTCCGGAACTGGGGGGAGGCATGAGATAAATTTTGTAGCCGGCAAAGTCGCGAATCATCGGCTTCATCCACCGCACTTGATACCGCTGCAAATCCTGCAAGGTCATTGCCCCACCGGTCGCCTTCACCTCAGACACGATATCTTGCGCAACGGGACCTGAATAAAATCCTCTGATGTTTTGTGCTCTAAATTTTTTGAGTGCAGTTGCCAAGCGGGGCTGTTTGAAAATCTCTCCGGGGCGGTAGTTACCTCCGGACTTTGTGCTAAATAGGACTTTGCCGACCGCATTGAAATTGGGCTTTTCATCCTTAGTCTTTGTGGCCCATTCGCCACTAACTGCGAATCCCTGTGTCGCCAGCATCAATGCCTCATCAAATAGCTGTGACCACTTGAGCTTGCCGTGCTTTTGATGAAGAGCCCAAAGACCAGCTGGAATTCCTGGCACCCCAACGGCTGAGCCACCGACTCTCGAGGCGTTTTGTGGCAAGTCTTTGTAGTAATCACGCCCAGTGGCTTGAGGCGCCGTCTCTCGAAAATCTAGAGCTTCAACCGAAGCACCCGCTTTGCCATGCATTTTTACAAGAGCAAAGCCGCCACCGCCAAGCCCTGCAAAATAGGGCGACGTCACACTCAACGTCAGTGCTACGGCCACTGCGCAATCCACCACGTTGCCACCTTGCTCAGTGACACGCTTGACCACCGGCAAAGAGTAGGGGCTCGGCCCAGCGTACATCACGCGATGCCCCTCGGCGGGGACTGCCATGGCAACTGTCGGTGCAAAAACCCCGACCAGCAAAGTGAAAATTACATATCTCCGCATTGGGCCTCCGTATTACTCCCTTAGACGATCGCAGACTTGGCCATATTCGGCAACCTATGGTAGGTACAGCCTCACCGTTGAGACTCATTCCCTGGAGAATCTAAATGTCGAGAAGCGCCCAGCTCCGAGTTAGCCGCACCAAAGGCATACCTGTACCCAATGCCTACGTTTTAGCGTTGCTTGGCGAATACTCCAGTTGGAGCTTTGATGAAGAACGAGCGCCGCTGTTTCGAGGTCGTTGGCGCGACGAAGCTTTTGCGGGACTTCCAGTGACTACAGCTTTGGATGTTGAGATGGGCACGGGCAACGGCACTCACTTTGCCCACCGCTCAGCCCTCCACCCGGAGCGCGCGCTCCTGGGGTTTGAATTGCGTTATAAGCCGCTCATTCAGAGCATTCGCCGGGCACTCAATGGCGGGCAGGCCAATGCGAGAATCGCCCGCTACAATGCCGCTTTGGTGCAAGAGCTATTCACGCCCGGAGAGATCAATGATGTGTTTATATTTTTTCCAGACCCATGGGAGAAGGGGCGCAATCATAAGCACCGATTGATTCAAGATGAGTTTCTCACGGAGTTGCACAAAGCCCAACGACCAGGATCTCGTCTCTATTTCAAAACGGATAGTGCGGATTATTTTGCTTGGTCTTGTCAGCGCTTCGAGCGAAGTCTTTATAAAATGGAGGTCAAGACGACTGACCTCCACAAAAGCGAATATGCGAATCAAAACTTTATCACTCAGTTTGAGCGTATTTTTTTACGACAAGGTTTACCTATCGGTTATGCCTGCATGGTGCGAGACTAGTTCCAGCTGGCCCTGACTGCAGTTTCTTGAAACAATCTAAATTGTCCTAAACTACTTGAGTAGTAGGCATAGCTTTCATTGTCGCGAGCCAGTCCTTGTTTGGCTAGAACTACTCCCGCGGCATCCACCTCCACAATCCCCAGTCGACGAGGGGTGAGCCGAACTCCGACGAAACCGCGCGGTCCATTGTGATGATAGCTCGCCTTAAAAACGAGCTCTAGCGTAACACTCCGACCTGGACGTAGGGAGATGAGCCATTCGCCTTTTATTTTCTTTCTGGTGGTCTTCTCAGGAAAGCGCGGAATAACAGAGGTCTTATAGAAGCTGCGGGCACTGAACGTCGCTGCTTCTTTTGTGTTCTTAAAAATAGTATCGATTTTAACCACATGTAATTCCCGAGTGACGCGAAAGTATCGTGGCACTCGGCTTGGATTGGCGACTACCCAGCGCGTGAGAAGAAAGGGGTGCCCGCCTTTGAGAATTGCAAAATGCTCATTACAACTATGTTCGTTTAAATCGCAGAAAGCGGGGCGTTCATATCGAATTGAAATAGAAAGTGCTTTGCGCTTCAGGCGAACTGAGAAAATGGGGCTGATGGCTTTGCGTTCTGCACCTTGGTACACCAGTAGCCGACACAACTGTATTGGCTGACTCTCAAGAGTCATGAGCTCTTGGTCGCTATGTAGAGACTTATCAGGGCTCCAATTGAATGCAGCCAGGTCTGCCACACTGCCTGCTGCCAGAGCCGAAGATTTTAAAGTTTCACAAATTGGGCGAATAGATTCCGAGGCAAAGTAAGGGCTGCGCAAACGAATCTCTGATAATTTTTGAACCGGGATGGGGTCCGGGTTGGGGGTGTTGGCCAAAAATTCCCCAGTGGACATCTGTAACCCGATCTCAGTGTCTTGCGTTTGGGTGATGATCACTTGCTGAAGGGTGAAGATGTGGTTGGATCCGACCGAGTTGTACAGCCCCAGTTCAAAGGCGCACACGATCGGATTTTTTATAATCCTCTTTGCCAAAATGGATTCAGGGACAATCTGAAAGAACTTAAGCGGAGAGTCGCCACCGAAGGTGAAGCTGGATGTGAGAGTTTGCTCTTTGAATTTACAGATGCTTTGGATGGTGACCTTGCTGAGCTTGGCATTTTTAAAACTGAGCGTATCCATCAGATCTACAGACTTTGAGTTGCCAACGTTGAATGTGGCCACATCCGACGCTTTGCCGTTTCGAATGATTTCAGGTGTGGGCGCGGCAAAGGTGTCCACATGAGTTTTGTCCGGACTGCAGGACGTGAGTCCGAAAGCAGCGATAGAAAAAGCGAGAGCTAGGGTTCTTTTGACGTTTAACATGATTCCTCCTGGTTATGTGGAGGAGTAAGGCAAAGTCCGTGCTCACCAGTAGCCGGTGTCGACCGTGATATCTCCGAGGATTGTTGTTTGGCAGCTGATCCGCATGTCCTTAGGAAGCCGCAGTCGATCTCTAAGTGTTTGTTCGAGTTCTCGAATGGGGGAAAGTCGATCTCCACCCTGAAGGATCTGAATGCGGCACTTGGCGCAAATTCCATCCCCGTGACAGGAGCTAGCCACCGGTAGCCCAGCTGAAAGAAGGCTTTGCATGAGATTGGCACCGGGCGCCACCTCTAGGCTAGCTCGATTTTTAGCAAAGTGAATGTAAGGCATGTCTTAATGATATTGCGCGATCCACAAGACTTATGCAAATTGACCCCATGGAACGAGCGATGATTTTAGGGGCAAGTCGGGGATTGGGAGCAGAGTTGGCGAAGGTCGCTGTGCGATCGATGTATCCAGTTGTGGGATTTGGTAGAAAGGCCGCCAATCTTGCCGCCATTCGCGAGGAACTCCCGCTGTTTGAGTATGTTGTGACGGATTTTTCGAAACACCAGGGTCAGCAAGAGGCGCTCCGGCACGTCCTAGAGACGGACTGTAGTAAGGTGTTCTGTGTCGCCGGTGGTGGTCCCTACGGACTATTTCATGAGCTGGCGATGAAGGACCATGACTGGGCTTGGGAGGTTAGCTTTCGTATGAGCGCCTTAGTCACTCATGCCCTCCTTACAAGCAAGCGAGAGGTGCAGTTGATTCTAGTGGGTAGTTCCATTGCTGAGTCCAATCCAGACCAACGCGCCGCAAGTTATTGTGCCGCCAAGCACGCTCTAAAGGGCCTCTTTGGCACAGTTCGGCTGGAGAATCCCGATTTTGACATTCGACTTTTCTCCCCCGGGTACATGGATACGGAGATGCTCCCCAAAAATGCCGAGGTTCGCCAGTTGGGTGTTTATTCACCCCAGCAGCTGGCAACGGACCTGTGGACTTGGAGCTTAACTAGTGACGAGTCAGGTCATAAACTCTATCCGCCGCACCCCGTGGTGTCTTAGAAGCTCTACGCATCCTAAGTCGACAGACATGGGGTTCGTTGTTAAGATGGCGAAGTTCAATCATTCGCAGTTTCAGCAATTCTCCTCTGAGAGAATGGAGATCACATGAGTTCCACAAAAATTGAAAACGTCATCATCATAGGCTCAGGGCCCGCCGGCCTCACCGCTGCGATCTATGCGGCACGTGCCAACCTCAGTCCCTTGATGATTGAGGGCTATGAAGCCGGCGGTCAGCTGACCACAACCACCGAGGTTGAAAACTGGCCGGGTTTTGAACATGGAATTCAAGGGCCTGAGCTGATGTCAGTTACTCGTAAACAGGCCGAGCGCTTCAACACTCGTTTTGTTACGAAGAATGTCACGAAGGTCGATTTTTCATCCCGGCCGTTTAAGATCTGGATTGAACAAGAGATGTTGCAAGCCCATTCCATAATCATTAGCACAGGAGCTAGCGCCAAATACCTTGGGTTGGAAAATGAAAAACGTTTGCTTGGTCGTGGGGTCTCTGCCTGTGCAACCTGCGATGGCGCTTTCTTTAAGAATCAGCCGGTGGCGGTTATTGGCGGTGGAGACACAGCTATGGAAGAAGCTAACTTTTTAACTCGATTTGCCTCTAAGGTTTATTTGATTCATCGTCGGGAGGAGTTTCGCGCCTCTAAAATTATGCTCGATCGTGTGCAGAAAAATCCAAAAATTGAATTTATTCTCAACACAGAGCTTGAAGACGTGATGGGCGACAAGAATGTAACTGGGCTTAAACTCAAGAATAGCAAGACAGGTCAGTCGAGCGAACTGGCCGTTGAAGGTGTGTTTATTGCCATCGGCCACAAGCCCAACACAGATTTGTTTAAAGGGATGTTAGAGATGAACGATGTGGGCTATTTAGTGACTCAGCCAAAGTCGACCTACACTTCGATTGAGGGTGTATTTGCCGCGGGCGATGTGCAAGACTCTATCTATCGACAGGCGATAACGGCGGCGGGCACAGGCTGTATGGCAGCTATGGATTGTGAGCGCTGGCTCGAGAATCAATCTCATCACGCTTAAGTGCGGAGAGGCGAAGGCTGACATGAGCCGAAAGATAAACACCAAGGACTTGGTGCACAAGATTGAGCGACTCACAAGGGAGCGCATGAGTCGTGAGAATGTTTTGGATATTGACCAGCTTCGCAAATTGAAAGAGCGAAAAACTCAGCGTTCTATTTTGCTCATTGAGGATGATGAGACCATTCGAGCGGCTTTGAAACGCATGTTCGAGGGCGACGGTTACCGAGTCATGGCTGTTGCCGATGGCACTCAGTTGTCGAGTGTGTTGGACGATGTTTCACCCGACCTTATTCTGTTGGATATTGGACTGCCATGGATCAATGGCTTTGAACTGGCGGAAATGATGAAGGCCCATGAGGATTTGAAAGAGATCCCACTTGTTTTTCTGTCGGCCCGGACGAGCGACGTCGATATCAAGCAGGGCTTCAATGTCGGTGCCGACGACTATATAAAAAAGCCCTTCGACATTGAGCATGTCAAAAAAGTGGTGAACGCTTTGATTCACTTGGCGCACGACTAAAATATGCTTGGCCTTGGCGTGATCGAAGGTTTTTTTGGCCCCGACTGGAGCTGGACGGCACGAGCTCAAATGGCGACATTTTTGTCTGCCAACCAATATGATTTTTATTTGTATGCGCCCAAGCGCGATCCCTATCTTCGGCGGCAATGGTCGACAGTGCATCCTCCCGAGATGTGGCATCAGTTGACTTCGCTGCGATCGAAGTTCCGTGAGGCGGGAGTGAAATTCGGAGTGGGCTTAAGTCCGTTTGAGCTCCATGAAAGTTGGGACCAGCGGGCGCGTCAGGAACTTCGAACGCGCCTGCAGCAGCTAGATGAGCTCGAATTGGATCTTCTGGGTTTGTTTTTCGACGACATGAAGGGGAGCCCAGACCTTGCCCAAGTCCAGGCAGAGATGGTGGCGTTCGTGCAAAGTTGCACACGTGTGCCCCTGCTGTTTTGCCCGACCTACTATTCGGATGACCCCATTTTGGACAAAGTTTTTGGTGCACGACCGACTGGGTACTTGGAGCGCATTGGCCAAGACATGGATCTGGAGGTCAAGATTTTTTGGACGGGCAGCAAGGTGATATCTCCCGCGATCACAGCTGTAGAGTTAAAAGTCGTCACAGAAACTTTGCGGCGCGCCCCTCTGATTTGGGATAATTTTTTCGCCAATGATGGACCGAAGCAAAGTCAGTTTCTGAAACTTAAACCCTTTGAGGGGCGCAGTAATGAGGCCTTTGCGGCTGCCCGTGGCTGGGTGTTGAATCCGATGAATCAGCCTTACTTGTCACAACTTGTGTTGGCTGCGGCCAACCGAGTCTTTCGACTCAAAGAAGACCCCATCAAGGCTTTGCAATTGCCGCCGCTTCTCGATGCCGCGGTTTTGATGGAGATTTCACAAAAGGGTTTAGATCACTTGGGCGAATCGACGCGCGCGCAATTGCGGCAGGTGGAGGGGCCGGTCGGTGATGACCTCCGAGATTGGCTCGATGGTAAATACCGAGTGGGACCGGAGTGCCTCACGGATTAGTGGCTTGAACCTCAGCCTCACTCACACTGACAAAGTTGTCTTTGTAGCGTGACCTTAGCGCAGAAATTTCAGCGCTTCGGGTTCGACTCAGCGGCATTGTCGAGGCGATTTCATCAGCCAGATGTTGGGTCGTCATGTCCTCGGAATTTTGTAAAGATCGATAAGCGCCACCAATCACACATTGTTCAATCTCGGCTCCACTAAATCCCTCGGTGAGACGGGCCAAAACTGAAACGTCAAATGCCCCTGGGCTTTTGTTGCGTCGGCGGATGTGGATCTCGAAAATATTTTGTCGCTCTTTTGGGGTGGGCAGGTCGACAAAAAACACCTCGTCAAAGCGGCCCTTTCGGAGCAGCTCTGGTGGGAGCTGTTCAATGGCATTGGCTGTTGCAACAACAAAGACGCTGGCCGACTTCTCTTGCATCCAGGTGAGAAAAGCACCAAATAGTCGTTGGCTTAGTCCACCGTCATTGGAGGAACCGCCATTTGAGAAGATCGCCTTTTCGATTTCATCAATCCATAAAATGCAGGGAGCCATTGCTTCTGCGGTTTGAATGGCTTTGCGGAAGTTTTTTTGTGTTTCGGCAATAAATTTTTCAAACAGTCGGCCGGCATCCATCTTCACCAATGGCATTTGCCAAGTTTTGGCAAGGACTTTGGCGGCGAGCGACTTTCCACAGCCCGGCACGCCCACCAACAAAATGCCCTTTGGAACCGGTAGGTTGAGTTCACGTGCTTTTTCAGAAAATCCGACTCGCGCCCTAATCGACCATTTTTTAAGGTTGGCGAATCCACCCAATTGTAGCTCGAGCAAATCTGGTGGGTAGTACTCGAGCAGCCCACCCTCATTCATCATCTGCGCCTTGCGATTCAAAAGTTTTTTGACATCGGTAGAATCGAGTCGGTGATCCTCTAGTGCGGCGTAAGAGATGGCCTGTCGAATCTGACCGATAGTGAGTCCTGACAAGGCATCCGCCATGGTCTCCAGCTCGTCTTTGCTTAACTTCATCTCAATATGTTTAGTGTGGGCCAGCGAGTAATAACTGGATTTTATCAATTGCACGATATCCGCTCGGCTCAACGGTTTAAGATCAAAGAATAGAGCCTTATGCTGTAGCTCTGCGGGCAAAGAAATATGCGCGCTCACCACAATCAGGGTGGATCGAGTGAGCGCAAATTTTTGCAGCAGCTCGCGCAGTCGACGCAGCTGTTCACCCTTCTGAGCTGAGTCCGATAAATCCTTGAGAACAAAAAGAGCCTCACCTCGATACGATTCTAAAAAACCCAAGAGAATCTCAAAGTTCTTTGTCGAAGGAGCCGCGGCCAATGTGGGATTGCCCTTTAGACCACTTGATGCCGACCATTCTGCGATCGGCAGTCGCATCTCTGCCGCAACCGCTCGAACCAAATCGAGGGCACGTTCTTCCTCTGGCGTTACTATGCATATCAGCGAGTGAAACGAGTTAATCAATGTTTTAAGTTCATGTTGCGAGTCTTGCATTTTATCTCTGCTCCAGGGTGTTAGACTACACCGCTAATAGGGGCGGTCATGTATTTTCTCTTGCTCTATACAAATACCCCGTTGGCAAACATCGTGATATTCAACTTGCAGATCGCCAGCAGACTGATAGGGACCCCAAAAAACTTCCTTAGGGGTTGATTGATTTAAATGGCGCTCCATAGTTTGTCTGTCCATGAGCGTTGGCTGAAGTTTTGGCAAATATGCCTTTAGCGCTCCATAAATTTCATATCCCTCTTTGTCGATGTCACCCCAGTATAAGATGGGAGGTGGAAGTATGCCTTGAATGGAGCGAAGCAGGACCGCCTTCCAGCCGCTGCCCCATATTACTAAATAGTTTTGGCTTTTGGAGGCCTCTGAGTAGAAAGTCTCCAAATTTTCCACGATTAAAGTTCCATGATTCGAATCAAAATTGAACCGGTTCGCCCAGTCGGGGTTCAACACTCCATGAAAATCCGACAAAGTGCTTTTGAGGTATTGGCAGTTGGGTGCGTAAAAGCGAAATTCAGTCGGTCGCTCAAGCAGCTCGAAGTGACGATAAAACTGCTTCCATGTTGCACTTTCGCCTCTCCAAAACCCAAAAAGCCTGAGAAGAAGTTGCTCTCGTCCAATCAGCTTACTGGATTCTGAGTGTTGCACTTGCCTGGCGAGCAAACCTCGGATCTGTTCGCGGTGGCCGATTAAGTACTTGAGAACTTCAAAACACGACCTTGTCAGCGAAGGAAATGCCGTTAAGTCTCGATATCCTGTTCTTAGCGCGGCTTCAGCATTCAAATTGGCAAAGTCTATTCGCCAAGTTGCCACCTCTCGTGCGAGTGCTTGTAGGTGAGGGCGACATTTTAAGACGCCATCGAGTGAAAGTTTTAGCATGGCGGGGCGAGAAACCTTGGTGTAGCCTTCCTTTACGGATCTGTACTCGTTAACTGACAAAATGTCTTGGGCTCGCAGCTCGTACTCGAGTTGTGCGTAAAAATCAGGAAATGAGGCCTTTTTTCGGATCGGGAAAAAGAATTCCGAGGATCCTTCGAGAAGGTAATCCCGTTCAGCCTTATCTAGGTAGTCTTCTAAATCTAAAACTCTATTGGGCATAATCAATCTTTGCCGCTTGAGGGCTACCGATATTGTTGGGGATTGAGTTGAGCAGCCGTTCGTAGTCTTCGCGCGATTGAAGTTGAAATGATTGCACCCTCGACTTCGAGGCAGAAATCTTATGCACCAGCACAAGTTGACTTATGCTATCTGCGAGTAGATCTGCCTTCGACATGGGGCTGACCAATACACTCTGAAATCCCATTTTATCCAGTAGCTTCAAGATTTCACGTGGCTTTTCGTTGTCAAATTTTCCGCCAAACTCATCGAAAACAATAAACCGAGGAGTGTCTGCGCCCGCTATTGGGTCATGAAAGTGAAAACGGTAAGCTAAACAAGACGCTAATAATGCGTAGGCGAGTTGTGTTGTCTGCGCCGAACTTTTTGCATCCTTACGAGCGCCAGAAAACACTTCCACAATTTCATCGGGCCCGATATCGGTCATTCGTCGCAGGGAATGAACCGCAAACTGAAAATGATTACGCACATCTGTGACAAAGGCGCGATAGGTAGTGTCCTTTTGAAACTCATCAACGAAGTTACCTAAGACCTGCATAATCTCCTGACTATTGGACTCGATTTTAATACGCATAGCCGGGCTAAGTGTTTTTTCGACTTCAGACATGCTTTTGCGAAATTTTCGAATCCGATCGTCTGAAGATGTCTGTGCATCAATTTGAAGATATCTCTGCTCAGTCACTAAATCTTCGAAATTTGTAAGCTTTAGCACTTCGTTTATGGAGCGAACAGTCTCCTCTGTATCATGAACTCGCGCCTTAATTTCGTTGATCATATCTTTGACTGAATCCAAAAGAACCTGATCAAAGAACTGCTGCCACTTTTCTCTTGATTTGGGTAGTTCGGTCTCACTTAGGCGTTTTTCGGCGGCGATCCACTCGTTCAAAAATGCATTTACAGTAAAGTGACCTCCAAGGTCATACGGCAAGTTTGGATCATTAAATGAATGTCGGTACTCATTGAGATATCTCGCAGCCGTCGATAGCGCTCGGTCGCGCCCTTGTTTGCACTTAAGAGCCTCCTCAGCCAGTTCGGCTTCCAGTTGAAGCCGAGAGAGAGCTCGCTTTTCCAGAGTGGCTTGGACTGCAAGCAGTGCGGAACTCAAGGCTTCTTCTGTATTCAAATCCAAAATGAGATCCGAATATAGCTTCGAACTTTTCAGTTCTCGTTCACGGATTGGAATCAATCCCTCAACTTGCTGGTGCTGTTTATTTTTATTTTCAAGCTCAGCCTCTAGTTTAAGCAGGCCGCTCGTCAACCGAGACGCTTTTGTTTTGAGTTCTTCAACCTCAAGACGCATGATTTTATGGTCTGGATTTCGGTCCAAAATTTGACGTCGCTCGTTCAGTAGGTTGGCAATTAGAGTTTCATCGTCTTCGATGCCATGAATTTCGAGGTAACGGTCAGAGATTTCGGCGAGCAGGCGAGTTTGTTCATCCCAAAGGCGCTGGTTCGCCAATTTTTCCTCAAGAAGTGCGCTGTCATCGTTGCGTCTATTTTGTAGCAGCACGAGTTCTTGCGTCAGGTGCTCTATTCGGTCGGCATTTTCCCAGCCAAGGGAATGAGCAAATCCCCGTTTCAGCTTTCGCATCGTGCGATGATCTTTTTTTACCAGCCCATCGATAGTGACTAATCTTCCATATTGAGATTTGAATTTCTTAATATCAACGAGGTGGTAATCAAAGGAATCATAAAGCCAGTTCCACAAATATTCAGAGAATGGGTGTTCCCCCGATGACCGCATTTCAAGCACGTCCAATATTCGGGTGCCTTCACTTGCTGATTGATCAGTTGTTTCTCGCCCAAATGAATTAAGCTCCTCTGGGGAGATCCTCTTCACGGTGACGTCAGTTCGTAAGCCTTGTTGATCTAACCAACGTGTTAGGGCATGCAGCGATTCAGGGTGACAAAGAAGGTTTCGAGCCACTGGAAACAAGACCGCCTCAATGGCGGTGCGAAGGTCTCGAGCTTCAGTTTTCACTTGTAGGAGCTCACCTACAAACATCAACTGACCTCTTGGAACATTTAACTTGACTGCTGCCGCGTCTCGCAGATGGTGCAGCTCCTTAGGGATTAGTGATTTGCTGTTTACGATATGCTCTAATTCTTCACGCCTTTCTCGAGCTGTGGCATCTAGTGCAAATCGGCTGTCGCGAAGATCTTCAATTTCGGCAGCCAGTGCCAGATGGTCGGCTCTAATCTTCGAGATTTTGTCTTCGATACTCGCAATAAACGGAATCCAAGATTTCCCCCCAGTTGGTAGAGCCAACTTGCAGGTCTTAGCTTTGTATCGCCATTTTTCCAGTGTTTGAGACTTCCACGCAACTTTAGTTTGAATTGAGCTAATCTCTTGGTCGAGCGCGCCTAGTCGGGCTTCGATATCACCATTCAGCAATCGATTCTCAGCTGCCCGCCAACTTTCTTCTGCACGTATGGCATCACCTTTGATAGTTGGCAGTCGAAGTTCAATTAGCGATTTTTCGCTGGATAGTGCCTCTTTTTGAGTTACGAGGTCTCGCCACTCCCTCCATTCTCGGTAAAGACTGAGCAGTCGTTTGCGTCGATCTGTCTGAAGCTCAAGCTCAGAGAACTCGACTAAGCGGGTGAGTTCTCGCAAGATACGTGAGATAGATGTGATTTTAGCTTCACACGTTTCAATTGAAAGAGCAATTTCTTGGCCGTTGCGGACGTTTTCCATCAAACGGTCAAGATTGGGGCTATCTTGATCAATCAACATATTTTCACGAATGAACTGATCGATATTTGAAATAGATTTTACGAAGAAAGTCCTATTCAAAATTTTCAAGTCATCACGAGTTATTCGCCCGAGCGACTGGCTGAGTGCCGCAAAGTAGGATTGCATGGTTTCGAATATCTGGACATTAGAAAGTGCAGATTTGGCATGCTGCCGAAACCACTTGGCCGTAGGTGGAGTTTTGCCCTCTGTACACAAATCTTGAACAGACAACATGTTGTAGGCTAGAAAAGCAACTTGAGTGTCACTGACTTTGTAGTTGTGATACCACCAGGCCCGTCCCAGTGTAAGTTTGCGATCAGGCTGGCGATTGTGAACAAAATTTAAGAGCACAAAAGAGCAACCTTCTTTACGTCCGAAGACGGCCTCTGGCTCTGAAATCACGCCACTATGTGATGAGTGCTTGCCCAATACATAATCTCGAATCGTTCGACCGCCGCTGCTTCCCGCCTCCACGTCGTTTGTGACTCCGAGCTTGACTGACCCTTCGAAGGGCAAAAGTACGATCATTAGTGCATCTATCAGAGTCGATTTTCCGGATCCATTAATTCCGAGAATGGCGCTGGCTGCGGCTGGAGAAAATAAAGGGCCGCCATGACTCGGCTCGAAAAGCGAAAATTTTTGATAGCCATGAAAATTACCCCAGTTGAGCAATTCGACTTTTGCAAGGCTAAACCCATTATCCAGCATCGTTGTCTTGCTCCATTGTTTCAGTGGCATGGCTAAAATAGACCTCTGCCCGTGATTTTAGTTCCTTAATTTGATCTGCGGGTAAGAGCAGGTCGCACAGTGCGGTAATCTCGTAGAATCCTGAGTCGCTCGCCGTTTCGACTATGACTTGTAGTTCTGATAACTCCTCAATGCACCGACGAAACTGGCGTTCGAACTGAGCATCGACTTTAGCTTTGCTAAATTGATAGAGGTAATCTCGCATCTCTAGTGCATCAACGACTGGCACATCGCTAGCGCTAGGTTGAAGATAGAACTGGAGTCGATGCCACCGCAAATGAAGGATGAGTGCAGTTGAGAAAGCACTTAAAATTTTGGGGCGACTCATTCGCAATGCCAACCGGTCTTCTAGCTCTTCGTTTTCAGCACTGAGATGAATCACCCCGAGTGGTTCGTTGATGTTAAGCTGAGCGCCAAACGTGTGAACAACCTCTTGCAGTTGTTTTCGATGATCTACAATCATTTTAAACCAAGTTTCGTTTCGTGATCGAATGATGTATCTGGAGCGCAAAAGACGCCGCAGACACCCCGCCAACTCAAGTTCAGACTTCTCCATCTTGTGAAACCTCCCTTAGGGTGAGAACAAAGTCAGGCGTGTTGCGCAATACATATCGTCTATGTTTAGAGTCGAGGGCAAGGTCGACAAAACTGAGCTCAACTTTGTTTACCTCAGGAGCAAAAAGCTCGACCTCACTCAATACGTAGTACTCGGCAAGGCCACCTGGAAAATTGTGTAGACTAGCCTGCAAAGATCCATGCTGAAATAGGTGCTCGTGGAGTCGGGTCAGGATATCCTTTAATGTACCCTCTTCCGCTCTCAGTAGTGCTAAAAAAAGTTCCCTCTGTTGAGCAAGATCTAGACTCTCTTCTTCTAAAATCTGCGTGGCTACGTCTTTGGGCAAATCGAAGTTATGGAGCTCGGCCGGACCATACTCGAATTCTTGACTGATGTTAATTGTGACCGGATGGGTCTCGCAAAAATCAAGAGTGGCACTCGATTGTGCACTAAAGTGTGAGAATAAATCGTGTAGCGTTTTGCTTAGTCCTTCAATGTCGGTGGACACAGAGTACAGGACTTGCTGCTGTAGTATTCGAATCTGCGACCTAATTTTATCCTGAATACTGGTGTCGGCCAGACCGAACTGCTGCATAAACGATCTAAGATTCGAGCGCTTTAATGTGTCCTCTGGCAAGATGCTTTTGTTTCGAATTGTGTGTAGGAGGCGATCGACATTGCGCAGTCCAAAGCGTGATTGAAAGCCTTCTAAGTGCGATAGAAGCGCCTTAGCCTGAACGTAGCTTGAATAGGAAGGAGAGGAGTAAAGCTGCTGATAGAAGTCGGCCACCGCCCCCAAGATTTGACCCGCCGACCGCTGCGTCTGAAAATAAGTGGACGCCAATTCTTTTCGTTTTAGCTCAATTGCGCTTTTAACCTCTTCTATCGATTGCAAGACGTGAATCGCTGCTTCTTCAGCCTGTACGAAAAGCGCTTCATTAGAGTGGGGCATAGGTAGAAGTTGCGCTGCTGAAATCCCATCTTTCTTGATTCGCTTTAAATCATCCTTATAGGCTTCAATTCTTTCTTTATGGTGGTTAATGGCTTCGCTTTCAGACATTTGTTGACGACTAATTAAAATGTCATTCAAGGAGCCTAACAATGTCTCTGCACCGGTCCCGCTAAATTTGGTCCTTTGCGCCAAAAGACCCTCAACCATTTGCAAAAGCATTTTTCCCGCACGGGTCCCTTCAATGTAACGTTGTCCAAACTGGTCATGCGAGTCTTTAAGCACCTGGAGTTCACCAATCGTCATTGCAAAAAAAACGCCGACTTTTTGTTCCGGTGCAGCTAAGGCCCTAGTTGAATAGAAACCAAGCGCCAAAGTGCGTATCGCATCCATCGGGACACGGGAGCTTTGCTCCTCTAGGGTATCGTAAATTTGACTCAATAGGAGAAGGTATCCTTGCCAATCTTCTTTTTGCAATATCTGAAGATAGGGATGGTGCCGGAGCAGTCCCGATAGACTTTCCTCATTTATCACATCAGCTCTTTTTGCCATTTCGCCACGTAAGCAAGCTTGGCAAAGCCGGTCAACAGCTATTCTCCCGTCGATCTAAAGACTGAGAAATCAGGTGTCGAAGGTTCGGATATCGGCCATTTGGAGTAGCCAGCTCAATGATTAGGCGAGCTTTGAGAAAAATTGATCCATGGAGGACGGTAGCTGAGGTCCGTGAAGCCAATAAAGACGTGAATCTTAAGGATCTCGAGGCCGACATAGCTAAGGCTATCAAAGGTGTGAGAAAGAAGGCTCGTGCCTAAACCGCCACGTCTCGTGGTAGACACGAACATCATTGTCAGCGGGCTTATTTCTTCAGGCACCCCACCAGCAAAAATTTTGGACGCCATTCGCAGTAAAAAAATCACACTTCTGATTTCAGATGAAGTCATCAGCGAATACCTAAGAGTTCTGGAGTATCCACACATCCGTAAATACAAAAAAATAACAGACGAAACTATCAGTCATCTCACCGCTCTTTTTGTTAACGAAACAGAACGAGTAGAAATCCTTTATCCTGTCCATGAAAGCCCTGATCCTGATGACGATAAGTTTTTGTCTGCAGCCGTAGGAGGAAAGGCGGACTTTATTGTCGCCGGCGATAAGGCAGACCTCTTGTCTCTTAAAGAAATTTCTGGAATTTACATAGTCACGGCAAGAGATGCCGTAGCGAAACTAGGTCTATAAACAAGGTCTAGTCAAAAGCCAGATTGTTAGGGGTGCATCAAACTGCCTTGACAAATTTTTACAGGTGTATCAAAATGCCTTATAGTTGGAGGGCCGGTTGATACGACATATTGCCCAGTTTATCGAGCAGGATTTGAAAAAAAAGATGGTTTTTGTTGGCGGTCCTCGCCAATGTGGAAAGACGACTCTTGCCAAGTCGCTGTTAAAGAATAAATTTGCCGGGCTCTATCTAAACTGGGATAAAGTGGCAGATAGGAAGCGAATCCTAGCTGGCGACTGGACGGATGAGGACCAGCTCCTCGTCTTTGATGAGATCCACAAATTTCGAAAATGGAAGTCTTTGGTCAAAGGCTTTTATGATACCGAAAACGAAGTGCATCAGTTTTTGGTCACCGGGAGTGCCCGATTAGATGTTTATCAGCGTGGGGGAGACTCTTTGTTGGGTCGGTACCACTACTGGCGGCTTCATCCATTGTCCTTATTTGATCGGCCTTCAGGTATGGAGGCGACTGAGGCGTTGGATCGATTGATGCGGGTCGGGGGATTTCCAGAAGTTTTCTTAGATAATAATGAACGAGAGGCTAGGCGTTGGCGTGAGGAGAGGTGTCGTCGGATTTTGCAAGAGGACGTACGCGATCTTGAGCAACTGCAGAATATTGATCTGCTCGAGCTGTTGCTGGATCATCTGCGCGACCGGGTGGGTTCAACGCTGTCGGTTTCAAGTTTAGCTCAAGAGGTGGGTGTGTCACCCGTCACAGCAACAAAATGGCTTAAGGTGCTTGAGCGTATGTACCTCATATTTATTTTGAGAGGCTATGATAAAAAAATCACGCGGGCCGTTCACAAGCCCATAAAGGTGTATTTTTATGACAATGCGGAAGTGAGAGGCGGTGAGGCCGTCCGCTTTGAAAACTTAGTGGCATTACACCTCTTGCAAAAAAATAACTTTCTCGAGGACTATGAAGGTCTGCGGATGGGCTTGTACTACGTAAAAGATAAAAACCAGCGTGAGGTTGATTTTTTGATTACCCAAGACGCCAGGCCAGTCGAGTTGGTTGAGGTCAAGCACACAGATGAGAAAATTTCTAAAAACCTAGTCGCTTTTGCCGAGCTGCTAAATGTGCCCCAGGCCACCCAAGTGGTGATGGCCGCGAGCAAGTCATGGAATAAAAACAGACTCCGACTTCAGCGCCCAGTCGATTTGTTTCGAAATATAGAATCGATTTATAAAAGTTCAGACCGCTAGCTCATGGGCTTAACCCCTACTCCGCCCCGTGTTTTGTGACGAGGGTATGATGGTTGATTTTAGTAAGTGAAGACCTTCTTCAAGCTCTTTCTAAACGTGCGCAAATCCATTGGTCCGATTTCGGCAAAATGGCCTAGGCTGTGCGTTTAATTGAAATTCAAATCGTTTAAATAAAGCTTAGACAGGGGTTTTGCCGAAGTAGGACCAATGTGAAACTGTGGAGCAATCCGGCGCAAACTCCGCTCAGTCGAAGTCGGATTTTCGAAGGTGCGATTCAATGTTCATCCCTGTTGAATTTGAGTCTCGTGAATCTTTACTTCTCCGGGCTCCCGCTAGGCACTCTCGAGAATAACGGCAATCGCTCGCAACTTAGTAGCCCCAGTCGCGGAGTTCGGATTCTAGGGCGTCGATTACTTCGAGAATTTGTGGACGGACGTTTTGGCTGAGGCCGAGGTCAGCGAGAGTGGCGACGCGGTTGGCTTTGGTTTCGATGTAGCGTTTGAGAATGGACTCGTCATCACCGTTGACGTTGCTGGCGAGATGAAAGATTTCGAGGCTCAAGACTGAGCCGGTGACTTTTTGATCTTCAAAGTCGCGCACTCTTGAGCGGAGCGAATCGATGAATCGCTGGTTGAGTCCGGCCATACAGTTGACCTAGATCATCATATTTTTGGGAATCCCGCGGGGGATTGCGCTCAAAAGTTTTTTTGTATAATCGTGTTGCGGGTTTTCGTAGATGCCGACGGCATCGTTCAGCTCAACCACTTTGCCATTGTACATCACGGCCACTTCGTCAGCGATAAATTTCACCACCGCCAGATCGTGTGAAATAAACACGTAAGTCAGACCCATCTCCTCTTGCAAGTCCAACAACAGATTTAGAATTTGCGCCTGGATTGACACGTCGAGTGCCGACACTGACTCATCACAAACAATAAACTCAGGTTCAACCGCCAAAGCACGGGCTATGCAAATGCGCTGGCGTTGCCCGCCGGAGAACTCATGCGGATAGCGATTGAGCATACTGCGATCCAACCCCACTTTTTGCATCAGCGCGCCCGCCATCTCTATGCGTTCGGTGCGGTCCTTGCCGAGGCTGTGGATGATCATGGGTTCCATAAGAGCCGCGCCAATCGTCATGCGTGGGTTTAACGAAGCATAAGGGTCTTGAAAAATAATCTGCATTTTTCGCCGCATGGCCCGCATCGCTTCGCGGTCGATCTGCGTGATATCTTGCCCTTTGTAAATAATCTGACCGGCCGTGGGTTCGACCAAGCGCAAAATCGTCCGCCCTAAGGTGGTCTTGCCGCAACCAGATTCACCGACAAGCCCTAGAGTTCGGCCGCGGCGCACGCTTAACGTCACATCGTCGACAGCCTTGACCCAACTCTTTACGCCGCCGAGAAAGCCCTTTTGCAACGGAAAATGCTTTTTAATATTCTTTACTTCAAGCAGGACGGATTGGTCGGCGCCGATAGCCCGCGTCTGCTTTTGCTGTTTTAAGACGGCAACATCTACGGTCCGCTCACTGCCATCGGACGCCATAAAATCACTGACAACCGGGAGGCGTCGCGGATTTTTTTCAAGCGAAGGACGACAAGCTAAGAGGCCCTTGGTGTAGGGGTGCTTAGGGCTAGAGAAGATCTGTTGGGTGGTGCCCTTCTCGACAATATCGCCTCGATACATCACTACGACTTCGTCGGCGATGTCGGCAATCACGCCCAGGTCATGCGTGATAAAGAGAACAGACATCTGATATTTTTTTTGCAAGTCGGCGAGCAGATCTAAAATTTGCTTTTGAATGGTGACGTCGAGTGCGGTGGTGGGCTCATCCGCAATCAAGAGATCGGGTTCACAGGCAATCGCCATGGCGATCATTACCCGTTGGCGCTGTCCACCGCTCATCTCATGGGGGTAGCTCTTGATGCGTTCTTTGGGGTTAGGGATGCCCACCTGAGTGAGAAGATCTAGCACCTTCTCTTGCGCGGCCTGTTTGCTAATTTTTTGATGGACCATCAGGGTTTCACTGATCTGATCGCCCACAGTGAAGACTGGGTTCAGGCTCGTCATAGGCTCTTGAAAGATCATTGAAATCTTGTTGCCGCGCACTTTGCGCATATCGCCTTCAGATAGCTTCAAGAGATCTTTGCCATCGATTAGGATTTCGCCACTGGTGATTTTACCTGGGGGACTGGGGATCAATCGCATGATGGCCAGCGAAGTGACGCTTTTACCAGAGCCCGATTCACCCACGAGACCCACCGTTTTGCCGCGTGGCACTTGAAAGGAAATTCCCTTCACGGCTTTGACCAAGCCCTCGTCTGTTCGAAACTCAACAGAGAGATTGCGAACATCAATGATAGATGGTGTCGACATCAAATCCTCCCGATAAAAATTCTCAACGGCCCTTCAGTTTAGGATCCAATGCATCACGTAGGGCATTGTTGAAGAGCGTAAACGCTAACACTAAGAAAAACATAAAGATAGTGGCTGCCGTGATTCCCCACCAGACTTCTCTCGACAGCTCCAGCTTTGCATCGCTGATCATCATGCCCCAGCTCGGGGTGCCGGGCTTAACACCTAGCCCGAGGTAGCTCAAAATCACTTCGCTCTTCACGGCCGAGACAAAGCCTAAGCTAAAATTGATCAAGACCAGGTGAAAGGTGTTGGGGAGTATATGAATGAAGATGCGTCGGGCATGGCTAGCTCCCATGGCCTCAGCACCTTGCACGTACTCCCGCTCTCGATGCTTCATAAACTCGCTGCGAACGATCCGGCAATGGCTCACCCAACTGGTCAAGCCGATGGCCAAACACATGGTGCTGAGTCCTGGCCCCGCCACAAACGAAAATGCCACCACCAACAGGATGTAGGGGATGGTATCGATAGTGGTATAAAACCAAACCACAAGGTCATCGACCACACCACCAAAATAGCCGCTGATGGAGCCAAGAAAAGTCCCGATCATCACGGCAAGGGCTGCGCCAAAGAACCCGACGGTCAGCGAAGTGATCGTGCCATGGGCCGCGCGGCCCAATACGTCTCGACCAAAAATATCCGTACCAAACCAGTGTTGAGCGTTGGGGGCAAGGTAAGCCCTGGCATTGTCGGTCAGAGCATGATTGGGGAAGGCAATCCCGAGAGCACAAAGAAGCGCGAGCAAAAGATAGCCGCAAATGACTACAAAACAGATGAACGCCACTGGATCACGGCGTAAGCGATAGATGGCATCGGACCATTGGCTGCGTCCAGCTTTTGCCACATGAAAGTTTGCAGGTTGTGCGGTTGTTGCACCGACAGATGCCATACTCACCCCAGCCGTATCTTTGGATCGACCAATGCATAAAGCACATCACTCAACAGTTGAAACACAATGTAGAGAACAGCACCCATAATGGTCATTGCTTTGATGACGGGAAAGTCGGCCTCTTGAATGGCGCGGAAGATCATGCCTCCCAAGCCGGGGATGCCAAAGTAACTCTCAATCAACAGTGAACCCACAATTAAAAATGGGACCTGCAAAACAAGCAACGTGATGATCGGCACCAGAGCGTTGCGAAGCACATGTTTAAAAAGAACTCGGCGTTCGGAAAGGCCCTTAGAGCGGGCGGTGCGCACGTAGTCTTGATGCATTTCTTCTAAAAATACGGTGCGGAAGAACAGCAAGTCTCCACCAAAGAACAGCACCAGTAAAATAATCACGGGTAGAGTGACGTACTCCCACCGACCAATCCAGCTGGGGTCCCACCCTGAAACCGGAAACCACCCAAGTTTATAGGATAAAAAGTATTGGCCCGCCAACACGTAAACCACGGAGCTAATCGAGAGCATCGCCAAGCACAGCACCAACATGTTCTTATCGAACCAGCTGTTGCGCTTGTAGGCGACAAGCATGCCGAGGGGAATATTCATAAGGAGGGCAAGTACAAATGCGGGGAGCGTGACAGAAAGTGAAGGCCCGATTCCACTGGCAAAGAGCGATGAGATCTCTTGCTTAGATGCCCATGATCGGCCGAAGTCTAAGGTGAATATTTGTCGAACCAGCTCGAAGTATTGAATCACCAGTGGCTTATCCAGACCCATTTGCACGCGAATGATTTGGATAGACTCAGGCGTTGCATATCGGCCGGCCGCTTGCGCCGCAGGATCGCCGCCAGCCACGTGAAACAACAAAAACATGATCAACGTTACGCCGAACAAAATAGGAATCGTATAGAGTGTTCGGCGAAGAATGAATTTAAACATTAGAGTTTCGCTTTCAGCTCTTTCTTTTTATCCACATTCACTCTTAGGTACTTAAAGTAGCCGTGCATGGAGTCGACTTTTTTGTAGTTCTCAATCCATCCGTGCGAAAGAGTGAATCCTTGACGATGTACCGTCGGAATCCAGGGCAGCTGGGCCACAAAGATATCGCGCATTTTTTTATACAGATCAGAGCGCGCGGGACCTGGGGGGAGCTTTAGGGCCTTTTCATAGAGCGCATCGAATTCTTTATTTTGAAAGTTCGAGCTGTTTGGCCCAGGGCTGATGTTCGGCCCATAAAACAGCTGCATCATGTTTTGTGGATCGGGATAGTCCGCTAGCCAAGCCATCCCAAACATCTGGGCCTTTTTGTTGCGAATGCGATCTTGAAACTGTGGCCAGGAGTTGGAGACGATGTTGACCTTCACGCCGATTTTCTCAAACTGTTGCGAGAGGTACTCAGACATTTGGCGGCTGGTCGTGGTGCCGGAGTCAGAGTACTCAATGGGAGGTAGACCCTTGCCGTCGGGGTATCCGGCCTTTTTGAGGAGCTCCTTGGCCTTTTCAACGTTGTACTCTTTGAATGGGTTTTTAAATTCAGGCTCGTAGCCATCCATCCCGGGGGCGATCATCGAATGGGCCATGATGGCGCGGTTGTTGTAAAACTTCTCCATCGCCGTCGTTGTGTCGTAGGCCATAGCTAGAGCTTGGCGCAGGTACAGATTTTTACCTACAACAGGATCCACCATATTGAATGAAATATAGACGACTTCGGCACTGCTGTAGATGTGAAGTCGAATGCCTTTGCTTTCAACTTCAGGGCGGAGCTTGCGATCTTTGACGGCGCCGTCGTAGTTGTCCTTAGGGATGCCGCTCAGATCCGTGGTGCCCTTCATAAAGCTTAACCATCGGGGTTGAGCTTCGGGCATTTCTAAAAAAATCAGTTTGTCGACAAAGGGGAGTGGCTTGCCAGCGTCGGCAAGAATTCCGGAGGCCTTATCCTCAGCGCTGCCCTCACTTGGAAAGGTTCCGCCGTGCCAGGTTGGATTTTTAGCCAAGATGACCTTGTTGCCGCGAATCCAACTTTCAAATTTAAATGGACCGGTGCCAACAGGGTGATTGAGAAATTCCGCCCCGTATTTATCCACGGCCTCTTTAGGAATGACAGAGGCATAGGACATCGTGAGAACGTAGTGCAGTTGGTAGTAGGGGACAGTGAGACGGATAATAAGAGTCTCATCATCTGGAGCCTCGAGCCCGGCAACGGGCGTATCGTAAGTCACGCTCGCCTCTTTGCCGATTTTGTCGCGCCATTCGTTGAGGCCTTTGATTTTGCCATCAAAGATCCACCAACCTTCACTTTGGGTGGCGGGGTCAGCCAAGCGCTTCCAGGAGTAGATAAAATCTTGGGCTTTGACCTCGCGACCTTTCCCGTCTGGAAAAGCTTCGGAGTCATGAAAGCGCACGCCCTTTTTGATTTTAAAGGTGTGAGTCATGCCATCTTTTGAAACCGTGGGCATGGCAGCTGCGAGCAGTGGCTCCACTTGCAACGGGCGCTTGAGGTAACTGTATTGAAAAAGTCCTTCGACCAGGTTGGAGAGAACTTCTTCTGTGTAGGTGTCGGAGCTTTTTGCGGGATCAAGCCCCTTAATGTAGGCCTCGAGGGGGAAAGTGATCGAGTTGTCTGGAGCGTCAGACTTTTTAGTGCACCCCAAGGTCAGAAGGACAGAGCAGAAAATAATGAGACTCTTGAACGCCTTGAAAGATCTGAAGAGTGGACTGATGAGCTGCATAGTTTCCCCCGTTGCACTTTCACTTGAGATCACTTTAGAAGATGAAATTCTGTGTAGCGTTAAGGAGGTGGGGAGTCAATGGCGTGGGCCGGCGAGCGCCGTCATTTTGACATGCTGCTATTGGGAACGGAGGAGGGGCAAAAGCTCTGAGAAATTGCCGATGCTTCGCCATGCTCCAAGCTCCATAAGCTCAGTTACCGGTGTGTAGCCGAACTCAACCGCTACGCACCGCATACCCAAGCCCACAGCCCCACGCACATCGGGGTGTCCATCTCCAACCATCACCGTCTCACTGACATCCACATTCGCCGCTTGCATCGCTGCCAACAGGGGCTCTGGGTGAGGCTTCATGTTGCTGAAGGTGTCGCCACCAATCACCGCCGACCATGGGAGTTGATCTAAGCCTAACTTCTCTAAGATCGGAGTGATGAATCGGATGCGCTTGTTGGAGACGATGGCGATCTGTCCCTCCCACTCGCTTAGGAATTCCATCGCGCCCGTGAAGAGCTTGGGGGAAGACAAGAACTCGCTTTCGTAGAGCTTCAAAAAATCGGCCTCGATTTTTTGCACCACCCGGGGGTCAGTGATGGGCTCGGGGTGCAGGTCGACAATGAGTTTGCGTAAACCCATCCCAATTTCTGCCCGAATCCGCTCGGGTGGAAGTGGTGCAAACCCCTTGGACTCAAGAAACAAATTGGTGCTACGGATCAAATCCGGCGCGGTGTCCACCAGCGTTCCGTCAAAATCAAATATTGCCAAAGCGATTTTAGCCATTGTGAGTTGCAGGCTATCACGGTCCTGGTAAGTTGGCGCCATGAGAAAATTCGAGCCGCGTGAAATTTATTGTGACTCACTCTTTTTGTCTTCCCAATCAAGCTTCGCTTCTGTGCGTGAGCAGATGCAGCACATGGCGGTGGAGTTTAAATCCCTAGCGCCGCACGAGACGCAGATTCTGGGTTTTTTAGTTCAGGTGCTAGGGCTAAAAAAAATCCTGGAACTGGGCACGCTGGTGGGGCACTCCGCTTTGGCTCTAGCCCATTTTGCGGGTGAAGACGCCGAGATCATCACACTAGAGAAAAACCCTAAAATGCATGCCCTCGCAAAGGCCAACACCTCGGGCGTGCCAAATATTCAGGTGCTCTGTGGAGATGCCAAGGAGCTCCTGCCCACGTTAGAGAGCACCGGCCCGTTTGATTTGGTTTTTATCGACGCCAACAAGTCGGCGTATTGTGAGTATTTGGATTGGGCCGAGAGGCATGTGCGCCCCGGAGGGTTGATCGTGGGGGACAATACGTTTTTGGGCGGTGCCGTGTGGGATGACTCTGAGGCTTGTCGAAAGTTTAACGCTAAACAAATTCAAGTTATGCGAGAGTTCAATCGTCGGTTGGCGAATAAAACCAAGTACAATTCTATGCTAGTGCCCACGGTTGAGGGTCTGACGATCGCGCAAAAAATTTAAGAGCCGAAGGAGTCCCCTCAGCTCTTCAGGGCTTTCGCTCTACTCACCAGTCGAGGGCCAGAGCTGACGCCAGTCTTGCGCCCCAGCTCGCACCGGGCTTTGGCTGAGCTCATTCCATTGTTCCCTGGGGACCACAATATTCTCAAGCGCCGTTTCGGCCAGCACTTTGCCGCAAGCGGCCTCCACGGAAGCTGCATCAATGTGATGGTACTGATAGACATCCACGGGGCGACCGCAGCGTGAGTGTTTTCGAACCGCCAACGTCTCTTGCCGAACGCCCACGATCGAGCCAAGATTGTCCAGCAAGCCAATCTCGCCATCGTGCACACTCACAATCGGTATGCGTCGGCCCGCCAAAGTTCGCACTTGCGCTGTGTCTTCACTGTTTATGTTTTTGATATGCAAATCTGCGTTGATGCCGAGAGTCTGCAACAGATGTTGGTAGGCGTTGGCATGGGCCAAGTTGCCCACAAGCAAATCCGTATTGGTCACGACGATAACGTTGGCGTAAATGCCCTTCTGCAGAAGCGCTTGGGAGGCCTTAATGGCCTCGGTCGCGGGTGAACCCATGGCAAAAATATGAACCACGTTGTCTCCGGGATCATAGCCAGCGTAGCCACGGTAATCGATCAAATGGTAGGCGCCATTCAGAACGTCGGCGCGCACGGCCTGTAGGATGGAGGGCTCATCTAAGCTTGGGACCTTTGATTCGTCGGTGGCGCTTTGAACTTCCATTCCCGCGGGGGCCAGTGCGGAGTTGGAATTCCAGTCTGCCTTGAAGCGCCGTTGCGACTTTAAAGACTGCATAAACATTTTTTGATCTACACCGCGAGTAACACCGCGGATGAGCACGCCGTTGCGGCCTTCGTCATCACCGGTGAGTGCACGCTTGAGTGAATCCACTAAGATCCAGTCGAGCTCTTGCACAAAGAAGGGCTCCCAAGTGATTTGGTTGGGAATTTGGATGTCAGACTTCCAGCCGTGCTGGGCCCCTTCTGGTGAGAGCGTTACCCCAGAGGGCGTCCCCACAAGAATAAAGGAGGACTTCCAGTACAAGTTGTAAAACAACTGGTCTAAGGCGCGCTTGATGAAAAAATCATAAACGGTCATCAAAGGTAGGAGTGGAATCCCCAGTACATCGCGGATTTTTCCGAAAGAGCCTAGGCAAGACATGACATTGGCCTCAGCGATATCGAAGCGCAAAAAGCGATCGTTGACCTCTTGCCCAGGGACCAGATCGGGTACAGTTTTTTCTTTTACGCCTTTTTCAAGTTCGAGATCCTCAACGGCGTTGGCGCTGTAGATTTTGCCGTCCATCGAGGGATTTAAGTTGGTGCTGGTGCCCACATCGGGCGCCATACTGACAATCATCTCACCCGCGAGCTTGAATGGGCGTTCTGTATCCGTGAGTGCGCGCTGCTTGTCGCGCAGTTGTTTTGCGTCGATTGGCGTATTAGCTAAGCGAGTGAGCTTAGCCGTTAACTGTCCGAGCATCCACTGAGTATGGGGATAGTTGGCCATCTTAAAATTGATATCGAGGGTGGGGGGCATTTCGCCGAGTTGGACTCCGAGATCTGCAAAAAACTTTTGATTTTTTTGTTTGAGGGCATGTTGAGCGGAGATCTCTTGGTGTAACTTTTCACCGCGAGCTTTTAAAAAGCGCCCTTCTTCTGATGCGGCGCTAAGCCGGGCAAAGTTTTGACCGTCGGGAACACTCACATTCTTAGCGAGTTGCTGAATTTCGTCTTCGTCGGGGAGGGCGGAGTGGTTGCCGGGGTTAGCGGCCATTTTCAAACCCCAACCTTTGATCGTGTGAGCAATCACCATGGATGGGCGCTCAGTTTCGCGCTTGCTCTCTTCAAAGGCCTCAATCAGAGTTGTGAAGTCGTGTCCGCCAAAATCTCGTACGGCCTCGATTAAATCGGCATCGTTTACCGCTTTTAAAAATTTGTCGAGCTTAGGTTGCTTCTCAAGAAGCATTTGCTTCACAGCTTTCGCGTCGGTTAAGAGCAACAGCACTTGCAACTCATAGTCAGACAGATCGCCTTCAAACAGCTGCTGAAACAACTCGCCGCCAGCTTGCTCAAACAGCTTTTTGCGAAGCTGGCCGTGTCGGGCGTGCACAACGTGCCAACCATTAGCCAACATCATGCGCTCAATTCGAAGATCGTCGGTCCCGTTCATAATTTTTTGATTGGTAATGCGGTGACCGTCGAGGCTCTGGCGATTGAAGTCTAAGATCCAAGTGACATTGCCTAACTGACGTTCAGCAAAATCGGGAATCGCCTCAGATAATGATCCTTCGCGAAACTCTGAGTCGCCAATGATTGACCAAAAGTGCGCCTCTGGAACTTCATAGCCATGGCGAGCGGCGTAGCGATAGGCCAACGCCATATAACCGGCGTTGACAGGTGGAATGCCCACAGTTCCCGACGGGAAGAAATTGTGAAAATCTGGATCATAGGCCGAATGGTACGACTGAAATACAAACTCATTGTCTTTGGGGAACGCGCGGAGCGAAGCCATAGCCACGTTGGCCTCATCCAGCGACAGCCGACTGAGATCAGGCTTAAGCAGCAGATCCAACAAATAATTGTAGGAATGATCTGCGGGCGAGGCGTGCGGTTTATTGGCAATCCAATCAAAGCCGGACTTCATCACTAGGTGAAGGGCTCCTAAGATGTGGAGCGAACTCGCACTGGCCGACGAGTGGCCGCCGATTTTGGGATCACCCTTTTCTACGTTGTCGCGAGTGTTGGCCATGTAGATCATTTTGTTTGCGAGGTAGTGGGCGCGGCGGGCGATTGAATTGAGCACCTTTAGGTTGAGGGCTCCAGTTGATGTTGCACGAGTTTTTACAGCCTGGGCCATATTTGGCTCCCTCTAGGTAGGCAATTGCCTGGTTATGTCCTGCTCAGTTTCGATCTCAAGTTGCCGGTATTGCAGGCGAGAATCAACCAGACTTGTGAGGTTCGGCGTATCTCGTAGAAATTTGGCGCCCTCTCGAGTGAGCAGAAGGGGGAAGCCATATTGGCACGGCGCCCCTAGAGTCGGTCGCAGCTGCAAAAAAGTGGTCCGTTGGCCAAAGCCTGAGCGGCCATACTCGTTCAACAAGAATCGCCACTGCATTTGGTCAGGCACGGGGATCTCGACGGGTAGGACAAAGGCCCCTTCATTTTCGAGGTGAAAGGTGCCGGCGCGCAAATTGGAGATCAGGTTGCAGTGGGGCTCATTCGTATCAAACACCAAATCACAGGATTCAATGCTTTTGCACTGCCGCAACTGCACGTCGGCCCGATTGCCAGCCAACACGCAAACGACATCAAAGCCGAGTTGCCGGAGCTGTGTGATTCGACGATCGATGAGAGTTTTATCATCAGTGCTGCGGTCGATTCCAACCGCCTCATCCGCATCGTCACAGTCTCGGTAGCCGCAGAGGAGGAGTGTCTTCATACTTCTAAAACGAAGTCCCAACGGATCTTGATTGTGCCATCTGGCTCGACCATTCCCTTGGGGGGATTGGGGAAGGGCGCAGCCGAGCGAAAGGCGTCGACGGCAGCATCATCGAGTTGTTCCACTCCACTTTCGTTCAGAATATCCACTTGAATGAGATCGCCGTCTGAATTTAGCGTGACCAAAACTTGAGTGATCCGATCGCGAGTGGAGGCAATGTGGCGGCCTTTTCGGTAAATGATTTTTACTTTCTCACGCACATCGGGCTCCCAGTGCTGGCGAATCGCATCTTTGATCCGAGCGTAGTAACTGTAGTAGACAAATTCGCGCGTGCTGAGCAGCGTCTGCATGCCTTTGTTCACGTCTTTGATGTAGTCATCGGTTTGTGACGGGTCGCCGTTTTCGTCGGCTGACGGGGCCTTAGGGCCCGGGTTCAGCGAATATTTCGGTGTGAGATCTTTGAGGTCTGGCAGTTCGCCGCGTTTGCGTGGAGCGGGCTTCTCTGCAACATTTTCTTCAGACTCTTTGTCGCCATCGGCTTGGCCCTCATCGGGCTGGCCGCCCTTTGCGGTATTGGTGAACTTACCCGAGCGCTCGGCCCGTGTTTGTTTGACCACCTTTTGATTGAAGGCACTCAAAAATTTGGTGTTTGGATCGACTTCATCGTTCAGCTGGTTTTTCTGCTCAACGATGTGATCATTTTTGTTTTCGGTCGAGGGTGGTCGGGGCAGGGCAGACGAATCACTATCTAAAACGGTCGGCTCAAAATACTCGACCTCGACCACAGTTGCCGCGGGAGGTGGCGGTTGACGATGGGCCAAGCGAAGTCCCGCAAATAGCACCATGTGTGTGACAACTGAGAGCAAGAAAAAGAGATGTGAGGCTCCTTTGGACTGTCGCTCGGTTTTGTCAGCGGGTCTTGGGATCATCTGGTTTCCTCTGTTCAAGAGGCCTATCGGTTTCAAGCTGCTTCATCTTGATAAGGGCTGGGCTAAAATTTTTCAGTCTCGACAGGTGAGTTGGGCCCGTGTCAAACTGGTCGCATGCGCTTTGAAGTCTGGGCCCAAACGGATGTGGGATTAAAACGAGAGATCAATCAAGATGCGATCTTGGTCGATCACGATTTGAATCTCTTTATCGTGGCCGACGGAATGGGCGGGCATAAGGGCGGAGAAGTCGCCTCAGCGCTAGCCGTCGAAACCGTGCAAGAGGCCATTGGCAAGCGTCGGGCAGAGGTCAAGGCCACTCCTCGAAAGGTCCTGCAAGAGGCCTATCGCGAAGCCAGCGGACGCATCCATCACAAGAGCACTTACGAATCTCCCGAGCTCATGGGAATGGGCACGACCATGGTCTTGCTCTGGGAATTTAAGAAACGCGTTTATGTGGCCAACGTGGGTGACTCCCGTGCTTATGTGTTTCGACAAAACCATCTTTGGCAAATGACCGAGGATCATTCATTGATCAACGAGCAAGTGCGGGCGGGCGTGATTTCTGAAGAGGACGCGCCAAACGTCATGGGTCGCAATGTCATCACTCGGAGTGTGGGCTACGAGCGCGATGTGAATGTCGACGTTTTGGAGCGTGAGCCCCTACCTGGAGATGTCTACCTTCTATGCTCTGATGGACTGTGTGGACTCGTAACCCCTCAGAATTTGCAGACGATTTTAAGAACAACTCAGCCTGAGGACATCGTAGGAAGATGTATAAAAGAGGCCAAGGCCGCTGGAGGCGATGACAATATATCCGTTATTGTTATTCGTCCTCGACCCGAGGCATAACGCACCTGGCAATTGACCTTTTGGCGGATTTTCAGTGTCTATTTGAGTGGGCTTATTTTATCAGGATGATATGGAAAATAAAAACTACACCATACTGATCGCTAGCAATCGTCAGGGCGAAACCGTCCAATTCACACTCCGAGCCAGCTGGCTTAAGGTCTTGGGCTTTTTGGCATTTTGCGTGGTTCTCTTGGCCTCGACGGCGGTCTTGGATTACGTCGGCCTGTTGTTAAAGGCCAATGAAAACCGTCTGCTGAAAAATGAAAACGCCATGCTGAAATCCCAGTTTCAAGTGGCCGAGGAAAAGCTATCTGGCCTCGAAGCCAGCCTGGAGCGTATCCAAAACTTCACCAAAAAGTTGAACTTGATCACAAATGTTGAAGATGAAGAGCGCGTGCTTAAACTAGCCCTAAGTCCAAGTGCGCGTGCCGGCCAAGCTCTAGAAATTGGTGGCCCCGTAAGCCGTTTGCCGTCGAGCGAATTCGTCATGCGTGAGCCGCAGGTTCCAGACAAAATGTTTGAAAGCGCACAAGACAGTGAGATGAATCTCTCACAAGAAAAAACCAACCGAGAGTTCGCAACACTGTCAGTGCGCATTGATCGCGCGCTGAAAAAATCGCAGTTGCGCGAGCAGGGAGTGCTCCAGCTCTGGGATTCACTCTCCGAGCGGCAGAGTCTCTTGGCTTCGACACCCTCGATCAAACCCACCAGCGGCTGGTACACCTCGCGCTTTGGTTACAGAGCTGACCCTTACACCAATCGGCCCGAGATGCATGCTGGTCTCGATATGGCTGCGCCTCCGGGAACACCCGTCCATGCTCCTGCAGATGGTATTGTTTCCTATGTGGGATATGAGTCGGGCTATGGCAAGCTCGTCTCAATCGATCACGGGTACGGCGTTCTCACTCGCTATGGTCACAACTCTCGGGTGTTTGTCGAGCAAGGGCAGAAGGTCAAGCGTTGGGATGTGATCTCAGCGGTTGGGAACAGCGGGCGCTCCACTGGTCCGCACTTGCACTATGAAGTGCGCATTCATGGGATCGCTGTCGACCCGACCAATTATATCCTCACCGAATAATTTAAGCCTCACTGCAAAAAGGTAAAAAAAAACCCTGGCTGTAACCAGGGTTTTTTCGTTCGACGGTTCTGGCAGCGAATTATCGCTTGGAGAACTGCGTGCTTCGTCGAGCTTTGTGCTTGCCGTACTTCTTTCGCTCGACCATTCGTGAATCGCGAGTGAGTAGGCCGGCTTTCTTAAGAGTGCCGCGAAGATCGGGATTTAAGGTCGTCAGTGCACGGGACAATCCGTGACGAATCGCTTCGCTCTGACCTGTAACGCCGCCGCCAACCACTGTGATGCGAGCATCATACTGATTGCGGGTGTCGGTGAGTGCAAAGGGCATCAACACGGTCATGCGTGCTGTGGGAGTTGGCAAATATTCATCTAAAGTCTTGCCGTTTACTGTAACGGTGCCATTGCCAGCCTTAAGGAAGACTCGAGCTGCACTGGTTTTACGTCGTCCGGTCGCATAGAAAACTTGTTCTTTGGCCATTTGCTATTCCTTACAGGCTCAGAGTTTCAGGTTGTTGTGCGCTATGGGGGTGGGTTGGACCCGCGTAGGCTTTGAGTTTCAAGATCAAACGTTTCGACAATTTGTTTTTGGGCAACATTCCAGCGACGGCCTCTTGGATCACCATAGTGGGATCTTTTTCTTTCATTTGTGCCGCGGAGAGTTCTTTGAGCGAACCGAAAAAACGAGAGTGAGTGTAGAACTTCTCGTCGTTCCATTTGTTACCACTCATCGCTACCTTCTCAGAGTTGATCACGACAACAAAGTCGCCGGTATCGACGTGGGGAGTGAACGTGGGCTTGTTTTTGCCGCGGAGAATTTTAGCAATTTCAGTGGCCATTCGGCCAAGAGTCTTACCGCTGGCGTCGATCAGAAACCACTTCTGCTCAACTTCGCCGGCGCGAGCGTTGTACGTTTTCATCAGACAAATCCTTTTTGAAAGGCAGTTAAAGAACCAGAAGATTTAAAGTTTTCGGCACCTCTTGTCAAGTGCGCGGGGGTATTCGACTTGGTAAAGGTAGAGGCCGTGGGCCGCTACGGTGGTTTTTGCAACTTGGCGGTCTTTGGCAGCGAAGATGTGTTCGAGCTCCCCGAGGTGGGCTCCTGCTGCCCCGCGGTGGCGCTCGAGGTGGAGCAAGGTTCCCACCAAATTGCGCACCATTTGCTTTAAAAAGCCGTTGCCCCGGATGCGAAACTCCACCAGATGGCGGTGCTTCACCTCCCAATTGCAGACGTCGACAAGGCGTACGGTCGATTTGACGGGAGTTCCGGAGGTTTGAAAGCTTTTAAAGTCCTTGCGACCGAGGATCCCCCGAGACAAGAGGTTGAGGAATTTTAGATCTAGGGGTTTGGGCACCCACAGGGCCCGATGGGCCCAGAGAGGCGAGCGGATGGGGTGGTTCCAGATACGGTAGAGGTAAGTTTTCCGCTTGGCGCTGAACAGAGAGTGAAAATCTTCTGGCGCATGCCAGGCCGCCCGCACGGCGATCGATTCTGGAAGAAGCGCGTTAAGAGCCGTCACCAGGCGTTCTTCGCGCAAGATCTGTTTTGGCGGGACAAAGTGAGCCACCTGCCCAACGGCGTGGGTCCCGGCGTCGGTCCGACCGGAACCAACAATTCGAATGGGCTCGCTGTAAATTTGCGTCAGCACATGCTCAAGTGCGCCTTGTACGGTGGCGACTCCCGGTTGGCGTTGCCAGCCGTGAAAATCCGTACCGTCATATGTGAGAAGCAGTTTGATTTTACTCAATGGTCACTCGTCTGGTGGGCTCGTTAGTACTCTACTAGAATTCCGGCGTTGATGTAATCGGAGGTGAAGTCATAGCGCGTGGTGATGGCTTGAAAGCGGCGATACTCGAGCGCCAAATAACAGGCGTTGATGCCATACTCTCGATCGAGCTGAATGCGGCTCATGTAATCAAAGTAAGTCATGTTGAGTGCGCCCCCGAGGGCCACGTAAGCCCCAAAGGCCCCGCCGAACTTAGGGGCGGTGTCGTCATCGCGAATTTCACTAAAGGCAAAGGCTGTGCCGCCGCCCTCAGCGTAGGGAACGATCAGTTGTTTGTCCCAAATGTGCATCCGGTAAACGGCGCCCAAAGAATTGGGAAACATTAAAAAGGTGAAGTTCTCTCTCGGCTCGAGATCTTGGTTCACCTCGTTGACGAAGTGCCCATGCCCTTGGGCCACAAAGAGGCCGCTGCCTAAGCGCAGGCCGAGCTTGCCGATAGGGCTGCGCCAGAGTTGCCACTCGTATTGAAAAATCACCGCCGGGTTGGCGCTTTGGTCGTAATTGGACTCGAAGGAGGCGTTGGGGGAATCGGCGTTGTCTGGGTTGGAGAGATTTAGGGGGTCATACAGGCCCACGTGCACACTCACCGCGCGATTTTGATCGGACGGTTTCACTCTGTAAAAATAGGCTCGATCTTTGTCGATTCGGATCAAACCCTTTTCGGCAAAGGGGTGCTTCACTTCTCGTTCACCCCGGGCACGACTCCAATCAAAGATTTTTTGCGAGTCTGGCTCTGCCGGAGTCGAAGGTTGAGTTTCCGCCGTCGGTGATGTGGGCGTAGGATCCGCCGATTCGCCGATGATGTCGTCTGACTCTTGAATCTCGTCACTCGAGCGAAACTCCTCGGGCTCAAAGCCAGCGGGGCTGCCGTCGTCTTCGTCTAGGGCGTCTTCAAGCGAATCCTCATCGGCGGGAGTTTGAGCGAGGGTGGGCGCCGGAGTTTGGGCCAACAGCACAGTGAGAAACAGTGCCGTCCATTGAAACTTATGCACGCGCATGCCGTCTCTTGAATAGGTGCGCGATACCCACAGCCACGAGCGCGAAAACACCTGTGAGAGCCATTAGAGCGTTGGCAAAACCGTAGGTCAGAGAAAGTTTGGCAAAACCGTAGAAGGGCCAGAGGCCAGCACGGACGGTGGCGCGCAACCAAGGCTTATCAAAGATAAACGGGGCAAGTTTAGGGCTGATCTTGTAATAGTGCTTGATAAACCAAACGCCCCAGTTGTGGTGCTGTAAAATCTTGGAGCGGAACTCGCGCAACACCTTGAGCTCGGGCGCGAAGGGCGTCCCGAAGGCCGCGGTGGCGATAAAGCAGTTGAAATCTTCAGACAGCAAACCCAGAACTTCGTCTGGCGTGGCGGAATAGGGGCATTCGGCGCTGGGGTTGCCGTTGCAGGCCAATTCTGCCGCTGCATCCTCTAACACAAGGTCAGGAAAGAACTGCACAACGTTGCCGGCATCGTCGATCAAGGCGATTCGAAAAAAATAAAGCTGCCCGTTCTCTAGCCCGTCCACAATACTGTTGGTGAGGTCGACCTCGGTCCCTTCACCAGCTACGGGCAGATCTTGAGACTCCAGTTTATTGTCGCCGGGGGTGGCGTCACTTAAACTGGTGTCTGAGACGTAGACACGCATAGATTTAATTTCGCCACCATAGCTTAGTGTTGGAAACGAACCACTCGCGTCCACATTCTCCATGTAGATTTTGGAGTCGCCTGGGTAGGGGGCAAAGCCGTTCACACCGTCGGAGTTGATCCGACCAAATACGTGATAGTCGTCGCCAGGATCCCGAAGTGTCACATTCACGTCGATTGAGGCTTCGCCAGTGCTCAGAGCTTCGTCAGCGTTGTCATCGCTGAAGATTTTAACCGTTAAGGGCAGTGTTGTCGCATCGTCTTCGCAACTGGTCCGCCCCATGGCAACACAGAGCTGTAGCCACGGGACACTGAGGGAGGTGGAGGAGGTAGTCGACAACGTCAGTTTTTGAGTGTTGCCGTTTGCCGTGTATTGAGCGGCGAGGTTGCCGGCACCGCCGGTTTTAGTCACAGTGATCGTCAGCGGAAGATTGTTGTAGATGCGGTTGGTGTTGCACGCGCAGAGGGGCGTTGTACCGTTGGTGCAAGCGGGGATTGGGTTTGAAGCGCAATTGTTGCAAGTGCCGGAGCCGCTGGAGCACGGAGGGCCGGCGAGTCCGCCGAAAATTTCTACGCCGCCGGTGTCATTGGTGAGACCGGAGTTGCCAGTGACACTGCTGAAGGTCATGGTTTGGGCCCAGAGGGCGCTGGACCAAAGGACAGGGAGTAGAAGGAGAAAGATGAATCTCATCTTTCGATTGCATCACGCGCTGGGAGCTATGTCAAAAATCCTCTCGGCGATTTGCAGGCCATTTAAAGCCGCGCCTTTGCGTAAATTGTCGGAGACAATCCACATCAGCCAAGTTTGTGGATCATCGAGATCTTGGTGCACTCGGCCCACGTAAACAGGGCCCTTGCCGTCCACAGCTGCGGCGAGAGGGTAATCGTGTGCCTGCGGATCATCTTGTAGGACTAAGCCACTTTGCTTTTGTAAACTGCCAAGAACGGCTGCACGATCTGTTGGTTTTTTGAGTCGGACCCACACGGCTTCGCTATGGCTGTTCCAAACAGGCACCCGCACCGTGAAGGCGCTGATTCTAAAGTTGGAGTCACCGAGGATTTTTTTCGACTCAGCCATGATCTTACTTTCTTCACTGCAAAAACCGGAGGGCTGAAACGAGCCAATTTCAGGAATACAATTTAGGGCAATCGGATGTGGAAAAGTCTGGGGACTTTGTTGAGCGCCACCTGGTTGCCAAGTTTGCAGTTGTCGCAACAGCTCTTCTTGTCCGGCGCGCCCGGCTCCACTCACGGCCTGATAGGTGGCCACATGCACTGAATCTAAACCAAAATCTTTGAGGAGCGGTGCAAGCGCCACAACCAGCTGGATCGTTGAGCAATTGGGATTGGCGATCAAGGTGGGGCGCTTAAGTTGCGAGAGCAGGTGGCCGTTCACTTCGGGCACGACCAGCGGGTGCTCTGCACTCATGCGAAAGGCTGCGGAATTGTCGACGGCATAGGCGCCGGCGGCGACCGCTTTAGGGCCCCACTCCCGTGAGATGTCATCACCAGAGGAGAAGAACACCAGCTGTAACCCTTGCATGCAGCCCTCGGTCAAGGGTTCTACCTGGATGTCTTTGCCTTGAAACCTTCGAGTCAGTCCGGTGGAGCGCTCGCTTGCAAACAGTTTGAGTTTACCGACTGGAAAATTTCGTTGTTGAAGCAATTCCAAAAAAACTTCGCCCACCATTCCGGTCGCGCCAACGATGCCAATGTCAATTGAGTGTGTCATGTTCCTCGATCACCTCATGTAAGTCTTCACCCGGATGGGTAGAGTAGGGCTTAGCTAGGCGGGGTCGCCGAATGCGAAGCCGCCAAACTCCAAAAACGGCGCCCAACGTGGCATATGTTAAAAACAAAACGAAGAGCGTTGTTTCGGGGCGAATGGCTACCGCGGCAAATAAAAATACGGCACCCACCAAATAGCGAAAGGGCAAGCGATGGCGAAAATCCAAATCTTTAAAGCTACGATAGCGAAAGTTCGACACCATCACAAAACCGAGCAAAATCGTCATGGCGAGGAGAGTCCACGAGCGCGCCCCGTCCAGCTCTAAATCCTGAAACGCCAAGACGGACGAGGCCACAATGCCGGCGGCCATGGGTATCGGCAGGCCTTGAAAATAGGCTTTTTCGACGGAAGTGGATTGAACGTTGAAGCGCGCCAGACGAAGGGCGCCACAGGCCAAATAAAAGAAACTCGCAAGCCAGCCCAGCCGACCAAACGGCTCTAGCGACCACAGAAACAGTAGAAGTCCGGGAGCTAAACCAAAGCTGATGAGATCGCTAAGTGAGTCATACTCCGCGCCGAATTGGCTGGTGGAGTTGGTGGCCCTTGCCACCCGGCCATCGAGCTGATCAAAAACAGCCGCGACGACAATCGCATAGGCGGCCCAAGTGAAGTTGCCGTTGATCGAGTAAATGATCGCAAAAAAACCAAAAAACATGTTCACCGTGGTCAACAAATTGGGAAGCACGTAGATATGCATCCCAACTCGGCGCGGTGGTGTTGTAGTAACGGGTGTCTGCTGCATCAAAGGCCTCCGAACAAATAAAACACCCCGTACAGCAAGGTCGCACTCACCACGGGGAAGGTGAAGTTATCGTCGATCTTGCCAATAGGCAACAGCTCCGCAAAAGCTCCGATCAGCCCGCTCAACAAAGCGACGATGAATAAACGTTCGTGCATAAGACTAAGAGTCGAGAAGTATAGGACACTTACAGCAAAGCAGGCGCAAAACGCCGCCGCTGTGCCTTGCAAAGTTTTGGTTCCCAAGAGGCGCTCTTTGCCATAGCGAATCCCAAAATAACTGGCCAGTGGATCGGCTACGGCGAACATCCATAAGGTTAGGTAGACCACTTGGTGAGGCGCTACTAAAATCACCATTGAGGAGCCCAAAAGCATGTAGGTCATTCCCGAGAGGCGATTCCTCTCGGACTCGCGCATCACAGTGCCCAAGACCTTTTGCGAGACGGCATTCATGGTCGGCAAAAATTGCCGCAAAACATCGACGAGCACTGGTGTTCCGCACAGGATCAATACGGTCAAGAGTCTGTGTTGCGGGGGAGTGATGGAGTAAAGGCCTAAAATGGTGAGCACGCCAGCGGTGTGCCAGAATCTGCGAGCCAAATGAATGTCGTTACGAGCCTTTAGAGGCATGCCCTATCAATGTCGCAATTTTAGGTGAAGTCAAAGGATTTCAGATATTTATGCTACAATCAAAAGGGATAGTTCCCTATTTTTTGAGGTGCTTTTTTGTTGAGGTTTGTCACCGGCGTGACGTTCATTGTGGGTTTCTTTTCTGCGTCCGCACATGCTGCTGACTCACGCGCCATCTTTGGTGCACATCCGGGATATGTATTTGATGTGCAGAATGAAAAAAACAAGCGCGACATTGAAATGGTTTTGTTGGAGCGCCCTGCGGATCCTCCTCCTCCGAAGAACGTGGTCTTTGATGCCAAGCTAACCAAAGAATTTCAAGAGCAATACAAGTACCGATTTGGGCAAACTGAAGCTGAGCAGGTGATCAATACGGGACGCGATGAGGAGTACAGTTATTACAACCAGCTGAGTGTGAATATTCAAGATTACCGTCGGTATCAGCGGCAGTTCGGCGAGTATATGGCACGTCGCCTGACGGAGTACCACGTGGACAAGTGGGCCAAGGATGATCCGACCATTCGGCCGGTCTATGAAATGAAGGATCGGTTGAGCAACTTAAACGTGAAAATCAAGAGGGGATACAATCTCAAGTGGAAGTATTCCCTAGCAGGCCCTTACATGGAGGCGAAGCTTGAAAACCCCCACGACATTGAAGCCAAAGTGCAGGCGCAAATGTCGGGTTTGATTTCTGCGCCCGACGAATGGATTTACTCTTGCGCCTACCCCCTCACAAAAAGGCTGACGGTTAAGGGATTGTATCGACAAAATGATGGTCTTTATCAGCTCGTCCTGACCCGCAGACTCACGAGTAAAATGTCGACGTCGCTCACGGGCTCTACCGACACCAGTAGGTCAGGTCCGAGCGTGCAACAAAGCCTCGTCTTGGTCGGCTTCACGTGGACGGATTAAACCTACGAGATCCTAAATTGAGACATTCAATCTGAGAATCGTCCCCGTCTCACGCCCTGATTTTATGGCAAAGCATCTCGCCATTTGAGCGTTGCTCCGATTGTCTGGCATGGACAGAGCTCGAGCCCGCTTGGCACTCTTAAAGATTTCATTGGTGACACTTTTGCTATCTTCCTGGGTGTTCGTAAGCTTTATTTTTTCTACGCGACCAGAGCAGCCAGAGGCCAATGCGCTGACGGCGTTGGTGCGGCTGCCTGCGAGTATTCCGAGTCAGCTACCGCAGCAGCTCCCCGATGTCTTTGCCTCGCCCTCGAAACCAGTTGAGCCGGTAGACATGAACACTGTGGACATTCCCTGTTGGGATAAAGCTGCGAGTGAAGAGAACAGCACCACGGCAGATTGGGTTCGTCTAACGGGTCGAACCTGTTTGGTGAAGATAAGTAATGAGCTGATCACCGTGCGAAACACGACGACCGGCTACGTGGCAACGGTGTTTCCGACCCAAGGAGACACGCTCACAACTGATTTTATCCCACTGCAGCCGGGTAAGAATGAAATTCGGATTCGCTTTGAGCAGGGACCTGGCGCGGCAACCGAGAGCCAGGTCTCATTCTTTCGAGAGTGAAATTACAGAGCTTTGATTCCTAGCGCCCGGAACAACTTGGTCTGATCCATTTTTGGATAAGCCATAGTTTGGCAGTGGACAGAGCCATTCAGCCGATCCGATAGATAATTACTTTTTATCGGCACAACCTGATAGCCCAAGCTTTCGTAAACTTGGGTAGCCTCTGCATCTTTGTCGATTCTATAGACGGGCATAAACACCCTTTTACCAACGATTAGGGAGTTAGCGTAGGTGCGGTAAGAGTTTGGCACATTCGGTAACATAATCACTGAGTAGCCAAGGTCTTCGAGTTTACTTTTGTAGCTCGGCTGGGTCAGCAACATGCGATTGCCGGGCAGCGGCTTAATCACTTCATCAATGTCGCCTATGCCTGCGACATAGGGCATGAGGTGGGTTTCATTGCAGCCATAGATGTTGCGAAACTCAGTTTCTCCCATTTCATATCGGCGCTCACTGTCGACCACAAAGCATCGGCCCGCTTCATCGGCCAACAAATTGCCGCCAACAAAGTATTGATCGATTTTGTCGACCAAGCCACTCACGCTGCCCCCGATGGTATCGGCCGACTCAAAGCGACGGAAGTACCTGGCGGAAATTAAGCGTGGGTCACCCATCGAAGAATTTGCAACTGGCACTGGGAAGGAGTCCCGCGCCCAAAAACCATTCGCCACAAAATTACTGGTGTCTGTTGCAACAATCAGTTGGTTCTCCGGAATCCACTGGAGATATTTGGTGCGAGTCTCCGCCTCTTTGTCTTTGTGTGTGAGGATCACCAGCTTTACGTCTGCGGGCAGATTTTGGGCGATCAGCCTCCGCAGGTCAGCCACCTCGGAGGTGCGATTTTCCTCAGCGTTCATTAGCACGTAGCCAAAGTTGGCGGTGTCGGGAACCGGCTGCCATGCGGGCTTAGTGTTTTGATAGGCTTTGGGTCGCGCAGAAAGAAGCTTATTGTGTGCGGTGGCCCGTAAAGATTCTGCCGGTGTGGCCTTGTGCGAGAAACTTAGATTTTCGGCGTAGACAGGTAGGTGCAGAAAAAATGCAAGCGCAAGTGTACAGTGCGCCAATGGACGGTTGAGCAGCATCGTTGAATCTCCAAAGTTTTAGTTAATTTATTCCATCAGTCCGGATTGAAATTCACAAACTAAATTCCCCAATGATGCGGGCACAAAAAAGGGGCCCGAATGGGGCCCCGTCGTATTATCGTCAGACTAAAGTTAAGATTTTACTTTGTTTCTTTTGGAGCTTCTGCGCCTGCATCGCCGCCGCCGGCTTGCGCCAGTTGCTTGTCGATAATCTTCTTAAACTCCGGTGCTGGATAAGCGCCACGCAGTGAAACTCCGTTGATGAGGAATCCTGGTGTGCCGGAAAAATCAAACTTCTTGGCTTCTTCGAGGTCGGCCTCGATGCGCTTTTGTACAGCAGGTGAGTTTATGTCTTTCTCAACCTGCGCGACGTTGGCACCAACTTTTTTTACCAAGGACTTCAAGAATTTTTCACCGTTTTGATTGAGTTCTTTTTGATTTTTAAAGATCTCGTCGTGAAATTTTTCAGCCTTTGAATGATCTTGGAGGGCGATCGCTTCAAAATATTTAGCCGCAGGCATGGCCATCGCATGAAACTCCAGTGGCAAATGCTTAAAGACGATGCGGACTTTGTCGCCGTAAGCCTCTTGCACTTCTTTTATCGTTTGATAGCCACGGCTGCAGTACGGGCATTGAAAATCAGAGTATTCGACAATTGTGATGGGCGCAGACTTATTGCCAAAGATCACTCGACCCTCTTCAACAGCGGGAACTTTGGGATTTTTTATCTCCTCTTCCATCCGCGCTTGTTCCGCTTTGGCTTCATCCTCGCGAGAAGTTTCTTGCGCGGTTTTCACGGCCTCGTTTACAACATCTACGAACTTCTTAGGGTTCTTTTTGATCGCGTTGAAAACGATTTCTGGATTCTCTTCAATCAGCTTTTCGAGCTGACTTTTAGAGGTGCAACCTGCGGTTAAAATAAGAGTGGCTAAGGCAAACACTAGCGGCTTTTTCAAAGGAGACTCCTTGTTATATTGACAACGATAAGTCTGGCACAGAGAGGTTAGGGTGAGAAGCCATCTTATGAATATTTTTGGTCTATCCGACTTTTTTGCAATGATGCGGCATGGACAAACGTCTGAAGCGCGACCTATAATTTGGTAATGAAATTATCCAGCGCGTTCATATTTCTTGTGTTTTCGGGGAGTCTCTTTGCTGAAACTTACTCGTATCGAAGTTTAATAATTAAAGATTACGATGAAATGCGCCAGATGGTGCTCACTCGAATCAAGAAGGCCAAGGTGCTATCCGACGGGACAGGCGATGATTCAGAAAAAGATGCGGGTGCGCTCGAACATCTGCGAGATGCGATGAAGCTGATCTTAAGTCGACCTGACAATGACAACATGGTGGCCAAGCTAACGCCCGAAGTGAAGCGCGAGCTTGCGGGATTTTCAGCTTATGCTGACACGATCTCCAGTCTGGCCGCGGAGTCCCTCGGGTTAGTCAAAAATAAAAACACGACAGTGACTCAGCAGTCGACAGCCCTTTTTATTCTAGAGAATATCATCCGTGAGGTTCGGCCAGAGGCGGCGACCAATCCAGACCTTCGGGCAGTTTTGGAGCGTATTGTCGATGCGGACGTTTCGATTCCAGAGGATGTTGTGAAAGATCGAAAGATGAACAGCATGTATGCCACGGTGAATCCGTCGGCAGAGGCGCGCAAAATTCTCCGTGCGTTGCCAAAGGCTAAGCCCGTTAAAGCTCAATAGGTAAAGGCTCGATCTTCAGCTGAATACCGTGCGGGAGATCGTAATAACAGTTGTAAGCGGTTAGTGTCACGCCAGCGCGGGCAGCCTGCCGTAGCAGTTGACCATACTGAGAGTCGATGTGATCGGCAGGAGCAAAGCGGTCGCACCGTTGACGCTGGACTACAAAAACCATTTCTGCAGAATGACCGATTTGTGCGAGTTGGGTGAGCTCTCGGAGGTGCTTTTGCCCGCGCTCGGTTTTGGCATCGGGAAACTGCGCTCTTGAGCCTTCTGCTAGGGTGACATTTTTAACTTCTACGTAATGCAGCGTTTGCTTGTTGGCAAAGGCCACTGAGTCTGTGGCCAGCACCAAATCGATGCGACTCTCTGCCGAGATTTTGACTTCGAGTTGCCCGTGCCCAAAGTGTCGCCAGGCGGGGACCTCTTGTCGCTGCCAGGCCTCGTACACGAGCTTGTTGGGGAGAGACGTGTCGGCGCCGGCCCAGCCAGAGGGAGTTTTTAGAAAGTGCAAGGTGGCCTTGAGCTTGCGTTTGGGATCATTGGACTCGCTAATAAGGCACTCGGCTCCAGGGTGCAGGCAGCCGTCGAGACTCCCGGTGTTAGGCACGTGAGCGACGACGATTGATCCATCACTCAGTTCAACGTCGGCAAAGAAACGTTTGTAACGCTTGCGAAAAACAGCGGGTTTTAGAGCGGAGGCAAACTGCATGTGGCTCCTGGCGCGTGGCGTAAATATCTGGTCGTGACTCGGGCATAGACTTTTTCTCGAGCCATGACTACAACGTCGAGCTAGGCTATTCAAGAGGTCATAACATGTCTGAGACTGCCACAAATTCTGTGCAAGAGAATGAGTCCGTCGTGACTCCCGTGCAAGGGCGAAAGCGAACACCCAAACCCAGTTGGATCAAGATGCGCGCGCCTTCGGGAGAGCGTTACTTAGAGATCAAAGAACTCCTCCGCGGACTGGATTTGGCGACTGTGTGTCAAGAGGCCCAATGTCCCAACATCGGGGAGTGCTGGGGCGGCGGAACAGCCACCATCATGCTTATGGGAGAGGTCTGCACTCGCGGCTGTCGCTTTTGCAATGTGAAAACCGGTAACCCCAAGGGCAAGCTGGACCTCGAGGAGCCGCAAAAAGTAGCGCATGCCATTTCGAAAATGAAAATGGATTACATCGTCTTAACGAGTGTGGATCGCGACGACCTACCCGACGAAGGCTCTGGGCATTTTGCAAAAACCGTGCGGTTGTTGAAGGAGCTTTCACCAAATCTTCTGATCGAAGTTTTGGCGCCAGATTTTAAAGGCCGTGAAGAATTTGTCGCCGCGATTGTCGATGCTAAACCAGATGTATTTGCACACAATGTCGAGACGGTCGAACGTTTAACTCCGCGTGTTCGAGATCGCCGGGCGGGTTATCGTCAGTCCCTTGAAGTCTTGCGATTTGCCAAAACACGCGCGCCTGAGCGCTTCACCAAGACGTCGATCATGCTAGGTCTTGGTGAAACAGATGAAGAGATCCGACAAACGCTGGTGGATTTGCGCCAAGTGGATTGCGACGTGGTGACGTTTGGCCAATATCTGCAGCCGCAAAAACGTCATCTTCCGGTAGAAGCGTTCGTCACTCCAGAAAAATTTAAAGACTGGCAGCAAGAGGCCGAGGGTATGGGCTTTCTTTACGTCGCGAGTGGTCCACTGGTGCGCAGTTCTTATCGAGCAGGTGAGTTTTTTATGAAGGGTATTATTGAAAAACGAAAAGCGAAAGGGAGCTTATAGATGGCAACGCAGAATGTGAAACTTCCCGATGTCGGTGAAGGCGTAACTGAGGGTGAATTGGTGCGTTGGTTAGTGAAGCCTGGAGACACGGTCAAAGCCGATCAACCCGTAGTTGAGCTGATGACTGACAAAGCTACGGTAGAAGTTCCGACTCCCTATCCAGGTATTGTGAAAGAATTGAAATTTAAAGAAGGGGACGTCATTCCCATAGAAACTGTAATTCTCATATTAGAAACTGCGGGTGAGTCTGCTAAAGCGACCCCCGCGAGTGCGAGCCCACCACCGCCTCAGACAAAGCCAGCGCCACCTGCCGGCGCGACGACAATTGCGACGGCACCAACGCCCTCTGGCAATGGCATGGATGTTTACCCTCCCGTGGCGAATGCCAATGTGTTGGCGACTCCTGCGACTCGGCGCCTCGCTCGAGAGTCCGGCGTGGATCTCAATCAGATCGCAGGGTCGGGCTTAGCTGGGCGAGTGACTCGTGACGATGTGATTGGTGCAAAAGGTCCGGGTTCAACGTCGAATAGTCCTGCAGCAAAAGCGCCGATGCTGCAAGTGCCTAAGCCTGGGTTTGTCTCGAGCCCTGGAGCGGCGGAAGAGCGAGTGGCTTTGCGTGGTGTGCGCAAGAAGATTGCCGAGAATATGCAAATGGCGAAGCACGTGATTCCACATTTTACGTTGGTAGAAGAAGCCTGTGTGGATGAGTTGGTCAAAGTGCGCACTCAGGCCAAGGCGGCGGCTGAAAAGTACGGCGTTAAAATTACCTATTTACCGTTCGTGATTAAGGCATTGATTGCAACGGCTCGCGAGTTCACCATGTTCAACGCCAGCATGGATGATCAGGCTGGCGAGGTTGTTTATAAGAAATACTTCAACGTGGCCTTTGCGGCCGACACTCCAAACGGCTTGATGGTTCCGGTCATTAAGAATGCTGATTTTAAGACCATTCTGCAAATTTCAAAGGAGATTCAGCAGCTGGCCGGCAAAGCTCGCGAGGGTAAGTTGGCCTTGGATGATATGAAGGGCGCAACTATCACTGTGACAAATATCGGTAGCGTTGGCGGTCTGTACGCAACACCCATTATCAATCATCCAGAGGTGGCGATTTTGGGGATGTATAAAATCTACGACAAACCGGTTTGGACTGGCCAAGAATTTAAGCGAGCGCAGTATATGAACTTCTCCATCACCTGTGATCATCGGCTTATTGATGGTGCCGTGGCGGCGAATTTTATGAAGGCGTTTGTGGCACGTATTGAAAACCCCAGCCAACTCATGTTGGACATGATTTGAGGAGTAGCTTGTGAGTGATAAGTTTGATGTCTGTGTGATTGGTAGCGGCCCTGGCGGATATGTAGCCGCCATTCGTTCGGCCCAGTTGGGAAAAAAGACCTGCATTGTTGAACGCGATGCTCTTGGCGGTGTTTGTCTAAACGTGGGGTGTATACCGTCCAAGGCGATGATCACGGCGGGGCATTTTTATCACCGCATGCAGCACGATGGGCCAACCATGGGGTTTGAGATTCCCGCGGATATCAAAGTCGACATGGCCAAATTGCAAAGTTGGAAGCAGTCGGTGTGTCAAAAAATGTCGGGCGGCGTGGCGCAGTTGCTGAAGGGGAACACGGTCACCATAATTATGGGTGAGGCGACCTTTAAAGACGCGAAAACTTTGACCGTTAAAACAAACAATGGGACTCAGACGATTCAAGCGAGCAATTTTGTAATCGCCACGGGCTCTCGACCGATTGATATCCCTGGATTTGTCGTGGATGAAAAATTGGTGCTCACCTCCACCGGCGCGCTCGAGCTCAGTGAAAAGATCAAACGTCTCGTCATTATTGGTGGGGGTTATATTGGTCTTGAGATCGGCTCGTACATGGCTAAATTCGGCACCCAAGTGACCGTTGTTGAGGCCGCGCCAGCTCTGTTGAATGGTGTTGCAGACCCCGACTGTGTGCAGGTCGTCGCCCGACGCTTAAAGAAAAACGGCATTGAGGTTTTGCTCAACACGAAAGCGAAGGGCTTCAAAAAAAGCAAGGATGGCTTAGACGTCTCCGTTGAAGTCGGCGGGAAAGAAACTGTTTTGTCCACTGACCGCATTTTGATGACTGTCGGGCGCCGGCCGAACTCCGATCAAATGGGTTTAAAATCTATCGGCCTAGAGATTGATGCCAAAGGCTTTGTCAAAACGAATGCTCAACGTAAAACAAATGTGCCGGGAATTTTTGCGATTGGCGACATCACTTGTCAGCCGATGCTAGCACACAAAGCCAGTCACGAAGGTGTGTTGGTGGCCGAGGTGATTGCAGGTCACAACCGAGTGTATGATGCGAAGTCCGTACCCGCCGTGATTTTTGTCGATCCTGAGATCGCGTCAGCCGGGTTGATGGAATCTGAATGCAAGGCGCGTGGCTTTAATGATTTGAAGATTGGGAAGTTCCCGTTCGCAGCAAATGGCCGCGCGGTTTCGATGATGGAGACAGAGGGCTTTGTCAAAATTATTGCAGACGCTAGAACACACGTGGTTTTGGGAGTTCATATCTGTGGTCCCGAGGCGAGCAATCTGATTTCTGAGGCCGCACTGGCTATTGAGATGGGCGCACGACTTGAAGATGTGGCGTTGACGATTCACCCACATCCCACGTTGGGTGAAACGATGATGGAGGCGGCTGAGGCGGCTTTAGGTCACGCGATTCATATCATTCAGCGGCCGCTCACGACGGCCCGGCCCGGCACTGCACCGGCTCGCCCAAACACCTAGGATTTATCGGTGCGAGTGGAAGACTGGGGCACTATTGACTATGCGACAGCCGTTCTGCGCCAAGAGGCTCTGGTTGACCAGGTGGCGGCAGACAAAGTGGCGGACACTCTTGTTGTCTGCACTCACCCTCCGATTGTGACCCTCGGGCGTGGCCATGTTGAGACTGACCTCACAGGCTGGACTGGCGAAATTCTGCCGACAGCCCGGGGTGGTCGCGCCACCTATCATGGTCCAAGCCAAGTTGTGATTTATCCGATCCTTTCTCTGCTGCGTGTGCGTCAAACCTTTAGGCCCCGTGATGTTCACGCCTATTTGCGAGTCCTTGAAGACTGCGTGGTCCGGGTGCTTGTGGAAGTTGGGCTACCGGATGCGGAGGCTAGAACCAGCCGAGTGGGTGAAATTTCGCTTACGGGAGTCTGGGTTGATCAGCACAAGGTGGCCTCGATTGGTATCGCCGTTCGAAAGTGGACGGCCTATCATGGGGTCGCGATAAATGTACGGCATGATCCTATGGCGTTCGTAGGGATTCGCCCCTGTGGGTTTGAACCGGAGGTAATGACCTCAGTTGAAGCCGCGCTCGGTCAAACTGTTAAACAAGAAGAGTTTAAACAGCTTTGCGTTGAGGTCTTTGGCAAAGGGCTTAGGTAAGCGTTTGGTTCAGTAATTGGTTTGTATGCGAACTATAGAACTGTGGACCAATTGGGGCTTATTGAGAAGGCGGCATTTATCTGACCAACATGAGAGTACGCCTGTGGAAAGTTCCCAGCTTGCTTCCTTTCGGATGGATAAAAGTGCTCTGCAAAAAGTCCTACGTGATTGGCGGATTTGTCGATCTCATCCATTACAGCTTGAGCCTTTTGAATTTGGCCAGAGTGAGCGAGCGCTTGGACCAACCAAAATGAGCAAATTAAAAACGATGATGTTGGAGTGCCAAAATCATCAAAGCGTCGATACCTGTAGAGGTAGTGAGGAGAGCCTCTATGGTCGCCCAGGCCAAGTTCGAGTTGCACGCGATCAATCGTTTTAAGAATTAAGCCTTTGTCTGGAAAGCCTAGCATCCCCAACTGTAGCAGCGAGGCATCTGTGCTCGGGTCTTTTGGTCCATTACGAAGAGATCCAGCGATAGTAGCTGCACGCAATGCACTGAGTGCGCGTTCTTTTTCAATAGTGGGATTGAACTCAAGGCTTGGCAGGAATCCCAATCTTTGAATGCGTTCCAATCGCTCCAGCCCAGCCCAGGACATCAGGTTAGAGAAGGAGTGCTCTTGCCAGCCGCCCCGCAATTCCCACAAGCCAGCGTCGGGCTGCGAAATTGTATCGACACAAAATTTTCCAAGGTGAGATAGAAGTCGCTCATGTTGTGAAGTTCGCAAATGCCGAAACCGTTCGTCAAAAAATACCGGAGCTAGCGTTAGAATCATTTCGCCATACACATCGTTTTGGATATGTTCAGCCGCTTGATTGTTACTTCTTACTGGCGTGCTATTCAAATGGCCGCGCCAATTTGGATGCTCCTCCTCGGGTAAGGGAAGCGTTTGATCGAGTTTGTAAACTGGCCATAGGCGTGTGCGCGAATGTTCGTGTCGTTCTACGATGTCTATCAGCCAATTTAAAAAGGATTCCATCTCTTCAAAATGACCCAGTTTATGTAGGGCAGTCAGGACAAAGTAAGAATCCCGTAGCCAGCAAAATCGGTAGTCCCAGTTTCGCCCATGCCCAGGCTCTTCGGGCAGGCTCGTGGTCAGAGCGGCAAGTATCGCACCCGTGTCTTCAAAGCAGTGGAGCTTAAGTGTGAGAGCGGATCGGATAGTTTCAGTTTGAAAGAGACTAGGTATATTGCAGTGCTTGACCCAAGTCGCCCAGTAGTTGGCGGTCTGAGCGAGAAAGTTTTGCGACACAGTTGCGAGATCATCCTCAATGCCGGCGCCCCATGTTAAAGCAAAATAAATAGTTTCACTTAGCGGAAATTCGAGTTCATCGGAGATATAGGTTAAGGGGGCATTAGTGGTTAGGCGAATCTCGCCCTGCGTGACTTCGAATCTCAAATGGCTGTTGCCTTGGACATGGCGAATGGGCTCTTTGGTCCATCCATTAACTGGTCTACATTTGACTTTAATTACGGGCCGACCCTGCAGCGGCTCAACTATCCTAAAGAGGGAATTGGGTCGATACATTCGACCGTGTTGTGTGAAGCGAGGGCAAAAGTCGGTAACTTTAAATTGGTCACCAGAAGGCGTAGAGAATGTCGTGACTAAAATATTGGTGTTCGGAAGATAACTTTGTTCAGAGGCAACGGCTGATTTCAGTGGGGCGTCAGCATAGTGAGGGCTAATACTAAAGTGTCCGCCCTCTTCATCAAGCAGTCGGCCGAATATTGGTGGGCTATCAGGGCGTGGCCAGCACAGCCAATCTATAGAGGCTTCGCGACTAATATGAGCAGAGGTTTGGCAATTCCCCACTAGGCCATAGGGATACATAAAGTGACTCCTGGGCATGCAGCGATTGAATTCAAAATCTTACCGATCTGGCGACCATGCAAAGGCTATCGAATAATGAATCGATGGTCTATGAGTTCATTTGCTTTTTTAATAATGCTTCACGCATGGCAGAAGATGTATATTTTAATTTTATATCAAAGTAAAGTTCGTTGAATGAGGATGTCACTACGTTTTGTCCTGCCCTTAACTATTGCTCTTTGCTTGATCGCCTATGCGTTGGTTCCCATCACGGATTCGCTGACCTTGCGTTGGTTCACTCGTGACGTTGATATCCGCGCCAAGTTGGTTGCGAATACGTTGCAAGAATCTTTGGCCTCTTTAATCGAAGCTAGGTCTGTCACTAGAATTGATGCGCTCCTGAATCGAGCGATTCAGGATGAGCGGCTCTACGCGATTGGCTTTTGCAATTCGCAAGGGCGAGTTCAGTTCAAGACAATTACTTATCCCAAATTTATTGAATGCCCGCAGACCTCTGGTCCAGAAGTTGCGAATTACGTCGTGGATCTGCCGCAAGGTCATCTGCATGTAGCCTCCCATCCCATTCTCGGATCGGAGCGGTATCTTGGGCAGCTGGTTCTTGTGCATGACATGAGCTTTGTTCGCCTTCGAAGCGCTGATACCAAGTGGTATATTGTTTACCTATTTTTAGGACTGGGCGGTGTAATCTCAATATTGACAGTTTTAATTGCGCGTTTGAGTTGGTTGGGCTGGGTGAACGGAATGCGTTCGATGCTTAGGGGCGATGGTCTATTGGGGCCTGGTCGAGTGTTGGAGTCCGCAGAGCTTCAGCCGATTGCAAAGGACTTGCGTTTGATGATTAAGGATCTCGAGGACGAACGGCGAGCGCGAGACGAGAACCGGGTGAGTTGGAGTTCAAAATCACTCAAAGACATACTGCAACGAGAGCTAAAGGGCGATGAGATACTGATTGTTTCGAATCGCGAACCCTACATTCATGTGCATCGCGGTGAGAGCATAGAAACTCAATTCCCCGCCAGTGGACTTGTGACAGCCCTTGAGCCTATCATGCGAGCCTGCTCGGGCACTTGGATAGCCCATGGCAGTGGCAACGCTGATCGCGAAGTCGTGGACAAGTTTGACCATGTACAGGTTCCGCCCAGTGATCCGAGTTACCAAGTTCGGCGAGTCTGGCTTACGCCCGAAGAAGAGCAGGGTTATTACTACGGCTTTTCCAATGAAGGCATGTGGCCCTTGTGCCACATCGCACACGTACGGCCCATATTTAGATCGGAGGACTGGGCTCACTATGTTTCGGTCAATGAGAAGTTTGCCCAAGCTGTAATTGAAGAGGCAAGCTCCGACAATCCGGTGATTCTGGTGCAGGACTATCATTTTGCACTTCTACCTAAAATGATTCGTGAGCGATTGCCAAACGCAACCGTAATCACATTTTGGCATATTCCATTTCCGAACTCCGAAGTTTTTGGTATTTGCCCCTGGCGTGAAAAAATATTAGAGGGAATGCTGGGAAGTAGTATATTGGGATTTCACACTCTATCGCATTGTCACAATTTTCTCGACGCTGTAGATCGATTTTTAGAAAGTCGTATTGATCGAGAGTTCTCGACCGTGTCTTATCGCAATCAGTTGACAGCAATAAACCATTATCCAATTTCTATTGAGTATCCAAATCGTTGGCAGTCAAGTTTGAAGCCAGTGGGAGAGTGTAGGGCCAATATCCGTAGTCGACATGGGCTATCGGCTAATCATCATATCGGCATTGGGGTGGACCGCTTGGATTATACCAAGGGCATTTTGGAGAAATTTCGAGCTGTTGAAAGGTTTTTGGAGCTCGAGTCGCAGTGGATCGGCAAGTTCACTTTCATTCAGATTGCAGCACCCTCTCGTTCCTCAATAGAGCAGTACAAACAGTTTGAAGTAGAGGCCCGTGCACTAGCGGCTAAAATTAATCATCGCTTTGGAAGAGAAGGCTATAGTCCCATTTTATTGCAAATAGAACACCATGAGCCGGAGAGTGTTTATGAGCACTACCGTGCCGCAGATTTTTGTTTTGTGAATAGTCTCCATGATGGCATGAATTTGGTGGCAAAGGAATTTGTTGCGATCAGGGATGATGAGGGTGGCTCGCTTATCCTTAGTCAATTCACCGGTGCCGCGCGTGAGCTGCACGAGGCTTTGATTGTGAATCCCTATGATATTGATCAATGTGCAGGAGCATTAAAAATTGCGCTAGAAATGAGTGAGCGCCAGCAAAAACATCGAATTTCGAGTATGCGTGGCTACATTCAGGAGTTTAACGTTTACAGATGGGCCGGTCGAATGCTCTTGGATGCAGCTCGTATTCGGCGCCGAAGTCGGCTCTTTGGCCAAGTGGACTCGGTTTCAGTAAAAGTGAGCGATACGCAAGAGCATCATAAATTACATAAAGGCTTGCGGGGTCAGGTTTGATTCCACTTTTTTCAAAAGAAAGTCTTAGAGTTCTCGAGTCGTTGTCATTTACCGATACATTATACGCTTTTGACTTTGATGGCACCCTGGCGAAGATTGTATGTGTTCCGACGGATGCCAGGCTTTCTAAGGTCACAGAGAAGCTACTGCGCCAGTTGGCCGCTCGCGTTCCTGTCGCTATTGTCTCTGGCCGTAGCATCCAAGACCTAAAGTCGCGTATGGAATTTAAGCCGCAATATTTGGTTGGGAATCATGGACTTGAAGGAAGCAATCCAGATCGAGACTCTATGGATTCGGCGGAGCGAACATGTCAGAAATGGATACGAGCTCTTTCCCAGTTTAATTGGCCCTCTGGAGTCGACATTGAGGACAAGCGCTATTCTTTAGCTTTGCACTATCGACGAGCTCGCAGCCGCGCTTTAGCTCGCAGGCAATTGACCGCGGCGATTGATAAGTTGCAGCCGTCGCCACGGATGCTTCCAGGCAAACTAGTCTATAATCTTTTGCCAATAGGAGCTCCTCACAAAGGTGCTGCGATACTAGATTTAGTTAAAAAATCGGGAATGAAGCACGTACTCTATATTGGCGATGATGACACGGATGAGGATGTGTTTAGTCTGCCAGCTGGATCGGGTCAGATTGTGAGCGTTCGAGTGGGCAAAAAGAAGTCTTCGCGAGCCGCCTATTTTATCCCTCGACAGGCTGAAATCAATCGGCTGTTGCGCTATCTCATTTTTTTTCACATGAGTCCTCAGGTTGAGCGAATTGTGGGAGCTAGGCCCTAATATGCGAAAGGTGCAGGGAGAGCCGCCCATTTATTCTTTGTTTCAAATCGGCAAACAGATTCACAGTATGAATAGGCGATCAGAGAGCCAGCTGGGATTGAGCTTGGTCCAGTGGTACTTGCTCAGCCGACTTGTGCATATGCCGGCATCTTCTCCATTGGCGCTGGCTGCAGCAGTAAATGTCCACCCGAGTACTCTGACCCAGACGATGAAGCGTTTAGAAAAAAAGAGACTTATCTTTGTTAGTAGTGACCCTAAGGACTCACGAAAAAAAGTAGTTTCGATTACTAGAGCCGGTAAGGACACCTTGGATCTGGCGACTGCAAAAATTGACGAGTGGTCCAGTCATCTGTCTTTATTAGGCAACGATTTAGAGAGACTTAGGAAGTGCCTATCCGCCCAAATCTAGGTCATTGAACTACTGAGCGGCTCGATCGATGGTGATTGCAAATTTCTTAACCCCACCGGTTTTTACGGCGTCGATCACGGATACAACTCGTCCGTGGGCGACCTCTTTGTCCGCTGAGATGATGGCTTGAACGTCTGGGCGTTTTTCAGCTAAGCCGCGGGCATACTGAGAGATTTCTTCAATAGACGCAGGCTTGCCATTCATGGCCAAGGTTTCACCGGTGCCGATGGTGATGGTCAGCTCGGAGGGAGTTGTGTCGTCACCGCTGCCCGCCTTGGGTAGGGAGATGTTGATGGAAGGCTTCATGATAAACGGTGTGGTCACCATAAATATAATAAGTACGACAAGGATAATATCCACAAACGGCACGATGTTGATATCGGCAATGGGCTCATCGTTGTCGCCTGAAATTTTTGAAGCCATAGGCCGAATCTCCTACTTTGTAGCGTTAGCTTTTTTGGCACCGGATTTTGCATAGGCCACACACAACTCTTTAACACTCTCAAGGCTCTGCAAAATGCCCTTAACTTGTTTTTGAAAATAGTTGTAGGCGATGACGGCGGGAATGGCCACCACAAGCCCCACCGCTGTCGCGACAAGAGCTTTCGAGATGCCCAACATTACCGCGGTGGCGTCACCTTGTGACTGAGCCATGCCGCGAAATGCATCCATAATTCCAAACACCGTACCGAGCAAACCGATAAAAGGAGCATTGGCTCCAACCGTGGCCAAAAAGCCCAAATACTTTTCGAGCCGAGGGCGTTCGTTTAGGGCGTAGGACGAAAAAATTTCTTCTAATCCATCTGCGCCATTCTCGCGAATGTGTCGGAGGCCGTACGAGAGTGCCCGCCCCTCAAGACTTTCGCGATTTTTAGCCAGATCTTCGAGCTCACTCAGTTGGTTGCTTTGTAGAAGCTCGCGCAGTCGATCAGCTGTTCGCAGGCTTTCATTGCGAATACGCTTGAGTGTAAACAACCGCTCCAAGATAAATGCCAGGGATAGGACACTGAGCAACACCAAGAGCCAAAGTGTGACTTCATGGGCGATAAGAGCGATACCATAAAAATTGTCGGTCATGCATTGCCTCCGGTAAACCGCATGGATGGCGGAACTTTAAAATTATCTCTGGTGAGTCAGAAGACCGTCAAGGTAGGATCTGGTTGATGAGGTGAGTCGTTGTGTTCAATCGGGCGCTAGTCGGGTTTTTTATTTTAAGTGTTGTTAACTCCACTGGATGTGAGTTTCGCAACGAATCTAAGCCGTCGGTGCTTGTCGTGGCCGTCGAGGGACTTAGCTTTTCTAGTTTTAGTTGTGAGGGTGACTCAGAGGAACAGGCTGGGTTTCAGGTCTTTTGTGATGAATCCGTTCGCTTCTCGCATGCCTATACCCCTTCACCGATGAGTCAGTCTGCCGTAGCCTCCTTGTTGACGGGGCTGCACCCTATGGATCATGGCGTGCGCAACAATGGACACGACTTTTTGCAAGGACGCTTTCTGAGCGTTGCCGAAGTGGCGTTGGCGCAGAAGTACCGGACTCTGTTCGTCTCCGGTGGTCCACCGCTCTGGCGAAAATCAGGACTTTCACAGGGGTTCGAAGTTTTTGATGACTCGATGGACATTGGCCCAGGCAATTACTATCGCCCAGCGGCTGAGGTGTTTAAATTATTCACCAACTGGCTTGAGTTGGAGCGAGAGCCTGCGCCATTTTTTGCTTTCACATTTCTGAGTGATTTGCAGTTTCCACTTGTGGCAACGAAAGACAATGATGGGACCGTGCGAGAGAAAAGTGGTGAGGCACAGCTACAAGAGATCGGTGAGTCGCTCGAGTCACTGGTTCGCTATCTAAAGAAAAAACGGCTTTGGAACGGCACTCATATTGTTTTGGCTGGACTAAATTCACTGCAGCGTCCAGAGAGTGATCCATATCCCTCATCGTTGAATCTTAAAAGCTCTGGTGTGCAAGTGGCGCTGTTTATCAAGCCGGCACGCAAAGAGAAGGACAATATTATCCAGTGGGCTGTCGATCAAAATGTCAGTTTGGTAGATGTTGGGGCTACGATGTTTCGTTGGTTTAGTGCGGCCTCACCTCAGGCGTCAGTGGAGTTTTTGAGTGCAAAAAATCTCACCTCCGTTCTAATTCAGCCGGATCCGAGCTGGAACACTGATCGGTTAGTTGTCACTGAGTCGGCGTGGCCAGGATGGATGGAAGATGTTAGCCCAAGAGTGGCGATTCGGCAGGGGCAGTTTTTGTACATCAACGACTCACAACCTTTGATCTTCAACACGCTCACGGATCGAATGGAGACGATGCCACTTCGGCCCGATGATCCGCTATGGAACTCGTTAAATTCCAATATCACCAAGTTTATTGGTCAAGCTCAGTTGGGGCGTTGGCCTGGCATGGGTAGCCCGGCCCTGGAGCAAATTGATGTCGCCAAAGAAATTTGGCTTGAACGCGAATTCAACCGTCGGCCCCGAGGCGATGAACGTTGGAGTCGCTGGTATCTGGGGAGGGCGTTGCAAACTAAAAATTGGGCCGAGGTACTCCGACTCTCCAAACGGGCACAGAATTCAATTGGAGTTTACGTAGCCACTCGAAATTTAGGGCAATTTGCACCGCTACCCAAAGATCCATGTGTTCGATTGCTGATAGGTCGTAGAGCTTTGGCTGAGACTTATCGCACCGACTGTGATGACGAGGCCATTCTGAACTTAAGCTTGTGGATCGCCGGTCGCACCGAGGCTGAGCGCAGCAGTGGATTTGAAAAATTGAGCCGCGTGATGGCTGCAAGAGCCCTCAATCAAGAGATTGGTCGAATGAACTATCTCAATGATTTGCGCTGGGATGTTGGGCAGGAGTGGCCTACAGGTCCCTCGCCCATCGACTTTCTATTTGCGCTCAAGACTTTGGAGCCCCATGCGAAAAAGCTACTGGGGATTCTTGATAGCAAACACTTCACATTCTAGTGAGGTTCGTTTTTTGAGTTTATGTGCAATTTCATCTAAAATGTCCTCGCTGACAGCTTTGATTTTATCAGTGAAGCCGGGCCGAGACATTGTGCAAATTTGCACAGACTTGGGCTTGGCCATTCCAACCACTTCAATCCAGTCTTCGATGGCCTCTTTGGAAACATTGCTGACTTCTCCATCAACAAACAAAGACTGAACGATGCAGTCGTTGAGCTTTCCAACGTCAGACAAAAATCGAGTGATATTTAGGCGGATGAGCGGGCGATTGATAGCGTCCAATTGCGAATCGTTGCCAGCATCAATTTTTATTATTCGCTCATCTGCCAGATGCATTCCGGCTAGAACTTTTTTACTGTCCAAGTGGGCACCGTTGGAGAGGACAAGTATTTTTTTGTCTGGCAAATGCTCGCGCCGGATCTCCACAATAATTTTCATCGCCTCATGAAAAGCAGGATGCAGTGTCGGCTCGCCATTGCCCGAGACAACAATGGCGTCAATCACATGACCGTGTTTGAGAAAGTCAAAAAGTTCAGCCGTGAGTCGCTGCACACTGGGAAACTCGTGACTTTTTCGAATTTTGTTCATGGTGAGCTCAGTTGGTCCCAAGTGGCAATAGAGACAATCAAATGAACACACCTTTGGCTCTCCGAGAAGATTAATGCCTAGGGTGGAGCCAAAGCGAAGCGATGTAACGGGTCCGTAAATCAGGTTCATGCCTTACAGTATTGCTGGATCGAGGCCTTTATTCAACCGCGGGTAAGGGGCACGATGTGCAGCTGGGTCTACCTAGATTTTAGTCTGCGAGGGTCAGTACACCGAGCCAAAACGGCAACTCAGGCGACTGCTTGGCTAAAGTCTCGGTAATCGTGTTGAGACTTGGCGCACCGTCTTGTAGGGGCCGTGGCAATTGGGTGGAGAACGAGTGGCTCAAGAAAATCAAGTGGTCGTCAGGTTGGACCCTGACACTCAAGACCGTGAGATTGGTCGTGGAGTGTAGGCCCAACAGGTTAGATGGCAACGGTGCAAGACTCCTTGAGGGTCCACTCATCTCAGTTGAGAGATCGATTTGAGTGCAAAGCGGGAGGAGCGGCATACCCTGTCGCGCCAGCATGAGGCTGGGAGCTCCCACTTGTGCAATAGACAATTCGTTGTGGAACTTTGCGAATACTAAGACCTCGACGCCCGCTACGAATTCGGATTTGTTGTCATCGCGGTACAAGTAATCGTTAGCCAGCATCAAGGCTACTCGCAGACTGTTGGCGGAGGCCGAGAGGCAACTGAGTTTTTGAAAGGGTGACGTGGCCTCAAGGTCTTGGCGAGCGGACATTGTATGATCACGGAGAATTTCGATGACTCGGTTGGCGACGTGGCGTGGACCCCACGGTGTGACGATGGCGCCAAAGCCGTTGTCATCGGCTATGTAAACCTCAGGTTTGGGGCGGATCATCTTGCCGCCGTAGGATCGCTCTAGCCAGGCCATGTCGGGGTCTCCCTCAATCTTGTAGCCCATATTTGAGCAACTTGCTTTTTGCCTTCACTGCGTACTCGCCATTGGCCAGATCTTCGGCAACTATTTTCTTCCAGCGCTCTTTGGCGCTGTCGACATTGCCAAGGCTTTCTTCCAACACAGAATCTTCGTAGATGGATTTCATAATTCGGCGAAGCTCATTTTTCATCCGCCGGCGAGTTTCTTCTGCCTGTTCATTGTCTGGATCCGCTTGTACGGCCTGATCGCAAACTCCATAGGCCTCTTTGAACTGATCCTTTTTGGCGAGTGCATTGCAGCTTTCGATAATTTGACTCACTTTTGTCTGGAGCTCACCCTTGATAGAGGCGAGCTCTCTCTTTGCTGTGCTCTTCACGTCGTCAAGGCGGGGATAGGGTGTTCGAATAAATTTCTCATACAACACCATAGACTCTGCCAACTGGCCCCTTTGGTAGAGATTGCGCGCCTGCTTGTACTGCGCCGTGCCCTTAGCCGCTTGTCGCTTTTCCGCTTTACGCTGCGCACTCATCAGCTCTCGTTCATCTTGTCGGAGTTGAGCCGAGTGAATCATTTCGACGATGTGTCCATGCTCTGGGTTGAGCTCTATCGCGTCGGCAAGGCAAAGCCTCGTTTCATCAACAGTTGCATTGGTCTTTAAATTCGATTTGCAAGTTTCGACGTAGCCGGCGATTTGACTCTCTATGGCTTGCCGTTCGCTCTCTTTGCGATCTAGGTCGCGCTGCCGATGCACCAGCTCCTTCCCTTGAACACAGAAGGACTCAAGTTCCTTTGAGTTTTCAAAAAGAGGAACTTGCTCATGCACTTTGGCAAGTTCTGTCAAACACAGCTCATACTTGCCCTGCACATAAAGATTTCTGGCCAAATTGAACGAGTCTTTTATCAGTGACTTTTTATCTACCGTGAGTTTATCAAAAGCGACATTGCCACTGCCGCCTTCGGTCCCAGCCTGCTCCGGTGTGGCCTTTGGCTTATCCTCTTGTAGCAAGGCGACCATGAGGATCGGGATCAATGCCATTAGGCTGAGGCGAATTGTTCGCTTGCGCTTCTCTGGACTCTGCAAGTGAACTCGAATTTTGGCCAGAATATTCGTGCCGGCAACCTCTTGCGATGTCTGCACCACGGTTAGGTCTTCGGAACCCTCCGGAGACCAAGACTGCAAATACTGAGGTTCGACTGTTGGCATAGGGAAGCTGGCTGGTGCATTAGGGGCGGTGGGCAGTTGATCCAGTCGGCTTGAGAAATTCACGTCCCGAATTTCAAATACAAGGACTACGGTTTTGATTGCGATCTCATCGCCGCTGTCTAAGCGCATCGGTTCATGCGGCTGTAGGTATTGTCCGTTGATTTTTGTGCCATTGCTGCTGCCAAGGTCCGTGAGATAAAAACCATTGGTCGTGCGCGCAAGCTCCAAGTGCCTGCGACTGACGTGTTGGCTGTCGATAGGGATTTCACAATTGGGGTCGCGCCCTATGATCCAGAGTTGCCCCTCAAGCTTCAACACCTCAGCATCCTTCGCGTTGGTCGATACAATGCGGAGGTACGGGACGAGCGAACTGCTGCCAGCTACCGTCGCGTCACTTGGCATAGGTTCACCGACGGTCTGACTGAGTTCGAGACGTAGAGATGGGGCCGCGGCAACGGCGGCGGTGCGAGGAGCTCTCAATGTGGGTTCTTCTTCGAAACTAAACTCATAGGGCGTAACGCCAAAAGAATCATCCGACTGAAGAGCAAGTACCGTATGGTGCGTGCCATCTTTGAAGGTCAGAACAAATTTTGAAAGAGACTCGCAAATCCACTGGTTGTCTTGCTGATAGAACTTCAGATGATGCCGTGAAATCCCACGTTCATCTGCAAGTTTGATCTGTGCATCGGCCGCTCGACCGGCAATGTATTCGCAGCCGTCTTCAAGAACGATTTGCGTGACAATTTGACCATGAAGTTTAACAGTGAGTTTTGCCATCAGAACCGACCTTCCGACAGAGCATAGCAGGCATCGTAGTTGGCCTTAGCTTCTCGATAGGCGGCACTACTTGCATCTTTGAGCATGACCATTACGTTTCGAAAGGCTGCGCGACACGCCTTAAACTGATTTTGATCTCGATACCGTCGTCCGAGCACCATTTGAAGCTGGACCAGCTCATTGAATTTGCGATGTGAAAGCTGCTTGTAGCGCGTGCAGAGTAAGTGTGAGGGATTGAGCGCTAGGCACGTATTGAAGCTGTCTAGGGCTCGCTCAAATTGACCCTTACGAAAATCCCGAAAACCGCGAACGTAATTTTCTTGCGCCTGTCTTTGGACGATCGTGTTGTCGGAGCGGCGACTGGAGGACAAGAGCGCCGACTCCCGCAGCTTCTCCGCACTTTCAATAGCCTCTTGAATCTGCTGTTCGCTCCGAATGGCCAGTTGTTTTTTCTTATTGGTTGGGTTGTCGGAAAGCAAAAGGTAGAGAACCACGAGCCCCAAGACGACATATACGGGCATTAGAGGAGACATTGGTTTTTTCGACGATTTTTTGGCGATGTGTGTGGCGTGAGCACCTACGCTCTTGGGGGCAACGGCCAGCCGGCGCAGTTGGATGTTTAATGAATTGGGCTGAGTGGTTAAGTTGAATTGCAACTCGGTCGCACCCACCGTTAGCAAATCGCCGTCTCGCAAAAGATGGCGTGAAACCTCTTTGCCGTTGACGAGAATCGCATTGGACTCCGCTAAGTTTTGCACTTCGTAACCACTTCGGGTCCATGTGACAACGGCGTGTTTTCGACTGCACTTTGGATCGTTCGCTATGATGAATTCACATTCGGCACTGCGGCCGATTGAAAAGTTGCCGGGACTCATCAGGCGCACGGATCCCGCCATGGCGCCGCGAATGACGGTCCACTTTGTTTCGGTAGGTGCGGGTAAGGCCGAGAGCGCCGCCTGGGTCATCCGCCGCCTTCCTGTGCGGGCAAGAGCACAATCAAGAAGTAGGCGATTTTACTAGATCCATAAATGGCTTGTGCGGCAATTTGAAAATTGGCCCCACTGAACTCAAGTTCATTGCTCACAATTTCATCGGGCGACCGTTCGACTCGCTCAATTAAATCCTTGATACTGAGCTTCAAAGCTTGATCGCTTAAATCATGAATAGAAGAAGAGGTGAGGTGAGCCATTGATGATCCCACTCGACTTTCAAACGCCTGATTGATGGCGGCGATCGAGAGATCATCCGCTTTGATGCCCATCGCGGCAAAGCCAATGAGTTCAACCAAGTTTGTGATCTCTCGTCCACGATCGTGCTCCAGCACTCGACCGGGAGCTCCGTTGTCCGCAGGCGTGCCACTAGAGACTCTGGCCAGCGCACTGGACACATTCGAAGCGAGCAGCTGCAGGGCGGGGAACTTATAAGAAACAGTGACTGTCTGCTCGCCATCCTTTAAGGCCACGTCGAGTTGCGAATTGAGCGAGCGAACGGGATATTCAATAAGCTTAAAGAGTAGGTAAAATAAAGCCATACCCAAGAGAAGAGCAATAAAGAGAGTAGTGACAAAAAGACTGATTACCTGGTTGTTGTCTACGGCAAGCGAGGCCATATCGTAATAGACAACGGCCCACGCCACCACCGCCTGGCTGCCCGTTTCAGCATTGAAAAATCGCATCGGCACCATGGCGACGACCGTGCTGTCATCGACTTGCATCACACTGTCACGATCACTTTTTCGCCCGGCATGGACATGCGGCAACTGAGGATAAGTGCCAGCCTGCGACGCGGGTGAAAGAATATTGCCGTCGACATTTGAAATGACATAGGCGCTTTTGACTCCTGGGCGGCTGGTTGCCAACTCCACGGACAAACTACTGTCGAGGCCCTGCTGAAGTGCCGGGAGGTTTATCCGCGCAAGCGTCGTGGCAATGGTGACGGCATGCTGTTGGCTTTCTTCTTCTATGCTGGCTTTTAAAATTCGAATCAACGGCAAGGTGGATAGCGCCGTCACTAGCAGAATGAACACCGCCATAAATGCGGCCATCACCCATTTGAATTCAACCATCTCAGGCAATTTGAACAAGCTGGGGAGCACCACGCGCTCAATGTAAGCATGCAAAGTCTGCGCGAGCCGAAGCGGCTGACCTTGCAAAAAGTTGGGTTCTGCAGACGCATGCAGCTCGGGCGCTTGATTGTCGAGGGGTTGATGATCGATGCCAGCCTGAGCCTGGTAGTGCATGTTGTCGGTGTAGCTTTCGTGGGCCACGGCTCCCGTCATTGTCGGATGGGGGCTTGAAGTGCTGGTTGTGGCCTGAAGTTTAGCAACCCACTCGGGCGGTAGATTTTGAATCTCAAAAAAGATATCATGAATAGCCACTTTGTCGCCAGACTGGGCCTTGCTTGAGCGAATTTGAACGCCGTTGAGGTAGCTGCCGTTGCGCGACCCAGCGTCCGTCAAGATCACCTTGTCGTCGAAAATCTCGATTTGAAGATGCTCTTTTGAAATGTTGCTATGGAGAACTTTGATGTCGCAATTGGGCGCTCGCCCGATGAGCGTTGCTCCCTTTTTCAAAACTTCAGTTTGGCCAGCATTCGGGCCGTTAAGAAACCGAATGATCCACATACAATTGGTCTCCAACGCGAATGGGGTTGATCTGTAGAAAGCCGGCGTTCACTTCCACAACGCTAGTGGCTCGCCACACGGGGAGCACAAGGCGGCGCGGTTTCACTCCGGCAACGATGCGTTTCACAACTAGGTTTTTGTCTAAGAAGATGAGATCTATCGAGAAGCTCATAAAAAAAGTGTGCACACTATTGCACCGCTGAATCCAGAGTCCACAATCTTGGGGCAGGCTCTTGCATCCAATAAGACCTTGTGTGCGTTCGCGCAAACTTCGAGCCACGCACAAGTGGGCCAGGAGCGTCTTTTGACTGCCGTTTGTGAGGCGGGCTGGCATCACTGACCTCCATAAAACATGTTTATGACTACGGGTGCAAAAACCATAATAAAAACTGCCGGTAGAATGAGAAACATCATGGGCAGGAGCATGGCCTGCGAGGCTCGGGCTCCCGCTTTTTCGGCTCGGACAAAGCGTTCAAGGCGCATCTGAATCGACTGGTCCTTCAAAACCTGCGCAATGCTTGCACCGGTCTCCTCGGCATCGCAAACGACAGCTACGACGCTGGTGATTTCGGGAATGTCCAGTCGACTTGCCAATCGAGTCAGAGCTTCACGTCTCGAGCTGCCGAGCTTGATATCTTTGAGGACAATCTGGAACTCATCTGCGAGAACGCTATTCTCCGCTTTTTCTACAATTCGCTGAACCGAGCCAATGAGATCCAGCCCCGCCTCTGTGCTGAGCGCCATGAGATCCATAAAAAATGGCAAGTCTGAAACAACCGCAATGTAACGAGCTTTTCGCTGATTGGTGCAATACAACTTGGGGAAGAGCCATCCCAGCACGCCGAGCCCAAGGCAAAAAATCAACGGCAGTTCAAGTTGCAGAGCAAAGTTCACAACGAGCAGTGCCACCGGCGTCAGCAAGCCCCACAAAATTTGCAACCCGATGTACTCGTCCTCGTTCAGCTCACCCGATAAACCCGCTGTCAGGATTTGCTTTTGAATGGCGTTTCTGTAACGAACATTTCGAATCCGTTGGGCATGCTGGAGAGTGAAGTTGTGCACCAGCGGGCGTGAAAAATTAATGAGTCCACTCTTCGACGTTGCGGGTTCGTTGCCAGAGGCCCAGGCCAGCGCTTCAGCGTCGGCGTTGTTGGTGAAAAGAGCCGTCGCAAACAGGTAAACGCTCAGGGCCGAAAGCCCGAGGCCAGAGAGTAAAATAAAAAAATCAAAAGTCAGCATTCCCAACCCTTTGCATTTGCATTAAACAAGAAGCATGCTCGAACTCGTGCTCGCATCCCAATCTCCTCGCCGCCGTGACCTACTGCGTGACGCCGGTTACGTGTTTCGGGTGTTATCTGTAAAAGTATCGGAAATAATTGACGAAAACCTGAATCCTCAGGAGGTCGCCACAGACTTAGCCAGACTTAAGGCCAGAACCGCGATTGAAGAGCACAACTTGTCGAAACAACAGGGATTTTTGGTGCTCGGTGCAGATACCATTGTCTGTTTGGACGGGCGCATCTTGGGAAAGCCAAGAGATTCGGCGGAGGCTATTCAATTTTTGCGACTCTTGTCGGGGAAAGTGCACAGTGTAATCACTGGAATCGCGCTCTATCAAACGGCTTCGACTAACTTTTGGTCAGGCGCGGCCGAGACCAAGGTCGCGTTTCATGAACTGAGCGAGCCTGAAATTTTGTCCTACGTGAACACCGGGGATCCTCTAGATAAAGCTGGCGCCTATGGGATTCAAGGGGAGGGCGGGAAATTTGTGTCGTCGTATATTGGGTCAAAGAGTAATGTTGTGGGTTTGCCGTTGGAACTTTTTCGGAAAGTGCTGAATGAGAATGAGTGGAATATCCGTCGCCAGTCGTCTACACCAAGTTAAACAACGCATTGAGACGGCCTGTTTGCGCGCCGGCAGATCACTCAGTGACGTCAATCTTTTGGCTGTGAGCAAATTGCATTCGCCTGAGCTTATTTTGCAAGCTGCAGAGTGGGGTCAATTTGATTTTGCCGAAAACTACGTGCAAGAGGTTGTGTTCAAGCAAGAGCAAATTGCCGATCCAAGAGTGCGGTGGCACTTCATCGGACGAATTCAGTCAAACAAAGTCAAAATGCTACAAAACAGATTTAGTATTATTCACTCCGTCGATCGTTTTTCAATTGCTCATCATCTTGACAAACTCAGTGCGCCGAAAGTTCAGGATATTTTTATCCAGTTCAATGTTGCGCAGGAGATCTCAAAAGCGGGAGTGAGTGAGCTCGAGCTAGAAAACTTGGTGCGCGGGGTGAGCGCCTGCGCCAATTTACGGATCTTGGGGCTTATGGTGATGCCTCCACCATCGGATGTGGCAGAGGATTCACGGACGCATTTTCGAGAGGCGAGGGCCACCCTTCAGCGTTTGCGCCAGACTTTGACGAACGAACTCGCTCGGCATCCCTTCAACCAACTGTCGATGGGCACGAGTCACGACTTTGAAGTGGCGATAGAAGAGGGTGCGAACTGGGTGCGCATCGGCACGGATATATTTGGAGCGCGGAACGCGACTGATTTAAAGCAGGAGTTTCAATGAAAGAAGTGATTGGATTCATCGGTGCCGGTAACATGTGCGCCACCTTGATCGAGAGCTGGCTCAGTAAAAATTTGGTTGCGCCGCAGGACCTCGTGGTCAGTAATCGCACCCCGGGCAAGCCCAAAAAACTGTCAGAGCACTGGAAGGTACGAGTGGCCTCCACCAATGAAGAGCTCGTGGATCAATGCGATGTGGTGGTGCTCGCGGTGAAGCCGCAGGACCTAATCGCCGCCGTTGAGCCGATACGATCGGCTTTTCGGCCAGATCAGATTGTCATCAGTTTAGCGGCTGGAATTCCGCTCAAACGCTTGCACAAGCAGTTCCCCTCGGGAACTCACGTTGTGCGCGTGATGGCCAACACGCCGGCCCGCGTGTTGCGTGGCAACTTTGGTTATTGCACTTCTGCCTCTGACATTCGCATCGATTTTTTTATGGAGCGGATGTTTAAACCTTTGGGATTTATTTTTAAACTCGATGAGGGTGAGCCGTTTGAGGCCTTCTCCGTTGCCACGAGTGCAGGCGTCGGGTTTATTTTCGAGTTGATGATCTACTGGCAAGAGTGGCTTGAGGAGCGTGGAATCGAGCCCGAGATTGCGGCGGCAATGACGATCCAAACTTTTGCCGGAGCCTCAGAGTTGGCCCGGCAATCGACTCCCCAGACCTTAACCGAACTGCAGGCCAAGGTGGTCTCTAAAAAAGGGATCACGGCCGCCGGCCTGGACTCCATGCGCGAGCTGGAGCTCGAGCGCGGCCTGCGGATCTCGTTTGAGAAGGCCGCCTTGAGAGATCGCGAGTTGTCCCAAGATTAGGCTTGCCTATAGATTTGTCGGTCTCGTATTCTGAAGATGAGAGCCGACCTGGCTCAACTCTTCATTAGCAGAGATTCCTAGGGGGAACTGAATTATGCGTATAGCTCCAATCGATATTGCCCATAAGACGTTTCACCGAAAAATGATGGGCTTCGATCCCGACGAAGTGATGGACTTTCTTCGGTTGATGGCGGAAGAACTCGAAGGCCTGATCAAAGAGCGAAACTCACTGCGTGAATCGATGCGAGAGAAGGAGCTAGCGATCTCTGAGTATCGTGAGCGCGATGAGCTTTTAAAGAGCACGATCACTACGGCAACCCGGATGTCTGAAAAAATTCAAGTGGATGCCGAACGAGAGGCTAAACTTATTTTGCACGATGCAAATCAAAAGGCTGAGACGATTGTTCGCGAGTCGCGCGACTCCCTAAAGCGCATCTATCAGGAGATCAACGATCTCAAGCGCGTGCGCATGCAGTTTGAAAATAATCTTAAAGCTTTGATCCAAAGTCACCTCGCGATGGTTGAGCAAGGTCATAAAATTATGCCTAGCCCAAACCAAGACGCCGGCTACACTTCAGCTTCGCGTGAACAAGACGAAGCGGCTTTAATTAAGAGTAAAATCTCCGATGCGATAGCAAAAAAAATCAACGCTGATTTTTAGCCCGTTCAGCTACTGGCTCCGGGGCCTCGTCTCCTCAGTTCAAATTGAGACGCTTGAGGACGGTTTTGTTCTCAGTTTGGATCTTCGCCAAGATATGTTTATTGGAGTGCAAGGCTTGGCTATAAGCTAAAGAAATGCGTCGTCTGAGAATCCTCCCCATGGTCCTAGGGCTCCTGCTTGCAGCACTTCCCCTCGCATTCAATGCGTGCTCCGACGGGGGATTCAAATCGAATGTGTCCGATGAAGCGAGCCGTGAGGCGACGGGGCCCGAGGGCAATCAAACCAGACGTAGTGGGGGACCTGCAATTGTTGCCACTGGCCATTGGAAGTCGAGTTTGTACAGTTGCGATGGCGGCCGCAGCTGGCAGGGCTATCAATCTCAAGACAATGACTTCAGATGTTGGCAAGCCAGTCACGGCAACGTGGACTGTGATCATAGCTCCAGCTCTGCGACCGGACTCACCTGGGGACCAAAGGGATTTATGGCGACCTACGGTTGGGGAACTCCGGGGCAGGTTGAACTCAGTGACGATGCGATCAACTGGACTGTTGTGCACCAAGGTCGAACGTGGGCCGGTGTGGCTTTTGGCAACCAGACTTATGTTTTGAATGAGCGCTCACCACTGCTTTCGACCGATGGCAACACCTGGGAGCCAGGCGGAGCGCTAAACTTTGTTCCGTGGAATGCTCGGCGAATCTTCTTTGTCCCGCAGCAAGGTGGAGTGTTTATATCGGTGGCGCAGTCGGGTGCGACCCATGATCTGATGATTTCAACTGACAACGGGCAGACGTTTGTACGACCAACTTTACCGATGGGATGTGGCAACGGTCAGTTGGCCTACGGCGGTGACCGAATCGTACTGCTGTCTGAATCGCTTTGTGTATCTAGCGATGCAGGGCAGACCTGGCAGATCCACCCAAATAAACCGACAGGATTTATGATATTCGATGGCCAGGAGTTTAAGGTCTACAGCGCGGGCCAAGTTGCCCGATCAGTGGATGGCATGACCTGGAGCCTGACACCGTTGCAGCTCAACGGTGCGGCGGCGACCAGATTGTCGTTTGCTCAAGTGGCATTTGAACCTGAGTCTGGGAGCTATGCTGGCATTTATCAGCAGTGGGGCAACTTCTATGAACAGACGCAGTTTTATCACAGTCGTGATGGCGTGAATTGGCTTCAGTTAAACAAATCAAGTGGAGAGGCGCCGGTGGCGCCGCATCCCATTCGGCATATCGCTGTTGGGCACTCCATGGCGTGTGGAGAATAGGCCTGGCTTACTCCACCAACGTGAACTGAGCTTGTGCCTCCGCTCGCGTGAGCGCATCGAAGTGCCACCATTCGTGTGGCAGCTGTTGAAACCCCGCCGCATGCATACAGCTTCGGAGCAACTGCCGGTTGGCGATGTGCAGATCGGTTAGCAGCCCTTGACTGTAAAATTCCGACTCTAGCTGCGGCTGTGCAATTTCGCGAAAGTCGTCATAGTCAGCGCCCATATCCAGGGCACGGCCGTTGGAATCTAAAATCGACAAATCGACTGCTAAACCATAATTGTGGAGTGAGCCTTTGTCGGGATTGGCGATGTACATTTGATTTTTGGTGCCGACAACGTTCTCCCAGAGCACCCGCTGAACTGAGCGGGGCCGTAGAGCATCAAAAATTAAGAAGCGGTGGTTTACATGTTGAAGCTGCAGGGCCTTGACGGCCGTTAAAAGCTTTATGGCCGCTATGGAATGCAGAAAGGCTCGATTGAATGAGCCATACATGTTTTCACCGACGAAGTTATTGGTCGAGGCATAGCGAAGATCAATTTTCCATAAGGGGCCGTCGGTCAGCTCAGAAAACTCTGGGGATCGAACGATTTGTGCAAGGGATCGCTCAACCGAGTTCATTTTTTAGGCGGACGTTTTTCGAGTGATTTTTGTGTGTCCTTCATAATCAGCTCAAGGCTGGGTAAAGGCTCAGAGGAGTTTGGGGCACCAAATTTTGGGACGGGCCGAGCTCTTGCCCGTACGGGCGGCTTTTTTACTTTGGGCTTAGCAGCCGGTCTTGGAGTGGTCGCGGGAGTGTCATCAAAGAGGTCTGCATCGTCGGTTTCAGTCTTGGTGCGAAAGCGCTGCTCTGGCGGTGGACCGTCATCCAATGGCTCGGAGTAATAAGTGGGCGTCGAAGAGAACACGGTTCCATCAAACGTCACGCCGACAAAACCCGTAATGCCGTGAGCCGTATTGCGCCCGGTGAGATGATGTGCGGCTCCTAGATAAATTCCGAATTGGCCAAAGTGAGCGCCGCCCATAAGCACGGCTTCATTTGCAGATGGATCCATAGCAAAATAGCGCTCGCTCCCACCTTGCACATTAAACAGGTAATCGTCTCGAGTGGCGGCATCATCGCTATCAGAAGTTAACGACGTAAAGCCGCGCAATTCTGTCTGCAACCACCAGCCGGTTCCGGGAGCCCATTGCACTCCTACGTTGTACGGGAGGCGTGAAGCTCGCCCTTCATCTAAATATTCGTAACCGGCGTAGGCGTAGGGAAACACGGGAGTCCAATCCAGTATCAACCAACCCCCACCTTGAAAGCGGGTAGCTCCCTCACCCAACAAAGGATCGCCTGAATTTGTATCGACACGAAAAAGGGGATAGTAAATGCCGACGTCAGGAACCACGTCAAAGTTCCAAAATTTAAGCCAATACTGCGCTCGACCCCAGAACTCACTCACACCGATATTCGTGTGGGTGGAGGAGCTGTCCTCGATTCGGGAGTATCGATTGACTGATGTTTGCCCACCGATGAGTCCGGCCTGCAGTCGAATGTTTTGCGTGAGATCCACAATGAACTCCCCGCTGCCCTGCATGGTCGTGAGGCTCGAGCCGTTCTCGAGGGAATTTTTGTTGCCGTCTTCATCGTAGTTGGCTGACGTGGTGAAGTAGTTGAATTGACCTTTGAGCTGGTATTCGCCAGGAGCCGGAGGTGGCAACAGCTGGGCATTGACGATTGTCCCAAAGGACCATAAAGATAAGTGCACTAAAAGTGCGGTGCTCAAAGCAAAAATGCGCATAATGATTGTAAAATGTTACCTTACGAACGCTGGTAGACCAAGGCCCGAAAAATGAAAGACAAACGTATTCTGATTTTGTTTCTGACGGTTTTCATCGATTTGGTGGGCTTTGGTATAATTGTTCCCCTGAATCCCTACCTCGCCGAGACCTTTGGCGCGACGCCGCTCGAAGTCGGTTTGCTCATGAGCGTGTACTCCTTGATGCAGTTTCTCTTTTCACCGTTCTGGGGCCAACTAAGTGATCGAATAGGTCGACGACCTGTGATTCTTTTGAGTCTAGTGGGGGCTGGTCTTTCGCATTTGAGTTTTGCGTTTGCAACGCAGTTTTGGGGTTTGATGTTGGCGCGGGGCCTTGCGGGCTTGTTTGGTGGAAACATATCCACGGCGATGGCTTACATGGCAGATATCACTGAGGAGAAAGATCGTAGCAAAGGCATGGGGTTGATCGGTGCGGCTTTTGCGCTCGGGTTTATTCTCGGTCCCACGTTGGGTGGACTCTTTGCGGTGGTCGGCATGAGCTTGGGAGCTGAGCCTCCCTTAGGACAAAGCTTTCCGGCGGTGATCGCTGGGTTAATTTGTTTAGTGAATAGTTTTTTTGCGTGGCTGTGGCTGCCGGAATCCCGCACGGGCAGTTCGCCAGCGCAAGCTCGAGGGCAACGCTTAAAACGGATTGCCAATACTCTTAGTTCGCCGGTGTTGGGCACATTGATGTTTGTGCTGTTTTTTAACACTTTTGCCCTCGCCCATATTGAGGCTAGCTTGTTTTTATTTGTGCAAGACAAGTTCGCCTGGACTTTGACCCAAGCGAGTTTTGGTTTTGCGTATATCGGTTTGATCATGGTGATCTCCCAGGGCTATTTGATCCGAGTGCTGGTGCCTAAATATGGTGAGCGAAAAGTATTGGCTGTGGGTTTGAGTTTAGCTTTCATTGGCTTTTTAGTGTGCAGCGTGGGCAGTGAACTTTGGATTCTCACAATCGGCGTAACGGCACTCGGTTTTGGCAATGCGTTGGCGACGCCTTCACTCAATGGCAGTATCAGTTTGCTCACGGCCCGTGATTCACAGGGGCACAGTCTCGGAGTGTCGCAGAGTTTGTCCTCACTGGCGCGAATCGTTGGTCCTCCTACGGGTGGATATTTGTATCAGTCGGTGGGGGCCGGCAGTCCGTTTGTCTTTGCCGCAGTTTCTATTTTCATTGGCGGCGTTTTGACTTGGCGCTTAGGCTCAAAAATTCCAGACAAAAGCGGGCCAACGTAAATGGAAATCGGATTATTTCAGCTGGAGAATCTGCGGCTCACCGGCCTGGCGTTTCGTCTATTGGATTTGCGACAAGAGCCAAAGGCGGAGGTCGAAGCGCTGAGTTCAGCTTTGAATGGGGCGTCTTCTGTACAGGCTCAAGATGTTCCAGCGTATTTGGCAGCCCAGGCACATGACAAGCATCAACCGGTTGTGTTGCTTTGTGAGACGGGCCAGCGCTCGGCTCAAGTCGCGTCTCAGTTGGAGACAGCCGGCTACACCAACATCTACGTCATTCAGTGCGGGATCACCGGATTGCTCAGCGAGCTCTAAATTATTTGTATCACAGTGAGACGGCGTTGACCGGAGTGACTTCAGAATCCTTGAAAATTCTCCGATAGATAGAGTTAGGTAGGTACTGATACCTAGACTTCTACGGGAGCTCAATCTGATGTTTACTGGCCTTCCCCGTTTTTTCTGTCTCAACCTGGTGGTGCTGTGCCACCTTGTTGTTGGGCCATCGGCCCTCGCCGCGCAAGAGGCATCGCAGAGCTTTACTCTCGACGGCCGCCTCTACAGCGACACCGCCGGCACCCTCCCGATGGAAGCAAATCCAGTCGAGCTCAAGCTCCAAATCCTAAACAACGATCAAACCTGTATACTCTATGAAGAAACGCAAAACGTAAACACCTCTAGTACGAGCGGTTTCTTTACCATTCAAGTGGGCTCAGCGAGCGGCGCTGGCAAGCGCACGGCCTTCTATTCGGCTAGATCAATGCAAAGTGTTTACTCCAACACGGTTGCGAGTGTAGCGGGCAAGCTCGTATCTGATGGATCAAACTGCACTTACAATCCAAGTGCGGGTCACCTCCGATATTTGCGCGTCTTGATCAAACCACCAGACAACGTCACTCGAACGATCTCACCAAACATGCCGATCACTTCGATTCCTTCAGCAGTGGTGGCAGAGCGGGCGGAGAGTGTGCAAGGCTACTCCGCCTCGCAGTTGCTGTTGGTGAATACCAACGCACCGATTTCTTTGAGCCAAACAAATTTAGAAGATGTGTTTTCAACCGTCAACTTTGCCAAATTGCAAGACCTGCTCGATGGCACGTCGACTCAGTACATCTCATCTAGCCCCGGAACGTTGGTCGACTTCAATGGCCAGCGCCTGACGGACGTGGCGACACCAACAGCAGCGACTGATGCGACGAACAAAGACTACGTCGACACCCGCATAGGTGGTGCAGCGTTAGATGTGACTGGCGTTGGTCTTGGTGTGGGCGGCGGTTCAACCTTGGTATGGGATCAAGCGGCAAACGAGTGGGTGGCACAAGCGCCGGGTGCGGGCTTTGAGATCGTGGCCGGTAATGGGTTGCTTGGCGGTACTTTAGGCGCTGGCGATACGATCTCCATCGACGTCGGTACAACTGCAAACAAGATCGTGCAGTTGACCAACACCGGTGTGTTGCCGGCTCTTGATGGTTGGCTGCTCACAAACTTAAACGCGCCGGTTTTGTCCGTGGCAGGCCGCACGGGTGTGGTATCACTCAACGCCGCCGACATCACCGGTCTTGGGACCGCTGCGACCAAGAATTACGGCACAGCTGCGAACAATCTCGTTGAACTCACGAACGATGCTGCGTTGCCTGCAGTCGACGGTTATTTGCTCACCAACGTCAACGCCGCTCGTTTGCGGTCATATGCCATCGCCGCGACTGCCCCTGCGGACAATCAGATCCTCACCTGGAACAATACCACAGCTGTATGGGAGCCGCGCTCGCCTGCAGTTGCTGGCATCACCGATCTCACCGGAGATATTACAGCCACGGGCCCTGGCTCAGCCGTTGCGACGATTGCGAACAGTGCGATCACCGCGGCCAAGATCAATTCAACCGGCTACGCGATCAATCGCTTGCTCATCACGGACGGAACCAATCCAAACCTTGTCACATACGCCACATGTACTGACGGTGAGATATTAGTCTACGGCCCCACGGGCTGGCTTTGTAACTCGATGAATGAGGCGAACGCGTTCTTCCAAGGTGGCAATGCGTTTGGCACAGTCGCGACACTAGGGACGACGGATGCGACAAACCTGAATGTCATCACCAACAACGCCACACGGATGACAGTGACCTCTGCGGGGAATGTCGGTATTGGGACAACAACGCCAAGCTCCCGGCTTGAGGTGAACGGTATCCTCCGCGTCGCAGATGGATCGAGTATCATTCCTGCGATTGCTTTCTCGAGTTCAACGGGGTCCGGCTTTTATGGTGGTGGAGGAAACATCGGTATTACAGTTGGTGGAGTCAACCGGGGAGGTTTCAGTTCCGTCTTCACCTATTTTGGAACTATTCAACCATGGGCAGCAGGTGGTGGGGTCTTAACTATGATTAGAGCCGGCGTCCCCGGGGTTGCGGATAGCCAACTTGGCGCACTTCAATTTAACTCGCAAAACTACGCGGGCGCTGCAATAAGGGGATATACGGCGGAGCCATTTTCGGCAACAAATCAGGGATCGTATCTCACTTTCGAGACAAAGGCCCTTGGTACGACAATACTTAACGAGCGAATGCGTATTGCCGTAAACGGCAATGTCGGAGTCGGCACCACATCACCTAATTCCATCCTCGAGCTCACATCCACCGGCACCAACTCCGCTCTCATCGTCCCCCGCGATACAACAGCAAACCGCCCCGCCGGCAACGTCACGAACGGCATGATCCGCTACAACACCACAGACGCGAAGTTTGAGTTTTATCAAGCCGGCGCGTGGGTGAACTTCGCCTCCGCTTCCGGCTCTGGTTCAGCCTTCACTCAAGGCGGCAATGCTTTCGGTCAGGTTGCGACTCTGGGCACGACGGATACGACGAACCTAAATATCATCTCCAACAACGCAACACGCTTGACTGTCACCTCTGCGGGTCAGGTCGGCATCGGCACCAGCAACCCAACCTCCAGACTCGAAGTCACCGGCAACAGCTCCCGCAGCACCGCCTGGACCACCAATGGCATCAACCTCACGACTTCCGCCGCCACATTCACCGACACCTCCGGCACCGGCGGAACAATTGCCTCACGCGCAGTCAATTCCTTCGCCAGACCAACCATCGCGTCATCTGTGCCGACCACCTTGTCACTCGCAAGCAACGTCTACATCGACGGCTCAGCCATTGCGGGAGCATCAACTACAATCACCTACCCACTTTCGCTGCACGTAGCAGGTGGCAAAAGTGCGTTTATGGGGCCAGTATATTTTGGCCCTGGCACCGGAGTCGATCAACCGTCCTGGTTCACCCTATTCACGAACCCTTGGAGTGAAACAAGCAATGTCACCTCCGCACTTTACTGGACAAATTACAATGGCACCGCCAATAACACGGGGATAGTGAGAGGAATCGAAAGCATACTGTCTGGTTCACGCAGTGGCACGAGCGCTGCTCTTCGATCCATCGAAGGCTTCGCTCAGCACGGAGGAGGCACCGTTAGTGAGTTAACGGGTGGCTATTTTGTCGGCCAGCTGTTTGGCAACAACTCAGCGACCGCTGTCAGTGGAACTCGCAACATCGTTCAAAACGTCTCTACGGCTGGGCCGATCACTCATGGGTATGGCGTTTACAGTGATGTGCAAATTTCCGCTGGTGGGACTATCACCAATGCCTACGGACTTTACGTCGATACGCTTGCCGGAACTAATCGATGGGGTGTTTACCAAGCGGGAGCGACGGACCAGAACTACTTTGCCGGTGATGTGGGCATCGGAGTTCCAGCGCCCACCACGAAACTGCAAGTCGCAGGGGTAATTTCTCCGTCAGCCGACAACACTCATGACCTCGGCACCTCCGGTCTACGCTTCAGAGATATTTACGCCGGCAATGCCACAATTCAAACTTCAGATGCCCGACAAAAGAAGGACATTGAACGTTCCGATCTAGGCCTGGCGTTTATCAACAAACTCCAGCCCGTCTCGTTCCGCTGGAACACGGGCACAGACTCAAGCCAGCACTACGGCTTAATTGCCCAAGAGACTGAAAAGGTCATTCAACAATTCAAAAGCGAAGCCGATGCCCCAGTTTCATCACCTTCCGGCATCGTCACGCGCGACCCTGCGACCGATCGGTACGGCATAAGGTACTCCGAACTTATCTCGCCCATCATTAAGGCCATTCAAGAGCTCTATCAGTCCCTCGTCGACATTGACACTGAGGTCGAACAGCTCAAGCTTGAGAACGTGAATCTAAAAGCCGCAGTCGCCACTCAAGCAGAAGAAATGCAGTCTCACAAAGACCAAAGCACGCGCCAATCCAAAGAGCTCGAGGCCATCAAAGCTCACCTCTGCTCTCAAAACCCTAGACCGGCGCTCTGTGACTAATTAAAATTTGTTTGGCCCGTTGAATTTGCACCAGCACAGCTTCGGGTGATGTTCCCCCCTCGGACTTGCGCGCCTGCACACTCGCTCTATGTGCTAACTTGGTAGCCGATACGGCATCAAACTTTGGATGCAGTTTTATAAGTTCAGCCACACTGAGCTCCTCGAGAATTTTATTGTGTGCAAGGCACCACCGCACCACCTCACCAACGACCTCGTGGGCTTCACGAAAACTCAAGCCCTTCTCGACCAAGTCATCCGCCAAATCTGTCGCATTTGAAAAATCCCCGCGGAGCGACTTCTGCATTTTTTCACGGTTCCACTCGGCCTTGGTCAGCATCAACCGCATAAGGCGCACACATTGAATGGTGGTGTCCATTCCAGCAAACAAGTGAATCTTGTCCTCTTGCATGTCGCGATTGTACGCAAGCGGCAAAGACTTCATCATCGTGAGCGCGCCCATTAAGGCGCCGTACACTCTCCCCACGCGACCTCGAATCAACTCCGCCACATCCGGATTTTTCTTTTGCGGCATGATCGACGAGCCAGTCGTCACAGCATCGCCCAATTCTACAAAAGCAAATTCGGGAGCGCTCCAAATAATTAGCTCTTCACAAAACCGCGAGAGGTGGAGCATGACGATTGAGGCATTGGACAAAAATTCAATCACAAAATCCCGATCTGAAACCGCGTCCATACTGTTCGGTGCGATTTCAAAAAATCCCAGCTGCGCTCGCGTCGACTCTCGATCAATCGCAAACCCCGTGCCGGCCAACGCCGCCGAACCCAAAGGCATGCTGAGCAAGCGCGGCACACTCTCTTGCAAACGCTGCCCGTCTCGGTGAAACATCCAATAGTAAGCCAGCAGGTGGTGCGCCAGACTCACTGGCTGCGCGTGTTGAAAATGCGTCATTCCCGGTAGCAAAGTTTCTATATGCTGCTCAGCTTGCTGCAAAAATTCGCGCTGCAACTCCACGAGCTCCGCCACCAACAGGTCTAAGTTTTCTTTTAAGTATAGTCTCGTATCTGTCGCCACCTGGTCGTTGCGACTGCGCGCTGTGTGCATGCGTTTGGCCGGCTCACCAATTTTTTCAAATAGACGCGCCTCAATCTCCCCATGCACATCCTCAGCTTGTGGACTAAAAGTCCAAGTGCCGGCTTCGATCTCGGCTTGGATCGTTTTTAGGCCCGCAACGATTTTCGCGCCATCCTCATTCGACAAAATCTTTTGCGCCGTCAACATTTGGGTGTGGGCAATCGACACTCGAATGTCGACTTGCCAAAGCCGACTATCGATTGCAATCGAGGACGAAAACTCAGCCACCTGCTGATCCAACTCCTCGGCAAATCGCCCACCCCAAAGCGCCATTACATTTCCTTCCGATGTTTGGCGGCCAACGCGTAGTACATTCGCGATTGCAAGCCAAAGTTCTTCACAGCGCCGGTGCTCTCTCGCTGATCAAAAGTGGTCGTATCAAACGACGCGAGCTCCTCATTGTACAACGCCCAGGGCGAACGGCGCCCAATGACGGTGGCCTGACCAAACAGTAAACTCAGTTTCACTTCACCCGTCACTCGCGTTTGCGTAGCCCCGATAAATGCCTCGAGATTGTTCTTCAACGGATCCCACCAAAGGCCCTCGTAAGCCAGCTTTGACCACTCTTGATCAACCAGGGCTTTAAAGCGAATTTCTTCACGTGTCAGCACTAGATTCTCTAACGCCTTGTGGGCTTTCAAAAACACGGTGGCCGCCGGGCATTCATAATTTTCTCTCACCTTCAGGCCCATCATGCGATCTTCCATAATGTCAATGCGACCGATTCCGTGTTCACCTGCGATTTTGTTCATCGCCATAACTAAGCCGGCGGGAGTGTCTGTCTTGCCATTCAATGAGACCGGTACGCCATTCTTAAAGCCAATAGTCATCTCTGTCGCCTTCGGATTGGACTTGTGCACAGACTTGGTCCACAAAAAGATTTCTTCTGGTGGTGCAAAGTCAGGTTCCTCTAAGCGCCCACCTTCAATAGATCGCCCCCAAAGATTCTCATCGATAGACCAGATTTTATTGAGTGACTGTTGAATCGGCACATTGTTTTTTTGTGCATACTCAATCTCCCAACTGCGGGTCATGTTGCGCTCGCGAATCGGCGCATGAATCACAGCCGCTGGCAGTTCTGAACGAATTCCAAACTCGATTCGATACTGGTCATTGCCTTTGCCTGTGCAACCGTGCGCAAAATCGTTGATCCCCAGCTCGCGTGCTTTTTCGGCAGCTTTTGCTGCAATCAATGGACGAGCGATGGATGTCGACATCGGATAGCCTTGGTAATCGCCGTTGGCTCGAACTGCTGGCCAACAGTACTTCTCGACAAATTCCTCTCGTGCATCGATCGTGTAGTGCTCGGTCTTTAGGATTTTGGCTTTCTCTTCTGCCTGCTGAATATCGGCGGGGTCTTGGCCCACATCCACAGTGACTGTGACCACACCCTGGTAACCATACTCCTCACGCATCAAGGGAATGCAGATGGAGGTGTCGAGGCCGCCGCTGTAAACGAGCAAAACCTTTTTGCCTTTGCCGGAGGCTGCACCACTTTTCTCATTTTTGTTCACATCAAATTCCTTTCTTAACCAAATTAAAATACTCAAACGGCCAAAAACCGTAGGATAATCATCGAACCTTGGTAAATCAGAATATTTATGCAGTCAATCTGTTATTAAAGTTGACTTAAAGGACATTATGCCATATTTATTCATATATGCTGCATAATAATTCACAACAGAAAACTCGCGTTTCCACCTCTGCCGGCCCTCTCCAGCCGATCGCGTCGGTCTCTATCGTAGGCGCGCGCGGCTACGCTGGCCTCGAGCTGGCCAAGCTTTTGCTGCAGCACCCACTGGTTCAGTTGACCCATTGCTTTGCAACTCAGGCCTTCACTCTCACGCATGATATTTTTGACGACAAGGCAAAGTCTGTGCTGTGTCTCTCGCAAGATCAACTTGAAAGTCACCTGACGGACATCGTCTTCTTAGCTACTCCCGCTGAAGTCTCGGTGCAGCTCGCACCCGAGATCTTAAAGCGCGGCAAAAAGGTCATTGATCTCAGTGGCGCGTTTCGCCTCAAAGCCCATTCTATGAAGGATTGGTACGGCTTCACGGCTGAACCCAAACTGTTGCAACAAGCCGTTTATGGACTGCAGCCATTTAGTGAGCCTTTCTCAGCCGACACCGCACTGATTGCCAACCCGGGCTGCTATGCCAGCGCCATTAGCCTGGCTTTAATTCCTTTGCTCAAAAGTGGAGTGATCGAAGTGCAGGGCTTAGCGATTGATGCGAAGTCAGGCACAACCGGAGCTGGCAAAAAGCCAAGCGAACAGCAGCTGTTTGCTGAGGTCAGTGAGGACTGTGCACCTTACCGAGTCGGCCGGCATCAGCATCTGCCTGAGATTCAAGAGACCGTACACAACTTCACTCAGGTGAATATTGATCCGCACTTTGTGACAAGCCTCTTGCCCGTCCGACGAGGAATCATCGCCTCGGTGTTTGCTCAAACACAGTCAACTGATGTGAGAGACATCGACCAAGCCTATGCTAAAGCCTACGGCGACTACCCTCTCGTGCGTTTTGGTGCAGACGTCACCCGTTTGGCAAAACTCAAACATGTGGTGGGGACACCTCACACTCACCTATCCTATGAGTTGGTGGAGAATAAACTTTATTTGTTTTCTGCCCTAGACAACTTACTCAAAGGCGCCGCCAGTCAAGCTGTCGAAAATATGAATCGACTGCTGGATTTGCCCGTCGCTTTTTCACTCACCGGAAGGGAGTAGAATATGGCACCAGGACCGGGCCTCACCAGAACACTCTTGCCTATGGGCTTTTTCTCGAGCGGCGTGAACTGCGGCGTCAGACGCTATCGCCCCGACCTCGGTTTGATTTTTACTGAGACCGATTGCGTGGCCGCCGGCGTGTACACCTTGAATCAATTCAAGGCGGCTCCCGTACTGTATTGCCAGAGCTTGCTGCCATCGAAGTCTATTCGAGCGATCGTTACAAACTCGGGTCAAGCCAACTCCGCCACTGGAGCCCAAGGCACCCTCGACAATCAGGCGATGGCTGAGGCCATTGCACGCGAGCTCAGCATCAACGCCACACAAGTGCTCACCGCAAGTACCGGCGTGATTGGCAAAGCGCTTGAGATTGACAAGATCATCGCGGCAGTTCCCGAATTGGTGAACCGATCCACTGATGTGGCGGAGAACTTTGCGCTGGCGATTCTCACCACAGACCTGGTGCCTAAGTCCGTCACGACAACGGTCCAACTGTCACAAGGAACCGTGCGAATCACTGGCATCTGCAAGGGCTCTGGGATGATTCATCCCAACATGGCCACCATGCTGGGCTATCTTTTAACGGACGCTAAACTCACGCCCGAGTTCGCTCAACACGCTCTCAAAGTCAGTACGGACTTGAGCTTCAATATGATCAGCGTGGATGGCGACTCCTCGACCAACGACTGCAATTTTATTTTCGCCAGCGGGCAAAGCGGCGTAGACGTCGCAACTACAGAAGACCAAGCGGCCTTTCTCACGGCACTGACTGAAGTGTCACAGTTCCTAGCCAAGTCGATCGCCAGCGATGGTGAGGGGGCAAGTAAGTTGATCGAGATTCAACTGAGAGGCGCCCCATCACAAACGCTGGCTCGAACAGCCGCGCGTGGCGTGAGCATGAGCCCCTTAGTCAAGACCGCTATGCACGGCGAAGATCCCAACTGGGGGCGAATCCTGTCGCGTCTTGGCGCCGAGCAAGTGCCGGCTAGCAGTCTCGACAAAATGTCTTTGCAGCTGCAAGGGCAAACGCTGTTTGAAAACGGCCAACCTTTGCCCTTCGACAGAGACTATGTGCGATCCTTACTGAAAAAGCCAGAAGTGTTAATCGAGATCGATTTGCACTCCGGCGCCTTTGAGGCCGTTGCATGGGGCTGTGATCTTTCAAAAAAATATGTCGACATCAACACGGAGTACTCATGAGCCAAACAAAAACCGTTGTGATCAAATTGGGTGGCGCAGCGCTTGACACTGAACTGACTATTGTAGCCGTTCGTCAAACGATCTCCAGATACCGCAGTCTTGGCCATTCGGTGGTGCTCGTGCACGGCGGTGGCCCCGCTATCAATGCAGAACTTCGACTCCGTGGCATCACGTGGAGTTTCATCAACGGACAACGCGTGACGACTCCAGCCATGATCGACGTCATTGAAAGCACCCTATGTGGACAAGTGAATCGTCGCCTCGTGCGACAACTCGGCGTGGGTGGAATTCCTGTGCTCGGGCTTGCAGGGACCGATCAAAATATGCTGTTTTGCACTCAAGCTTCAGCCGAGCTTGGTCTCGTCGGCGCCATTGAAAGTGTCAACGCCGGCTGGGTAAAAGATCTGCTCAAACTTGAAAACCGCCCAGTGCCCGTTATCGCGCCCGTTGGCATTGGTCAAAATGGAGTTTGCTACAACATCAACGCCGATTGGGCCGCAGCGCACTTGGCAGTCGCACTCAAAGTGGATCAACTGATATTTCTTACCGATCAAACCGGCGTGCTGGATGAAGACGGCGATTGCATTCGTCAACTCGACACCGAAGGCATTCTCAACATGATCGCGTGCCGCGTGGTTTCCGGCGGCATGCTGGCGAAGACACAATCGGTTTTGTACGCTCTCAATCACGGCGTGCCCACCGTACGAATATTAAAAGCCTCAGCCTCGCCACAAGCGACTCATGACATGCAGATTGGCACCCACTGTGTTTTGTCCAATGCCTCCACTGCCGCAGCTGTTGAAGCTGAGGTCGAGGACTCCTATGCAACGGTTTAGCTCAAGGCATTTTTTGACTGGCGAAGAGCTGGATCGCACCGAACTTTTGACTTTGCTCGAGACGGCCGAACAAATGCGCCTAGATCGCGATACACCTCCCAAAGATCTGCCACTGTTCAGACGAACAGTCGGATTAATGTTTGAAAAGCCCTCGCTCCGCACTCGAGTCAGTTTCACTGTGGGAGTGCAAGAGCTCGGAGGCTTCGCGCTGGAGCTTCTCAGCAGCCAGTTGAAAAGCGAAGAGCCACAAGACACCATCCGAGTTTTGGAACGGATGATTCATGCGCTCATGCTCAGGACATTTTCACATTCCACACTTGAGCGCATGGCGGCCGTATCAACGATCCCCGTTATCAATGGTCTATCGGATCAACATCATCCGTGTCAGGCCCTCGCAGATTTACTTACACTCGGTCAAACCTTTGGCAACCTAAGTGGAGTGAAACTCGCCTACCTCGGCGACGGCAACAACGTGCTCCACTCGCTCCTCCTCTTGGCCCCGCTTTTGGGAGTCAACGTGAACTACTGCTGCCCCACTCGGTATCAGCCCGATCCAGAAATTTTAAAGCGAGCTTTGACTCGCGCAAAATCCGCCGATGCTCAAATTCGCTCGTTCACTCAGCCTCGAGATGCGGTGGCTGGAGTGCAGGCTGTCTACACCGACACCTGGGCCAGCATGGGCAAAGAACACGAGAACCCGGAGCGCCGACAAGCCTTCACTGGATTTCAACTCAATCAACAGCTCTTTGCTCTCGCCGCTCCAAACGCCATTGCTATGCACTGCCTGCCCATGCAGCGCGAGCAAGAGATCACTTCTGAAGTTGTTGAGCATTCACGCTCCGCTTTGTTTCGTCAGGCCGAGAATCGCTTGCACACCCAAAAGGCACTCCTCGTTGGACTGATGGGAGGAGGCCCGCATGGCAACTAAAACCTCGGCCGACCCAACCGACCGACTAAACGCCCTTCGACAACTTTTACTCGAAGGCAAAATCTCCACCCAAGAGGAGCTCGTCACAGAGCTCAAACGGCAAAAGTTCAACGCCACCCAAAGCACAGTGTCCAGAGATCTCGCGCGCCTTGGCGCCACCAAAGGCCGCAGCCCCGCAGGAGACACCGTCTACCGCCTCTTGGAAGAACCCTCAGCCGCAGCGTTTCTTCCACCCGCTGATCTCAAAGGGCTCTTGGTCAATGTGCAACACAATGGCACGATGATTGTCATTCATACCCCGCCTGGCTCGGCCAGCCTCGTCGCACATCAACTCGATCGAACCAAGCCTGAAGGAATATTGGGAACCATTGCAGGAGATGACACTATTTTTGTCGCTCCCCGATCAGCCCTAAAAATTCGCGAGACAATCGCCGCCATCTTAGCCGAGTTTCAATAACGAGCGGTTCGGCACGCAGTGACGTGCACCAGCGTTGCCAGTTCAATCAATTTGTGGTGAGACTTCAAAGCGAGGTGTGTATGCGTTGGGCTCTCTCTGGATTGTGTTTGATTCTGGCTTTTGTGACCGCGTGCTCAAGCACCACTGAAAGCGGTCAGGTCGATGCCGATCGTCGGCAAATGCTCCTGGTGCCAAGCAGCCAAATCAACTCCATGTCCGCCGAAGCCTACGAACAAACAAAAGCGGAAGCTAAAAAAAAGGGCACACTCAATCGCAACGCCAAACAGGTGAAACGAGTCCAAGACATTGCAAAACGGCTCGTGCCACACACCCAGATCTTTCGCGAAGAAGCACCCGGCTGGGCTTGGGAAGCCAACGTAATCTCCAGCGATGATATAAACGCCTATTGTATGCCTGGCGGAAAGATTATTTTCTTCACCGGCATCATTGAAAAACTAAAACTGACTGATGCTGAAATCGCCGCAATCATGGGGCACGAAATTGCCCACGCGTTACGCGAGCACGGCCGCGAGCGAATGTCGCAAGAAATTATCAAACAACTTGGACTCACTTTGATCATGGCTTCTGGTCAAGTCGACCCCAAGTACGCAGCCGCGCTCAACGGAATCACCACAGTTGCCGTGACTTTGAGGCATGGTCGAACCCAAGAATCCGAAGCCGACGACATAGGTGTGGAACTGATGGCTCGCGCCGGTTACGACCCTCAAGCCGCGATTTCTCTTTGGCAGAAAATGGGATCCGCCGGAGGCAGCAAGCCACCCGAAATCCTCAGCACCCACCCGTCAGATTCCACTCGAATCCGCAATATCGAGGGGCTAATCCCACGAGTGATGCCACTGTATAAAAAATCGGATCAACAGACCTAGTGAATCACCAGCGACTCGATCCATGCGCGCATATTGAGACCAGCTGATTCAGCCGCCCGTTGCAAAACGTCCAAGACCGACTCCGTGGCTCCGGCATTCTTCAGGTGGGCATAGCGAATCACGGCTTTGAGCTCGACAACCGTCAGACATAGCATCAACAAGTTCTCAATTTCACCATCGCTCATACTGTGCGTAAGAGCTTGAAACTCTCTACCCCACAAGACATCGCGCCAAGCTTGCACCTCTTGCTTCAATGCAGTCGCTCTCTTCTCGGCCAATGAATCCAAATCCACCATAGATAAACCTCAGCTTTTTATGCGGTCGTAATCATCTTTGTACCGAACAATATCGTCTTCACCAAAGTACGTTCCAGTTTGCACTTCAACAATAACCAAAGGCACTTCTCCAGGATTCCGGATTCGGTGTTTAGCTCCTACAGGAATATGCACACTCTCATTCGACTTTAACCGTAGCACTTTTTCATCCAACGTGACTTCGGCTTCGCCCGACACAATCACCCAGTGTTCAGACCTTTTGGTGTGACTCTGATATGACAATCGCCCCCCAGGATCAATGGTCAGCTTCTTCGACTTAAACTCTGGCTCGTCAGCTAGAATCACAAAACCACCCCACGGACGATGCTCAAAGGGGTGCAAAGTCGCCTCGGGCAATCCAGCCAACCGCATCGAATCCACCAACTCCTTCACCTTTTGCGTCGAGCCTTTACGAGAAATGAGTAAAGCATCTGGCGTCTCAACCACAATTAACTCATTCACATCGACCAAACCTACAACCTTGTTCTGCACACTAAACACGTAGTTGTTGTCTGAATTCTGCGAATACACCTGCGCCTTTGAGGGCGACCGAATTTGAGTCGACTCCTCAGCGATACGCGCCACTTCATCCCATGAACCCACATCGCTCCAGCCCATGTCACATGGCACGCAGGCTAGATTTTTTGCGTTTTCCATAATCGCGTAATCTAAACTGATCGCATCGACCATCGCATAATTGTAGCTCGCGTTCTCCATCTTCGAATCGATTTGGCTAATCATCTCCCACATCTTCGGTTGAAGCTCCCGAAACTGCGCCACCATATCCTCCACGCGAAAAACAAACATCCCCGCGTTCCAAACATGATCTCCTGCCATCAAATAGCTTTGCGCCTTCTCCACACTTGGCTTCTCGCGAAACCCCAACACCCGCCGCGCCGAAAGGTCTCCCCGCTCACCCACCTTTTCTGCACTCAGTTGAATGTAACCATAACCAGTGGCTGGGCCTGTCGGCTGAATTCCTAAGGTCACGATGTGTGACTTTCGAGCCGTTTCAACCGCAAGTTCGACCGCTTGCGCAAACGCTCGCTCGTCTGCAATCAAGTGATCTGACGGGAACACACCCACGATCTCTTGCCCCAACCCGCGCAATTGCAAAACGTGACACAGCAACGCCACTGCCGGGGCGGTGTTCTTGCCAATAGGCTCTAAGATCACATTCTCTAAAGGTACATCTTCACGCCGTACAGCCCGGTGAGTCAGAGACTGCATCGATTGTGTGGTGAGAACATAGACACTCCCCATTGACCGCAAGCGCCGCACACTGTTTTCTAAAAACGACCCATCATAAAATTCGCAAAACTGTTTGGGGTACGAAGCCCGCGAGACAGGCCAGAGGCGCGTCCCACTTCCGCCGGATAATACTACCGGAATCATACAAAGATTCTCCTCTTAACTCGAGCATCGGTTGACGAGTGGTGACCGCCTCATGCAAAACTATTCTAGAGGTAACCACCCACATGAAGACTATCCCATTTATCGACCTAAAAGCGCAATACCAAGCAATGCGGGACCCCATTCAAGCTCGAATCCAGGCCGTACTTGACCACGGCCAATTCATTATGGGCCCCGAAGTCGAAGAGCTCGAGCGCGGCCTCGAGCGATTTCTAGGCGTCAAACATGCCATCACCTGCTCGAGTGGAACGGATGCAGCGATCATCGCCATGATGGCCGTTGGAATAGGCCCAGGGGATGAAGTCATTCTCCCCGCGTTTTCATTCGTCGCCACAGCTGAGACCGTGGTCTTGGTTGGCGCTACTCCCGTGTACGTTGATGTGGATCCCCGCACCTGCAACATAGATGTTCAAAAAATCAAAGAGGCCATCACCTCTCGCACCAAGGCCATTCAACCCGTTGGCCTCTACGGTCAACCCGCAGATATGGACGAGATCAACGAGCTAGCCAAGCAACACGGCTTGGTCGTCCTCGAAGACGCTGCGCAAAGCTTTGGCGCACCCTACAAAAAAAGTCGGAGCGGCAACCTCGCACTCGTCGGAGCAACCTCGTTCTTCCCAGCTAAACCACTCGGCTGCTACGGCGATGGTGGTGCAACTTTCACCAACGATACAGAACTGGCCACAGCCATGCGCGAAATTCGAGTGCACGGCCAACAGGCTCGCTACCTCCACACTCGCGTCGGTGTGAATGGCCGCCTGGACACTTTGCAATGTGCGATTCTCCTTCCTAAACTTGAACGGTTTGGCTGGGAGCTGGAGCAACGCGATCGCCTAGCCCAACGCTACAGTGCAGCCTTCTCTGAGCTCGGCGACAAAGACGTGCTCATCCCCAAACTCAACGCTGACCGAGGGAGCAGCTGGGCCCAGTACACACTCCAAGTGCCTGGCCGAGAGCAGTTTCAAAAGGCGCTCAGCGAAAAGGGAGTGCCTACCGCTGTGCACTATCCACGAACAATGCCCGACCAACCCGCCTACAAAAACATCGGGCGTTGCCATGACATCCCGGTCAGCCGAAGATTGGCCGAGGTGGTTGTGAGCTTACCCCTCTATCCTGACATGCCTGACGATTTACAAGACCACGTGATTCACACCGTTCGCCACTACTTCTCATAAGGAGCGCCGCCCGTGACCTTTTTACTCAAGCAGATTTTTGGCTTCCTTAAATTGCTCAACTCCGAAACTGGACACATCCAACTCGCCGCTGGCATCGCCGCAGGTTTCATTCTAGGTATGACTCCCGCCCTTAGCCTGCAAAGCCTTTTGGTATTTCTCTGCATCTTCGTTTTTCGCATCCAGCTCGGCGCAGCTCTACTTGCCGCCTTCTTTTTTGGCTTTATCGCTTGGCTCCTCGACCCCATCTTTCATTCCGTCGGATCAGCCGTCCTAGAAGCCAAGTCATTGCAAAATTTGTTTACAACGATGTACAACATCCCGCTCCTGCCTCTCACCCGATTCAACAATTCGATTGTGATGGGCTCAGCCGTTTTGACTGTGCCACTGAGTCCGTTGGTATTTTTCGTAAGCCTAAAGCTCGTGGTTAAATATCGCGAATCTGTTTTGGCCCGATTCAAAGAAACCAAGTTCTGGAAAGCCGTTAAAGCCACCTCCCTCTACAATTGGTATTACACATATGACAACCTCTACTAATTCGACCAACGCTCCGGCGCAGCCCACTCCAAAAAAGAAGAAGCCAAGTGGACCCATCCGCACAGGAGTGGTTATCCCAACCCTCATCGTGCTCGTGCTGTTCTCTGTGTACTTTAAATATTTTTTTGACGGCCATATCCGGCGCGCCCTCGAATACACCGGATCTCAAATTGTCGGTGCCGAGGTCAACGTCGGCCGCGTCGCCACTAGTTTCTTAACGGCGAGCCTCGAGATCAACAACATCCAGGTCACCGACAAAGAAATGCCCGAGCGCAATCTCGTCCAGGTCGGGACCATCCGCTTTAAGCTCCTCTGGGATGCCCTCTGGCGCGCCAAAGGCGTTATCGACGACGCCTCCATTCTCGACATCCAAGCCTACACTCCCCGCTCCCGCCCCGGCTTCGTCATTCCGCCCGAGCCTCCCGACGGCAAACCCTCGCCCTTACAGAAAATCGAGAAGGCCGTAATCGACCAAACCCGCAAGAAGTACAACGACAACTTTCTCGGCGACATAGCTCAGATCTTAGGTGGCACGGATCCAAAAGAGCAGCTGAAGAACATCCAACAAGAGTTCAAATCCGACGCCCGCATCAAAGCTCTAGAAAAAGAAATCGGCGAAAAGAAAATCCTCTGGGAGAAGCGCATCAAAGATCTGCCCCAAGGCAAAGAGTTGCAACAGTACGAAAAGCGCATCAAAGCTCTCAAGTTCGACGCGAAAAAACCAGCCGAGTTCGCCAAGAACCTACAAGAGGCCGATAAGATCATCAAAGAGGCCAACGACAAAATCAAACAAATAGACCAAGCACAAAAAGAACTAAAAACCGACGTGGGAGGCTACAATCAAGCCTTCAAAGATCTTGAGAAAATGGTCCAAGACGATATCCGAGACCTCCAAACTCGCCTCAAAATACCCAGCATCGACCCCAAAGAGTTTTCGCAACAGCTCTTTATGGACATGATCCAAGCGAAGCTCGGCAGTCTTTTCAAATACGTCGCCGTCGCTCGAAAATACATGCCACCAAAAAAGACCGAGGCCGAAAAGAAAGCGGCCCTCGAGGAGCAAATCGTTCCACCCAAGCGCGGAGCCGGCAAGAACTACACCTTCCCGATCACGACGGGCTACCCCTTGTTTTGGCTCAAACACGCAGCCATCAGCTCACAGATGAACACCACGCAATTCAGCGGCGACATCAAAGGCACAATTAAAGATGTAACGACTGACCCCGCCGGCCTCGGCAAGCCCACGCAGATTCTAGTTGAAGGCAACTTTCCTCGCCAGGGAATCCAGGGCCTAGATGCCGCCATCACCATTGATCACACCACGGAGGTCGCTCGCGAGAGCCTCTCCCTTAAAGTCGCAGAATTCCCCGTCAGCAGTGTGCGCCTCTCCAACAGCCCCGATGTCCGCTTAGCCCTAGACAAGGCCACCGGCTCCAGCGATATACAGGCCGTATTTACCAACGCTGAGTTGACGATGAAAATGAAGAACACCTTCGGCAACGTCAAATTCAATCTCGAAGCCAAGCAAAAGCTCGTGACCGAAATTATCGGGGCCATTCTCAACGACATCCCGACTGTCACCCTCAACGCCGATATCAAAGGCTCATTGTCAGACCTGAGCATTCACATCAATTCCAATTTGGGTGAAGAGCTCTCGCGCGGCTTTCAAAAGCAACTGCAAGTGCAAATCAATAAAGCAAAAGCTGAGCTCCAAAAGCTCATCGACGACAAAATCGGTGCCAACAAAGACAAGCTAAAAGCCGATATCGACCGCCTAACGGGAGACCTAACCAAACAGCTGGGTGTAAAAAAATCTGACGGCGACAAAGCCCTGAAGGATGCGCAAAACTTCCTGAAGTCGTCCAAAGCCAAAGGCGGCCAAAAGCAGCTCGAGCAAGAGGGTAAAAAGCTACTCAATAAGTTTCTCGGGGGCTGAGGCACTCGCCTATAGAACGCAATTTTTAACCAGGCCCAATGGGGCGGTCAAAGCCCCAATGTTTCTGAAAAAAACTCGAGGGCTCTTACATCATCCCACACCTGCTCACCCGCAATCTTGCGGACCAACTTCATTTCTCGATTCAATATGAAGGTTTCGGGCAACTGCTGGGTCCCGAGCAACTGACCCGTGATACGCTCTTTATCCCAAAGCACGACAAGATCTTTAGGCACACCACCAAACGCTTTCAGAAACGCCTCCACATCCTCTTTGGCCTGATCATGTGATACGGCAACCACCACCAGCTCGCCCTTGTAATGCTCGACCAGCCGCTTGAGAGAGGGAAACTCCTTCACACACGGCGCGCACCAAGTTGCCCAAAGATTCAAGATGACCGGCCGACCCTTAAAACTGTAGAGCCGCACCGACTCTCCCGACATATCCTGCACAGAAAAATCAGGAAACCCCGACCGCTCAATCTCATTTAACTTAATTGTCGCAACACTCGGCTGCATCCCCTGAGTCAAAAACTCCCAATAAAAATAAAGTGGAACTGCCAAGATTGCGCCCGTAACGAGAACCGCAATCAGCCCTTTAAGACTTACCATAATCGAATTTAAACACAGATTTGGATTGGAATAAAACAGAATAAGCCCGAGTCATAGATCCCGGGCTCCAACCAATTTACAAGACAGAACTAAACCCTAGCCTCACGCCGCGATTCGCCCTGAATGCGCCGAATGTTCTTGCGCAAACGCACCCGAGCAACCGCCCGAGTCCGAGCTCGCAAAGTCTCAGCTGGATCAGAGGCTTTTACCGTCTCCTCCGCATCACTAGCCTTAGGAACGTAATCAATAAATTCCAAGAAGGCCATATCGGCCTGATCACCTGCACGAGCACCAACTTTAACCACCCGAGTGTAACCACCTGGACGCGTCTCAAACCGTTTGCGTAGGTCTCCAACCAAAATCTCAACCACCTTTTCATTTGGGTATCGAGACAACAATAACCGACGCGAGTGCAGCGAATCCTTTTTACTCAAAGTGATCGCCTTTTCAACCAACCGACGCACCTCTTTGGCACGCTTAACAGTTGTCTTAATTCGGCCAAACTCTACAAGAGAGTAAACCATACCGCGCATCAAGGCCAACCGAGGCCCCGGGCGTCTGTGAAAGTTCGTGCGTTTTGATCTATGTCTCATATTCTAACTCCATCCCCTTTCAAATTTATTGGGGAGTACCATTTCCACGATTTACAGGCGCAGCTTGAGCAGGGGGAGCAGGCGGAGTCGGCTTGACTGCGCTATTAGGATCCCAACCTTGCGGTGGCCATCCATCAACCTTCATACCCAAATTCAAACCCATGTTCGACAAAATCTCTTTGATTTCATTGAGAGACTTTCGACCAAAATTTTTGGTCTTCAACATCTCAGCTTCTGTCTTGCTAACCAACTCGCCGATATAACGGATATTTGCATTCTTTAAACAGTTGGCGGAGCGAACAGAGAGCTCAAGATCATCTACTGATCGAAACAAGTTTTCATTGAACTGAGGCGAACGACTGTCTTCCTCTTCAGTGACGGGCTCCATATTTTCATCAAAGGTCAAAAAAATCTGGAGCTGCTCCTTCAAAATCTTTGAACCTAGCGCCACAGCCTCTTCAGGCTTCAATGACCCATCTGTCCATACTTCCAAAGTCAAAGCATCATAGTCTGTGCGTTGAGCCACTCGAGCCGCGTTTACAACATAGTTCACTCGACGAATTGGGCTATGGAGCGCATCAACTGCAATGTAACCCAACGGAAGGTCCTTGCCGCGCCCCTCTGCCTCCACATATCCACGTCCAAAGGAAATGATCAGTTCCGCTTCGAACTTCCCATCCTTGCCTAAAGTGGCCAAATGTTGGTCAGGATTCAAAACTTCAATACCGTCTACGACCTGAATGTCACCAGCCGTCACCTTGCCTGGTCCTTGCTTCGAAATTCGAAGCACTTTGGTCTCAGGATCCAACTGGCGGAATCGCACTTCTTTCAAGTTCAAAATGATGTCTGTCACGTCTTCCAAAATATCCGGAAGCGTACTGAATTCGTGCAATACACCCTCAAACTTTACCGCTGAAACCGCCGAGCCCATCATTGAACTCAACAAAACCCGACGAAGAGAGTTGCCCAGAGTGACACCAAACCCACGCTCCAAGGGACGGACGTGAAATTTACCATAGCGAGCCGTGAGAGATTCCTTCTCAACTTCAAAGCCCTTCGGTTTTATAAGTTCACGCCAAAACTTGTAATAGTGAGGCTGCATTGCCAACTGTCCCATCATATCTCCCATTCAAAAAAGTCAAAATCCCAAAAACCCATCAATCGGAAAAAGCAAAAATTAAATTCGGCGACGCTTTGGTGGACGACATCCATTGTGAGGAATGGGCGTTAAATCTTTCAAAGTTGTTACTCTAATTCCCAAAGCAGCTAGTGATCGAATGGCAAGCTCCCGACCTTGTCCTGGTCCGCGAACCACAACATCACAAGTCTTCACTCCAGCCTCGAGTGCCTTTTTAGCGGCATCTTCAGCTGCGACTTGAGCCGCATAAGGAGTTCCTTTTCGGCTGCCTTTGAATCCGAGCATTCCAGCGCTCGACCAGCAAATCGTGTTTCCATTTAGATCGGTAAACGTAACAATCGTGTTACCAAAACCGGCCTGAATAAAGCAACGTCCAACGGGAACGTTACGTTTAACTTTTTTCTTTGAAGTCCCTTTTGATTCGGACGCCTTCGTATCAGCCATTAGCTCTCACTCCTTAAACAACCTTTTTCTTGTTGGCGATGGTCTTACGAGGCCCCTTACGCATACGAGCATTCGAACGTGTGCGTTGACCCCGAACTGGCAATCCCTTTTTATGTCTCAATCCACGATAGCAACCAAGATCCATCAAACGCTTAATCGAAAGACCGATCTCACGACGTAAGTCACCTTCAACTTTGAACTGACGCTCAATAACTGAACGAAGTTTAGCAACTTGCTCGTCTGTCAAACTGTCTGTTCTCAAAGTTCTTGGGAACCCTGATTCCTCTACAATTTGCCGCGCGCGAGTGACGCCCACACCGTAAATGTACTGAAGCGCAATCTCTATACGTTTGTTCCTAGGTAAATCAACACCTGCAATACGAGCCATTTCTCAATCCTAACCTTGTCTTTGTTTGTGCTTTTTGTTTTCGCAGATCACGCGTAGAACGCCGCGACGTCGAATGACTTTACACTTGTTACAAATACGCTTCACAGAAGCTCTAACTTTCATGACTGACTCCGCATCTCGTTTATCTCAACCCTTTGAAATCATTTCGAAAAACCGAAAAATCAAAGGTCCACAAAGGAATGCAAGCGGTGACGCTAACACTGCCACTTTTTCAAGTCCAGCACTTTCTAAAAATGATTCTTCATCAGTGCGAGATCTGTAAAGCCTGCTTGATTCTTACGAATACTTCCTCACTTGAACCTGTACCATCAACCAACACAAAAGGACCATGATCTTTATAATATTCTTTAAGCGGCCGAGTACTTGTCTCATACGCCTCAAGCCGATTACGAATGACATCTTCTTTGTCATCCGGTCGCTGCAAAATCGGCCCCGCACCACAAACTTCACAAACTCCACTTGAAGGAGGAGGCTTAGCCTGCACATGATATGTGGCACCACAGCTCTTACAAACACGTCTCCCCGTGAGCCGATCCAGAAGCATACTCAAGGGAACTTCCAAAAATAAACTACGATCAACTTTCAAATTCAGCTCTAACAAAAGTCCATCCAGTGCTTTTGCCTGGACCACGGTGCGCGGAAACCCGTCCAAAACAAAACTTTTACCCTTCAGCTCAGCCAAAACCTCACGAACAAGCCCAATCGTAACTTCGTCTGGAACTAGCTTTCCGGCATCCAAGAACCCCTTTGCCGTCTTACCGAGCGGTGTTTCATTCTTGATGGCCGCACGAAACAAATCACCCGTGCTAATGTGAAGCATTCCCATTCGTTCCACAAGGAATGCCGACTGAGTCCCCTTACCTGCGCCAGGGGGCCCAAAGAAAACTAGATTCAATACTGAACCCTCCGACTCTTCAACTTCACGCCCTTCATAAGACCTTCGTATCGAGCCGTAATCAGATGAGATTGGATCTGCTGACTGGTGTCTAAAGCCACACCCACAAGGATGAGCAAACTAGTCCCCCCAAAGTAAAACGGCACTTTGAAGTACTGGCTCAACATGGTGGGCAAAATACAAATTGCACTCAAGTAAATGGCTCCGACGACAGTTAAACGGTCCAAAACTCGTTTTATATAATCCGCTGTGCTCTTGCCCGCTCGTATGCCGGGCACGAACCCGCCGTACTTTTTCAAGTTGTCAGCCACCTCAGTCGGATTAAAAACTATCTCGGTGTAGAAGAAACAGAAAAAGACAATCAATCCAACGAACACCAAGTTGTACAGAGGATTTGCAGGCTGCATAGAATCAGAAATCGCCTTGAGAGTAGGATTCTGAACAAACTGAGACATTGTTGCCGGAAACATCAACAAGCTACTCGCAAAAATAGGCGGAATTACGTTTGAAAAATTAATCTTCAATGGGAGATGGCTGGTCTGCTGTTGGGCCATTCCATCTCGCGACTGAGCACGCTGAGAGTACTGGATCGGGATTCGCCGTTGCCCAACCTCCAAATAAACAATAAGAGCGATAGTTGCTACCATGGCCAATATCAACCCAATCGCGATTGCACCATTCATCTCGCCTGTGCCAACCATTCGCCACAAACTGACCGCGCCACCGGGAATCCCAGCAGCAATTCCTGAGAAGATGATCAGACTTGTCCCGTTACCAATCCCGCGTTCTGTTATCTGCTCGCCTAACCACATGATGAAACACGTACCGGCCATTAAAGTGAGGATAGCCATGACCCTGAAGCTGATAAAAGGCGCGAAGTAGTGTGTCGTGGCTAGCGGTACACCTTGATTTTCTGCTTGCATCAAATAAGTCGACATAGCGTAACCTTGGACAAAGGCCAGGCCTATCGTGGCATACCGTGTGTACTGGTTGATTTTCTTACGCCCCGACTCACCTTCCTTCTTAAGTTGCTCGAGGTAGGGAATTGCAGTTTGAAGGAGTTGGAAAATAATGGACGCAGAAATATAAGGCATGATTCCGAGCGCAAAAACGCTGAATCGCTCCAAGGCACCACCTGAAAACATATTGAGGTGGCCAAATAAACCACCAGCTTGGGATTCAAAAAATTTGAGCATTACGTTGGCGTCAACCCCGGGGACGGGAACGTGTACCCCTAAACGGTACACCGCCAAGATGCCTAAAGTGAAAAGTATACGCTTACGTAGTTCAGACGGGATGCTTACACTTGGTGCTGCCACTTACAATACCTCTACTTTTCCTCCAGCATTTTCCAACGCAACTTTCGCGGTTTCACTAAATTTGTGAGCGCGAACAGTGAGACCTTTTGGAGCATCACCACGCCCCAAAATTTTGACCTTGGCTGACTTGCCGACTAAACCAGCTTGCGCCAATTCTGTAGGGCCAACAGTGCCTGAAAAAGCCTGAAGCTGGTTAAGATTCAATACATCATATACTGTTTTGAATGGCGTGTTGGTAAAGCCCACTTTGGGCATACGACGAATCAAAGGCGTTTGTCCGCCCTCAAAACCTCTGCGAATGGGAGCGCCTTTTCGAGCCTTTTGGCCCTTGTCGCCTTTTGTGGATGTTCCACCTTTACCGGAACCGCGACCACGCCCAAGAGCCTTAGTGTTATGCGTAGAGCCACGAAACTTCTTTAATGACGACAGTCCGCTCATCTTTACCACTCCTCAAAAAATCAAAAAAACATTTAGAAAACTAATTCGTATCGACTTCAACTTCTAATAAGTGTTGAACCTTGTAGATCTGACCGCGATTTGCAGGATTGTCCTTGATCGACTTTGTGTCGTTGATTCGACGTAATCCCAAACAACGAACGGCATCTCTTTGATCCTGCGTTGTTCCAATCAGTCCACGTTTCAATGTAATTTTAAAACTCTTATTTGCCATAGGTCACCTTGCGCGCACGCACTTAAAATCATCTTAGGCCTTTGTGGGCCTCTGGTTAATTAGCTGTGACAATCCATCCATCGTGGCACGAACTGCATTGTGTGGATTGGTCGTCCCTACACACTTTGTTAAAATATCCTTAATTCCGACCGCTTCCAGAACGGCTCGAACAGGACCGCCCGCAATAACTCCGGTCCCTGGAGCGGCGGGAATCAAGATAACCTTCGCAGCTCCAAACTTACCAGTGACCTGGTGAGGTATCGTACGACCTTCTTTAAGATTCATTCGCTTCAAAGACTTTTTTGCCGTCCGACCAGCCTTACCGATGGCCTCAGGAACTTCTCCAGCCTTCCCCGTACCAAAGCCGACTTCACCGGCACCGGTCCCACAAACTACTAGGGCTGAAAATGAGAATCTTCGACCGCCTTTAACGACCTTTGCCACTCGATTGATGGCAACGACTCTCTCTTGAACTTCTTGCTGTTGATTCTCCACTCACTGCTCCTTGATATGACCAAATATCCAAAAAATCTAAATCCTAGAAATTCAAACCGGCTTCGCGGGCACCATCAGCAACAGCCTTTACTCGCCCATGAAAAACATAACCACTTCGATCAAAAACTACATTCTTGATATTCTTCCCTAAAGCGCGCTTGCCAAGCTCTTGGCCGACTTGCTTTGCGGAGGAAATATTCTTGCTCCCAATCTTACCCTCTAATGAAGAGTAAGAAACCAAAGTCTTACCAGACGAGTCATCTATCAGCTGAGCATAGATGTGTCGCCCGCTGCGGTAAACAGCCAAGCGCGGTCGCTCGGTATCGCCGTCTACCTTTTTGCGAATTCGCGCCTTATTTTTTAGACGCTTAGTCGCCTTGTGAGCTGTCTTTTTTTGCAACTTAATTCGTATCACAAATCACCTCTTACTTAGCAGCCGACTTACCGGCTTTACGACGAATAGTCTCGTCGGCATATTTAATTCCCTTACCCAGGTATGGCTCAGGAGGACGAAAGCCTCTGATCTTGGCTGCTACCTGACCCACCTGTTCACGACTAGGACCACTAATCGAAATCTTCGTCTGCTTTTCAACAGCAATTTCGATCCCCTGGGGAATCTGAAATACCACGGGATGGCTGTAGCCAAGCGTGAGCTCTAGCTTTCTACCACTCACTGCAGCTCGATATCCGACTCCGTTAAGTTCTAAATCGCGCGTCCATCCCTTAGAAACGCCGGTCACCGCATTCTGAACCAAAGCACGGTACAATCCGTGGAAGGCCCTCGATGTGGTCAGCTCATTCGACCGATACAAAGTGATTTTGCCGTCTTCAAATTTAGCAGTGATCTCAGGTCGCATTTTGATCGTCATGGAGTGCTTACTGCCTTTAACAGTAACCTCGTTTGCGGCGCTGACATTCACTTGCACGGCCTTATCTACAAAAACTGGAGATCTTCCAACTCGCGACATAATTTACCTACCAAATGTTACAGAGATGCTCGCCACCGAGATTCTCTTTTTTAGCGGTGTCACCATCGACCACGCCTCGGTTTGTACTGAAAATGGAAATCCCAAAGCCATCTCTGACCTGGGGAATATCCGTGGACTTCACATATACTCTACGTCCAGGCCGACTAACTCGGTCAATAGAGGTGATGATCGGCTTACCCTTGTCTGTATACTTAAGGTAAACGCGCATTACGCCCTGCTTGTTATCACGCACCACTTTGAAAGAGCGAATGTAACCGTTCTCGAGCATGATCTTCGCAATCCCCACCCTCACATTTGAAGCCGGAATATCTAGCTTCTCATGCCGAGCGGCGCCTGCGTTTCGAACTCTAGTTATGAAGTCACCAATTGTATCCATACTTCCACTTACTCCTTAAAATTAACGCTTTCTAAAGGGCATTCCCAATGCTTCAAGAAGCGCCCTACCCTGATTGTCGTTGGCAGCAGATGTGCAAATCGTAATATTCATACCTCGAACAGATTCTGCTTTGTCGTAATCGATTTCAGGAAAAATAATCTGCTCTTTGAGACCCATGTTGTAGTTGCCGCGACCATCAAAACCACGAGGAGAGAGTCCACGAAAGTCACGTACGCGAGGCAACGACAAATGAATTAACCGCTCCAAGAACGACCACATACGCTCTTTGCGCAATGTCACCATAACTCCGATAGGCATACCTTCACGAAGCTTAAAATTCGATATCGACTTCTTGGCCTTTGTTATAACAGCCTTCTGTCCGGTGATCGCCGTCAACTCTTCAACAGCTGTGTTCAACACCTTGGGGTTCTTTACAGCTTCAGCTGTCGAGAGGTTGATCACGATCTTCTTTAAACCCGGAGCCTGCATTCGACTCGACAAGCTTAGCTCTTTCATCAGAGCTGGGACGATCTCTTTGTTGTAGTTGACCTGCAGCTGAATGGGCACAGACTGCCGCGGACCCCTTGGTGCCGACTCTTTTTTTGGAGCAGTCTTGTCAGCCTTAGCCTTCTTTTCTTTTTCGGTCTTTGCCATCTCAAATCACCTCAGGTGCCAGTGACACGATCTTCACAAATTGCTTTGCTCGAAGCTCTCTTGCCACAGGACCAAAAATACGCGTTCCAATCGGCTCTTTAGCCGCATTAATTAAAACTGCGCTATTGTCATCAAAACGAATGTAACTGCCATCTGCGCGGCGAAGCTTTTGAACAGTGCGTACTATTACTGCCTTAGCAACATCGCCTTTTTTAACCTTAGAGTTTGGCAAAGCCTCTTTAATTGAAACTACGATGATGTCGCCAATAGAGGCAAAGCGACGCTTCGTGCCGCCAAGCACCTTAATGCACTGAACCTCTCTAGCTCCAGAGTTGTCGGCAACACGCAGACGGGATTGAACTTGAATCATATTTGAACTCCTTCAAGCTCACCCTCACCACGATCAACCACCTCTACCAAGCGCCATCGTTTAGTCTTGCTCAAGGGGCGGGTCATTTGTATGCGAACTCGGTCACCCGGTTTAGCTTCGTTCTTTTCGTCGTGAGCCTTAAAGACGGATGTCTTCTTCAAATACTTTCCGTATTTGAGGTGGCGAACCCGGCGAAATATCTTCACCGAAATCGTTTTATCCATCTTGTTGCTCACAACTTCTCCGACAACTTCCTGCAAGTTTCCGCGAGTCGCCGTCTGCTTTTGTGTCACTTTAGCCATGACTATCCTCTACTGTTTCTTTTTTCCAAGTTTCATCTGTAGCGCCGTCATCAGTCGGGCGCGGTCTCGTCTCTTTGCGCGGATCTCTAGGGGGTTACCTAGCTGCCCCAAGCTGTGCTTCATCTTCGCTTCGAAGTTTTCTTCGTAGTTTTGCTGCACGCGCTTACGCAACTCGGCACTAGTCAATTCCTTTACATCTTCAAACTTCATTGTCGCTACTCCCGTGCCACAAACTTGGTTTTGAACGGCAACTTATACTTAGCGAGGCGAAAGGCAGCGTCAGCCTGCTCACGCGTTACACCGTTCATTTCGAACAGCATTCGTCCAGGCAAAATCTTAGCCACCCACAGCTCAGGGCTTCCTTTACCAGATCCCATCCGCGTCTCAGCCGGCTTTTTTGTCAGCGGTAGGTCGGGGAATATACGAAGCCACAACTTTCCACCACGCTTAACTGATCGGCTAATGGCAATACGAGCAGCCTCGAGCTGCCGTGCACTTAATCTGCCAGCCTCAACTGAAGCCAAACCAAAATCACCGAAAGCGAGTGTGCTTCCGCGAATCGCCATACCTTTAAAATTGCCTCGATGCTGCCGACGCCATTTGACTCTTTTAGGACTTAACACGACCTGCCTCCTCCATCTCACGAGCTGAATACACGTCGCCTCTATAGATCCAAACCTTCAACCCAATCAAACCATATGTGGTTAAAGCCTCAGCTGTTCCAAAATCGATATCTGCGCGCAAAGTGTGAAGAGGCACACTCTTCTCGTTATACCATTCAGAACGTGCGATTTCAGCGCCGTCCAAACGACCGCTCACTCGGATCTTGATACCGCGAACGCCACCCTTAACGGCCGCCGCCAACGCCTTCTTCAAAGCACGTCGCCACGAAATACGCTTTTCCAACTGAAGAGCAATGTTCTCTGCCACGAGTTGAGCATCAAGGTCAGGCTTTCGAACCTCCTGGATATTCACGAAAACTTCGTTCGTAGTGAGTTGCTGAATCTCTGCTTTGAGAGAGTCGATTCCAGTTCCCTTTTTACCGATAACCACACCAGGACGCGCCGTTGAAATAATAATTTTAACTTTGTTGGCAGCCCGCTCGATTTCAATTTTAGCTACACCCGCGTGACGCAACTTATCTTTGATAAATTTACGGAGCTTGTAGTCTTCTTTGAAGTTGATTTGATACTGCTTGCCCTTGGCGTACCAACGCGAATCCCAAGTTCTAATAACGCCTATTCGAAAACCGACTGGATGTACCTTTTGTCCCACGCGTTCCTTCCCTTTTTACTTCTCGTCCAGGATGACGTTGATGTGGCTCAGTTTCTTCTTGACCATAAATGCACGCCCCTGAGCGCGAGGACGAAAACGTTTGATCGAAGGGCCCATATCAACAGTTATTGTCTTTACAAACAAACTGTCGATATCAATAACCTTTCGGTCTTCTGCGTTTGCCACCGCGGACTCGATTAATTTTTTGACCAAACCGGCGCCTTTTTGCTTCATAAACGTCAAAGTGCGAATCGCATCATTAACATTTTGGCCCCGAACGACGTCCGCAACTAACCGGGCTTTTTGGCAGCCGATCCTTGCAAAATTTAAACTTGCCTTAACTTCCATAAATACCCTCAATTACTTCTTCGGAGCTGCCGAGGAAGTTGGTGCGTTTGACTTCTTCTCTGCGTGTCCGTTAAAGGTCCGAGTTGGAGCGAACTCACCCAACTTATGACCAATCATATTTTCAGTTGCGTAAACAGGAATGAACTTTCGTCCGTTATGCACGGCAAATGTAAGCCCAACGGCCTCAGGCAGCACAGTCGATCGGCGTGACCAAGTTTTGATCACTTTTTTGTCGCCAGTTGCCTTAGCGTGCTGAATTTTAGCCACCAAATGATGGTCCACAAACGGACCCTTCTTTACTGAACGTCCCACTGTTACCCCTATTTCCTCATCTTACGTTTTGCACGACGTTTGACGATCATGCTGTCTGTACGCTTATTGTGACGAGTCTTAAGACCTTTACAATTCTTACCCCAAGGCGTGACCGGGTGATGCCCCTTACCAACGCCCTCACCACCACCCAATGGGTGATCGATTGGATTCATAGCCATACCACGAACAGATGGCCGAATCCCTCTCCAGCGAGCGCGCCCCGCCTTACCCAAACTAATGTTTTCATTGTCAGTGTTACCTACTTGACCTATTGAAGCGCGACAAACAGCAAGAACATTGCGAACCTCACCAGAAGGCAACTTGATCTGGCAATATTGACCGAGCTTAGCCACCAAAGTCGCCTCGGAGCCGGCTCCACGAGCGACCTGACCACCCTTGCCCGGACGCAATTCGATATTGTGGATGATTGTACCGGCAGGGATAAAGTTTAAAGGGAGACTGTTACCAGGCTTAATGTCAGCACGATCGCCAGACATAACGGAATCGCCAACATTCAGTCCAATAGGGGCAACGATGTAACGCTTTTCGCCATCAGCATAATGCAAAAGGGCGATACGACAAGTTCGGTTTGGATCGTATTCGATCGTCGCAACCGTCGCCGGGACATCCAGCTTGTCTCGCTTAAAATCGATGATACGGTAAAGACGCTTATGACCGCCGCCTTTGTACCGAATGGAAACGACACCATGGTTGCTTCGACCAGCTTTTTTATGATTCCAAGCTGTCAAACTCTTCTCAGGAAAAGCTCTAGTGATTTCTGAAAAATCATAACCGGTCATTGAGCGCAAACCGGGACTTCGGGGTCTAAAGGTTTTAATTCCCATCGTTATGCTCCCTCAAACAGGCCGATTTTTTCGCCCTTAACGAGTTTAACCATTGCCTTCTTCCAACTCTCGGGTCGGCCCATACCAAACTTTGTTTTTTTGGCGCGACCACGGCAGTTGGCAGTGTTCACTTGAGACACACGCACTCGGAAGAACTTTTCTACAGCCTTCTTAATCTCGGTCTTGGTTGCATTCTTATCAACTTCAAAAACATATACGCCCTGCTCTGCAAGTCGGCTATTTTTTTCAGTCACTAGGGGGCGCTTGATAATGTAGTGCATACGTCTATTCCTTCTCTCCACAGCGCTCGATGATCTTTTGAATCGAACCCTTGGTGATGATGGCTGTGTCATACTTGAGCAGATCGTAAACGTTTAAACCTTCAACACCATAATAGCGAAACTTTGGCAAGTTACGGGTGGCGCGCTGAAACTTGTCGCTTGCAGAAGCATCAATCAAGACAGCCTTGTTCACTCCAAAACCCGTCAAAAGCTTAGCGAGCTCCTTAGTCTTACCGGCATCTGAATCCATTGAGTCTACGACCAGGAGACGGCCCTGCTTGCACAGATGAGAGAGAGCTGTACGCAGCCCAAGACGACGGACTTTCTTTGGTAGGACGTAGCTGTAGTCACGCGGAACCGGACCAAAGCTCACACCACCACCGGGCATTAGTGGCGAACGGATTGAGCCCTGACGAGCGTTACCAGTCCCCTTTTGTTTAAAGGGCTTCTTACCGCCCCCGCTAACTTCGCCACGAGTCTTGGCCTTGTGAGTGCCTTGACGGCGACAGGCCAACTGCCAGCGAACAACTGTCTGCATGATCTCTGGCTTAACAGGAATTGCAAAAACCGACGGATCGAGATCTGCACTGCCAACTTTTTTCTTATTCCAATCAAAAACGTCTACTGTTGCCATATTCAATTACACTTTCGTTAAGCGGACCAACGTATTACGAGCGCCCGGCACTGAACCCCTAACCAACACAACATTCTCTTCAGCAATCACGTCAACAACTCGGATACCAGCCACAGTGATGGACTCATTGCCCCACTGACCAGCCATGCGCTTGCCCGGCATAACTCGACCGGGCCAAGTGCGGTTTCCGACAGATCCAGGCTTACGATGGAAGCCGGAACCATGAGTCGCAGGACCTCCAGCGAAATTCCACCGGCGAACTGGCCCCTGAAAGCCCCGCCCGCGGGACAATCCGGTGATCTTAACCATGTCACCCTTCTTCAAGGAGTCGATGGCTACTTTTTGGCCAACCGCTACTCCATCAGGTAGGGACTTGTCACGGATCTCACGAATGAACTTTGCGCCATTTTCAAAACTTGTCTTCGCCAAGTGAGTCTTGTTTGCACCACTCACCTGAGAAGCACGATCAGCAACAAAGGCCACTTGAACCGACTCATAACCATCAGAGTCTTTAGTTTTAACTTGCGACACTACCATTGGCTCATATCGCAAAACAGTAACAGGAATACGCTCACCACTCTCATCGAAAACTGCAGACATACCCACTTTGAATGCAAACAAACCAGAGAGCTCAACTCCACTGGAATTTGCTGGGGTCGCTACTGACTGTTCGGACGCTTCATTCATTTCACTCATGGACTTCTAGCTCCTTAAACAACCGACAATTTGATTTCAACATCCACACCAGCAGAGAGATCCAATTTCATCAATTGATCGATCGTCTGCTGAGTGGGTTCAAGAATGTCAAGCAACCGCTTATGCGTGCGAACTTCAAACTGCTCACGCGACTTTTTGTCGACGTGGGGAGATCGAAGAACCGTGTACCGATTGATTCGCGTTGGCAAAGGAATGGGGCCAGCAACGCGAGCTCCTGTTCGCCGAGCGGTTTCGACGATTTCTTTAGTCGATTGATCGAGCAATTTATGATCGAAAGCTCTCAGTCGAATACGTATTTTTTGACTCTGCATAAAGACCTTCTCACAGTTAATAGATCGCTCTAGACAAATACAGACCCTTTTCTAAGCGACCGTCAACACCCAGTCTCAATAAAATCAAGGGATTTTACCGACTTGGGAATATATAGGCCGAAGAGATCAAGCTGCAAGTCGGCGAGTATGCTCGAGCCCTCTCAAGCTTGTCAAAGAAAAATGTATTGAGGTATCTCATAATTTTTGAAGGACCTACCCGCCGACTCTATCGACCCAGTTTCGTGAGAATCTCGGCCTCTACCTTCGGGTGAACGGGCGAATACTGCTGAAACTCCATGCTGAAGCTCGCACGCCCCTGACTTAAGGAACGAATGTCCGTGGCGTAGCCAAATAGCGATGCCAGAGGCGCATCTGCTTGAATCACCTGCCCCCCAGGCTTTGGAGTCATACTGTGCACTTTGCCTCGTCGAGAACTAAGGTCACCAATGACTGTGCCCATAAAGTCTTCTGGGGTGAAAATTTCAAGCTTGAAAACAGGCTCTAATAGCTGAGATTTCACGGATTTAAGGGCCTCACGAAGCGCTGTGCTCGCGGCCACTTTGAAAGCCATCTCAGTGGACTCCTTGTCTCGAGTCTTCACCGCAACGAGAGAAACCTTCGCTCCCATCAGGGGATATCCAGCCAAGACTCCCACATCGGCGGCCTCTAAAACTCCACTCCGAATGGCAGCCATTAGGTCGGGCGCTAGAGCTTTAACGGCTGAGCCATCAAAGAGCACTCCGCTCTCCTGCCCACCTCTAGGCTCAATCTTGAGGCTGACTTCAGCATATTGCTTTTCACCGGCGACTTCGCGCTCGAAATGGCCATGGCCTTGGCCCATGCCAACAATTGCCTCGCGGTAGGAAACCTGAGGAGTCCCAACGTTGGCCTTAACCTTGTACTCACGGAGCAAGCGATCGATCAAAATTTCAACGTGGAGCTCACCCATTCCAGAGAGCAGCATCTGTCCAGTCTCAGAATCGATCCGCACACGACAGGAGGGATCCTCCATTTGAAGGCGATTCAGACCCACCACCATTTTATCTTGCTCAGATGCAGACTTAGCTTCAATTGCTACAGAAATAACGGGCTCGGGAAAGGCAATGCTCTCTAAAACTATCGGGCGCTTGGCGTCGCAGAGTGTGTCGCCAGTGCCAGACAATTTTAAACCGATAGCTGCCCCAATATCTCCAGCTCTCAGCTCAGTGATCTCCTGACGCGAATTTGCATGCATCCGCACCAATCGCTGAACGCGCTCTCGCTTGTTAAGACGAGGATTCAAAAAGGTCTCTCCCACTTTTACAATCCCTGAATAAACACGAATAAACGTCAATGATCCCGCAAACGAATCGGAGGCAATTTTAAAGGCCAAGGCCACGGTGGGCTCATCAAAATCTGTTTTGCAAGCAATTCGACGATCCTCTTTGTTAGGGTCGGTACCTTCAATGGGAGGAACGTCCAATGGACTTGGAAGAAAATGAATCACCCCATCCAGCAAAGGCTGTATGCCCTTTTTCTTAAAAGCTGATCCACAAAATACTGGAGTCAAAGTTAAATTCAGCGTGCCCTTGCGTAGACCGAGGCGAATTTCTGCGGGCGAAAGCAGCTCTCCACCCAAATACTTTTCCATCAAGGCGTCGTCTTGCTCAGCCGCTGCTTCAATCATCTGCTCTCGAAGATAATTGGAATGGCTGATTAGGTCTTCAGGAATGGGACGCACATCAATTCTTTCGCCAAGATCATCGCTCCAGACCAAAGCTTGATTTTCAATAAGATCTACAACACCACGAAAGCTGTCCTCAGCCCCAACTGGAATCTGAACAGGCACAGGGCGAGCCCCCAGCTTTTCGCGAATTGTCTCTACGCTCATTTCAAAATCGGCGCCGACTCTATCCATTTTATTTATAAAGCAAATTCGTGGAACAGCATATTTATTGGCCTGTCGCCAAACAGTCTCAGATTGTGGCTCAACTCCATTGACACCATCAAAGACGGTGATGGCGCCATCGAGCACACGAAGCGATCTCTCAACCTCAATGGTGAAATCGACGTGTCCAGGGGTGTCGATAATATTGATTCGGTGGTCTTTCCAAGATGCAGTGGTTGCAGCTGCGGTTATGGTAATACCGCGCTCTTGCTCCTGCTCCATCCAGTCCATAACCGTGTTGCCATCATGGACTTCGCCCATGCGATGAGATTTGCCTGTGTAAAAGAGAATCCGCTCCGTTGTGGTCGTCTTGCCGGCGTCTATGTGCGCCATGACTCCAATATTTCGGGTGAACTTTAAGTCCTCTAATTTTGCTGGGCCCGACCCATTTGGCAAACTACTCATAACCTATTGATATCAGAGGTGAGAAGAACTGTCAGATAAGATTTTATGGATTCGATCTTTGGAGGCTGGTGCCCATGAGTCTGGCTGCAAGCAGGACGCCCGCAGCCTGAACAACACAAGATTAGGGAAACTACCAGTTGTACTGAGAGAAAGCGCGATTCGCCTCAGCCATACGGTGAACATCTTCTTTCTTTTTAATCGCATTGCCACGGTTGTTGTAGGCATCGGCGAGTTCGCCGGCCAATCGGCTAGCCATCGACTTTTCTCCGCGCTCGCGGGAGTAGTCAATAAGCCAAGTCATCGCCAAAGCTAAACGACGAGTTGGACGCACATCAACGGGAACTTGATAAGTCGCACCACCCACTCGGCGTGAGCGGACTTCCAAATTGGGTTTGCAATTTTCAAGAGCCTTTTTGAATACGGTCAAGGGCTCCTCACCAGAAACTTTTGCACGAAGCTCATCTAGCGCTGAGTAAAGAGCCTTTTGTGAGAGTGACTTTTTACCTTGCCACATCATTTTATTAACGAATTTAGCGACAACCACATCGTTGTAGATGGGGTCGGGTAAGATTTCGCGCTTTTGAATCGATTTACGACGAGACATAGATCTTTATTCCTTTATTTCTTCGGACGTTTTGCACCGTACTTAGAACGGCTGCTGAATCGATTGGCAACACCTTGAGTATCCAAAACACCACGTACAATGTGGTATCGAACACCGGGAAGATCTTTTACTCGACCCCCACGAATCAAAACAACACTGTGCTCTTGTAAGTTGTGGCCGATACCGGGGATATAGGAAATCACTTCAAACCCGTTAGACAACCGAACCTTGGCCACCTTACGTAGCGCAGAGTTAGGCTTCTTTGGCGTTGTGGTGTAAACGCGAGTGCAAACACCGCGACGCTGCGGGCAGGACGTCAACGCCGGCGATTTTGTCTTGTCTTTCGACGCCTGACGCTGTCTGCGGATCAACTGGTTAATTGTTGGCATAGCACCCTTTCACTCTTCCATTCGAAATTGAACGCCAGAAATTACCGACCACTGCCCGTCTTCGTCAACTTAAAGTTCAGTAAAATCGCTTGTCTTAGGATTTCACATCTCTCGTATTGTTCGATCCGGGAACTGGAGGTCTCCTTTTCTGGCGTGTAATACACTTCTAAAAAACTTTACAAACAGCCGACCCACTAGGGGCCGACTGAGCTACCTTAGTTGAGCGGATATCCTGAAGCGCTAGTTGGACCTGGGAGGAAGGACGAAGCTGGTACAACTTCATCCTCAACAATGACCTTCCAACGCTTGTATGCACCGAGACCGGTACCGGCAGGCACCAGACGTCCCATGATAATATTCTCCTTCAGGCCGCGAAGTCCGTCGGTTTTGGAGTTAACAGCAGCTTCCGTAAGAACCTTTGTGGTCTCTTGGAAGGAGGCCGCTGAAATCCAGCTGTCGGTACTAAGCGAAACCTTAGTGATACCAAGGAGGAGAGGCTCGAACGTCGCCGGACGGCCGCCCTCTTTGACCACGCGGTCATTTTCGTCAATAAGATCAAACTTCTCAGTTTGCTCACCTGCCAAAAACCGAGTGTCACCTGGGTCTTCGATCTCGACCTTACGGAGCATATTGCGAACGATAACTTCGATGTGCTTATCGTTAATTCCCACACCCTGAAGTCGGTAAACTTCTTGAATCTCGTTGACCAGGTACGAAGAAAGCGCCCGATCGCCAAGAACGCGAAGGATATCATGGGGATTGCTTGGACCATCCATAAGAGCTTCACCAGCGCGAACGAATTCGCCCTCTCGAACCGCCACATGCTTCCCTTTTGGAATCAGGTATTCGCGCTGTTCACCCACTTCTGGGGTTACAATCACACGCTGCTTACCTTTAACGTCTTTACCAAACGTCACATAGCCATCGATCTCGGAAATAATGGCGGCCTCTTTTGGCTTCCGAGCTTCAAAAAGCTCGGCTACGCGAGGCAAACCACCAGTGATATCGCGAGTCTTTGAAGTTTCTCGGTGAATCTTCGCTACCACGTCCCCCGCATGGACCTCTTGACCGTCACTGATCAAGAGCTGCGCACCAACTGGGATGACATATCGACAAGGAACAGAGCGGTTAGGCAGGTCTAAGACCTTGCCATTGCCATCAGTGATCAACACCGTGGGCTTATTGTCCGCACCTTTGCTCTCGGTGATGACCTTCGTGGCGAAACCAGTTACGGAATCGACCTGTTCGGTCATAGTCACACCTTCTTCGATGTCTTGGAACTGAATCACACCCGTGAGGTCGGCCACGATTGGATTGGAGTAGGGATCCCACTCGGCCAATACATCGCCTTTTTTGACTTCATCACCTTCTTTGTATTTTAGGATAGACCCATAAACGACCTTCATACGATCGCGCTCGCGCCCTGAAGCATCGATGATCATCATATCGCCGTTTCGGTTCATAACAGTGAGTTTGCCGCTACGATTGGCGACCAGCTGAACGCCAGCAAATTTGATATGACCATCATAACGAGCGGTGTGAACAGACTGTTCAACTGCACGAGACGCGGCTCCACCTAAGTGGAACGTTCGCATGGTCAGCTGGGTGCCGGGCTCACCGATGGACTGAGCCGCAATAATACCAACAGCTTCACCCATATTGACCGTGTTACCGCGGGCGAGATCACGGCCGTAACACTTGACGCAGACGCCTCGGCGAGTTTTGCAAGTCAGAGTCGAACGGATTTTAACCATATCGACGCCGCCCTCTTCAACTCGACGAACTATGCGCTCGGTGATCTCCTCATTGCTTCGACAAACCACTTCGTTGGAAACGGGGTCAATCACGTCCTCAAGAGCCGTACGGCCCAAGATTCGATCGCCCAGGGGTTGAATAATCTCGCCACCTTCGAGAAGGGGCCGGATTTCCATGCCGACGCTCGTGCCACAGTCCATCTCAGTGATGACAATATCCTGAGCCACGTCTACCAATCGGCGAGTTAAGTATCCAGAGTTAGCCGTTTTTAGTGCGGTGTCGGCCAATCCCTTTCGAGCTCCGTGAGTGGAAATAAAGTATTCCAAAACTGAAAGACCTTCGCGGAAGTTCGCCGTGATCGGTGTCTCGATGATCTCACCTGAAGGCTTGGCCATCAATCCTCGCATTCCAGCCAGCTGACGAATCTGAGCCGCAGAACCTCGGGCTCCAGAATCTGCCATGATGAATATGGGGTTGAAGCTAGCGCTCTCAACACGCTCACCGTTCACTGTGAAGGTCTGCTTCTCGAGCTGACTCATCATCTCTTTTGCGACTTTGTCGGCGCATTGAGCCCAGATATCCACGACCTTGTTGTAGCGCTCACCGTCTGTGATCAAACCTTCGTCGTACTGATTGCGGATCTCTTTGATCTGACTGTTGGCGGCTTGAAGCAACGGAACTTTTTGTTGGGGAATAACTAAGTCATCCACGCAGATCGAAATACCGCCCTGGGTGGAGTATTTAAATCCGAGCTCCATCAACTTATCTGCTAAAATGACTGTGGCTTTCGCTCCAGCTAAACGGAAGGTTTTGTCGATCAGTTCAGCCAGAGTTTTCTTGTTCATCACTCGGTTCACAGACTCGAATGGCACCTCGCTCGGGACGATATCGCTCAGAATCGCGCGCCCAACGCTGGTGGACTCTAACTTTCCGTTGATACGGCATCTGATCGTAGCCTGCAGATCGACATTGCCGTTTTCATATGCATAAAGGACCTCAAGGACGGAGCCAAAAACACGGCCCGTTCCTTTCGCACCTGGACGCACACGAGTCATCCAATAAATCCCGAGAACGATATCCTGAGTGGGATTGATGACAGGCTTGCCGTTCGCTGGGCTGAGAATATTGTTTGTAGACATCATGAGAACGCGAGCTTCGACCTGGGCCTCGATGGATAGCGGCACGTGAACGGCCATCTGATCTCCGTCAAAATCGGCGTTGAAAGCCGTACAAACGAGGGGGTGAAGCTGAATCGCCTTTCCCTCGTGCAGTAACGGTTCAAATGCTTGAATTCCGAGGCGATGCAGAGTCGGTGCACGGTTCAACAGGACGGGATGCTCTTTCACAACGTCAGAAAGGATATCCCAAACTTCGACGCTCTCTGTTTCCACCAACTTTTTGGCTTGCTTGATTGTGGTGGCAAAGCCTTTTTCTTCGAGCTTGTTGTAGACGAATGGCTTGAAAAGCTCGAGTGCCATCTTCTTCGGCAAACCACACTGGTGTAGCTTTAGGTTTGGACCAACCACGATTACGGAACGGCCAGAGTAGTCGACTCGTTTACCGAGCAAATTTTGTCTGAATCGACCCTGCTTACCTTTGAGCATATCGCGCAGTGATCGAAGTGGGCGCTTGTTGGGTCCTGTGAAGGTCTTGCCGCGACGACCGTTGTCTAACAGAGCATCGACCGCTTCTTGCAACATACGCTTTTCGTTGCGGATGATAATGTCCGGCGCATTGAGCTCTTGCAGACGTTTCAATCGGTTGTTTCGGTTGATGACTCGGCGATACAGATCGTTCAAGTCTGAAGTCGCGAATCGACCACCATCCAAGGGCACTAAAGGTCGTAGATCTGGCGGAATCACAGGAACAACTTCGAGCATCATCCACTCAGGTTTGTTGATTGAGTTCTTAAATGCCTCAACCACTTTCAAGCGCTTAGTGAGCTTCTTGATCTGAGCCTCTGACTTGGTCTCTTTGAGATCGAGTCGGAGTTTTCTCGACAAAAATTCAGGGTCAACTTTGCGGAGGATATCGCGGACGGCATCGCCACCCATTGCCGCTTTGAAGTTGGGACCGAACTCCGCCAAGGCATTTTGAAATGCTTCTTCGGGCAGAATTTGTCCTTCAGTTAGAGTTGTGTCCATGGGATCAGTCACGATGTATGCTTCACAATAGAGAACTCGCTCGACGTCCTTAAGGGACATGTCTAGCAGGTTTCCAATGCGGCTCGGGAGCGAGCGCAAAAACCAAATGTGGGCTACGGGCGTGGCCAATTCGATATGACCTAACCGCTCACGACGCACTTTCGTCTGCGTAACTTCGACTCCACACTTTTCGCAAATCACTCCACGATACTTCATGCGCTTGTATTTGCCGCAAAGACATTCGTAGTCCTTGATCGGACCGAAAATCTTGGCACAAAACAAGCCATCTCGCTCGGGCTTGAACGTGCGGTAGTTGATAGTTTCTGGCTTCTTCACTTCACCGAATGACCAATCGCGGATCATTTCGGGCGAGGCTAGAGAAATCCGGACTGCATCAAAAGAAAGCGGATCTTTGGGCTTGTCAAAAAAGTTCAATAAATCTTTCAAATGTCACCTCTCACTTTACGAAGGCTGTTGCTCGTCCACGTGGTTGTGGGCGGGCTCAGTTAAAATATCGGATTCCATCAATTGAACGTTCATCGCCAAGCTTTGCAGCTCTTTGACCAAAACATTGAATGATTCGGGCAATCCGGGCTCGAGGACGTTCTCGCCTTTCACGATGCTCTCATACATGCGAGTTCGACCAGCGACGTCATCCGACTTCACCGTGAGGAATTCCTGCAAGGAGTAAGCAGCGCCGTAAGCCTCGATCGCCCAAACTTCCATCTCTCCCAATCGCTGGCCACCAAATTGAGCTTTACCACCCAGAGGCTGCTGCGACACAAGTGAGTAAGGACCGATCGAACGAGCGTGAATCTTCTCTTCCACCAAGTGATGCAGTTTGAGCATGTACATTATGCCCACGGTCACTGGCGTTTGGAAGGGCTCACCACTGCGGCCGTCAAACAGCACGGTTTGACCTGAAAGTGGCAAACCTGCCCGTTTGAGAAGTTCCTTCACGTCTTTTTCTTTCGCACCGTCAAAGACAGGTGTCGCGACGTGAACTCCGTCCTTCATTCGGCGGATCACTCGTAGAAGCGACTCTTCGTCGGCTGTTTCAATGGCCTTCACTATGTCTTTGTCTTCTTGGAAGATCTCGGCGATCTGCTTACGAGCTGCATCCGCTTTAAAATCTTCGATGTACTTCTCAAGTTGCTGGCCGAGACTGCGAGCGGCCCATCCCAAATGGACCTCTAAGATCTGTCCAATGTTCATTCGAGAAGGAACGCCGAGTGGATTGAGGACCATGTCAACTGGGGATCCATCGGCGAGATAGGGCATATCTTCGACAGGCAATACCTTTGAAATCACACCCTTGTTACCATGTCGACCGGCAAACTTGTCTCCGACCTGAAGCTTACGCTTGATGGCAATGTAAACCTTTACCATTTTAATAACGCCGGGAGGCAACTCGTCACCTTTGGTGAGTCGATCGATCTTTTCGTTGAATACCATTTTCACAGCATCCAACTGATTGCGCGCGCCATCGACAAGCCGCTGAACCTGGAACTCCAGCTCGGCCTCAAGTGGAACGTAAGACAACAGCTCGAAAGGAATCGTCTCGAGATCTTCGCCTTTGATCGTTTGACCTTTAGACAAGAGTTTATCGGAGCCGTCTTCGCTCAAAAGAACTCCATTGGTCACTTTGCCAACAAGTAGTTCTTTGAGTTTGTCGAGCGCATTGTTCTTGATGACGTTTTGTTCAACGCCGAAGTCCTTTTCTAACTTCTTGCGTTTCGCATCGATAATTGTTTGCAAACGCTCGTCTCTGTCAGACGCCTCACGTGAGTAAACTTGCGCATCAATTACAGTTCCGTAAACGCCGGATGGCACTCGAAGCGAAGTGTCTCGAACATCGCCGGCTTTTTCACCGAAGATGGCCCGCAAGAGCTTTTCTTCGGGTGAAAGCTGAGTCTCACCTTTTGGTGTGACTTTACCGACCAAGATGTCGCCAGGCTTTACTTCAGCGCCGATGCGGATAATACCTGAATTGTCGAGGTCCTTGAGGGCCTCTTCACCTACGTTTGCAATGTCACGGCTGATCTCTTCTTTGCCGAGCTTCGTGTCTCGGGCGACGCACTCAAACTCTTCGATGTGAACAGACGTGTAAACGTCCTCACGCAGTAAGCGCTCAGAGATCAAGATGGAATCCTCAAAGTTGTAGCCCATCCAGGGAGTGAACGCGACCAAGATGTTCTGCCCAAGTGCCAGCTCACCCAGTTCAGTGGATGGACCATCTGCGATCACATCACCGCGCTTCACTCGGTCGCCCACATTGACGATCGGCTTTTGGTTGAAACACGTATTTTGATTCGTGCGCTGATATTTAATCAGGTTGTATATATCGACGTTTGCGCCGAGCTCTCCACCCTTTGCGAAGCGGCGAACAACGACTCGAGCGGCGTCTACTTCCTCAACGACACCGTCATTTGTGCAAACGACTGAAGTTCCGGAATCTCGAGCCACCAAACGCTCGACACCCGTCCCAACGAGTGGAGCGCGAGACTTGAGTAGAGGCACAGCCTGCCGTTGCATGTTTGAACCCATGAGAGCGCGGTTGGCATCATCATGCTCTAGAAACGGAATAAGACTCGCGGCAATCGACACAAGCTGCGACGGCGACACGTCCATTAGAGAGACTTTGTCTTTCTCGATCGACTCGTATTCACCATTCACGCGCACTGTGATGCTGTCTTGAATAATTTTGTTGGCTTCAACATCTTTGCCGGCTTGAGCGATGTGATGACCACTTTCTTCGAGCGCCGATAAGTAAAGAATGTCGTCTCGAACCGCACCTTCTTCAACTTTACGGTAAGGCGTCTCGATGAACCCATATTGATTGATTCGAGCAAAAGTCGCGAGAGAGGCAATCAAACCGATGTTTGGACCTTCTGGAGTTTCGATCGGGCAAATACGACCGTAGTGGGTTGGATGCACGTCGCGCACCTCAAAACCCGCGCGGTCACGAGTCAAACCACCAGGACCCAGCGCTGAAAGACGTCGCTTATGCGTAATTTCAGAAAGGGGGTTGGTTTGATCCATAAATTGTGACAACTGGCTCGAGCCAAAAAACTCTTTTACAACTGCATTGACCGGCTTAGCGTTCACCAGATCGTGCGGCATCATGGTTTCGACGTCTTGCAAGCTCATACGCTCACGAATCGCCCGCTCCATCCGCACCAAACCAATTCGATATTGATTCTCCAGCAATTCACCAACCGAACGAACTCGTCGGTTGCCCAAGTGATCGATATCATCGATCTGCCCTTGGCCATTCTTGAGGTCAATCAGCGTTTTTACGACGGAAAGAATGTCTTTCTCAGTCAATGTGCGGTGCTCAACGGGTGTCTCTTCAAAGGGGATGCTGAAGCGATGATTGATTTTCAATCGTCCAACTTCGGAAAGGTCATAGGTTTCGGGATCAAAAAAGAGTCGTTTGAAGAATCCGGTAGCAGCCTCTACTGTGGGCGGCTCACCTGGGCGAAGTCGCTTGTAGATCTCTACTAAGGATTCTTCTTTGGTGTTCACTTTATCTACGAGCAGCGTGTTTCTGAGATAAGGACCTATCGCCAAACCATCAAAAAAGATAACCGTGACCTCTTGGATACCAGCCTCACGAGCTTTGTCCAAGATAGCCGCGCTGAGCTCACTGTTCACGTCGGCAATGATCTCACCAGTGGCTTCGTCAATCACTGGCTTGGCAATCACTTTACCATCGAGGTCATCTCGAGAAATTTCAATTTCGGTCAGATTGAGTGCCTTAACACGCTTCACAGCCGCGCGAGTGATACGACGGCCGGCCTTGACGATCGCTTCACCCGATTTTGGATCGACGATGTCAGAGAGCGCTCGTTGTCCTGCCATCCGCTCGATATCAATCGAGCGGAAGATTTTGCCATCCTTTTTGATGCTTACAAAATCGAGGTGGTAGAACTGCTCAAGTAGCTGCTCAGTGGTGTAGCCAAGAGCCTTAAGCAAAATTGTAACTGGAAACTTACGTCGACGATCGATGCGCACATAAATCAAATCTTTTTGGTCGAATTCAAAGTCTAACCAGGAGCCGCGGTAAGGAATCACTCGAGCTGAGTAGATCAATTTGCCGCTGGCGTTGTTCTTGCCACTGTCATGGTCGAAGAACACACCGGGAGACCGGTGCAACTGACTGACGACAACTCGTTCAGTGCCGTTGATGATAAACGACCCATTGTACGTCATGAGCGGAATTTCACCGAGATACACTTCTTGCTCTTTTACGTCGCGAATGGACCGAGCTTCCGTTTCTTCATCGACATCAAAAACTATCAATCGAAGTGTGACCTTGATAGGTGCCGCGAAAGTCATGCCTCGCTGACGACACTCGTCTACGTCGTACTTGGCTGGCTCTAACGTGAAACTCACAAACTCTAGGCTTGCCGTGTTGTTAAAGTCAGAAATTGGAAACACGGACTTAAATACACCCTGCAATCCCAGATCACCACGACGGTCGGGATCTACGTCTCTCTGCAAAAAGGCCTCATAAGATTTCTTTTGCAGTTCAATTAAGTTGGGGATGTCGATGAGATGGCGGGTTTTGGCAAAACTTCTACGCATCCGCAGATTGGATGCAGTCACTGGAATCAAATTCATTACAGCTCCTTAAAGTATCACCTCAAGCGACCAAAAAACTGGTGCTTGGCGAGATATTTTTATTTTAATTGGGAAAATAACTTCCCATCTCTGATTACGAGAGTTACCCCTCGGAAAATTTTTGGCAGAGGTTAAAAGAGCTCTACCCTAAACAAGAGGCCGACTCGATGGAAGGCCTCTCTATATTCAAGATTCTTATCCGCTCGCCGAACTACTTAACGTCGACCTTTGCACCAGCTTTAGTCAAAACATCTTTCATTTTGGCAGCTTCATCTTTTGAAACGCCCTCTTTTACAGCTTTTGGAGCACCTTCAACGAGATCTTTAGCTTCTTTCAAGCCTAAGCCAGTCAAAGCTCGAACTTCTTTGATCACGTTGATTTTGTTCGCTCCGCCATCAGTCAAAATAACGTCAAAGGCTGTTTTTTCTTCAACAGGAGCAGCAGCTGCGCCGGGACCGGCAGCCATTGCAACAGGAGCAGCAGCGCTAACGCCCCACTTCTCTTCGAGATCTTTGATCATGTTGGCGAGCTCGATTACGGGCATATTGGACAAGAAATCAATCACTTGGTTTTTATCTAAAGACATGTTTTCTCCTAAAATAATTCATTTAAAAATGGGTTAAAATTTAAGCTTCTTTTTTTGTTTCACTGTAGGCGTTCAACACACGAACAAAGCCACCGGGAACCGCTTGCATAGTTCCAAGAAGTTTTGTCATCGGAGCTGCCAAGACACCCAACAACTGACCGCGGAGCTCATTTTTGCCCGGCAGAGTTGCCAAATACTTGATTCCAGCTTTATCCAAGCCGGCCCCATCCATTACGCCAGACTTCAGTTCAAAAGCCTCAACATCTGCTCCAAACTTGGAGAGAGCTTTGGCCGCTGCGCTTGGGTCCTCAAAGGCAAAGACGATGGCATTTGTGCCCACCAAGTTGGCCTCTAGGATTGGCTTAAGCGTAGGATGATCTGATAGAGCCCGGATGGCCAGCGTGTTACGAACCACCTTCATTTCCGAATTTATGGGCTTAAGCTGCTTACGCAACTTAACCATACTTTCCACGTCCATACCTTTGTAATCGACGAGGAAAGCCGCCTTGGATCTTCCAAAGCGTTCGGAAAGAGCGGTGATTTCTCGCTGCTTATCCTCTCTAGTTATTAACGGCAAGATTACCTCCTTCTCGTTTCTCTTAGGCTCTCTTTGAGGGAGCCTGTAGTGGAAATGTTCAGAAATTGAACATCTCGGGTTAGATGACCGCGAGTCGAGAAACTAAGAAGGCAAAGTCCTTATCAACCTTTTCGTTGTCTCGGCAGGGTGAGAGAAGATCCCTCAATTAAGCTCTTAAATTTAACTTAAGAGCCCCTACTGTCTATGACCGCGCGATACAAAAATTAAAACTTAAGCGCCCTGACCTTCGGTGAGGTCAGACAAATCCATTCGAATTCCAGGACCCATCGTCGACGAAATCGTCACACCGCGAAGGTAATTGCCTTTGCTAGTGGATGGTTTCGCCTTGAGCAAAGCCGCCATGAAGGCACTGAAGTTGTCCTTCAGTTTGTCGGCGCCCATGCTCTTTCGACCGATCACCGCGTGAACAATGGCAGACTTGTCCACTCGAAAATCCAACTTACCCTTTTTCTCAGCGGCAACTGCAGCGCCCACATTCATAGTCACTGTTCCAACTTTAGGGTTGGGCATGAGACCTCTTGGACCGAGCACTTTTGCAACTTTCGCCACTGTGGCCATCATGTCGGGCGTCGCAATCGCCTTGTCGAAATCTAACCAACCACCGTTGATTTTCGTCACAAGGTCGTCTGCGCCAACAAAGTCCGCGCCGGCGGCTTTGGCTTCTTCTTCTTTTGGACCCTTTGCAAACACTATCACTCGAACCGTTTTGCCGGCGCCGTGGGGTAAATCAACTGCACCACGCACCTGTTGATCGGACTGCTTGGGATCAACACCCAAGATCACAGCCACATCAATGGCCTCGTCGAACTTGGCTGTTGCAGTCTCAACGACGAGCTTCATACCGTCTTGAACTTTGTATCGACTGTTACGGTCAACTTTCTTGATAGCTGCGGAAAAACGCTTGCCTGCTTTCATCGTCAGCTCCCTACTTTAGCTCTAGGCCCATACTCTTTGAAGTGCCGATGACCTGAGAGACTGCGCTCTCAAGCTCCGTACAGTTCAAATCGGGCATTTTAAGTTTAGCAATCTCTTGAACCTGGGCCATGGTGACCTTACCCACCTTGTCCTTTTGCGGCATTTTTGAACCGCTCTCAAGCTTTGCAGCCTTCTTCAAAAGAATTGAAACGGGAGGCGTCTTGGTGATGAAGGTAAACGAGCGATCCGAAAAAACAGTAATGATCACCGGAATGATCATGTCGCCCTCTTTTTGAGTGCGAGCATTAAACTGCTTACAGAACTCCATGATGTTTACCCCATGCTGTCCGAGCGCCGGTCCCACGGGAGGCGCTGGATTGGCCTTCCCTGCCGGAATCTGTAGCTTGATCATGCCTGAAATTTTTCTAGCCATAATCCCCACTCCTTACAGTTTTGGGTTTCTTGGAAAAGTCTGACACCATGTCGGACTTTTCAACGACTTGCAATCAAGTCTTTTCAACTTGAACAAAATCCAATTCAACAGGTGTTGGACGGCCGAAAATACTCACGAGCACCTTCACCTTTCCTTTGTCCTGATTTAACTCTTCTACAGCCCCATTGAAGCCACTGAATGGCCCATCGATAACCGTAACACTCTCGCCCACCACGAACTTAACCTTGGGCTGAATCTTTTCAGCTCCAATCGCCATCTGTTTGGTGACGCGCATGACTTCTTCTTCAGAAACTTCGGGGGGCTTAACTTTGCCGCCGACAAAGCCGGTGACCTTGGAGGCGTTCTTCACCACATGCCAAGTTTCGTCGGTCATTAGCATCTGCACAAAAATGTAACCGGGGAAAAACTTGCGAGACCGCGTCGCCTTTTTGCCCTTAACCAACTCAACCACATTCTCAGAGGGAATCAGTATTTCGCCAAATTTATCTTCGAGATGAAGAGACCGAATGCGTTCGACGATCGAGTTCTTGGCAATGGCTTCGCAACTTGTCTGGGTGTTGACAATGTACCACTTGAGTCGCACAGCCTCTTTAGCAGCCGTGTCCTTGCTAGTCTGATTACTTTCCACAACACACTACCTTTCGCTCAATTGACGATAAGTTTAATCAACTGATTTGCGAGCAAATCAAATGCTCCAAAACCGATACCTGCTACAATCACCATAATACAAACGACCGTAGTCATAGCCGTGGTGTCCTTGCGAGATGGCCAAACCACCTTGCGAACTTCAGTCACAACTTCGTCAGCCCAATCTCGACTTTTTTTGCGCAGGAAAAGCGCTAAAAAGGCAATTAAGCCGATCGCCACAGGAATTCCATGCTGGAACCCGGGGCTACCTCTAAACGCCGCAAACGCACCAAAGGTCTGCGCCAAGAGCCCCAAAATTGTCCCCGCCACGAGATACGCCAGGAACCCAGCAACGACGAAGGAAAAACTGACTATACTTTCGTTATTTTTATCGGCGTCCATACTTTCAATCTACTCTCTCGGGCCTAACTTAAGATTTAACCCGCAAATGAATCAGCTAAAACTGGCAGGGCAGGAGGGATTCGAACCCACAACCTAACGATTTGGAGTCGTTCGCTCTACCGTTAGAGCTACTGCCCTCCTTAAAAACCAAAACAACCGACCCTTACAAACGGAGAAAGGGACTCTTAAATTTAGAGTCCCTCTGCACCATGATCCCGCTAGTGGGAACCAACTATTCAACAATCGCTGTTACGACTCCCGCGCCAACAGTACGGCCACCTTCGCGAATAGCGAAGCGAAGCTCTTTTTCCATAGCGATGGGAGCAATCAACTCAACTTCCATTTCAACGCGATCACCAGGCATAACCATTTCAGTTCCAGCCTTAAGGGTTGTCACACCAGTTACATCCGTTGTGCGGAAGTAAAACTGTGGGCGATAGCCGTTGAAAAAGGGAGTGTGTCGTCCGCCTTCTTCCTTAGTCAGGATGTAGGCTTCACATTTGAACTTTTTGTGTGGCTTGATAGAGCCTGTCGCCGCGATAACTTGACCACGCTCAACATCTTCTTTCTTCGTTCCACGGAGCAAACATCCAGCGTTGTCACCGGCGCGACCTTCATCCAAAAGCTTACGGAACATTTCAATGCCCGTGATCGTAGTCTTTTGAGTGGGACGGATTCCAACGATTTCGATCTCCTGGCCAACTTTGACAATTCCGCGCTCAATACGACCAGTCACAACTGTTCCACGACCAGAGATCGAGAACACGTCTTCGATGGGCATCAAGAAGGGTTTGTCAGTCGCACGCTGAGGCTCTGGAATGTAATTGTCACAAGCATCCATCAACTTCATGATAGCGCCTTCGCCGATTTCACTTGTGTCGCCCTCAAGCGCCTTCAAAGCGGAACCTTGAACTATGGGGATTGTGTCGCCGGGGAATTCATACTTGGACAAGAGCTCTCTAACTTCTAACTCAACAAGCTCAAGCAATTCTTTATCGTCAACCATGTCCACTTTGTTCATGAAAACGACAACTGCGGGAACACCCACCTGACGAGCCAACAGAATGTGCTCGCGAGTTTGTGGCATGGGTCCGTCGGCGGCAGATACAACAAGAATCGCGCCATCCATCTGAGCTGCACCGGTGATCATGTTCTTGACGTAATCGGCGTGACCAGGACAATCCACGTGCGCGTAGTGGCGATTAGCCGTCTCGTATTCTACATGTGAAGTGGAGATCGTGATTCCACGCTCTTTTTCTTCAGGAGCTTTATCGATCATATCGTACGCTAAAGCTTTAGCTCCACCTTTTTTGGCTAACACGCTGGTGATTGCCGCGGTCAATGTAGTTTTACCGTGATCGACGTGACCGATAGTGCCGATGTTGACGTGGGGCTTATCCCGTTTAAATGTTTCCTTAGCCATGTTGTGAAGTCCTCCTATTTAATATCATTTTAAAGTCAAAAGCGTATCTATTAAAAACGTTTACAAACTAAAACTGCTATATCTGCATGGCTGGCTTTGCTTCGCATAGCTCGCAACTCCCATTTCGAAGCCTTCACTCACCATCTGCTCAAACTTCCGAGAACCAACTTGGAGCCCATGGTGAGACTCGAACTCACGACCTCACCCTTACCAAGGGTGTGCTCTACCCCTGAGCCACATGGGCCTCATTTGCCCAAAGCATTATTCAAAAACAACACCCACACAAACATTGGAGCGGGAGACGGGTCTCGAACCCGCAACCCTCAGCTTGGAAGGCTGATACTCTAGCCAATTGAGCTACTCCCGCTCGCGCACTACCGAACCATTGCAGGCTTGAAGTGGTGGACAGGGTAGGATTCGAACCTACGTAGACGTAAGCCAACGGATTTACAGTCCGTCCCCTTTAGCCACTCGGGCACCTGTCCGAATCAAACTGGAGCTGGTTATGGGACTCGAACCCGCAACCTGCTGATTACAAATCAGCTGCTCTACCAATTGAGCTAAACCAGCGTCTCTCTCACACAAACACATTCTGCCTTACTGCTGCAAAACGGAAGCTTTGGGTGACATGCAAACCATGTTTCTACTTGAGCACTATCTTTGCAGTCAAAATGTATTTCCTGGGAAATTCAGCATTTGCAGGGACTTGCCAGAACCGGCGGCAAATTCGGCCTAAAATGACATCGCGTCAAAGATTTGAGACTGCCAAATCTAAAGGTCAGGACCGCGAAACAGCTTGAGTGCGTTGTCGAAATGTCTCGCCTAGAACTATGGCCGCAGCCACTGACACGTTATAGCTCGCCGCAGGTACGAGCTGCGGGATGCCAATCAAATCGTCGCAAACTCCCAAGACAGACTTGCGCAGACCAGAGGCCTCAGATCCGAAAACCCAGACAACCTTTTGCGGGATTTCAAAGGAATAAATCTGCTGTTTGGCGGTATGAGCCAACCCTAAGATCCAATACCCTTGCCGCTTTAACTCTTCTAGTTGCTGCGGTAGAGCTGAGTCGCGCAGCACAGGCACATGCTCAACAGCGCCCTGTGCCACTTTGGAAACAGCGGGGGAAAGTGCGGCGGCTCGATGCTCCGGTGTAAAAACGGCTTGAGCTCCCATGAGCCAGGCCGTTCGTAAAACGGCTCCCAGATTGTGGGGATCCTCGACTTCATCCAAGGCCACGAGGGTTGAGGTTTCTAACTTAGCTAGGCTTGCCCAATCGAGCTCGGGCTCTTCACTGGAAAAGGCGAGAACTCCCTGATGATGAGAGGTAATTTTATCCAAAGCTCCGACCGCATGCGTCGAAGGGCGAACCTTTTGTCGTTGAGCGGATTCGAAGATTTCTTTTAAATCGGCTCGATCTTGATAGCCCTCACGCAACCACAGCTGAGTGATTGCATGGGGTCGAACTCGCAACAACTCGTTGACCGCATGAATGCCAACCACACAGCGCCCTTTGGGACCTGCCGATGCAGGAGGCGAAGATCGCCGGGACAGCCCAACTGGAGCGGAACCGCGCGGAACTCGTGGGTGAGCTTTACTTTGATTCTTATTGTGAGCTCTAGATTCTAACTTTTTGAATTTCTTCATAATACAACATCGCCGCATGGGCAGGTTCGAGTGACTGGCAGATCGGCCGACCCACAACGAGCGCCGAGGCTCCACGCCTTAAGGTCGCGCATGGGTCATCCACGCGGCTTTGATCGCCCTTGTTTTCATTTGGTAAACGCACGCCTGGAGTGACCAAAAAAGCCTCGGGAAACTTTTGTCGAAGGGCTTCGACTTCAGCTGGAGAGCAAACGAGCCCGGAGAGTCCTGCCTCAACCGCTAACTCCGCCAGCGCAACCACTTGTGCCGCAAGGGGCATGGACTGTGAATTAGGCGGGAGTAGCTCTTGCCGAAAACTTGTGAGAACCGTAACAGCAAGAACGCGAAAGGCACGAACTTGATTAAGCTCAGACTCAAGCTCCGCCATCTGCTTGAGGGCATCTAATCCCGCTTGAGCGTGCACAGTGCAGTAGGTTGCACCGACGTCAAAGGAGGCGCGCACAGAGGCTGCCATGGTGCTTGGAATATCAAAATACTTATTGTCGACAAACAAATTGCCGTGACGGGCTAGCTCTTTCAACAAGGGTTCGCCGTATCGAAGACTCAAGCGGGGCCCCACTTTAAAGCCACCGACGAAGGCGCGAGTTTGCCGGGCGAGCTCTAGTGCGCCTTCAGCGGTGTCCACATCTAGGGCCACGAACAAAGGGTTGTTCATGTGTGTGCGTGAACTCAAGTGGACTGCTCCTTAAACCAAGATTGAATGCGGGCAAAGAGGGCTCCTGGTTGTAGCTTTTCAATGTTGCGGCTGCGGCGCTCAATGAGTTCGACTTCGCCATTTGCTAAACCACGCGCACCGATGTTCACGCGCAAAGGCATTCCGAGCAGATCCGCATCTTTGAATTTGACGCCGGGACGCTCTGCCCGATCATCCACGAGGACGTCAATCCCCACACCACGAAGGTTAGCGTATAGGTCAAGGGCCAGTTGGCGTGCTTCAGGCTGATCGGGATCGAGCAAACAAATATGCACGTGAAAGGGAGCAATGCTGACCGGCCAAATGATGCCGTCTTTGTCATGACTTTGCTCGATCACGGCTTGTACGGTGCGAGATATGCCTATGCCATAACAACCCATCTCCATGGGCTTAAGAACGCCTTCGGAAGATAGAAAATTGGCCTGCATGGTCGTGGAGTACTTGGTGCCGAGATAGAAAATATGTCCGACTTCGATCCCACGAACGGTTTTGAGAACACCTTTGCCATCGGGACTTAGATCTCCAGTTTTAGCCACGCGAAGATCGACGACGGCTTGGGCTGAGAAGTCTCGACCGATGTTGACGTTCTTTAAGTGAAAGCCATCTTTGTTGGCGCCCACAATAAAATTGCGCAGGCCTTCCACTCCTTGGTCTACCAATATGGGGATATCGAGGCCGACGGGACCACAGCTTCCGGGGCTCGCTTGAGTTAAGCGTCGAACCTCGTCGTCGGCTAGTAGCACTGGTGGATTGCTCAAACCGAAATGATTTTTGAGTTTCACTGGGTTCACTTCATCAGATCCCCTTAACAAAACCGCCACGGGATTGGCTTTGCCAGAAGGCTCGTCGCTAGCCGAGAAAAACATAGTTTTCACTAAACGTTCAGACGGAATTTTTAGCGCTTGCGAAAGGGCCTCGATGGTCTTTAAACCTGGAGTCGCAAACTCTTCACGCGGCAGGAGCTCATCTTGCATTTTGACTGGATTTGCATCGATAGCCGGGCAGACCTCAGCGTTCGCCGCAAAATCACTGGCTTCACTGACGAGGAGTTGGTCTTCACCACTGTCGGCCAATAGGTGAAACTCTTGGGACTGGTTGCCACCAATATTGCCGCTGTCGGCATGCACGACTCTAAAGTTCGCGCCCAGACGCTTGAAGATCGCGTTATAAGCCTCAAACATCACATCGTAGGCTTTTTGGGCGCTGGCTTTGTCCACGTCGAAACTGTAGGCGTCTTTCATAATGAATTCACGGCCGCGCATTAGTCCGAAGCGGGGTCGAATTTCATCCCGAAATTTCGTTTGAATTTGGAATAGAGACACGGGCAAGTCGCGGTAACTCTTGATGTCCTTACGGACGAAATCGGTGATGACTTCTTCGTGGGTGGCACCTAGGCAAAAATCGTGGCCGTTGCGATTTTTGAGCTTTTGCAGGCCTTGTCCCATTTCTTTCCAACGACCGGTTTCTTCCCACAGTTCACGCGGCTGCACCATCGGCATCAACAGTTCATGCCCGCCACGAGCCATCAACTCGTCACGGACGATCGCCTCAAACTTTCGAATCGCTCGAAGCAAAAGCGGACCATAGGTAAAAATCCCCGGGGCAAGCTTTCGAATGTAGCCGCCACGAACCATCAAGATATGGCTTGGAATTTCAGCGTCAGTCGGAGCCTCTTTAAGCGTGAACAAATAGCCAGATGACCAGATCATTTGAGTTAAACCTCGATGCCGTAAGTTTTGATTTTGCGATGGAGATAACTGCGTTCAAGGCCTATGAGCTCTGCAGTTTTAGAGATATTGCCGTTATTTTCAGAGATCTTTTGTTCAATAAATTCCTTCTCAAATCGGGCCCGCGCCGCACGAAAATTGATGGCTCCGTCTAAGTTTTCAACCTGCTCGGAGACATCGTTTAAACCCGCAAATCGTAGATCATGCACATCGACGTAGTCACCCGGAGTGAGAATGTACACCCGCTCCACAAAGTTTCTGAGTTCTCGCACATTGCCCGGCCAGAGATGCGCTTGCATGCTGACCATAGCTTCGGGTGAAAAGGTTTTTTGCCGGTACCCATTGTTGCGCAAAAACTGATCGCCGAAGTACTCCACGAGCAACGCAATATCCTCTCGCCGCTGGCGCAGTGGCGCCACCTTTAACGGCACAACATTGAGCCGGTAGTAAAGGTCCTCACGAAATCGGCCGGCTTTGATTTCTTCGTCTAGATTTTTGTTGGTTGCAGCTACAACTCGCACGTCAACTTCGATAGGTGAATCGCCGCCGACTCGGTAGAACTTGCGCTCTTGCAATATGCGCAGCACTTTGGCCTGCGCCTCGAGGCTCATGTCCCCGATCTCATCCAAAAACAAAGTTCCGCCATTGGCGTGGTCAAACTTACCTTTTTTGCCTCGGTCAGCGCCGGTAAAGGCACCTTTTTCGTAACCGAAGAGTTCACTTTCGATTAAATCTTTTGGGATCGCTGCACAATTGACTTCAATAAGGGGGCCGCCGGCTCGGTGACTCAAGTAATGAATGTTCTGCGCCACCAGCTCTTTGCCGGTGCCATTTTCGCCAGTGATCAAAACCCAAGCTGGAGTCGACGCTACCCGCGCGATCATTTGTTTGAGACTCACCATGACGGAGCTTTCACCGATGAGCGCGATATTTTTTCTCAGTCGACTGAGCAAGGCGTTTTTCTCACTTTGCTCGCGCTTGAAGCTGAGAATGTTGGCGATCAAAATCGAGATTTTATCCATCGACAAGGGCTTTTCCACAAAGTCCCAGGCGCCATTTTTAACGGCTCGCACGGCCGTCTCGATCGTTCCATGGCCAGACATGATAATAAACTGGCAGTCAGGATAACCACCCTTTTTGACTTCCTCAAGGACCTGCAGGCCGTCCATCTCACCTGGCATCCAGATGTCTTGTAGGACAATGTCCGGGGAGAATTCGCGGATCTTTTCGAGACCTTGGCGTCCGCTATACGCGACATCGACGACAAAGTTGTCATCGCGGAGTGAGGCCGCTAACACTTCGCCGATGGCTTTCTCATCATCGATGATCAAGACTTTAACTGAGCTGATCATATTTTCCACCTCTGGAGTCTTTGACTCGCACAATCTTTGACCGATCTTCTGTAGCTTCGCGCACCGGGAGTTCAATCACAAACTTTGTTTGCGTCGCACCATCTGAAATCGCCCGAATAAAGCCTTGGTGATCTTCAACCATTCGTTTGACAATCGCAAGGCCAAGGCCGGTGCCATGAGTTTTTGTGGTCACATAGGGTTCAAAAACCCGCTCGCGCAGAGCGCTGGGAATGCCAGGACCATTGTCCTCAACTTCGATCCGCGCAATTTTAAGCACGCTGTCATAGTGGGTCCGGATCACCACCCGCCCCCCTTCTCCACCGGGGGGACGCTCCGCAATCGCTGACAAGGCATTGTCTGTCAGGTTGTTAATTGCGCGCTGAATTTGATCGGGATCGAATGCGAAGGCCGGCATTGCCGGATCGGGAAAGAATTCTATTTTGGCATTCTGCTGCACGTCTTGATACAACACCAGAGAATCCGCAATCGTCTTATTTAACGGCACAACTTGCGGGTTTGAGGTGGGAAGGCGAGCGAATTGATTGAATTCGTTTACTAAATTTTTAAGACTATCGACTTGGTCAACAATTCGTCGCACACACTCGTGAAAGGCCTCATCCTGAATCTGATGCCCAAACTTTTTTTCGAGCCGCTCGGCGGAGAGTTTGATGGGAGTCAATGGGTTCTTGATTTCGTGGGCGATTCGTCTCGCCACTTCGGTCCAAGCGGCGGCTCGCTGCGCCCCAAGCACAGAGGTGAGATCGTCAAACACCAGAACTTTACCAATTTCAGTCTGATTTTCGTCCGTCAGAAAGGACAAAGTCACCTGTAGAGGAATAGATCGACCGCGCACCTGAATTCGCACTTCACGCTGGATGCTTTCGGCGCGATGGGTGCGCATTTGCTGAATCATCGTCTCTAAAATTTCACCATGCTCTTTTTGTAGGACCTTAGAGATTGGCTGACCAATCAAGCGTCCCGGTGCTGTCTCTAGCAATTTAGCCGCATGGCGGTTGACCATGGTGATGTGACCTTCAGGATCAAGCGAGACCACTCCTGTGCTGACCGTCGACAGCACGACTTCAATGTAGCGGGAATGATCGTCAAGGCGAGACAGCGTCTGCCGTAAGGTGTGATTGGCTTCGCTCACTTCGCGCTCAGATTTTTCTAAATTCTGCGTCATCTGATTGAAATGAAGCACGAGCTCGTTGATCTCTCGTGACCCAGAGGTGAGAGTCAGCGGCCGGTAGTCGTGATTGGCCACGCGTTGGGCCGCATCACCCAACTCAACCAAGGGGACTGACAGCTGCCGGGCGAGGTAAAAACCAAACCAGGTGGCGCCAAGCAAAATGGTGAGTGTCATCAACACCAAGATGATAAGGTAAATAGATTTTATAGGTGCCTCTAAGGGATTGACGTCGCGAAAGTCCTCAAAGGCCGAGGCAATGTCATCCATTTTACTAATCAACGAGAGCGGCACGAAGGTGGAGACCACCACCGCCCCGGCTCGCCGGTCGGCCCCCATAGGAAATATGACTCGTATCAAGTTGCCGTTGTCAAACTGGTGGATTGTCGAGGCCTCGTTGCGGTCTTTGATTCCGCGCTCGAGCATCTCCATCGAAAGAGGCGGCACATCATTCAGCCCCTCACTTCCACTCACGATCACTACACGCTGCCCGAAAAGTGAAGGATAGTACTCGACGGCATCGATGCTGTACTGCTGCCGAAGCTGCACCAACTTACTCGTCCAGCGGGGCCGAGGCGTCTGCCGCAGCTCGTCCGCAACTCGTTCAGCGAAGTGGTAATTTTTCTTTTTGGCCGAGAGATAATAGGCATTGGTAACTTCGAGAGAGCTTTTGAGTACTCCGGACATTTTTTCAGAAAACCATTTGTCGAAGCTATTGTTGATGTAAAATACAGAGACCAAAAACATCAGGCCGGTAGGGATAAAGCTAAAGGCCACAAACGCTGCGATCAACTTGGTCTTGAGAGTTCCTCCGGCCAGACCGCTTTGTCTCTCTGAAAAAACCTTAACGACGTTTCGGAAAATCAAAAAGAAGAGCAGTAGAAAGAGAATGATGTTGAAGTTCACTAGGCCGAGGAAAAACACCGAGTGTGCGAAAGGCAGACTTTGGCTCATTCCAAAGAGTTTGAACTCGATTGCAGTCAGCACTAAAAATAGCACCGCCAACAGCACGCCGAAGCCCAGCTCCTTGCTGCGTTTTTTAGCTTCAACTTGCAGCTCCGTGAGGCGCATCAAATGCTCTCTAGCAAATTGAGCATTTCCACAACCGTATCAGCGGCGTCCCGCCCCTTATGGCCGTGCGCGCCCCCTAAACGAGCGAGAGCCTGATCTTCATTCTCGGTGGTCAGGACGCCAAAGATCACTGGCTTTTTGGCGTGCAACATCACCTGCATGCAACCCCGCTCAACCGCCTGGCAAACAGATTCATAGTGGGTTGTCTCACCGCGAATCACCGCCCCCAGCGCAATCACCGCATCACAACCATGATCGATGAGTGCTTGTGCCGTTAGTGGAATTTCAACCGCTCCGGGGACTCGGGCACGGCGCAATTGCTCCGGTTTAAAGCCCAGTTCAAGCATTCGCTCATAGGCGCCGGTCTCAAGCTTTTCCGTTATTTCGGTATTGAAACGCGATGTGACCAGCCCAATTTTCCATGAAGCTTTGGGTTTGAGTGAACCTTGTAGCAACATCTAGTCCTCCAATGGAAGTAAGGGTTCAGAGTCGATGGGCAGCGTCACTTCGTCAATGATCTCGAGGCCGTAACCTTTGAGACCGACGCGCTTAGCATGACTGTTGGTGATCAAGCGTAATTTACTAACGCCAAGGCTGCGCAGAATTTGTGCCCCAATGCCGTAGTCCCGATCGTCTGAGCGGAAGATCTTGCGCGACTCATCGGTTGGAGCCTCGCCTTGATCTAAATTGGCGTATGTCTGAACCCGTTGGCGCAATCGATGCCCCATATCTTCTAGTCGGAGGTAAACAAGAACTCCAGACCCTTCCTCATTGATTCGCTTCAGCGAAAGATCCAAAAACTCGCCGCTCCGTGTGCGCATGGAACCAAAGACATCGCCCATCAAACACTCAGAATGGACGCGAACCAACGTGGGTTGCTCTGGATCGATTCGACCCTTGACGAGTGCGACGTGCTCGCGGCCATCCAAAAGATTTTCAAAGATGTGAATGCGAAAGTCGCGGCCGTATTTGCTACTGGGCAGAGCCGCTTGAGCTCTTTCAACCAAAAACGATTCTGTCTGAATGCGAAATTTGATTAGGGATTCGATCGTGCCAATTTTGATGCCGTGCTTTTGCGAGAAGGCCATGAGCGAATCCATTCTCGCCATTGTCCCATCGACATTCATGATTTCGCAGATCACTCCCGCCGGATTTAGCCCCGCCATTCGGGCCAAATCCATACTGGCCTCAGTGTGTCCGGCACGCTTCAGAACTCCACCATCTTGCGCGCGAATCGGAAAGATGTGGCCCGGGACAATGACATCTTGTGGGACAGAGCTTGGATTTGAAGCCACCTTAATTGTGAGGGCGCGATCGGCTGCAGAAATGCCGGTGGATACGCCTTTTGCGGCCTCAATGCTGACGGTGAAGGCCGTGCGATTGGGCGACCGATTGGTGTCTTCCTTAGTCATTAACGGTAGCTGTAGGCGATCGATTTGCTCGGACGTGAGCGACAAGCAGATCAAGCCGCGAGCTTCGGTCGCCATAAAATTAATGAGCTGAGGCGTGATATAATCCGCCGCAACTATCAGATCACCTTCGTTTTCTCGGTCCTCATCATCCACAAGTATCACCGGCCGGCCGGCCTTGATGTCCTCGAGGAGTTCAGGAATTGTGTTGAGAGTGTTCATCGAGTCTCCAAGTTGCGCAGAAGGCCGCGCGCCATATTGTCCACTTCAATCGTCACAGTATCGCAGACTTTCAGTTCCGCTAGGTTCGTACGCTTTAAGGTTTCAGGAATCAAACCAACACTCAGCGAGGTTGCGCTGACAGAGTTCACGGTAAGGCTCACTCCGTTTATCGCCACGCTTCCCTTCTTCCAAATGTAGGGAGCCAGTGAATGTGAAAACTCAACTGTCAGAGTCAGCCAATCGTCGTCCATACCTTGCCGCTCGACAATTTTGCCCATGCCGTCGACATGGCCAGTCACCAGGTGCCCATGAATACGATCGTTGAGGCGGAGGGACCGTTCTAAATTAAACGCCCTCTGCATGACACTCTCCGAAGTCCATCCGGTTACCGCCAGAGTCTCTGGACCGAGCGCAAACTGCATCAACCCCTGGGGGAGGGCCTCGAGTGTGAGGCAAACGCCATTGACGGCGATACTGTCACCGAACTTCAAATCATCAAAAAAACTAGGGGCTTGGAGGAATAGGCGAAGGATTTGAGGGCCTGCCTCAACGGACTGCGCACGACTGGTGGCCTCAATAATTCCGGAAAACACCTAAATTGACCTCGAATTTGAGCCAATCTAACGATCTATTTGTTGTGCGTCAAGTATTTGTTTTTAATAGAGTTTAACTCATTCTGGCGGATGTAATTCTTCCACCAGAATGAGGTAGGACTTAAAGGCGTTGGTCTGTGCCCTCATTTTTTAACTGCGAACTCAAGGCGCTCCTCCTTCAGTGTGACCTCAACGGTGTCCATCGGGTTCACTTGACGCTCGAGAATCAACTTGGCCAAGGGATTGAGCACCTCGTTTTGGATAACTCGCTTCAATGGCCGAGCTCCATAAATGGGATCAAACCCTCGCTCTCCCAACCATTTGATGGCGGGCTCGTGGAATTTTAGCTCAATGCGTTTTTCATTTAGCCGCTTAGAGACGATCTCAAGTTGCACCCGCACAATGGCACTGAGTTGTTCTGCGCCCAGAGGATTAAAAATCACTGTGTCGTCGATTCGATTGAGAAACTCCGGGCGAAACTGGGCCCTGAGGGCGTCCATGACAGCCTGCTCGCGCTGGGTTTTGGTGAGACTCTCGTCTATCAGCGCCTGCGATCCAACATTTGAGGTCATGATCAGCACCGCATTTTTAAAATCCACCGTGCGGCCCTGTCCATCCGTCAAACGTCCATCATCTAAAACCTGCAAGAGCACGTTGAAGACTTCTGGATGGGCCTTTTCAATTTCATCAAAGAGCACCACGCTGTAAGGGCGGCGGCGAACACGCTCTGTGAGCTGCCCACCTTCATCGTAGCCGACATATCCGGGAGGTGCGCCTATGAGTCGTGAGACGCTGTGTTTTTCCATATATTCGCTCATGTCTATGCGAACGACGGCGTCTTCGGTATCGAACAAAAATTCAGCCAGCGCCTTTGCCGTTTCAGTTTTACCGACACCGGTCGGCCCAAGAAATATAAAACTGCCAATCGGACGATTGGGGTCAGAGATTTCAGCGCGCGCCCGGCGAATCGCATTTGCGGTGGCCGCTAAAGCGTGATCTTGACCCTTTACTCGCTGCTGCAGGTGTTGCTCGAGTCGCAGGAGCTTTTGCGTTTCGGACTCTAGCATTTTACTCACGGGAATGCCCGTCCACTTGGCAACGACCTCGGCAATCTCATCTGGCCCAACTTCCTCTTTGAGCATTCGCGGCCCGGAGGTCTTCTCTGCTCGTTGATTCATTTCCGAAAGCCGGCGTTCGAGCTCTGGCAATTTGCCGTACTTGAGTTCGGCCGCCTTACCCAGATTTCCCTCGCGTTCGGCTCGCTCAATTTCATTGCGCGCCGACTCAATGTCCAACTTGGTTTGTTTAAGGCCTTGAATCTCACGCTTCTCATCTTCCCACTGAGAGCGGAGCAGACTGTTCTTTTTGGTGAGTTCTTCCACTTCACGTTCGACGTTCGTGAGCCGCTCGCGCGCACCGGCTTCTTTCTCTTTGAGGAGCGCCTCGCGCTCGATCTGCAGCTGCATCACCTTGCGCTGAATTTCATCGATGCTTGTCGGAACACTGTTTGCCTCAATACTTAAACGCGAGGCCGCCTCATCCATAAGATCGATGGCCTTGTCTGGAAGAAAGCGGTTGGTGATATAGCGATAGGATAACTTTACCGCTGAGACAATTGCTGCATCGGTTATTCGCACCCCGTGATGAACCTCGTATTTCTCCTTCAAGCCTCGAAGAATCGTGATAGCGTCTGGCACTGTGGGCTCGCCCACCACCACTGTTTGAAAGCGCCGCTCGAGCGCTTTGTCTTTTTCAATGTACTCGCGATACTCGTCTAAAGTGGTGGCTCCGATACAGCGTAGCTCGCCTCGCGCTAAAGCGGGCTTGAGAATTTGTCCGGCATCCATCGCGCCCTCACCTTTACCAGCGCCGACCAAGGTGTGAATTTCATCAATAAACAAAATGATTCGCCCTTCAGCTCCCGTCACCTCTTGAATCACAGCTTTGAGTCGGTCCTCAAATTCGCCTCGATACTTGGCACCCGCGATTAGAGATCCCATATCTAGCGCCATCAACTTTTTGCCAAGAAGAACTTCAGGAACATCGCGATTGGTGATCCGTAAAGCCAACCCTTCGGCAATTGCGGTTTTTCCCACGCCTGGTTCACCGATCAGAACCGGATTATTTTTTGTGCGACGAGACAGCACCTGAATCACTCGGCGAATCTCTTCTTCGCGACCCACTACGGGATCCAATTTGCCCAGCTCCGCCAGCGCAGTTAGATCTCGTGCATATTTATTTAAAACGTCGAACTTAGTTTCGGGGCTGTCGTCGGTAACGGATTTGCCCCCACGAAGATCTTTCAACGCCGCTTGTAGGGCAGCAGCTGTCACTCGATGGCGCTCTAGAATTTTTGCCACCTCAGGCGCTGTCTGTAGTGCTGCCAATACAAAATGTTCAGTTGAAATGTAACTGTCGTTGAGCGACCTCGCCGATTTTTCGGCCTCTTGAAAAAGTCGTTGCAAGTTGTGACTGGCCACAACTCGAACGCCACCCCCAGTGACCGTGGGGAGGGCCTTTACGCGCGTTTGCAGATCCGCGCTCAGGGCCGGGAGCGCCACGCCCATTTTAGAAAATACTCGAGGCACGATACCATCCGTTTGTGCCAACACCGCCGCTAGCAAGTGCTCTGGCTCAACCGCTGGATTGTGTTGAGACTCAGCGAGCTGAGCCGCAGTCTGCATGGCCTCTTGGCTCTTCTGGGTCATCTTTTCAATATCATTCATAAGTTTACTCTTTTATTTCTTGATGTTAACTCTACCTTATCTAAATCTGATGTGGATTCGAGGATTGTCAATGCCCGTAAAAACTCAATCAATTCGTCGCACGTTGATTCTTGACCCCATTCATCCTAAGGATTATCGGACACTGACCATCATCCATTGCTGTGAGCAATGCTCGCATTTTGCGCCAGAAAGTAAGTCCTGTACCATTGGCTACGACACCCACAATCACTTGGCTGCAAGGCAAAAAGAAACCTATGAGGGACTGGGGCGCGTGGCCTTTTGCCGCTTTTGTGAAATTGATTGATGGATAGTACGGTGTATGAAATTCTCACAGCTTTTTTAGTCATCGCATTGACGCTGTTGGCCTTCGGGCTTTATCGGTGGCGATTGAGCGGCCATGAGCCCGCGGCCAGTCGATTCGATTTAACTGTTGATACCATAGATATTGAAGGTTGGAAGATTCGATACCACCGCTCCGGCACTGGCCCCTACCTTGTGCTGTTGCATGGAATCGGCGCCAACCTTTTCTGCTGGCGAGACCTGGTGCCCTTGTTGAACTCCAGGTACACGGTTGTGGCTTTGGACCTACCGGGCTTTGGTCAGAGTTCAAAACTGCGGAGTGCGAAGTATGGTCTAGACGAGCAAGTGGAGCGACTGGATCAGTTATTTAAATCACTTTCCATAGACTTTTGTTATTTAGTCGGCAACTCCATGGGTGGCAATATTGCTCTGTGGTTTGCATTGATGCGACCAAAGCAGGTCTTAGGACTGTCGGTGATTGCCCCTGCGACAAGCCGGACGTTGATCCCACTTCCATTGAACGACTGGGTCTGGCTCTCGTATCTGGCTGTCCCCTTTACCAATCGGCTGACCATGGCCTGGGCGCACCAACGCACAGTGAGCAAACGGCATTTGGTCGATAAGCTTAGAATCACCGAGACCACCCTGACATATGGTCGAAATCCTTTGGCGATACAGGCTTTTCTTGCTGCAACAGCCGCCATTCGGGACGTTCGGCTGAGTCAACAGCTGGCACAGCTGCAGCGGCCTGTGCAGATCCTCTGGGGTTCAAGGGATAAGTTGGTATCTCGCAAGGTCATTGATCAGCTCGAGTCTCTGCTACCTGAATCGGAAAGCCATGTGCATTTAGGTGGAGGACATCATCTCCAAGAAGATGAACCTGAGTGGGTGGCAGAGAAAATTACGACCTTCTTTGCCGCACTCCCGACGAATGTCGCTGGATTGAAGGCTTAGGACTCGATCAGACCTTCCTCTAAGAATAAGCCATATTCACTCGAATTGGCCTCAAGTCCTGTCAAGAATCCGTGCCCGATCCCGAATCGTATGGCGTAGGTGAGATCCACTCGCAGACGTTCACTGGGTGGGTTCTCCAAAGTAACTAGAAACTGTGAATACAAGCCCGACTGACTGAGCGCGCACACTCGCAACTCTTCGGTCGATCGAGAAAGAAGGAGGCAATCAAGGACGACGACGTCTGTACAAGGAAAACTGAATGAGAGGTAAAGTTTAGGAAGTACCACTTTTTTATCGGCAATGACGCCACCCTCAGAATGAGGGATTAAAAAACACGGAGGTGAAATCGATGACTGAAATATAACTGGAGGAATTTTATAATGGGATTGCGTGTAAGTACTAATATGGCAGCGATAAATGCTCAGAGAAATCTCGGCACAAGTCAAACGAACATCCAAGACAGTATGGCAAAGCTGTCCTCAGGATCAAGAATCAACAAAGCCGCTGATGACGCCGCAGGTCTGGCGATCAGTGAAAACTTAAAAGCTCAAATCCGCTCGACTCGTCAGGCGAATCGTAACGCCAACGATGGTATCTCGATGGTACAAACCGCAGAGGGTGGTTTGAACGAAATCGGCAACATCGTTGTTCGTATGCGTGAATTGGGAATCCAAGCCGCATCTGACACCGTGAGCACTGTTGAACGCGGGTTTATCGATAAAGAGATCCAGCAGCTCAAGTCTGAAATGCAGCGTATTGCCTCTGTCACAACTTGGGGAAAAACTAAACTCCTCGACGGCACGACACCAGTATTTGACTTTCAAGTTGGCGTTTACAATAGCGAGACAGAAGATCGCATCAGCTTTGACGCCAGCCAGAACGTGGCGACGCTGGATGCTTTGGGACTTTCCGGCCTCGACTACAATAGCAAAGAGGGTGCACAGTCCGCACTTGAGTCGCTCGATGCCGCTCAAGAGAATGTGAACGGGATGCGCTCTAATCTCGGTGCCTTGCAAAACCGCTTGCTCTCGACTGTCAACAACCTCGGTGTGACTGAAGAGAACATGTCCGCTGCAAACAGCCGTATTCGCGACACAGACGTTGCCGCTGCCTCGGCCGAACTGACTCGCAACAACATCTTGTTGCAGGCTTCAGTGTCATCCTTAGCTCAGGCGAACTCGTCCAATCAGGTCGCTTTGAACCTTATTCGTGGTTAGTTTAGGAATTTGAGGTCAGAGGCTCTCTTGGCCTCGATTCCATGAAACCCGGCTCCTCTCAGCCGGGTTTCCTTTTTTGATGCTTCGCTTCATCATAGCCATACCCCCTCGACTATCAAGCATTCGCTGACATAAATCCCTAGGCAGAAAATCGAATTGTAGTTAGGATTTGACACTACATCCAAGGTTACCGATCAACCGGATATTCAATGGGGAGTTTTTCAATGGCTAAGAAGAAAAAAGCGACTAAGAAAGCCGCTAAAAAAGCGACGACAAAAAAAGCTACAGCTAAAAAAGCGGTCAAGACAACGGCGAAGAAAGCCACGAAAAAAGCCTCTAAGGGCACGACAAAAAAAGCTACAGCTAAAAAGGCTGTAAAGGCGACGAAGAAAACGGCTACGAAAAAAGCCACAGCGAAAGCCGCAACGAAAAAGAAGTCTTCTCCGAAAAAATCAAGTGCTTCTAAAGCCAAAAAATTTGGTGCCGTTGGAGCCGCTGCGACTGGTCTGGCCGCTACGAACCCCTACGCGACGAACGTGATAGAGGACGATGAGACTGTAGACTTCGAATCCATGAGCGAAACTATGGAAGGCGACGCTGATATCGCAGAAGATGATGTCCTAGCCGAAGCTGAAGTCGAATCATTTGACGACGACGAAGAGCTAGTCGACGACGACGACAGCGATGATGACGAAGGTTACTTCTAAGTTAGCCCTACCCGTCCGCTGGTCGTGACTGCATTTTGTGATTTAGAATAAAACCCATATCTATTTTTATAGATATGGGTTTTTTTATTTGGTGAGCAAGTACGACGGGCGAGAACTTGCCACATTGAGACTAATCTTCAAAGGATGTTGTTCCAGAGGATCCAAAATACGAGCATTTAAATTTCACCTGATCGTAGGCTAACTCCACCGATTTGCTATTGCCTGCACATATAGGATTGGTAAACGTCGATTGACTGGATAGCAGCTCCTCTTGCAACTCTCCGTTTTCAAGACTCGTCACCCGCACAATAGATAAGTCCGTTTTACGCTGAGAGTCCGGATCACCACAGTTACCCGGCTCAAAAATACGCATGCGAAAATGCAGCTGATTGGCAGAGTCTTCGTCTACAGAAAGTTGGGCGTCGTTCGGACTTTGCCCTATGTTGGTTTCATATTGCATCAGGTCCGCGCTCAAAAAAAGGCGATTGGTCAGGAGGGTGACATTTAGGCCCGCACCACCGACATTCACCTTGCAGTTGAAACTATCTTGAATACCAAAGCGGTTACCAACCCGGCCCGTGTCACTAGCCAGCTTCACCAACGCAAGTGCTACAGCATCTAATAGGTCGCGACCCGAAGAAAAGGGGCCAATCGGCGTGTTGTCATCGACGTAGGAATTTTGAAACTCAACTTTGTGTAGGTACTCATGCACGATCAAGAACAAAAGTTGGGTGGGTAGCATCGACTTGACGGAGTCTCTATGGAACTCGATCGGCCCCTCCGGCCCCAGTGTCGTTCTCGCCGCCACGACCATCGGAGCTCCGTCGGGGCCCACGACGTGCAGGGGCTGAGACCTGAGGACAAACTTAAACTTTTTTTCGTTGTAACCCTTCCGCAAAATCGACTGGGCAGTGGCGCGCAAAAACTCTTGGCAAAAGTCCTTTTGTGAGTCATCGATCTGCTGGGTCTGACAAAAGTTCTGACTTGCATCGGCGTCATTCAAAAAAACTTTTGTGGTCTCTAACATCGAATATCTCGCAGCTTCTAAAAACTGCAAGACCGGGTCGCCGCCATTGCCAATAACGGTGCCGGAAGCGAGAGCAAAGCTCCCCCAAACTGCAACTAGAATTTCTATCAAAAAAACAAGACTATTTTTCACAAGATTCTCCTATGGGAGTGAGATGAATTGCCACTTGCATCAAGGCGTCTTTGCCTTGAGGATTCCGCTGAATGAAATCCAGTAACTGGTGCTGAAAGGAATCGATAAGATCTTTGAGTTCCGTTAAATTTTCAGAATCTACAGACACGAGCACCGTCGAAGCTTTTCGCCGATCGACGGAGTAGAGATCTACACCTCGCATTGCTATAGCTAGTGCCCGCTTGTGAAAGGCCCGAATTTTATCATTGGGTATGCCGCTTGACGTGATGACCAGATCATCATTGATCACCACCCGACCCTTCTGATCGAAACGCCAAAATCCCTCACGCAATAGAAACTCTACCGATCGCTGAATACGGAGGGGTGACGCCACACCTTTCAGCATGGCGAAGAGTCGCTGCGGTTCTTTTGAAAAGCCACCCAGGTGAATTAAATCCTTCACGTATGGATGCAACCAATCGGCCAGAAGATGATTTTGCGGAGACCGGCGGCGCTGAATCTCAGTTTTAGAATTGGGAACATCGACCGGCTGGAGTTGCAACCGCAGTTGTTGATCGATGTGCTTCACTTCAAGCTCATGCAACCGAAACATCTGCGCGATCGCAACCAGGTTCTCTCGATTGAGCTGCCGAGTCCCCTTCAAAATTTGAGAAACTAAAGTTTGCGAGCATGCCCCGGGCATTCGAGCTCGCTGGCGTAAGCTAAACGATCCACGCGCCTTGTAGAATCTGAGCATGTCGCGCAAAAAAGCGGCCGGTGACGTGTAATCATACACCACCGGCCGAGCCACAGGGGGGACAACGGTCGAGCTGAGTTCCATTACCTGTAGGTCCCCTCGAACTGGCAGCTCGCAGAAAAAGTTGCAACTTCCTCGCGTCTTTCATTGAAAATTCGACCCACCGTCGAAGGAATGAGTTCACGGGCAAACCCAGGGATTCCACCAACTAACGGAACGGGTGTCCAATCCAGCTGGGGGGGTCTGCTCGGGTCAAATGGGTCATTCGCAACATGACAATGCTTTGAGATCGCTAAACACTTACCTTTCCCTCCATTTTCAGAAACTCTGTCTTCACAAAATCCAGCGGGAGTTGAAAGGCAGATGTACTGCCGAGCCTCAACTGGGCGACCGGCAGTATCAGATAAAGTGGCGTGTCTCGATTCGATATTCAAATCAGCAAAATAATGGCCCCCGGGGCCGCTCAGCTCCAGATGACCTGTTGAACTCGCTGTGGTCAGCTTCACCCCTTTTCTAGTTGACCGCGCCGGCAGGCGCGCTAGGGCCACTTCTTGACGAGTCTCCGCAAACTTGTCTGAATTCACCTCTTGGATTCTGAGATTACACTCCAGCTTATCCACGACCAAGGCGTGACTGACAAACGGCATAGCTCCTATTAGCCCAGACAAAATGATTCGGTACATTCTGCAACTCCTTCTGCGTGATTCGAAATTGAATCAATCGCTCACCCAATATTTCAAATGGTGTTCATACAAACAAGAGGGACAGTCTATTTTGCGATTGCAATTGCAATCATATCGCCACGTGGCATCTGGTCGATGGGAGCGCCAGGGACCTAAAGATTGGAACCGCAAATTGACAGTGTATCAAACAATAGACAGTCGCCAGATGTGTGAGCAGGAGGCCAATACATGACGTTGGTGCGACAGCAAGAGCCTGTCTGCGTGCATTTCAGCTGGTACCCATTTTGTAGATTAAATTCACTAAGACTCGAATTCAAAACCAAAGGGGATCTAAAATGAAGGCTCAATTCAAAATTTTTGCACTTGGAGCTCTGTTCTTATCATTCACAGCATCCGCAGCCGTTGTAGCCCCTTCGATTGGGTCTCAAAATGAGACGCTGAGCGTGAGACAAAAACTCGAGCAGATTGCCGAGACTATTCATGAAAAGTCGGGACCAATCGAAGGGGAAGTCACTGACGTGACGCCAGAGCAACTTGCTGAGCTTCGACAACAACTCGAAGGCATTCAACAAACCAAGAGTTCGACCACAGCGCAAAAAGCGTATGCACACATTCTGCTAAATAAATTGCCAAAGTCCTCCACAGCAATAGAAAGAGTGGGAGAACAAGACGCCAATGAAACCGCAGCTCAGGACGTTTGGTAGGGTCTCTTGCGACTTTACTTATCGCGGCCCTTTGCCAATGGCTTGGGCTTAATATCGATGCGTTTGAGGATTTCAGATATCCGAGCGAGATTTGACGTCCAGTCGGTGAAGATTAGCTGGTTCGCCTTAGAGTTCACCACCATGGTGTGACCTATGCGGCTCCAACCTGGGTTGGGCTCAGTCCACCCGGACTGGGGATGGGCGATCAACAGCAGGACGGGCCAGCTTCAGGGCTAAGGTAAAGATTCAAAATTTCTTGAGTCTAGCGGGAGAGTCACCTTGCCTAGGCGCGACATTTTCTAGCCTCATTACTCTTAAGAATCTTAATTTTAGCTCCGATACAAATGTATGTTAACGAGAATCTTAAGACCTTTAACTTTGAGTGCCTACTTGCTACTTGGCCTTCTAGCGGGCTGCTCAGATCAATCAGAGTCTTTCAATGATCAATTGGACCGTGAGCTTGCCGAAGCCAATCCTAAACAGTTCTTGTATGTTGCGAGTGGCAGCTGTTACGCCGGGGGAGTCGCAACATCGACCGGCGCATTTACCGTAGCGGCCTACGACTTAGAAACTGGAAATTTAGATCGTCTGGTCATAGACTATAACCGTATAGCCCCCGGCGACGCTCCGATCGCAATTCAAGAGTTCGATGCCCAGAATCTTTTGGTTCTTGTAGAAAATGCAGCCGGCAGACGAATCGATTTGGTCAGGAAAGACGGCCAATCCATATCTACCTATTTGGTAAATGCCACGGCCTTAAGCGCAGCTATGCGAAGAATGGTCCGATTGCCGGATAGCAGCCTGCTCATAAGCAAGTCCACTGCGATCGAAAAGATCTCCTCCGCAAGGTCGCGCGTAACTCAAGGAGCCAATCCTTATGTCAACGCGCCTGCCGGCGCATGTGCGACAACGGCTACACTCATTTCAGGCGTTACAACCCTAAGCAATGGCAAAATTGTTTACACCCATGCGGCGGCAAGTCCGAACAACAAAATCGTAATGGTTTCTGCCACAGGGTATGCGGCAGCACCTGACTGTCTCACGGCTGTGGCCGCTCCAGTCACAACCGCATTGCCAACGGACCTCATTCGACACAGTTCAGGCCAACTGCTTGTGAGTTATGGCAGCACCACAGCCACTAGCAATTTTCTCTACGCCTTCGACGCCAACGCCACAACAAACATCATTAACAATGCTAGTGCAGCATTCAATGATAACTCCATAGTCAACGGACCATCAGCCATGACCGAGGACCCGCTAACAGGTGACATCTTTGTTGCGAATGGCAACGCCGCTTTTAACAATATCGAACGATTTTCTTTTAATCCAAATACTCGCCTTCTGACTCGTATTGGAACGCAACCCTTTGTCTCAGCCCAGCTGTACTCCAGATGCATTTCGGACATCAAGGTTATCTCCGAATGAGAAGGAAAACTATCGTATTGCCGAAGTTGCTTTGGAATCGGCTCGCATTATTTGTCGTGGCTTTGAGTTTATTTTCACATTCACCCTTACATGCTCAACGACAAGGTCGTGAATTTGGAGTGAACTTTGGCTTTGGTCTGGGCGGCTCTTACTCCGTTCTTAAGGGCTCAACAGACAGCTCCAGTTTTAGAGGATGGAGTCCAGGTATAGAGGCCGGCCTAGACTTACCCTGGAGCAGGAAATCGGGCTTATTCATCAGTGGTGGAATCCGACAAGTTGACCTTACCAATACCAGCACAAAATCCAATTTCGTCGAGAGGATGGAAGGTTCTTCTAAATTTGCCAAGCTTGGGTTATTCGTGGGTCAGCTAGGCTTTGGCGGAGGAATCAGTGAAGACACTTTTGAAATAAGACAGGTCTCCGCAATTTCTGGTGAATCAAGCAAGAATATAGAGGGGACCACAACGCTAATGTTTATCAACTACAATTTTGAAATCGACCCCCAGTTTCGCCTGACTTTCGAAGGACTACATCAGTCTGGGGATCTCATGGGATTCGGCTTTACTGATATTGGCGCCATGATGAAATTCGTTATGCTCTTTGAGCTTTGAATTCCTATCTTTTCGCCATCGGTTGTTGTCTAGTTGGAGTCTGTCTTCTTCATCTCCTGAATATCGTTTAGCAGAACTTGCTCGTGCCCATCGGGCTTAACGTTGTCGTACTGCTTTTTCAGGTTGCCTTTTGGATCGATCAGGAACGTCGTGCGATTCCAATACATCGTGCCTTTGTATTCGCTTTGACCGACACCCGCACTTTTTAACAACGTCGCTTGGGGATCTGCTAACAGCTCAACCGTGAACGAATACTTCGTGCAAAAATCTTTGTGTGACTTCACGTCATCTTGGCTGACTCCCACAACAGTCACACCGAGGCGTTCAAATTCAGCCTTGGTTGCGGTGAAGGACTTACCCTGAATTGTGCATCCGGGAGTGTCATCTTTGGGATAGACATAAAGAACTAACCATTTGCCGGCGTAGTCTTGTAGCGTTTTGGTTTTGCCATCTTGGTTTTGCAGAGAAAATTCACAGAATTTTTGACCAATGTTCATTGCATAGCTCCTTCAAGTTCGATTTACCGTCGACTGAAGGTCTATCACAACCGGTGCGCGTCAAGCCAAACATTTGCGGCGGAGACTCTCGCAACTCTGCCAAAACAGAGTTGCGAATCCGAAGGCACTTGAATTATTTGCCAGTGGCGACGGGCTTGGAGTGCACAGCGTAGCGCTCGAACTCTCCATACTCGTGCAGCTTGTTGTAAAGAGTCTTGATCGTGATACCGAGAGCGTTGGCGGCCTGAGTCTTGTTGCCATCGAAATAGTTTAAGGCCTTCAAGATGTAGCGCTTCTCGAGCTCGTGAATGGTGAGCGTAGGATCATAATCATCCACCACGATTTTTTGGTCGGGGCTGCGGATTTGATCTGGCAAATCTGTCGGCATGATCACATGTCCTTCAGACAAGATCTGCAAGCGCTCGCAAACGTTTTGCAATTCACGAATATTGCCTGGCCAGTCATATTTCATCATGATCTTGGCTGCGTCCTCACTCATCTGGCGCCCTCGGTTGAGGTAACCGTTTAAGTTGGTGCTCAGAAAGTGTTCGATCAATGCCGGAATGTCCTCTTTGCGACGACGGAGCGGCGGCGATTGAACCATAATGGTGTTGATGCGATAAAATAGGTCTTCGCGAAAAGTGCCGCGCAAAACCTCTTTGTCCAACTCTTTGTTGGTCGCGCTGATCAACCGAATGTCGACGCGAATGGGATCTTTACCACCCACACGATAGATTTCACCCTCTTGCAAAAATCGCAAAAGTTTAGCTTGAATACCTGGAGTCAACTCGCCAATCTCGTCGAGAAAGAGAGTTCCACCGTTAGCCACTTCGGCGAGACCGATTTTTCGTGTGTAGGCGCCAGTGAACGCACCTTTCTCGTGCCCGAACAACTCGCTCTCTAGGAGAGTCTCACGAAGGGCGCCACAGTTGATGGCGATAAACGGCTTGCTGCGACGGTTTGAACGCTCGTGAATGGCGTTAGCCACAAGCTCCTTGCCTGTTCCACTCTCACCGAGCACAAGCACTGTGGCTTGACTTGGCGCTACTCGCTCGATCATTCGCATCAGCTGACGCATGACCTCCGACTTGTAGACGATTCGTTTGTTCTCTGAGACCATGGTTCCAGTCGCTGGGCCCATCAATGTGGCCTGAGTCGCTGAAGTTGGTAGACTTGTTTGTTCCTCACCTGGAGGCAAATGCAACGATTTATCCATACCCGACATACGTACAACCCCTTCTTAGTTTTTCGTGCATCTCCCGAACTGTTGTTTCCCCACCAGCTCAAGTTTTACACCGCAATGCATCACATGCTTCGACACAGTGTGTCTAACAGGTGCTGTTTTTTTAAGCAAGTCTTTTTTGCAATACACACTGTAGCTTTTCTATCGTGGAAAGCCGCCTTTGGTTGCCGCTATCCGAACTAGAGGAGCTCACAATTGTCTGTAACAAAGCGACCAAATTTGGCCGATTTGGCGTGTAAGTACTTGAAATACCTTACGCTGCAACGGACCTGCAGTGAGCATACATCCAAGTCTTATGCCACTGACCTGGCGCAGTTCCTGGCTCCATTAGGAATTGAAAGAATCACCTGCACCGAGAGAACGGCGGACTTCGAGGTGAAATTTGGTAATTCTTACACACCTGACCTCGCCGCCACAGGTGACCTCAAAACGCTGATTCGAGCCGTACAAACGGTCTGGGCTGACTTAAAGCCCGCCTCTCGGAATCGTAAATTTGCCGCCGTTCGAAGCTTTTTGAAGTGGATGCACCAAACCAACTGCATCGCTGAGGATCACTCAGTCCATCTTCGAGGCCCCAAAGTCCCACAGCGCATTCCTCATTTTATTTCGGTTGATGAGGTTTTGAGTCTGTTGCGGGAGCTCAAGCCCATGAGCACTGAGCAAACATTAGTGCTGTTGTTGTATGGGGCAGGACTACGAGTTGGTGAAGCGACGTCGGTGCGCTGGCGGGACTGGCGAATAGAAACGCAGGCGTTGCGAATTGAGGGCAAAGGCGGGAGGACTCGGCTAGTGGCAGTGCCTCTAGGCCTGGCGCAGCACCTGGCACAGCTCGAGCGCGTGGGAGATTTTATTTTGGGGGGCGACTCTCCACTCTCCACTCGTCAAGCCTACGATCTTGTTCGCCACGTGGGACGCCGGGCGGGTCTTCTTAAACCGTTGCATCCGCATGCTTTGCGCCACAGTTACGCCACTCACCTGCTGACGTCAGGCGCAGATTTAAGGATCTTACAAGAGCTGCTGGGACACAAGTCGTTGGCAGCGACGCAAAAGTACACGCACCTGTCCCTAGACCATTTGGCCCGATCGATGGAAAAGCATCATCCTCTCTCGGCGTCAAAGGTGAAAACTGACGAGCAAATCGAGTAAGCTGTCACACATGGCAAAATCACGCGCAGTTATCCTAGACCGAGATGGCACCCTCATTGTCGATATGATTTATCTCAATGACCCTAATAAAATTGTTTACCTCCCGGGAGTTTTTGAAGCGATGCGCTTGCTGCGCGATCACGGGATGAAGCTGTTCGTGGCGACCAATCAATCGGGTGTGCCGCGAGGGTTAGTGGATGTGCGCAACCTAGATGAAATTCACCGGCGGATCGCCGCGCAGTTTACCAGCGAAGGCGTAGATATTTTATCGTTTCACAGCGCACCTTACATGACGACCTATGACCACCCTATGCGTAAACCCAATCCGGGCATGATGCTAGAAATTGCCAAGCGCTATGATTTAGATATTCGAGGGAGTTGGATGGTCGGTGACCGAATGACTGATGTGGAGGCGGGACATCGTGCAGGTATGCGGTCGGCGTTGATCGGGACAAGTGAAAAGCCTGAAGACTTCCCCTATGCTCCGCCAGAGGTGCATCGACTCAATTTGCTTTTGGCGGCTCAGGACATTGTGTTGCGCTAGGTTTGCAACTTTGAAAAGAAGAGGCCTGTCGGAGCCAAAGATTCCTCGAACTCCGACAGACTTTATAGACACGACTTAAGCCGCTCGTCGTCGTGGTCCGGCAAACCGACCATGACCTTTTTGCATCTGCTGACTGCGCTCAGATTCAAGGTGAGCAAAGGGATGCTTGCCTTGACCCTGAGTCATCTCTAAAGCTTTCTGCTTCTCCTCTAGAACCTTCCAAAGAAATCCAGATCGTGGAGCTGGAGCCAAACTCTTGGCCTTTTTGGAAATCGTCTTGGCCATTTTTGTGCCCGATTTTCGCGGCGCAGTTTTCTTTCCAACATTGAGTTTGCTGGCTTTCGTCTTGGCCTGTCGCTTCGCCATACGTACCTCCGGTGTGTGAGCCATTAGTCTATCCTAGGTCTGAATTCACTCATCGGAAACTCTCCTTAAATAATCAAGGCGAATGTCTGGATCTGGGCTGAGCCCTTCCATCTCAAAACGAGAACGACTGAATTGAGACGAGCCTTCACCTTTGTCTACATTCAGCCGAAAAAGAGAATGAGCTGGGATGCCGGTTCAGGGAGATCATATGCACGTATTTTCACTGAGTTTAGCCTCTATCTTGTCGCTAGTGACTCTGACTCTAGCGAGCCCTGCCATGGGCCAAAGCGTGCACGGCGTCTTGCGCGTTGTAAAAGGTGAAGTGCAAATCAAATCCGCGCGAACCGGTCAAACCACTCGGGCCCGTTTGGGTGCGCAGGTGTTCCCCAAAGATGTGATTATCACAGGCAAAGATTCGCGCGCCAAAGTGGTCATGGTGGACAACAACGAGCTCAACCTCTCGCCGGATTCACATGTTGAAATTCAGCAATACGACTACGATCCCAAAAAGGGTAAGAAGGACGTTCTGCTAAACGTAATTTATGGAAAAGTGCGCGCTAAAGTTGAACAAAAATACGATGGCAAGACTTCAAAATTCCAAGTTAAAACACCCGCCGCTGTCGCCGGAGTGCGAGGCACTGATTTTATCACAAGCTTTGATCGCCAGACCAAGAGCTCTCAGGTCATTACCTTTCATGGAAAGGTCGACTTCGGTTTGCCTGGTCCAGGAGGCACAATTCGTAACCCTGTTTCAGTTACTCCTGGCAAAATGGCAGCCAGCGCAAATGGCCAAGCTCCCTCCGCGCCGCAAGCTGTGCCAAAGAACGAGCTGAACTCTTTAGACAACGATTCCAAAGCGGATAGTCCCACCGCAGGCCCAAGCGACTCGGCCGGCAAATCAGATGGTGCTAAATCTGGCGAAGACTCAGCAAAGTCGGAGGGCAATGCATCAGAAGGCTCAGGTCCTGAAGGCGAAAGTGCTGGTGGTGGCAAGGCCGCGCCCTCTACTGATACAAATGTCAGTGGTGCCGATGGGGGATCCACAGGCACAGATGCGCGCGAGCCCGCAAGTGCCGCACCAGTGGGTGGCGCTGATTCCACCAGCTCGACTGGACCAGGATCAGGCCCAGTCACCGGAGCTGCACCTCCACCCCCAGGCGGAGCGTCTATGATTGGAAGTGGAGATATCGTGGGCGGCAATTCCGCGCCCGTGATGATACCGACTCTCGCTCCACCAATGCCCTTGGTGGCTCTACCGCCCCCGATCACCACGACTCCCGTTCAGTCCTGTCTGACTTGCAATGAGCTCATTCAACAGGGCAACACCAAAGTAAACATAACTATTAAAAAGCAATAATTGGTTCTCTCATGGATCAAGTCTGGCTATTGTATAACTCAAGAGCTGCATCCTTGAGGAGTCCGACTTGTTTAATATTTGTAAACGCCAAATACTATCGATCGCTTTAGTCTTACCGTTGAGTGCCCCAGCTTTGGCAAATGCCAATGAAAAAGGGCGCAAAAGCTTGAGCACCACCCGAGCGATTTTTGTAAACTACGGTTCACCATCTTGGAACGTCGACAGCCGCAAAATTGACGATGCGTTTTTAATGATCCGCGACAAACAAACTGGGAAGTTTGTACAGATCCAACTTGAAGAAACCGCACCCGACTCCGCCCAATTTGTGGGATCCTTCAAGGTCAATATCGGCGAGCAAATCGTTCCAGATATCTATGTGCCGCCCGAAAACCTACGCAAAGATCTCAACGCCACCAAACAAATGTACACCCTGATCCAAAGTGGAAAGCTGCAGCGAAAGCCTATGATTTGGAAGCGAAACGCCAAGGGTCAGGCGCTGATGGATGTGTATGACACCCGAGAGCAAGCGCAGTCGGCTCTAAAAGCCTTCGAAAATGAACAAGCCGCGGCACGAGCCCTTCGGCGACTCAAAAAACCAAGCGGCGCCGCAAAAGGTCAGTCTCTTGCAACCTCGCAGGAGGAATCACGGAAGGCGCAATTGGATAGCCTTGCACTACAGGCCGCTCAAAGAATGGCGGAGCGTGTTCGCCTTGAGCAAATCGAGCGACAGAAGGTGCTACAAAGGCAGCAGGAACAAAAGCTCATGTCAGAGTCTGAGCGCAAAAAGCAGCGCGCAAAGGCCGCAAAGTTTGCGGCTGAGGCCAGTCGCCAGTATGACTTGGGACAGTTCAAGCCGGCCGAAGAGAATTTTCGCCAAGCGATTGAGTTAGATCCGGAAAATCGCGACTACCATTACAAATATGGCGTCACCTTGTATCGCAATGAAAAATTCAACGAAGCGCTCGTCGCCTTAAAGGTTGCGAAAGTCGCACCCGCCGTCGAGATGGAGCGCGATTACTTTATGGGTCTGGTGCATTTTCGCTTAAGCGAACTCGACAACGCCCTTGAAAAATTTAAGACAGTCGCTAAATCGAGCCAACCCAATCTTGCACCTTCAGCTGAGTTTTATGCTGGCGTTGTTTACTTCTCACAAGAAAAATATCTTGAAGCAAAAACGAGCTTTGAAACCGTAATTGACACCTCGACCGACGCCAATATGGACAAACAGGCTGAGGATTATATTGATCGGATCGCGGCTGCCGAGGCATTTAAAAAAATGCAGGAGAACAAATTCACGGTTATGGGAGTCGTCGGCGCCATGTACGACTCGAACGTGCTTCTCTCACCCGACAATGCGACAGGTACGGCGACAGATACGGCCGACTTTCGCTTGCTCACTATTTTAAACCTTCAATACCGCCCCATCTACAATGAGAGAAATGAGTTTTCGACCAGTGCGATGGCCAATCTGACGAATTCAATTAAAGATGAATCGGCGGCGGCGGATCCGTTTATCTATACGCTTCAAGCGCCTTATAGTCGCTCGACAAAGCTGGGGGACAAGGGGCTAAAGCTGACTTTTACTCCAGGCTATGAACTGCTTTATCTCGATCCAAGCAGCACGGGAACGAAACAGCGGTCTCAAGCTTCGTACTACCTCAGCACCGATGCCAACTTTGTGATGAGCAAGGATTGGATCTCGATTTTGACTTTGGAGTACAGAGACGACAACTCCTATGATGCGAGCTCTACAGGCCCCGAAAATCTGGATGCAGAGAGGTACACCCTCCGGAGCACGCAAATGTTTTTATTGGAGAAAAAGCGCTCGCTGCTTCCGAGTGTTGGCTATGCTCAGAACTCAGCCTCAGGGAAAAACAAAATTTACAATCGCATCGATCTTGGGGTGACCTATGTCTCGCCGCTCCCGTGGGAAACCAACGGGAGTGTCGGACTATCGGCCTATCAAATGAAATATGGCTCGGCGGAAACACCGCGTACAGACACCAACTACACTCTGACCCTCGGACTTACAAAACCTATTTACAGCTGGATGACGTGGGGGATGAATGGAACCTACACAAAGAACGGCTCGAATATCTCCGCCAATGAATACACCAAATATATGGTTATGACGACCGCGACCTTTATCACAAATTTTTAGATTCGGAATGCTCACGGTAGCTGCCTAGGTAGTGCTCAAGATGCGAGTGAATTTGCGATAGAATCCAATGCCGAGCATTCACTTCGCACGGGATAGTCGCATGCTCTGCCAACCCCGCCTGTAACCAGGGTACAAATGCCGGCTCCACTGGCAAAACTCCTTGAGTAGCCAAAACTTTCAAATCAAACTGTAGGCGAAGGCTGTCTAGACGCGGGCTCGTTTCAGTAGCTTGCAACGCATTCCCCAGAAGATTAAAAAGATCTTGTGAGTCGACGACACCTTGCTGCCCAAGACGATAAACCAACTGCACCATGTGTAGAGCTAGGGCCAAGCGATCATAGTCTGTGCGTAGCCCCGGGAACTCTCGAATCAACTGAGCTTCAAGCAAAAGGTGCAAAGGGTCTGAGTCGCTAGAAAACCGCTCTTTGTATGCGACCTCAATGTAGTGTGTGGGTTCAAGCACTCCACCTGCAAAACGCTTGCGACTTCGCATAGCTCCTTTTGCCAAAAAGCCAATCCGGGCGCCATACGCGGTTAGCCCATGTACCACTAAGTCAGACTCGCCAAACTTGAAAGTCTTCAGAACCAAAATTTTCTCTTTTCGGTTCATACCGAATTCACTTCTAGATCGCTCTGAATTTTTTCGAATTCATGGGGTTTGCGGCGTCGGATGTAAACAACTGCACCAACGAGTGCCCAGATGGCCATGGCCATTTGAAACGCCGTGATCGACAGTGCTGCAAATTCACTGGTGCGCCCTAGATAAGCCGAAAACAGGTACACAAACGCGACCTGCCCTACACCCACTCCCGCGGGTGCGATGGGGAGAGCTGTGATTAAAAAACCCATGGGGACTACAAACAAGATCACCTTCCAAGTGATGTCGGTCTCACCCATGACATAAGCCAAGTAGTAGAAAAAAGTCAGACTCAGCAGCTGCGAGATCAAACTCACAAATACCGAAAGGCCGATTGTGCGACGGTCACGACCGAAGCGCTGAAAACCCTCCATCACTTTTTTTATCAAGCCCACCTTAGAGGCCAGCCATCTGAGGCCCGTGCGAGCATACAAACGCTCAGAGAAACTGATCAGGAAGAAAAGAGTCATCCCCAGAAAAATCAACGCGCAAATGGAAGCGATCCAGCGGATTTGCTCGTGTCCACTCACAAAGGCAAAATCACTGAGGGTGGCGATGAGGGTGAAAATGAAAAAGGAATACACCCCTAAAATCCGGTCAATCAAGATGGACAAAATGCCGTCGACTTTTCGCCCTGGATGATCGTGGACTAGGTAGTAACCGCGCACCAGATCGCCACTCACGGCTCCCGGCAGAGCGTAATTGAAAAACATTCCAATCAGATACAGCGAAAATCCATAGGTAAAACTGACCTTAAAGCCCCGAGCGCGAATCAAGACAATCCAGCGCCAAGCCGCCCCTAACGTGCATAAACCAATTAACAGGAGAGTCACAGCGACATTCTGCAGCGTCATGAGGTCCCAAAGGCGACTCAGATTCAGGTGACCGCTGCGAACCATCACCACAATTATGGCAACCGCAATAAGAACCTTGAGAATGAGGGAAACGCGAGAGTTGATTTTTGACGCCATATTTCACTTAACTTGGGCCAAAATTACCGTTAATTTACCCGCCTGTCCAAAGGAGATTCGCGATGACGATTGCAATACTGGGTACCGGGTACGTCGGCCTTGTGGCTGGAGTTTGTTTTGCCGATGCTGGCCACGAGGTGATCGGCGTCGACTCAAACCCCACCAAACTCGATCTCCTGCGTGAAGGCAAAGTGCCGTTTTATGAGCCTGGACTCGAGGAGCTGTTTCAGCTCAACAAAAAACGCCTCACCTTCACGGCCTCGATTGAGGAAGCCGTAGAATCCGCAGAGGTGGTTTTCATAGCTGTGGGTACGCCAGAGCAAAGCGATGGGTCCGCCGACATGCGCCCCACCTTCGCGGCCCTTAAAGAAATTTGCCTGGCTGCCACGTCGAGCAAAATTGTGGTGCTCAAAAGCACGGTTCCGATTGGGACGTATCGGCAAGCCGTGGCTTTCTGTAAAGAGCACTCAAAGTTTCCGATCGCGATTGTGAACAACCCAGAATTTCTCCGGCAAGGCGCCGCCATTGAGGATTTTCTAAAGCCTGACCGCATCGTCATCGGTTGCGACAACGACCATGCTAAAAAAGTAATGACCGAACTGTATGAGCCCTTCGTCAACAAGTCGGAAAAAGAAATTTTGTTTATGGACAACACCTCGGCAGAAATGACCAAGTACGCCGCGAACTCATTCTTGGCCATTAAGATTTCTTACATCAACGAGCTGGCGCTGTTGGCAGACAAGCTCGGGGCAGACATTGAGGCCGTGCGGGCTGGATTCACCTCTGACTCCAGGATCAATCCGGCATTTTTTAATCCCGGTATCGGCTACGGAGGATCGTGCTTTCCTAAGGACGTGCGAGCGCTGATCCATATGGGCAAACAAAATGATCTTGAGCTAAAACTGTTGCGCGCCACGGATGAAGTCAATGAACGGCAAAAGACGATCTTAACTTCTCGTTTAATGGACAGACTGGAGTCAATCAAAGGCAAGACAATCGCCGTCTGGGGCCTGGCGTTTAAACCCAAGACAGATGATGTTCGACGTGCGCCCGCTTTGAAAATTATGGAAGATCTATTTTTGAATGGAGCCAAAGTGCGTGCCTACGATCCAATTGCGACGAAGAACACTCTTGCGGCTACCCATGTTCCATTCCAAGCCTGTGAGTCGGCAGAAGAGGCCATTGATGGGGCCGATGCGCTCCTCATCGTGACGGAATGGCAGGAATTTCGCTCGATAAGCTTAAGCAAAATAAAGGACTCGATGCGAACGGCACTCGTGTTTGACGGGAGAAATCTCTTTGATCCGGCTAAAATGCGCCAAGCTGGAATTGAATACTACGGCATCGGCCGGCAGATTCGCACCCACGCAGAAACTTAATGTCGTCAGTCCCAATTTTTGGTCGCATCGACGCCAATACCCAGTACGTTGATCGACCAGGCGCCTATGGCTTCTTACTCGATGGCCAAAGGCGAGTGGCCATCGTTCAAACCACTCTTGGATACTTTCTGCCTGGAGGTGGACAAGATCCGGGCGAGTCACTTGAGACAACCTTGCGACGAGAGATCCTAGAGGAGTTGGGCTACCAAGTGGTGAGCGAGCGAGCTGTTGCGAAAGCCGTGCAGTATCATTGGTCTGGATTTTACAAACAGCACTTCAAAAAGATCGGCACATTTTATTTGGTTGAAGCAGAGCCACTTGATCCACACCCTGGATATCAGCTGGAGCATTCGTTGGTCTGGTGGACCTTTGATCAAGCGCACGTGCGACTCAGCCAAGAGTTTCAAAGGTGGGCCGTTGAACATGTGCTGCTCAACGGTCACCGTGGTATCAAATAAACGACTAAATACCTGCGGTTGATCGCTCGTGATCATCAAGGACAGTGACGACTCCGCCCTTCAGCTGCGACCGATAGGCAAGGTGTTGAATGTCGTAAGTGAACTTGCCGCCATTCAGTGCTGCCGTTTGCCACTCGGGTCCCATGCGAATAGCGTCAACGGGGCAAGCCTCTTCACAAAAGCCACAAAATACACAACGGAGAATGTCGATTTCATAGGCGATGGGATACTTCTCTACGGTCGGATCATTGTGTTCGGCCGCCGTGATCTTAATGCACTGAGCGGGGCAGTTGGTGGCGCACAGCATGCAGGCCGTGCAGCGGAGGCTACCATCTTTTTTTACCGTGAGCACGTGGTTGCCTTTGAATCGAGGCCCGTATTCGTACTTTTCCTCTGGGTAGTTCAAGGTCTCCATTTTGCTCGGATTGAAGAGATTCACCAACATCTTCTTAAACGTGAAGAGCATACCGAGAATGATACCAGGCAAGAACCAGTTGGCGATTGCTGGTGGACGCTTGACCAGACTCACAATTCACCTCTTTGCAGTGTCGAATAATTGCTCTTGGCAGACATTATGGGTTTTGGTCGCAAATTCCAATCGAGATCCTGGCCATTGAATAAATCTGAAGCCTCCGACAGCGTCAGGGCTTCCGCGACGATCGTGGTGCCCAATTTAAAATTTTGCACTTTGCCTGCAAAATTGGTGAAGCTACCCGCCTTTTCAATGTAGGTCTTGAGTGGAATCTGCCACGTCTCCCCACCCAATTGATCCAACGCCTCAACTCGACCGGCTGTTAACCAAACTAAATTTTCCGTCTGAGACAACAGTTTAATTTTTTCATCGAGGTCAGGGTAGACCGCAAGGTTTTCGGGACCAGCCACCAAGACGGCCTTGATTTTGCGACTGTTTAGTCCAGCCTGCAAATCCTCCCAACGACCCTTAACTCCAACCGCCGTCAATGCCGCCTTTAGGCCTTGCGTGTTGGGATTGCGATCTCCGCGCAGCAACAGTCCATCGAATGCCTCGAGTTGCTCAGGGTTGTTGATCCAATGAAAGACGTTTTTGCTCTTAAGAGTGGTCGTAAAGTATTTGAGAAGATCGGCGTTCTCTTCATTGGTGTATTGTCCCGTCACAACTAATGCGACAGAGTCTGGACCATACTTTTCAACGGTCTCACGCAAGCGAAGTCCCGCTGAGCGAGCGGCGTCTGCCGGTACGACGTCGTTCCAAGCGTCTCTTCGCCCGACCCGAGCCGTGAGGAGGCGAACACGAGTGTTGACCACTTTGTAGGTATCTCTACCCTTGTCGCACATCCAGTAGCCGTTGACGTCATGGTTTTCACGGGGGCGAACGCGCCAAACGCCCTCTTCATTGTAGCTGACTTTGGTGTTGCAACCGGTGGAGCAGCCGGGGCATACGCTTTGCGCCTCTTTGAGATACCACACGCGCTGGCGAAAGCGGAAATCTTTAGACGTCAACGCTCCCACGGGACAAATATCCACTGTGTTTAGCGAGTAGTTATTGTCGAGGGGCTTACCTTGAACTGTGCCAATTTCACTGCGATCGCCCCGATTGAAAATTCCGAGTTCTTTGGTTTTTGAAACTTCGTCAGTGAAGCGCACACAACGCGAGCAAAGAATGCAACGTTCACTGTCCAGCACAATGGTTGGACCAAGATCTACCACTTTGTGCTTTTTAACCTTGGGTTCTGCCATCTCAGGATCGTATTTACCGAACTGCATGTATTGATCTTGCAAACCACATTCACCGGCTTGATCGCAGATGGGGCAATCCAAGGGGTGATTGATCAAATGAAAGTCCAATCCCCATTTGACCGTGTCTTTGACGACATCCGAGGTATTGTTGATGACCATTCCCTCTTTGACTTCTGTGTTGCAGGCAATTTGCAGCTTTGGCACACCGTCGATTTGCACCATACACAACCGACAAACTCCGGCGACACTCAGGCCTGGATGCCAGCAGTAGTGACAAATGTCGATTCCCGCAGCCTTAAAGGCCTGAATCACAGTTGAACCCTGTGGCACTTCAACTTCACGACCGTTGATTTTAACCTTAGGCATGCAGAGTCTCCCCCGATTCACGTGAGCCAGCATGGTTTTTCAGGTGCTGCTCAAACTCGTCTCTAAATTTTGTAACAAATGAAATTGCCGGCATAGCGGCGGCATCCGAAAGTGCACAGATGGTTTTACCCATCATTTGCTCAGAAACTTTCTTCACCAAATCGATGTCGCGGACATCCGCTTTGCCATGACGAATATCGTGCACGATCTTGCTGAGCCAGCCGGTGCCTTCCCGACAGGGTGTGCACTGCCCACAGCTCTCGTGGTGGTAAAAGTGCATAATCACATCCAATAAATCCACCATGCTGTTGGAATCATCAATGACAATGACGGCGCCAGAGCCGAGCATCGAGCCCAGTTGCGCCAGTCCTTCGTAATCCATAGTGGCGCGCATCGATTCATCGGCATTGAGCACGGGTGCACTTGATCCGCCAGGAATCACGGCTTTTAACTTTCGGCCGGGCTTAAGTCCCCCACAAACGTTGAAGATTAGATCCTTTAAGGTGATGCCAAGTGGAACCTCGTAGTTGCCTGGCTTCATCACATTGCCACTCACTGAAAACAACTTGGTGCCTGGAGACTTTTCTGTCCCGTACTTTCGGTAGGCCGCAGCGCCGTCGCGAATGATGTACTTTACCGCAGCAAGTGTTTCGACATTGTTTACAATGGTTGGCTTGCGCAAATAGCCTTGCACGGCGGGGAATGGCGGCTTGAGCTTGGGCTGCCCTTTGAGTCCCTCAAGAGATGAGATCATGCCCGTCTCTTCGCCACAGATGTAGGCGCCAGCACCCATGTACAAATCCATGTCGTGATCAAAGCCCGAGCCCAAAATGTTCTTGCCGAGGAGACCGGCGGCATAAGCTTCTTTTAGTGCGCCCTCGATCACGCGCCTCGACTCATCGTATTCACCGCGCAAATAAATGTAGGATTTTTTTGAACCCACCGCAAAAGCCGAGATGATCATACCTTCGATCAACTGATGCGGCGCCCGCTCCATCATCAAGCGATCTTTGAACGTGCCGGGCTCGCCCTCGTCGGCATTGCAGAGCAAATACCGAGGCTCACCGTTGGCTGGGAGAAAGCTCCATTTGGTTCCCGTTGGGAAACCTGCTCCACCGCGGCCACGTAAGCCCGAAGCTTTCACCTCTTCGATTATCGCTTTGGGATCCATCTTGAGAGCCTTAGCCAACACCACATAGCCGCCATGTTTTTTGTAACCGTCAATTTTTTGAAACTCCGGTTTATCGTAGTGCTCAGACAGAAGTTTGGTTTGCATGGTTTTAAGCTCCAAGCTCTTTCAGTTTTCGAATTGCGGATTCAGTCGTGAGATTCTCATAGTAGTTGTCGTTGACTTGCATCATTGGCGCTGTCCCACATGACCCCAGGCACTCCACTTTAGAAACAGTGACCTTGCCGTCTTTGCTGATTTGCCCATTTTCTACATTGAAGTGTTTGCACAGACTTTCGTGCAACTCCCGGGCTCCGTTCATCGCGCAGGAGACGTTGGTGCACACTTGAACGTGCAACTTTCCAACAGGCTCTTTGTTGAACATCGTGTAGAAGTACAGGACCTCGTTGACATGAGAGTCTGGAACTTTCAGCAGGCCACTGATGTGAGAAACAGCTTCGGGCGGAACCCATCCTAGCTCCTGCTGCACCCGAAACAACGCTGGGATTATAGCAGAGTGAACAGTCTCATACCGAGTTGATTCTTTCTTAATAAAGGCATCGCACTCAGGCGAAAGTTTGAACATGGCGGCACTCCTGGTGTCGAAAGTCTAGCGATCTAGCTCTCCAGCGATCAAATTCATACTACCCAAAACGGCGACCACGTCGGCCACTTGACCGCCAGTCACTTGCTTTGCAAACGATTGATAAATAGCGAAACAGGGTGGACGCACCTTGAGTCGGTACGGACGGGCACTGTTGTCACTCACCAAATAAAACCCGAGCTCGCCGTTGGCAGCTTCTGTGTAGTCATAAACTTCTCCAGCGGGAGGCCGTAGGCCCTTAATCACCAACATAAAGTGATTCATCAATCCCTCGATGTTGCCATAAACGTCACGCTTCTCAGGCAGCACGATATTTTTGTCTCGAATGGTGTAATCCCCCTCGGGGATATTTTTAGCCACTTGAGTGATGATCTTGAGGGACTCGCGCATCTCGGCCACACGCACGAGATACCGGTCGTACACGTCGCCAGTGGATCCAACGGGAATATCAAAATCAAGTTGGTCGTAGCCATAGTAAGGCGCAGTTTTTCGCAAATCTAAGCCGACACCGGCGGCGCGCAGACAGGGCCCCGTGTAGCCCCAATCAATCGCTTCAGCGGCCGAGATTTCGCCCACTCCGCGGGTGCGCTCAATCCAGATTTTATTGTTCGTCAAAAGTTTATCCAACTCGTCGACGCCCACGCGCATCTCATCAACAAAGGCCAAGACGTCTTTGTACCAACCGGGAGGCGGGTCATTGGCCATCCCGCCCACCCGAGTTAAACTCACGGTCAAGCGAGCACCGCAGAGTTTTTCAAAAAGAGAGTAAACTTTTTCTCTATACACAAACAGGTGAAAGAATCCAGTGAGCGCGCCCAAATCCACGGCGTTTGCAGCGATGCAAACGATGTGATCAATGATCCGACTGAGTTCACACAAAATCACCCGGAGCGCCTGAGCCTTAGCGGGAATTTCCACCCCCAAAAGGCGCTCAACCGCTTTGCAATAGCCGACGTTGTTCATCGGAGCTGAGCAGTAATTCAGGCGATCGGTGTAGGGGATCACTTGGTTGTAAGGATGAGTCTCGGCCATTTTCTCAAAGCAGCGATGCAAAAATCCGAGCTCTACATTCGCGCGATGCACCTTTTCACCATTGAGCTGCACCATTATGCGCAAAGTCCCGTGGGTCGCCGGATGCGAAGGCCCAATGTTCAGGGGCACCAGATCTAAATCTGGATCTTCAATATAACTGGGATCATTGTCAAAATGGATGGGCAGAGCCTCAGTGCAATGCTGCTGCAAATCCGCCGGATAGTCCTTACGAAGTGGCCAGCCGTTGAACTGATGGTGCACCAACAGTCGTCGTAAATTGGGGTGCCCATCAAACTTGATGCCATACATGTCATAGACTTCACGTTCAAACCAATTGGCCGCTTTCCAAATGTGTACGATCGTCGAAATCGTTTCAGACTCACCGACTTGAGTCTTTATCCGCACGCGCTCAAAGGTTCGAGTGGAGAACAACTCGTAGACAACATCAAATCGTTTGGCGCGATCGGGGTAATCAGCTCCAGCAACGTGAATGAGCATATCGAAGCGGTGGGTGTCTCTAAAGTGCTTCATCACCAGAACAATATACTCTTTGGGCAAATTCACGACATTCGCCCCAACATCAAAGGTAGCTTCGAATTTCACGCCTGGGAACTTTGTTGCCAAATCCTTTTGAATACTCTCGATTGAGTTTGGAAAAAATCCGCTCGTTGCACTCATCGCCAAATCCCCGGCTGCCAGCTCGACTTCCATGGACGTGGAGCCTGATCTTGAATCATTTTTTGAATCACCATAACTCCATCGAGTACAGCCTCAGGTGTTGGTGGACAGCCCGGCACATACACGTCCACCGGAATCACTTTGTCCACACCTTGCAACACATGGTAGGCGCGATAAAATCCACCCGAGCTCGCACAAGCTCCCATAGACAAAACATATTTAGGCTCGAGCATCTGCTGATACACGCGCAAAATTACGGGCGCCATCTTCTCAGTGATTGTTCCAGCCACTATCATTAGATCGGCTTGTCGAGGCGAGAAGCGCACAACCTCAGCTCCGAATCGTGCCAAGTCATAGCGAGGGCCCATCACGGACATCATCTCGATGCCACAACAGGCTGTCCCGTAGGGCATGGGCCATAGAGAGTTTTTCCGTCCCCAGGCAACGATGGCCTCTAGCTTTGTGGTAAATGCAAACGAGCGAGTCGTCTCAACAAGCTCACGATCGGTGCTTCGCATGGTTTGCGCCATGGCGACTCCTTACTCATAGTTCTATGGAGCTGCCCAAACCGGGTCGAGCTCAACATCTATTCAATATCAATACGCTTTCATTGCATAAGCTAGCATCGGAGGAGAGCCATACCAACGAAATTTCAGAAGGAGAATCTGATGTCGCCTCGCTCCAAAAAGGTCCAGTTTTTTTGCCTGGGGCTGGTTTCAAATTGAAACTAGTCGAAAGGCCTACCTAACATCTCGGGATGGAAAAGTTCTCTGGTCGCAAGATGCTATCCAGAGAAGTGAATCAACGCATGCGCTTTAACCTAAGGAGGGGCTCTATGAAAAGAATCAGTCTAATCGCAGCTGCACTAATATATTGTGGCAGCGCAACAGCAAGCGGCTTGGGGCGCGATCTGTTAGTTAAGTTTTCACCTGAGATGAAGTCCACTGCAGTCGCGACTCTGCAATCCCGACTCCCAAAAGGCACCAAGACCGATGACCTTGGCGTTGCCGGCTGGGTTCGAATCCAATTGCCCGCTCAAGACAACTACTTCGGCTTCAGCACCAATGCCATCTTGCGAATGCCCGGCGTGGTCTCCGTTGAGAACAATAAAATCATCACACTCAACGCGACTTGGAAGCTCACTGACCCCAAGCAAATCCAGGCGCTGAAAAACCGCGTGCAACAAGACGGTGGTTTTGGCGAAACTCCAGCTCCCGACAATCCAGCTATTCCCACAACTGGCAGCGGCGGATCTGGTGCTGATCCTCTGACAGCAAGTCAGTGGGGCATGACCCAAAATCGAGTCAAAGAAGCGTGGGCTAAGACAAAAGGCACGAGTGATGTGGTTGTAGCCGTGATTGACACGGGCGTTGACTACACCCACGAAGATCTTGTCGACAATATGTGGAGAAACCCCGGCGAAACTGGAACAGACGCTCAAGGGCGCGACAAAATCAGCAACGGCGTGGATGACGACAACAATGGTTATATCGATGACGTTGTAGGATGGGACTTTGCCTCGAAAGACAACAAGCCCTATGACCTCACGGCTAGCTTGATCGACATGTTGCTTGGCGGTGGAAACCCCGGTCACGGAACTCATTGCGCTGGAAACGTTGCGGCTCGAGCGGACAACGGCAAAGGTATCACGGGCGTTGCCCCTGGTGTTCGCATCATGGCTCTACGTTTCATCACTGAAAAAGGTCAAGGCACTACGGCTGACGCTATCTCCTCCATTAAGTACGCCGTCGACAACGGAGCACGCGTTCTCTCCAACTCTTGGGGCTCTGAAGGCGACAGTGGCGATGCTGAAGCACAAGCCTTGAAAGATGCCATCACCATGGCGATGGAAAAAGGCGTGCTGTTTGTTGCAGCAGCTGGCAATGGTCACCAAGGCGTGGGCTATGACAACGACAGTGATCCAAAACCCGCTGTTCCTGCTAGCTACTCCATGGACAACATCATCAGCGTGGCCGCTATGGACGAATCTGGAAACCTCGGTAGCTTCTCCAACTGGGGTCGCAACACGGTGGATATCGGTGCTCCTGGCGTAAAAGTATTCTCCACTGTGACACAAAAAGTGAAATACACAGACACAGTGATTGATATGCCCGGACTCAAGGCGACTTGGGATGGCACGTCGATGGCTTGCCCCCATGTGGCTGGAGCTGCAGCACTGTATCTCAGCATTCACCCAGAAAAAACTTGGCGCGATGCTAAGGCTGCCATTTTAGGTTCAGCCAAAGCCTCTTCAGTTCTCGCTGGCAAGACCGTCTCGGGCGGCGTGCTCGACGTCTTGGCTCTAAGCAAGTTCTAGAATTCGATAGGTTTTGATTTTCAAAAAGCCGGCTCTTAAACAGAGTCGGCTTTTTTTATTTTAATGGCCCAGACTTGCACTCCCCCGTTGGGACCATTAGCTTTATACAAATGCCGGATGCACCATCCGATCGCTTATCCGATCTACTTGAAAAACCCTATCGCTTTTATTTGAAGCGCCATTGGCGAGTCGCCACTCTCGGACTGACCTGCCTATTCATTACTAACGCGCTTGAGACGATGATTCCGCTATTGGTTGGTCGCGCCTTAGACAAAATCATGCAGGGATCTGACCTCCAGCGCGTGGGCGGCGTCATCACTCAGATCATTTTGATCATTATTTTTTTATCGATGTTCCGTTATCTCTGGCGGATTTTCTGGTCGCGCTTTCACCACACCGTCGCTGAAGATTTGCGCAACCGGGTGTATTCGCACCTCACTCAAATGGGGCCGAGCTTTTTTAAAGCTCATAAAATTGGCCAGCTCACCACGCTGATTTCAAATGACGTCAACTCCTTCAGAATGGGAGTCGGACCGGGGCTACTGATTTTATTAGATGGCGCGTGCATATTTTTTTTAATTCTGCCGGTCATGCTGTCGATATCGCCCACTTGGACCTGGCAGACGTTGGCACTTATGCCCTTCGTGCCGTTTGTGGTGAGGGCCATTTTGCGCAAACTGCACCGCGAGTACCACACGAGACAAGAGCGCTTTGGTGACATGTCGGGCTCAGCGCAGGAGATTGTCTCAGGCATTCGCGTAATCAAGAGCTTTGCCCAAGAGGACGCGCAGACTCACGAATTCAACCGCCACTCCAGTGGGTTTCGCAAGGCTTGCAACCGAGTCGCAGGCTGTGACGCTCTTTTTGGCCCAGCACTTGAATTGCCTGTTGCACTGGGCAGTGTGCTGCTCCTGTTGCTGGGTGCGAATGAAGTGATTTCAGGTGAGATCACGATCGGTCAATTCTTTGCCTTTTACCAATACATTCAGCGGATGATTTGGCCCATGGATGCCCTCGGAGTCGGCATGAGCCACGTGCAAGAGTCGCGCGCCTCGTTTCGCCGCTTGCGCGAAGTCCTTTTAACTCAGCCAGATGTGATCGACTCAGGCGATATCGATATTAAGTCTATCGATTCAATTGAACTTAGGGATTTGTCCTTCACCTATCCCGGTGCCAAGTTGCGCGCGTTAGATCGAATTTCATTTACCTTGAGGAAGGGCGAGTCGTTAGGGGTGATCGGAATGACTGGCTCTGGCAAGTCCACCTTAGTGGATTTGCTTTTGCGCCAATACCCCGCACCTCCGGGCAGTATTTTTATCAATGGAGTCCCGGTGGAGCGCATTCGAGTGTCGGCACTGAGAAAACTCATTGCCTTTGTCCCACAAGAGGCCTTTTTGTTTTCGCGAAAGGTCGCGGAAAATCTCGCACTTGGGCTAGACACTTGGCAACTGGCGGATGTCAAACGAGCCGCGGCCAGTGTGCAACTCGATCAGGAGATTGAGAGTTGGAGTGAAGGCTATGATGCTCTTATCGGCGAGCGCGGAGTCAATTTGTCGGGCGGGCAAAAGCAGCGACTGACGTTGGCGCGAGCCTTGATTCGCGATTCCGAACTCGTGATTTTGGACGATTCACTGAGTGCCGTCGACGCCAAGACGGAGGAACGAATCCTCAAAGGGCTAAGTGGTGAGCTTGGTCAGCGCACATCCATTATCGTCTCGCACCGTTTGGCTAGCGTGCAACATACAGATTTTTGCTTGGTCTTAAAAGAAGGGCGCGTTGAGGCGATCGGTCCACTCAGTGAGCTTCTACAAAGCTCGCCGACATTTCAAATTCTGAGTGAAATGCAAACCAAGTCTAAACCCAGTCATTTGACGGCAGGTGAGACTTGAGTCATCACTTTTTTACTGAAGACACCGTCGCCAAAGAGCTCACCTTTGGCCGACTGTTTCGTAAACTCTGGCCATTTATATGGCAACACAAACGGGCTGTTTGGACCGCGCTCTTGCTGATCGGCGTGTTTGTCTGCGTTGGTCGGACTTTGCCGTTTTTATTTGGCTACGCCATCGACGCCGGTTTAAAAGCGCAGAACTTAACTGTGATCTACTTCGTCGCAGCAAGCTACCTCATTCTAGAAACCACACGGGCCCTGTTGTCCTTTCTGCAGAATCGCCACATTCAGCGCTTGGGCAACACTGTGCTCTACGAAATACGTGAGAAGCTCATGGCGCATGTGCAACGCCTACCCGTCACCTACTTTGAAAAAAATCCAGCCGGTCGAACCGTCACGCGGGTGACCAACGATGTCTTTGCACTTGGTGAACTCTTTAGCCAGGGTTTTTCTGCCATCTTTATCAACGTTGTAGAGATGGTGTCGATCTTCGCATCACTTGCTTATCTGTCGCCGCTTATGACCGGCGTCACACTCCTAATTTTGCCGCCACTCTCCTGGATCTGTATGCGACTGAGTCAAAAAATTCGTTTTCAGTTCGGCGCAGCTAAACGAAAACTAGCTATGATCAACGCCTTTACGGCAGAGTCAATGGGTGGCATCAAAGTGCTGCAAGCGTTTGACCGAACGGCAGAGTCGCGCCAATTTTTCAATGAATCGTCGCTTGAGTACCGCAACCTACAACTCTCCACGGTGAAGCTCTTTGCCACTCTCTGGCCGGTGATTGAAGCCTTTAATGTCTTTACAATTGCCGTCGCTCTAATGCTAGGGGCCTATTTGAATTTGAACCATGGCCTGTCGCTCGGCGAACTTGGGGCTTATATTCTCCTGCTGCAGGGATTCTTTAAACCCATCAAAACCATTCTAGAGCGTTACAATCAGTTGCAAAACAGTTTAGCCAGCGCCGATCGGGTGTTTGAAGTTCTTGAGGAGCCGCAAGAGAATCGTGAAGGGCGCGACTTCACCACACCTCGATTGGCTGGCGCGATTGATATTCGCAACTTACACTTTCGCTATGCCGCGACTTCACCCTATGCTCTGCGCGGCATCAACGTCAAAATCGAACCCGGAATGTCTGTGGCTCTGGTGGGTCGCACGGGCAGTGGCAAAACATCTATCATTTCACTGATGCAGAAACTTTATGAAAATTTTGAAGGCGAAATTCTAATCGATGGTCTCTCGATTCGAGAGCTGGCACCACAAGCTCTACGCCCCCGAGTCGGGGTTGTGCAACAAGATGGATTTGTGTTCTCTGGCACATTTTTCTCCAATATTTCTCTCAATGATCCAAAAATCACCCGTGCGCGTGCGAGCTGGGCCCTCCAACAAGCTCAATGCGAGGACGTTATTCGCCGCCACGGCGGCCTTGATGGTCGAGTGTTCGAACGCGGCGCCAATCTCAGTGCGGGCGAACGCCAACTTCTCGCCTTTGCTCGAGTGCTCGCATTTGATCCAGACATCTTGATTCTGGACGAAGCCACGGCCAATATCGACTCGGTCAGTGAGCGGAAGATTCAGCTGGCTACAGATGCTATCACCAAGGGTCGAACCAGTGTGATTATCGCGCATCGCCTCTCGACCATTCTTCACTGTGACCTGATCTTGTTGCTCGAAAAGGGTGAAATCATTGAGCGAGGCCGGCACCACGAGCTGCTGGAGCTCAAAGGACGTTACTATGACCTCTATCAAGCCGCGACCTCACATGGATCTCACGTTGAATCTTCAACCGATCTGATCTTAAATAAATAGACGGACTCCGATCTCGGAATGTTTGTTGGCATAGATCTGCATAGCATGAAAGGAGCCCCCCGAATGTTGTCTCACAATCGCCCGGTTTTTCACTTTCAAGTGCTCACTTTGGTCGGCCTGTTTTTGGTCATAGCTTTACCCCAAGTCGCAATGGCGCAAAGGCGAAGCGGGGCACCTGGGCTGTGGCTGAAGGCCGCTTACACCTATTCGAACTTCACCTACAAAGAGGTCAAGGCAGAGCAAAAGGGCACACTGCCGGGCGTTCAAGGCGAACTCGGACTGGGTTTACTTGGAAATCTGGCGATCAGTGCGGGCGGTCAATATCAAGATGATCAGATGCACTTCAAAGGCACCAGCCTCACAGGCGATGAGGTGTATGGCATTGCAAACAATCAAGTGAGTGACCTTAGGGGTCTTGCCCATTTGTTTTACGGACCGTTGATTGTATCTGGTGGAGTTGGACAACGCTATTGGTACAACGATCTCGAGACAGCTTATCGCCAGCGCACGACTTACAACTACATTCCAGTGCTGGTCACCTTGCATACAAGAAGTGTGTATATAAAAGGTGAATACGACATTTGGCGTGGGGGCACGAGCAAAGTGCACTTGTCCGACTTAGACAGCGCTCGTCAAGATATTGACTTCAAACAGCGCAAAGGTGGTGGGCTGGGTGTTGAACTGGGGATCATCATGCCGAATGCGCTCGGCATGGCCACAACAGTCTTTGTTTCCTATCACAAGTGGACCATTGAAGCCTCAGACAAAGCCACTGGTGGCACAGACGCGGACAACGAGCTCACGCTTGCGGCCAGCACGACCACCATTATTCAAGGTGGAATCGGTCTGAATTTTTAGAATGTTTGCTAAGAGCCATGGAAGTCTGCGGCTCAGTCGGCATTTACAACGCGAATGACCGGCGCCTGAACTCCGGGGGCCAGACCGTTTTTGATGATGTCGCGAATGATGCCAACGATCTGCTCTTGCGCAGTTTTAGAAAATCGCCATAGCACGGGATCAAAGGCAGATTGGTACTTTTTACGAACCTCGATCAAGCTGAAAATGCACGTGCGGTCAAAGTCAGTTGGCAAAATTTCTAGGCAGGCGTCGATTGAATAATGAATGGCCGTGTGAATGGCTTTAGGCTGCGTCTTTTGCTCTGCCAAAGTTCGGATATGCTTGCCAATAGCAAAGGCCCGGTCGAGACGTTTTTCTGGTGTCTCGGCCAAGCTGTACTCCTGCCGGAGCTGATCCAACTGCGGGCAAATCTCACAGTCTGAATTGAGTTTTTTGTAATCCGCCGGGAGACGATTTTCAGCACCTGATTTTTTCTTAGTCTCTGCCGCCAAACCTGGCGCCCCCTGAAAGATGAGGAGCGCTGAAAAAATCCACACACACTTTTTAAAATGAGATTTTCGCATGCCTGATCATTCCTTTGGTTTGGGTAAAGCCGCCGGCGCAACAGCAGGTGTTGCACTGGGCTTCGCTGAAGGTGGCGCTTTCGGTTTAGTCTTGCGTTTAGATTTTGCCGCAGGCTTACGTACTGCCGGTGCCGGTGCGTCGATAGGCGCCGTGCCGAGGTTGCCCGTAGCCAAAGTCGCAGCGGAAAGGCCAGCACCATCATTCGCCTCACCAAGACGCCTAACGCCGACAACTCGAGCTTGCCCACGCTCTCTGGGACTTTGTTTGGAGTTCGCTGCACCGATTTTAGCGATCGCAATTTGCATCGCTGCTTCAATCGCCGCTTGCTTCACATCGGGCTCTTCGTTTTGCGAGCCTACTAAATCGAGGTTGCTCCCCGCTGCGCTTTGAAAAAGCTCCTGCACAGAGGGCGATGCCACTTGCGATCGCCCGCTCGCTCGCGGCGTGGCTGTTCCTGCATAAAAGTCCAAGTCCACAGGTGCGAAAGTCGGAATCCAACAGGAACTGGGAAGGCGATCCCCTGGCCACATTGTGGTCAGCAGCCCGTCATAGACTGAGCAGTATCGAGGCGCAGCAAGAGTGCCGCAGCCAAACTGCACGTGCCCGTGTTTTATTCCGTTTTTGGTATAAGTTTGCCGGTAGGCCTGAATGGCTCCAGGCACAGCGCAAAGATTCGAGTCACCATCCACCTTTCTGTATCCACATTTCGTCAATGCACCATTCGTACAGTCAACGTAGTCCTTACCTTCATCTCCACAATTTGCCGTATAGGCATTGCAATCCTGCACACCCATTCTTGAGGCGAAGCAGCCGACCATTCGCCTGACAGCCCGAGCACAGTAGGTCATTGTTCCTGTTGTTTCGTTGAGAGTGCGACGTTGCATCGTTTCACCACACTCTTGCGCGGCATTCATATAGGCGCTCTGCGAAGCTGGGCTGCTTGAACCAAACGCGGTTTCTGTGCGGGCGTTCAATCCTGAAGAGAATATCAGCGCTCCAAAAACTAGGAGTGCGTTTCGAATGAAAACCGCCCGTGTCATAGGTAACAGAATAGCCGAAGGTGAAGCGGATTGCGCCCGGCATTCGCAAAAAGCCGCCCCTCCGTCGAGGTAAAGTCAGCTCATGTATCAAAATGAGACACAACCAGCCAATGGTCTTGGGGTGAATACAAGTTATTTATATTTTGCATCCCGATTTTGGATTGTGATTTGTTTCATGCACTTGCAGAGAGTTGAGTCATTTCAAGATTCAAGCACTTGAGTTGCGGCACCGATCCCTATTTATATGAACGATAAAAGTTGTTGTTGGACCGACACGGCTCGCGGTAATAAAACATCTATGAAGTTGCAGCAAGAGGAAGAGGCGTTCATTCGCCAAGCCATGCAGTTTTTGGAGCACCCCAGCCTTTTGATTCGCCTTGCCAACAGCGTCGGTCGGCCAGTTGAGCTCGCCGTTCGCAAACTGCCGGTGCGGCACCAACGTAAAATTCAATCGGCAACTGAGGCGGCACTTCGCCGAGGCCTACAAGAGGTCACGCGAACAATCCCTTTGAGGCGAGCCAAGGGCGACACGTCGCAGACCATTGGGCGATGGCACACAGCCGCCTCGTTTGGCGTGGGTGCGGCTGGTGGATTTTTTGGTATGCTGTCATTGCCGGTTGAGCTGCCAATCACCACCGCCATTATTTTGAGATCAATTGCGCAAATTGCACATGAGTCGGGCATGGACCTCAACGATCCACAGACTCAACTTGAGTGTCTATACATATTGAGTTTAGGCTCACCCGCGAGCAAAAGCGATGATGCTCTCGGCTCCGCCTATTGGACATCGAGAACTGCATTTGCAAAACTCACTCGAGACGCAGCGGCTTACCTGGCCCAAAAAACTCAGCGTCAGCTGACGATGGAACTGCAAAAAAATGTGGCGCCCATTGTCACAAAGCTCCTGTCGCGTATTGCGGCCCGCTTCAATGTGGTTGTGAGTGAAAAGATGCTGGTCGAGGCGGTGCCCGTGCTTGGCGCCATCGGAGGGGGTGTGATCAATGCGACTTTCACCAACTACTTTAGTCAGGCCGCCCGCTATCACTTTGGCTTGCGAGCGTTGGAATCCAAGCATGGCCGTTCGGAAGTGGAGCGCTTTTCACAGACTCTTCCCCGCGCAAGTCGACCTGTAAACTCACAGCGCTCCCCGGCATCAAACATAGACTAAATTTAAATTCGCATAAAATCACCGCATCAGAAAGGACTCAATTTTGAAAACCACCTTGCTCCACCCAATATCTATTTTGACGCTCATTTTAACTTTCACATTCATCACCGGCTGCTCCTCACCTTCACTTTCACCTGTGCCTGAGCCCAAAAATTCGGAACAAACCGAATCTGTCGCCACTGAGCCCCCGACCGAAAACGCGCCCTCGGATGTCATCGCACGCCGAGCTCAGCCAGACATCAAATGCCCAAAAAAGGCGAGGTTGATGAACGGCAAATGTGTGTTGCCCGTTGAAGAAACCGAGTGAAATATTTTTGCATCTCACATGCAACAGAAAATCGCGATACGTTTCAAATCAGTCTCGATTCAGCAATTGAGACAATCCATTTAAATCTGTTTAGTGAGATCGATGCCGAATCTCGTAAACGGTTCGACATTTCTGCCGATAGAGCCTGCATGACTAGTCGAACGTCGAGGGCCATTCAACCACTTTTTCTCACCTTGATACTCCTGACCACTTCGGGCTGCGTCGGTCCCATGTCGCCATTTGGAAGCATTTCTCTCTTCGCTAATAAAGATGGACAAAAAAGCATTAAGCGAACCGTTGCGGCCTACAGCGACCGACACATTCGGGTTCGCTTCAGCCCTCACCGCCAGGTGCTGCACAAGCCAAGCCGCTTTCATCTGATTGTCGAGGATCCCATGGGGGTGCCAGACGACGCCAACATTGTTTTGACCTACAACGGCCTAGATGTGACGGCTAGCTTTCTCAGTCAGGCCTATGAAATTTCTTCTGATCCGTTTAGACGCGAGGTCAAATGGACGACCAAGGATATGCGTCTGCCCGCTAGTCGAGATCACCTCATCAAAGCCTCGTACAAACGTGACAGCGAGGCACCCTCGGTCGCCGCACAATACCATCCACCACTCTGCTCGGCCTTCTATACTCGGGGTCTAATCTCTCGTGTTCCGGATTTTCGACCTGCTTTTGAAGTCATTCAGCAAATCAATCAAAGCTCAATGGAACAAAATCTCAACCCATTTTTTATTGCCGCGATTGTGGCACAAGAGTCTGGATTTAACTCTCTTGCCGTTAGCTCAAGCCGCGCGCTTGGACTAACCCAGGTTACACCGTTAGGCGACCAAGAGATCTCTAAACAATATTCAGATTGGCCTCGGTATCCTGGCGCAAGCACTTTGCCATTCCCCATCTTAAAAATGGCAGTGCTAGGTGGGCAAATTCACTCTGGAAACGAATGGCGGCTGGACCCAACTCTAAGTATTCAAGGTGGCGTCGCCTACATTCAATATCTCAATCAATACTGGCGACGACCAGATAAACAAAGTTTGATTGAGAGTCGACTTGGCCCCTCCGAAGCTTCATTTAGTGAGGTGATCTTGGCCAGCTACAACTCAGGAGCGGCACGCGTGGCGGAGGCGCTGGAGCGACGGGGAGCCGACTACTTAAAGGATAATGTTCTCACCCAGGCCTCTAAGTACGTGCACCAAGTGATTAGCTACTGTGATCATTTCGAAGGCGAGGCGGAATAAATGGCAAAGCGACTGCGATCCATCACCTTCATGGCCATTTGGTTTTGGGCACTCGCTCTCTCTATGCCTGTTCAAGTCATGCACCTTTATGGGCATAGTCCACTTGAAGTTATGGCGATCTTGCACAAACTCACTTGGCTAAATCTTTTGGTATTTGGCGGCCTGATCGCCAATGCCATATTGCTATGGCAGGTATCGCCCTGGCTTCGTATATCCGTGCCCGCATTGATTGTGCTCACTGCGGCCAACAACTACTTTGTCGGCCACTTTGCCACAGATTTTTCACTCCTCACAACGACAGGCGCAACCCTGGTTTTTGCCGCCACGACCCTGCCGCTATTGGACCAACGGGTGAAATGGATTCTGCGGCATCCCGATCGACGCTGGTGGCGCCGAGCGGAACGACACCGGGTGCATGTGCCTTTGACTATGGACGGGATTCGACTTGCGACACTGCGCTCAGAAACCTTTGACGTCTCTGAGTCTGGGTTGTTCATTGCCGGGCAACCAGGTCTAAGCGTCGGCGACTGGATCAACTTAAAAATAACCTTTGATGCCGTTTCACAGGTCCGAACAAAAGCGCGCGTGGTGCGCAGAACTGAAGCTCGAGGGAACTATCCAGCGGGTTTAGGTATTGAGTTTATTGATCTTTCTTCAAACCAGCGCCATGCCCTACGCAAAAATCTGAATAAATTGAAAGTTATGATACAGGCGCCCATTTCCATCTAGGGCGGCAATTCTTAGAACCCGATGTTCAATAGAGGCGAGACTGGAAACACGCCCTTGCGGTGAAAATTAATCAAGCCAATTTGCACGCCGCTTAGGGTCTCGGTGATATTAACCAGCCCTATCTGAAATCCCCGAACAGCCAACGCACGGTTGTAAACACCTACCTGAAAGCCATTAATAGTTGTATGGGGAGCTATGTTCACCAGGGCCAGCTGCAGGCCAGTAACAGAGGACGCCGCAGAGTTATAGTTTAGTCCCAGTGCAGCTTGTAAACCGTAGACGTTTGTCTTGTTGGTATTAATATTGGCACCACCCGCGAGTTGAAGACCCAAGATAGTGGTGTTGCCCTTCGTCCAGTTGAACGCGCCAGCCACGCCGATCCCAACAAAAGTCTGCTCAGTGATATTGCCGATACCGCCAACATCTAGGCCATACAGGTCGCGGTGCTTGCCCCAAAATAAACTCAACCGAGCCCCGGTAATTGAAAAGTCCTCAGGTGGGAACTGCACCGGCGGCAATATGGACAGCGACAAGGGTGAATAGAAGGCATGAGCGGGTAAACCCAAACACATCACACTGACGGCGAGCACAAATTTAAATATCTTCATTCCCCAATTGTAAGTAGCGATTGGGCAAGAGCAAGACTAGAACTCATCGCACAATCGCCAATGCCTTAGTGTGAGGCCTCAAGCTCACGGGACGAAGACTGTTGCGATATGGTGGCAAAGGCATGCTTTGTCTCGAGAGCTACTTTGTCTCTTCTGCGAAATCGATCCAACAACGAATACACACACGGCACTGCGACCAAAGTCAAAAGCGTCGATACGAACACCCCACCTATGAGCGCCACTGCCATTGGTCGAATTGTCTCACTTCCAGAGCCCGTCGCCACAGCCGAAGGAATGGCTGCGGCAATTGTCGCAAATGAGGTCATCAAAATGGGCCGAAGTCGAGTTGGACAAGCCTCTAGCAGCGCTGCATTCGCATTCAGTGTGCCTTGATCGCGCACGTGGTTGGTAAACTCCACAAGTAGAATCGAATTTTTCTTTACAATGCCCATCAGCAGGAGCAACCCGATCATCGAATACATATTGAGAGATTCACCAGTCACAAGCAGCGCCAAAAACGCTCCAGTAAAACTAAACGGCAAAGCCATCAGTATGGACGTGGGATCTAAAAACGAATTGAACTGGCTGGCTAGAACCATGTACGCCACGATCAATCCCATCACCAAGGCAAACAGCAAACTCTGGAATCCCTCGTTCGCCGTCTTGGACGCCCCGCCTGCAGAAATCATGTAGCCCGGCTCGAGCATTTTGGCTGCTGTTTTTTCAATCAAGGCCATGGCCTCGGGTTGAGACTTGCCCGGCACTAAGTTGGCGGTGATGGTGATCGCCCGCTGCCGATTCAGGCGCGAAATCGTCTGCAAGCTGGGATTGATTTCTTGTTTGACCACTTGACTGATGTTGATCAAATTGTTGCGGGCGTTGCCGATGTACAGATTCTTAATCTCATTCAAAGGATCTTTGCCTTTTTCTAACTGCACTCGAATATCATAGCGATGACCGCCCACTTGATACTGACCCTGCTCCACTCCACCAATCAAAGCATTCACGGTGCGGGCAATTTCACTCACGCTAATACCGTGCATAGCCGCCTTGGTGCGATCGGGCACGATCTGAACTTCAGGCATTCCCAATTTGTAATCTGAGTCCAAATCACTCATCAGTCCACTGGCCGCCATCTCCTTCATCAGTCGCTCACTGTAGTTGGCCAACTTGTTCCAATCGCTACCCAACAACGTGAACTCAATGGCAAAGCCGCGACCACCAGAAAAGCCGCGAGCTGATAGATCCACCATCACAGGCTGGACGTCGGGGATTTTTTTAAACTCCTCGCGGGCTACACCCATAAATTCTTGCTGGGTCAGCTCACGTTTTTTGACCGAATCTTTGCCCCGCTCACCGCGGTCATTCATGGTCACAAACATGGTGGTGGTGTTGGCGTTACTCACTCCTCCACCGAAACCGCCAATGGCCGAGTACACATGTTTAATCTCAGACCGACTTCGCAACCAATCCTCGGCAATTTTCGCCACCGAGTCTGAGTACGCAAGCGAGCTACCGATGGGCAATACGAGCCGAACCAAGAACATGCTTTGATCTTGTTGCGGCGAAAACTCTTTTTTGACAAACTTTACCGAGGCAAATGAGGCCACCATAATCACTAGAGAGGCGAGCATCACTTTCCACCGATGGGCGAGCGACACACGGAGTGCTCGGGCATACCAATCGCGTGAAGCCTCCATGGCCCATTCAAAACCTCGTCCAATGCGTGTCGTCCGCTTACCTGTGTGAACAAAACTAGCGCAACGCATAGGGGTGATGGTCAAGGCCTCGATGAGTGAGAGCCCCACAGCGAGTGAGATCGTCATCCCAAACTGAAAGAAAAACTTACCGATTACACCGTCCATAAACGCCACGGGCAAAAAGATTGCGATCACAGCAACCGTGGCCGCGAGCGCCGCAAATGAAATCTCGCGCGCGCCAATGATCGCCGACTCGATCGCCCCCTTGCCCTTCTCATTGTGGCGAAAAATATTCTCAAGCACCATGATGGCGTCATCCACCACGATCCCAATCGCCAGAGTCAGACCAAGCAAAGTAAATGTATTTAGGGTAAAACCTAAGAAATACAAACCAATGAAAGCTCCCATTAGGGAGGTGGGTATCGACAGAAGCACATTGAGCGTGGCGGACCAGCTCCCTAAAAATACCCAACAGACGATCGACGTCAAAATAACCGCAAGAATCAAATGCTTGTTTAGCTCACGCACCGACTGCTCAATGAACCTTGTGCTGTCAAAATTGACGTGGATCTTCATGCCCTCTGGCAATTGCGGATTGATCTCTAGCAGTTTAGCTTTAACGGCTCTCGCCACAGCCACCGCGTTGGAGCCGCGTTGCTTGCGAATTCCAAGACCCAGTGCTGTCTGGCCGTTGAAGCGCGACATGCGAGTGATTTCATCGAGACCTTCTTCGACCCGAGCGACTTGCCCCAGAGTCATTACTTGTGAAGGATCTTGAATCGGCTGGCCGGCGCGCTTAGTGATAACAATCCGTTTGAAATCTTCAACCGTCTTGGCTTCGCCCATGGTGCGGACGTTGTAAGTTTTTTTGCCGTCTTCAATGTAACCTCCGGGCATTTCAGAGTGCCCCGTGGAGATCGCATCTAAAATATCGTTGACCGAAAGATTGTGTCGAGGCAATTGCTCGGGCCGAACCCAAACGCGGAGTTGTGGATCTGTGTAACCACCGACAAATGTGTCCCCAACCCCTTCAATGGTGGTGAACCGATCTTTGACGTAATCGCGCGCGTACTTCATTAAAAATTGCAGATCGTCTTTTTCGTAGGTCAACGCCAACCACAGAATGGGTTGATCATCGGGATTGGTCTTTGAGATCACTGGCGACTCAGCTTCTCGAGGGAGCCGTGACTGAACTTGCGCCAATTTGGCTTGAACATCTTGCAAGGCCACGTTGATGTCTCGATCTAAATCGAATTCCAAGGTTACTGTTGCCATTCCCGCATTTGAGCTTGAGCTAAGAGTTTGAATTCCCTCAATGGCCATCAAGGTGTCTTCAATGGGTTCTACAACTGTGGCCTCAATGACCTCGGGCGCTGCACCCGGCAAGTTGACCGTGATGGTCAGGACTGGAAAATCCACATCTGGCATCTGACTGACGCCCATGCGAGAAAAACTCACAGCTCCAAATAAAATGAGGGCCGTCATGAGCATCCAAGCAAACACGGGGTTGCGAATTGAAATATCGGATAAATTCATAGCTTCTCCCAAGGCGTGAGGAGCTCAATTTAGAATTTTTATAATCGCCCGGTCAAACAGATACCCACTTCCCGAAGGCCTGGCCGAATGCTATACACTCAGATCTTACAGGGGAGAGTTCAGATGCTCAGTCACCGAGTTGATATATTCCTGCCGTTACTCTTGGGGGCCTTGGCCGTATCTCCACTGCTTCTTCAAGCCGAGCCGGCCCAATCACGCGACCTTCCCCCCCTAACTGAGCGTGCGCGTGAGGAAATTCGTCAGCCCGGCCGCATCAAAGCCACGCCCAACGACGTGCAAGTGAGTCAGTCGATGCTTTCGCTTGAAGACCCCCTGCGTGAGGTCCGGCAAAGGCTTTGGGACTACAAACTGGGCTTGGGACTTCAGATGTTTCGCCCAAGCGGGACCGTCCGCAATGATTTTACATCAAGTGATTTTAATCTGAGCGATAACGGGTCCACCGTATTGCCAGCGTTGATATTTGGCGCTCAGGGCAAATTGCTGGAACAACCTCGATGGCAGATGGACTGGGGCCTGAGCGGCCGGGTGGGCTACATTTCGCAAAAAGCCAAGGCCCGGTTTGACTCAGGCTTTGTAGAGAGCAACGTGCGGCTGAACACCTTCATGCTCGGCGTGGGGCCGCAACTGAACTTTGTGATGAATCGAGTGCCATGGCTGACCACCGTGGTGGGAGCTGAAGTTGGACGACTGACATACACCCAGGTGAGTAGCAACGACCTAGCCAATTTGAGTAAACGCGCTAACTATCAAGCTTGGCTCGCTGGTTTTGACTTTAGACTGAATCCCACCTGGAGTCTTTACACTCGCTATTCCAATCGACAACTGAGCTCTGCACCTGATCAGATGCAAGTGCAGGCTAACAACTGGGAAGCTGGAACACAGATCGTATGGTAGTGGAAAAAGTCACCCAACTTTTGCGTGCTGGCAGTTTGATCTCAATCGCGTCGATGTCGATGCTGATCGTGGCGGCGCCTCCAATAAAAATGCGTCTCTCACCTAAAGACGTGGCTGAGTTGGTGCTGAAGCAAGGCCCGGCGACTTCACTGGTGAATGATGAGTTCGTCACCACTCGCTTTGCTACCGCCACTGCGTTTTTACCATTTGACTGGAAGGTCGAGCTAGAATCCGGCTACGAGTATGATAAGGGTGAAGCTATCGATCGCGCTAACTCGATCGGCACAACTTACAAATCTACGATCACGGATTTGGCACTCACCAAGGCTTTCAGGACGGGCACCAAATTTGGCGTGAACTACGCCCAACGGTCGCGCGATGCAGATTATACTTTGGGCTCGCAACAAGCTCCTGGTTTTGTCCAACTTCCAAAGGCTAGTCAGGGCGAATTGGGTCTGACTGTTGAACAGTCTTTGCTAAACAATTTTTTTGGAGTGGGAGACCGCGCCACCATTCGGTCCGCCGAGAAGGTTTACACTGCCGCGGGGATTGACCGGCTGAATAAACTCGAGGGCGTTGTGCTATCGGCGCTCAATGATTTTTGGAATGCCTATGTGGCTGAAACAACTTTTCAAGAGGCCCTCGCCTCGCGCGATCGATTTAAAAGTTTAGTGGCACAGGTGCGGCGCAAAAGCTCAGTGGGCTACGCCAACCCTGGTGAACTCGCTCAAGCACAAGCTGATTTTGAAGCGCAAGAGCAAGCGGTGAAGACAGCATCGACCACGTATCTCACCAGTATCGACGGGCTGTTGACCAATCTCAATCTTCCGCCTGACACCGCTATTGAATTCGCCGTAAGCACCAGTGTCCCCCCTGTCCCGAAGCTTGAGCCCATACCCGTGAATGAACTGCGCTCCATCCGGGCCCAGCAGTTGCAGCTTGAGGCTGCAAAAGACCTCCTCACTGCGGCCAACACCAAACGCTACCCTGAATTAAATTTGGTCGGGCGCTACGCCACCACCGGCTTTGACGAATCCTCAGACGGAGCTTTCTCTCGCCTTTCCACCGCCTCACACCCGAGGTACTATGTTGGTGGAAAGCTTGTTTACAACTTTGGCTCAAATTACCAGGGTGAGGAGATCGTCAACCGTCGAGCTCAGCGCGATTTGGCGCAAACGAACCTCAATCTGCAAACTGCAAGAACCGTGAATGCGCTCGCGCAAGAGCAGCGGCAAGTCGAGGCGACGTATGCCATTATGCAGAGTGCGATTCGGCAAAGTGAACACCGTGAGCGAGCTGTGCGTGAACTGACGCGCACTTACGGGCAAGGTCGCACCGATGTAAAGGTTTTGATTGATGCTATTAACAATCAGTTCCAAACTAAAGTGGGATTGGCGCGAGCCATTGGCGACTATCAAATCGCCTTAAACCGCTGGGCCGCCAGTCGTGACGAGTTGATCCCTGAGTCGCCCGAACAATCCAGCCAAGCCAAGGAGAACCGCCAATGACAAATAGATGGAACAAGATCCAAGCCGCAATGATTTTGGCAATTAATCTATTTTTGTTTATAGTCGTTTTGACAGTGGTCGGCTGTGGAGTGGGCTCAGAGGACACCACACCCAACAAGGCTCAGCTTCGACAGAACAAACTGGTGGAGGAACTCTACGGTCCGTTGGTTGGAACCTACGGCTGCACCATCACCGAGACTGACCACACCAACGAAAAAGCCCGACTGATTATCTCAATCACAACGGTGGCCGTGACGAATCCTGATGGAACTCCAGGCTCAAAAAAATCGCCACTGGCGATCTTTCAAAGAATTGCGCCGGTCGTGGCTGACTACGCCCTATTTCCCTCAGGCTATTCACGTGAGACCGCGACCCTCAACCTTTCATCCAACGACAAGAGCGACATTGAGTCGATTCAAGGTCAAATGGTTGACCGCAAGTACACAGGCACCATCTTCTCAGTTTTAGATGGTGAAATTGGCAAACTGACTTGCCAGTGGGAAACCAAGGATACCGGGTTAAAGGACACTCTCCGCGACCGACTCTTTAAAGCCTATCGAAGTGTAGAGGGATCCTACCGAGGCACTATCTTTCACTTCAATGATCCGAAAAAGAATATTCCCGTCCGCATTGATTTGACGGCCCTTGAAAGTAGCAACAAGCAGCCCTACCTTGCGGGCTTCTACGATAGGCTGGACCATAATGACGCCGACCTGGGGTTGGATGTGACGTATCGACCAAACGAAAGCCCACCGCAGATCACCTTCGAAGGGACCGGGCTTATGAACTACCGCATTAACTTTTCTGGAACGTTGGAAGATGGCCAGATCCAAGCGACCGTGACGACGAAAAAGGATGGTTATTACGGCAAATTTGAAGCGCAGTTGGTTTCCATTCCCGATCCGCCCCCGGGCGACCTGTTTGCCGAATATCTAAAGATCCAAGGGACCTATCGCGGAAAAATGACGGTTCAGTCTGAAGGTGGAGCAAAATCTAAAATCGAAGTGACCTTAAACCTGCGAGCTAGCCGACCGAACGGCACACCGAGACTTTTGGCTGAGTTGCGGCGCTCAGATCTTGAACGTGCGGCAAAGTCGGTGGTGGCTACCTATAGCCCCTTTGCGGACGTGCAAGCTCTCAAAGTGCGCGGGAATTTTGGCCCGGAGATTTTTGAACTCAAGGGGTCCGTCGTTCGAGACCGACTTCGAATGCAGGTTCAGTCGTCGGCAAAGGAGCTGGGGGAGCTGATTCTGGATAAGGATTCGCTATAAGCGTGACGATGGGCGAGCTCGCAGGTTCAACTGCGGGCTTTTGCAAGAGCATCTGATAGCTTGGAATAATCAGCCCACACAGCACCACAATCACGACCCCCACAATCGCCAAAGGCGAAAACTCAATCTTAAACACATAGGCGTCGAGCAACACGCTTAACAGCGGCGCCAAAAAACTGATGCACGCGACGAGTGACGCTCGAGTGCGCTGGTAGGCAACGGCGGTAAAGTATTGCGACCACGCCATACAAAGAGCCGCCAAAATCAAAATGAGCCAGGTTTCAATCTTTGTCGGCCAGATCACTGGCAAAACTGCGAGGGCGATTGCCATCACTGCTAAACTGACCACTATCCAATGCAGCAGCACTGTCTCTGTGTTGTGCCGAGGTCCCACCCGCACCACCATAAGATAGGCAAATGCTGTAAACAAACCCGAGCTACTCGCAAGCACCAAGCCCCACTGGGCGCCGTCCACTCCCCCATCCACAGATCTCCACAACAGCAACAGCCCCAATAGACAACCCGTCGCGGCCAACACGTGCAACAGTGACAGGCGCTGCTTCGTTAAAATGGGGCTAAGGTAGGCAATGAACACGCCACTACCCGCGTGCAAGACAACAGCCGTACCCGCACCGATCAACAGTACAGAGTAGTAGTAAGTCGTGAGTGACAGCACGCCGAACGCACCCCACAACCAAAGCTCACGCCCGTCGCGCCAGTTGTGCAACTGCGGCCGTCGACTCTGCAACAACCAAGGCAACAGCAAACACGAGAGGCTCGCCAAAATGCGCAGAACAATTCCGACTGTTGGCGAAAAACTGGGCTCGCTTCGAAACGCAGCGAAAATAAAAACGCCGGCGGCCGATCCCAGCGCGCAGGACAGCAGCGTCGCAAACACGCCACTGCGTTCGTTCGTTAAATCTTTCAAGCGAGTTGAGCCCTTTCCACGGAGGGGAGCTTGAGAAAGTAACCTTCAATCAGGCTTCCCATCGACAGTTTATCACCCAGTGAATCGCGGGTGAAGCCAAACTGTTCATACAGCCGCGCGACACCTAAGGCGCCAGACTGCACGTGCAAGCAAATGCCCGCGCATGACCAAAGTCGAGCCTGCTCCACCGAATCCGTCAACAGTCGCTCGCTGAGTTTTAGGGAGTGAAAGGCGGGATCAATGGCCAAGCAGCGCAAAGTGGCAGCCCCTTCGCGCCAACCTTCACTCAGTGCGGCAGTGGGAGGGATCAAGGCATAGGTGCCAATCAATTGAAAGCCGAGCTCAACCACTCGCACCACGCCGTGCTCTCGCCGAGTCTTGACGTCACGCAGTTCACGCTCTCGTTCGGGTGGAGTGAGAAGGTCTGGAATTTTTTTGGCGTAGGTCTCACGAAAGCTTTTGCTCAACAACTCACCCACCAAGTGGTCGTCGCCTGGATGGGCATGGCGCACTCGAATAAAGTTGATTAAATCACGGCGCTGCAAGAGTTCGGCTCTCTTGGCTTCTGTGTCCATATTGCACTCTCCTTGTTGCTGCGAAGGAGAGTGAAGCAGAGTCTCTTTAGAGTCATATTAGGAAACCGTATCCCAACACAGGCAATGCAACTCTAACAATTGTGTCGAAGTTCGCAGCAGTTTAAGTGGAGCGGATCTTGACTCGATTCGCGGCAAGTCGTGCGCGCCGGCGAGCCTCATCGGTTGTTTTTCCACGTGCGACCGCCACTCCCATTCTGCGGAAAGGTCGGGCCACAGGTTTGCCAAACAGGTGCACCTCCGCAGTCTTCACCTTGAGGGCTTGATCCACTCCCAGGTAGGTGGGTGCGTCTATCGCCGCATCAGCCAAGATCACCGCCGAGGCCGATGGACCAAAGTAGCTAATCTCCGGAATCGGCAACCCGAGAACGGCCCGAAGATGCAATTCAAACTCCGAGAGATTCTGCGAGATCAAAGTGACAAGGCCGGTGTCATGCGGCCGCGGTGAGAGTTCAGAAAAATACACCTCAGTACCAGAGATAAAAAATTCCACCCCAAAAAGTCCAGCGCCTCCCAAGGCGTTGGTCACCTTCTTCGCCATCTTTTGCGCTTGGAGGAACTGCCCTTTGCCAATGCGCGCGGGCATCCACGACTCTTGATAGTCCCCGCGCTCTTGTCGGTGCCCAATCGGTTGAACAAACCGTGTTGGTCCTGACTTTTGCTTCACCGTGAGCAGCGTGATTTCTAAATCAAACGGAATAAACTGTTCGACAATGACCTTCACCTTATCGCCGCGCATACCCTCAACCGCATAATCCCACGCGGTGCTTGATTTGCTCGGATGCCGCACGGTCGTCTGGCCTTTGCCTGACGACGACATCACGGGCTTAACCACGTTCGGATACCCCACCTCTTGGCTTGCAGCGATCAATTGCTCGCGCGACTCGGCGTAGGAAAAACGCGCCGTCTTGAGTTTTAATTTTCGAGCTGCGAGATCGCGAATGGCATCGCGGTTCATCGTGAGGTGAGCCGCGCGCGCGGACGGCGTGACCTGTATTCCACGCGACTCAAACTCCAGGAGCTTTTCGGTACGGATGGCTTCAATCTCTGGCACTATAATATCTGGCCTGTGCTCACCCACTACGCGCTCAAGTGCCTTGGCATCCAGCATGTCGATCACGGCAAAGGCGTCGGCCACATGGTGCGCGGGTGCATCGGCATAGCGGTCGACAGCAACGACTTCGAGTCCCAGGCGCTGCGCGGCGATGACGAACTCTTTGCCAAGCTCACCTGAGCCGAGAAGCAGCAGTTTTTTGGGCAGACGCATACAATAGACCTCACAACAGGATTTGGTTTTTGTTTTCTTATACAACCAATTGCGGGGTTACGAAAGAGACTCAGTTAAAGTGACAGTTCCAATCTGGCCCAGCGCATTCCTTTTTGTTTTTGTAGCGTCACGATGCTACCTCAACACTCTATGAACAAACTAAAAAGCCTTCTGCAATTGGGTGTGACTTTGTCTGTTATCTTCAACGCGGCCACTGCCTCGGCCTGGGGCAAGCGCGGCCACCAAATCATCGGAGAGAACGCCGCCCTTCTTGTTTCAACGGAGCCTGAGTCACAGTTTATGAAATCCCATAGCTTTGACTTCGGCTACTACGCCAATGTTCCAGACTTCATTTGGAAGCGACCGGCGACCTATGAGATCGAGCGCAACGAGCATTTTATGGATATCGAGATTTTTCACCGCGAATTTCCCAAAGATTCTGACAAGAAAAAGCCGTTTGAATTGTCACGAGCTGAATTTGACACCCAGTTCCCCGGAGTCACCGCTAAGGCGGGTCGAGCCTTCTGGCGCATTCGCGAAATGAACGACCAATTGTCGGCGATCACTGAGGAACTTCGAACGTTGAAGGAGCCAACGGGCGCGGCTCGACAAAAAATCCAAGAGCGCTGGATGGTGATGGCCGGCACGATGGCCCATTACATCGGCGACTTGAGCATGCCCTTGCATGTAAGCGAAAACTACGATGGACAAATGACCAACCAAAAAGGCATCCACAGCTATTTTGAAGAACGGATGGTCGACGAGCTTTATCCTGAGCTGGGGTATGAGGTGCACAAAGCTGCAAAACGCCAGTGGCCCCAGTTTGCCAAAAAGAATGCCAACAAATCGCTGCTTGATCTGTTGCATGACTTGAGCGACCGGTCGATTCAAGCGGTGCCAAAGCTTCTCGCTATGGATAAAAAATCCAAGCGCGACGACGTCTCGAAAAACGCGCGCATGTACCGATCGATGCTACAAGACCGACTGGTCGACAGCACTCTAGTCTTGGCTGAAGTCTACCGTCGCCAATTGGGTTTTAAGTTCGACAGCAATCGCTTCTACTTTTTTGCCGGCGAGCCCGAGTACATCTACCCCAGCAACGCTAAACCAAAAGACAAACCCGCCCGTAAAAAGTAGTAAACCTCGACTGACCAGTTACATCTGCTGGCCGGTTTTTTCCAGATAGTAGTCGAAGGTGCCGTCGAAGACGGTGAGTTCATGTCGGTCTAGTCGAAACACGCGAGTGCTCATTCGGCGCAAGAAGTGCCGATCATGGCTCACGACCATCACGGTGCCGGGGAAGTTGCAGACGGCCTCGAGCAACACATCGCGTGATTGAATGTCGAGATGGTTGGTGGGCTCATCTAAAATCAGAAGGTTCACCGGCCGTGACAAAATAGTCGCAAGAACTACGCGGCTCTTTTCGCCCCCCGACAACACGGAGATTCGCTTTTCAACCTCGTCACCAGAAAACTTAAACGCACCTAAGAGATTGCGAATATAACCGAGCGACGCGGTGGGAATCCGCGAATGCACTTCATCCAACACGGTCGATCGAGGGTCTAGTACATCCAAAGAGTTCTGACTAAAATACCCGAGCTCTACACTTGCTCCAACCACAGCTTTGCCGCCGGTGGCCGAGGTCTCTCCGGCAATAATCTTCAGTAGTGTTGATTTTCCGGCACCGTTCACTCCGACCACTGCCACTCGATCCAGGCGCTTCACCAAGGCTGAGGCATTTTGAAACACGTCGATTGTTGAGCCATCGTCTCGCTGCCACACCTTGCTAAGAGCGTCTAATTTGACAACCTCATCGCCCCCTCGGGGTGGCACGGGCCATTCAAAGTGGATGGCTTTCTCTTCTGATGGGATCTCAATGCGATCAATCTTCTCGAGTTTTTTAACCCGGCTTTGCACTTGGGCGGCGTGGGAGGCGCGTGCCGCAAAGCGTGCAATAAACTCCTCTTCTTTGGCCAACATATCGTCCTGTCGTTTTGCCGCTGCAAGCAGCTGCTCACGCCGGATTTCTTTTTCTTTCTCATAAAAGTCATAGTTGCCTGAGTAAACTGTGACTGTTTGATTTGAGACTTCGACAATTTTACCCACTAGGCGATTCATAAATTCACGATCGTGACTTGTCATTAGCAGGCTGCCCTTATAGGACCTCAGCCAGCCCTCGAGCCACACGATCGACTCCAGGTCCAAATGGTTTGTCGGTTCATCCATCAATAATACATCGGGGTTTAGAATCAGAATCTTGGCGAGTGCGATCCGCATCTTCCATCCACCGGAGAAAGTTCCGGTGTCGCGCTCGTGGTCAGCCGGGGCAAATCCAAGGCCTGTCACAATCTCGGCCGCGCGGGCATCCAGATCGTAGCCTCCCAGCCGTTCAAATTCCGCCTGAAGCTCACCATAGACCTCGAGAACACTCGTCATCTCATCGTCACTCATGGGTTCAGCCAGCTTGGCTTCAAGCTCCAATAGTTTTTTTTGAATCACAGGCAGGGTGCCGGCCGCTGACTTCACTTCATCGAGGACGGATCGACCGCGCATGTCTTCAATATCTTGCGAGAAGTACCCCACAACGACGCGCTCAGGCTTTACCACCTGACCTGACTCGACGCCCTCCTCACCCATGAGGATGCGAAAGATCGTCGTCTTGCCCGCGCCATTTGGACCGACCAGACCGGCTTTTTCACCGGGATTGAGCTGCATCGAAGCATTCCGATACAGCACCTTGTTGCCATAGTTTTTGGAGACATTGGAGAGATGAATCATCTCTCCCTTATAACGCTAAAGAGATTTTATGGCCAGAGCTGTCTTAGCTGCATTCAACACGGAGGCAATGCGCAGAGCCGATTGGATCCCCTCATTGGACAGACCGGTTTTGCGAATTTCATGCAAATGCGCCGTTAAACATTGACCACAACCACTTAGCGCGGACACGGCAAAGCTCATTAGCTCAAAATCCACCTTCTCGATCCCGGGCTTGCCAATCACATTCATTCGAAGCCTTGCAGGGAGCTTCTTCAGCTCAGGGTCCTCCATCAGATGCTGCGCCCGGTAGTAAATGTTGTTCATTGCCATAATGGTCGCCGCAGCTCTTGCCGCCTCGATCGTTGGCGCATCCAATTCAGTGCCCGCAGACTGCAGAACTGAGTCCACCATTGGCTTGTGGGATAGGGCGTAGGCTGAGGCCAACGCCACTCCCCAAATCTGCCGACCGCTCAAGCCTGGTGCGCCGTCTTCTGTCAAAACCGTCTCAAGATTCAACCGGATGTCCCGACCGAAATCGGGAATCGCGTCTTTTAGTTCAGCCACACTCATTGTCAAACTCCTTAGTTAGATCGAGATGGTTTCTTTACCCTTTTCCCAATTGCAGGGGCAGAGCTCATCGGTTTGCAGTCCATCCAAAACTCGCAAAACTTCTTTTGGGTTTCGGCCGACGCTCAAATCCGTAACGTAAACAAATCTAATTATACCCTGTGGGTCGACAATAAAGGTGGCCCGTTGAGCAACGCCTTCGGTCTCGTCTAAGATCCCTAAAGCCTGCGACAATTCACGCTTGATGTCTGACAGCATGGGGAAGGCTAACGCCTTTAAATCGTCATGACTTTGCTTCCAAGCCAAGTGGACAAATTCCGAATCTGTGCTCATCGTCAACAACTGGGCGTCTCGATCTTTAAACTGACCCACGAGATCGTTAAAGCCCTTGATTTCAGTCGGGCAAACAAAGGTGAAGTCCTTGGGGTAGGAGAACAGCACAAGCCATTTGCCTTTAAATGTGTCGTTGTTTACCTCTGAGAATGCCGTTTTGAGATCGAGGCCGGTTACTGCCTTTAAATTGAACTTGGGGAACTGCTTGCCTATACCTAACATAATGAATCCTCCATTTAGAGCTATTGGTTCAAGGGTAGTGTCGACCATTGGTGTCGATAAGTAAAATCGATTGTATAAATCATCTGATTGATATTATATATTGACGCTACAAGGTACGAAGGGAGCCCTATGCCATCGATTAGCCAGCTGGAGTACATCGCGGCCGTCGACAAACTTCGACACTTCGGCAAGGCCGCCGAACTTTGCCATATTTCACAACCCACTTTAAGCATGCAAATTCAAAAGGTGGAGGAAGAAATTGGGTTTCTCATTTTTGACCGACTGAAAAAACCCGTGGTGCCAACAGAAAAAGGCATTCGATTTATCGAACAGGCGCGGGTGCTGCTGCGGGAGCATCAAAAGCTTATGGATCTTTCGCGTTCCCAAAGTGCGCAGACCAGTGGTGAGTTTCGCTTGGGAGTGATTCCCACCGTGACGCCCTATCTTTTGCCGCTGTTTATAGACCAGTTTTCAAAAAAATACCCTGCGGTTCACTTGCATGTGGATGAGCTCAAAACCTCTGACATTTTAGCCCTTTTGCACGAAGACAAACTGGATGCCGGCATCATGGCCACTCCTCTGCATGAGCCAGGGCTGACCGAAAAACCTCTTTGCTATGAGCCCTTTTACTTCTATGTCGCAAAAAATAACCCGCTCCACAGCCGGCGCCGGATTCGCGAGGATGACTTAAACGGCGACGAGATGTGGCTGCTGGCCGATGGACATTGCTTTCGCAATCAGGTGGTTCGCTTCTGCTCTCTACGACGAAAAGATGGAGTGTTCCCCAATGTGCAATTTGAAGGCGGCAGTTTGGAGACGCTCAGAAACCTCATAAAAAAGAGTCAAGGCTACACCCTTATGCCCGCGCTATTTGTAAACACATTGTCGGAAGCTGAACGCAAAGAACACATTCGTGAGTTTGAACAGCCCGTCCCTACTCGAGAGTTGAGCGTCGTCTATCGCCGCGATCAATGGAAGGGTGATCTTTTGCAGGCCCTGTTTAAGTCCATTGTCTCGAGCTTACCCCCCAATATGATCAAACACGACACAAAACGCCAGTCGGTCATCCCCGTAGGCTAAAGGAGCAAATGATGTCAGATAAATTTCAGATGTTTACCTGGCCCACCCGCCCTTACACTTTTGAGTTGCCGCTCCGCTATCACCTGTCGGCTCCAAGCGAGACCGGGCTAGTGATTTGCCTGCATGGCTACCAAGATCACGCGTTGTCGATGCTCAAGCGGCTGGGGTGGTGGCAGGCGGAGTTGCCATTTCAAATTTTAGCAGTGAATGGGCCGTTTCCGGTGCCAATCTGGAGTGAGTCTGGATTTATTGAAGCGTACTCTTGGTACTTTCGCGAAGCCAATCGGCGAATCATGCTGGTCGATCCGATGCAAACGGCCCAAGCTTTGAGTCGGCTGATCTCAGACCTCGGTCACGGCTCAACACCGAAGATCTTGTTTGGATTTTCACAAGGTGGATACCTTGCGCCCTACCTGGCCACTCAGCTAACAAATGTACAAGCGATCCTGGGTCTGGGCTGCGGGTATCCTCTCGATGCCTACTCACAGCTCACTCCACTGCCCGTTCTGGGCATTCATGGTGACCAAGATGAACGAGTCGACCTCGCCCAGAGCCAAAAAGAGCACTCCGCCCTCACGAGCCTCGGTCACATGGGTCATTTTCAAGTGATAAGGGGTTTAGTTCACCGAGTGGAACTCAGTGTTGAGCCCCTGATTCGATCGCTCGCGGTGAAATATCTTTTGGGGGAGTGAACTGGCCGCGCATGACAAAATTCGCGGGGCGCACCTCCAGACGAAAAATGGCCAACTAAGCCTTTTTTCGGCGTCGTCTTGCAAGCTCCCCCGACTAAGCTTTAGACAGGGTCGCCGCATTTATTCCTTATATTGTAGATGAGTTGCACCATTGAGAAGCCGCGAATAGTGGATAGGCGCAACGACGTTTTGAGTTTGGAGTGCGGGTGATTGGAAATCGTAGCAATCAAGACCTGTGGCGGAGAGATGGGATGCTACGACTATCAATGTGAAATTACGAAGAATTCAAAGTAGAGTTTTGAGAGGGTCGACCTCTAAATGAACTGGCCGAAAGCCGACTCTGGTAGTTCGCTTAGCGAACTACCAGTCGAGGTTTACCCTAATACTTTACCGAACAACCATAGGGAGCGGTTGAGGTTGTCTTGATGGTCTGAGCTTTGTCTTTGCTTGTTAAGGCGGCTAACGCTGCAGAGACGTAGTTTGTGGCACCTTTGATTTGGCGCTGATCTGCGCTTGGTTTGTCGTCAATTGCACCTTGGTAGGCAACCTTGGCTTCTTTGTTGATGACGAACATGTGGGGCGTTGTCTTGGCACCATAGAGCTTGCCAACGCTTCCATCGGCGTCAAACAAAATGGCAGTGTTTGCAACGGCGTTTTCAGAGCGATATTTGTTAGCTTGTTCTGCCGTCATGAATCCCTCTTTGCCTTTTGCAGAAGAGATAATCGACAACCAAACCACCTCTTTGCCAACAGCGTCTTTTTGCAGCTCTTGCATAGTCTTGGTGTCATAAAACTTGCGAACATAAGGGCAATCTTTGTTGAACCACTCCAACACAACCACTTTGTTTTTGAAATCACTCAGTTTGTACGTTTTGCCGTCTGAACCCTTCAACGAAAATTCTGGCGCGGCTTCACCACTTTGTGGTGCTGCAAATCCCGTTGTGCCCACTGCAAAACTTACGACGAGGGCAAGAGCGAGAGACTTTATCCACTGACTTAACATATATCCTCCTAGCGACCGCTGCGAGACCAAGCTGACAGACGGCAATTTTGATCACTTATACTCAGTCTCAATCCAATCGAGGAATGAGGACTTAGTCAATACTTCTGGCAGAGCGACACCACTGGGATTTTTCGCAGAATACATCACATAAAATGGAACACCCACTCGTTGATAGCGATTCAAAAAGCGCGTGATCTCTTCATCTCGTTGAGTCCAGTCTCCCTTGAGCATCACTACACCCTTAGACTCAAGTCGGGCCAACACCTCTGGATCATTGAACACTAAGCGCTCGTTGACCTTGCAGGTCAGGCACCAATCCGCCGTCATGTTTAAAAAAACGTTCTGACCCTTGAGCGACTCCAACCTCGCCTCTGAGTACGGCTGCCAAACACCGTCATTGGCCTCGAGGTCTCGTTGCCCCTCCGGCAAGGCCAACGCCGTCACCAACACCCCGCCCATCGCCAATGCGGTAAATATTTTTAGGCCTAGGTGAAATTGACCTCGATACCAAAGCGCCATAACCAACAGAGCTGAAGTCAGCAGCACCCCATAAACAATTTGTATTTGCCCAAACTGGCTGAGCACCCAAACCAACCATACAGCTGTGAGCAGCATCGGCAACGCCATGACTTGCTTAAGTCGTTCCATCCACAAGCCAGGCCGTGGCAAAAAGCGTGTCCAAGCGGGGAATACGGCAAAAATCAAATAGGGCGACGCAAGCCCAAGCCCAAGTAGCCCAAAAATCAACAGCAACTGAGGCAAAGGCTGGCTAATTCCGAATCCTAATGCCGCGCCCATAAACGGAGCCGTACAAGGAGACGCAACCACCACCGCAAGGACTCCAGTAAAAAACGAACCCGAGAGTCCACCCGCACGAGTGAGTCGAGTGCCCAGGCCAGAATCAATAAAATCTATCGCAAATAAACCCAATAAATTTAATGTCAGGGCAACAAACAGCCAAATCAGCAGCAGTAAAAAAACCGGCGACTGCAATTGAAATCCCCACCCCACCAATTGCCCGGCTCCTCGGAGCGCCGCTAGCAGGCCGGCAATACCTAAAAATGTGAGTAGCACGCCGGCGACGTACGCTAAATTTTGTGCCCGCACGTCTTTCGAATGCGCCTGCCCCAATTTCATTAGACTCAAAAACTTCATCGATAGAATCGGAAACACACAGGGCATCAAATTTAAAATGACTCCGCCCAAAAAGGCCGAAAGCATCATCCACCATAGCTTTGACCCGGAGGCTGCCTCCTCTTTGCCAAACGTCCAGCCGGAGTCGCCAAACTGCAAAGCCTGTTGGCTGTCACCAGAGACCAACAAAATGCCCACACGCTCTGGTCCCTTGACTGGTGTCACGCTCGCCTTGAACTGCAGAGTTTGCCCGAGTACTGACACTGGTTCATTCGTCACGCCCGAGCCTGAGAATGGAAAGAACTCCACGACCGACTTCGGCTCAACTCCATCCGGCAACTTCAGCGTGATCGCCCCATCGGATTTTTCAAACTTGGGGTAAGGCGAAACAATTTTTGGGATCAACCGACGCGTCTGCTGAAACAGGGCGAATTCAGCCGTAGGCTTGATATCTGTCAGCGACATAATGGGCACGTCTATATTGAACTTTTGCAACGCCGGGATGCACACGTCTGCACACACCAGCCACTCCGCATCCACTTCAATGCGCGTCGAAGTGCCCACTCGCATCTGGTCGCTCACCGCGAGTTCGATAGGCAGCAGAACTTGGTCTTTGTAAGCAAACGATACGATTGGGCCGGTCATCTCCCGCACCGGCGTAGGAAACAACACCTGTTTAATGCTCACACCAGGGTCTGTTTTAAAATTCAGTCGAATAGGCGCCCCGGAGTCACCGGGATTCAACCAATAGGTGTGCCACTTCTCAACTAAACTTATTTTTAAACCGATCGCGCCCGATTGACCCGGTGCCAAGCCGGTTGTCTCCGCAATCAACTCACCTTTAGTGTACTTGGTCCAAGATGAGAAATCTTTGTCCTCTAGAGCAGAGGCCGGTTGACTCAGACCAATAAGCCAAAAAATTCCGACTGCAAAACAACGAACCAGGCGAGATCTGCCCTTTACCACTCTTTGACTCCAAAGTTAAAAATGCGCTCCTCGTGGAGGGCTCCTAGGATTGTGCCCGGGAGCTCCGATCCGATAAAACAACTGTTCTTACTCAAACTTGAAAAGTCAGACGCTTGATACACACGGCCTCGAGCTTCTATATCGACCACAACCGCGTGAAACGGCGCACCCGGTGCAAACTCACCATACCCGGGTGGCAATTTTAAAAACTTGGCAGGTGCCGTGGCAAAGGCCTCAACCAACCGTTGGGGAGTGAGCCGCCCTTTCTTCCAACCGTCTAGCAACACAGGCACGGTGGTTTCAAAACCAATCGTCCCAAAGGCCACTGTGTTAAAGTGCCCAGCCTTCATGAGATCTTCATGAGGCGCATGATCGGTTGCCACAAAATCTAGATCGCCGTTTGCTAGTCCGTCCCATAGGGCCTCTTGATCAGCTACTGAACGAATGGGCGGATTCATCTTGAACGAGGTGTTGCCACCGTCGATCGACTCTGAATTAAAAAACAAATGGTGCGGTGAAACCTCTGCTGTAACTTTCAGACCCTCACGTTTGGCCTCTCGTACGACCTCGAGCGTTTTTCGACTCGACACATGCAGAACGTGATACCGAGCCCCTTTGTGTTTGCGTAGCTCACGCACGTCTCGCTCCACCATCTTCCACTCAGGTTCGTCGGGATAGGGCGCGGCCCCAACACGAACCTGTACGGCGCCGGGAGCTAGGGTGCCTCCATGTCCTAAAAATTCTGCGTGTTGCAGCAGCGGCACATCCAGTTTTTCCAAAGCCGCGAACGCTTGCTCCATGACGGCATCGGACTCGACGCCCAGCCCATCATTGGTAAAGGCGCGCACTCCGGCTTCAACCAAATTATTAAACGGAGTCAAATTGGCGCTGTCTAACTTCTCGGTGATGGCCGCCGACCAAAACACTCGCACGCCATACATTTGCTCAGCTGAGCGCACTTGCGCTTCTCCCTGCCGTAAAACTTCCACACAGTCTATGGTGGGTTTCGTATTGGGCATCGTGAGGACGGCAGAGTAGCCACCCTTGAGTGCCGCCAAGAGGCCCGTCTCGGGCAATTCTTTTTGCGCTTGGCCAGGCACGCGCAAGTGGGCCTGAGCATCCACGCCTGCCGGCATTAAAACCTTGCCCTCTAAGTTGTAACGTTTCGCTGAGGTCGGAGCGGAGACCTTGCCACCCATCTCTTTGAGCAGTCCATTTTCAATCCATACCTGCTGCGACTTTCGCACGCCATCGGCCGTCCAGATTTCAACATTTTCGATCACATACGAGGGACTTGAATGATTCTTCATGCCACCACCTTAGCACTAGATAGGCAAAGCATCCAGAATCAAATCAAACGTGGACTGGGCTTTTTTGAAGGCGCAAAAGAACTTGCGCTCAAGTGGCTAGTCTTTATCATGCCATTCATGCGAACTTTGCAAAAACTAGCCGACCTCGACGCCATAGTTGATTTTATTCTGCAACATGTAGGGCCAGATATTCGCCTCGCGACCCCCCTCGGGCTAGGCAAGCCGATTGATGCCTTAAATTCCGTCTACAGACGGGTCAAAGCCAATTCCAATCTGCAGCTCGAGGTCTACACGGCCCTATCGCTTCGCCCGCCGAGGGTGCGCCCGAACTCCCTCGAGGCACGCTTTGCGACGCCGTTTTTAGACCGACACTTTGGCAAAGATACGCCATTGCTAGATTATGACGAAGCTCAGCGCAGCAGCACTTTGCCAAAAAATATAAACGTACATGAATTTTATTTACAGCCAGGACAATATCTCCGTTCCGCTAGCGCTCAGTCGGACTACATCAGTCTAAACTACACGCATGTTTGCCAAACCCTCGCTCAACGCCGAGTGAATGTGATTCTTCAGATGGTGGCCAAGCGGTTGCACCAGGGGCGCGAACAGTACAGTCTTTCTAGCAACCCAGATCTCACTTTGGATTTGATCGACGCCAGTCGAAGCTTAGGTCAACGGGTTCTATTTATTGCAGTGGTTCACCCGGACCTGCCGTTTATGGAAAATGATGCCATTCTTCCCGATTCTCTATTGGACGCTGTCGTTGAGCCCATTCACTCTCCCCCACTCTTTGCTTTGCCCAAGCCTGAGGTCGATACGGTTGACCACATGATTGGTATGCATGCGAGTGGGCTGGTGCAAGATGGTGGCACTTTGCAAATCGGCATTGGCTCATTGTCAGATGCCGTGGTGCACGCGTTGATTCTTCGGCACCAACAAAACTCCATCTATCAGAAGATGCATCTAGATTGGGGTACTTCAGCGCAGATCTTCTGCGGTGATCGCTTTGAGCAAGGTCTGTACGGTACAAGTGAATTGGTCATGGATGGCTTTATGCATTTGCGCCGGGCCGGAATCTTAAAGCGCATGGTGATCGACTCCGAACGGGACACGCCTATTTTTCTCCATGGTGCGTTCTTTTTGGGTTCAAAAGAATTCTACCATTGGCTTTGTACTTTGCCAGCCAACGAGAGCGCCGGAATTTGTATGACTCGAGTCTCAAGAGTCAATGATCTTTACGATGCGCACGAGATGGCCCTAAGGCGACAACGCACAAAGGCTCGGTTTATCAACACGGCGATGAAAGTCAGTCTGCTTGGCGCCGCATCTTCCGATACTCTCGAGAACGGCAGCGTGGTCAGTGGTGTCGGCGGCCAATACAATTTTGTCGCCATGGCGCATGAGTTGAGTGATGCTCATTCGATTCTCATGCTTCGAAGCACCCGGCGTGAAGGCAAAAAACTCACTTCAAATATTTTGTCTGCCTGTTCAAATGAGACGATCCCGCGGCATCTGCGCGACATTGTGGTGACAGAGTACGGTGTGGCTCATCTTCGTGGACGCTCGGATACCGAAGTGGTCCAAGCACTCATTGCCATTGCAGACGCAGAGTTTCAAGATGAGCTGATCGTGCAAGGGCAAAAGATGCGTAAACTGCCCCGGCACTTTAAACTGCAACCCCGCGCTAGAGCGAACACTCCAGCCCACATCGAACGCTTCAAAAGCGAATACGCCGAGCATTTTCAATCGTATCCATTTGGTTCGGACTTTAGCGACGTTGAGTTAAAAATTTTGGGTGCGCTGAAAATGTTAAAAAATTCGGGCACAATCAAAATCGCTCAAAAGGCTTTGCACGGTGTCTTTGTATCCAACCAACATTTTAAAGATGAGTTGATGCACATGTCACTGCTACCCACCCGCTCGCTGCGAGAGAAACTTTGGCAACTCGCTTTAAAAGGTGCTTTGGTTAAAAATCAAATAAGTCCAAACAGTGGGGCATAAATCCCATCCATAACGCACAGCTTGAAGGAAATTCTCCACTCGAATTTTTGAATTCTTTGTTGAGAGCTAAACCACTTGAATTTGGCAGGTGGTCTGACTCTTGCTCTTAGTGATTTGTGTTGAATTGATTCAACATAAAAAAGGAGCATCTATGGAACAAAGTAAAACTCAAAATGCAGGTCAGGGTCAAAACCAGAACCGTCAACAAGGCCAACCGGCTCAGCCCAGCCGCGCCGGCCAAGACTCATCTGGAGCCCGCAGCGCGAGCCCCGCCCAACACAAAGGTGAAGCCGATCAGTCGAGCTCACAAAGTCGCAAATCCAGCGACATGAAAGAAGCTTCAACTGAAGACGATGAGAGGCGAAAGCCTACTCAAGACGATCGCGTGCTAAAAACTCGTGGTGATTCACGCACCAACATAATCGATCCTGGAGCAATCTAGGTGAGAGCTGAAGCGCACGACGATCCTGAAAGGGCGCGTTTGTGCGTTTTTTTGTTTCAGTGGCCCGTTTTGCCATTCGAAAATTGTCAGAAATATAGACATTACAGGTATTCGTTCAATTTCTTCAGGTTCCCCCTCGTTTGTACGCCTTATTTGTGGTAAGTCTCCGCAACCGCAAAAAAGGATACCCTTTGAAAACATTCGCCGATCTGCCGTTAAATGCTGAGCTCAAACGTGCTGTAACTGAGATGGGTTACACTGAGCCAAGTCCTATCCAGGCCCAAGCCCTTCCTATTTTATTGGGCCCACCCACTGACTTTATCGGGTTGGCGGCAACGGGCACCGGCAAGACCGCAGCGTTTTCGCTCCCTTTACTTGAGCGCATCGATACCAAGCTCCATCACGTTCAAGCCCTGATTTTATGCCCCACCCGTGAGCTTTCCAATCAGGTGGCTGGCCAAGTGAACCTCCTCGGCAAGCACATGGGCGTGAAGGCCGTCGCCATTTACGGTGGAGCGGGTTACGACGAGCAACTTCGAAGCCTTAAGCGAGGAGTTCCTGTGGTGGTCGGCACCCCAGGACGTTTGATTGATCACTTGGAGCGCGGCACTCTTAAACTCGACCATGCAAAAGTTGTGGTCTTAGACGAAGCCGATGAAATGATCTCCATGGGATTTCGTGAAGATATGGAGACCATCCTCCAACGAGTTCCCAAAGAAACCAGCAACATTTGGTTGTTCTCGGCGACCATGAGTCCTTCGGTTCGACGAGTGGCTGACGAGTTCCTCACCAAACCACAAATGGTGCAGGTCAACCGGGTAGAAATGCTCTCGGCTACGGTGGAGCAGTACTTCTACCTCACACAAGAGAAAAACAAGCCTGAAGTTTTGTGCAAACTGATCGACTCCGCAGAGGACTTTTACGGAGTCATCTTTGCCCAAACGAAAGCTTTGGTTGTAGACCTCACTCGCTATCTGTCTGAGCGCGGCTACAAAACCGACAGCTTGCACGGAGACATGAGCCAAGCGGCGCGAGAGACAGCGATGCTGGCGTTTCGTGAAAAGCGCGTGAAAATCTTGGTGTGCACCGATGTGGCCTCGCGTGGTTTAGACGTCAAGGACATCACTCACGTTGTTAACTTTTCGATCCCCCGAGAACTCGACAGCTATGTTCACCGCATTGGTCGAACTGCTCGTAGCGGCAAAACCGGTGTTGCGATGAGTTTAGTGACTCCAAGCCATCGGAACCTGATTCAACGGATTGAACGCATGACCAAGAGCCGTGTGATTGAGGGCGTAATCCCCACTCGCCGGTCTATTGCGATCAAGAAAATCAGTCTCCTCCTGGAGCAGTTCAAAGATCAGCCCGCGTTCACTCGAGCTTTAGATTTGATGGACGACTCTTGGAAGGCCGCCGTTGCGGAAATGCCGCCGGCTGAAGTGGCCGCGCGCTTTCTTGCACTGATGTACCCCTATGTCTTCACTGAAAAAGATCAACCTGGCAAAATGGCACGACAAGAAGCTCCGGCAAACTCTGAACGTCCACAACAACGGGGTTCAGGCTACCGCCCCTCGCGCGGTGGAGATGCGGGACCTCGCCGAGCCAATGACAGCAAAGACGATCGACGGGTGCAAAAACGCGCCGACAAACGGGATGCGCACAAACCCTTTAAGAAGCGCTTTCAACCTCGCCGACCCACCACGGATTCAGGTGGAGGCTTTGCTCGACCGACCAAAGGATCTAGCTTCGCCCCATGATCAGCACAAGCAACATCAGCCTGCGCTTTGGCGGGCGAAAGCTCTTTGATGAGGTCAACGTCAAGTTTACGCCCGGCAACTGCTATGGCCTAATCGGCGCAAATGGCGCGGGCAAGACGACGTTTCTCAAAATCCTATCGCGTGAGATTGAGCCCAACACGGGCGAAGTGATTATGGCCTCCGACAAACGTCTGTCCGTGCTTAAACAAGATCACTACGCCTTTGATGATGTTGAAGTTTTAAATGTCGTGCTACAGGGCAATCCTCAACTGTTCGCCATCATGCAAGAGAAAGATGCGCTCTATGCCAAGCCCGATTTTTCGGAAGCCGATGGAGTTCGCGCCTCTGACCTCGAGGGTCGCTTTGCCGAGCTCAATGGCTGGGAGGCCGAGTCCGAAGCAGCGGCACTCTTAGCTGGCCTTGGCATCGAAGAGTCGCTTCATCGCAAACTGCTGCGTGAACTTGACCCTTCATTAAAGGTGAAGGTTCTATTGGCGCAGGCGCTATTTGGCCAGCCCGATGTATTATTGCTCGATGAACCAACGAATCACTTAGACATTTACGCCATCCAGTGGCTTGAGCGGTTCTTGGCTGATTTTAAGAACACGGTGATTGTGGTTTCGCATGACCGATACTTTCTCAATCGTGTGTGCAGTCATATTGCCGATATCGACTACAGTAAAATTCGGGTGTTTACCGGCAACTACGATTTTTGGCGTCAAGCCAGTGAGCTCAGCCAACGCTTACTGTCTGAGCAAAATAAAAAAGCCACTGACAAAGCTGAAGCTTTAAAAGATTTTATTCGACGATTTAGCGCCAACGCCTCAAAATCTCGCCAGGCCTCCTCACGACAGAAGCAACTTGAGAAGCTCGAGTTTGTCGACATGCCCACCTCCAGCCGCAAGCAGCCCTTTGTCGGCTTTGAATCAAAACGCGAGGCCGGCAGTGACATATTGACCGTTCACAATTTGTCGCACTCCCTCGATGGTGAAAAATTTTTGCACAACATCAGCTTCACCATGCGCAAAGGCGATAAGATTGCCCTCCTTGGGCGAAACGATATGGCAAAGACCCTTCTACTCGACATCTTAGCCGGCGAGGTCGCACCCGACAGTGGCTCGGTCAACTGGGGCATCACCACCACACGCAGTTATTTTCCGACCGACAATTCGCGCTACTTCAAGGACTCGCCCGTTGGAACCTTGGTGGATTGGTTGCGGCAATTTTCAGACGACAAAGACGAATCTTTTATCCGCGGCTTTCTCGGCAAAATGCTGTTTAGTCGGGACGAAGCCCTGAAAAAGCCCGACGTTCTCTCAGGAGGCGAACGGGTGCGCTGCATGTTGGCAAAAATGATGCTCTCGGGTGCCAACGTTCTTTTGCTCGACGGCCCCACGGCTCACCTCGATCTTGAATCCATAACCGCCGTGAACGAAGGCATCCAGCGCTTCAAGGGCAGCGTCATCTTCACCACTCACGATCACGAGTTTATTCAAACAGTCGCTAACCGCATCATCGAGCTCGACACCTCAATCAAAGACGACAAGTACACCACCTACGAAGAGTACGTAGGTATCGGCGCCGAGGCCTGAGGTCAGAGGTCTGACCTCTATGGTCCTTTCCTTTGACGCCCATCCGCACCGAGTGCTAGAAATTTACGTTCCCACAAATAGATCGGGGCGTAGCGCAGCTTGGTAGCGCGTTTGCTTCGGGAGCAAAAGGTCGCTGGTTCGAATCCAGTCGCCCCGACCAACAGTCAAAGTATTCGAACACCCGACCACTTGAGTCGGGATTTTTTTTGGGACGACGGAAACGCCGTCCTTTTTTTTGCCTTCTGCTTCTCCGGCGTGAGTTTCTTTTATCCAAATCACAGGTAAATCTTTTGAACCAGGACATACTCCTGCCCTAGGTCAAAGCACTGTATTGTTCTTCTTATCCCCTTGAATTCAACTTAAAATGCCTTTTTGAAAACGCATTCGAAGTCAGGAGCTTCGGACCATCCGGTCTTCTTAAGTACGCTTAGCGTGCTAGATGATGTAATACTAAGCTCAACGTCCGCATCCTCAACGCGAGTATTGCAGGATTGCACAAATGGCAAATTAGTCGAACAAGTGAACTGTTGTACCAAATAATTGGATTGCGTACCTTCAATGGTAGTTTCAAAACATCTTAGCGTCCCAAAGGGCGAACCGGTTTGACGACGATCACAAAATATCCCTTGATTGACGTTGTCTAACACAACAGACGAATCTCCTCCGGTGGCAATAAATTCAATTTTATTTTTGTCGATAATTAGTTCCCCTGTAGCACCACACTTCCAAGAAACAGGTCCATCAGTTTTTTTATCAAGCACCCAATTTGATTTTTCTGCAAAGGCAACACTTGAAAACAACAAGCTTATCAATATAAAAGTTTTCATCTCAATCTTTTCTCCTAATGGTATTTAGTTAATCGTTAGCACTTAAACATTCAAATGTGTCGGTCATAAGATTTCCGGCAAAGCCACCCAACATGTATTTTTCTAATATTGGAGAATCGCTATAAAGTCCGATTAATTTATATCGAGTACCTACCCCCAGCTGTCAGGATAGTTGTCGCCCCAGAAATTTAAATGTAGCAGGGGCGAAAAGGTTAGTGACAAATGGCACAAAGGTATTCGGCTGAATTTA
>JBGSNU010000028.1:0-4105 GCA_041739415.1 Bdellovibrionales bacterium | reverse complement strand
ATCGAAAAGATTGCACGCTTTGGAGAGCTAGGACTACTTGGATCAAATTTACATGGCTACGATCTACCTGGAATGGATGCCATCTCGTACGGACTAATCATGCGCGAGCTCGAGCGCTGCGACTCGGGCCTACGCAGCTTTGCCTCGGTACAAGGGGCTCTCGCCATGTACGCCATTTATGCATTTGGTTCTGAAGAGCAGAAGCAAAAGTGGCTTCCTAAGATGGGTAAAGGTCAAGCGATCGGCTGCTTTGGTCTAACCGAGGCGGATGGGGGCTCTGATCCCGGTGCGATGCGCACCAAAGCAGAGGATAAAGGCGATTACTGGCTATTAAACGGTTCTAAAATGTGGATCACCAACGGTAGCCTATCGCAAGTCGCCGTTGTCTGGGCACAAACCGCGCAAGGGATTCGTGGCTTTGCAGTACCTACGGACTTGGAGGGTTTTCAGATTAAAAAGATGCAGGGCAAACTGTCCCTGCGCGCATCTATCACCTCTGAACTGTACTTTCAAAACGTACGTTTGCCGAAGGACTCTCTGCTTCCTAAAACTGTAGGGCTGAAGAATGCCCTCATGTGCCTAAGCCAGGCCCGCTACGGTATTGCTTGGGGGGTTTTAGGAGCTGCGGAAGCGTGTTTTGATGAGGCTGTCTCTTATGTGAAAGACAGAATTCTTTTTGGCAAGCCTTTGGCATCTTTTCAGTTGATTCAAAGAAAGTTGGCGATCATTGCAACCGAGATTACCAAGGCGCAGCTTCTGGCCTTTCGCCTTGGTCAGCTGAAGGAATCGGGCGAGCTTTCCTTTGACCACATCAGCATGGCTAAGCAGTCCAACTGCGAAATGGCTCTGAATGTTGCGAGAACCTGTCGAGATATCTTGGGCGGCAATGGCATCATGGACGAGTACCAGGCGATGCGTCATATGTGCAATCTCGAGACTGTCTATACCTATGAAGGCACCAATGACATTCACTTGTTGATTGTTGGTAAGGCAATCACGGGTATCGAGTCCTTTACCTAGGATGAATAATCGTGAATAATTTAAGACTAGTGCTACCCCTGATTCTGGCGGGTTGTACTCGCAGTGCCACCCCAGATCCCAGTCGGATGGCATCGCTAGTGCCGCAGCGCTTAGTCAATGAGTCAGATCAACTTGTCGCTACAGCAGAATTAGATAATCAAGGGCGACTTGCCGCTAGATTGACGCTAGCCCTCGACTATATTCCCCCTCGCAAGAAAGACGAAGCCGTCTTACCCCTTTGTTTGAATTACTTGGACAAAACTTTTGAAATTGGGACATTGACATGCAAGACGTCTGTGCAAGATCCCATCGTTCTTTTAGTCGGTCATTTTGACCAAGAGTGTCTTTCGGAACCGACCGTAAAGAAAAAGCCTGCTGAAGTAACACCGACGTTGACAGGCTGCTCAAACGCGGAGATATCGACTCACGTCTTCGATCCTGAAATCACTGTGCTCATTGAAGCTCGCTAAGCCTGATTCTGACGTCCTCCCTCCTGACGCGTGCTGACGGTACAGATCCTGCCATGTGATTTGTCAAGCACAAGACGTAGATCTCCATTGCTTTTTATACTAACTCTCCAAAATTCAATTCATTTTACCGCGTCCTGATCACACCTTGCTTGGCTTAGACATCCTGCCATCCGAGGTCGAGACCGTAGTTTCGCCTCAAGTCATTACTTCGTCATTTCAAGCGGACGCCACATACTCACGTCGTGCTAGCATTTTGCTGTCACAGGATCTGTACCGTGGTCGCCCAAAACTTGTCTATGCAATGCAAGTCGTTCGTTCAGATGCGATGTTTCTCCTAAGCTTTCAGGTTTCAGGTAGTCACAAACTCCACGTCGTTCCAAACGCAGGCTCGAATGCGACCCACTAGCTTTCTTGCGATAGCCACGATTGCTTTCTTTTTGCCACGCCTTGCCGCTATCCTAAAGAAAGCTTCTCCAAGGCTGCTGTCCTGTTTTATAGCGCGCCATGCAGCTTCAGTGAGCACATGGCGCAAGCGACTTGAGCCTTGTCTAGAAATGTTTCCAAGCCTCCTATGCTCACCGGAAGAGTGTTCACTTGGCGTTAGTCCTACATACGAGAAAATCGTTTTCTCGTTGCGAAAACGAAGGAAACTTGCAATTTCAGTACTGATTGTAATTGTACTAATATCGCCAAACCCTGGAACACTTCTGATAATTTGAATCTGACGGCTTCCGTTGGCAATCTGTTCCTTGATCTTTCGTTCAGTCTCTCGAATGAGCTTTGTCAGGTGCTCCCACTGGGAAATGATTGTGCTAACGCAAAACTCAAGTTCGACAGGAAAACTCAGTCGACGAATTTTAGAAATAAACTTCGCAGATACGACCTGATCATCGGTGGGGGATAGAAAACCAAACTCAAGTAGCTTTCCCTTGAGCTGGTTGGCTATGCGGACTCTAGATTTAACGAGCTGGGATCGGGTTCGCTGATATTGGCGATCCAACTCCTCTTGGAGCGAGGGTACGTAAATTCCTACGATCTTGTCGTCCTCAAGTTTCTCGGCCATTCTACTTGCGTCGCGTTTATCGGTTTTAACTCGATTATTCGATTCGACCTCTAGCGACGCAGGATTGACCACGAGGCATTTGATACCCTTAGCGATCAGATGCCGATAAAGTCCGAATCCAGAGAAGCCGGCTTCATAGACAGCAGCAATTCTAGCTCCAGAGAACCACCTCAGAAGAGATTGAGACAGCTGAGCTGGGTCCGCTAATTGCGTGAATTTCTTCACCACCAGACCTTCACATCTCGCTGTAACAGCGTAAGTTTTCTTGTGAACATCGATACCAACAAATACATCCTTGCCAACGTAGTCTCGATCCGGTTCAACTAGCTTCATCACTATCTCCCAGTAAAGTTTTGGAATCGGGAGATCCTACTATGGTTGATCCTCGATCAACCATAGTGACTCACTCTCGCAAAACTCGTCATCCCCAGCGAGAGCAGCGAGCGTGGGGATCTGTTGGCAAAAATCGATCAGCACGGTACAGATCCTCACGCGCTGCGCGCTGAGGATGACGGGAGTCGAGCCCGGGGACTTTTGCAACTTGGGGTCGCTCGTTTATTGCGCCTGCCACGATACTGGTGACTGGTGACCCGGTCTGCTATTTTTCGCACTCGAGGAATTCGATAAAGCTATTGCCGAGAGCGCACGCTGGGCCTTGCTCGAAGACACCGCCTGCCGATACATTGACCAGCAGATTGTTGTGACAAGAAGCAAAACTTCCGACTAAGAATTTAGATGCGCGGTTGTAGCCAAAATAGTTACGACAAACTCGATCTGCGTTATCTTGCGATGAAAGAATTCCTGCGCTCGCGTCGAGTTGATTCTTGCCCACGCTATTTATTTTTTGACGAAGTCTATTGGAGTCGTCGAATTGGAGTACGTTGGCAGACATACTAAATCGCATCAGAGGCAGAACTTCATTTTTTTGAGTGAGTATAGCTCCCTGAAGTGTGCGAGCAGGAGTTAGGGCTGCGGAGAAAGGTCCAACCAGTGCTTTAAACTCGTTGCTAATAGGGTTTTGAGCATCAAAGCGACAGGAGCCTTTCCAAACCTGCTTTGTTTCGTTAAAGATGGTCACTGAGCATGGTTCAATGGGGTCAATTTTAAGATCGGGCCGCAAACGCTCGCAATGGTCTACGCTGCGCGGATTACTGGTAAACTTAAAAACTTCGTTTGCCAGTCCCTGACAGACCCTGAGGGTCAAGGTTCCGTTCTTATCTGGCACCTCACACATACGTTCCTGGACTCGATCGTATCCCACAAAAATGGAGTCCTTTCCCCCGTCGCACCGGTGAAAGCTATTTGTTTGAAAAATCCTTTCTACGACGGGCATGCACAGCAGCTGGTAGTCACGACCTCTTGCAAAGGGCAGCGTCCTTTCTGGACAGCGATGTGGGCCAAGTGGGGATGGAATGGGGGGAACATAAATGGTGGCATCTGGGGAGAATAACGGAGGTGTTGGGGAACCTCCGGATATTTCACCGCCTGTTCCCGCATCACCGCCTGGTCCCGCATCACCGCCTGTTCCCGCATCACCGCCTGTTCCCGCATC
>JBGSNU010000021.1:0-3887 GCA_041739415.1 Bdellovibrionales bacterium | reverse complement strand
ATAAAATCAAATCATTGGATGATAGGAGATGTCTGCTTCTTATGGGACAACTGGACTAGCAACGAAAGTACCAGCCAAATTCCCCAAATCATTACCGCTACTTCACTAAAATGTGTCGCTGATGTCCCAAAGTTCTCTACTGATCAACACCTCTGGGGCGTGACGTATTCTGTCACTGCCCTTGCGCAAATCCGGGTATGTGCCCTCTACACCCTCACCCAATTACAATTTAACCGCACCTCGGCCTGGCACGAATCGTGATCTACAAACAGGTGGACCTATTGGTCAACATCAACTGGTATAGTGGAGATAGCGCAATGAAGACATACAAAATGAATATGGTAGCTATCGCTTTAGCTGCACTCTCTATCGTAGCTTGCGGTAAAAAGGGTGGCGGCAGTACGGCGACAACACCGAAGGACAAGTCGAACAGCACAGGTGCTCTTTGTCGCAATGGCTTTTGCGAGCCTGGCACAGGCAGTCTGGGGAACTTGGGACGTCGGGTTTGGGGCGGCGAGCTTCGAGTGACCGACATGGCCCGCTACCGCCAGTTTATGGAGGACAGCGGCGGCTGTCGCAACAGCAAGGACTGTCGCAATTTAGACAGCGAGCTGGGTCTGTTGATCGGACTAAGAGATGGTTACGTTCCAGGCCAAGCTCGATTTAAACTCCGCACCAAAAAGAAGAATGGCAACTCACGCGCTTGTACCTTGGATGCCGATGTCTATGCGCAGGTGAACCGCAACAACCGTGGTCTATTGTTAAACTACGACGTCGACAACACGGTGAACACTTGCAGTGGCCGCCGTGGTAAGAACCGACGCAGTGGGTTCGCTCTGGACTTTGAGTTCGATGGCTTTCAATTTGGCGCAAGATCTGACCGTGGACACTCCCGGTATAGAGACGACCACCGTGATTACGACCGCTACGATCGTGAACATCGGACTTCAGGACTGTTGCAGATCGTGACTACGTTCACGTCAAACAGCAAGTCCAAGCGAGACAAAATGACGGCGCAGTTGTACTTTGATGGCCGCGCCTTTGCTAAGGGCACTTTGAATGATGAGTACTATGACAGGGGCCAAGACAGCTATGACCACCGTCGCCGCGACCGCAACCGCCGCGATCATCGCGACGACGACGACGGCTTTTACTTCAGCTTCTCACTGTAAAAATTTAAACCACCTGCAGATTTATGAAATGAATCTGCAGGCAGACGAAGTGCCCCCGTTGCCCACTCCCGCCAAAAAAATCGCTCCACACTGTCAACGAAAATTAAGTTTAGCACCGTTACTCACCACAAATGCCCGACCCCAGAGCTTTTTCGCTTAAGCGTCAGAGGTTTTTATATTGACGAGTTCCAGCGGATGGCGCTTCAATGGTTCGCTCAACCACATCAACGAATTTCCATATGGGGGAAACAGATGAATAAAGCTGAACTCATTGAACGAGTCGCTACTGAAATCGGTATCACTAAGGCACAAACTGAAAAACTGTTGGATTGCACTCTGGATACCATCAAGAAGTCCGTAAAAAAGGGCGATGAAGTTAAGCTTGTCGGCTTTGGCACTTTTATTAAGGCTAAGCGCAAAGCTCGCACTGGCCGCAATCCACAGACTGGCAAAGCCATCAAGATTCCAGCCACGTCTTTCCCCAAATTTCGCCCAGGTGCTGAATTTAAAAATCTCGTTCGATAGTTTGCCATTTAAAAAAAGGGATCCTCAATTGAGTCGATCCCTTCTTTTTTAAAGATCCGAGCTAAAATACCTATGTCGACACCAAATCCTAAACTTAAGAAAATTGCAGTTTTGACCAGCGGAGGCGATGCCCCGGGGATGAATGCGGCGATTCGCGCCACCGTCCGCACGGCTATCACCTCGCAATTGGAAGTTGTCGGTATACTTCAAGGTTATGCAGGAGCCGTGCAAAATCGGATGATTCCGCTGAGCATGGGATCTGTTGCCAATATCATTCAGCGTGGGGGAACAATCCTAAAATCAGGTAGGTCCCCCGAGTTTCATCAAGCCAACATACGGGCCGAGGCCGCCAAGAATCTGCGGGCTGCGGGAGTTGACGCACTTGTTGCGATCGGTGGCGATGGAACATTTCGAGGGGCGCAACTGCTAGCCGAAGAGCACGGCTTTCCAGTGGTGGGTGTCCCAGGTACAATTGACAATGACATTTTTGGAACTGAAGAGACGATTGGTTTTGATACGGCACTGAACACGGCGCTTGAAGCCATCGATCGCATCCGTGACACAGCCGCAAGCCATGATCGACTTTTTATTGTTGAAGTGATGGGGCGAGACTCCGGGTTTATTGCCATCGATGTTGCTGTTGCCGGTGGCGCTGAAGAGGTTTTTATCCCGGAGACCTTGGCCAATGTTGATCAGGCAATACTTTCCATTCAACGGGGAGTCCAGCGAGGAAAGTCGTCGAGTATTTTGGTGGCATCTGAAGGACAAAAGCAGGGGCGTGCCTATGATCTGGCTGAGCAGATTCGCCGCAAGGCTGGGTTTGAAGCCAAGGTCTGTGTGCTGGGTCATATTCAACGAGGTGGACCACCCACTGCGCGCGATCGGATTTTGGCGAGCCGATTAGGTTTTGCAGCCGTTCGAGCCTTGCAACAAGGATTGACGGGACTGATGGTTGGCACTCAAGGCAATCAAGTCATACCCGTTTTGTTTAAGGATTCGTTGACCAAAAAGCGGCGAGTTCCACAGGACCTGATTGATCTGTCTCATCTCTTGGCGCACTAAGGAGCCGATTTAAACGCCATCCAGTAAATTCCCTCTTCACCGTGATCGTCGCCTTTATTCGGGCTCTTCCAGTTGATCCGAAACGACGATGTTGACACTTGGTCCACCCAAAAAACTGAGCCCTCGTTTGAAGACTCCCGGTTCCAGCGCGACTGGAGAATAACAATAGGCGGAGTTGTAAATCGTCCGGCAGGTAGATTCACAACGCGATCGCCTTTATTTTGTGAGCCGCCCCAGATTCCCATTTCCAAACCTCGGGCGGTGTCGGAGCCGGGGGGGGAGCCACAACCCAGAATGCTCTGAGCATTCGCGGGGTCGGTCAAATCCACATAAAAACTGAGAGGAATTTTGATCGGTTGAATCCCCCGAACCATCCCCTGATTGGAAAATTGGACTTGCAGCTGGCCTGAGTAGGTTCCAACGCCGACTCCGGCGTCGCTGACAGAGGCGATTTCGATGGATTGTACGGTGAGGTGAGACCCATTGAGTTTTTGCCCAACACTCGCAATTTTCGCGGCCTTTGGAACGCAACCGACCTCATAACCCAACGGAATTTCCTGAAGGTTCGCGCTGGAAACCGCCTTGGTTGTGGAATTAATGGATGCACCACTCATAAAGCAGCCGCAGAAATCAGGCCCTTGCACCATCCGAATCAATTCGGATTCGGTGGCTAAGGCTGTCAGCTTTTCGCCGATAGCGGCGTTTTCGCGAGATAAATTAGTCAGGACGGAGGCTATTCCCATCGTCACGATACTCACAACAGCTGCGGCAACCATGACTTCAACTAAACTAAAGCCACCACTACGTTTTTGTTTACAGGATTCGCCGCGCATGTTTCCCCCGTGATCTCTATATTCTAGCAATAAACATGCTTAGACGACAATCGTTCCCACTTATAGAACGGCTATTGGCTCGAAATCTCATTCCGATACGTACAGGGTCTGGTCGCTGACTAGGAGAAGAGGGCTTTAACCCTCTCCACCTAAATTAGAGAACTTTGGGACATCAGCGACACATTTTAGTGAAGTAGCGGTAATGATTTGGGGAATTTGGCTGGTACTTTCGTTGCTAGTCCAGTTGTCCCATAAGAAGCAGACATCTCCTATCATCCAATGATTTGATTTTATT
>JBGSNU010000020.1:0-140890 GCA_041739415.1 Bdellovibrionales bacterium | reverse complement strand
AATAAAATCAAATCATTGGATGATAGGAGATGTCTGCTTCTTATGGGACAACTGGACTAGCAACGAAAGTACCAGCCAAATTCCCCAAATCATTACCGCTACTTCACTAAAATGTGTCGCTGATGTCCCAAAGTTCTCTAGGTCGTCGTTTTGCCCCGCTCGCGCGCGAATGGTCACTTCGACCACAATGTTCGTCACTTCGAAGTTCGACAAAAGTTCTGGAGTGACAATTTAAGTCCGCTCCGGAAGTCAAAAAAGCCTAAGTAGAATCGATGATTTAAGAGCGGCTCACGGTGGGCTCCCCAGTTCAATTCCCGTTCTGGAATAGCTCTTGCTCATCCAGGTGGGTGGAGTGGGAACTATTTGCTTAGCCAGAGGTCCACTTCATAGCGATGAAGACAAATAGTCAAAGGGAGACAGACATGATGACGTATATTCGAATATCTGCAATTGCCATCGGGGCTTTGAGCCTGAGTCTTTCTCTTGGAGCCTGCTCAAAAAAAGGATCGTCAGCACCAGCTCGGGCTAAGTCGACCAACTTTGATGGCTCGACCAATGACGGACTCAACAGCGGGATCGCACAATTTGTATTGGATGGCAACCGTCGCGGCAGTGGCCAACAGGCTAAGCTCTCGGTGTTGAGCGGCAATCGCTATGTCATTATGCATGGGTTTGTTGAGGATGAGTCTGAGTCGCGCTTTGTCGAAAGAGGTTCAGGCGAGTCCGCTGAAGCTATCGTGCGCACCTTTCAAGACATGGACTTTGTCGCCGCTATCGTGGATTTACAGGGTCGGTACGATGATCGTGATTCTAGCGCAAGCTTGTATTTGTTTCGTCACCGGCGGGGCGATAGCTACGACCTGTTGACCAATGCCATTGAAGTGCAAGGTTTGAGCGATATCGGCATGCTTGAAGATGGCCTAGAGGAGCTTGCCCAAGATCGCCGATTGTCCCTTGAAAAGACAATCGACCTATTTGTCCGAACGCATAGAAGCAATAAGAATCTAAACCTAGATGAGATTTTAGAAAAGCTGCTAGGCGACAATCGTGATCATGACGATGATTTTGATCGCGATGATCGCGATGATCGCAAGGACAAAAAGAAGAAGTCTAATAAAAAGGCCAAAAAAGACGACCCCTGTTTCACTTGTGGGGAAGTTGTTCGCGTCGTTAAGCCCTGTAAAGTAACTGTCGTTCGCCGCGTGGTTCGAAAGCGTGTGGTGCGAGTGCAGCCGCAACCTTCACATCCACAGCCGGGTGTACGTCGAGTGGTCGTGCGTGAGCCAGCGCATCCTGTACCTGGAGTGCGCACAGTGCATCCCGGTTCAACTGGGACGCAATTGGTCTCTGTAAATGGTCCCCACGACTGGTTTCAGTGTAAACAATCGGCTCGCTACATTGTGTTGAACGGAAGCATTGCTTTCAAAACTACATCGCAGAATCAGCAACGCACGATCATGCCTTGCTTCAACGAAGCTTTGGTGTGCCGTACAGGCGAGTCCTTTAAGACCGGAGTCAAACAGTGTTGTCAGGCGCCGCTTAAGGGTGATGGCGAGACACCTGAGTCAGCCCATCGTTGGGCTTGCAAAATTAAGGAGCTCGGTCCAAATCAGGCATGGACTCACTAGAGTCCACCTCCTGGTTTTGTTAGCGCGGGCCCCTCAAGGGGCCATTTTTTTGTGGGGTAGAGCAGTACATTGAGATTTTCAAGAGTGGGATGGGGTTATCGGCAAGCTCATATGTTTTCTCATTCAAGCCGAACTTTTGTGGGGCGTTGCGATCAGCAGCGCGCCGGCCTTTGCTCTTAGTCCAGATAAACCTGAGTGGACCAAGAAGATGACCGCCGAGTGGTCCATCGAAACCGGGTGGACATCTTTTGATCATCTGAATGAGAGTGGTGACGCCGCCTACGTGCTGTTGTCGACTCGACTGAATTTACCTCTGACAAAATGGCTGCGTTTGCACTTTCATCCACAAGGCGAGTTTTATTCGGCTCGCGTGCAAGAGCGTTATGATGCCGACACCTATTCAAACCGTCTGCGAGTGCGCGAGGGTTACGTGAGCGTCGCGCCGCTGAATTCGCTAGAGCTCCGAGGTGGCTTGATCAGTCAACAGGAGTTAAAGCAGCCGCTGTTGGTGTCCCAGTCACGGGCGTTTCCAGGTGCGGCAGAGTTCGTGCGATTCGATCTTGGTTTTGTGAACCTGACCTTGGCCGCCCAGCAATTAATTCCCACATCCTATTCGATCGATGCTGAGCGTGAGGACAAAGAGGCTCTGCCGCAGTTCCGGACAGAAACCCTCATCCTAGATGGTCAAGTACTGAACTGGATGGACTGGCGAGCCTCTGGTGGACTGTTTGAATGGAAGCAACTCCCCAATAAGGTGGCGTTTGAGAGCGGCCTGTGGGGCAACAGCTCTGTGGGTGAGGTTGCACCCGGTGCAGAGTTTCGCTACGGTTTCAGGGGCTGGCAAGGTGGTCTCGATGCACGATTTGGACCTGAGGAAAGCTGGTTTCACCTCCTCACGGAGTTTCGTCGACTGCAAAACACCGCAGCTCCCGATGGCCTAAACAATGCGCAAAGTTGGGGCGTCGGACCTCAGTTGAACTTTCGCGGGCGAACTGTAAGCGCGCTCTATCGCCGTTTCTTCGCTGAAAAAGACGCAACCGTATCTCTTTACAGCAGCTCAAATTTGGGCGGTACAAATCGTATGGGTGATCAGATCGAGTTCAAATATGCCTTTACGGATTATCGTTTCTCAATCGTCGGTGGTTGGACGAACGCTGTGACCATTCGGAACAACCCATTACAAAACACCCTCACTTCTTATTACCTCGGCGTGGAGACAGACTATGTATCCTTCTAAGTTGCATCACAAAATCCCACTGGCCGTTATCTTCGTGCTCCTCGCATCAAGCTGCACAAAGCCGACAACAGGTGTAGACACGTCGTCTGGTGCAACTTTCTTTGTGCAAAGTCTAAATGGTGGCGGCAGTCAGCAAATGCAACGCGGGACCAAATGGAAAATTCCTGAGAGTGTGAAGTTCACCTTTCAAGCTTGTCTGAAGGCACGAGGCACCCGCACGGATCTCTACAATCAAGATTTTGGCATTGAGAATCCTGTCACTGGCGACGTCACTTCAGTCAAGACCAACAAAACCGGCTGTCTCAACTGGCAAGAGTCGATTCCTTACAATCATCTGGCAGGTCAGTCGGGTTGGATCGAATTGCAAAGAGACATCGTCGGGCGAGGCATAAACTTGGGCAAGCAATCGGTGCGAATTGCAGTAAACCCCTGGGCGGTCGGTGAGGCGGCTAGAGATAAGGGCGAAGCAGTTGTGTATTTGGAAAGTGGCGATTCGATATCGATTCCAACAAAAATATTTCCATTCACTCAGGCGACTAAAGCTTTGAGCGGCGAGCTGCAAGGAGCTGCTCGTTTGATTGTTCAGAATGTCGACATAAAATCCAGCCCACAAACGGAGAGTGACAGCTCTGTGACGCTATTGATCGACGTGGAGATGCAACCTGTGGTGCAGTCTCGCAACGCTGTCGGTGATACGGTCTACCAAAAGGTGCAGGATGGTGAGTTTGAGGTCATGCTGCAAGTTCTGGCCGGTCAAGTGGGCGCCAACATGAATCAAAAGGTCATTCTGCTCGGTGGAAACTTGACGTCCACAGGTCGTGTCATCAATGGCCGCCTAAAAGCCGAATTCACCGTTCGACAAGAGAGGTTGGCGAATCAAGGCAACCTAGAACTCGTGATGCGCATTGACCCGCGCGCCCTAGATCCAAACAAGAATCTGCAAAACTTCGAAGGACTGTTTCGCTTCGGACCGGGAACAGTTGTCGGTGCGCAGAGTGGGTCTTTAGCAAATATCTGTTTAGACAAGGGTAATGAGTGTGCCTATGACAAAATTTTAGCACAAGCGGCAAACTACTCAGACCTCGTGAAGCAAGGCTACATCGGGCGAAACGAGCGCTACATTTTTTCAACTCTGCAGTTTCACTTTCTATCGATTCCTCCAGGTGAGACCTCCACACAGCGAACCGCAATTTATTCCACCAAGGTCTGCATCACGGACCGTCAAACCGGTGAACCTCTAGCCAATACGCCAGTTCAATTTGAGAACATCGGTTCGAATGAAGGCCATGTGCAGATTGAGAGTTTAAGCAAGCAATGGGCGACCAATCATCAAGGGTGTCTGATTTGGAACAGCGGCCAATTCCATAAGTATTACACAGACGAAAGATTCTTCAAGAAAACAATTCGGATTTCTAAGCTGCCGGGTTTTAGTCGCTCCTTCGAATACTATGTCAATCCTTGGAACGACGGCTTCAAGTTTGGCTACGACGCCCGTGAAGTTTCTTCGACCTTCTTTGAACAAATTGAAAAGCGGCCTCGAATTGCGTCGCGCATTTTCGTCAATCGCTATCAACTCAGCACCCATAGCTTTCAGTACAAGATCGACTCGCAGTTGAATCTGCATGTGGTGAAGGCCTTGATGTTGGGCTTAGAGCCCAAGGTTCTCCGTTACTCAGGGATCGTCAATCGCCGCGACACGATTGAGCGATTAAGGGACGGCATTTATCTGATGAAAGTGGCCCTGCAAAAAAACTATCTTGACCCCCGAGAGAACTCGGGTTGGCTACTGAAAAACTCAGCGAATTTTACTGCCAACCTGCAGAACACGGGCGGGAAGGATGTGGATCCTCGCAACTTTATCTTCTCCAATTTGGCCTTAGTCCGAGTGGCTGATGGCACAATTGTTCACATATTGGATTTCGCCATGAGCAATTTGCGTCTGATGCGCGTTCGTTCAAATCTATTGATTCAGCTTGAGCCCGTAGATGAACGGATGATTCAAGCGTATCATGTGTTTCGAAAGCGAGCCATCCAGGCGAATGAGCTTGAACAAAAGTTGGTGGCATTTCGATCTCAGCTCAAAGAAAATCAATCGTTAGCCGACGTCCGAGCGGAATTGGGATCAAATGAATCTCCAACCGCTCTTGTCGACATTGAAGCTAAGCGTGCACAGATGGCGGAGGTCGCTGGTCTCGAGCAAGCCAGAACTGATCTTGAAGCTCGGGTTGCGCGCACCCAAGAGATTGTACGCCTATCGCTAGAGAAGCTCCGCTTGTCGTTGGAGAGCGGTGCGGGTGCCATCGGCCACGGTCTGAGTGCCAACAATGAGCCCACAGGTCAGGTTGAGTACTCTAGAGGCACACTGATCAATAACAATTTTCAAATTGGTCGAAATCTACTAAGCGATCTTGAGACGGCTCTCAATGTAAACGAAATCAGTTCGCTGAATTTGCCGACAGCCAAAGAGATTGATCTCAATATTTTTGTCGATCGAAAGGCCGGCTTGGATAAGCGAACGTTCGTGGGGCCGATGATCTACTTGGCCAACGCTCAGTCTGATCTTTTGCGAGCGACCGACCAGTTGGATGGTGCGAACTGCGCGCCCGATGGCAGTGCGCCTGATGCCTTAAGTCGCTCTTGGGAGCTGCTCGATCAATCGCACCGTACGACAGGCCTGAATCTTGAAGTTGAGAGCGAGCTCTTCGGCAATCGAGCCAACAACGCCTACCAGTTTCAAAATTACTACGCGTCTCTCCAACATCTGTGTCATCGACAGGTTGACCATTTGATAGAAGAGGAACGGATGCAGCGACAGCGTCAGCTTGACCAATTCAAAGCCCTACCTCTCAAGGCAAGCTTCGCAAAAAACTTCAATATGGAGTATGTGTCTTTGACCGATGAGCCCTTAGTCGGAGCTGAGCTCAGAACCCTCAGTGTTGCGGAGCTCAACCAGGCTGTTCATCAAGGTCTTTCGGATTCCGTGCGAGCGGTCAATTCGAGTCTGGGTGCTTGGATCAAACGGTTTCGCGGTGACACGGTGCGAGCGCAAAAAGACGTTTGGACTTCGGCGGAGTTCTCTCAGTTGTTTTTTGAACGCACGACAGCGGGTCAGGCGGCCATGTGCAATGCTCTGGCCAATCGAATCGCTACTGGTGCACAAGGCTCGGCAGCTGGATCTGCTCTACGGAGTCAAGTTCTCCGCGTCTGCGGCGCGCCGAATGGTTTGATTCACGATATAAAATTACGAGTTAAGCGTCTGGGCGACACTCGATATTTAGGTGGTTTAAATCTCAACCTGGGTGTCAGTCATGGATTTTCAATTGGGACAAGTGAGCAGTGGGGCTATGGTGTTGATTTGCTTGACGCAGTGGGTTCTATTCTCGGATTTATTCCCGGAGCTCATTTGATTGGCGCTATACTAAAACCATTTAGTCTTGGGTATGGCAAGAGTATGTCACAAAGCGAAGGCACGAGTGTTGACGAATCCACCTCCTTGGTATCGCAAATTGCTCGGTTTGAAATTCAGCTGGTGGATTATGAACGATGTGCAGCGATACGTTTGTCTGATGTCGCCATACAGAGTCTTATGGGTAGAACGTCACCCCTTCGTCGAAGTGGTCGAGCGCAACGTCCTGCACAGGCTCCGACCGAAAACAGCAATGATCTAGACAATCGTAAGCTTTTCTCTCGTGGACTTTTTGTTTGTGAGGGTTTAAGTCCAGCGGAAAAGCCAGTTCAAACCGTGCGAGAGTCGTATTTCTATCTTTCGCAACAGGTGACTGAGTCAGATATGTTAGACCACACTGACCTGTACAATTATCCATGGTTGCTTGCATTTCGTGGCATGCGAGATTTCTCGGTCTTCATCGATAAGATTCGTGCGCAAGGACACGTCAATTTGCCCGAGCTTCTGAGTTCAAATGTCGGGCAAAAACAGCCTACCAGTCGAGCTTGGACGGTGGAGCATTTGCGATCAGCCTATCATGACATCATGCCGGCTCATCCCGGATTCTTCACGGTGCTAGATCGTGATGAACCCGATATTGATGCGTTTGCAAAAGACCAGATGGGTGAATCGCTCACTCAGGTGGAGTCGGATCCGCTCGGAGAGATCAATCATCCGCATATACTACAAGATCAAAATCGGGCTAAGCTCCGCCCGCCGGCTCATCGTTCAAGATCCGCATCAGGCGATCAGTGAGTCGACGGCTTGCGCCAGTTCGCCGGTTGAACTCCTGCAGCAAGGCGAGCTTGAAGCTTTCAAGCTTAGATTGATTTTCGAGCACACTCTCAATCGCTAGCCGCAATTCTTCAGCGGAGTAAACGACATGTACTCCAGGTTCTCCCGCAATTGTTAGACGTTTGTATTCCATCGTCTCACGATTATTATGATGATCGGGCCCCACAAAAGTCTTCGCGCCTGAACCCAATGCCTCCATAACGGAATGAACAGAGCCTTTAAACGATCCTCCAACGAAGGCCAATTCTCCGTATGTGTACAGCTCGGCTAGAACTCCAGTTTGGTCAACCAATACGACAGCGCTGGTCCCCCAGTCGGTCAGCTGGCTCCAGCGTTGCCACCGCAAATTTTGGGCCTTGAGTTGGATTTCAAGTGCATTGAGGTGCGCCGACGTAGGCTCATGCGGCACGATAAACAATCGCAGTTCACCTCGCTGCAAGAGCGGCGTGAGCGCCGTAAGCAACACCTGTTCATCTTCAGGCCAAGTGGATCCTGCAATTAAACAAGGGGGGCCACCGTTCTCACGGGTTTTGGAAAAGCGCTCACCATTTGAAAGTGAGAGTGATGAATTAAACAACCGATGCGCGACTTGATCATACCGCGTGTCCCCACCAACATGCACCGAAAGCGCAGCATCCAGCTGCAAAAGAGCTGCGCGATCCGTTTCACTCACACATTCAATTTCGTCCACAAGGCTGAGAAGCCAACGTTTGAGGCGTCGGCGCAGTTTTCCATGCACCTCTTTTTGAGTGTACGAGAACACGACCCTCGGCACGCCAAACTGTTTGCATTGAGTGAGCATCTCGGGCCAAAAATCTGTCCGCGCCAGAAGCAAGACCCGAGGCTGCACCTTCTTTAAGAAACTTCGGCAGGGACCTGGCAAGTCCAGCGGCAGCGGCAGGGCAAAATCCACTCCCGCAAACCGATGCACGGTGGATGCATAACTTGGAGAAAAGTAAGTCACAACGATGGGAATATGCGGAACGCGGTCCTTGAGCTCACGAATCAGAGCTTTGGCATATTCAAACTCACCTGATGCGGCATGGATCCAAATGGGCCTCACTGAAAAATGCGGGAGAGTCGAATTTAAACGTCTGAGATTAAATCCCCGGCGCACTTTTCGATGAAACACCACAGCCAAAGGAAGCAAACATAGGGCGAGCGGTACAAGCAGGTAACGGTAAAGGCCGAGTAAAAGCGTGTTCAAATTCCGCCGCTCTCTGCCTGACCATGTTCACAATCGTTGTGGCAATGCTCCTGTGGTGACTCAATTTCAATGGTGACGTGACAATCTCCAAGCTCTTGACTGAGCTTTCGAATTTGCTCCTTCAACTGCGGTGCCGTCTCAACCTCCTTCAAGACCAAATGCATCGACAACACATGCCGAACACCATCCAGTGACCAAAAGTGCACGTCATGCACATCCTTCACGCCGTTCAGTGCCAAGACCTTGTCTCGAAACTGTCGAAGGGCCGGCGGATTGGGATTGGCTTGTAAAAAAAGTGAGATGGTTTGAGTGAAGCCGCGCGAAATGTTGTAAAGAACAAAAAGTGAAATGGCGATGGCTAAAAACGGGTCCAGCCACGTCCAGCCAAATAGCAAAATTCCAATGGCTCCAATAAGAACGGCGACCCAGCCCATCACATCTTCTAAAAGATGCCACCGGATCATTTTCTCATTGTGGCTGTGACTGTGACCTCGACCCAACTTCCACGCCGCAAAGCCATTCACGGCGATGCCGATGACCGCAAACACCATCATTCCTGGGGCATGGGGAGAGTGAGGCTCATTGAACCGAGTGAGACTTTCCCAAACGACAAAAATAGCTCCGCCAGAAATCACCAGGCCCGTGAGCAGCGCCGAGAGCAAGGAGAGCCGCCGAAAACCGTAGCTGAACGTCTCTGTCGGTCCCTGCTTTGATTTTCGTTGGAGAAAGTATCCCATCCCCAAGCTCAGGGCGTCGCCAAAATCATGCAGGGCATCTGAAATCACGGCCAAACTTTGAATGTAAAAGCCACCGACCAACTCAAAGCACGCAAAGCCTAAGTTGAGCCAAAAGGCCCAACCGATACGCCGGGTACTTTCATCGTCTCCCGCTTCCGTCGGGCCGTGATGATGATGATGATGATGTGAACCGCCGTGTGCCATGAAAGACGAGTATCTCGAATGTCCGCCTCTGAGCCCACCCATGACGCGCTAGTCAAATGCAATTCCGGATGAAAACGAGTTGGCAAGTTATCCCTTAGGGCCATAAGAAACCGCTATGCTGTCACCTGAAATCCTTAAAAACGCTCACATTGATTTGGCCCCCAATGCCGACGGGCAATTCTCTTCAACAGACTGGAGTCGGATTCTCAATGAGGCTGATAAGCGCTGGCAGGATATCCGGCTTGAGCAACCGGGAGCCGACGATAAGGCGTGGCATGAGGTGGTTAGGCAGTTTCACCGAGATGCCTACTTTGGATTTGCTCCCATCTTTAGGGATAAAAAATCAAAGCGTCCCCGCAATTTGGGATTTTCGCTGATTTTTTTAATGTTCAACTCAATGGTGGGCCTGAAAGTCGCTGTGTTGTGGTTCGGACAAAAATACTCGAACGGCGACAATCCAACAGACAAATGGATATTCTTTGCGGTGTTGACTGTGGTGGTCCTGAACTACGGTTTCTTTCTCTGGCGAAACCGACGCGCAGAAGACTAGAGCTTCGGACCAGACGATTTGAGTAGCCATGAAGAAATGAAGCCCTTGTATTTGGCGCGAGTCGCTTTGGGCATTCGAGCATAACTGCCTATGATTTTTCGACATGTTGGCGCACCACATTTGCACGGCATTCGCCACCACCAGCTTTTCTCAGTCATCTCATAGTCCCAAGTCACAGATTCGCCCGCTCGAATGTCTCGCATGGCCACCACATGAAAGCGTCGCTTGATGCCACAGTTGGGTTCGCAGGAGTGATTTACGTAAGCCGCAAGTCCACGAGCCTCACGCCAGAGGGACGGACCACACTGAATCACGTGGTTGTTGATCTCATCCGTCCAGTCGTCAAAATCATCACCGAGCAGTCGGCCGTCAAACGCCGTTACGATCTCGCCCTTTCGGATGGGCCTAAAGGCGTAGACATCAAAACCAAATGTCTTAGTCCACCTCCAAGTGATGTTTTTGTGATCACTCGGGGATCTTTTCGGACGAGAGTATTGTGGGTCAATCCGTGCCGTTGCCATAAATGATTTATTTACGGCAATTGCTCTAACAAATAATCGGTGTAGGCTTTTTGATAGTCTTTAAACTCACCGATCACATCTTGCCGAGTGGGCGAGTAAAAGCGATCGGGCATAGCTCCATTGTTTTCAATCGGTTGTCCGTCGGGGTGGTGAAACAGCGACTTTGTCATTCGCAAACGGAGTTGGGAGTAGGGGAGGCCCACAGGATACGACTGCACATGCCCACCGAGGCCCGACGTCTGCTGGCCAAACAGTTTGGCTCGTCCGAGCCCCTTCATCATCGCCGGGAACATATCTCCGCCAGACCCTGCAACCTCATCAATCAAAATAACGACGGGCTTGGTGTAGCGAATAAAATTCGGAAAAAACTCAGCCTCCCCTGAAATCGAAATCAAAGGCGTGAGGCGACTAACGCCCTCGAGCCATGTTTGTTGAATGAGATCCAAAACCCTTTGTCCATCTCGCCACTCCAAGGTGTTCGGCGGAGCCTCAGCAAAGCCCTCTTGCCAGTCGACATAGGTTTCTTTGTTTCCCAAAAGTGCAAACTTCGAAGGGACAAAAGGTCGGTCCATAAACAAAGAGATCATTTTATTGACGACCCACACAGAGCCCCCGCAGTTGTGATCTTGGTCGATCACAAGGCCAACGGTGTTTTGCTCCAGCTCCTGAATCGCATATTCGTATTGCGCGACCCACGTCAAAGTCCCCTCAAGGGTCATGCCGTCGGGGTTTCCCATTCCAGGAGAGTAGTGGGGCAGTCGCAAGTAGCCCACATTGCCTTTTGCAGTGGGATAGTAATAGGCGGTAACAGGTTCTTGCATGATGATTATCGCGTCGGCGGGAATAGCAATCCGAGTTTGGCCCGAGCACGCAAAGGCCGAGTCAGCCTGTGGCCCCAAATTGTCGAGTAGGTCCAAGTTGTCGAGTCGATCAAAGTTTGTGTGCCGAGTGAGCCGAGGGAATTGCGAAAATGGCGTAAACTGAGGGGACTCGACATCTGTTCCAGTCACGATCCAGTCCAGAGTGACCGATTCAATAGCGCCAATGTCATTGCCCGCTTGATCGCTATCCGAGTGCCGGCGAATTTTTAGCTGAAGGGTCTCATTCGGCTTTGGCATACGAGCCATCCGCCGAGAGAAAACGCTCCAGCTCGCAAATCGCTTGCGACTCCGCTCGTTGCCTGTGCCGATGTAGCGGCTCCGTTCTTTTAAAAATTCTAAAATAGGGATGTCGTCCACCTCGATGATTTCATCTCCCACTGAAAACGGAAACATTTCCGGTGGAACCAGCAAGGTATCTATTTTGGTGATGAGCACTTGTCCGTTCACCAAATCCGTGAGGATAGGTAGCGAGTAGCGTTTTGAGACAGGCAACTCTATGCCGAAGTGGCCGTCTTTGTAGGCTGCCACATACTCCACCATTTTGTAGTAGAACTCGTGATTGTTTTTCGTCGCGAGGATTTCAGCTTCAGTTTTTTGGTTTAGTGCCGCCACGTCGACAATTTTCGCGGACGTTTTGTACTCCAGCGGACCGTAGCCATTTTGGATGATCGCTTTGAGGTGTATAAAGTCTGACAGCTTTTCGTCCTTCGATAGCTCTCGTGCATGAACTTCGGTAGCAAGAGCGAGTCCTGCAAGCGCTTTTAGAGCGAGAGTGAGACTTAGTTTCACGGATGGTATTGAACTGGCTCTGTGCATGTGGGAATCTCCCTCTTTTTGAATGGTGGTCTGGCTATAGAGCAGCCGTGGGATTTTTGCAATGGATTTGCCGAATCCCGAGTTCTGCCTTGAGGTGATAGGAAATATGAACTGTATCTTATGTGAAGCTCCAACTCAGCGTTGCTTGGTCCAGACACCCGCTCTAAACAAGGGGGAACTTTACCATCAGTGTGAGGTGTGCGAGTTGCGATTTCTGGATCCCGCGCTAAGGCTGCCGGCTGACGATGAGTTTTCACGCTATCAGTTGCACAACAATCAGGTCGATGACCCGGCCTACCACCGATTTATGGCGCCGATGCTGGAGCTTGTCGTGCGGCACACACCGCCGGGCGGTCATGTTTTGGATTTTGGGTGTGGCGCTGCAAAGGTCCTCGAGCACCTCTTAGTGCCTATGGGTTACCATGTGACGAGTTATGATTCGTTTTTTCACAACGACCCTCAGGTGTTCAATCGACGCTACGATTTCATCGCGGCAATCGAAGTGTTTGAGCATTTGTATCGCCCCTCGTACGAGCTCGAGCGCTTACGAATTTGCCTGGCCCCTGGTGGGAGCCTCGGTGTGATGACTTGTCTTCTCACGCCCGACATCGACTTCTCCACGTGGTGGTACCGTAAGGATCCGACGCATGTGACGTTCTTTACCGCCCGGTCATTTGAATGGGCGGGCGCAAGATGGGGTTTTGCGGAGGTGAAGATCGAATCCCCCCGGCTCGCCCTGCTCAAACTGGCCCCAACAGGTTAGGTAGCCAGTTCATGAATGTTTTACTTGGGGCACCGCCCCGCTTGCTCCCCACCCCAAAATGCATTCTACATCGGTAGTTATTCGGAAATTCATGAATTCCTTCCATTAAACTAAACCTATCTTAGAGAAAGTTGGATTATGAAGAGCAAGTCTTGGTTGAGTGCACTGGTTCTGTTCGGAAGCCTCTCGCTCACACTTTCGGCGCGAGAACCCATCCAAAATTTGCAACAGTACAACGAGGCCTTGCCTGTTTGGGGAGTGAGTTGGGCGCCAGGGAAAGACGCAGTCAATGGATATTACCCGAGCTTTTACACGGGTTTTGCCATGCGGAGCGCCTTTCCTGAACGCATTCACGTGCGCTTAGCTCGCGGCAACCAGACCCGGGTGTCTGTCATATTAGATCAAGACACCGTACGCGATTATGTGTTTGATCTTGCAACTCGGTATGACTTTTATCAGAGCATTCTAGCAAGCCGACTTATTACTCCTGCCCAGTCTGTATCCGGTGCGGCAGCTCTTCCTCAGCTCGAGTACTTCTCAGAAGTTGTGCAATCAAAGGACTATGGACTCTTAGAGTTCGTTAAGAACGCCCGTGCCGGCCGTTACACCGACGCAGAAATCTATCAAAAGAGTTTAGCCACACTGTCCACTTTAAATCCTGGGCGCGTTTATAACATTCAGCTCGATCTCACGCGGGAGTTTCTTAAGTGGCAGCGGCAGATTCAGGTCAATGGCGCACCTGCGACCGAAATTGACCAGCTTTTGGCGATCAATTCAATCGTTTGGGGTCGAATCAATTATATAGAACAGCCATCCCCCGAGATCTTGCAGGCTTTGGATCAGGCTGTGAACCTAGCATTTTCTAATAAACAAGACGAATTTATCCAAGCGGCGCTGCGGTTGCTTCAACTGGCGACCGGAACTAGGTATGAGATTCAGATGGTGAATGGGAATGGCCAGTGGAGGGATGCGATCCAGTGTCCATCGTCTAGCCAATGTCAGTTGAACTACCCCGAGTTTACCGCGATTTATCCCACTGGCACCGCCATGGCCTCGACGCGTGATCAACAGGGCAATAAAATCAACGATTTTGCGACTCCAGGTCTTTGGCAGTTTCTCTCGCGCGGCAATCGGCACGACGTCGACAATATTCGTGAAGAGCCTTATTACGGCTGGGCCCCCAAAATGGATTACGAGGCTGCGGGCAATGGCTTTCACAATCCCGCGGTGCGTTTTGCGGGTGTTTCAAAGACCGTTAAGACCGCAATGAGTTTGCCGGAGTCTCACACGACGTTTTGGTCGGTGAAGCGCGGAGGCGTTTCCCATGGGTGCGCCCGATTGCCTTTGGGGCATGTGTGGGAAATGCGCCACATCTTTCCAGTTGAAAATAGCCAGATGACGAAAATTCCGTTTTTTGGAAATCACCCGCAAGACTTTGATGTGTTTGATATCGATGGCGATGGTTCACCGGAGGTTATGGGGGTGGAGTACTTTATCTCCTACGATCTCAAGGGCAACGGGGGAGTGGATCGGCGAGAAGGCGCCAATCTCGAGATCAACCCCAACAGCCGCCAAGACTTCTACCGCAACCTGTACGGCGTCAATGGAGTTTACACTCTCAATAAAAAGGGTTTGCCAGTGTTTTCCGATCCCACAGTTTCAGTTCTGACCTATCGAGATTTTCAAAAGAAGAAAATCGCTGGACGCCTGATGCTACCGGGAGAATATCCACTGTTTGAACAGGCCTACGAACAAGACAAAGTGCAGTTTTTTGTGACTCCCAACATGCAGTCGCTCACTCAAGGCGGAAAGTCTCCCCAGGCCAAACGTATCGTTCGTTTGCTGGGGCGTGTTCGAGGCTGTGCACCCACGGCTGACCAAACTGCCTGCGGGGCCAAAGCCTTTAATAACGAAGCCAAAGAGCTTGTTCCAACGTTCGACCACTCTGCAGATAAGCACTAGGAGAAACATATGCTGCGCGAGATTTTTATAGTGTTCATTTTGGTTTTTTCAACGGGAGTGTCAGGGCTTGATCTCCAGACTGCGTTTAAGGCCATAGATCAGAGTCGTAAGGGTCCCTTTTCGCTTAACTACCAGCAGGGAACTGAAAGCCGAACGGTGACGGGGCAGGGATGGCCCAAGGGCGAGCACCTGTTTCAAGCGGCGTTTCGTGAAGACCAATTTGCGAGAGCGCTAGCCAATGAAGAGAGTTTTTATGTCGGCAATCTGTTCACGACAAATTATTTTGAATTGATGGGTGAGTACGTCTTTGGCGATGCTTATGGGTCCCATCCGCTCGATCACAATGCCTTACTGGCTCAGTCGCCAGCCGCTCGAGCGAAGGCGATGACGATGGTTCGTCACTGGGTTTTAGAAAAGCACTATATTCAGCACTTTCCACTTTCTGGTTTGGCACGGGGATTTCGAACTTGGGGAGTGAGCGATACAGCCAACGAGATTGAGTATGCGCGCTACTTTTTTGATTTTTACTTAAGCGCGATCAAAACGAAAGACGAGTTCGCCATCCTTCCGGCTATGCTTTTGCTCAAAGCGAGCCCCGTTGGCGAATCGCCCTCTATCGAGCGGGCTAGAATTCTAGTGGCTGAGGCCTATGACTACTTCGCGACTAGGTTTGCAGCACAGGATCCGCGTTTGAATCGGATGCGTGAAATTAGAAACGCCGTTCACAATCAAATGTCGCCAGAGATTGTCGGGATGATTGACCAGTACGATCGCGATTTTCCGTACTACCGCAAAGAGGGACACACCAACCTGTTTAAGGTGCGAGAGATTTTGCTTGTGTACTATGCCGTTGGCCCCAAAGTGGTTTTGACCGCGGCTAAAGAGTTGGATGACTCCAAGCTCATAGCCGCAGCACAAGATTTAATTGATGCCGGTCCTAGGCTCGAGCAGCTGCTCAATTTGAGTGAGCAAGGCGCCCAGTTGCGGCTTCATCTCCCCAGTGTTCCGTACTTCAAAAAGACCGATGCTTTGAAGGCCTTGGCTGTCATTGCGCAGTACTTAAACAAAGAAGTCACTGCATTGAGCACGATTGAGTCACCAGCCGTATTGAAAGTGATTGTAAACACTGTGTATATGGAAGGATTCCTGATTACTGACAACTGGAAGCTCTATGTCGAAGAGCTGGCGGACCTCAAAACTGCCAAAGCTGGAGTTGGACTGTTGGCCGAAGTCAGTGAGATTGGGCAGTTAACACTCGGTCAAGCCTTTGAGCCAGCGCTCGATCAGTGGCTGTTGCTAGAGCCGAAAATGCAATACTTTGTCGATAACTCAATCAAGGCATCGGCTCTAAACACGGCTGCAATCACGGCCGAAAAACTCACTCATAAAGGACTATAGAAATGGCCAAAGCTGCAATTTGTTTTTTACTTATGTTTTCGAGTTCGCTTGCCCTGGCTCAGGCCAAGGTGATGAATGCCGGGGAGGGGATTGGTCAGTTGGTGGTGCTGTCGAGTGGGGATATTCTGACCAATTCGGCCAAGTTCAAAAAACTCAACCCCTTGTCGATAGCTGTATTTGACGAACTGCCGATGCAGCTTGCGGTCATTGCGGGTGCGATCACCTTGCGACAGCAAAATTTCAACTCCCATGTTCAATTGAAGGCCATCGCACTAAAAACTCCGAACTTAGACATCTCAAAGGTCGAAGGCGGCCTCGCTCATCCTATGTTTCAGGGCCTACAAGACGGCGACTGGATTCGGCTCAAGCTCGAAAAATCCGGGGCGATTGCAATTGAGCGTTCAACTCAAGAGGCCGCCATTGAATTTCGAAACCAAAAAATAAAAAGTCTTAAACCCGTGCGGCTGCAGTCTGATCTCATGGAGGCGCGCATTCTGCCCCACGCTGAGTTGACGGCCGCCGATTTTGTTCGCTTCGGCTCAAAAGCTGCCAATTACGCTGAACTCGCTCGGAGCCTTAACACTTCGACGCGCACGGTGGTTCGACCAGGCTACGCGGTTCCGTTCTTCTACTATCAAGAATTTTTGGAACTCAATCCGGAAATTTTAGATGCGATGGAAGCTTTGGTGCGTGATCCCCTCATGCAAAAAGTTGAGCGGATCGAGTATCGAGAAGTCAAGTTGGCCGAGTTGCGCGAGATGATGGTGGCGACGGAGACAAAGATGAATCCGGAGCTGAGTGCAAGGCTTGTGGAGATATTTGATACCCACGTGAACTCCACAGGTGAGTTAAGACGCTTTAAGCTGCGCAGTTCTACGAACTCAGAAGATCTTCCGAACTTTAATGGCGCAGGTCTATACGAGTCGCACTCGTATAAGCCGGTAAATAAAAAGGGTAAAGTTCGCGATCAGGCCGGCAAAATTGCTGAGGTCGAAGAAGCCCTGCGGAACGTCTGGGCCTCCGTATGGACGCTTCGCGCGTATGAGGAGCGCACCATGTACCGTATCCCCCATTTAGATGTGAAGATGGGGATTCAAATCAATCCGAGTTTTTCGGATGAGGGCGCCGACGGCGTGGTGATCACCAAGAATATATTGAATGATCCCAATTTGCCGGGCGAGGGAGTTTACCTGGAGTCCCAGCGCGGCGACACCTTTAGTGTGGCCAATCCGGACTCAGGCGTCTCACCTGAGCGAGTGCTGGTGTTGATTGATGCAGCCGATAAGCTGAATGTGTCAAAATACCGTGTGCACACCGTTGGACAGTCCAATGTCGCCGACAATGGCACTGAGATCTTGCCCCATGTGAATCCAAATCCAGTGATGGCAGAAGTGGAAATTAAAGATCTCGTTTATCAGTCTCTAAAGGCACAAATCCAGCTCGAGAGTCAGCTCGATAAGGCGCAAGAGAGTTTTACGCTCGACCTAGAATTCAAAGTCGATAGTGAAGACACGGGTGAGCGGCAAGTTTACCTCAAGCAAGCTAGACCCTACTTAGACCAATAGCCCGGTCTGAATGTCTGGAATGCACGAGCAAGGCTTGTGCGTTCCGTATCCCATTCCTAAAATAAATAGAGATTGGCCCGTTTGTTACGCTCATGGAGGAGCTAAAGCATGCGAACCGCTCCTGCATTCACGTTCATTGCGTGTATATTAAAATTATTTGTTCTTCAGAGCTTCGTTCTCTCTCCCGCCATGGCCGTGATGCCGACAAATCCGGTGACTGATAAAGAGTTTATGCGGTTGCCTAGCGGTCAGTCCCTCGAATCGCTGTCAGTGCGTGGCAGTCGACTGCGTTTAGCGACCGGCACCGGCGAGGACTTTACCCCGAGCGCTCAGGCAGAATACGTGCGACTAAAAACTGCGACGCTACAAGATCCCACCCACCCGGTGCAGTGGGCTTTGATGGATTTGGATGCAGGCCGGATCATTGATCAGTCACTGCAGGCGGCGCGGCCTGTCTTTGGTGCTTCTGTGACGAAGGTCTTTACCGGGGGCGCAATTCTCAGCAAGCAAAATGACAAGCTCTCAAGTTCACAGCTGCAGGAGTTGCTCGATATGCTGGTGGTCTCAGACAACAAGACCTGGCAGTCCTTGCAACGACAGGTTGGCGACGGGGATATGAACAAGGGACGGGCGGGGATTCACGCCTTCACCCAGGGCCTAGGTTACAGTCGAACACGCGGGTTCTCGGGCTACCTAGAGGGTCTGCACGGCAATGAACTCACAGCGCTTGAGCTGGTCAAGTATATGCTCGACACCTACAAGGGGCGCTTCGCTGGTGCTGAAACTTTGTGGAAGGTGATGCACACGTGCCGAACGGGAGCTCGACGTGGCCGACGGTACCTCCCGAGCGATATTTTTGTTGGTGGTAAAACCGGAACCTATGACGGTGAGACCGAAAACCCAGAGACGGGCAGCACCAAAAATCCAGACGGCAGTCCCTACAAAGTGCGGGTCCGAAACCATCTGTTGGTCTTTCACGCTCAGGGTCGGCAATACGCCATAGCCATTCTCGCCAACACCGGAGCGGATCAATCGGCCGCGCTTCTGGCGGGCGGCTTGTTTCGTGAACATGTTCGGCCAAATTGAAATGCGCAACCGCAGCCACTAACGGACGGGCGAGCAACCCTTGACATCAATCGTGTAACACCGCTCACAGCTCGAGCAAGTCTCCTGCACAGCGGCCGTGGGCTTAAAGGCCTTGAGTCGAACGCCACATTCACACATCCAACCCAGCTGGCGCGCCGGAACTCCCACCATCAAAGCATAATCGGGAATGTCGGTTGTGATCACAGCGCCTGCACCGACAAAAGCAAAGCGCCCCACGGTGTGGCCGCAGAGAATGGTGCAGTTTGCCCCAAGCGTTGCGCCTTGTTTGACCAAGGTTCGGCGAATTTCATGCTTGCGCACGATCGCACTCCGGGGATTGATGACGTTTGTAAACACCATGCTGGGGCCGCAAAACACATGATCCTCAAGCGTCACACCGTCGTAGAGTGAAACGTTGTTTTGCACCTTTACGCCATCGCCGACACTCACATCGTTGCCAATGTAAACGTTCTGCCCAAAGGAGCAGTTGGCTCCGATCTGCACATTCTTGCCGCAGACGTGCACCCAGTGCCAAATTTTTGTGGCCGCGCCGATCTCTGCGCCGGCGTCGACGATTGCAGTTGGGTGTGCCCAATAGTTCATACGGTCTCCCTTGTCCTAGCCAAAAAAAACCAGAGTGCCACATTTCAATGTTCAGACAACAGCCCTGGTGGCTGTTGCGCAGTGCTTCAGTCGTAGGAACCCGGTACCGCAAGTTCACCCAAGCCTGGTAAATGTAGGGGTTTATGTCCAATTCCACTCGTCTGGATGGGCCGGTCTCACCGGTCGATCCCAACATGCCTATGCCGGCGCAAGACTCGCTCGCCAAGCGGTCGGTGTATAAATTTATCTCCAACGTTGTGGGCTTGATTTCAAACATCATCATTCAAGCGATTGTTCCCCGAGCTCTCGGCCCCCGCGCTTTCGGCGACTTCAATTTTTTAACGAGTTTCTTTGGGCAAGTGACAGAGTTCTTAGATGGCAGATCGTCCGTTGGAGCGTTGGTGAAGGTGTCGCTCCGACCGAACGAACCGGGCCTCATCGTCTTTTATATTTACTACGCCTTTGCCGCGACACTTTTTGTTTTTGCAGGCGTGTGGGGCTTTATTGCAGCGGGGTGGGCGGATAATCTTTGGCCCTACCAGAGTGTCACGTTTATTGTATTCTCAGCCTGCTGGGCGCTACTCGCCTGGTACCACGGGATCTTACATAAAATTTGTGATGCCTTTGGCTTCACAGTCGAGGCTGAACGCGCTCGGATTGCGCAAAAAATCCTTTCGATAGTTCTGATTTTGGCGATGGTGTTCACTGAGAAGGTCACGCTCACAACATTTTTTATTTACTATCTAGTGGTCTTAGCATTTTTAGTGGTGGGTTTTGCCCAGATCATCATTCGCAACGGCAAATGGCCAGCACTCAGCGAGTGGTTGATGCCCTGGCACTCCGTTCGGCGCTACGCCCGAGAGTACTACGAGTTTAGCTTGCCGCTCCTGTCCTATATCGCCGTTGAGTCCGCCGTGGCCGTGTTTGATCGGTGGATGCTGCAAAATCACTCCGGATCGGTGGAGCAAGGGTATTTTGGTCTGGCCTATCAGATTGGGTACGTGAGCATTCTCTTTGTTGTGGCGATGTCACCTCTAATTGAGCGTGAGTTCTCGGTGTCGTTTGCGGAAGAGGACAAAGAGCGCATCAACTATCTGTTTCATCGGTACATGCCAATCTTGTTTGCTATCGCTTCTTTTTTTGGCGCGTTTGTTTGCGTTCAGGCCGATAGCTTTGTGGCGCTCTTCGCCGGAGATCAATACTCTGAGTCGACATCGGTGATTTCTATTCTGGCGTTTTATCCGATCTACTACACCTTTGGCCGAGTTTTGGGATCGGTGTTTTTTGCCACGGGCCAAAACAAACCCTTTCGAAATATCGGTTTAAGCGTGCAAGTGCTCGGGATTGGCCTCACCTGGTTGTTTGTAGCGCCGGCTGAATATGGGGGGTTAGCCATGGGAGCCGACGGCCTCGCCATCAAACTCGTCATCGTCTACGCACTTCTCGTTAACATCCAGCTGGTCCACATCACCAACGTCTTACAGCTCGGCTTTCGCTCTATTTTTGTGCAGCAGCATCTGAGTCTTGCAGCTTTCTTGCTCCTGGCTATTTTTGCCCAATGGGTAGTCAATTTGAATTTTTCCGACCAATCAGTTTTGGCGCAGTTCCTAGCTGGAGGCGTCTGCTATGTTCTGGTTGTGGCACTGGTCACGTTATTCATCCCCTATTTCAGTGGTTTAAAACACAAAGATATTTTAAATGCTGTCCAGTATTTGAGAAAGTTTAAGGAGGCTGGCTTAACGGTTGACCTGCCTACAGACAACTATCGAACTTTGGATTCTCGATTAAAAATCGCAATTCTTGGAGCTGCTAACTCTATTCATACCCGACGATGGGTCAACTCGTTGGCCGAAAGGGGACATTCAATTCACTTGATCAGCTTACATCCTTGCGTTGGCCATTACGATAATAGCGTTACATTTCACAGATTGAAGTTCTCTGCGCCTTGGGGGTATGTACTCAATTGGTTCAAATTGCGAAGTATTTTACGAGCCATTAATCCTGATCTTTTACATGTACACTACGCGAGTGGCTATGGAACTTTGGGAACTCTATCTGGATTCAGCCCGCGAATTGTATCAGTGTGGGGTCAAGACATCTTTAATTTTCCTTATGAATCGATTTACAGCCGATTGACAATTCTACTAAATCTACGCACGGCGACCTGGGTTTGTTCAACTAGTAAAATGATGGCTGAGCAAACCGTTCGAGTACTACCGGTCATTGCGGGTCGAATATCAGTAACACCCTTTGGAGTAGATTCTGAAGTTTTTGCGCCTGGCCCTCCTCCGAGAGATCAAGTCGTAGTCGGCACTGTGAAGACTTTGCTGCACAAATATGGGATAGACACCCTAATTAAAGGCTTCGCGATTGCGAGAGATCGAGTGTTGCAATTGAAGCCAGATCTTGGACAAAAAATGGTTTTGAGGATTGTTGGGGGAGGAGATTGGCAGCCTCAACTGGAGTTCTTGGCGGAAAAGTGTGGAATTCAATCCGTTACGAAGTTTGTGGGCCCAGTAGAGCATGAGCATGTAGCCGATGAGCTTCGCAAACTGAATATATACGTAGCTATGAGTCGGGAAGAAAGTGAGAGCTTTGGAGTGGCGGTCGTGGAGGCCTCTTCATGCGGCTTGCCCGTAATTGTTAGCGACATCGGCGGCCTGCGCGAGGTCGTGCTAGACCAAAAAACTGGAATATTGGTGCCGCAGGAACGTTATGAAATCTTGGCAGATCAGTTGGTGCGATTGGTATTGGACCCAGAGCGCGGCGTGGCTTTAGGGCAGAACGGACGAGCGCACGTTTTGGAACGTTACGAATGGTCCAAGAGTCTTGATATCATGGAAGGCGTGTATGCAATGGTAACTAGTAGGTATAAAAGGTCTTGATTGGCAACATGAGGGGTTAAGTTATGAATGTACCGTTTGTTGATTTAAAAATGCAGTACAGACAAATTCAAGATGAAGTCCAGGCCACGATTCTAGGCGTACTTGAAAGCCAGGAATTTATTCAAGGTGAGTTTGCCAAAAAATTTGCACACCAATTTTTGTCCTTACATGGAGGCAGTTTCGGGGTCGGATGTTCAAATGGTACAAGCGCAATCGCGCTAGTCCTACGTGCTCTGGGAATTGGACCAGGTGATGAAGTGCTCGTACCAAATAATACATTCATTGGGACCGTTGAGCCGATCGTGGAAGTCGGTGCTGTCCCTGTGTTGGTTGAGGTAAATGACCAGCACCAACTGGATATTCAAGATCTAAACAAAAAAATAACAATGAGATCAAAGGCGTTAATTGCAGTGCACCTCTACGGTATGAGTGAGGATTTGGAAAAGCTCGTCACTTGGTGTACCGACAATAAAGTTGTACTGCTTGAGGACTGCGCTCAGGCGCATTTAGCAATGTGTGGCGGTCGAGCGGTAGGGACATTTGGAGCAGCTGGGACATTTAGTTTTTATCCCGGTAAAAATCTCGGTGCCTACGGCGATGCCGGTTTTGTACTTTCCAACAGTGAAGATTTAATTCAAAAGGTCTCCATGCTCCTCGACCATGGACGCAAAGATAAATATCTTCATCAATTCTTCGGCGGGAATAACCGAATAGATGGGATTCAAGCGGCGATTCTATCGGTAAAGTTAAAGTATTTGCAAGATTGGACAAATCGTCGACAACAAGCTGCCCGCCGCTATGATGTTTTACTCGAAGCTGAAGGCTTTAAGGTGTTAAAGCCTATTGAGGGATCTGTGCCTGCCTATCATCTTTACGTTGTAGAAGTGAGCAATCGTGACTCAGTATTGCATGCACTGAAGTCGAAAGGTATTGGAGTGGGCATCCATTATCCGATACCATTGAACTGTCAGCCGGCATTTTCAGAGTTGGGTTACAGACCAGGTCAGTTTAAAAAATCAGAATACTTGGCTAACCGCATCCTATCGTTGCCGTTATTTCCGGAGATCACTGAGGCACAGATTCAGACTGTCGTGGATTCTTTTTTGGTTGTAGCTGAACCCTAGTGACCTCAGGTTAGGTGTGATGAAGGCGCGATTCGAGCCTAAAATCGGCTAATCAGTTGTCGACGATCGAATGATCTCGTTGTGCTCTCTCAAAATCATTCTTACGACCGACATCGAGCCAATATTCGTGGATGGGAAACATCGATATCTTTCGTTCTTTCGCTATAAATCGATTTAATAGGGTTGGCATATCCAAAACCGTTCCGGGCTCGACACTTTTGTAAACGTTAGGCTCGAGTACATAAATGCCGGCATTCACAAAAAACTGGTGGATGGGTTTTTCAACTATTTCAATTACTTGGCCTTGTTTGTGATTCAAAACTCCATAGGGTACTTGGAAGTCATATTCGCGAACGGCCACAGTAGCGCAGGAGTTAGAAGCCGAGTGAAAGTTTAAAAGGCTATCAAAATTGACTTTTGTAAGTAGGTCGCCGTTCATCATAATAAGTGGGAGTTCAAGTTCATCGTGTGGCAGAAGCCCTAGTGCCCCGCCAGTGCCGAGAGGCTGGGCTTCATCGATGTATTTGATACTGACGCCCCAATTGCTCCCGTCGCCAAAATATTCACTTATTTTTTGTTTCAAATAATGCACCGAAACATAAATATTACGAAATCCTTGTTTGGCAAATCGCTCAATTATAGTTTCGAGAATTGGCTTTCCGCCGACCATAAGTAGTGGCTTTGGGCAGGTGTCTGTTAAGGGAGCTAGTCGTGTTCCAAACCCTCCCGCCATTAAAAACACAGGGTTTTCCAACCGTTTCGTTTCTGCAACTAAAGTGGCGAGAAGGTCAAGTCCTACCACTCGATATTGGTCATCTAAGATAGGTAGACTTATCAGTTGTCCCTTGTTCATCAACTGCAGTCTCTCTTGTTTGGAGGAGGTCCAAAGAGCCACGACCGGGTCGCGGTTTAAAACAGTCTTGACGTTGTCTTGCAGTGATCGACCATCCAGGAGCGCGCGACGGATGTCTCCGTCTGTCACAATTCCAACAAGCCGCAGATCCTTATCGGTGACTAGTGCTGTCTTCATCATTGAATCGTTTATTATCTGAACAGCATTCATGATGCTCGCATCGACAGAGAGAAGTGCCTTTTTCCATAAGTTACTTTCCACTAGTTTCTCCCCGCAAAGTAATTTGTCTTTGCTGCATAAACACGACTATTGCTCGGCACATCTTTAGTGACAATTGAACCGGCTCCGATAAATGCTCCATCACTCAAAGTAACCCCTTGAATGACAACAGCTCCAGTTCCAATGTGCACGTCACTTCCTACGCGTACACCACCCGACAAAATCACACCAGGCGCAATGTGTACATGGCTTCCGATCACACAGTCATGGTCAATACTCGATCGGGTGTTTAAAATAGAGTTCTCTCCAATCTTTACACCAGTCTGTACCGTTACGCCCGCCATAATTTGGCTCCCTTCTCCCAGTATTGTATTCCGAGCCACGCAGGCCGAGGGGTGAACCACACCTGCAAAACTATAGCCCAATTCTTTGAACTTCAGAAAGCATTGTCGCCGCGCTGAATTGTCACCGGTCGATCCAATCCCATTCACAATCCAAACTGAGTTCACGGCAAAATTATGCACAGCATCATCTCCACCTAATACGATTGTAGTCATAATCTGGGACCTAGGGGCCAGTTTGGGATCGATGATTCCAACGATATTTGCGCCGATTAGTTGTAGGGCATCTATGACTACGCGGGCATGCCCACCACCACCCAGGACAAGATGGGGTATGGGAATCATAAGATAAATTCTCCTTCTTGGTAGGACCTCTCGGCAGGCCTACCAAGAAGGTCCCAGATACGAATTGGAGACGTCCCACCTTCGGGGCGCATGGGCACAATATTATCTTCGCACAAGATTTCACCCTGCTGGATATTTTTTGCGGCAATCAAGCTTCTTCGTGCAATGTTCCGATTGCCTTGTTCTGATGTCTGTACTGCCTTTTCGGAGCTGCCCAATATGACTTCAGTATGCCGAATTTGACGAACCATTTCTTTGAGCTCATCGGGCTCGATTGATGCCAAGTGATCGGGGCCCGGGAGTGAGCGACTCGACGTGAAATGCTTTTCAATCACTTTTGCGCCTGCAGCCACTGCCAGTACGGGGACGAAGATCCCCTCAGTATGGTCTGAGTATCCAATGGGTAGGCCAAACTGCAAGCCGAGGGAATTCATGGCACGTAAATTTACCTCTTTAAGCGGAGCAGGGTATTCTGAGGTGCAATGTAAGATGGTCACAAGACCATTGAGTTCATATAACTTATTGGGTGAAGAAAAAAACGAGGTCACTTCGGCAAAAGACTCAGGCTTTTTACCCGGGTTATTGTAGCCATAGGATAAAACTTTCAAAGCATTTTCAATTTCCTCTAAACTCGCCATTCCAGTCGAGAGGATAGTCGGCAACTGGTAAGAACCAATTTTTAACAATAGTGGCCCGTTGGTAATTTCACCGGACGGAACTTTCAAAACATCTACACCAATTTCTTCAACTAAAAATTGTAAGCTGCCTTCGTCAAAAGCAGTGGACATAAATTTCATGCCTAAACTCTGGCTGTAGTTGTACAACCTCCGATGTGCTTCATTAGACAACTCTAATCGTTGGAGCATCTTGAACTGAGACTCATCTCGGCTATCGTTTTTTTGTTGGTACTCAGCTTTTGGAGCGCGGTTAGTTACTAATTTACTTGCCTTAAAGGTTTGAAATTTTACCGCATCTACACCTGCTTCAACTCCTATTTCTATAAGTTTCATGGCCAGGTCTTCATTGCCGTTGTGATTGACGCCCGCTTCAGCAATTATAAAAGCTCTATCGGTTCGAATTTTTCTACTCATTTTTGAACTCCAGATCAAAAAATGTTTTTGCCATTTTTTCATGGCTTGTTTTACGCAATATTGTGAGAATTTGTAGGTTAGCGTTGCCGGTCCCGTAGAGACTGGGAATCGACTGTCGCTGTTCAGCGGTGAGTTCCAGTGCCTGAGTGATTCCCTTGGTAATAGCTGAAGGGATACACTCCACATCAAAAACCGAAGATGATTTCAATCTTCCATTCTGACGAGTTCCGATATTTACAGTTGGGACCTTGAAGAATGGAGCCTCAATAATTCCACTAGAAGAGTTACCGATTACAGCGCGGCAATGCTTGAGCGCAGAGAGATAACGCAAACGACCGAGTGAGGGCGTAAGAATCACCTTAGCAGAGTTTTGTTCCTGAAACTGCTTCAATATTGAAATCATTTCTGTGCCAAACGCATCTGGATTTGGGTACGTCACAAGAAGGTTAAATTCGGGAAGGTAACCTTTCAATGTACTTAGCAGGATTTGCAACGATGCAACAGGTCTTGTTTGACCGCTAGTTTCAGGGTGGTAGGTCACAAGAAAGAATTTATCACCAATTGAAAACGGAAGTGAAGCATCGAGCTCTGAACGGTTGAGGAGTTTTAGGTCGTTCAAAGCATCCAGTCCCGGAGCCCCCACATTGAATACACGTTCTGGTTGCTCCCCAAGCTGAATAACTCTCTGACGATAACGTTCAGCTGCAACAAAATGTAAGGTCGCCATTTTAGTTAAACAGTGACGAATAAATTCATCGAATGCACCCTCTGTAACTTCTCCACCATGAATATGGGCAATTGGAATGCCTGCAAAAGCAGCGGCTTGTGCAGCTCCCAAAATTTCAAATCGGTCGCCCAAAATCACGACGACGTCCGGCTTATGTCTTTGAAATATGTCTGCAAAGCCGGCAATCGCCCGACCTACCGCAGTTGCAACTGCGGTAGGCGAGGATTTTGAGTCCAGGATGGAAAGTTCTTCGGTAATTGGGATCTTATCGTCTAAAATTTCTTGAACTGTGTAGCCGTAAGTCTTCGACAGGTGGCTGCCGGTTACAAATAGCTGGAGTTGCAATTCCGAGTCTACGTGCAAGTCTTTGATAAGTTTTGCTAGTAGGCCATATTCGGCACGAGTACCAGTGACGACTCCGATTTTCATCATCCCACTACATCCGTTGGAGTGCTGGGTAGGTTGACAAGGCGATCGCAAAGATCTTCGCTAGTCTTCAATTCTCCTCTAGGGGCATTTGCGTACATTGGCAGATGATTCATGAGTTGCCAGGGTGGGCGACACATGACTCCCCTGTCAAAGCTGAACTGTAGAAAGGCCTCTCGGTCTGAACGGGACGGAAGTTTAATGGCATTCAGCCAATAGTTTGATTGCGCGCCCTGTGGTTCACGGACAAAGCTAGAGCCATTTCCAATGGACTCCAAAAATGCAAAATAGGCATGGGCTAGTTTGCGCTTGCTCTTTAAAAACCCAGACAACTGTTCAACCTGACCTAATCCAAGGGCCGCGTTCAGATTCGGCATTCGATAATTGTATCCAACCTGGTCATGATAAAACGACCAGCGGTGGGCAACTTTTGCAGTTGTCCCCAAATGTCGTACCTTGGATGCAGTCTCTGCGGTTTTGCATACAATGGCACCCCCGCCGCCAGTCGTTACAATTTTATTTCCATTGAAACTGAAGACCCCAAAGTCACCAAATGTTCCTAAAGACTTACCCTCAAATGAGCTCCCCAGTGCCTCAGCTGCATCTTCAACCAGTGGAATCTTGAATTCGAGACATATCGACCGTAATTCACCAACGCGACCGCCATGTCCAAAGGTGTACATTGGCAAGCAGGCAGCTATTCGACGCCCAGTGCCTCTATGAATCAAGTTGCCGGAATCCAGCTTAGTTTCATGTTGCAAAAATTGCTTTAGGTGGTCGGGAGAAAGGCCAAGTGTATTTTCGTCGACATCTAGAAATAGGGGGTCTGCCCCCTGGTAAGCGATAGCATTACAAGTCGCAACAAAAGTCAGAGGCTGAGTTATGACTAGATCCCCGGGGAGTACTCCGGCCGCAACTAGCGCTAAATGAATGGCATTTGTTCCGTTGACCACTGCGAGGACACGTTCTGGTTCAACGCCCAGGTGTTTGGCTAAAGCAGCTTCAAACCTTGGGACGTACTCGCCTACGGTTGAGACAAAAGTGCTATCGATCGTGGCCAAGACATAAGCTTTTTCATTGCCCGCGAAAGTGGGCTCGTGCAAGGGTATGGGGTTCCGTGAAGGATATTGGCGCTGAATAAAGCAGATCAGCTCCTCAGACATTGTAAATCCCAGGCTTGTATTTCTTTAAATTTTCGGGGTTAGAAAACCAATCTACTGTCAGCTGTAATCCGTCCCGAAGGGTTTTTTCTGGCGTATGGCCGGTGAGTTCCCTGATTTTTTTATTGTCACAAAGAAGACGAAAAACTTCAGAGTTAGCCGGGCGAATTCTGGCGGCGTCACTCATAAAAGTAACTTTGCGCCCTATGATGTCGGCGATAAGCTCCAGGGTGTCTTTGACGGTAATCTCATAGCCTGATCCAATATTTACGGACTGCCCCAAGGCATTTTCAGCTTGAGCCAGGGCGATAAAGCCACGGCACGTATCTGATACGTAATTGAAATCTCTGGTAGGCGTGACATCGCCTACTTTTATTTCAGTCATACCAGAAAGAATTTGAGTAATGATGGTCGGAATTATAGCTCGATTGGATTGCCGAGGTCCAAAAGTATTGAACGGTCGTACAATCGTGAGCGGCAGTTCAAAGGCATTGTAGAAACTCATAGCCATTGCATCAGCTGCAATTTTGGAGGCGCTGTAGGGAGACTGAGGCTGCATGGGATGTTTCTCATCGATTGGCGCATACTGGGCAGTTCCATAAACTTCACTGGTCGACGTGTGAAGAAAGCGTTTACATTTGTTCCTCAGCGCGGCTTGGCACATATTTAAAGTGCCGCGAATATTTGTATCTACATAGCTGTCTGGTGCAACATAGGAATAAGGTATGGCGATCAATGCGGCTAAATGAAAGACTGTATGGACGTCGCGAGTGATGACTTCGCAGTAATTTGGATCACGGACGTCTCCAGTTACAACTTCAATAGCCGGGTTGATAGGGACATCCTCAAGCCATCCCCAAGAGTTAAACGAGTTGTACTGTGAGAGGGCTCGAACCCTGTAGCCCTCTCGCACCAGCATCTCGGTCAAATGAGATCCAATAAATCCGTCAGCGCCGGTGACCAAGACAAGATCATTTGCCATTGCGTATCCCCTAGAGTGTGAACTTTGAATCTTATAACTAGCGCCTTGTCCTTTGACAAAAGTGACGCCAGATGATGCAACGCATTTTTTTGAAGATTTGCGAGGCAAATGGTACCTAAGTAGGTCACTAACCGAGACAAAAAGGGGGGCAGCCTTTGGCGCCAATGAAAAAATTAGAGGAATTATTTTCTCTGAAGGGTCGTGTGGCTCTGATTTCTGGAGGGGCGGGATACCTGGGCACGGCTATGTGCGAGACGCTGGCAGAGTTGGGAGCCCATGTGGTGATCGGTTCGCGCGACGAGACAAAATGCCAGCAATTAGCGACTCGGCTCCAAGCTGACTTCGGAGTGCGGTCCGCTGGAATAAAAATGGATATTATGGACCTGGCAAGTATCGAGCAAGCTCTTGGGTTTACTAGAGAGCATTTCGGGGGGTTAAATATTTTAATCAACAACGCCTGGTCGGGAAAAAAGAATACGTTTGAATCTATAAAATTCGAAGAGTGGAAATATGACATCGATATGTGTCTTAACTCAGTGTTTGCAACCTCAAAATTGGCATTTCCGCTCCTGAAGGAATCCAAGGGGATCATACTCAACACCTCATCTATGTACGGACACGTGGCGCCTGATTATAGGCTTTACGACGGGGAGCGCTTCGCCAATCCGCCGAGTTACGGCGCGGCAAAAGCAGGAGTTATTCAGCTGACAAAGTACTTAGCCAGTTTTCTTTCGCCCCATCAAATCAGAGTCAATGCCATTTCGCCTGGACCGTTTCCGTTTCCAGAAACTAGGGTCCATACAGAATTTGTAGATCGACTCAAAGCCAAAACTATGTTGGGTCGCCTTGGAGATCCCGATGACTTGAAGGGGACGGTAGCCCTCCTATGTTCAGATGCGTCCAAATACATGACAGGTCAAAACATATGTGTTGATGGTGGATGGGCTGCTTGGTGACAGAGCTTTCACCCCTGAATTTGGGAATTGTGGGCTTGAGTGAGGGTAACGGGCATCCCTTCTCATTCTCGGCAATAGTGAACGGTTTCGAGCCGTCTGCCATGAAGCAATCGGGTTGGGAGCCGATTTACAATTACCTTATGCAGCGTCATTCGTCGGAGTTTGGATTTTCAGGGGTAAGGATAACCCATGTTTGGACTCAAAGCGAAGAGCAAAGTCGCCTGATTAGCAAGGCTTGCCACATTCCCAAAGTTTGCCGGTTACTCTCGGAAATGGTGTTTGAGGTGGATGCAGTTTTGATTGCTCGAGATGACTTCGACACTCATTTTGAAATGGCAATGCCGTTTTTGAAAGCAGGCAAGTGTGTATTTGTTGATAAACCGTTGGACTTAAACACCGAGAATCTTCGGCAGTTTTTACCGTATCTGCAAAGTGGCCATTTGATGTCTTGCGCAGGCCTACGATATGCGCGTGAATTGGATCCGCTGCGCGCTGAATGGGAAAGCTTTGGAAAAGTTCAAATTGTGCGAGGGACGGTGTCGGGCCCATGGGATCGCTACGGAGTTCACATGCTCGACGGAATATTCTCCATGACGCCATGTCGGGTATTGAGCGTGATTCGGTTACCGAGTGAGTATTTTGCCGTAGCTCTGCGAACAGTTGATGGTCCAGCCATCGAAGTTGCCTGTATTCAGCCAACCGTAAAAACATTTAGATTTGACATTTGGGGATCAAAACGGCGTGAGCATGTCGACGTAAACGATAACTTCAGTGCGTTCAGGCGATTGCTTTGGGAATTTATCTGCATGGTGAGATCAAAGAAGCAACCCGTACCGGTCGAATTGACAATGGATGTGATGCGAATTTTGATTGCGGGCGTTCGTGCCGACCAACAAAAAAGGGAAGTTAGATTAGATGAAGTCCAAATTTGATCTTTTGGGGAAGGTTGTGGTTCTCACCGGAGGCGCTGGAACTCTGGGGAGTCATTTTGTCGAATGCTTAGCAAGTGCCGGAGCCCATGTTGTCTCAGCCGATCTAAAGCCAGGAGTAGAAAAGGTGTTTGCAGAGGGGGGTAGTATCTATCCTATGCAAATGGATATCACCAAGAAAACGTCGATTAGTAAGCTAGTCGACGACGTTAACGTAAAATTTGGAAAAATTGATGTTCTTGTGAACAACGCCTACCCACGCAATAAAGCTTATGGACAGCATTTTTTTGACGTTACCTATGAAAACTTCTCAGAAAACGTAAGTTTGCATCTTGGGGGGTACTTCCTTTGTTCCCAACAGTTTGCTGCCTATTTTAAAGAGCAAGGTAGAGGTAATATTGTGAATATCGCCTCAATTTATGGGGTGATCGCGCCTGACTTTGATATCTATCGCGGTACATCTATGACTATGCCTGTAGAGTATGCCGCAATAAAATCGGCCGTCATTCATTTGACTAAGTACATGGCCGAATTTCTAGGCGAGTTTGGGGTCCGGGTAAATTCTTTGAGCCCGGGAGGAATTGAAGACGGTCAGCCTGCTATTTTTTTGGAGCAATACAAGGCACGATGTGCACGCAAGGGAATGCTTGAACCAAAAGATATCGAGGGAGCCTTGATGTTTCTAGTCAGTGATCAGTCAGAGTTTATGACGGGACAGAATTTGATCGTTGATGATGGCTTTACCACCTAGGAGCTAGAAATGTTTGCACATGGAATCATGTTTCATCATTTTCACAATGAGGATCACCCATCGGGTCAAGGTTCGATTTCGGCCAAAGAGCTGGCCCAGATGATTGATCATGTCGGTCCTAAGCGCATCTTGACCGCACAGGAATGGCTCGTACGACATCGCGAGGGAAAGCTCAAAGAGCGTGATCTGTGCATTACCTTTGATGACAACCTCTTGTGTCAGTTCGACATCGCGAAACCAGTATTAGAAGCCTACAATTTGACGGGCTTTTGGTTTGTTCTAACTTCGGTTATGCGTGGAAAAATTGAGCGACTAGAAGTGTATCGTTATTTTCGCTCCACTGTTTATGATGACGTTGATTCGTTTTATAAAGAGTTTTTTGAGGTTGTCGATTCTCAGCTCAGCGTTAAAGAGAAGACTCGGCTGGGAGAATACGATATCGAATCCTATTTAAAAGAGTATAAGATGTATTCTTTTTTAGATCGCAAATTTCGATTGGTTCGAGATCTCATTTTGGGTGTAGATCGCTATAACAAAGTTATGGATTCGATTATGGAGCGCAATGATTTTCATCCCGCCATGGTTGCAGACCGTCTCTGGATGAACGACTCGTGTATTCAGAGTTTAGAAAGAAAAGGGCACATTGTAGGCCTGCATTCTGATACCCATCCGACAAACCTGTCGGCACTGGAAATAAATGAGCAGCGGCGAGAGTACTCCGACAATATCGAACATCTACTTAAAGTTATCGGTAGCAAACCGACAACGATGTCTCATCCTTGCAATTCGTATCACGAGGGCACGCTAGGGGTACTGAAAGAACTTGGAATTGAAATGGGATTTCGCGCAAACATGGACGTCCTGCCTCTTCATGGGTCTCTTGAAATCCCCCGCATTAATCACATCGATATAATTAAAGAGATGCGAGGATTGAGTAAATGAAAATTACCGTTTTCACCTGCAATCAGGCACGCCATATCTCTTTGATTGAAAGCTTGCAAAAAATTGCTAGAGAAGTCTTTGTAGTGCAGGAAGTGAGCACTGTTTTTCCAGGGCAGGTGGATGACTTCTATAAAAAATCTGAGGTGATGCAAACTTATTTCTCCAAGGTAATTTCGGCTGAGCGGGAAGTTTTTGGACATCCGCGAGTTTTGAGCGGCAATGTGCATCACTTGCCTATTCGGTCGGGCGACCTTAACCATGTGCCCATGGATTGGCTGAATGCCGTTTTCGAGTCGGACGTTTACTTGGTGTTTGGGGGAAGCTACATTCGTGGAGAACTGTGTGATCGCCTTATTCAAAATAAGGCCTTGAATATACACATGGGAGTTTCACCCTATTACCGTGGGAGCTCGTGCAACTTTTGGCCCCTATATGACAAACGACCGGACTTAGTGGGGGCAACGGTCCATCTCCTCTCCTCGGGCCTTGATTCTGGCTCGATTCTCTTTCACGCCTTGCCCCGCCCTCAGCCAGTTGATGGCTTTCTATTAGGCATGCTGGCCGTGAAGGCTGCACATCAAGCATTGGTTCAAACCCTCTCGTCCGGTGAATTGGGAAAAATGGTCGGACTAGTTCAAGACAAAACTAGGGAAGTTCGATACACCCGCAACGCTCAGTTCACGGATTCAATTGCGTCTGAGTATCTCGAACGAGCGCCCAGTGCAGCCCAAATTCAGACGGCTCTAGACCAGCGCCGATTAGAAGAATTTGTAAATCCGATTTTGATCTAGCCATTCCATTTTTTAAACAGGAACTCAGCCACATCGAATTCCTCAGACGTGTCGATGTCCACACTAGGCTGCTCAGTGATAAGTATTGGGTAAATCTTCTCATCCAAAATAGAAACTTGCGAAGAGTCGTGATCGCGCAGGTGTGACCTAGCAAAGGCGTATACGAGTCCGTTCAAGACAAAGGCTTTAGGCTGCTTTTGCCGCGATTGCCAGGGTATCGCTTCTGAAAAATAGGGGGCACAAAAATCCCCCTCGATTCGCCACAAACGATTTGGACTGATTGGTGCTGCCGAAAATGTCGCTGAAGTCTGAGCAAGACCTTTGGCGACGGCGCCAACACATTCGTCAACAAGATTTGGCGAGCGAAAAGGTGAAGTTGGTTCGAGTAGGCATATGATATCGAAGTATTCGCCTTTCTGCTCAAGCTCTGTAACTGTATACTTTACGGCCTCGATCACAAGTGCGGTGTCAGTGGCTAGCGTATCCGGGCGCTTCATTGCGATTGCCCCAGCATGAGCTGAGATCTCGAGTATCTTATCGCAATCACTGGATACGACCACTCGATTTATTGAGCTCGACTTTAACCCACATGCGATAGCCCATTCAATTAAAGGTCGACCTGCAAATAGTCGTAGGTTTTTGCCTGGCAAACCTTTGCTGCCGCCTCGTGCAGGAATAATTGCAAGACATCGCTTTTTCATAGTAGGGGTCCAGGTGTATAGCCTCCTCGGCTGGTCAGACGTGGTCTCTCTATGTCAGGACTGGCGTCAATGAATGCCAGTGCGCGTGTAGCAATCCGGCTGGCAATTCTGCCATCTTGTTTTCCGAATATGCGGTGAATGTTCCGCTGGGCCTGTTCAACCTGACTTTTGGCGGCATCTGGATCAGAAAGAAATCGTCTAATGGTCACCTGCATATCTTTAACATTTTTTGCAGACGAAGAAATAAGATTATAAAGTTCTATGCGGCGAGGTCCATAGAGGTATTCGATCTCAGGAAAAGCCAGGTTAACCACTGGTAAATCCATGCAAACACTCTCAGCAAACAAGCAGGACACATTGCTAACAACCAGATCTACTGCCTTTAAATATTGGATATTGTGCAGAGATGAATCCCTGTTGGTGCTCAGTAAAAAACGTGTACTGTTGCGGGTAGCTCCTATGCATTTGGAAATCAACCCTACATCATCTCCTGCCCATGGTTTGAGGAGGATTTTCAGATTAGGCATCTCGTCGCAGAGGGAGTCTAGTCCATCGATGCATTCCTGGTAGCTCTTTGGTCCCAGAAAGGCTGCACCGGTTTGATCGTTATTCCATTGACCGTATCGAGTTGTGATTGTTGCACCAAATAAAATGACACGATCTTGCTGAGATAGGCCCAAAGTATTTCGAACTTCGCTTCGGTCAATGTACATTTTGTTGTTTATAAAAGTATCAAGTCTTGGACGCCCCAAAGCCTCAACTTCTGACTTTAACTCAGGGATTGTCTCCATCAGATACTTCTTCTGCTCTTCACCCCAAAGAACAGTCAGATCACAGTTGTGCGCTTCAGAGTAATTTGAGCCGTCCAACTTCAGAAAGCCCGGAATCATTTCCTCGGCTATGCCAAGGCGAATCCCTACTACTTTTGCGCCAAACTCTCTAGCCACTTCAATAATGTGTGGCCACGCCTCCATGCGTCCGCTAACCACTATAGATGGACGCAAGGTCTTCATAACCGAGTGCCACATCCAGCGATGGTTTAGGAAGTTAACTTCGACCTGGGAGAATAGGGTAAAAAGCGGAAGTAGTCCGAGTGGGTTGAGTTTAACTCCACTGTAGTTATAGGCCAAATGAAGTCGTCGATTTCTGTAGAGTAAGCGCATCTGCTGCCATATTCGAAATGCGAAAAACCACAAACTAGGTCGTCGCGCACCGTTAAATATTTTTGTTGTATATTCCCGTACGAGCTGTGGATGTCGAACAGAATAAGGAAGTCGATCTTTATCAAATGTGACTTGACCGGTCATATGCATGACATGGATGACGTGCTTACTCGGATCGCACTTAGCAATCAGTTCTTCCAACACGCCTTCAGAGTACTCGTCGCAGATGCTCCAGTGGCCTTTTGCAAAATTGAAGTACCATGGAGCTTGATGTGGAAGAAGGAGAAATAAGATATTCTGTTTATTAGGAATATGTTCAAGTTGTTGCGAGAGTGTATAAGTGGAATCTTCACTCAGCTTCTTTATATTACTAGTGGTCGTTATTAAATTGATGTTTGCCAAGTGCTTGAATCTTTGTACAAAGCGTTTGGCTGGAGTCTTAAGCAGCATCTGCACAGCGAGAATGATTGTTGGCTTTAGAACTTTTCGTATGGGCTGCCGGTAAAAATAGTGAAACAGCTGAGCCCGTGCACGACGCCATAACGAGTGACCAACCCGCTTCACTAGCTGGCTATGTACGCTCCGCCTCACAGTTTGTTGTTCGGACTGGCTTTCATCGGCTGACACGTCCGCTCCGTCGATTTTGAGGGTAGCAATGTATGGAAACTTGGATTTGTGAATGCTTTCCACCAAAAGGCGTTTCCAAGGCAAGGCAGAGTGATTGTCCAAAATTTGAATAAAGTCTGGAGCTAGCGTCCCTAAAGCCTTATCCACGGCCAGGCAAAATCTAAACTGCAAAAATATATGTGGAATCAACAGATGTGCCCATGCCCAAATCTTAGGTGTCTTGAGCGATGGTATCTTAAGATGAGAAACGGTGAAGTTTGGTGTGAGAGCGAGTTTAAATAAGTCCCTCTGCCAACTGAAAGAAAGATTCAAAACATCGTCTATTTGTTCGGCTGAGAGTATATCCATCGGGCGAAGAATTTTGACTTTGTCGACGAAAGTCTCCGGAAAAAAACTATAAGTCGGTACAAAGACTACTGGGTCTAACCCTGAGAGTTTACAATGGTCCAGAATTTCTGTTAATTTTTTGTCATTTTGGCGCAGCAATATTATGAGCACTTTTTTCACTGGATTGGGCTCCCGAGATAGATAGTCTCAGCAAGGTAAACTGACTCAAGTCCATCGTCAAAGGACACCCAATCTTGGGGCAGTTTGCTAGATGCGCGAATGCCTTCGATGAAGCATTTGGCTTGAGCGACAAAGCCAGGTTTGAACTCGCGGTCATCTGTACATGTTGGGTATTCGGAGGTCGATCCTATGACTTTTAAGGTGGTCGTCTCGATAGGCTGTACCAGGTACTCTTGGGCTTTTGAAAACACCATGATTCTCCAGCCGCCTGGCGAGTCAAAGTTAGAATTAAAATAGACGTCATGTCCCTTCGAACTTGTGTACCCAGCATTTGTGTAAGTTGTGAGGCGAGATGGAAAATCAAGTTGTCCCCAGCCTCTTCGAAGAAAGAAACTTTCTGGCTTGCCGAAAACGTATTTTAAGAGATCGACCAAATGTACGGCATTCATCGTGTGCCAGTTGTCTCGGTCTTTTTGTGAGCGTGTGGCAATGTCTTTTGAACGTTCACAGCAGTGAGCATGAATGGTTAATTTTTCGGGCCCCTCTGCGAGTGCACGCAAAGGCTGAATATTGCCGTAGAACCGACGGTTTTGTCCCACCATAACTTTATCCGGCAAAAACGACCTTAAAAGCTCTGCTTCATCGGACGTGTAACTGACCGGCTTTTCGAGCAGCACCGGCAAATTGAACGGTTTGAGTGCCTGGAAACATTCAAGATAGGAGCTCGGCTGAGTGAGAAGATATGCCCCATCTGGCTTTTGGACATTACACATTTCTGCAACCGAGCTAAAATAAGGAACTTTGAATTTTTCTGCGAACTCCAAGCCAGAATTGCCCCGCGTGCAAACCCCAACCACTTGAGCCCCCGCTTTGATGAGAGCCGAATAATGAAAATGCGAGATTCGCCCTGCTCCAATGAAAACAATTTTAGGTCCCAATTAAACCGCCTTACTTACCGATGGAAATAGGTGAACATTTGTATCTAGTGCAGCTCGACAGTCATCTGTCGTCGCATTGCATTAATCTGAGTTGTAATGGACACTTGGGTCGGAAAAACTCATATGATCGAGCCCTATGATCAAACGTCTTTTTGGCGCACATCTCAATCGCCACTACTTTTATATATCATGGTGGCTTATCAAGGATTCGGCCTGGCGGTTTCGACGCAGGTTCCTCGCGATTGTTGTTCTTTTAGGGCTAGATTTACTTTTTCAAGTTTCTGCCTTCGCTATTGTAATTTCCTATCTAAACTCACTTCAAGCAGGCCAAGGCTTTAAGTTGCTGCATCATAATTTTCAGCATTTAGATCCTACTCAACTTCTTGTTTTTTCAACGCTAGCAGCTGGATTTTTGCTCATTTTGAGTGCTGGCGCTCACCTGATTGGACGTTTTCTAGTGGTAGGTTTGGTACGCTCCTATGAAGAGTTTTGCGGCAGGCGCGTTCTGAATATTTTTGCCAGAGGTGCAGAATTTTCTTCTACTGGGAGCGAGCGGGTTGATTCTATAGAAGAAGATATTTTGCGGTTAATCAATAAGGACGGCCGACTTTGCTCTAGAGCTATAAACGATATTTTCGCAGGCGTAATTCCCATTTGCTATGTTGTAATTTCGGCCAGCTTCGCAATCTATACGAATTTGGCCCTGACTATTATTTTAGTTGGAGTGTTTAGCATCGCTTTGAGGGCATACCTAGGTGTCGGAAGAAAAGGCGCTTCAGCCTTGGTGCAGCTTGAAAAATACAGTCGCAAAAAGGGCCAGAAACTGGCTGAGGGAGTCCGGCGACTCAACTCATCATTTTTTTCGCCTCAAGAAGAGCGGCGCTGGATCAGCAATATCTATCAGGACGAGTCAGCACGTGCCTACCAGGACGCATTTCAGGATAGAGTCCGTGTTGCTCATATTTCGATTTTTATTGGCAGTATTCAGATGGCAGTGGGGCTGATGATTATTGTGGCATATTTTGGTCTCACTTTGGACAGGTCGGCGATAGTACCAGTTAGCTACATGATTAAATATGCCATTAGTTTAAGAATTTTTTATAGTAATGCTCGAAGCGTCGGAAGAGTTTGGACCAATTTGAATTCTCTCTACCCTTTTATCCAACGTTATGTGGAGTTTACGACTCGTCATGGACTGAGTAACCACTCCATTTCAGTAAGTGGAGAGAGCGGACTGAACATTCTCATTCGTAGCGCTATGGGGGCAAGGGATGAGGTAGAGATCTCGATTCGCAATGGCAAACGATATAATTTGGTGGCAGATCGGCCTTTGAATCGTCTGAATCTGGCATATCTCGTGCGTTCAGTTCTGGGCAAAAACGACAGCCGCTGGGATGAGCAAATTGTAAATGCGAGTTTTGTGTCCTCAAGTTTCTTGCCCCCCGCCCTAATATTGGACAAATACGTAGCTCCCTTTGGCGGCGTCGATCTGCAAAAGATGAGAGAGGTTCTCAGTGGCTACCCAGATAGGCAAAGGGTAGATCAAGTAGGCACGTGGCTCAGTCCGGAGGTCCAACTCGACCAGTGGAACTCGTTTTCGGCAGAAGGAAAATTTTTGCTTTCGTGCGTGGATCAGAAACTTCAACTCTACCGTCAGTTTGTTTTCGTGTCATTCGACGACTTGGCAAAACTAAGTGTTCCAGAGCAAAGGTTCGTTCAAAAACTTTTTTCAGACCGTATTTTCATGGTAAGCTTTGATCCGATGGGGGCCTTCGATTGTGTCGAGGATCAACTATTATTAATAAGCGAAGGAGATTCATTCGTCGCCCCACGTGCGTCTCTTCATCTTCCCTCAGTTGAAGAAATCTTGAACAAAATCCGCGAGCGACGTCGTCCCGGTAGTGCTAGGAATATCGGAAGTACAAGTCAGCTGGATGATTTGTTACTCGATGAGGACGAACTATGATCCTAGTCGCGATTCCACACAATGCGGGCGTCATTAGTCAGATTCAAATCGCAACAGAGTTAGAAGGGGTTGGGGAGACGGTCCATCTATGGCTCACCGTTCCTCAGAAGGCGATGAGTGAGTCGGGTCAATTTTTTCTACAAAACCGGTCTTGGCCTATCCACAATGCCCCAGTTTGGGATACCGCGATCGACATAACCGACTCATCCCATCTTCCATCGCAACTTAAAAAGCTTCACAGTTCTTTAGTGCGTAATTCGGGTCATATTTTTGTCAAATACCTAGATATTTATGGCCGTCGGTTAAAAGATTCTATCAGTCTGCTGAAGTCACTCCGGCCGAAGGCAGTACTGATAGCCAGTGATGGCACTGCGACGGATCTTGTGCTTGCAAGTGCCGCAAAACGTTTAAAAATTCCTATAGTCTGCTGCCCATATGGATATTGTTCACCGGAAGATTTAGAAAACGATCTCTTGCTTAAAAAAGAAGCCGGTCGTTTAAGCACCATCGAGGATTCAGGTGGGGAAATAGTAAATAAAAAGTATCCACAGTGGGTAAAAAAAGGAAAGATGGCGGGCCACTTGTTACATCGACCAGAGGTAATTTTGGCGATGGAAGCGGCTGGCGTGAGCTTACGCTCTCCATGGAATGTTTATGGTAGCGAGGCGGATATTATGTGTGTGCCATCTGTTCAGTATAAGGAACACTTAATTCGGTTAGGATTTCCAGATTCGAAAATACATGTCACCGGCTCCCCCAATGGGATGAGAATATTTAAGGTTCTTGAAAACAATGCAAGCGTTCGTAAAGCCTTTCGAAAGGCTGTTAAAATTTCCGATGGAAAAACGCGAATTTTAATTTCAATGCCGCCGAATTATCATGCAACTAGGGGGAAATTCTCTAATTTTGCAAATTATGAAGACCTATTACATGGCGTTACTGGAGTTATTCGTAACCGCAAAGACATAGAGTTTACTATTAGTGCCCATCCATCCACCAAGCCAGAAGATATGGCCTGTTACGCCAGGCTAGGCTTGACGGTTTTAAAGGGAGACGTGATCGACCAAATCCCCCAACATGATCTTTTCGTAACAGACTTTTCAAGCACGGTTCGATGGGCGATCGCTTGTGGAAAACCTGTGATAAACTATGATTTCTACAATTTTTACTCGACCGTATATGAGGGAGTCGAAGGTTTCATAAATATTAGTCGGCACGAGGAGTATGAGACCTTAATAAATCGATTTGTTTCGGACGAAGAGTTCTTCTGTCAAATCGCATCGAAGCAGTCGCAAGTTGCTGATGAATGGGGAAGAATAGATTCAGACTTCATTTTTTACCTACAAGAAGCGCTTCGCTCTCACAGCCGAAAGCGGGATCGATTCAACTTTCAGGTAAAGCGGCTAAAGGATTTTTTTAAAGAGTTGTTGATCGACTAGCCAAGCAGCAAAAAAACTCGAAAATGCGTTTGCACCCTCTGGCTGCAGGTGGACTGCGTCACGAAACGTCTTATCATTTAGCTCAAAACCACTATCTGGAAGAAATACTTGGAAATGACTTTTGCTTTCAGCCGCGATTCGAGACATTGCCTCTAGATGTTGGTGATTTAAAGATCTATATAGCCGCAATTTCTCAGATTCGAAAACAGGGTGACTGGGTATCTGTACAAAAAGTACGGTCACGCCAAGTTTGTTGAGGTGTTTAGCAAAAGTCTCATAGAACTTCACTTTTTCTAAGTCTATCTGTTTATTTTTGAAGTACCCATCCAGGTTAGACTTAAAACGCTCAGGGGCTGTGTCTAAGGGGGAAAATCGCTTTTGGCTCCCTGGATATAGTCTCATTCCACTTTCGGCGAGGGGAAAGTTTAGCTCAATAGGCTTTTGCATCCCAAGTGCAACCTTAAGGTTGTATGCGGCGAATTTTATCTTTGTTCTAAAGGTAAAAATCCGATCAAACCAAAGCTTTTTACCCTCTAAATCTTCTTTTGGTGTCATTAAATAGTATTCATCTACTACAATGATTGCCAATGTTACCTCCGTTAGGTGCTCGATGTTTCGGTCGAAAAAATGTTTTAGAAAAATATCTTCGAGTGAAGGGTAGCCGGCATTAGCGACTTGATTTCCCCTGAGGTTGAGTGATTTAGCGAGAATTTCTGGATTTATGCCAAATGCGGCTCGAGATGAACCTAGGATTAACACAGTTGGCTTGAGTTGGCGCTTAACGAACAAATCTGTCTCAACAAGTTCAACTCTTTTTGCCAAGGAAATTGGGTCTTCTGTCCAAGGTTGTGGTGAGAATCTAAACAGACTTTCGAATAACACAATCAGAACCACAGCTACCAAGAGTGTTCGAGGCAGGGTGGGGCGAACGGTAGTCAGCGATTCAAAATTGAAAATAGATGAAAGGTACATTCGCGGTACTCCGTATAGATATTAGGCACAAGAATAGTAAAGCGACGATGGCGCCACGGATCAACAAGGGCCATTTTAGCAGAATTGTGTGATCATTAGAAATTCGCTGAGGAAGATCCAGGAGTAGGATTAAAATCAAGATGCCAAAGGCAAGGGGCAGGTAATTGACCTTGTTCAACATAGATGTACCCGCAGACGACTGAATCAGGGTAAATTCGAGCAGACGATTGATATAATTAAGAGCATGATCTACTGTTTCAGATCGAAAAAAGATCCAGGCTAAGCAGACCAAGTTAAAGGTGCAAAATATCTTCGAGGCTTTAGCAAGTAAGGTAACTACCTGCAGGTTTGCATCAGGCTTTTTTACTGAAGATTCGAGCATTAGTTTATGGAGCGATAGAAATAGTCCATGGAGCGCTCCCCAAATTACAAAAGTCCAGTTTGCACCATGCCAGAGTCCACCCAGAAGCATTGTTAGAAAAAGGTTGATGTAAGTTTTTCGCCTACCTTTTCTGCTTCCGCCCAGGGGAATGTAGAGATAGTCGCGAAGCCAACTCGACAAGGATATATGCCAGCGTCGCCAAAACTCTGTGATGTTTGATGAAAAATAGGGCTGATTAAAGTTTCGCATTAGATCGAAACCCATGATCTTGGCGAGACCTCGCGCCATGTCGGTATACCCGGAGAAGTCGCAATAAATTTGAAATGCAAATGCATAAGCACCGATCAAGAGTGCCAGTGATGAATATAGGCTGGGTTTGGTAAAGAGAGAGTCGACAATTGGAGCGAGTTGGTCGGCAACAAAGATTTTTTTAAACAAACCAATAAAAATCAGCAATGCGCCTTGCTGCCACTGACTCCAGTTCATTTGGCGAGGGTTTTCGACTTGCCCTAACAAACCCTGCGGTCTGTTGATGGGGCCTGCCACGAGGTGAGGGAAATAGGATACAAAGAGCAGGAACGTTTGGAATGACTGGGCGGGCTTTAGCTGATTTCGATAAATATCAACTGTGTAAGCTATAGATTGAAAGGTGTAGAAGCTAATCCCAACAGGCAAGATCACGTGAAAATGCCAGTCGGGAATGTTGACTCCAAAAGCACGTGCCGTAGCAATAGCGCTGTCGATAAAGAAGTTGAAGTATTTAAAAAAACCAAGAATGGCCAAATTACAGCCGATACTAAGGATGAGCCAACGTTTCCTTTTGTCTTGATTGGATGTAGCGGCGATCTTGAGCCCGGCAACGTAGTCAATTCCAGAAGTGAGCACCATCAGAAATACAAAACGCCAGTCCCAGAATCCGTAGAAAGTTAGGCTGGCAGCCAGTAGGAATCGGTTTTGCCAGGAATGTGATAGTGAAGAGTAAACGCCCAGCACTACAATAAAAAATGCGAAAAATGTCCAAGAGTTAAACAGCATATATAAATTAGTGTTTAGTCGCGCGAACTGTATAATTGTCGACAAGAAGCTTTAGGCCATTGGTCAACTGCCTGGAATTTTCGCCGTAAGGCACGGTCCACGTGCGAATTGGATCTTCCTTTTGGTTTAGGTCAAGCATGGGCGCAAATGGTAGTATTTTAAAATTGAAGAATTTTTCTAATAGAATTTTCTCGATGGTTTGAATGGACGGAATTGACCAACCTGTCTCCCAGTCTAAACGGCTTCCTGCTACCCATTTGCGATGCTTCAGATCCATGTCTATGCCAAATTCATTGAGTGGACCCAGCACCACGACACTCCCTTTAGGTTTTAGAAGCTTAAGTGCCTTGTTCCAGAACTTCTCTAAGTCCTCTCCGGCAAAGAACGTGAGTACACCAACTGCCGTAATTATATCAAAGCTTTCGTTCCAGCTGTCTGGAAGATCTAGAATATTCGATTCTGAAAATTGATGGTGGGGAAGAAGCTCTTGCGCACGTTTGATAGATTTGGGCGAAATATCAATGCCAGTGAAGGTACCGCCGGCAATTTCACTCGCTAAGAAAGAGACAAGTTCTCCGGTGGCGCAGCCTACATCCAGAATTTTCGGCATGGGGACCCGTAGCGCAGTCACCTCATCTCGTATCCGCAAAAAAGTGAACTTGGGTTCCTTAGACCATCCTTCATGAATATAGTGGTCGCAGCGAACCATGGACGGAGTTGAGGACGTGGAGTTCATAGATCACCCAATTTTAAATGGCGGAGTTGAAAGAGTTCCATAGCAATTTCAAAGCGTTCAGACAAATGTTCTAGACACAGTACTGCGCGATGTCCAAACTTGTATATCTCAATATAGATCTTGAATGGAGTCATCTATGGTTTCAGGGGAAAGAGTTGTGGCTTTGATTCCGGTGCGAGGGGGCAGTCAGGGTATCCCACGCAAAAATGAACAGATTTTGGGTGGGCATCCCCTGATGGCCTGGGCAATTGAGGTTGCTAAAGCCACTCCAGAAATTGATCGTATAATTGTTTCCACCGAGGACAGCTCGCTCGCTTCAATCGGCCAAAGATATGGTGCAGAGGTATGTCACCGGCCGGCGCATCTGGCAACTCATACAGCGGGTGTTTATGACGTCATCATGGATATTCGGGATAAGTTTCGTGAACAGGGAGAGCTAGCTAAATTTATGGTTGTCCTTGAAGTGACCTCACCGTTTCGAAGTCCAGAGCTGATTTCTCGGGGACTCAAACTGCTGAGTCAGGGCTACCAGTCTACCGCAACTTTTACAGCTTGCCATACACATCCAAGCAGGGCCTGGAGGATAGAGGGCGGAGTTGCCTCATCATTTATTGAGGGAGCCAACCCATGGGTGCCTCGGCAGGCATTGGGCCCAGCCTTTGAGCTCACCGGGGAGCTCTATGCTTTCGAGCTACAGGCACTGAGTCAGGCAAGCTCATCGCTGTTGGTTGGGCGCAGCGCCCCTTTGATCATAGACGGGGAGTACTGCGTCGATATTGACTATCCAAGAGATCTTGAGTTGGCGAGGATCCTCTTTGGATCAAGCCCACTCGCAAAACTTCGGCAACGCTAGGTAAAGTGAAATTCATAGTCGCCAAGGTGCTTTTCTGCTTCACTCAACGTGACTGCTCTGCCATGAGAGTCTGTCGATAAAATAGCTGATGCAATGGTCGCCAGAGTTGCATGGCCCTCTTTTAGGCCAGGGTGAGGGCCACCCTTCAAAAACTCACCGATTGCGTGCTCCATAGTATCCTCTAGGCTTGCAGACCAGGGCTCGGGCGGCGTGACCTCGACCTCCATATTCGTTCGGTAAAGTGGAAGAGTCTGTTCCTCACGTCGCCACCAATGCCAGGCCGCTTTTGGTAGCTGTTCGGTGACTAGAATTCGTCCGTTTTCAAATAGCAGCTGCAGTTGCACTCCCATTGCCGACTGGGACAGAATATTTAGCGACATTTCGCCATTCGGATAGTGGACCCAAAGCGTACCACCATGATCCATGTATTGGGGTCCCCGAGGACTCACAATTGAGTTCATTTTCAATTGAGCATTTACGTGAGAGGGGAAGGCGCCAAATAGCGAACTGGCCATATCTATCAGATGGACTCCATTGCAACCGAGGCCAATCGCTCCACACGTCACCTGGATGTGGCAAAGCTTTCCTGCATCCAGTTTTTCTAAATTCTCAGATTGGTACTGGTGGTAGCGACGAAAAAACGGCAGAAAGACGTCAATGTTTAGTTGATCGGCCACAGTCAACATCTTCTGACTCTCGTTGAGAGATTTAGCCGACGGTTTTTCGACTATGACTTTTTTAACTCCACGTTGTCCCAATTTTTCTAAAATCTGTAGTCGTCCATAGTTAGGGTGAGCGTCAATGCCCAGCTGGAAAGGAATATCGGGGGGAACGTCTTCAAGGCTTCTAAACACTTTAGCGTCAGCAACCTCTTCCGCTAAAGGGTCGATTACAAACAAATTTAGATTCTTCCCAAATAGCTTGCGTGCAACCCGCTCGTAACGCTGCCCCATTCTTCCATAACCAATAAGTAAAACATTCATCTCAATTCCCTATTTGTGAAAATTAGCTTTGCATTTTGAATATGCCAGTTGGTCTTAAGTGTCTATAACGATTTGGAATTTATAGATTTTATTGGATCGACAAGAAGTTTCAGTCCTTGTGACGCGTTGCTAGCTGAAGAGGAGAAACCGAGGAACTCACGAATAACATTGAGTCCAGCCGGGCCGCTTTTCTCAGGGTGAAACTGAACGCCAAAGGTGTTGCCAAACCGTAGCGCCACTACAATTTGGCGACCATTGTACTGGGTTGTGGCCAGGACGTTCGATAAATTCTCGACGACCGGAGCGAAGGAATGGACAAAGTAAAAATATTCATTCAACGGTGTCGATTGTAGAGGGCTACTTTCCCAACCATTGGCGTGGTGCGGTGAAATGGAGTTCCAGCCCATGTGAGGAATTTTGTGAGGACGGCCGTCAAGGGCGGTGGAGGGAATGCCTGTCACTTTCCCTCGTATTAGGCCGAGGCCTCGATGAACACCAAATTCTTCGCTTTCTTCCATTAGGAGCTGCATTCCTACGCAAATCCCAAGCATTGGGCGTCCCGATAAAGAGTAGGCACGCAGAGGTTCGATCAAGTTCAAACGGTCGAGCTCATTCACGCAATGGCCAAATGCTCCCACCCCTGGTAGAATGAGAAAATCGGCTTGCTCGATGATTTGAGCTGAGGATGTTTGTAAGACTTCGGCTCCGGCAGCCTCAAGGGCTCGGCTAACACTCAGTAAGTTACCAACTCCATAATCTACTAGAACAACTTTTTTCTTCATTTAGCTAACGTCATCCGAGTAGAAATCTGATTTTCTGCCAGGTGGAGTCTAAGCTCGTGAACGGTCAATTTTTTGTAATGGAGGACGTGCGCCATGGCAACTGCATCTGCTTTCCCATTAATCAGCGCCTCCACCATATGCTGTGGAGTTCCCATTCCACCGCTCAAGATCACGGGTATGGAAACCTTTGAAGAAACAGCCTCACTGAGTGCAACGTCTAGACCTTGGCACATCCCTTCATGGTCAACCGAGGTTAATAGAATCTCGCCTGCTCCACGGTCTACTCCCTGCCTCGCCCATTCCACGACATCGACATTTGTGCGTTCACGCCCGCAGTCTACATACGCTTCCCAGCCTGACTGTCCCGAACGGCGCTTGGCCTCAATGCTGAGCACCATGCATTGGGATCCAAAGCGACGGGCAACTTGGTCAATCAGTTCTGGGGAGTGGATGGCTGCTGTATTGATGGCCACCTTGTCAGCTCCTGAATTTAACATGGACTCCACATCTTGCAGATTTCGAATGCCTCCACCAACAGTTATCGGGACGAAGATGTCGCGTACCGTTTCACTTACGAGCTGCGCCAATCCATTTCGATTGTACAGGGAGGCAACTGCATCCATATAAAGAATTTCGTCAATTCCTTGATTGTAGTAGTCTAAGGCGAAGGATTTTGGAGCGCCAATTTTTCTGACGCCCTCGAGATTTATGGGCTTAATCAGATCTGAACCCTTGATATCCATTCGTGCAATTAGTCTAGGAAGCATGACTCAGTTCTCTCATTTTTTTGTTGAGACGTTCAAGTGGAGAATGAAAGGGGCAGAGTGAAAAGCATTGACGCCAAATTTCTGATCCCTTAGGTTCCTGAAAAGATTTGACAAAATCTGAATCGATCCAGCGAAGTGATGAGTTATGCCGGGAGGCGAGAGTGGGACATGAAGTGCGAGAGTTTGAGCTGGGCTCCCTGCCTGTTGGCCTCAATTATCCGCCCATTTTCTTTGCGGAGGTTGGGAGCTTTTTCAATGGAGACGTTGATCAAGCGAGATCACTGTTCAGTAAAATTGTGGCTGCTCGGGATGCAAACCCGAGGGTTCCTGTAGTTTTAAAAACTGAAATATTGAACGATGCGGAAATTTGCTTAAAGGGTGATACAGCTGAGGTCTATCAAAATAAGCAAGGGACTATAAAACGTGAGAGTTATCGAGAGCTGATAGAGCGAAAAGTGATGCCGCTCGAGCGGTATGAACAACTGTTTTCTTACACTCGTGAAATGAGAATCCCGACGGTGGTGTCTGTTTACGACTTTGACGCTGCGGACTTTGCTGCCGCTCAAGGGGCGGTCGGACTTAAGATCGCATCAGCCAATCTCGTTCATATCCCTCTCATTGAGCACGTGGCAAAGATTGGTTTGCCAATGGTGATCGATACCGGTCGTTCGTCCTTACATGAGGTCGCTAGAGCCGTGGAATCTGCGAGATTGGCAGGGGCTGACGACATTCTTTTGCAGCATAGCCCGGATGGTCATCCGGCTTTGCCAGAGGCTCACAATCTTCGAATTCTGCAAACCTATCAAGAGTGCTTTGGGTTGCCTACGGCCCTATCCGATCATTATATGGGCGTAGAGATGTTATACGTGGCAATTGCCCTTGGAGCATGCGGGGTGGAAAAAGGGCTATATTTTGACTCAACTGTGTTGGATCAAGATATTTCATTTGCAATGGACATTGGGGACTTGCCTAATGTTATGCAAAAAACGTTTGAATGCTGGCAGGCTTTAGGGAGTTCCTGGCGGGACAAAAGAAAGTCTATCAAGAGTACAGTGGGGACCTCGCAGCGCCAGTGTTTAGTGGCAAAGAAAAGCTTGTTGCCGGGAGAAGAACTTAATTTCGATAACGTTCGATTCGCGTTTCCATGCAAAGGAATTCCGGTTGAAAATTGGCCGGTTGTTAAGAATTGGAAGGTTCGCTCCGCAGTGGCGATAGATAAACCGATTCAGTGGCAAGATGTGGCTGCAGACGTCTAAAATTACAGCGTGGGCTTCTATTTCAATGCCGCCCAGACAGACCCTTTTGGCGGCTTCGCCTGAGGAGCAAGAAGCCCTGGAGAAAATATTTAATTCGGCCCTGATTGTACATAGGATTCATTTAGGATCACATTTTTTTCAGATGTATAGGGTGCAGGCTTCCGAGAAATTTGATTATTTTGTTCACATCATTCCTGAAGACAAATTAGCTGGTGAAATGGATCGATTTAATCTGTCTCTATGGCTACATGAACGTGGTGTGCCAACTCCGCAGCCTGTCCGGGCGCCATCTCTGATTCAATCGACAAAAGCGATTTGGTCAAATTGCTATGTCACTGCTTTTGTATATTACCCCCACAGATTATTAGAGCCGAAATTGAGTGACATGGATAGTTTAGCTTCGGCCATTTTTGAGATTCATCAGCAGCTGCCCATGCATTTAGAAATCGAAAAATGGCGGTCCAATACAAAGAGTCGGTTGAAGTTGCTAGACGAGACTCGATTGCACTTGTCCATGGGACGTGAAATGGCGGGCCCAGAGCCAGACAAAATTCGTGCAATCGCCAATCGAACCGACTTAGACTTTCATAGGTCGGATTTGACGGCAGGGTATCTGCATGGGGATATGAATTATTCGAATGCCTTTTGCGTTGATCAACAGGTTATGATTTTGGATTTTGAGGATGTTCATCATAGCTATTTACCCGTAGAATTTGAGCTGGGATTAATCTTGGAGCGTTTCATTTTTCTACAGCCAGTGACCTCTTCGGAGAAGCTGGCTTTAGCGACTGCGTTTCTCAAAACCTACGGTGAACTCTCTGGTAGGTCGTTGAATAGCGTCAAGTGGAAGAACTTGATCCAGAGCCTGCATTTGCGATCCTTATGTGTTCTTACAGCAATTGCTCAAGAAGGGAATAAGATACCTGCGGCCGAATGGGACAAGTTTATCTACCTTTTCGAAGAGGCAGAGCGTCAGTCTGAATTGCTCTCCGAGGTGTTGCCTTGAAAGAGTCTATCCGAGTTTTGCTTTCGGCCCGAGATTCTTGTGCTGCCCGCGGGATGATTGAGCTCTGGCATTATTTAGTTGTTACAAAAAGATTCCACGTGCAACTTGTGGGGCAGGGGCCAGCCCATGAAATTTTCACTCAGGAGAAAGTTCCTCATTGCCATGTTGATTTGCCTCCCTGTGGCGGCCGGGGTGAGAACGCTATTGAGGAGATCTGTGAATCGATTTTGAAAAATTTTTTGCCCGATATAGTTCTCGTTGGGCAATCCACTCCGCCGGGAGCGGGTATTGATGAGGTGTTTTTATTCCAGGCCAATTGCCCAACCCTAGTTGTGCAAGATTTTGGCGGGGACTTCAATTTTACCTTCGGAAAACGACCCAATTGTTTTTTGGTTGAAGATGAAAATGCTGCACAATTGAACAAAGCTAGATTTCAAGTGGACAGCTATATTGTCGGTTCGGTGCGGCATTCGAATTATTCGAAGGTGGATTTTCGGAGTTTACGGCGCGATGGGCGAACTGCGTTGGGGATTAAGGAGACAGAAAAGTTACACGCACTGTTTTCACAGCCACTGATGTATGTGCCGGGCTATTTAGAGAGTATCGGTGAGTGGGCGTCCGCCCTCCGATCCCTTCAGGTAAATCGGATCGGCTTTAGGGCTCACCCTGCACATGCTTTTAGTGAGGTTGAAACCATGCTTGGCATTTTTGAATCCAATAAAATGCATGTGGAGCGCTTGGATGACTTGTCGGTTCCACAAGCGGTATCCGTGTGTGATTCTATCGCGTCAGTGCTATCTAACAGCGCTGTTGATGCTGTGTACGCCAATTACTACTCTCCCGTTCCACTTGCATTTCCCATATATTTGTTAATACACGTCGGAGTTCGGCAGTTTCTTGAAAATAGCTATCACCTCAATGATCAATCGCTCTTTCGTTATGGACTTGTTGCAACTCCCAAGGACGCCGATGAGCTAGAGGAGTCATTTCGCTTCCTCGACATGGAGGAGCATCGACAAAAGATCTGGCAAATGTGTAAGGCTTTGCCGACTCCTCACTTATCTCTGTGTCTGGTAGAGGAGGCTATCGATAGCATCTTAATGCGACGCGCATGAGCTCGATCTTGCGACGAGAATGCCAATGGTGATAAAAACCACTTTTCCATGTGACGCATGCACTAAGTAGGGAAACATGATTCAACGTCCAAAGCCCTTAGATAAATTAAACTATGCACCCGATCGGACCGCTCGAGAGGTTTATTACGGACTTCCGGTTGAGATAGAGTTTTGTCGGAAGTGCACTTACTCGAATCAAAAGCCAAACTCCGAGAGAGAGTACAAGCACAAACCAAATTCTCAAAAACCGACGGTTCAGTTTGACAAGGAGGGCGTTTGTTATGCCTGTCGTGTAGCTGAAGACAAGGAGCGGATCGATTGGGACTTACGTAGAAAAGAGCTCGAAGACTTATGCAATCGTTTTCGAAGAAACGATGGCCATTACGACGTCCTGATCCCTGGTTCGGGGGGCAAAGACAGTTTTTTTGCCTCCTGGGTTTTGAAGAACGAATTTGGGATGAACCCTCTCACTGTAACTTGGGCTCCTCACATTTACACAGACTGGGGATGGAAGAACTTTGAGGCCTGGATTAACTCTGGGTTCCCAAACTATCTTTTTACCCCTAATGGTCGCTCACACCGACTGATGACTCGCTTAGCGATTGAAAGACTATTTCACCCTTTTCAGCCGTTCATGATGGGGCAAATGTACTTTCCACCTAAGCTCGCAGCCCAATTGGGGATAAAACTGATCTTCTACGGAGAAAATCCTACGGAGTATGGCAATTCTCCCAAGAATCGTCCTGAGGGCGAGAAGGACTGGGATTACATATCGACATCTAATCCTGATGATATTTTTCTCTCGGGTACTTCGGTCCGCGAATTAAAAGAGGACTTTGGCTTTTCTGCTATCGATTTAGCTCCTTACATGCCTCCGCCCCCGGAAATGCGAGAGGAGAGCCAAATTGATATTCGCTATTTGGGATATTACACCAAGTGGCATCCGCAGAAGTGCTACTATGTCGCAGTTGAACACGGGGGATTCAGAGCTGCGCCTGAGCGTAATGCCGGCACTTATTCAAAGTACTGCTCGATTGACGATAAGATGGACGACTTTCATTACTACACTACCCACGTGAAATTTGGTATTGGCAAAGCAACCTATGATACTGCTCATGAAATACGCAACGGAGATATCTCACGTGATGAGGGTATAGCTTTAGTGAAGCGTTACGATGGAGAATACCCGGCGCGATTCGACTCTGAATTTTTTAAGTATATTTCTGTTCCAGAAATTGAGTTTCCGCGCGCCTATCGGCAGTTTGAAAATCCAATCGTGGATCGAGCTTATTTTGATGCCCTAACTGACAAGCATCGTTCGCCACATTTATGGAACTGGACGGGGACAGAATGGAAGCTCCGACGGGCTATAGTGCCTCTTTAGTGGCTGACTTTGAAGTTTAGATATTGTAAAAGGTGGGTTCTCAAGATGATTCAGAATTTAAGTAGTGTGGGTATTATCCCCGCACGCGGCGGATCTAAAGGACTCCTAGGGAAAAATTTAAGGACTCTTGCCGGTAGACCGTTGATTCACTGGACGATTGAAGCAGCTATCTCTTCTAAATATCTAGATCGAGTGATTGTAACTACCGAAGATGTTGAAATCGCTAACTCCTCGAAGCAGGCCGGTGCAGATGTGCCATTTATCCGCCCGGCGACGTTGGCAGCGGATGAATCAAGTGCGATGGATGTTATCGTCCACGCACTCAGTGTACTAGACAAAACGTATGATCTTTTGGTGCTCCTTCAACCAACTTCTCCCTTGCGAGGAGCTCAAGATATTGATGCGTGTATGGAAATGTACATCCGCACCGAGGCATTGGCATGTGTCTCGGTTGCCAGAGTGAAGCATCCGATTGAGTGGTGTTATGGTATGCATCAGGCATCGGGAGTGTTACAGCCCGTGCACGCTCAGAACGCCACGTCACCTGTGCGACGCCAAGATGGAACTTCTATATTTTCATTGAATGGCGCTATCTATGTCATGGGAACTGAGCAGTTTTTAGCTCGCCGCAATTTTCTAACAGAAAATACGGTTGGTTTTGAAATGCCACAAGAACGGTCGATCGATATAGATACTCACACTGATTTATTGTTTTCTGAATTCTTACTTAGTCAGAAAAATGCAAAGTCCTATTAATATTGTTTATGAGATTGAGGTTTTTGAAACACCTAAAGTGGCTTTAGAGCGGGTCGTTTGGCATTTTCTTAGATGTTTGTTGCGAATCGGTCGTGTTCTCTTTAATTCTCATTACAAAATTTGTAGTCTGGTTTTGGTCGATAACGCCATCTGTGTAGTCAATACTCCGGTGCATGAGGCTCTTGTTCGAAAATATGTCCACCAAGACTATAGATTTCTTCCCACCGATTTAGTTGCTACGGTTCGCTTGCGATGCGTCCTGTTGACTATCAGGAATGTCATTAGTCAAGGGTTTAGATTTCCGAAATCGAGCCCACTGCTCTGGTTGGAAAGGGTTCTGCGATATTTCGTTCTTGAACTTGACTATCAATATTTGTGTAGGCAGCTCGACTTCAGCTTGCGAGCTAACTCTTGTATTAGTTCCGTTATTGCCTTTGAACTTGGATTTGTCGGCTACGCAGTGTGTGATATTTCGCGCTCGCGCAAGATAAAAGCAGTTTATTTTCAGCATGGAATGCAGATGCGAAATTTGCAGGTCGCAATGAAATTTGATGAATACCTTTTGCCAACTCCGAAAGATCGAGAGTTCTTAGAAAATTTACTAGGCGAGCCGCTCTCTGGAGTCCGCTACTTCTATGAGTTAGAGCTGCGTAATTTACCTAACCCTCGACCTAGAAAAAAAATAATAGTTTGGGCGCTCGAATACCAGTCCGCACGTCTTTCTATTGAGTTTATGCAAATCAAATTGCGGCATATTTTAACAACGTTTTCTGATTGTGGATGGATTACAGTGCTCAGGGTTCATCCACGTGAGACATCGCCGTGGCACCGGGCATTGGTCGAGAACAAATCATTGAATGCTAGGGTGGATGAGTATGCCCATCTGCCCTTATTTGAGAGCCTCGTCAAAAACGAAGCGATGTTGGTTGGATCGTTCTCATCTGCTTCGCTTCTGGAATCTCTGGTTGCAGGATTTCTTCCCGTATTCGTGAGTGGACCCCACACAGACGCAATTGTGAGCGACTTTCATAGCTTTGCGCTAGATTTGCTCGAGCCATCTGTCTTTGAGAGCTTAAAGACGATGGAAGTTTCAGATATCGACGAAAGACGAGATGCCTTTCGAAATCGAATGCTAAAATCGATAGAACAGCACAGGTGAGGCCCTTCGCAAGTCACAACTCAAGACAGCAAATTCTCGATGTCTTGGGCGGTGAGGCTTTTGATGATACCGGACTGACCGCTGAGGAGGTCCGTGGAGAGGCGAAGTTTGGATTTTTGCAGCTCCAGGATTTTCTCTTCAACCGTGTCGGTGCTGATAAAGCGGTAGGCGTTGACGGTGCGGGTTTGGCCGATGCGATGGGCGCGGTCAATGGCCTGAGTTTCAACAGCTGGATTCCACCAAGGGTCGAGCAAAAATACATAGTCCGCGTCGACCAGATTTAGCCCGACACCTCCGGCCTTCAAACTGATGAGAAATACGGGGTTGCCGTTGGTTTTAAACTCATCTACCACTTGGCCGCGATTTTTGGTTTTGCCATCTAAATAACTAAAGTTGATCTGGCGCGCTTCAAGTTGCACCTTAAGTAAAGCCAACAGACCCGTGAACTGCGAGAAGATCAGCACACGGTGGCCTTCGGCGATAACTTCCTCGAGCATCTCGAGCATCACGTCGAATTTCGCGCTGGGAGTGTCCGTGTGTTCAGGGTCAATCAGCCCTGGATGGAGTGCCGCCTGACGCAGGCGAGTGAGTGCCGCCAGAATCTGAATTTGTGATTTGTTAACGCCGTTGACTTCGACTTCGCGTAGGAGCTGCGTTTTATAGAACTTTTTCAGTTCGTTGTAGAGCTTGCGCTGTTTGGGCTCGAGTTCGATATGAATGGTTTGTTCGATCTTGGCCGGCAGATCCTTTAGGACTTGATCCTTCGTTCGGCGCAAAATCACTGGTTTGAAGGCTCGAGTGAGGGCCTGGCGTGAATCTTCGCTCAAATTCAAATGGGTGTTGCGATGGGCGTTTCGACTTTTGCCGCGCAAAAAGCCAGGGTTCACGAAGTCCGAGATGGAGAACAAATCTTGGATCGAATTTTCAATCGGAGTGCCGGTCATTGCCAGTCGGAACTGGGAGTTTAGCGTGCGCACGGTCTTGGCCACCAAGGTGTCTGGATTTTTAATCGCTTGGGCTTCATCTAAAATCACGCAGTCCCAGTCGACGCCTTGAATGACTTCACGGTCGCGCAACATGGTCTGATAGGTGGTGACGACAAGGTCATGCTGCTGGATTTGGGCGTGCTGGTTGGCGCGCGCCAGGCCTGAGAGAATCATCACTCGTAGCCCTGGCGCAAAGCGCTTCGCCTCCGCTTGCCAATTGGGCAGCAAAGATTTTGGCACGAGCAAGAGTGTGGGCGGGCATTTTTCACCAGGCCGCTGTCGGCGCTCTTCTAAAAAGGCCAAACACTGCACGGTTTTACCAAGCCCCATGTCGTCGGCCAAGATTCCCCCAAGGCCGAAGGCCTCGAGAAAGTTAAGCCAACCCAATCCTTCGCGTTGGTACGTTCGAAGTTCCCCTTGAAAGGTAGGGACGGGATCACACGCTTGAATGCCGGCGAATGTTTTGATTTTCTCGCGGAGGGCGGAGAATTTTGCATCAAACTCGACGTTCTCGCTGTCATCTAACAGTGAGTTGAGTAGCAGCCCTTGCGCCGAGCTAAAGCGAAAACCGGCTTTCGACGACTCGGCAAAGTCCGCGAGGCGAGCGAGCTTTCGCATCACATTGGCATCTAAGGCTCCCATCGAACCATCGGGGAGTGGGACAAACCGCTCGCCCCGTTGAACGGCTTCGAGCAGTGTGGGGAACTGAATCCACTTGCCGCCGAATTCAACTTTGCCTTCTACATCAAACCAGTCGACGCCGGAGGTGACGGTGAGCTTGAGATTGTGCGCCACTTGCACGCGCTTGTTCTCAACATCGATCGGGATGCCCAGTTGCAAAATCGCCTGAACGAACGGCGTGAGGTTTTTTACCGGCAAGCTGGGCTTAAGATCATCACCGCCTCGTCCTGAATACAGCAACGTGCGTGGCCGACGGATGATCAAGAGATCAAGTGGCAATTGACTCCAAATGCGCTCCTCCGCTGGCCAATCGCGGCGGATGATTTTTTGCTCGTCGCTCAGAGCTAACTTTTCAGGCCCCTCGCGCGCCAGGACCATGCGGCTCCCATAGCGGCAGTGCAGCTCAACGGTGTAGTTGCGATTCTCAGAAGCCTTCTCTAACGCTAAACGTATGAGGGGTGTGGGTTCACGTGAGTGCACAGGCCATTGCAATTTGGCCGGGAGTCTGGTCGGCAAGGGTTGATTCAGTACGGCCTCTAAGAAGGGTGAGGTCTCGTCCTCCGCGACCGGGATGGGGCCGTCCTTGCTCGCCTCTAACCAGATGGCGTTTTGGGCTGAGGCCTGCATAAACACTAATCGATTGCCGGCGCGGTAAAGGTCGGGTTCGGCAATAAAACTGAGTTCACTTACAGAAACCGAGCTGTCGCTACCGGGTTGATCAATGCCGAGGCGGGCGTCGAGCAGGTAGTTTTCGCCATCCTCAGTCACTGACAGATGCAACGCTCCCAATTGAGCGAGCCGGAGACGGGTGTCTAATTTTCCGTTGAGAAAGGCTGTGAGATCTTGCGCCGATGCAAAAAAAGGATGGGCGGTGAGCAGGCCTGGGAGAATGTGTCGAATTAAGGAAGCCTCAAGGCGCAGTCCGTTCGTTGTCAGCGGCAGAAGAAGGTTGGACTGGGCCTGACTGGCTCGCGCCAACGTGGCCAGCGACTGAATGGTGCTTTGGGTGGCTTTGTCTCCGATGTCCAGGCGCCCGCTTTGGGGGATTGGCATTTGTCGAGGCGACGCCACCAGCCGGCCATCCAGCCCGAGTTGAAACGTGTACAAATTTAAACTTAAGAAACTCGATTCTCGAGAATCCGCCTCAATTACAAACGCCGATTTTAACCGAGGCACCACCAATGGGCGAGAGCTCAGCGACGACGTAGTGGCGGATGTGGCGTGCAGGGCGGTTCGCCAGTCGGCCTTGGTCTGCACGACCTCCTGGTCATCAGAAGTTTTTGCCGTTCGGCTCTCACTGCCGCGCACCTTTTGAAACAAATTATCTTGGCTAAGTGTCAATTGCAGAGGGTGACGAAAGTGCATCTCGGCCGAGGCCCCTTGGGCATCGACGTAAACAATCAGGGCCCAAAGGTGTTTACACAAATTGTCATTCTTAAAAAACGGACAAGTGCATGAAACTTTGATCTGGCCGTCTTTCGGGACCTCCGACCAATCCACCGCCGATTGATAGAATTGCTCTCCCAGAACCTCGGCTGTTGCCATTGAACCATGTAGCTGAAAATTAAGTACAGCCCCATCGTGAAAATAACCATCGCCTCGGGCAATTGAGGGTCTAGGGAAAAGAGAGCGGAGTTTGCGCTGAAGCGCATTTGTAATCTGAACTTTTGCCACGTGCCTCGCCTTACATTTCTTGAAACGCCAGCCACTGTTTTGTGGCGGCAGGATGAGTGTTTTGCAAATGGCTTAGCGCCTCTAACTGATCATCTGCAATCACTCCAACTCGGAAGTATTTGGCTTGCGGATGAAGAAACATAAAGCCGGATACAGATCCAGGGGGATCCATCGCGAACGAGTCGGTGAGGCTTGCGCCAATCGCCGCGTCACCGCCAAGTAGCGTCCAAATGTGTGCCTTGAGCGCATGGTCAGGGCAAGCCGGGTAACCGGGCGCTGGACGAATCCCTAAGTACTTCTCTTCTAAGAGATCCTCGAGTGAAAGCGATTCTTTCACGCCACAGATTTTTCTGAACTGCAAGTGCGTCCACTCAGCCAGAGCTTCGGCCAACCGATCGCCAAGGGCTTTCAGCATGATCGAGTTGTAATCGTCTTGTTTAATGATCTCAAACTCTCTAGCGCCTGCCGTGATCTCATGTCCCGAAGTGACCGCGAATACGCCAAGCCAATCGGCCACACCGGAGCCGCGCGGGGCGATGTAATCGGATAAACATAAATTGTTTTCTTGCCCAGGCAGCTGCTGCCGGGTGAAGTGCAGGGCTTGCACGTGTCCTGGAACGTACTCCACATCGACGCTCTCGTCCCAAGCCGCAGCTTTGAAAATGCCTAAGCGCGCGCGCGGTTTGACCCAGCCGGTGCGTTCCATCTCATCCAATAGTTTTTCGGCATCGTGAAAGAGGCTGGCTGCACTCTCTCCATATTTTTCACTTTTTAAAATTGCTGGATACTTGCCCTTTAAACCCCAAGTCCAAAATAGTGGTGACCAATCGATATACTGGCGCAGCTCACCGATAGAAACAGGCAGGTCAAACGCTCCGGTCCGGCTTGGGGGCTGGATCTGCCTGTCCTTCCACTTAGTCTTTAAACCGTTGGAGCGCGCCTCTTTTAACGGCACAAACACAGGGGCCTTGGACTTTTGCGCATGTTTTATACGCATCTGCTCCTGTTGGTCGCGCAGGGCCTGGATGTTTTCTTTCGAGCTCTCACTCACCAAATTTGTACAGGCTTGAACGACGAGTGAGGCATCGGCCACGTGTTGCACAACACCACTGTAGTGAGTGGCGATCTTCACCGCGGTGTGCAGTTGTGAAGTGGTTGCACCACCGATGAGAATCGGTACAGTGAGTCCGCGCTGTTCAAACTGGCTGGCGACATACGCCATTTCATCAAGTGAGGGAGTGATCAAACCACTGAGCCCGACAAAAGCGACTTGCTCGCGTATCGCAGTTTCAATGATCGTCTCAGCTGAGACCATAACCCCAAGGTCAATGACCTGATAACCATTGCAGGAGAGTACCACGCCGACGATATTTTTGCCGATGTCATGCACGTCGCCTTTGACCGTGGCGATGAGGAACTTCTCTTTGTTGCTCACGCCCTGTTGTTTGGGCATGTGTGGCTCCAGGACTGCCACCGCTCGCTTCATCACCCGCGCACTCTTTACCACTTGCGGTAAAAACATTTTGCCGTCGCCAAAGAGTTGGCCGACCACCTTCATACCGTCCATCAGTGGACCTTCGATGACGTTCAAGCCAGACTTGAGTTCAGTGAAGGCCTCTAAGGTGTCGGGCTCAACAAATTTTTCGATCCCATTGACTAAGGCGTGGGCAAGGCGAGCGGCCACAGGTTGATTGCGCCAAGCCTCTTCAACTGCGGCTGTAACCTGAGGCTTGCCCCGTTGATTTAGCTCTTGTGAGTAAGTTATCAAATCCTCAGTGGCTCGATCATCGGTGTTCCAAATCACGCGCTCGACCAGGTCACGTAAACGCGGTTCAATTTCATCGACGATTTGAATCATCCCTGCATTAACGATGGCCATGTCGAGTCCAGCCCGGATCGCATGCTGCAAAAAGACGGAGTGCATCGCCTCGCGAATTTGGTTTTGTCCGCGAAAGCTAAACGACAGATTGGACACTCCGCCAGAGATGCGAACACCGGGGCAGCGCCGCTTGATCTCCGGAATCGCCTCAATAAAATCGCGGGCATAATTCGAATGTTCAGGGATGCCAGTGGCGATGGCCAAAATATTCGGGTCAAAGATAATATCATGGGCTGGAAAGCCCGCTTGGTGCACCAGCAGATTGTACGCTCGCTCACAAATTCGGATTTTATCGGCACAGGTCGCCGCCTGTCCCTGCTCATCAAAAGCCATCACCACGGCAGCTGCACCGTAGACTTTTAGCACTTTGGCTTTTTCAATAAACGCCGCTTCGCCATCCTTTAAGGAGATGGAGTTAACGACACATTTGCCTTGGACGCACTTGAGGCCTTCTTCGAGAATCTCCCAGCGCGAACTGTCGATAACGATTGGCACACGAGCGATGTCAGGCTCACTGCCGACGAGATATAAAAAGTGCCGCATCGACTTAACACCATCGAGTAAGCCCTCATCAAAATTGATGTCGATCAGATTGGCGCCGGAGTTCACTTGTTGGCGCGCGATCTCAAGCGCTGCAGTCCACTCTCCGGCCTGCACGGCTTTGCTAAACTTGGGTGAGCCGGTGACATTAGAGCGTTCGCCAATCAACCAAAAACCACCGCTGGATTCATTGCCGACAAACTTCAGTGGCTCAAGGCCAGAGAGTTGCAGACCTGACGGAGGCTCCGGTGAAAGTCGGGGCGAAACATTTTTTAACGCGTCGACGACGGCTGCAATATGCGCTGGAGTCGTGCCACAGCAACCGCCAGCCACATTGAGCAATTGCTCTTTGCCCATTTGAGTGAGAGTCGCGGCGAAAGACTCCGGAGTTTCATCGTAGCCCGTGGGTGCGAGGGGGTTGGGCAGGCCCGCATTGGGATAGCAACTGATCGGTACATCCACATAGCGAGACATATCGCGCAGAAGGGGCAACATGTCCTGACCACCGAGCGCACAGTTCATTCCCACCGCGAGTGGTTTTGCATGTCGAATCGACAGCCAGGCAGCCTCGAGAGTTTGGCCTGAAAGCACCCGGCCCGATTTGTCAGACACAGTGAGACTCAAAATTACGGGGAGTTTGAAGCCGAGCTGGATCTCGAGGTCGTTGATTCCGTGGAGGCAGGCTTTTAGGTTGAGCGTGTCGAACGTTGTTTCGGGCAATAAAAGATCTGCTCCCCCCTCGATCAACGCCTGCGCCTGTTCAAAGTACGCCGTGCGAAGGTCGGCATAGGTGATCGAGCGAAACTCGGGGCGACTGATGTCTGGTGAGAGCGAGGCTGTCTTGTTGGTCGGCCCAATGGAGCCCGCCACAAAAACTCGTCGACCTGTTTTTTGGCTGTACTCATCAGCCGTCTGGCGTGCCAAACGAGCTGAGGCAAAGCTCATGCTCGCCGCGAAGTCTTCAAGGCCAAACTCCGCTTGGGACACGCGGTTGCCATTGAAGCTGTTGGTTTCAATGATATCCGCTCCGGCCTCGAGGTAAGCCATGTGGGCTTCTTGAATTGCCTTAGGTTGCGTGAGGCAAAGCATGTCAAAATTGCCCTTGAGCAAAATGGAGTGCGATGCAAATTGCTCGCCTCTAAAATCAGCCTCAGTAAATCCGCGTTGCTGCAGCAAAGTCCCCATCGCGCCGTCGAGAATTAAAATGCGCTCTTTTAGAGTTTGTTGGAGTTCCACTAAGGTTTGAGCTGAAACTTGAAGTCGGGGAGACGTCTGCATTAAGTCACCGTTTGCACAATTTTTGAGACCACATGGGCATCTTGCATCACATAAAAATGCACATTCTGATGACCCTTTTCGAGCAGATCGCGCACCTGGAGTTCGGCCCACTTGCGTCCAATGTCCTCAACAAATTTCGGCGTGGCTAAGATCTCGTCCACCAAATCTGTCGGCAGATCCACATGAAACGTTCTTGGAATACTTTTGAGCTGCGAGAGGCTACGCAAAACCTTTAGACCCGGAATAATGGGCACGGTGATACCAAACTCGCGCGCCTCTTTGACAAAATTATGAAAGGCCGAGTTGTCAAAAAACATCTGGGTGATGATGTAATCGGCACCGGCGTCGATTTTTCGCTGGAGGTTTTGTAAGTCGACCTTTTTGTTGGCTGCTTCAAAGTGTTTTTCAGGATACCCAGCGACTCCCACGCAGAAGTCCAGAGCTTCACAGCCTTGAATTTGCTCCAGGTAGATGCCTTTTTTTAAGTTGCTCACTTGCTCGACCAAATCAATCGCATATTGGTTGGCTGAGCGCTCTTTCGCTAGGGGTTTGCTATAGGTGAGACCATCGCCGCGCAAGGCGAGTATATTTTCTACCCCCAAATAATTCAGTTCAATCAAAGCGTCTTCAGTTTCTTCGCGCGAGAAGCCCTGACAAAGGATATGAGCCACGGTGTCGATTTTGAATCGATTTTGAATAACGCCACAAATACCTATAGTGCCCGGTCGCTTTTTCGAAAACTTTCGGCGAAGGTTGCCTTCACCGTCTTCGCTCAGTTGCACGGTGGAGGAGTGGGAGGTGACGTCAATCCAAAGTGGGCGGACGGGGCCAAGGGACTCCACCACATCTATCAGCTCGCGCACGCTGCGACCACGGGGAGGAGGAATAATTTCGACCGAGAAGGAGGGACCCTTCGAGTTGAGGATATGTTCGATAACTTTCATAAGGGAGTGAGTATACGGGATTCATCGCAAGGAGTACACAGTAACCACGACAGATGGGGTTAAATATTTGTGGCGAGCGTCAATTACAATTGCTGCACAATCTGCCTGGCCAAAGCAAAGGCACAGGTGAAGGCCGGTGAGACGGCGTTGAGGATGTGCATTGAGTGGGCTCCGCGTTCGACGATAAAATCCATCTCGAGCTTTTGACTCTCACGATTCACCAGTTGCGCGCGGATCCCCACTTTGTGCAGTCCACCGATATCTGAGGGGCTGAGTTGGCGCACGAGCTCATGTACCTCCCAGTAAAAGCGGTTTCGATTGAGGCGGCCAACCTCTTGGAGTGTGTAATTGCGAAAGTTGGCGGCGTTGGTCCACCAGAGGCGAGTCAACTTAAGGGCAATGGCAAATGCCTCATTCATCCCTTCAAGGCCCGAGTAGTTTTCACGGCCCAAAGCGGGGAGGGCCGTCGGGCCAAAGGTTACGGAGCCATCTAACATTTTTGTAATATGCACGCCTAAAAAGGGCATCGCGAGATCGGGCACCGGGTAAATCAGTCCACGGATCGCAGATGCAAATGTGCTAGAACCGCGCCAGTACATGCCTTTGAACGGGAGGATACTGTAGTTGAGTCCCACGCCACACATATGGGCCAAACGATCACAGTGCACGCCCGAGGCATTGATGAGCCAACCGTATTGAAACTCTCCGCCTGTGGTGACTATTCGGCCGGCAGAGTCGTCGATAAAGTCGACTCTCGAGTTGAACTGCAAGTGCACTCCCAGCGCCACGAGCTCTTGCTGCAGCTGTAGAAGCAATTGCCCCGTATCTAAAATCGCCGTCTGTGGTGATCCCATGGCCCAATCGTGCGTCACCGCGAGCGGTTCCCGAGCTTGCAGTTGCTGGGCCGTCAAGCGCTCGACCGTAGCCCCATTTTGAGTGGCTCGATCAAAAAGGAGTTCTAGATCTTCAAGCTGAGAGTCGCGTGGAGCCACGATGACTTTGCCGCAGACTTGATGGGGAATTCCGTGTCGACGAAGATGCTCCAGCATTAGCCGATGCCCATCCACACAGAGTTTGGCTTTGAGAGTGCCCGGTGGATAGTAAATCCCGGCATGCACCACACCAGAGTTGCGGCCGCTAGCATGGAGCCCAGGGCACGCCTCTTTTTCTAACAGTAAGATTTGGCTCTGCGGATGGCGCAGACGAAGTTCGCGGGCTATGGTCATGCCGACAATCCCGGCGCCGACGATTACAAAATCATAATCTTGCATCGTTCAAGTGTAAGGGCAGAACTGCCGGATGTCACGGCGGGTCGACTACCGGGATAGACATCTGCGGGCAAAACTCTGAAAATGGCGCTGCATTCAAAAGAGGTTTGCTATGCCAAGATCTGAGTTTCTCTCGTTTTCTCCACCAGCCATTAGTCAGCTTGAGATTGATGAGGTCGTGAGTGTTTTGCGCCAGGGCGACTGGTTGTCCTCTGGACCGAAGACCAAGACTTTCGAATCCGAATTTAAAGATCGCGTTGGCGCCCCGGCAGCGCTGGCCTTGAATTCATGCACGGCGGGTCTGCATTTGGGATTGCTCGTGCATGACGTGGGGCCAGGCGATGAGGTGATCACCACACCGATGACCTTTTGTGCTTCGGCCAATGTGGTTGAACATGTGGGAGCGACCGTTCGATTTGCCGATGTGGAGCCCGACACGCTGTTGATTGATGTGGCGCAGATCGAGCGCACACTCACTAAAAAAACTAAGGTTTTATTGCCCGTCCACTACGCCGGTCACCCAGCTGACATGGAGCGAATAGATCCGCTCGCTCAGCAAGCAGGTTGCGTGGTGATCGAGGACGCCGCCCATGCGATACCTTCTCGCATCGGCGACAAGTGGGTGGGTCATAGTGACAATCTGACCGTCTTTAGTTTTTATGCGACAAAAAATATCACCTCGGGTGAGGGCGGCATGATCACCGGGCGTGCCGATTGGGTCGAGGACGCCAGACGCTTAGCTCTCCATGGAATGACAAAAAATGCGTGGGACCGATTTAAAAAGGGCGGCAACTGGCGCTACGACGTGCCTGAGCCTGGCTTTAAATACAATTTGCCCGATGTGCCTGCGGCTCTCGGCTTAGCGCAGCTCCGACGATTGGATGAGCTTTATCAAAAGCGCCTGCGCATTGTGGAGATCTATGTTGATGCCTTCAAGAGTGATCCCATGCTCAAGTTTTTGCAAGTGAAGCCAGGCTACCAATCGTCACATCACCTGTTTGTCATTCTTCTCAATCTTGAGGCGCTGAGTATTGATCGCGATCGGTTCATTGATGAACTGACTGAAAGAAATATTGGAACTGGAGTCCATTACATACCGGTTCACATGCTCAGCCACTACGCCAAAAAATATGACCTTAAGCCGCGAGATTTTCCAGTGGCGTTTGGAGCCTTTGAGCGCATGCTCAGTTTGCCTTTGAGCTCTCGTATGCAAGAGCAAGACGCCTTTGATGTGGTTGAGGCGGTTCGAGATGTTTTTCAAAAATTTAAAAGATGAGCAAGCGAGCGGTGGATTTTTTTAGCGCCTTGCTCGGGCTTGTGCTGCTTGCACCCGTGTTGCTCGTGCTCATGCTGTTGATCCGGTTAGAGAGTTCCGGTGCGCCCATTTACCGGCAACGGCGCGTGGGTTTAAACGGTCGAGAGTTTTATCTCTACAAATTGCGATCCATGGTCACTGAGGCCGATCGGAGTGGGGGGTTACTCACCGTAGGAGCGGACACTCGTATCACTCGTCTCGGTCGAATTTTGCGCGCGGCTAAACTCGATGAACTGCCGCAACTGTGGAATGTGGTGCGAGGTGAAATGAGTTTGGTCGGGCCGCGCCCTGAAGTCGCAACTTATGTGAATTTGTATACGGACGACCAGCGCCAGGTGTTGGCGGTCCGACCCGGAGTCACCGACCCAGCGTCATTTTTCTTTTTTGATGAGTCGGCCATTTTAGGGCGGGTAGAGGATCCGCAGCGCTACTACATCGAGCGTCTGATGCCAGAGAAAATCCGGATCAATTTGGAATATGCAAGGCAAGCGTCGCTGCTCACGGACTTAGCGATGATCTTTGCAACGGTTGGAAAAATTTTTGGCTTGCGCTGGAATGTGCTCGATTGGCTGAAGATTTCACCTCCACGATTGGGGCAATAGTTTGTCGCAAATGAACCTTCGAAAAATGTTATCGACTGTGCTGCTACTTTATTTTGTGGCTCTGCACTGTTCGATCGCCGGTATGGAAATATTGGGATGGCTGGGTGTGGTTCTGGGCGTCTGGGTGCGCGTTCAAACGCCGGAGGGCCGTCGCGGACTCACTTTGCCCATGGGTGTGGTGTGGCCGTTTCTTTTGTTTTTGAGCGCCGTGCTAGTAGGGCTTGTTCTCAATCCTGAGTTGAAAGGTTTTTGGTTTCAACTGGGCTTTATGCGCTTTGGAATTTTATTGATCGGTTTGATCTGGGCTTTGGATCTCGTTTGGGATGAGACGTTTGCCGCAAGACTTTATCACGTGTGGTTGGGCTGTGTGCTGGTTGTCGGGAGCTACGCTATTTTTCAGTGCGTGACGGGAATCGATTTTATTCGCCCCGGCTCTGGTGCGCTCACCTTGCAAGGTGGGGATTTTTATAAGACGCCGGCGTTCTTTTCGATCTCGCTCACTTTTGCTTATTCTTTCGGGACCTCTTTGCTGTTCGGTGCGCGTTTGGTTTGGACCCGCCGGCGTTGGTGGGAGATTTTGATTTGGAGTTTGGGTTTGGTTGGCTTTTTCACCTCAATGTCGAGGGGAGCCTGGCTGGCGATGCTGGCCACAGTCGCCATATACTTGGTGTTTGAGCATCGACGGTGGCTGTTGCCTTTCGCTGGCGCGGTAGGTGCAGTGACTGCAGGGTTGATTTTTTTCACCCATGGATTTGGCGATAGACTGTATCGAATGGTCACCATGCAACTCGATAGCAGCTCCTCCACTCGCCTGTCGTTGTGGCGTGGCTACTGGGAGATGTTTCTAGATCATCCTCTATGGGGCGTTGGAATATTTCAGGGCGATAAACTTTTGCCAATTTATTACGAGCGCCTCGGCGTGGATCCAGCGACCTTGGCTTCACACGCCCACAATAATTTTTTGCAGATCCTGGCCGGTTGCGGAATTGTCGGTTTTTTGGGATTCGTCTGGTTGATCGGAGTGTTCTTTGTGCGCTCAATGCGCCTCCGTTTGGTCAGCCCCTGGGGTTGGTCGACTTTTCTGGCGCTGCTGTTTGTGTTTCTCGGCGGGTTGACCGAATGCAACTTCATCGACGGCGAAGTCAATCACATGATCGTGTGGGTGTGGGCCGTTGTTTGGGTGCTGAGCCTGCGCGAAGACGCTCGTGAACTCTGAGTGGTCCGAAATAAGCAAAATTGGCTCGAGTAGCACTTCACTGCGCTTTTATCTCGAATTTAGAAACCCTACGCCCTCGTTTTGCTTATTTCGGACCACTCGGAAATGGCGTGGTCCTTCGCGGTAGTTTGTCGGCTGAGACTGCCGGCTGAAATCTAGCTGAGCTCCATCTTGGCGATGGTTTGGAGTTGCATGTTGCTGGTGCCTTCGTAAATTTGGCCGATTTTGCTATCGCGCCAGAATTTTTCAGCCGGGAATTCCTTGGTGAAGCCATTGCCACCCATCAAATCGACGGCCATGGAGGACACGGTTTCGGCATGCCGGGAGCTCACAAGTTTTGCCATGGCGGCGGCTTCGACAAAATCCACGCCCATGTCCTTTAAGCGAGCGGAATTGTAGACATGCAGTCGAGCGGTCTCGAGGAGGCAGCGCATCTCGGCCAACTGAAACTGCACGCCTTGAAAGGACGAGATCGATTTGCCAAACTGCTCGCGCGATTTGACGTAGGCCAAAGCGGTTTCATAAGCACCTTGAGCGATACCGACCATTTGTGCGCCAATACCGATCCGACCCTCGTTTAGAGTTTCGATGGCGATCTTGTAGCCTTTGCCGACTTCGCCGATCACATTTTCTTTGGGGACTTCGCAGTTTTCAAACAGCAATTCACAGGTCGAGGAGGCGCGAATGCCGACCTTGTCTTCTTTTTTACCCACTTTAAAGCCGGGGAAGTTGCGCTCGACGATAAATCCAGTGATGCCTTTGTAGCCCTTGGTGAAATCGGTATTTGCGAAAACCAAAAACACCTGAGCCTCGTTGGCATTGGTGATCCAGAGTTTGTGACCGTTGAGCAGCCAGTGCGAACCTTTGTCTTCAGCCTTGAGGCGCAGAGCGAAAGCGTCAGAGCCGCTGCCGGCTTCAGACAGTGCGTAGGCTCCCAACCATTCACTGGCCATGCGAGGCAGGTACTTCTTTTTTTGCGCGTCGTTGGCCCATTTTAGAAAGGCGTTGGTGACTAGAGTGTTTTGCACATCCACCATTACACTGGTGGCGCCGTCTACGCGTCCAATCTCCTCGACGGCGAGGCAGGCTGTCATGAAGGAACCACCAGCTCCCCCGAGAGATTCTGGAGTTTCGATTCCCATCAGGCCCATTTCAAAACACTTCTTGATCAGTTCGGGATTCATTTTGGCGTCTTGATCCATTTGGGCTGCGATGGGCTTGATTTCGCCTTCGCAAAATTCGCGAATGGCAGCGCGAAAGCCATTTTCATCATCACTCAACATCGTGAGGGCGGGGCGGGCATCCGTCGACATGCTGGTCTCCTTTTCGATCATCTTGACTGGGACCAATGGTAAGATAGAGTCAGGGAGAAATGCAAACACCGAAACGCGTTCTCATAGCAAAACCCGGTTTAGATGGCCACGATCGCGGCGCCAAAGTGGTGGCACGGGCGCTGCGCGATGCGGGCTTTGAAGTGATTTACACCGGGCTTCATCAAACACCGCAAATGGTGGTTGAGGCGGCGTTGCAAGAGGATGTGGATATTATTGGCCTGTCGATTTTGTCTGGCGCACACATTCCCTTGGTCACGGCCATTCAAGCGCAGATGCGCGACCGGCAGATCGATAAACCCCTCTTTGTCGGCGGGATTATTCCCCCTGATGATGCAAAGCTTCTCAAGGGTCAGGGGATCGCTGCGGTGTTTGGACCCGGCACTCCCATGCAGGATGTGGTGCAAGAGATCCACCGAGTCTTAGGCGTTTAAAAACTACTCCCAAACCATGGCGCGCATTTTCTCAAGCACGCCCTTTTTCTCGAGCTTTGCATAGGTCTGCGGGCTGACAAATAGCCGTGGGATAAAATTGCGGTAGTGGCTTAGGATTTTCATCAGGGAGCCTGAAGCGTCGACCAACAGACGGAGCTCGTTGTGGCGAGTGAGCACCTTGACGGAATCTCTGGACTGGAGGGCCGTGTGCTTGTCTTTTTTTGCAGAGTCCCAGCTGCGGGTGAACATCACGTCACGGTTGGGGATGTCGTCAATGAGCCAAGCATTGGGGTCAATGATCTGCAGCTCGTCTTTGAGCCAATCTCTGGCCTTCTGACATTGTTTGACCAAATGGCGTCGATGATCTTCGCTCTCGATCACAGTCGGCTGAATGGGTGCGATGCGAATTTGAGCCGGTGGAATTCGGCGCGCCAACATGTCGCTCAGCTCGCGAATCAGCGGATGGCGCATCCGACCCGCAAGGTACTCGTGCAGCTTCGCCATAAAGTACGAATCGTTGAAAGTGAAGTACTCGTAAGGATTGAGTACCACCTTATCTACTAAACTCTCAAACGAATAGGACAGATTGTTCTCTAAAAAATACTCGCTGATCTTGGCCGCGAGTAAATCAAATTTATATCCTGTGCCTTCATGAATAATTTGGCTGTACCAAAAGTACCGAGAGACCAAGAACGAATCGACCACGTTGATGCCATCTTCGTGAATGGTGAGCATCTGTTGCCCGTCTTGCTTATGCAGCCGCAGATTGCGGATCAGTAAATCGAGGTCAAACAGGCCCATTTTTATGCCGGTGTGTTGAGCGTCGCGAATGAGGTAGTCCATACGGTCAGCATCGACGTCGGCGTGCATGAGTTGATTGGCCAGGAGATTGTCTGATTTGCCAGAGATGATGCGCGAGAGCTCCTGGGGGTCGATGCCTTCTTCGTGTAAAATGCGGGTGATGCCACCGTCGAAGTCTGTGTTCAAAATAATGTGGCTGCCCAGCACTTCGTGATTGGCAACGTATTTGGGTTTGGTCACTTGAGACTGATTGCGCCAGTGATTGATGTAACCCATTTCAACGGAGTGAGAGAACGGAAACGTCCCAATATCATGCAACATAGCTGCTAAGCGCATGGTGCGATGAAACGTGGTGCGAGCGTCGCGGGCCTTGGGATCAAACAAACGATCTTCGGTGGCGGCAAGCCCTAAGCTCTTTAATATTCGGTCCATGATGTGACTCACGCCGAGAGCATGGGCATGTCGCGTATGAGTGGCGCCTGGAAAGATGTAGAAGCTAAAGCCCAACTGACGAATCCAACGCAGGCGCTGGTAGTACATGGTCTCGAGAATTCTAGTTTCAACCTGATTGAGGGTGATATAGCCGTGAATGTTATCAAAGATGACTTTTTTCATCAGTATTTAGTATCGGCGAAAAGCCCAAGGGATGCGACCTCCTCTGACGCAAAACCTTACCTTTAGATAGTTGAGTGTCTGCAAAAGGTCGAGTCTGGTGGGGTCATTGCCGCCAATCCATGGGCAAAAACACGGGCGCAACATATGATGGAGGACTTTGGAGGTGCGTGTGGGGTATTGGGCGCTTTTGGCAATTTTGGTTGTTAGGATCGATGCGGAGGCCAGGTGGTTAGAGCGCAAAGAGGCGGGTGCTATCATCGAGAGTTACCGAGTCGAATATCATGTTGCGGCCAATGGAGGTTCTACCCAAACGATTGAGTCGGTGATGTTGGTGCAAGGTGAAGATGGCAAAGCTTCTGCAAGCTTGTTCCCGATCGAATACAATGCGGCCACCGACAAGGTTGAAATCATTGAGGCCTACACGCAAAATGGCAAAGTGAAGATTCCCGTGTTGCCGAGCATGATTGAAGACCGCGACAAAGGGAATGCCAAGGACTATGACGCCATTAAAACGCGCTCGATTGCCTTTCCGGCACTGCAAATTGGCTCTAGGTTATTTCTCAAATACAAGTACGTGACCAAAGTTCCGGTACTGCGCGATCGCTTCACCGCGCAGCTGACTTTTGGGCCTGGTGGTTTTTTAGACCAGATTCACATTGTGTTTCGCTCTGAGCTACCGTTGTTTTTTGAAAGCACAGATCCACAGGGGTGGGCAAGTGTTCGGCAAATTTCACCTCGGCATTTGGAGATTCGAAACAAAAAGCCGGTGCCGGGTTGGGTGCATGCGGAGAAGGATCCCTACTTTCATCCCAGTCGCTACACCCGTATTTATGTGTCCTCCCACCAGCAGTGGCCGGAGTACATGGCGACTCTCGATGCCGATGTCGAAGCTGTGCTTAAACAGCCGCTCAGCAAAAATTTGGACGGGTGGCTGAAGACTGCGCGCAAATACCGAGAGCCGGCTGAACAGATCTTGCATCTGCTAGAAAAAATGAGTGCGGAGTTTCGTTATTTTGGTGATTGGCGCCGGCACAATGGAGGGGTGGTCCCGCGCTCGCTCAGCGAGATCGAGAGTTCTCGCTTTGGCGATTGCAAGGATTTATCTGCCCTGCTGGTGGCGCTGTTGCGGCGGCTGGGAATTGAGGCCCACGTCGCGTTGGTTCGCCGTGGCGGAATGGACTGGCTGCAGGAGCCTGAGTATGGGTTGCCCAGTTTAAGTTACTTCAATCATGCCATTGTAAGAGCGAAGGCCAGTGGCAAAACCTACTGGTTGGATCCAACAAACTCCGTTGGTTCGCTTCTGCCGTTTATCGACATTGCCGGAAGGCCGGCTTGGGTGCTGGGTGTTGCAGCTCAAAAACTTGAAGCGATTCCCACAGTGCCGCCTGAGCTGTATGCCCAAACGCAAAACTACACCTACGAGTTTAAGGGCGGCGACTCGGTACGAGTGCGCATCGACGCTCAGCTCAATGCACTCGGGGCCTTTCAGGTCGCGAACAATCTGTTGACTCAGTCTCGCTCGATTGTGGTTTCTGAACTGCTCGAGTATTTTGCTGAGGGCAATGAAATCGCAAGTTACCGCATGTTAAAAGAGCCTGCGACCAAGCGGCGGCTACAGGATATGAATTTGAGTCTGGAGTATTTTACGGATCGAGTGACCTATGCGGCGGGGCAAGAGGCTTTTTTTGTGGTGCCGGACGGAATTTTATCAGGGGCGTTTTATGAAACCAAAGAGCGTGTGAGTGATATGCGGTTGTATGAAAATCCGTTTCGCTTTCATGTGATTCGTCGGTTGAAAAAGACGACGATCCGCCAAGCGGTGCCTTTGCCCTGCGTGGTGAAGTCCAAATGGATGGACATGGAGCGAACGGTCACGGCGGTTAAGGGAGATGTGGTGATTGACCAGCGGCTCGAGCTGAAAGTTCCCTACGTGCTACGCGAAGAGTATGGATCGGCTGAATTCAAACGGCTGCAATCTGAGACGAAGGCGTGTTTTTTTCGGTCGGGGATTTTAGTGGGTGGGCGCACTGTTTCAGTTGCATCTCCTCGAACTTCTGAGACTCAATAGCGCCATGCAAGAGCTGAATTTCGTCACGATTGGCTACAAACTGGGAATGGTTTTTGTTCCCTTCTTGTTTGCACTTTGCTTTCACGAATTTGCCCATGGGCTTGTGGCAAAATGGCGGGGCGATCCGACGGCTGAGAGACTGGGCCGGGTTTCACTCAATCCCTTTGTGCATGCAGATCTGATAGGCACCTGGATCTTACCGATTGCGGCCTTGCTGCTTGGAAGTCCTTTCTTTTTTGGATGGGCTAAGCCCGTGCCGGTGGATCCTCGCAATTTGAAAAGACCCAAGCAAGATATGTTTTGGGTGGCCTTAGCCGGGCCGGGCTCGAATGTGCTGTTGGCTTTTGTATCCACCATTTTACTGGGCTTGGTGTTTGCCTACGCTCAAACCGATGGAATGGGTGGAGCTTTCACCGAGCTCCTAAAGACGTTTATTATGATCAACTTGTTTTTGGCACTCTTCAATATGATCCCCATACACCCTTTGGATGGCGGAAAAGTCATCGAGCCCTTTTTGCCCTACAGCTGGAATCGTTGGCTCGAAATGAATCAAGGCGCACTGAATATGGGGCTCTTGGTGGGAATTCTCCTGCTCGGTGGAGTGTTGGCTGTGCCTGTTCGTTGGGCAACTCAACAACTCTTGGGCATTTCTGTCTGGGTGGCGCACATCGCAATTTAAAGGTTGAGAAAAGCCTTGAAAATTCCACTTCAACACGGTGAAATTTGGCCACGTTTAAAAACGAGGAGTTCGCGAGTTGAGTATTCATATCCAATTGGAGCGATTTGAAGGGCCGCTTGGGCTGCTTCTGCATCTCATTCGCGAGCAGCAGATGGATATCTTCAATATCAATATCCATCAGATCACTACGCAGTACTTGGAGTACATCAAGGCGATGCGTCGATTGGACCTTGAAGTCGCCGGTGAATTTGTCGCCATGGCCGCAACGCTTCTGCATATCAAATCCAAGATGCTCCTGCCCCAGTACAACGAGGAGGGTGAAGAGGTCGTTGCAGAAGACCCTCGCAAAGACCTCGTGCAAAAGCTCCTTGAGTATCAAAAGTTTAAAGAGCTATCGGTGGATCTATATAAACTGCCGCTGCTAGGGCGAGATGTGTTCACCAGAGGTACACGCGAAACCATTGAATCCCTTGAAGAAGGTGAAGTGGTTCTGCAAGACAATCCTTTGTTTTCGCTGATTCTGGCTTATCGCAGTGCCATTAAAAATATGAAGAAAACGGTTCACAAGGTGGCCAGCGAACTGCAGTCCATTGCGTCTCGAATATTGGAAATGCGCGATCTGTTGGTTGTGGGTCGGCGAGTGGTGTTTCGAGATTTAATCACGGACCGCGTGCAGCCGGCTAAACAGGTTTTGGTTACATTTTTGTCTGTGCTGGAGTTGGCGAAGATGGGATTCATTTCTGTCTTTCAAACCGAGCCGTTGGCCGATATTTACATTGAGCCCAAACGCACGGTCGATCGCGACATCGTGTCTCAGGTGGAGAGCTACGACAGCGTCAATGCGGAACAAGCGGCCGACATGATTCTGGCCAAGGCGCAGTTGAGTCTTGATGAGTCTGAGTTGTCAGTTGAAGACGTCACCGGTGAGGCCCCCCTGGTGCAAGAGCAAGAGGGTGACTCCGCGACCGATGCCGAAATTGAGGCCGAAGAGGAGCGCTTAGTCGCGCTCGAATCACAGATGGCGGTGCTTTCAACTCCCGACGATTTGGCCGATGCTCCGATGATTGAAGAATTCACTCCCGCTAGAGAACCCGAGGTACCAGTATGAGCGAAGAACAGAATTTGATCACCGACAACACGTCTGACGAGATCGCGCCAGTTGAAGCCGAAGTTCACTTGAGTGGGACGGAGCTTGAAGACTACGACGCTGTAGAAATCGAAGATGTAGAGGCTTTGACCGAAGAGCAAGTGATGTCGGTGCTAGAGAGCGCCCTTTTTTCTACCGATAAACCGCTGAGTGTGGCGGTATTGAAACAAGCCTTCAAGGGCACGAATGTGCGCTCCAAAGAGATCCGAGCGGCTTTGCTGCGGTTGCAAAATGATTACTTAGAGCCTACACGCGGCTTCACCATGGAAGAAGTGGCCGGTGGGTTTCAGCTTCGAACCAAGCCGCAAAATTTGAAGTATCTGCGTCAGTCTGTGAAGGCACGTTCGTTTAAACTGTCGGGCCCAGCGCTCGAGGTGATTTCAATTTGTGCGTACAAACAGCCCGTCACCAAGGCACAGATCGATGAGATTCGAGGCGTTGAATCGGGACATCTGCTTCGCGCCTTGATGGAAAAGGGACTTTTGACATTTGGTGAGCGGAGTGATCTGCCGGGTAAGCCGATGTTTTACGAAACGTCGCGCAAGTTTTTAGAGATTTTTGGATTGCGAAATATTCAGGAGTTGCCGTCCCTAAGCGAGATTGATCAGCTGGTGCCCGAGGGCATCGGCAACGATGAAAAGAAAGAAACCTTAAGCGACATCACGGGTGAGTTGTCGCAAACGGTAACTGGCGTGAGTTATTCTGAGGGTGAGGATGAGCTGCTGCAAATCACCGATGAACTGAGTGGAATCACCACAAGCTCTGAATTTTTTGAGCAAGAAAAAGCGCGCCTGCGCGAGAAGCGCGACCGCGAGCGCGCTCAAGATATTCGAGAGGCGCTGACGGTCGGCGAGCCCGTTGAAGAAAAAGATCAACGTTGGCTCGAACGCTATGAGGCCAATTTACTCATGCAGGCCGATGCAGAAGCCGAAGTGAATTTTGTCACGGCCGATGAAGTGGCTCCGCCAGCGCTCGAGAGCTGACCTCCTGAGTGATGGCTTCGGCGACGCGAATGCCATCGCAGGCGGCGCTGGTGATCCCGCCGGCGTATCCCGCGCCTTCGCCCGTTGGATAAAGTCCAATATGCGATAGCGACTGCAGAGTTGTGGCGTCTCGGGTGATGCGAATAGGGCAAGACGTTCGGCTTTCCACTCCATGTAAAAGAGCTTCGGGTCCAATAAAGCCCTGCATCTGCCGATTGAAAGTCTCGAGGCCTTGTAAAAATAAAGATTTAAAATCCGCACCAAACAGTGTGTCGAGGCGGGTTGGTACGACGCCAGACGGGGACGAGCTGTCTAGCGCCGGGCCAGCCGTTTCGTTTAAAAAATCCACTAAGCGTTGGGACGGCAGGGCTTTGCCGCCCTTTTGCTCCAGCACCAGTTGAAGTGCTGCAGACTCGAGTTCGGCCCGATATTTTAGTCCACCAAACAAGTCTGAGCCAAAAGTTTTTTTGGAATCAATGCTGACCACAATCGCTGCATTTGCAAAGCGTGAGCCTCGGTTGTAATTGCTCATGCCATTGCTCACGACTCCTTTTCCGTCGGTGGTGCAACTCAGCACGTAGCCGCCAGGGCACATACAAAAACTATAGACTCCAAGCTGTTTCGCATTGTCATGATGGGCCAGCCGGTAGTTAGCTGCGCCCAACTTGGGGTGGCCGGAATGACCGCGGTACTGAATGCGGTTGATTAACTCTTGCGGATGTTCAATGCGAAGGCCTACGGCAAAGGATTTACTCTCAATCGTCACGCCGAGATCGTTAAGGTGATTGAACAAATCTTCAGCGGAGTGACCGCAGGCTAAAATCACGCGATCGGTGGTGAGAGTCTCGCCAGACTCCAGTTTGACTCCGACAATTTGTCGATTGCGGGTGAGGAGCTCTTGCACTTTGCAGTCAAAGCGAATCTCCGCGCCCTGACTCAACAGGTGTTGGCGCATTTTCGGAATCACTCGGCGAATGCGGTCGGACCCCACGTGGGGATTGGCGAGGTACTCGATCTCAGGCGGACCGCCAAACTGCACCAAGCGCTGCATGACGTAGGGGATATGCTCGGATTTGACTCGAGTGATGAGTTTGCCATCAGAAAATAGTCCGGCTCCACCTTCGCCAAACCCAACATTGGTGCGTAGATCGAGTTGATTGTTGCGCCAAAATTTCGCAATGGCTAAGACGCGTTTTTCCGTCGCCCCTCCTTGTTCGCACAAGATCACGGGAATCCCTCGCTCGGTGAGGCGAAGAGCGGCAAACAGTCCCGCAGGTCCGGCCCCAATGATCACCACAGGCCGATCGGTGAATTTGACCGGGTCGATGTGAATGCGGGGTCGTTCGGGATTTTCTCCCGGTTCGAACACCTCGAGGGAGTAGACAAAGTGGGGCGAGTGGCGCTGCCGGGCATCGACGCTCTGTTTGAGAATGCGATAGTTGGCGTACCCCGGCGCCATCCACGCGAGCTCTTCATCGATCGATTGATCCAGGCCGATTTTTACGTTGCGCAGGGTGCGACTCATGGACTCTGTTTTAGCGAGCTTCTATTATAGCCGCAATGAATCGTTGCATGAGTTGGTTTATGGCGTGGATTTTCCCTTGGGTGCCCAAGCGGCTGCTCAGTCGAATGACGGGAATGGGCATGCGTGTGCCGCTTGGCCCATTGGCAGGGTGGCTGATTCCGTTTTTTGCGCGTCTATTTAAAATTGATGTGGCGGCGGCGGAGTTTCCGCCTCGAGAGTACCGAAGCTTTGATCACTTTTTTACCAGGCGGCTCAAGTCAGGGCTTCGACCCATCGAGGGGCCCTTTGTGCATCCGGCAGACTCACAACTCACGGAGAATGGCTCAGTCTTGGCGGGTCAACTGGTGCAAGCCAAAGGCTGGAGTTATGAACTTGCCGAGTTCCTGGGGGATGAGGCGCTCGCGAAGGCCTATGAGAGCGGTAGCTTCGTCACTTATTATTTGTGTCCTGCGGATTACCACCGTGTGCATTCGCCCTTATCGGGTCAATTGGTTTCGGCTCGGCATATTCCAGGGTTGCTATGGCCCGTGAACTCTTGGAGTGTAACGAATATTCGCCGCCTTTTTAATTTGAATGAACGGGTTGTGCTGAATTTTCAGTCGGAGCAGGGGCCATGGAGTCTCGTTCTGGTGGGTGCAACAAATGTGGGTCATATGACGATTGCGCCTGATCCATCGATCATAACCAATCGATGGATGTGGCACATGCCTTCAGATCGAACCTATTCACCGCCGCTAGAAGTTCAGGTCGGCGATGAGCTAGGGACGTTTCACTTAGGCAGCACGGTGATTTGTGTCTACAGTTGGCAAATTCCCCAGCTGCTGAAGCCAAAGTCCGTGCGCGTGGGGTCGGCCTTTCCCTAAATTAACCGTCGTTACCGATTAACCGTCGTTACCGATGGCCTCTACTGGGCAGGCTTCGAGGGCCTCCTTGCACTGGGCCTCTTCATCTGGCGTGAGGGGCTGCTTGCTGACAAAGGCATGGCCATCTTCTTGATGCATATTGAAATGGTCAGGAGCGGCCAAAACACAGGCATCACAGGCGATGCACTCTTTATCGACGTAGTAGCGGCCTGCAGTGTTGTCGGGGTACTTTTTGTTCTTATCAGCCATAGTTGGGTAAAGTTAAAGCAATCGAGCAGTTCTGTCATCCAAGGACTCAGAGTGAAAAAAGAACATCCTGAACTTGAATTTCCTATGACGCAGGGCTAAGCATGAGGCATGTCCCTAACCAGTCCATCGTCAGTGATCATTATCGGTGTTGCCGGCGGCAGTGGCTCCGGAAAAACGACGTTTGGACGAATGCTTCAAGCCAATATGGGCGAGCATTTTTGCGGGATCCTTTCGCAAGATTCCTACTATAGAGATATGCACGAGTATTTTGACCGCGATGGCGGAAAGGTCAATTTTGATCATCCCGAGTCCATTGAGTTTGAGTTGTTGCTGCGGCACTTAAAAGAGCTGCGCCGAGGGAATGATATCTCAGTGCCACTGTACGATTTTACGACCCATCGGCGCGAGATGGAGTCTAAACATTTTCCGTTCAAGCCTGTAGTGATTGTCGATGGGATTTTGTTGCTCACGCAAAGTGAATTGCGACCGCTGCTCGACTTTGCTTTTTTTGTCGAGGCCGAAGAGGATCTGCGTTTTCAGCGCCGACTCGCGCGCGATGTCAGAGAGCGCGGGCGAACACCAGAGGGTGTGCGCCAACAGTTTATGAGTCACGTGAAGCCGATGCATGACCTTTTTGTTGGTCCATCCAGCCGGTTCGCCGATCGCATTATCTCCGGTGAAAAAAGTTTTGGCCCTGTTATAGACGAAATCGTCTATGGCCTCAGGCAGAAAAATCTCAGTTCTCTGGGATCTCTCTAGCCACTAAACGAAAATTTTCGAGCGTCGCGGTAAACTTGGCTTGTGTTTGTGCGAGCTCAGCGTTGATCGCCTCATATTCCTTTAAGATCGACTGGGAGCGAGGCCATTCCGGGTCTAAACTGTTGATTGGCACATCATTTGTGACATCGCGCATTTGTTTGGCCAAAATTTGCAGGCGCTGGGCGCGAGCCGTATAGGATTGAGCCGAATCCTGTAGGCTCGTTGAAATGTTCTCCAGCCGCCGTCGAACGGCTCCCGCTTGGCTCTGCTCCAGTTGCTGCTCCGCCCGATCCAGCTCCAGTTGAAAATTGGCTGAGGTCTCCTGGGCGTTGGTGATGCTTGTTTGAATGCGTCTAACAAAGAGAGCTGGATCAAAGTGCAGGAGCAATTTGTTTTTATCTACTAAATCAGTAAGGGCGTTACTCTCTCTGGAGTAAATCAACATGGCCTGGTTGCTATCCGCAATGGCTTTTTGAAATTCACCTAAGGTGTTTTGAACCTGCGCATGCTCGGGCTGGTTTGAGCGAATCTCTTGCCGGTTGTAAGCCAGTGCGACCAACTCACTGTTGGCGGTCCCCGCTGTCTTGCGATGCGATTCTAACAAATTGAGGTGAGTCTTCATGCTAGCCAAAAGGCTGCGCAACTCAGTTTCATTGGTGCGAAAGGCCGGACTCTTCGTGCGACTGAGGTTGTCAATCAGTCGTTTTTTTTCGTCAAAATCCGCTGTGGCTTTTTGCACCATTGCATCGTTTTTTTGCACGGCTTCTGAAAGCGTCTGTTGTGTCTGGTTCATGTCGTAAACCTGGACGCTGGCGCATGCGGTGAGCGTTAAGACAATCAAACAAGCAAGAGAGAGTGGTGGTCGCATCCAGATCCAATTGCGCATTTGATTTTTCCTCCGATTGTTCTGACAATAGGGAGATCATAGATTTGGAGGCTGACGATGTCGACTCGAAAGATTTTACTGGGCGGACTGAGTCTGAGTGTTTTTGTGACTTTGAGCAGTTGCAAATCCGGACAACGGGTGGAACAGCAAACGACTGCACCAACCAACTGGTCTGGGCAGATGCAAAATCTTGCGGAAGATGTGAAACGTCTTTTGCCCTACCTGTACAATCGAGAGGCCTACCGAGATCCAATGAATCGCGCCAAAATTGCGGCGTCGTTAAAAGAGTTTGCGGCCACGGCAGAGCACGTAAAGCCGGAGATGGGCCAAAAAATCTTGGGCGACGATCTACTGGTCCAGTCGGCACTCTCCAGTTTAAGTGAAGATTTGAATCGGGCGGTACGGAGTTTCAACTCAGGCCAGTTTGAATATTCGCGTTCGGTGGCCAAAGCGAGCTTAAGCTATTGCTTTCAATGTCACTCGGTGACCCATCCAAGCACAACTGCTAGGTGGGACCTAGATCAATTGCAAACGATTAAGTTGCCACCTGTGGAGCGGGCAGATCTGTTGGTGGCCATCCGAAAGTATGACAAAGCGCTTGAGTTTATGGAAGAGCAGCTTCAGTCCAAAGATATTTTCAAAACGCATGCCTTTGACTACGAGTCTTTGCTCCGTCGGTATCTGGCACTGGTCATTCGAGTGGAGAACAATCCCAAGCGCGCGCGACTCCAGCTTGAGAAGATTTTGAAGAACGGCGAGGTCCCCCATTACATTGTGGAGCAGGTGGAGGGGTGGATGAAGTCGATCGATAGCTGGGGAGCAGAGCCAGTGGTGGTGATCAAATCTCCAAAGCAGTTGTTTGAGTTGGTGGATCGGCGTTTTAAAAAGGCGTCAGGTATTCAGCACTTCGAGAAAGATCATGCGGGAGATGTTGAATATTTGCGAATCACTGAAGATTTGCATCAAGGCCTAAAAGTTTTAAAAACCGCCGACGATCAAGCCCGGGCATTGTTCCTCTTGGGTCGAGCGTATGAGGTCTTGGATGATTTGGGCGCATGGAACCTACATGAGTCTTACTACGAGGCGTGCATTCAAAAGGTCCCACAGGCGCCATTGGCAAAAAGTTGTTACAACCGACTCGAGGCAAGCCTGTACTTGGGTTACTCGGGCAGCTCCGGCACCCACTTGCCTTTTGAGGAACGAGAACGCTTAAAGCGATTGCGAAATAAGGTCCAAGGTCCTTAAGCGACGCATTAGTTTTATTTGCTTTGCCTAGAGTGAAGGCGAACTCTAGCATGAGAGGGGTTGAGTAGGATTCATCCTACAAACAGCCTAAGGAGTATTCACGTGCTAAAAGTTATCTTGTCCGGTCTTGTTGGTTTGGCGATCAGTTCTGTTGCCTACGGAAGTGACCACGATCATTCAACTAAAGAAAAAACAACTACGACCACCACCACTGAAGAAGCTGCGGCTATGCCGGCTGAAGCTGCCAAAATGGCAAAAAAGAAAGTGACTAAAAAAACTAAAAAAGTTGAAGAAGAAAAGAAAGAAGAAGCCAAGCACTAATGAGTGCTCTTTCAATTTGAATTTAAGGGGCTTTGTTTAAGCCCCTTTTTTTTAAGCCCGATGCGGGAGTGTGAGCGATGAAGAAAATTGGTTGGCGCGAGTGGATTGCTTTGCCAGATTTTGGAATTGCACAACTCAAAGTGAAAGTCGACAGTGGGGCTCGCACCTCAGCTCTTCATGCCACAAAAATTCGTTATCGCACCGAAGCCGACGGAGTCACATGGGTGGTGTTTACCATCACCGAGAACATGTCGCCGCACAAGTCGGTACGAGTGCAGTCACCTCTGCTTGAAAAACGTCGCGTTCGGAGCTCGATGGGACATGCCTCCCTTCGGCCCGTCATTGAAACCCAGATCACCTTAGGCGGCGAGACGTGGACCACTGAGGTCACCCTGGTCAACCGCGATCCGATGGGGTTTAGAATGCTCCTCGGTCGCCGCGCTATTCGCGGTCGATTCTTAATCCATCCCGCGCGGAGCTTTCTACAGTCGGCTCGACCGGTGGAGCTCTCTAAAACGGCAAATGTTAAACCCGGTAAAAATATGAAACATAAGAGTTCAATATGAAAATCTGCATCCTTTCGCAAAATGCCTCGCTTTACTCCACGTCGCGACTGGTGAAATCCGCTGAAGCCAGAGGACATGAGGTGGTCGTTATTGACCCCTTGCTGTGTTACATGGATATCACTTCACATCGTCCCTCTGTGTATTTTCGCACTCAAAAACTCGACGATATCGATGCGGTCATCCCGCGGATCGGTGCGTCTGTTACCTTCTACGCAACGGCCGTGCTGCGGCAGTTTGAAATGATGGGTGTTTACGTGTTGAACGAGTCGGTCGCCATCTCACGATCTAGAGATAAGTTGCGGGCGCTTCAGCTTTTGGCGCGCAAGGGGATCGGTATGCCGGTATCGGGCTTTGCGCATTCTACAAAAATGTCGTCTGAACTGATTAAGCTCGTGGGTGGCGCGCCCTTGGTGATCAAGTTGCTCGAGGGCACACAGGGTAAGGGCGTGGTTTTGGCCGAAACTGAACAAGCCGCCGAATCCGTGATCGATGCCTTTCGCGATTTAGATGAGTACTTTTTGGTGCAGGAGTTTATCAAAGAGGCAGACGGTGCAGATATTCGTTGCTTCGTCATCGGTGGAAAAGTTGTGGCCAGTATGATGCGCAAAGCGAAGGCCGGTGATTTTCGCTCAAACCTACATCGAGGTGGAACTGCCACCTCCGTGAAGCTGACACCTGAAGAGAGAAAAACAGCAACTCGTGCCGCCGACGCTATGGGCTTAAATGTGGCGGGTGTAGATATCTTGCGCTCGAAGCATGGACCTTTGGTGATCGAGGTCAATTCGTCTCCAGGCCTTGAGGGCATAGAGCGGTCTACGGAAAAAGACGTGGGCATGATGATCATCGATTACATTGAAAAAACCTTTAAGCCCGGCACGAATGAAAATAAAACCAAGGGTAAAGGTTAAATGAGCCACACCGCTAACGAATGGAACGACATTCGACAAGCCTTAGTTCGCCTGGAGCGCAGTCGCTTTCCGCACTGGGAGAACTACTACGGCTTTTACTCCAGCTGGCTGGGCGGATATTTTCGCGAACCTTGGGCGATGCTCGTGCCGATGGATGATCACGGTTTTCATCGGGGCGATGGAGTATTTGAGGCGGTCAGAATTTACGCGGGTGCTTATTTTGATTTGGATGCCCATTTGGCTCGACTCGAGCGTTCCGCCGCCGCGATTTCTATGGCCTTGCCGCAGAGCCAAAGTGAGATAAAACACATTTGTTTAGAGCTCGCACGCCGCTGTGGCGTCAGTGAAGGCTTGTTGCGGTTGTATGTGAGCCGAGGTCCAGGTGGATTTTCCACAAATCCAGCCGAGGTGACGGGCCAGCAGATTTATATGGCACTCACCAAACTTCGCCCGCCGACTCCCGATCAATACAAAATGGGGGTGATTGCCGGTGTGAGTGAAGTCGCAGCCAAGCCGCCCGATTGGGCACGGGTGAAATCCTTAAATTACCTCCAGAATGTTTTGATGAAGCACGAGGCGGTGCAAGCCGGACTCGACTTCACAGTGAGCGTGGACGCCTCCGGGCGCGTGTGCGAGGGGTCTACCGAAAATCTATTGCTGGTCAGTCATGACGGCCGGTTGCAGGTGCCACGCTTTGACTACACCCTTCGAGGCACCACGGTCTCTTTGGTGATGCAATTGGCAGAGGAGTTGGTGGCATCGAACCAACTGAAAAGCGTTGAAACAAGTGACTTGGCAATCGAAGACCTCAAGCAAGCGCGAGAGGTTGCTTTTGTCGGGACAACTCTAGGCGTATTGCCCGTCCGTCAGTTCAACGCCCAAGCCATTGCCGTCGGTCCGATCTGCGCACTGTTGCACGACAAACTGTCACAGCAGATGCGCGACAATCCAAAGTATCGTTCAGTCTTTTAAGTCTCAGGTAGACGATGCCGTTTGCTCAGTTCTTGCACATGGGATTTGCGGGAGTTTGAACCAATGGCATGGTGATGCGCGCAGTTTTTTGAACAAGTCACTTGGCCTACAGTGGAACAGTTGTGACAAATTGTCTCTTGTCCTTGGCACTGAGCACAGTTGATTTTAAAATTCGCCGGCTGCCCACAATGCGGACAAAGTGTGTACTTTCGGGTGGGTTGTAAGTTGGCATCAACCGCCACACGATAATCAAATACAAAACATTCGCCCTCAAAATCGCCGTTTGGATAGTCCTGCAGATAGTTGAGAATGCCACCTTCCAACTGGTAAACATTGTCAAAGCCCTGCTCCTCCATAGCCAAGATGGCCTTTTCACAACGAATTCCGCCAGTGCAGTAGATCAACACCTTCTGCGTCTGAGGAATACCGGCTTCTTTTAATTTTTCCGGAAACTCATGAAACTCAGCAGTGCGAAAATCCTGCGCTCCCTTGAATTTGCCAATGTCCACTTCATAATCATTGCGCGTGTCTAGCACCAACACGTCAGGGTCTTTAAGGGCTTTGTCCCACTCGGCTGGCGATAGGTGCCGATAGCTGGGAGAGCGAGGCACCAAATCAGTTCTATTTAGCGTAACAATTTCGTCTTTGACTTTGATCTTGAACACTTGAAACGGCTGTTTGGGTCCTACAGAATCCTTAAACGCCAGATCTGCCAAGCCCGCAAAGTCAGCCAGCAAGGCTTTTAATTCCCGAATAGCCTCGGCGCTCCCAGCCACTGTGCCATTGATCCCCTCAGACCCAAGCAAAATTAGCCCGAGCAAGCCCGTGGACTTGGCGGACTGAGTGAGGTCGGACTCCAGGGCTAAAATTGACTCTGGTGAAAACTGAATAAATCGATAAAAACTGCTGATATAAATCATCTCGGGCGCGAGTATAAACCAGATTCTGGTGTTGGCCAAGTTCACTCTGGGTGAATGAAAAACTGGCAGTAGGAGTGGTGGTTCGAGACCCCTTATGTCGACTGGTCCGAAATCGGCAATAGTGTGGTCTGCACCCGCCTCAATGGATTTGAAATCGAAGCCAATGCCGTCTGGGGCTCATTTTGCCGATTTCGGACCACTCCAGTTAAGGGTGGGCGCCGGCCTCCAAGTAGATCAGGTAGGAGGCTTCATCTTCTGCTACAATTTTCCACTGGGGACGTCCGGACAAAACGTGATGCAAAAAGCGGTACGATGAGCCTTTGTCCACCAAGAGCATGGTCCAATTGTAAGTCCGCGCCAGTCGCAGGAACTCCTCCGGCGTTCGCATCGCTCCAATCACCTCACTTGCGTAAAACTCCATGTCGGTCACAAACCCGTGATGAAACACAGGAGTTTGTTTTTGCCAAATCAAGTAGCCACCAAAGTCGTGTGAATTGTAGAGGCGTCCTCCTTGGGGGATTTGCTGGAGAATGACGGCTGTTTGGGTTGGGAAAAACCGCGCATCTAAACTCCAGCCGGGGCGACGCAGGCCAGAGGATGAAGAGTAGCCGCCGTGCAGATTCTTTACCCCCACCGTGATCAGTAGGCCGATGACAATAAAGCCCGGCCAGCGGTTGAGCTCAAGCAGACGTGGACTTTGAAACTTCAGCCAGGGTTTGAGCAAAAGTAAAGATGTTGCCACTGCCATCGGGATAAACCGAACTCCCAAAACAGCCAGAACTAAACAAAAAATAACTATTTGACCTCGACCCTTTGACCAGAGTCGATCGCGTAGAATGACAAAACCACAAACTCCCACAAATACCCAGAAGGCCATCACCTCAGGCGTTGTGCGAAACAGCTTGTGGTAGGCCGGTAGCCACTCAAAATTGTATAGCTTGAGTGTTTGCGCTTCATTCAAGGCAAACCGAAAGGGATAGAGCGCGCCAGTCAATCCCAGCGGATTCAGCAGCAAGGCGGTGAGAGGGATAGCCACCCAGAGCCACGACCAAGGCCAATTCGCCCGCAAGCGTTCGTTCATGAACCAGATCAACAAAATAACCACACCAACTGGAAAGCCCGGGTGAAATTGCACCCAAACGAAAAACAGCAACGTCAGGCGCAGCAGAAGCCCGCGGCTGGGCACGTGTGATCGATACAGCTCAAAGCACAAGAGCACACAAAACAGATCTGAAACCAACGACGAGCGCTCGACAAAACGAAATGAGGCCGCAAGCACAGCCAAAGGCCAAAGCATGACGAACAGTATAGATTTATTTATACGCAGGGGCTGACTGCTAAGCGCCAAGGCAAAGGTGCTGCCGAGTAGCAGCGCTTTTAGCCAGATCAGTCCAGCCCAGTCTCCAAGTTGCCACGCCGAATGGAACAACAGGTAGCTCGCATACTCGTGCGCAATGTGCAGTGGAGCTGCGGGCCGCGAATACAAATAAGGGTCGCCCTGAGGCCAATCGCCCGAGAGTACAAAGTCGCGCGCGAGCGCCAAGTACAGCAACACGTCGCCCGATTGAATCTGAAAGAAGGCAAACGACAGGCAAAAAAACAAAAGAGTGAATGAAGAGAGGACTTTCACTTGTAAGAAGCCCAGCTCACAACAGACTAATCCTTAGTTTTGAGGCGGCTGTCGTTTTCTCCAATAAAGGTTTTGATCTCTTCGGCAATTCCCAAAAGTTTTAGCCACTGCTCTTTGTAGAGAGTGACGGGGAATCTTCCCATGCCATAAACAGATAGCGCCCCTTTTTCACTCACCTTCATAGAGAGTGTGCCGCGCTCAGGTTTGCTGCTTTTTAAGGCCGCGTTCTCGGCGCGAAGCCGTTGAAGTTCTGCGTTGATGTCGTCGTTTGCCACAATTCACCCCTGTTGAAAAAGCCACAGGGGTAAGTATGAGCTGAAGCGCAGGTTGAGGTCAATCCTGCGTCCCGGCGGTACGGCGAAGTTTAGGAATTGAAGATGAGGCGTCGATTGCGCAATCGGAGGCGCTTGGCGTAGACAACTGCGCCGGTTGTCACCAAACCCACAGCCAACACCGACAAGATGACCAATTGCCAGCTAAACGGACTTGCATCTACCGGCTGTGGCAACTCGAGCGTTGGGCCATTGAGCTCGACTGGAGTCTCTGGCGGCGGTGGCGGGAGAGGAAACTCGGTGGAGAGTGAACCCTGAGCGAGAGCTTCAACTTTTGCTTCATGTTGCTTCTTATGGACTGCCACCTGAGCCTGTTTGGCGCGCGCTCGGCGTGAGGAGGTTGCACGCTTTGATTTCTTTCTTGTTGAGGGTTGCACCGCCGGTGCCGCATACTCAGTCGCGCCATATTCGATCGACCCATCTTCGAAAGACGAAGGCGAATCAACGGCTGCATCCATTACATCGAGTGGCGGAATCATCGCGTTGCTGGTGTCTACCGGAATGGGTTGTTGCGAGCAAGCAGCCGTGAGAGCAAAAAACGTCACCACAACCGCGATTTTGGTCACTGGAACAAGAGATTTAAGTTTCAGATCGATCATATTTGTGCCCTCCATGGACAAAAGCGTTCGAGGTTAAGTGAGAGCAAGGACCGAGCCGTTGGTCCAGTTTGAATAAAGTCGCCGACAAATTTCACCGATCAGCCATCTCAACCCAAAGGAGATGGCATGGAATCCATTCGATCATTATTGGGAGCCACAGTGCTAGGATGTGCACTGATTGGTTGCTCCCCACAGCTACGATCTGCGCAAGGGCTGCCCGACGACACCTCAAGTGAAAAGCAAGCGAAAGAATCTGAAGGTTTAGAGCAGATCTCTCCTGAAGAGCTTAAGCAGCATGCAGATGAGACAGCTGCGGAGTTTACCCTGCCCGAGGAGGCACAAGCCGATGGCGCACGCTTAGAGGTGTTGGCCAAGTATGGGCATCTCGATCCTAAGCGCTTGATCGACGACAAATTGCTGGAGCAAGCCGTACTTTTTTACGATGCAAACGTGCATCGAATCGCCAACCGCAAAATCTTAACCGTAATCGATTACTCCAAACGTTCAACCGACGCTCGAATGTTTATTGTCAATTTAGAGTCGGGCAAAGTGAGAGCCTTGCGCGTATCGCATGGAGCCGGAAGCGACCCGGAGAAAGACGGTTGGGCCAATCCAGACAAATTCAGCAACGTCGAAGGCTCGCATGCCACGTCGCTTGGATTTTTTCTGACGGCTGAAACCTACTATGGCAAGCATGGCTATTCGCTTCGACTGGATGGCCTTTCAAAAACGAACTCCAATGCTCGGGCTCGGGCGATCGTGATTCATGGGGCGACCTACGTAAAGGAGGCGACAGTGATTCAAGGTCGAAGCTGGGGTTGCCCGGCTGTGGCGATGGAAGTTCGCGATGAAGTTGTAAACACGCTGAAGGGCGGGAGTTTGATTTACTCCGGAGTCTCGAAGGTCGGTTTGGTTCCGTTAGCGCTGCTGTAGTTTACTGACCGTTCTAAGCCTTAAATGCAAAAAGCCAGCTCTCAGAGCTGGCTTTTTTATTTCGAGATTACGTGGGCAAAACCCGATTAGCGTCGTCCGCCACGGCCCCAGCCGCCACCGCCGCCGCCACCACCGAAACCACCACCGCCACCGCCGCGTGATTCGCGGGGAGCCATGGGCTTAGCTTCGTTAACGGTCATGTTGCGACCTTCGAAGGGGGAGCCATTGAGCTTGTTGATTGCGTTTTGAGCTTCGTCATCCGAAGACATCTCAACAAAGCCAAAACCTTTGCTACGGCCAGTGTCGCGATCTGTGATGATTTTCACAGAATCGACAGTGCCGAATTCACCAAAAGTTTCGCTGAGCGCTTGCTCAGTCGTGGAAAAGGGAAGATTGCCTACATAAAGTTTTTTACCCATAAGACCTCCTGAAAGGACGGGAGCCGCTTCGGAGGACCTGAGCAGAATGCCCATAAGACTCGAAACAAGCAGTTACTTTGGTGGAGAATTATCATAGTGGAATTCAGAAAACCACTAGAGAATAAAAAATTTCTAAATTATGTCGCGGGTTTTCAAAAGTGCCCCAACAGATAGGTCTCGGCACAAGATTAGAAACCAAGGCCAATGCCTATAAAGGGGCCTGAGCGGCCTTTTGCGATATCAGAATTGGTGAGCCCTAGGGCTAACCGGTAGCCACCAGAAACCGCAAAGTTTTGTGTAAAAGCGACATTTAGACCGACCGATGTGGCGGATTCGACGCCATACTCTGTGCGGTGACTGTTGTACTCGGGTGGGTCACCAATCAGTTCGGGAATCCGCGCGTCCACGTAGTTCACTTCTTGCCTGAGGGTCCCTGTCAAAAATGACGTGAGCGGGTAGCGGTAGCTCACAAACGGTCCGCCACTGATTTCTCGGTCATGAGTTGGATTTTCACCAGCTCCATAGTGTCCACCCACACCGACCGCCAAATTTGGATCGAGATAAACGCCCGCCTCAAGACCCAATCGAAACACTGTGCCCTGGACTTCGTTAAACCCCACGCCAACCATGGGGCTTAAAAACCAACTCTCACTGGCGTGGGCTTGCCCGGAGGTTAAAGCCAGAGCGGCCAGCAAAAATAAAATCTTGGAGTGGATTCGCTTTGTCATATAGCTCAATTTTGACTGGGCCGGGGTTGGTCAGCAAGAGTTATTTCGTTAGGCTCTAGCACTTGCGCTGGGTGGCGACGAGTGGAGGTCGAGTGATCCTCACGATGCACGAACTTGGTATCTATAGGTCGTGCGAACAAGCCCACAGGGGTCTGGACCACGCCGCCAGAGCGTACCTTTTGTGCCAAATGGGGCAAACGCTCAACTTGGTGGAAAAGAGTTTGGATCTGCTCCTGCGGCGTGAGGCGTCCATCGGCCTCAGCTAAAATTTCTGCAGCCCTTCCGGTCACCACCGCCGTCGCTTGCGAAGTGCCACTCATAAATCCATAGAGCTGATTTGGGAGAGTGGAGTAAAGATTTTTACCGGGCGCTGCAATGTCCACGCTGGCTCGACCATAGTTGCTCATGCGCAGGAGGCGTTGATTGGCATCCATCGCGGCAACAGCCAAAATATTGGGCAAGTCGTACCCGGCCGGGTAGAAATGATGAAAGTCCGAGTTGAGTCCGTCGTTGCCAGCCGCGGCGACGACGAGGACGCCCTCAGCCGCGGCCCATGCCAGGGCGGCTTCTTCTTCGCGACTGCGAATTACTCCTCCTCCCGAATAGTTGATGATCTTTGCACCCATTTGCACAGCGTAGCGAATGGCTGCAACGGTATTGCTCAAATTGTTTAGTCCGCTGGATTGTGTATCATAATACTTCAGGATCATGAGTCGAACGTTCCCCTCAGCTCGAGGCGCAATCAGGCCAGCCACGTGTGTGCCATGCCCATGCAAATCTTCGACATCTGAATTGGCATCAACAAAGTTCCAGCCCATTACATCGTCCGTGTACCCGTTGGCATCATCGTCAATGCCGTTGCTGGCTTTGGGGCGACCATAGAAATCTAGGCCGTCTTCACCCGGATTGCGCCAGATGGACGACAGCAGAGCCGGGTGAAGGGTGTCGCAGCCTGTGTCGATGACAGCAACAACAACCTCCGTTGAGCCACTCGACTGCATCCGTGTTGTCGGGGCCTGTGCTTGAGTGCGGGGCCAATCCTTTGGCAGACGTTCTGCCTCAGTGCTCGCTATTGCTTCCGTCAATGGAGCTGGCCTGAGTTGATCCGTCCGTGCGCTCTGATACTCGGCAAAGAGCAACAGGGCTGTCAGACCGAGCGAGAAGGAGGCGAGGAGTTCTTTAATGTCTGTCCGCATGTCACAAGTCCTTTCGTGACGGTTTGTTGATCAAATGCAAGAGCAATTGTGCGGCCAGGCGGGGACGCGGTTTTAGGGGGGCAAATTAGGCACTGTCTAAACGTTTGACTGTCACAGTAGCGAATGTAAAGCGGGGGCCCAAGTGACCACAAAAGGGCGCACCCGTCATAAGATCGAGTGTCTCGAAATGAGATTCGACAGCTGTTTGGGGTTTGAGTTAAGCGACGCGAATCAAGGGCGCGGGTGCCGTGGTGGCGCGGTTGCGACCATTGGTTTTAGAATAGTAAAGAGCCTGGTCGGCCCGTTTGATCCACGACTCCGTCGATTCACCTTTAACGAGCTGGGCAATGCCAATCGAGACGGTGAAGCGAATCTCGCGATTTTCATGCACAAAGACTTCGGCTCGCACTTTGTTTAAAACCTCTTCAGCCTTTTTCTCTGCATGCTGCACTTGAAAGTCGGGGAGGATCACGGCGAACTCTTCTCCACCGATTCGAGCCAGCACATCTGCATCGCGGTGAAATGTGGCCTTGAGGCTTCGTACAAGTTCAACCAGTACGAAATCTCCGACCGCATGTCCAAACGTGTCGTTGATGCGTTTAAAATGATCGATATCGAGCAGGCAGAGCGAGACAGCTTGATCCGAAGCTTGCACGAGGCTGTGGTACTGCGCTACAGACTCATCAAAACTTTTGCGGTTGAGGGCCTGCGTGAGGTGATCGATTCGCATCTTGTCATTGGCTTCGATCAGCTGTTTGCGAGTTTGATCGAGGTTTTTTCGGATGGTCTTGATGCGACTGGATTGGCGTTTTTCTTTTTTAAACTGCTTTTCCATATAGCGATCGATAAACTTGCGCGATTGACTTCGCAGAGTTTCGATCGAGTTGGATTCAACAGCGTCTTTTAGTTCATCGAGGCTTTGTCGAATTTCAAAATCTTCACGCTGCTCCTCCCCGAGGTCTTCAGCCAGTTGATCTACTAAGTCCCAAATGATTGTGCGAAACTCGTCAAAGGTTTTTTCTAAATAAGCCGTCTCGGCAATCCGGTAGCCCGACAGAAATTGTCTAAAGCGAAATAACACGCGATCTAAGTTTCCATCGGCTGGATTGAGGAGCTCTTTGGCGTAGTCGTCGAGTTGCTCTCGCATTTTTCGAACGGGGTAACCTTCAAAATCGATCAGGTGCTTGTTGTAGGTGTCAATAATGTAAAGGAGGGTGGCCAACTCTTCTGAGAGTTCGCGTGGGCCCTGACCTGAACGCTGCGCCTGACCTGAGCGCAGCGCTTCTGCATTCTGCTGAGCCCAGTCAAAATCAAATTGTTCGACGAGTTTTTCCATCCATTTTTTCACACTTAGCTTATCGGGCATTGAGGCAGCGAGATCGATGGACTTAGGTCGAGTATTTTGCCATCAAGTTTAAGTTAGGCATTGGTGACACCGAAACATGGCATGAGGTCAGGAGTGATAAACAAACGCCAGCAAAACACAATCCGCAAATCTCTGCCGATTTTTCGGCGCGCCGTTATTGGCTTTGTTATTTTTCTACCCGTTGTCGCTTTGACCAATCGCGATTCAGATCGGGTGAAGCCTCCGACTCCCTCTGTGAAGGCCCAAACTAAGGAAACTGCAGCAAAAAAAACGACAGCAAAAAAACCAGATGACCACGTAAAGGCTACCGGCGCAAAACCCAAGCTGCCCGTTCGCTAAGGTCCAAGTTATTTTTTTGCGATCGCCTCAAGAGTTAAGCCCCACCCTTTAAGAATTTCGACTTCGTCCGATCCGGACGTGGCTTTTTTAAATTTGGCCTGGGACTGTCCTTTCACTCGGCGTTCGCACTCGGCCCATGTGGCGTGTCGCATGGCTACGCCCCCGACGCAACTCAAATAGGAGTGAGCCGCAATCTTGGCCTGCTTGGGGCGCATTTCGGGTAAGCCTTGGTCCTCTGGCAAATCATGAATGGCCACAGAGTATTGAAGGAGGGGCCCTTCATACAACGCCACCCATTTTCCATTGGCGAATCCGACGGCAATTTCATCGCAACGCTCATTGCCAGGCACACCCGTATGGCCGCGCACGTACTTCCACTCTATGCCGGGCGGTTTGAGGCGCAGGGTCTCTCTGAGGAGGTCCTCCCACAGGTCTCGATTGGCGACCTCTTTGCCTTCTCCGTTGAGCCACTGTTTTTTCTTCCATCCCCAGATCCACTGGGTGATTCCTCGAATCACATAGGTCGAGTCTGTGAAGAGTAGGATTGGGGCTGTTTGTGGCAATTGCACGGCCTTTAAGGCCTGAATCGTGGCGAGGAGCTCCATCCGATTGTTGGTGGTGGCTGGACTGTGACCTCCGAGCTCGCGCACTTGACCTTGTGGCGTAATGAGGATGCTGCCCCAGCCGCCAGGGCCTGGGTTGCCCGTGCACGCCCCATCGGTGAAAATGAGCGTAGATTTAAAAATATCCAGAGCAGTTTTTGTAGGTGCCATAGCGCCTTAAGGTAAAAATCTTTAGCTGCATCCGTCAATGGACATCGATAGGATAAAATGGAAAAGTTAGGACTGCCAGAGAGGTGGATGGAGTGCGAACCAAAACGCTTTGGTCCAGACGGTTATTTTTTGCCAGTCTCTATTTCGTGCAGGGCGCCGTGCTCGCCTATATTATGAACTTTCAAAAGCCCTACCTAAGCGCCAGTGGCGTTTCTGTAGATGTTTTAGGAGTTTTTACCGGCAGTTTACTGCTGCCCTTTATTCTTAAAATTTTACTGGGATTTGTCAGTGACAAGTGGCCGATTGGCAAATGGGGGCATCGCAAACCTTATATGTTTATCGGGCTTACAGTGTTTGCCTTAAGTTTTTTGGGCTTGGCTCAAGTGAATCCAGCGGTGAACTTCTCGTTATTTTGGGCGGTGTGTTGGTTCGGAGTACTTGGACTTGCTCTATTTGATGCGTGCGCGGATGGCTGGGCAGTCGACGATACGGATGCGACGGAGCAAGGCACTATTCAGTCTTCAATGTTGGCGGGTAAATCCTTGGGGTTGATCGGCATGTCACTCGCTTTTGGTTGGCTGGCGTCTGGTGACAATTATTCGCTGGTATTTTTGGTGCTCTCGGGATTGGCGATTGGTATCAATATACTTGTGCTGTTTGCAAAAAGTCCTGATCTCCCCCTGTCTACGCGCCCACATCTTTTAGTGGGCGAACGGTTCTTGCCAAGGGGCTATGTACTTTTTGTGCTGTTTGGGGTCAGCTACTCGATCGCCTCGTATGGCACGGACGGTTTACTGACGTTGCACCTGGCAACGGATAGTCAGGCGGATTCACTGGCCATTGGTTATTTTGGCACGATGAAGGGCCTCGGCGCGTTTGTGGGAGCGATGCTCTTTGCCGGACTCGTGCGGTGGTGTGGACTGATGCGCACGCAGACCCTGGCGCTCATCGCTCTTGGATTTGCGGCCTGTTTGCCATTGCTGTCGGGCTTACAGGAGGGGTGGCGTGCAGGCCTTTGGGGTTTGACCTGGGGGTTGCAAGATACGGCGTACTTAACCCTGGCGATGGTGTTTGCTAGTGGTCGGTGGTCGGCCACGATTTTTGCGCTGAGTATGATTTTTTGCAATTTGGGAACCGCCATCGGTGAAGCTGTCGGTGGTCGGCTCGTGCATCACTTTGGCTTTGAGGCCACATTTGTGACCTTTGCCGTGGTGGCGTGGTTAAGTTTAGGCTGGATCTACGGACTGCGGAAGATTCTTCCACAGCCAGAGTAGTTAGATTCAGTCTAGTCTAAATAAATGCTATATATTTTGAGTTTACATTTTTAAAGCGAGAGCCTGCTCTTCGAGGTCGCGGGCACGTTGCTCACGTGAAGCCACCTTTTGTTGCAGGCGTTGGTTACCTTGGCTTAACCGACGTTGCTGCTGGCGGAGGCGCTTGATGTCGGCTTGCGCGCGCTTGATGCGAGACTCTGTTGTGCGGAGCTGAGCTTGATATTTCGACTTTTCACGGTCGAAAGTGCGTATCTCGCTTTTGAGACTCTTGGTCAGATCCCGTGCGCCGGCCAATCGACTCTGGGCTTGTTCGGCTCGAGCTTTTTGTGCTTCTAAGGCACTTTTGATTTTGTTGCGATTTTTCTCCATACGCTTGTTCTGAGCCTCGGTCTCACGCACGAGCTTTACTGTCCGTTGATAGATTTCACGCTGGCGTCCGACTCGACTCGTGAGGGATTCGCTCTCGCGCTGCAGGCGTTTCATTTCGGCCTCTAAATTTTGCGCTTGGCGATTGAGGGCCGCCGTCTCTTTGCGGGCCTGCTCTTCGAGTTCGCGTTGGTCGTAGACTTCCATCTGCTCGGCTTCGACCTCGGTGTCGAGCTCGTCGACTTTGTCAGCCGCGAAGGTGAGGGGGGTAAAAAATAGCAATAGGGCGGTGGCTAAAAACTTACGTGTCATGGTTCACTCCTTGAATCACACGGTCATCCAGCCAATCACCCAGCAAGGGAGGTGCCACGCCTGCTGAACTTTAAGGTAAAGTGAATTAGATGTGTTGTTGAGAAGGGTTAGCCCGAGTGTGACGGTGGTTGGCGGGCAACACAAGGGGGCTTAACCCCTGTTAGCGGCGTGATTTGTCAGCGCAAAAATTGTCACTTAGGGGTGTTTGTTTATGCGTTAGCGTGGGACATGCAACAAGGTTGTGGTTGCAATATTCTTCAGTTCTAGCGGCTTTATGTGATATGCCTCGCGCCATGACGACTCCAAGCTGTGCGAACTGTGACAACTCAAAAGCCCCACTTCTTTGCTCGGTCTGTACTGTAGCTTTGTGCAAGGCCTGTGCAGAGCACCTGGATGCCGATCAATTTTGTTATGTGCCAGAGCAAGCAGCGAAATTTGCGGACAAGACCTATTGTCGAGCTTGCTTTGAATCGCACGTGGCGGAGTCCCTGGCGGCCTACGATGAGCTGGTGGCGCGCGCACGGGAAGTGCGAGTTTATTTTAAAAATCAGAGTCAAGAGACTCGTCTGATCAAGCGAAAAGCTAAGGCCGTGACGGTGAGTGAGTGCCGCGACTACCATGATGCCATTCTAAGATTGGCCGTGGCGGCGGCAGCGACAGGTCACAACGCCGTTGTGGATCTGAACCTGACGTCTAAAAAATGGCGGGACGGTGGATACCAGAAGAACCTGTGGCACGGATCGGCGCTCCCGGTGAACTTGGATGCCCGTCAATTGGCGCGTGCCACATTGGCTGAACTCGGCAGCCCCAACTAAATCCGTCAGACTCATTTCAATGCCCAAATTTATCGGGGAGCTGATGCGTGGTTTTGACCCACACAATGGCACCGAATGTGGCGATCACAGATCCAACAATAAACCAGGGTTCCTGAAAGACCTCTGGCGCATCGCCAAGCGAAACCGTGTGCTGCGGGATGCCTGGGGTTCATTTTATTACCACCCCCATTTGCTGGAGACGAAGGCGGGACGACAAGACCTCGAGCGACTTTTGCTTGGCTTGAAGGGGCTTGGATATCAGTTTGTCGATCTGGAGTCGTTTATCCAAGGCACCCCATAGAATTGGTCGATTGAATTTTTTGAATGGTCAGATTATGACTGGGCCCATGCACGCTCAAGGAATTCTCGACCTATGTTGAACTGGCTCTCTTACCCCCGCGCTGTACTTGCGGTCCCGCTGGTTGCGGCTATCACCCTCACTTTATCTCTAGTTGCGGTTGTAACGGCTGTGATCACACGTTCTTCTCGAGCCATTGATTTTGTGATCAACGAACTTTGGGCCAAGAGCGTTCTTTGGTTGGTGGGTGTGGCTGTCGAAGTCCGAGGCCAAGAGCATGTTCCCCAAGGCGGTAAGGGTTTTTTGCTGCTGTTCAACCACACCAGTTTGCTGGATATTCCGGTTTTGTTTGGCAACTTTCCGCGCTCATTTCGGTTTGGGGCGAAGATTGAGCTATTTCGGGTTCCCTTATTTGGTGCGGCTATGCGGGCCTGTGGAATTTTGCCGATTGATCGCAACAATCGCTCCCAGGTGATGCAGGTGTATGAGCAGGCGATCACTAGGGTGGATGCGGGCGAGTGTTTTGCCCTTGCGCCTGAGGGGACTCGGCAAGATGCACAGACTCTCGGCCGATTTAAGCGCGGGCCCTTTGAATTTGCCTTGAACGCTCAAATGAACGTTTTGCCGGTGGTGATCGCGGGCGTGCCGCGAATTCTACCTAAGCAATCCCTTTTGGCGAACGCTGGCCGGTGGCGGCGCACGGTGCTTGTCGAGATCACCCCCCCAATTTCATCCACTCAATTTCACAGGCCAGGTCCGGGTGAGGATTCACGCCCCGTGCTGGATGTGTTTCAGGCCGTGGTACGCGATCAAATGGGGCCTGTGCTGGAGCGGCTCAACGCGGAGGTTGTGGCGCTCGATTGATTTTCAACAACTGCCTCAGAGTCGCTACAGTCGGGCCTTTTGCCGGTGCTCAATGAAATAATGTTTTGCCAAACGCTCATTCAAGATGCATCTATGCCTCAATCAAGCAGGGGGAAACATGAGCCATTCACTCGTATCTTTACGGTCGGCACTCGCAATCGCTGGAGCAAGTCTCTACCTATTCTCTGGCACCGTGGTGAACGCACAGACAACGGCCAAAGATTCCGGGCAGACGCGGACGCAGCTCGGCGACGTGCTCGAACCCAAGCGTTTTGATGAAGACAAGCGCATAACCGATTTGGAGCTCAAGGCCCAATCTGGCTCTCTTTCGCGCTACAGTTTGAAATTCAGCTTGAGCTTGTCTGGTCCACCCGTAAACAATTTGGCCGATCCCAATCGACCCAACCCAGACAACCGACCGGGCGACCAACGCACGAGCCTCGGCGGCAGTGCAGGGTTTCGTTACAGAATCAGCTCCAACCAGGCCGTGAATCTGGGCACAGGAGTGCGATGGTTCACGCCTGTTCAAGCCATCAAAGGTGAAGAGGTTAAGCGTTCACGAACGGCTAAGAACTACGACATCAATGATCCCTACATCGGTTTTGATCAAACTTACGCGTCCGGAAGCGCGCAAATGCGCACCAGTGCCCGGTTCGCCAAAACCACGAGCGAATACTACACTCGCAACGGTCAGTTCGGGACAATCGGTTTTGATCAGGGCATGAAGTTCAACTTAGGCAAAAGCCGCTGGGTATTGGGCCTTATGGCGTCGGCAGACTATTTTATCTATGAGCGCCCCTATCGCGATGGCGACGGCACAAGGCTATCTAAATACTATCTGTCGACTGTTCCGAGCGTTGAGTACAAGGTGTCGCCCAAGCTCAACGCCAATGTTTCTTTTGGTCACGCCTACGGGAATCTGCGCACAGATAAATCTTGGTGGCGCTGGGAGCATCCCCTGAGCTCGTGGCGGTTGGGTTTAGGATGGGCTGTGAAGCGCGATATTTATTTGAATCCGTACTTAAGTTTTTACGCTGAAAAGCCATCCTTCAATTCGACATCTGCCAGCTTGAACGCGGTCTTTTCAATTTTTTAAGCCTAAGTTTTAAGATTGCGCCAGACCGGGGAGGGCCTCGGTCAAGCCTGTCAGAATAAACTGCACCGCAATCGCTGCGAGGATCAACCCCATAATTCGCGAGGTGACGTTAATGCCTGTGGCACCAAGTAGTCTCGCCAATCTCGAGGCTTGCCTGAGCACCAGCCAGCTCAAGACCATGGTTATGGCAATACTGAGAAAAATTATTCCATATTCGGGTAGGGTTTTTGCTCGCTCCGCTAAGATAAAAACGGTCACCATTGAGCCTGGGCCGCTCAGCAGTGGCACGGCGAGGGGGAAGACTGCGATGTCCTCCTTGAGTTCACCTTCGCGTTGCTCCTCTGTGGTCCCTTTCGCGCCAGACGCCCGCGCATTCACCATATCCATACCGACGATAAACAAAAGGCAGCCACCGGCAATCTTCAGCGCGGGTAGGGTGATACCAAAAAACTCAAAGACAAAGCCGCCGGCCGCTGCACACACCAAAAGCACACCGGCTGCCATAAAGCAGGCGCGACTTGCGGTTTGTGTGCGCTTTTCAGGGGTGTCTCTTCGGGTCATTCCCAAAAAAGGTCCGACCGCACCCAAAGGATTGACGATGGTAAATATCGCTGGAAAGGCGACTAAGAAAAACGCGATCATGGCACTAGCACTCATGCGATGGAGCGACTTCTCAGCAAAAATCGTTTATAAGCTCGCCATTGCTCTTTTGCCTTACGAAATTCAATCTTAGCCAAACGCACCTGATAGCGTAGTTCATTCACGCCCTGGCCGTAGGCTCGGGCAATTTGCCGATACTCGTCTTTTAACTTTTCAATGCGGCTCTGCGCTTGCTCAACTTGGGACCGCAAATTGTCCAGTTGAATTTGAAACTGCTCTTGCCAACAGCCACTGAGTCGACTCTTCAGTTTTTTCTCATCCATCTCCATTTGTGCCTTGATGATCTGACTCCAGGGCGTGCGGCGCAAATTGTACGCTCCGCCGGTCCAGCTGAATAGGCGAATGGCCCATTTTCCCGGATCAAAATGGTACCAGCGCACACCATTGCGATAGTCGCCGGCAAATAAATGGTGAAAATTGTGATAGCCCTCACCAAATGTCGCGAGCGCCATAAACACGGAGTCTCTGGCGGTGTTGGTATCGGTGTAACCTTGGCGGCCTGCCCAATGGCACCACGAATTGATAAAGAAAGTCATGTGATGCACGATCACAATCCGTCCAACACCGGCAACGGCGAGACCACCCAAAGCCGATCCTAAAAAATGCCCAAGCAAAGTGGGGAGGCCAAAGCCCATAAGAATGGCAATTGGAACGTAGTACTTGTCTTGCAATCGAACGACGGGGTCAGCGAGCAGGTCACGTTCATAGGGCGCCATATTCACTGGAACCATTTTGCTCGAGAGCATCCAGCCAAAGTGAGCAAACCAAAAGCCCTTGTTGATTGAGTAGGGATCTAAGTCGGTGTCGACAAAGCGATGGTGCACGCGATGCTCTCTGGCCCAAATCAAAATAGAATTTTGAAAAGAGGCTGCCCCCATCAAGGCCCAAAACCAGCGCAGCCAAGTTTTTGCTTGATAGGTTCGGTGTGAAAACAGCCGATGGTAGCCTGCCGTGATACTTAAAATGGTGAGCATATAAAACGCCACAGCGAGCGCCCAGATCTGCCACTGAAAACCATGTTGCTGGAGATAAATGGTCGACAACACAACTGCGATGGGCGGACTTAAGAAAAGAAACAAGGCGCCCGTCCAATTCACACTCTTGATAAACTCTCGCATGTCCAATGACCTCGTAATTCAATAAAGAATTTCGAGATCAGGGTATCACGGTATGCGAGTATGTAAAACGATGTTCTATTCTCGACTGGCTGTGGTTACGTCACGAATTTGTTGGAATTCTGTTTCCATAAATGATCCAGACTCTGGTCCTTGCTTGCGAATCTCCTGGATCAAAGTTTTGGCTTGCTCATAGCGTTGGTGATCCATCAGTAGCTTGACGTAATTCTGTACAACGGTCACTTGGCGCACGTCAGGTTTGGCAGCTAAGACAAGGTCAAAGTACTTAACGGCTTCATCCACTTCGCCAAGTTTTGCGAGAGCGCGCGCGTAATTGTAACTGGCCTCGAGGTCATCTCCACCTTTTTGAAAAAAACTAAAGTAGGTTCGAGCGGCCTCTTGATATTTCTCGCGGCGCATTTGGAACTCGCCGAGTCGTGGCAGTTGAGTCGGGTCTTGCTGTCCAGCGACGGAGTAGGCGTTTTCAACACAGTCCCATTTCTTTAGATCCATGCAGATTTCTCCAAGACGCTCTGCATCTGCGGGGCCCGTTGCTCCGATCCATTCCTTCAGAGTGAGGGGAATGATTTCAACTGAATGCCGATCCCAGTTCATCAAAAGCATGAATGAAAAACTTAAGATGACCATTCCTGAGGCAAAGATTGAAATTGTGCGCCGTTCACCGGCTTCGAGATACTCACGAATATATTTAGTCGTTGTGAAGCCGCAGTGGTTGCAAACCGTGGGTGGACTCGCAAGGCGCTGGGCCGAGATTTCGAGTTGGCACCTGGGACAAGTTGAATTCGACATCATAACTAAGCTCCTTTTACGGTCCGACCAATACTGACAAGAGAGAAAGAGCAAGCTAGGTGCCCGAGCTAAAGCCTTGATTCCTGTGATGGCACGGCAGGAGGGTGTGAAAAATTGCAAAGAGATGTGACGTGAAATGTCACCGGCGGGTCGCCTCTCCGGTGAGCATTAAGCGCTAAATGAATTGGAGGTCGATGATTTCGGCAAAAAGTACCCCGGCGGGGCGATGAATTTCGACCTCGTCGCCACAGCGCTTGCCCAAAAGAGCTTTGGCCATCGGTGAACGCCAAGAGATCCTATTGGCACCCGGTTCAATTTCATCTTCACCGACAATTTGGTAGGTCTTTTGAATCCCGTCTTCGTCTTCGATTCGGACGGTGGCTCCAAAAACTACTTTTTCACTCTTTATCTGCGTCGGATCAATCACCTGAGCGCTTTCGATTCGATCGCGCAAAAACTTCAGGCGCTTATCAATTTCGCGCAGGCGACGTTTGCCATAAATGTAATCTCCATTTTCACTGCGGTCACCGTTGCCCGCGGCCCACGCCACCGTTTCTACGAGCCTCGGCCGTTCAACATGAAACAGCTCTTTGAACTCCGTCTGAAGTTTTTTAAAGCCACTTGGTGTGATGTAGTTTACACTTTGATCCATAGGTAACCCAGAGTAACATAATTCTTTTTGCAAAAGATATGATCAATACCCTTTATCAACAATGGCTCGATTCTCCTCGTTTTGACCCGCCAAAGGTCGACTGTGACTCATGCTCAATGAGTTTATCGGTGCCCAAATATCGCGAGCGTTGGCGCAACTTTAAGTGCTGCACCTTTCAGCCTTACATCAACTGTGTTTTGGCTGGCGCGATGCTCGAGCAGGGGATGCAGGTGCTCGATCTGCCACCAGAGCGAGTTCATCTCTGCGCCATCGGCCTTGTGCCCACACGCCAATATCGCAAGAGTTTGCAAGGTCTCTTGAGAGACGAGCAGGGAGCCCCACACGTCTGCGGGTTTTATGATCTCGAACAACGCCACTGTAAAGTTTGGCAGTTGCGACCGGGAGAGTGCAGTTCGTACTACTGCCAAACAGGCGACCGAGAGCCCGCACGGCTAAAACTTTCTGAGCAACTCTTTGATTTTGAGGCGGGCCTAGCGCAAATGGCGCTGGTGCATCTAGGTTTTTCGGCTGAGGCCATCCATGCCCAGCTGGACCTGTTGAATACTCCACCGCCAAACGTGGTGCCTCTCTCTCGCACGGAGGCGGCGCTACTTTATCGAAAGGCTTGGACTTGGAGTCAAAATGTTCCCCAAGTCGAGATGCGATCGTGGCTGAATTTTGACAAGTTTGGTAGGGGCCTGTAGGCTCCGCTTCATCTATGACTTTAACACAACGCCAAGCCAAAATCGTCGCTAGCTTTGAATCCCTCGGAGATTGGGAGGAGCGCTACAAGAGGCTCATCGATTTAGGCAAGGCTTTGCCTGAGCTTCCTGCTAACAAAAGACTCGAGGAGTATCGGGTAAAAGGCTGCCAGTCCCAGGTCTGGCTGCACGCCAAGCTGCATGAGGGTCGAGTGCTTTTTGAAGGCGACTCAGACGCTCTGCTAGTCAAAGGGCTTGTTGCTTTGGTTTTAGAAGTTTACTCCAGTGGCACTCCACAAGAAATATTGGCTACGCCGCCGGATTTTATCCGCGAGATCGGCCTCGAAAGCAAACTCTCCCCAAGCCGGGCCAACGGTGTGTTTTCTATGATTAAACAAATTAAGTACTACGCTTTAGCCTTTCAAGCGCTGACACCCTGACATAGGGTTAGATCGTCGCGTGCACTCGGTGCGAGTCGTCGTTGTCGTCTAGGTCCGCGAGCAAGTCCACAACCTCCGCCTGCTGAGCCTCGGTGATCGTCGCTTTGTCTTTGGCTCGGTACGAGAGCTCGGCAGCGCGAATCTCCCAGCCGCGCCCCGTCAGAGCGGATCGCACGGTCTCGAGATCTTCGGGGTTGGCGTAAAACGAATAGTCGCCGTCGTCTTCTTTTTCGACTTCGTTTGCGCCCACTTCAATCGCTTCTTCTTCAGGATCGCCCACGTTGGCTTTTTTACCCTTCAGCAGCGCCACGCGGTTGAACATCCATGCCACGGCTCCACTTTCGCCGAGGTTGCCGCCATGAGATTTGAATATGTTTCTGAGCTCAGAGACGGTGCGGTTGCGATTGTCGGTTTGGCACTCCACGATGATTCCAACTCCATGGGGACCATAACCTTCGTAAACCGTCTCTTCAATTTGCGAGCCGTCATCCAGTTGTCCGGTGCCTTTTTTTATCGCGCGTTCAATCGTGTCTTTGGGGCAGGACTGTTCGCGAGCATCGGCGATGGCCAATTTCAGTCGAGAGTTGGCTGCGGGGTCGCCACCGCCGAGCTTTGCCGCCACCGCTATTTCGCGAGCGAGCTTGGTGAATATTGCGCCCTTTTTTTGAGCGGCATCGAGTTTTCCAGCTTTCTTCCAACTTTTACCCATGTTCAAACACTTTCAAATCTCTGGTGATCAGTCAAAGGATTCGTCGCGCCCCAGAAATCGCCACTGACCCTCCGGGAGATTCCCCAGATTGACTCGGCCAATGCGCACCCGCTTCAACCCCAAAACCCTAAGCCCCACGGCCTCACACATTTTCCGAATTTGGCGCTTCATGCCTTCTCTTAGGACAAAGCGCAACTGATCGTCATTGAGCCATTCCACCTGAGCGGGTCTGAGTTGACGCCCCTCTAACACCATCGAGCCATCTCGCAAGCGCTGCAGATCCGCAGGCGCGAGATGACCTGCAACGCGAACCAGGTACTCTTTGTCGATTTGCGAGTCTTCGCCAATGAGTTGTTTCGCCACGACGCCGTCTTGCGTGAAGATCAACAACCCTTGTGAATCGATATCCAGTCGACCCGCCGTCGCCAGGCCCCGTAGGTTGTCGGGTCTGAGGCGCTGTTGGTCCCCGCGCATCTGTCGATCGGGAGTGATCAGTCGTATCGCAGGCTCATAGCCGTCCTCGGCTTGTGATGAAACATAACCTTTTGGTTTATGAAGTAGAATTGTGACTTTCGCTGCCAGTTGTTTTAGGGCACGAGGCAACACCTCAATTTGCACATCTCTAGCAAACCGTTCGCCAAGGTTCTCAACCACCTTGCCATTCACTTTCACTAGACCTTGGGCGATGAGCTCGTCGGCTTCGCGGCGCGAACTGATTCCGCGCTCTGACATCAGCTTGTTGAGGCGGATAGGTTCACTCATTACATGAGGTAGTCATTGGTGCGCGCGCTGACAAAGCGGTTTTTTCGGGTCTCTTGTAGGGCTACACCAAGGACCGAAGACCCTAGGCCTAACTCATCGAATTGACTATGAATCCATTCAACCAAGACCTCGCCAGTGGAGGCACTAAACCGTTTGGCCAAGTCTGTACGGTCTAGTTGGGGTAAGAGCACATCTGCGACCGCCCGATAGATCTGCTCGCGCAGTTCAGGGCGCGCGGTGACCTCTAGGTAATAGTCGTGCCCATGTAAGCTCTCTTTGTGTTCGCCAATGTGTAGGCTATGCACTGCGCGAAAGCGGAACTGTTGAGTCAATGCAACTAGGGCCACACGTCTACCCATAGGCTATCGCTCTCAAAAAGGCGGACTTTCACCAGCCGCAGTCCCTTAAAAGACTTCTTCATCGATTTGAACAGTCGATTCATCAAATACTCCGCCAAAACTTCCGTTGTTGGCACAGTGTCTTTGAACTCAGGCACCTCAAAATTCAAATGTTTACCTTCAATAGGTTCAAGTGAAGCTGCGAGCATTTTATCGATGTCGGCGATATTGACGATCATTCCAGTCAACGGGTCCACGGGGCCTTCAAAATAGGCCTCGAGCTCATAGGTGTGGCCATGACCGTTTGGGGTAAAGCAGGCGCCAAACTCCAGCTCATTGCGGTCAGTGGTCCAATCCTTCACTTCATATCGGTGCAGGCAGTGAAATCCCCGACGTCTCGCCAAACGGGTCAAACTCATAATGAAATGCCTCCGTCGACAGTGAGCAAGGAGCCTGTTGTCCAACTGGACTCGTCGCCCAGCAAAAACCAGGCGGCCGAAGCGATATCACCGGCCTGACCTAGCCGACCCAGCGGCTGCATCTGATGCACCTGTTGGCGTAGCGCATCTGTGTCGGGGAGGGTATGAAAGCCATGGATGGGAGTATCGACAAGGCCCGGGCAAATGGCGTTCACTCGAATTTGTAAGGGCGCCCACTCCAGCGCCAGAACTTTCGTCCACACATTCATCGCCGCTTTCATCGCAGAGTAGGCGCTCGTTTGCGGCACCATTCGTTCAGTTACCGATGAGCTCACGTTCAGGACTGAGCTCGGTGCAGCCGCTTTGAGGTGGGGCTCGAGCGCCCGAGTGAGTCTAACGGCCGAGAGTAGGTTGTTTTGAAACTGTTCTTCCCAAGTGGCGTCGGTTGTCTCTAGAAAGCTCTGTCGCACAAAAATTCCCGCGTTGTTGACGAGCCCTAGCAGCGGCAGTGAAAGTTGATTCTTCAGCGCCGTGACGCAATCCACGATGGCTGGTGCGGAGCCGGGGTGAGTGAGGTCCTGGGCGCAGGGGTAGAACTGTTTGGGCCATTTGAGTTGGAGGGCGCGCAGTTTCTCAAGGGATCGGCCGACTCCGATCACTGAGTGGCCCTTTTGCATGAGGAGCTCGGCGATGGCTTGACCAATCCCGCTCCCGCTCCCTGTGATGACAAACAATCCAGTTCTCTGCATGGCGCGCACGCTAACAAACTGCATAGTAAAACTCAAGGAACGTCCCGAAAAAGACGAGGAGTGGATCATGCGCCCACTCCTGCTGTTTGGAACAAAATGTTTTGTCGTCTCGCTGGGCTTGTTTTTGGCCCTTATGGCGTTTGGCTGATTAGGCGACCTTTTTCTTGCGATTCAGAAAAGACTGATACTTTTTGTCAAAGTCCATGGGTCGCTCACCCTTTTTCGAAACTAAACCTTCTTTGAACCACATAAAATGCTCGGGGCAAAAATTCATTTTATCAGACTTCTTTGTGCACTTCTCAACGCAGCAGGTGATGCTGCCGATGGCCACTACATTGTTTGAATTGTTTGAATCACCTTTGTCTTTTGCCATGGATTTCCTCTTTTAATTTTGGCGCACGTGCCAATTGGTTACTCCTTTTTATTCGGAGTTTTTACCATTGGCCTTGAGGTCTGGATTGGTGCGTACCAACTCGCTGAGGTCGAGCTGATGGAGTTCATTGAGGTCCCACCCGGCAAAAGTCGGGCGGGCCAATATGCTAAAGTGTATTTTGCCGTTGGGTATCAGGCGGTTCAACCCGAGCAGACGCTTCAATCCTCGGCGACACAAGGCCAACCGACTGGTCGGATCTTTGGTCGTGCCCAGTTGTTGCACCAGTTGATTCAATTGCCCGTCCTGAATTTTTAAGAAGTTCTCAGGATTATCGTCTGTAAAAGTCTCAAGCGCCGCGAGACATGTGGGTCGGTCTAAGCCTAAACCTTTGCGAAAGATCATGGGCGGTGAGGTGCGCAGTCTATTGAGGTAAACCAATTGCTCTTCGGACCGAAGTTCCACGCGCAGGCCCAAGTTTTTCTTCCATTGAGCCTGCAGCCACTCCGCAGTCTGGCTAATGTCTTCGCCACCCATTTTGCTGAAAAAGACTTCGATCTTCGGTGGCCGAGTCGAGCCTTGCATAAGCTTCTTCGCCCGGGCGGCGTCAAATTTTATGCAAATAGGGTCGCCAGAAATGGCGTCAGATAGGCCAACGCATCCCATGGGTCCTTTGAGTGGAACCAGGGCTGGAAAGCTTGCAAAGTCGACAGCGCTTAGCAAGGCCTCGCGCAGGGCGGGATACGCATCAAGCGCTGGACCAAAACCCCAGTAATCAAAGCGGACCATATAGATTTGCTCAAACTCCGGGCTGTTTTTAAAGCGGGGTTGTTCAAGCAGGGTTAAGCGACGCAAGAACTGAAGCCGACCTTTCTCAAACATTCTCAGCGCCGTGGAATCGTTGTCGATTATCAAAATCTCGAGGGGAGGTCGGGTGGGATTTGACGTCAAGCCATAGTGGGTGTTTGGCGCCAACTGGATTCCGTGACCGGGTTTCCATTGCACAATTTTATAGGCCCCACTAACGATCATTCGCCCTGGATTTTTCTTATCCCAAATCTCGTCTTGGCGTTTGGGTGCCGTGGCAGGGTTGGTCAGTTTGTATTCAAAATCGGGATCAGGGGAATCAAAGTCAAAGCGCACCGTGAACTTCGAAGGAGCCGTTACGCCGAGTTTTTCAAGCCCCATTTTTCCAGCCAGAATGGCTTTGGCATTTTTTAATTTCAGCACAATGTCGCTCTGTGGACTTCGGCGCTCGGGATCGATCAGTTGTTGCATAGAGCGCACGTAATCTGCCGCGACAATCCCTTCGCCGTTGCTCCATTTGTGCAGTGGATTCAGTTGGCAGAGCAAGGTTTTGTCGCGGTTGGAGCGGGTGCAAGTCTTGGCGCCAGCGAGTTCTAGCCCTCGGCGACTATGCAGTTTAAATAGCCCACGGTGCAAAACGGAATGGAAGAAATTCCCGCTGTTGGTCGAGGTCAGTTGTGGGTCCAAAGTGTGCGGCTCACTCAACACATGAAAACTAAAAGCCTGAGGGTCAGCCCAACTGCTCGAAAGCCAAAATACAAGAGCCAGACAGATCATTAGGGATGAGTCTGGAGGAGAGCGGTTCAGTGGTCAACACGCGAGATAGATGTCGCAAAATGAGACAGGGAATTGAAGAATGCCACTTAAGTTTCTCTCGACTCAAGTCGATACGTCTTGAGGTGAGGTAACACAGTTGACGATTTTTTCGGCTTCAGACTCAAGCTCAGCAACCTCTCGCAAGGCCTGGCGAACACTCATGTTCGTGACGGTTTTTGCCGTGCTGCTCGCTCCCTTTACCAATTGCGGTCAGTATGGTGAGCCCATGCTCTCGGATGAGAGCGAGTCCGTCCTGACGTGCACCACCGACGACTGCATTCAGCCTCAACCGAACCATCTCAAAATCCAAGCCAACTTAACCGGCAATCTATTCGTGGTGAAAGCGGGGTTGGCGGAGTTCAATATCGGCGGCGATTGCAATGAGGGCGGCTACCCCAGCAACACCATCCACTGGGATTTGTATTTGAACGGCAATCGGGTGCGACACTCCGCTATGCTCATCAATGGAACGTCTACGGCTGAAAGCATCTGTGTGAATGGACGTTTTTTAATCTATGTCAATTTGGCAGCGCTCAGGACAGGAGATCCAGTGGATCGCACGGGACTGAAAACGGGCAATGGCACAGAGCGCTCCGCCTACGACTTGTACTTAGAAATTTATGGCCACAATTTGGACGGGAAAAAAGCGGCGCAGTCGTCGCGGCTACGCATTCCGCTTGTGACCAACTAGGTCATTTATCTAACGATCTGTTCATTAAAAATCTTCTGAAATTTTGGCAAATCCTGCAGCTCTAAGTCGGGGAACAAAAATTTATTCAGCGGAAACTCTCGCAGGGCCTCCGGTTTTTGAAGGCGTGCAATCGAGGCCAAACCACTGAGCGAGCCATGCACCACTCCCATCTCCATTTGGGTGTGCGTTTGCAGCGCGTGCGGCGTGGCTATCAGTTCATTGATCAACTGCAAAGCCAGCGCTGGCTGTGTTGAGGCCTCACCAATCGAAAGAACCCCAACCTCAATTGCCGTCCCTTCGTCTGGCAGCCAAAACTGATAAGGTGAATCGGCCTCAAGAAGGCGTGCCACTCGGGCGAGTGGTATCTGGATCCAGTCCACATTGGCGACCATGGCCTCAGCCGAGATTGCACTGGCGCTGGGCTTAAAAAAATTGATGGAGCTTCGGCTGAATTTTTGAAAGGCGGTCGAAATTAAGCTATCTGAAGTGTCCTCAAACAAACTCTGAGTCCGGTCCGGAATTTTTTTCTCTGAATCCGTTAACTTCAACGTCATAATTAGATTCAACAGATTCAATTCCTCAGCCCAAAGAGTTAGCTTTTGCGATTCCCAAGCCTCGCGCCAGGTTAAGCGTTTGGGAGCCTCGCGTTTGCCAAAAAAGCCGTAAAGATTCCAGAAAAGAGGGACTGTGTATCGCCCCTGCGGATCATAAGGCAAAACAGAAAAATCGACGGCGATCATCTTCATGTTCGGCAAAGCCGCATAGTCCATGCTCTTTAACCAACGTGACCGGATCAAACTTTTGACTAAAAATGAACTTGAACAAATCACGTCTATCTTGCCGTTGGTATTGGCCATTTGGCGTAAAAATTCGTTTGGGGCTGAATAGGTAAAATGTTCGATTCTCACTTTGTGTTTTTTGCCGAACGCATCCAGCGCCGCTTGGTCCAACCATTTATCGGGGCAAAGAACACGTAGCGGGACACTGTCTGCAAGAGCTTTCACTTGTGCCCTCTGGTGCCAGCTTCCCCAGGCGATTCCAATGATAAAAAAAATTGTCCCAAACAGGGCCGCGATCTTAAAATTTTTGTGCAACGGGCAGCTCCTTCGGTCAAAAAAGTCTAATTGTTGGAATAGACTCGAGTCAAAGTGATGACACTGGACCACATAAGGATTTCTTAGAATCCACATCAAATCATTCATCTGGTCACTCGACGTAAAATGCGAGATCTTCACATTAGGTTCTCTTGAGCCGTGAGAGGAGGTGGTGAAGTGAGTTTAGAAAATCACAGTAGTAGACTCAATTCGGAGGTGATGGCCACCTAGTGGTCGTCCACTCTTTGAAATTGAGTGCCTTCTAAAGGCCAGAGGGGTTACCTCTGGCCTTTTCTTTTATACGGCTGCCGTCTTCTCTTCCGATAGGCGCCACCTAGGCTTTGGTCGCGTTCGCACAGTCTTTGACAGATCATGAAATTTTTTCTTGCGATCTGTCTCAGAATTGATCACGATCATTTTTGTGGGGGGGCGATGGAAGGCAGGACAGCTAGTTGAAGCACGGATGCTTCACATCGCCTTTTTTTAGAGGCGGAATGACAACAACCACAACCTCACTGATCTGGATTATTCTCAGTATCACTGCCTGCAAAACAACCACATCTGAAACCGGCGACAGCTCCCAAGCGAGCTCCGGCACAGCCTTGGCCAAGGTTCAGCTCGGTCAGCGTCCTCCACCTCCGACTTCAATAGAGGTCTTCAGTGAGGCATTGCAAATGCCCAAGGGTACAAATCTAGATTCGGCGTTGATCTTAGATCCCACCGTTCAGAAGTGCCTAACTTCTAGCGCCAGGCGCCATGCCGGTGAAGTTAAAGCGCTCGTTTATGGGCAAACGACCAGTAGGGGAGGGTTGAGTGGCGTTCAAGTCGAGACGGGGGATGTGGATTTACGGGCGTGTCTAGTTGGAGCCGCTAAGAGCTTAAAGGTGGAAGGTGCGACCGCTGGAGCGTTTGTCGTGCAAATTGAATCCCTCGCTCCGTCGGACCCGCGCAAGGGCAAGGTGAAGACGATCCGACTCGAGCGCAACGATCCCCAACCAACTGTTAAAAAATATCAGAAGAGCCCCGTTACCCCTTGACCTCATTAGGGAAAACCAATAACCATCTCTCTTGTGCAAAAATCCGCGATAGTCGCGAGTTAACTCCCCTAGGGATAATCTCCTATAGGGACTAGACCAAAAGGAACCAGATGGCTAAGTTGAGTTCGATCAATAAGAATGAACGGCGTAAAGTGTTGGCTGAAAAATATGGCCGCTATCGCACCGAGCTCCGAAAAAAAGCCAATAACCCCAATTTGCCCGATGACACGCGCGATGAAGCGCGGCTCAAGTTGCAAAAGTTGCCCCGTGACACTTCGCCTTGTCGTGTGATCACGCGATGCTATTTGACGGGTCGTCCCCGCGGTAACTACCGCAAGTTTGGCTTGTCTCGTATGGCTTTTCGTCAGTTGGCTCATAAGGGCTTGCTCCCTGGTGTAACAAAGGCCAGCTGGTAAGCGTAGATTCAGTAAAGATCCAGGCAGGCTCCGGTTAAGGTGGCCTGCCTTTATCTCACGTCACCTTATTAAATTTTGCAGTTGCGGGTGCGCTCATGTTGATCAGAGTTCAAATGGTGCTTTTATTTGCGCATCTCATTGCCTGTGCTTCCTTTGGAAGTCAGGGCACACGATTACAGACAGCGATTGAACGTCTAGGTGGAAGCCCTCAGACTGAAGCCGCGGTGGGCGAGTTCAAGGAAATCTGTCAATCGGGCGCCACCGCCGCTTGTGCTCTGTTGGGGCAGGCCGTTGCGAACAAAAGTCCAGTACCGATTTTACAGAGCGTAACGACCAGTGAGATGAGTCGGTTTGTCTTGCAGGTACAAAGTGCCAAGTGGCTCTACTTTATTCGAGGGGACTTAAGGGTCCGGCAAATTCAGCCCGTCCAAACCCAACCGTCTCATTCGAAATTCCAGCAAGTCCAGCTAGAGGTTTTTCAACTCAAGCCAGGGATTACCTATGAACTGCTTGTCGTTGATACCAGTGGGGATTTATTGGATCGACGCTCGTTCTCTGTTTTGGATCTCAGTAAGCGGCGCGTTCGAGTCGCGGTGGCGAGTTGTGCAGACGACAAGTTTGAATCGGAGCAAAAAAAGATATGGGCTGAGCTCGGCACCCAGCGGCCAGACGCCTTGTTGATTATCGGTGACAACGTGTATGCGGACCGAGGTTTTTTACCTTCGAGTCTAGATGGTGAAAAAATGCGTCGCCGCTACACGGAGACGCGCGGGCGACTCGGCCTCTTTTTTCTCAACCCCCTGATTCCGACCTTGGCCACGTGGGATGATCATGACTTTGGAATGAACGATGGGGACCGAACGTTTGCCCTTAAGGAAGAAGCGAAACGTATTTTTATGCAATTCTACGCTCAAGAAAATCCAGCTGGTAACTTTGAGCGGGGGCCTGGTGTCGCCTCTTGGTGGAGTGCATTTGGAGTTCACTTTGCGCTGCTAGACAACCGCTTTTATCGTTCACCCAATCGCGTCGCTGGCGCAGATCAAACTCACTTTGGTGTGGATCAAGAGAACTGGCTGCAAAACAAGCTTTCGATGGCTAAGTCTCCAGTGTTCATGATCAGTGGCGATCAGTTTTTTGGCGGCTACCATAAATTTGAATCCTACCAGGGCAGTCACCCCTTGAGTTTTCAAGCACAGGTCAAGCAGTGGCGAAAAGCCAAAGCGCCATTGATATTTGTGAGTGGAGACCGTCACTTGTCTGAAATTCTAAAAGTTCCCTCCGAGGTCTTTGGCTACCCCACGTTCGAACTCACCTCCAGTGGTATTCATGCCAAGACGTATGCAGACGCCTTTGATCGGTTTCCAACCGCGACTCGCTTGACCGGTGTTGCTGGCGAATTGAACTATTTGATTGTTGAGATAGTCGAGAGCGCTCAAAATTTGTTGCAGCTGGATGTACAATCCTTTGGTCTGAATAAAAAACTTCATTTTCAAAAGACTCTAACGGTGAGGCGTCAATGATTGAGATTATTGCGGGCACAGATCGTGTCGATTCGAACAGTGGCAAAGTGGCTCGACTGCTTTTGTCGGACTATAAGTTGCTCGGCACCGAAGCCAATTTAATCGACCTAAGTCTACTAGATTTTAGTTGTGCAGTCGGCGCAAACTATAAACCGGCGACGGGAGACTTTGCTGCCGCTGTAGATCGCGTGTCCCGGGCCGAAGGTGTAGTGCTGGTTGTGCCAGAGTACAATGGATCTTATCCTGGTGCCCTCAAGTTGTTTATCGACTACTGGCGCTACCCTGAAAGCTTTGAGCATAGGCCGGTGGCCTTTGTGGGGCTTGGGGGTCGATGGGGCGGACTTCGTCCAGTTGAACACTTGCAGCAAGTCTTCGGTTACCGCAATGCTTACATTTTTCCCAACCGCGTGTTTATCTCCAATGTCCACAGTGTGATTCGAGACGGCAAGGTTCACGATCCGTTGATCGAGGATCTTTTGAAAGTGCAGTCGCGTGAGTTTTTGCGCTTTGTCCGAGGTTTAAGGGCCGAGGAATTGTCGGCGAACGCTCGCAAAAAATCTTAGAGTCACCGAATGAAAAAGCGCTGGTTAATTACGTCATTCGAGCCATTTGCCCAAGCTCAAACCAACTCCTCTCAGTTGATCTTGCAAGACCTCGAGATGACTGGGGTGCAGGTGCTCACTCCATCGTTGCCTGTGAGTTTCGCTCGAAGTTGGCCAGTGCTTGCACAAGCTCTAAAGGCCTATCCAGAGATCGATGGGGTGTTGGCGCTGGGGCAGGCTGAAGGCCGGGCGCATATCAATTTGGAAAATGTAGCGCTCAATTGGGTGGACTCTCGAATCCGAGACAATGACGGAGCCGTGATTCACCGGGCGAAACTGGTCGCAGACGGACCGGATTTGCATTGGACCAATATCCCTTGGCACGAGGGCGAGTTTGCCTCTCGCGAAATCGTGGCGGTGCCTTCGTTTTCTGCCGGCGTGTATGTTTGCAACGCTCTTTTTTACCACCTGATGAGTTGGGCGAAGAGTCGAGGTCGATTTGCTGGATTTGTTCATATTCCATTGCTAACGACCCAGAATGAAGCGCTTTTTCTAAATAAACCGAAGTTAGATGATCAACTCGCCCGCCGTCACTTGCGAGAGTTGTTAGATTTTTTGGTGAATCTCTAAAACCCCGACCTAAGACAGTTCAATTGTTAGGAGAGCGTTTCCGATAAATCCTGCACAAGGGTGGGGTAAAACCGTGCGCAAGCTTATCGCAGAAAAGTTGATGTGGGAGACCCTCAACCGCTGGAAGAAATCCTCCCCTGAGAAGGACCGTATTCGATTTCTTCGAACCGTGCCGTTCTTCAATGAGCTCTCCACCTGGCAATTGAAAAAAGTGAGTGAAATTGTCTTTGAACGGAGCTTTGAGGCACATGAACTGATTTTTGAGCAGGGTCAGCCGGCCGCAGCGCTTTTTTTGGTTGTGACGGGGCAAGTGAGCGTTGAAATTCAAAAAGACCAAGTGATCTCTTCGCTGGCCACATTGGAACGTGGAGCCTTTTTTGGCGAGATGGCCCTGTTGGATGAATCCCCGCGCTCGGCCTCAGCTCGTAGTCTAGAGTCCACTCGCACTCTGGCGCTGTATCGCAACGATTTAAGTCGTCTTATTCACACAGATCCATCCACGGCCTGCCAAATCTATCGGGCCTTGGCGCGCATTGTTGGGGATCGACTTCGCTCGACCAACGAACTGGTTATGGACTCTGAAAACATCGAGCAAATCTCCGCGTGAAAAAACGAATTGTAAATTTAGAAGAGAAAGAAAATGCTAGACGGCTGCGGCGGCGGATCTTCAATGTTTCGCTGGGCGGGTTGTCCTTGTTGGTTGCAGCGTTGTTGTTTTGGAATCTTCGTTCGCTGATTTTGCCGATCGTGGTCGGCGCACTGCTAGGCTATTTGTTCCGGCCCGTTAAGGATCGATTTCAAATCGGTTGGCTACCACATGAAATGAAGGTTCTTGTTCTTTTTGCCTGCGTTGGTTTTGGAGTCTTTGCTGGGGTCAACCAAGTGCGAAAAATGATTCCAGATGAAAAGCAAAAACTCGAGATCAAGGTCCGGTTAAAGTACAAGATGAACGAAAAGTTTCAAGAGATCGTCGGTACCCACGATCGAGAGAAACGCCAGAACCCGGTGGCCCAGTTGATCTCACGTGAAGCTGGCCCCATGGTGGATCAGGTGAACAAGTGGCTCGACTTGAATGAAGATGAAGTCGATCTGTTTCTCAAATACCGCGAAGGTTACAAAGGCAAGTCGGCCATCGAAGACCGTTACTACGATTATTTTCAAGCCAACTCGACGACCAAGAATTACACTCAAACCAATCGAAGTCCCAACTCTGCTCAAGTGCCACACGCGGGGAGGGAAGATACAATTTCAGCCACGGTCGCGCCTGAACGAAAATCCACCGGTCTGATGGAGGAGCTTTCGGTCTGGATCTTGGCCCCGTTGATCTTCGTCTTTATGGGATTCGATAACGGACAAATTCGCCGATACTTTTTAGGGGTCATCCCCAACCGGTATTTTGAATTGTCGCTCACAGTACTGGATCGCTTAGATGATGCCATTGGCAATTATTTGCGCGGCACTTTGCTGGAATGCGCGCTGGTTGGACTCACTTTAATCATCGGTCTTTATTTGTTGGGTATACCGATGTCACTAGCTATTGCGATTGGCGTGATCTCGGGTCTAGTGAATGCCATTCCGTTTTTAGGCCCTGCGATTGGAATGGTCATCGCTTTGGGTTATTCATTGATTGCCGAAAACATCCAGCCCATTTTGCCAGGGCTAAACTCGCAAGATATCGCGATTTATGTGGTGGTCTTGGTCGCACTTTCACATGTCCTAGACAATGTGCTGTTTCAGCCGATCGTGCTCGGGAGTGCCGTGAGCCTACATCCGCTCGTCGTGATCGTGGCCATTATTGGAGGCTCAGTTTTGCTGGGTATCTGGGGCATGCTTTTAGCAATTCCCACAGTGGTTATCGCCAAAACAGCTGTGGAAACGCTTTATAAAGAGCTCAAAGCCTACCGAATTATTTGACTCCACAGCCCCGAACCCAGTGTCTGTGGAACATAATATAACTTATCAGAAGTGATTGCCGCAGCTATCCGATCTCTAGATGGAATTAACTTCTGACAAATTGAATTAGAGCTGAGTAGTCCCCTATGTCGGCAAGTTTAAGAGCAGCGATGTAGTCTCTTCTAGCCTCCGACTCAGAATGGAAAAGACTCCCCCATGTAAATAGAGGTTCACCATAAACAGTTTGAATCACTTCAGTCATGAGGCGCGCGTGCCGCCCATTTCCATTGGGAAAAATATGAATGGATACAAGACGGTGATGAAATCGAGCCGCGATCTCATCAAAGCTATAGATGTTTTTTTCGATCCAATAAGCTGTGTCATCAAACAGTGGTTTTAATTTCAGACCAATTTGTTCTTTTGGCACTCCAATATTCTTGTCGGTCAACCGTTGCTGACCTGCCCATTTCCAAACTTTGGCAAACATTCTCCTATGTAAGTCGAAACAAAATGAAACATTGAGGCATTCATGCGTTGTTTTCCTAAGCGCCCATTCCGTGGCCTCGAGGATATTTTCTCGTTCCAGCTGATTGAGCTCGGCTTGAGTTGTAATGAAGTTGGGGATCAGCCCATTTAACTCATTTGGATCAAGAGGTGTTGCTCCTCGTGGATATTTGAACTCGAAGTTACTCACCTACTGCTCGGCCCTTCCCTTTCTTTTTTTCATTATTCCCCATATTCGGGGGTCCATTTTTTCTTTTAATTCTCGAGTGAGCTTTTCAAGTTCAAGAGTAGAATCTGGCGACCCCTGGGCTTCAAGTTTCATTGAATGTTCAACTCTCTTCAGGAGTGCTTCTGCTGCATTCCGCGCGCGAGTTTCTATGATGCCCTCTAGACTTTTGTATTCTTCGTTCGGGACAATTGCATACACGATTTTGCACCCCATAGCGCCTGCTGCTCGGTCCAGGAGTTCCAGCGTTACTTTTCCTGCGGGCTCTCGTTCTTCGAGCCTAGTGATTGCGGATGCGTCGATTCCAATGATTTGCGCCAGCTGTCTCGAGCTTATTCCCAAAGCCCCGCGAACAGCTTTCAGCCAGCCTATTGAAGGTCTTTTCTCTGGCCCTAAAGGGAGCCAGGGGGCAATTTTTTTATCCATCATTCGTCTTTGGGTACCAATTGCTTTTTTATTCGATTTCATGAATTTATGATGCCATATATAACATCAAATGCAATATTTATGATGACATATATAGCATCATAAAACAAAATTATGATGCCATATATGTCATCAAATCCGACCAAAAGTCGTGTCCCAAAATGGAGGTGGCTGGCCTTAATGTGCCAAGGAGGGTTACTTCTTCCCTATTCCAATAAAATAGGTTTCAAAGCTACCCTTGCGTACAGCTTCAGGTTTTAGACGTTTGCAACTGGTGAATCTTTGCCCCAGCTCTTTGGCTATGGCTTCGGCTTCTGGACCTTCAAAGAATTTCATCACAAGCGAGCCTTTTTCTTTTAAATGCTGATCTGAAAGTCGCAAGACTTGCTCGCACAGTTCGGCACTGCGGGCTTGATCTACACTGCGGATACCTGTCGTATTTGGTGCCATATCACTCAATAAACATTGTATAGGTCGGCCGCGGAGAATTTCTGGCTCAAATTGAAACACATCCATTTGATAAAATGTCGCATTTGGTAAGACCAAATCGATGGGTTTTAAATCCAGGCCAACGACATGGCCTTGCTTGCCGACGATCTGGCTTGCCACCTGGCTCCAAGCGCCTGGTGCGGCGCCACAGTCTAGGACCAAATCACTCGGGCGAATGAGTTTAAATTTACTCTGTATTTCAGAGAGCTTATAGGCGGATCTCGCCAAAAAACCCTCAGCCTTAGCTTTGTGAAAAAATCGATCTTTGGGAGTGTACACCATGGGCGTGGTTGTATCGCATAGGCAGGTCCTTACACAAGAGTAAGTGCCAATAATCTCTCAGGATTATCAATCGGCAAGCCGATAATATTTTGAACGACTGATCGATGACTGAGGAGATTTGTGTTTTGGAGTAAGAAAAAACCTATCCAATTTGACAATCCGTCGGGAGTTTTAGAGCTCGCCACTCGCCTTGGCATTGAACGGCGGCAGAACTGCCGGATCCGCTATCCCAATTTTGTGAACCTATGCAAGCTGCCACAGGTGGCATTTGGAGGCACCCAATTGCCTGTGCAAGACATCAGTGCCGGTGGCTGTTGTTTACTCGATCCCGAAAGTCTTTTGGGTCAATCCATGGGGCGAGAGGTAGAACTTGAGCTGCACTGGATGACGGGGACAGACCGCATCCGAGCTAAAATTGTCTCAAGCGTAAATGATCGTCGGCATCTGCAATTTTTGAATTTGAATTCAAATCGGCAGAACTTGCTCAAAAAATACATGGCTCCAGGGGTCCGTGGTTTAAGTGTGTGGCGTCACTCCCCTACGACTGAAGAAGGCCCAGTGCTCCAGGCAGAGCAGCTTTGGAGTTCATTGCATGGAGACAGCATTGTCGTCGAGCGAGATGCGACAACGATTGCCACAATCTACTTTTTGGGCGTTCGATATTTCGTTTACCATGAGTCGTGGCCACTTAAAGAGGGTGATGCCCGAGCCACACGGCCTGAGCTAGAACAACTCATCTTATTTTTGACAAACATTCCATCCGTGAGCGAGGAATTGATTCACGTGCGCGATGTTCTTCTGATTCATCTCAGAAAGGGCAAAGCGTGAAGACCACTTTCGAAAATTTTTGTCCACGCCTTCGCCCTGGGCGGGTGATACCGAAGGGTGCACAAATTATTTTTGAAACCGACAATCCTTACAATCAAATCATCTTGCCCATGGCATTGGCAGATTTAGTTTTGCTCTGCAATGGCCATCACAGCCTGCAGCAGATCATTGAGCGGTTTTACAATAAACGAGGCACGGTGCCGTTTAAGTCCATTTTAAAAACCATTCATGCGCTTCACCAAAGTGGCTTCTTTGAAAATGGCCACGAGCTTTCATTAAATACCTACTTAAGTTCTTGGATGGAGCCACGGCTGGCCTACCCCTGGACGCTCTCCTGGCGTTTTGGCCAAAGAATCATCGCCAACAAGCAAGCGCCAACAATATTTTATATCCTCACCCTGCTTATTCTCGCGGGTTCAATTTGGGGGATTCAGGCCTTTCCAGAACATCCCATTGAACTGGTCAAGTCTTTGTTTGTCGATACGGCTCCCGCACACGTTTTGTTCTCTTTGTTGGTATGTAGCTCGGTTTTACAATCGATGCGCCACCTCATCCGTGGGATCCAACTGCTTTTGTTGACGGGCAAGATCTACAACGTGGGCGTACGGCTGGATCCATGGGGTTTGCACCTTCATATCGGCGATGAAGCGAATGACCTTTTTGAAAGTCAGCTGTACACCTCGATGTTTCATCTCAGTCAAATCTTGCTCGGCTGGGGGTTGATGTATTTGGCAGCCCCCGCAATCGGCGCACCTTGGTTGGGTGCACTGATTGTGGTGAACTTGATGATTTCGTTTTGGGAGTTGAATCCATTTGTGCAAAGCGAGGGCTTACGTCTCATTCGTGCGTTGACCTTTACGCCAGACCGCGAAGTTGTTTCATGGCATTACGACAGCAACAGTCTCTTTAAGGCGCTCGGTCCAGGCTACACCAGGCAAGATCATGACTTTGCCAAGATTTGTGGCGCTTGGGGGAGCGTATGGTTACTCACCGCACTTATTTTGCTCTTACATTTTGCCGCCACCTTTAGTATCCCCATGCTCACGGCTGTTGTGGAATGGGATTCGAATTCGCTCTTTGCCTGCGCCGGAATCTGGATTTGGTTTTTTTCGCTGTATTCGGTGTCGCAGGCGTTTGTCGAAAATATTGTGATCTCGCTGGCTCGCCCCATCCTAGGGTCTTTTCAAAGCGCCATGCACGATTTTAAGAATCGCAATCGCCCGCCCCCCACACCGCTAGAAGTTCTGGCCAAAATTCAAGATCTCCCTTTATTTTCGCATTTCAGTCGGGCCCAACTTTTAAATATTTTATCGAAAACCGAAGTCACTGAAGTCCAAAAAAACGTCGAGGTTGTCCGGCCCGATGAGGAATTGCGAGAGCTATATGTGCTTATCGACGGAGAAATTGAAATCGTCCGAAATCTAGGTCAACCTGATGAATGGTCGACCTGCATGCAAGGCCCCTCAATTTTCAGCGAAACCGCCCTGCTGGACTCATCGCCGCAACCCATTCACGTCAAGACGTTGCGGCGATGTGTGATTTTGGAGATGCCTGTTAACAACATCAAGATGGCCGCAGAAGAGTCACAGGCGATTCGCCAGCTCAAAGACTTTCGCAATGCCATTTTAGTCAGTCAGTTTTTTGCCTCCTCTCCCGTCTTTCGGAGTCTCTCGCAAACTGCGGTGGATTTTCTCTGCAGTCGTGGCAAGCTCGAGTATTTTGAAGAGGGGCAAATCGTCTTTCGCCAAGGCGATGTGGGTGATTCCATATTCCTCGTGTTGCTGGGATCAGTGGATGTTGATGTGAATGGCAGTGTGGTGAATAGTCCTAAACAAGGCTCGTTTTTTGGAGAAATCTCTTTGATCGCGAATATCCCAAGAACAGGCACGGTAAAGTGCCGCGAGGCTTCGGTGTTTTTCCGCATCTCCGCCGAGGCCTTTTGGGAAGTGCTCGTGCAAAATTTAGATCTAGGTGTTTACATCGAAACCATCTCAGAGCAGCGGTTGCGCGACGATTTAAAGATCAATGCAGTTGAACTCTTACCGACAGGTAGCGATTGAAATCACTAAACGCTCGCCTTATTCTGGCTACTGTTCCCTTTCTGGCACTGCCCTTCATTTACAACTCTTGTCAGGGGGGATTTAAAGGCGCGACTCACTTCGCGTCGAGTGAATCGGCGTCGTGCAAAATGGTGGTAGAAGATGGCCGCCTCGTTAAGAAAAAGATGGGTAGAGACACCTCTCAGAGTCCATTTTTCTTGAGCAAAGTCCTCCTGCGCCCGGACCCGCCGTCCTCTCTGGGAGCTGGGGTTTTCTCGAAGGCCACGACGCTGCTGCAGGTTTCAGCTGGCACCGAACTCGTCGTGTTGGCCGATAACACGTGCTTAAAAAACCTGGGTGAACCGTTGGACGAGTGGCCTATATCAAGTCGTCTGTTGCAAAGTGGACAAGCCCTCCCCGATCTCAAACATCAGGCCTACGTGTGGAGGCTCGAGCAGAGCTACTCCGATGTTGAACTCGAAAATATGGCGAACCAAGAAACCTGCATCGAGGGCCTTTCATGGAATCGGTCGTACACTCTACAAAGTGCGTTTAATGACCCTCAGATCGTCCAGCAGGTGCACTTGCCATCGATTGCTGCCGAGCCAGCCTATCGCCGGTTTTATGGAAAATCGGGGGGGATAGATCCAAGCAGCGCAACTCCAGTCAATATCGCAGTGGTCGATAGCGGCGTGGACTGGCGACATCCCGATCTGCGAGGTCACATGTGGACACATGCCAAAGGTATAGGTATCGACATTCCCTCCGTAGGCACAGCCAAAGCCAGTTTTGATCCCCATGACATTTCAAGAAACGGTCATGGGACACACGTGGCTGGATTGATTGGTGCCGTCAGCAACAACGGAACCGGCGGGGTTGGCACAATGCCCTACGGGGTTCGAATCATGGCTGTGAAGGTCTTTGAATCTATCGACGGGGTCAATTTAACTACAACCTCTCAACACTTTTACAATGCAGTTAAGTACGCCTATTCAAACGGTGCTGCCGTCATCAATTTGAGTCTTGCTGCGCTCACCTATGCCTCGGCCTCCGACAATGTGATCCGTGGGGCATTGATTGAGGCCGTGCAATCTGGCTCAACTGTGGTGGTAGCACTGGGCAACGCCTCCGATGACAAGGCTGGGCAACTGATTGATCGGGTGAATTTGACTTCTATTCCCGCTATCTATGCCACGTTAGAGGGCGTCATCAGTGTAGGATCCTATGACACAGCCTCAGGCAATAAAAGCCGCTTTAGTCACTACAGCACTGTGTTTGGTGAAATCGCCGCTCCAGGCGCGGAAGTAAATACGGATGGTTTATTCTCCACTCTGCCAACAAAACTTGGAAGCTATGGTAAATTGGCGGGCACGTCTCAGGCGACACCCTTAGTCAGTGCGGCAGCTGGTTTGATTGTCGCCGCAATTCAAGAGGCCTACGGCAGTCCTCCAACACCCGCCGAAGTGGAATCACTATTGGTCGCGGGCTCAGACCGATCCACGGCCCTCAGTGCCCAGTTCAAAGCCGGGAGACGTCTCAACCTTGAGACGCTTGTCCGTGCAATCAACACGAGATATCCAAAAACCAAATTATCTGGCGAATCGATGCTGCCGATTGTGAAGTCAGACGATTGTCTGGATTGATTCTATTCGAGCTGCAGTTCACAGCTTTCTTGATTTTCAATTGTGAGTCTTGTGGTAAGCCTTTGCACTCCAGTTTGCGCACGGATTTCTGCGGCAATCCAGTTCACCAGATGTCCCAAACTCCACTTTTGCTCGGTTCCGACGTCCACGCCCCAGGCCTTATGATCCAGTTGATGCATAACTTTAAGAAAATTTAGACGAAGAGCGTCGGCGTGCTGCACGGGGACACCAACTTCGATTCGGCAATTGAAACCTCGACCATAAGGGCCACCGCCAGACTCTCGGACCGACACTGAAACCGAATGACTCATAAAAAACTGGATCATGATCGAAGCTCGTAGCATGAGGTTTGACTGGCGTCCACGAGTCGCAGAAACTTAGGCTATGTATCAAATGAAAATGAAGAGCTGGATCATTCTTTTGGTGAGTTCCTTTCTCCCGTCGCTACTTTATGCGGAGGACCAGGCTGCGGCGCCACCAACTGTGGCACAACAATGCCAGACGGACCTAAAGAAGATGGGCTCGGGCGTTACAGATGCGGACATTGTCTCCGTCTGTGCCGAGGTCAAGCAACTCCCCGACTGCGTCAGTAAAGAGGGGTTGCCCATCTACCATTTTGACCGCAAAGGCACAGACAAAAAACCTCGGCACATTCTTGCCAAAGCGTTGATTCATGGAGATGAACTTCCTAGTGGCAGTATGGCCCGGGCCTGGATGACACGTTTACAAAAAATTGATCCAAGAAACACCTGGCGAGTGATCCCCGTGGCTAACCCCGATGGTTGGAAGGCTCGCACTCGAATGAACGGCAACGGGGTAGACTTAAACCGCAACTTCCCTACCCAAGACTGGACCGAAACGGCTCTTGGTTATTGGAAAAAGAACATGCGGTCTGACCCTCGCCGCTATCCCGGTCCCGACGCTGCAAGCGAGATTGAAACGCGCTGTCTGATCAAGCACTTTGAGGACTTCAAACCAGAATTTATCATCTCCATCCACACCCCTTTGGGCGTCTTAGATTTTGATGGGCCTAAAATCAAAAACCCTCCGTCATTCAAACCACTCCCGTGGATTTCACTGGGCAACTTTCCCGGAAGCCTCGGTCGGTATATGTGGCGCGATCGGCAGATCCCCGTGCTGACGATAGAACTTAAGGGCAATGATGGTGTCAAACGCCTGGAAGATTTTGATCGTCTACAAGATGTCTCTGGAACAGTGGCCATCCAAGCGGATCAACTCAAGAAGACTCAATAAACTTTAAGGCTCAAAGCTGGAGCCGAAAGTTTCAACCTTCCGCCTAAAAAGCCCAGTTCAATAAAAAATAAAAAACCTGAGAGTTCCGCTCCGGCTTTGCGACACAAAATCTCAGCGGCCTGCGCTGTCCCACCAGTCGCCAAAACATCGTCCACGACACACACACGGTCGCTGGTGGCAAGTGCATCTACGTGAATCTGCAGAGTGTCTGTGCCGTATTCCAGAGCATAGGAATGGGAGTGAGTCGCGGCGGGCAACTTCCCTGGCTTGCGTATCAAAACTAATCCCAGACCTAAAAACTCGGCCAGTGCCGCACCCAAAATAAAGCCGCGACTTTCAATGGCCACCAGTTTGGTCGTACCAACTGGCACCTGCCCGGCGAGATATCGAATTAAGGATTTAAATGCCAGACCATCCGCCAATACCGGGGTAATGTCCTTAAACAAGATCCCGGGTTTGGGAAAGTCAGGAACATCGCGAATCAAACCCACCACCGATTGGAAAGGCAAACTGGCCTCACTCACTCAAAACTCCAGGTTTTAAATCCTTTTGCTTCGGCCGCAGGCCAAGCGGTTTGGGGAATCTCATAGACATTTGCCATGCCTGTGATGGATCCACAGACCTGTATATGCATCAATCCATCGGACTTTTTTTGTGAACTAAATATTTGAATTCCTTGGAGCTGCTTAGACATAGCATCCACACTTAGAGCTTTGCCCTTCCCACACTGCAGGCTTCCATCATATTTGTAGACGAACACTCGAGCTGCAGAGTCTTTGGCTAACTGATCAACCGGCAGTTCCGCGGACACCGAGGCGTCAGCTGGCAAAATTTCTTTTTTGCGCCGACAGTGACCTTGCGCACAGCCAATAACGCTAGAGACCAAAAGTCCCGTTACAAGGGCTCTCGTCCAATTTATGTTTAGTCCCATGGCCACTCTCGAGCATAGCGCTTCCAGTTCACCCGGAGAGCAAAAAGGTTGGCGTCGTGCGAGACAAAGTAAACCTCGCCTTTTTTGCTATCCACAGTGGCGCGAGAAGTGACCCCTCGGCCCGGTTCAAAGCTCCCGAGCGTTTCGCCAGATCGCAAATCATAAAACCGCAAAGCCCCAGACATTTCGCCAGCGACGACCGTCCCCTTGATCAAGGACGGACCTGTCGATATGCCTTTTTGAGTGTCTTTCGACCAAATCACTTTGCCCGTTGATTTGTCCAGTGCCATCACTTTGCCGTCTGTACTTGAGAAAAAGAGCTGAGAGCCGGCGACGGCCACCTCATCATAGCCGCCATTTTCAACAGTCCACAGAATTTTACCATCTGTTAAGGACAGTGCATTCAGTGAGCCGTCGTAGCTTGAAATATAAACGGTTTGGCCGTCTAGAACAGGCGTTGCATCGACATCGCGAAATCGTTTGTTTCTGTTTAAATTGGTCTCCCAATTGACGGCCCCAGAGCTTCTGTTGAGCGCCACTAAAGCTCCATCTGAAAGCCCCACGAGCACAGAGTCACCGGCCACCAACGGTTGCGAGCCTCCGCGAATAGAAATATTGCTGGCCTCTCGGCGATTGTAAATCCAACTTAGCTTGCCTGTTTTTGCATTGAGGGCATGCACGACGTTGTTGCCGCCTAAGACGTATAGCGTTCCGCCATGCACCACTGGGCGAGCAATTCCCTCGGCTTTTAGTGGGTAGGTCCACAGCACTTTGCCGTCATCCACTTGAGCTGCGTAGAGTTGTCCGTCGCCAGAGCCAAAATACAAAATGTCGTCGGCAACAAAACCACCGCCCTCAGAGCCATCGTCCAAACGCAAACGCCAAACGAGGCGAGCCGAGTTGCGATCATAGGCGCTGACCCCATCGATTGAGTTGCCAACGATCACCATTTTTTCAGTCAAAATAGGTGCAAACCGATGGATGCGCCGCCCACCCAAGTAAGGCGTAGCCAGCGTGTTGCGCACCCAACGTTTTTCAACCACGAGCTGATTGGGAGCCGTTCGAAGTGAGCCACAGCCGACTACCGCTGCAAATAAGAACGCCAAACCCGCAGCCAAACCAAAACAAATGAAACGTTTCATCATCACCCTTTAGATAAAGATTTTAAGCGAAGCACACGCATATACTGCTCAGCCGACTGCGCCGCCTCCGTGTTTGGAAAGTCTTTGGCGACTTTTTGGTAGCTCTCCTCAGCCTTTGCCAAATCACCCTTCAATTCATAGCTATATCCCAATTTCAACAGGGCCTCTGAGTGAAAGCTCTTCAGCGCCTGGCTGGTCGTAACCTTGTTGTAACTCTCTATTGCTTTGTCCAACTGCTTGTTCTCAAGGTAGACCACGCCTCGGTGCATGGACCAAAATCCAGCCATGAGGTCCGAGCTCGACGGCTGAACTTTCGGCAAATCCAACACTCGCAAAGCTGCTTCAAATTGATTTTGCTCAACTAGAAAATAAGACAGATTCAAAGCCGCGACGAGAGCCGCCTTGGTTGAACTGTGCTCCTTAATTTTCGTTTCAATATTTGCCACCAAAGGCGCAAATTTTGTGGGATAGTCTGAGGACTTATCAGCGCCCAAAGTTGGCGGAGTTGTATCATCACCAACGGGCTCACGCACTTTCTTCAGAGCACTCTCGGCCTGATAAATGGCATTGACGGCCGTCGCTTCACGACTGGACTGGATATACCCATAACCGACGTAGCCAACTCCTAAAAGTGCCAATAGCACCACTGCGCCAAATACGGCTCGAGAATTGCGCTCAACGAGTGTCAGCACCTTGTCGGATACCGAGATAAACGTGTCTGGACTTTTTGCTTTTGTCTTTTCTGTTTTCTGATTCACTTTAGAACTCCTACTTTTGACGATTGGTCATTTCTTTTAAAGTTGAAAAGGGTCGGGCGGTTCGTCCGTGATGATGCGTCCTCAGGTTCGCAATAGACTGAATGCGTTTTTCTGCCAACCGATCCGCTGCGTGCTGGGTGGTGACGCCGTCTTTTTCAGAGATGGCAAAGACCTGCATTAAATTGTCATAGACCTGGGTGGTCTTCTCGAAGGCCCGCTCTCTTGAATAGCCCTCGAGCTCCACAAACACATTCATCAGGCCACCCGCATTGATGACATAATCAGGTGCGTACAAAATGCCCAACTCTCGCAAATTGTCCCCATGTCGGGCCTCAGCCAGTTGGTTATTCGCTCCACCCGCAACAATCTTACACTTTAACTTATCGACAGTTTGATCATTGATCACGGCGCCGAGGGCACAGGGTGCAAACACTTCGCACTCGCTCGTCACGATACTGTCTGGGTCTACGGCTATTAGATTAAATTTGGATCGAAGTTTTTCGACCTTTTCTTTGTCAATGTCTGCAATCGAAACAATCGCGCCCTCTTTGACTAAGTAGTCCACCAGGTGGTGCCCCACGTTGCCGAGCCCTTGGACCGCCACTCTCAATCCCTTGAGTGAATCCGCTTTGAGTTTGTGTTTCACCGAGGCTTTAATCCCCATCAATACGCCGTGCGCGGTGAACGGCGACGGATCGCCAGAGCCGCCAAATGACACGGGGATACCCGTAACGTAGGGTGTCTCCATAAATACATAAGCCATATCATGCACGGTGGTCCCAACATCTTCAGCTGTGATGTATTTGCCGTTGAGAGAGTTTACGTAGGCCCCAAAGGTTCGAAACATCGCTTCGGTCTTATCCTTTTTTGGATCGCCGATGATAACGGCTTTGCCGCCGCCCAAGTTTAGCCCTGCGGCTGAGGCCTTGTACGTCATCCCCTTGGAGAGGCGCAACACATCCACAAGCGCATCTTGCTCACTCTTGTAGGGCCACATCCTCGTGCCTCCAAGTGCTGGGCCTAAGGTGGTGTTGTGGACTGCAATAATAGCTCTTAGGCCACTGTCGCGATCGTGACAGTAAACAACTTCTTCGTGGTCGCCATGCTTTTCAATGAGTTCAAACGTCAACATGAGGACTTCTCCGCTGGTTATGACCAAAGTTAAGGTCGGGATAAGTGGCAGTTTTTCCTGCCAAGAATAGAGGCTAATCCTAGACCCGCCAAGTGATTTTAAATATTGCCCAAATTCCCGACAGTTGGGGCCAAATTACAGCCGGAGGATTTGCCCTTGTTTTCTCCTCGCGGACTTTGGTAGGTTTACGAAAAGTCCGCCCCTCTCTAACAGGCATGCGGCGTCATAAGGAACGAGTATGCTTTTGATCTCTTTGGCCTCCACCTTAAATCGAAACCAGAGCGCCACGTTGAACTCCAGGCTCATCGATCGACTCTTTGCACTTGAAGGCGAGCTGCGCGTGATGGCGAGACGCTTCAATTTGGAGTTAAATCCAACCCCAGATCACCTGCGAGAGCGACTTCAGCACTTTCATTTTGCCTCGCTACTCCGAATTGAAAGCAACCTCCAAGCGCTGCACCGAGTGTGGCTGAAATGTGAGATCGAGTCCGTCGATCCGTGGAATGATGTCGAGTTTTTAACGCTCAGCATGCGAAGCCTTGGGCTTAGCTTTCCCCAGGACTTTACCACCAAGATGCGGACTGAGGATTTAGTTGAAGGGTATGATCAGGACCGATACCAAGTGTTTCGCAACATGCGGTTTATGGAAACGTCCTCTTATTCTTTAATGGAGATTCAGTCCTATGAATGGCCCGAACTCTTTCATCGAGAACACAAAATCACCGAGAGTTTACTGAAGTACTCCGACACTGTGCTGTGGGAGAACAATTGCACTGTGGCCTTGAATATTCCTGAGCACTCCATCTGCGAAATCAAGACCAAGTCCTCACAGGTGTGTACCGTTCAATTTCGCCATATGGCTCCCCTATTTTTTGGTCCCAATCGGCGCTTTGGCGTTTTGGTTTCTTGTCGGGCCAAGGAGCAAAAGTCCCCAGCTATTCCAATACCCTTAAATCGAAACGGGCCGTACTCGATCGACTAAGATCTAGGCTGAGATCAACTCGCCTTTTGCCGCGGCGGGGCTCGGCCTTCTGTGGAAATTCTAAAAATTTCCTCGATCGGTCGACGTCTATTTTTCAAAATCCATTGGTTGCCCGATTCAAAATTAAACGTCTCGCCACTCAAAACCAGCTGCTGGTGAATGCTTTCGAGCTGATACCAAGGATGAGCGGGAAACGCGTGATGCTCCGTGTGCAAATTGAAATTCAACAGCACCAGCCGCGCGAACCATCGTGGATAGATAGAGCTACGAACAAATCGATCTTGATCGACCACATTGAAGTGCGAATCTTCGCCGTACTGCCTGAGTCCTAAATGGTGAGGAAAGTTGATGATCTCGACGGCCCAAAGGTAAGTGAGCGCCCCAGCCAACAGTGTGGCCGGTTGAAATATTAAAAGTAACACACCGGAGTACATCACAGCACCGAACACAAAAAGCAGTTCACGCTTTGAAATTGTCGCGCGCCAAAACACCAGATGCTGCAGAAATCCTAAGAGTGGAATCCAACCCCGCCAGGCCCAGCGCACAATGGGTGAGACGCGCTCGCCCCGCCTTTTAAAGTCGAATATGAGCTTCATGGACGGATCACTTTCAAAATTGCCCGTCCACCGATGATGGGCTAGGTGCAGCTCTCGCCAACTGGAAAATGGCAAAAAGCAAAGTATCCCGAAGGCCTCACCCACCCAACGGTTCTCAATCGTTTTTGTTGAAAACGCCCCATGCACACAGTCATGCATCATGGCGAATGCCCGAAATGTCAAAATTGCCAACACGGCGCCCGCAATAGCGCTCGCCCCCAGCCCTGCCGAATTCCATGAGTTCGCCGCAATCGCTAGGGTCCAAAGGCAAGCGTCTAGAGCGAGGTGACCAATAATACGACGACGCTCAATCTTTCGGGGATGTTGCTGCAAGATCATTTGAAACGTCGAGCGAAGCATGCTGAGTGTATCGGCAGCCTCTGCCTAAAGCCTTACAAACGTCTGCTAAAAAAATCACCAGATATAAACTCAATTCATCGGCACCTGTGACCGAAACCCATATATGAATAGTTTATCTCTATCCGACTTCAAGTTGCATATGTTGAACCTACGAAATCTGAACCCGCTCCTCGCCGCCCAGTACCGCAGTGCTTTAAGTTGCTGGGAGACGGTTTGGGAACCCGTGCACGTGCGCTTTCAGCAGCCAGGACACTTGCATGTCGACGGGTTCCTCCGGCAAGACGAGGGCGCCTTTATTTTTCACCGGGACCGCTGTGTCGCTCTCACCTTGTTTCGCACCATGGATTTTACGACGCTAAATTATTCCAGAGATTCCTACTTTAAGGAGTGGCCAACAGGTGCGCTCTCCACCCTTCTCAAAATGGGGCAATGTGTGTTTTCGGCCAATAGCCTCTCGGTTCTACCCGAATTTCGCAAGTTTCACCCCCATATCAAATTCAAACAGGTCCTAATGAACCATATGGTGCTTCGTTTTCTCGAAAGTTCAGCCGACCTCCTCGTGAATGCCGCCCGCCAAGATCGGGGAGTCAGTGCCGAGGGACTGAAACGTGGTGGCAAAATTTTTGCCGAAAATGTCGAGATTTTTGCAGGGCAAGAAAAAATCGACATCGTCTGTTTTGGTCGCGATCAAGTGAAGGTGTGTGAAGAAAACCCTAATCTTACCGCGTTTTCTCAGTGGCTTTGGGACACCCGTTTGGACTGGAAGACCTCCGTCTCAGCTGACCAACCCGAGGAGCAGCCAACCCAAAACCCCAACTCCCACGCCAAACAAAAACCTGGGGTTCGCCAAGCCTCGTAGAATTTGGCCTTTGTGGGCGCGGACTTTGGCTTCACCTCTGAGGGCTTCGAGTTCCAGCTCCAATCGACGAATTCTTTCGCCATAAACCTGGGCTCCCCAGCTCCCAATCGGTAGAGCCGCCTTAGGATCTGCCTGTCTGAGATACCAATACCACTCCAAGGCTCGATAAATATGCGGAGGAGCTTTGGCTCCTGGAGATGTCCAGCGCGTCCAGGCCGAGGGGTCGACGAGCAGTAAATTGCACATGGCCCGACGAGACAATCCCAACTGCCCTCGAATATCTTCCAAATTTCCCAGGCGATTTCGAACCACCTGAGCTTCAGATTCGTACCTCAACTTCCGCGCCGATTGAATTCGCGGCAACCCACCAGGTTCAGAAGAAACCCCGTCTTTGCTCCCGGTACTCACCTCCCCAGTCTCCATCTCCACAGTTCCCCCACCGCAAAACAGCCTAATTTTTGGTCCACCTAGAAAATGTATTTCACAACAAAATGCTGTAATTTACAATTTATAACGCTCCAAAATACAATCTTACTGAAATGGCCTCTCTGTTCCAATATTATGTATAAGCAAAGGATCTTCGACCGCACCCCACAGCACCCCCATCTCCGAATTTAACTACATAATATAACCATAATATGTAGTGCTAAACTATTGACATTACTATGATTCCATCCATAGGATTAGGTCTTACGGAGGCTAATTCAGGCAAACTCATAAATGACTCACTGCAGATAAATAGATATTATATATAGATTTTCCACGCGGGAGATAAATGCGATATGTCAGAAATCAAGGACGAGACGGCACTGCCGCGCAGCCGGCAGCGCTACTCACTCAACAAGAACAAGTATCTTCTCCCGCCCGAAGTGGATCGGTTGGTGCACATTCTCACGTCCTTCAAAGACAAAGACCCTAGAAACTGCACGCTTCTTTGGCTTCTGCTTCACACAGGAGGTCGGGCCCAGGAGATCCTGAATCTAGTTGTTGCAGACGTGAACACTTACGATCAGTCCATTTATGTCAAGGGACTCAAAGGCAGCAATGATCGCGAAATTCCCATTCCCCCATGGCTCTTTGCCCGAGTGGAAAAGCTTTTCGCCCACTCAGCGTCAGATGGACGCCTCTTCGATATCTCCTACAGTCGACTCCGTCAGGTGTGGGACACCTATCGACCCGTGCATAAAAAGTTGCATGCCCTCCGCCACACCTTTGCCATTCAAATTTATCGCAAGACCAAGGACATACGGCTGGTGCAAGTGGCGCTCGGGCACCGAAATATCGCCAACACCATGGTGTATGCAGAATATGCGTACTCGCAACAAGAGCTCAGAAGGCTCATTTTGTAAGGGGTCCATCAGGACGGAAAGACTGGCTCCATAAGGCGAAAAAAAAGCCGGTCTGGTGGGGTCCAGAGCCGGCTCGAGTGGGTCTTCCATAGTGGGGTATGGGGGCTATGGAATCTTTATGCACAAATACGGCACAGTGTAAGTCACTAAGAGCCCAAGTCGACAACTACGGTCTCGCCGACACTGTTGAAGCGGCGATCGACGACTGGGCGCTCTTTTCCAACTCCGACTTCCACATCCACAAAATCGATCACTTTAGAGCGATCTTTACTGCGGGTGATTCCGGCGGTGGCTGGAGCTTGGTCTAAACGGTCATTCAATTTGTCTTCTACCCGGGCTTTTTCGCTACCGACTTCGTTGATCATCTTATTGAAGTCGATTCGCGTGACTGGCTTTTCCACCATTCCAGCGGCGAAAACAGAAGAAGAGGCCAAGAGCATCAATATAGTCACCAGGCTTATATAGATTTTGTTTGCCATTGTCTTCTCTCCTTTGTTTCCATCGCGTGTCCGTTGTAAGGAAGTATTGCAACCGAAATGCCACCCTGAAAGTGGCTCTTGATTCTTGCCACATAGTCACCTTGTACAGAAAACTGACAGGGCCATATGCACCTTAGAGAACTGTCTAAACTTTAGTCAGCTGGGGTGAGAGAGGTTTAACCTAAAGGCGACGGAGCAAACCTAGGGTTGCTTCCACTTGAAGAACCGAGGGCGATTGACTGGTGACAAAACCCAGTCGAGCCTCGGTGAACAGGCTCATAGATTTTCCCAATTTGAGACGGCCACCGGTAAACACCTGGACTATATAGTAGGTCGCAAGATCTTCAGAGCCGGTTGGCAAAACCGCAGAGTCCAAGGTCAGCTTGGTCGAAAGGGCTCGCTCAAGCCCAAGCCCGAGACCCAAATAAAAACCTGGCCAGTCAAACGGAGAGTAGGACCGCTGAAGCAGAAAAGAGGCCATGTTGTAGTCTAATGTGAGCGCCTCTTGTCTGCTCATATTGACGTCCGTGGTGCTGGTGGCTTTATACTTTATCGGTTTATAAGCAAAGCTCAGCCGCCAAAAATTCATGTCCTGGTACTGTAAAGATAAAAAAGGCGAAAGCCCCTGACTGCGGTAATCCGAAGTCCTGTACTGCACGTTGTCCTCGGTGGCGAAGCTGCGGCTCTTTTGCACGTACCGACTCCATTGCAATCCCCCGCCCCATAGCCAACTCCCGTCCTCAGGTCGAGCTTCAGGCGAACCCCCTTCAGCGGAATCCCGTTCAAGCTCAGTGTCCTGTTCCGAGAGTGCAATCTGCGGAATGTAGCCAACTCGCAATTTGCCTTTTCGCTGAATGGCTATTTTGACGAATTCCTCTTCGGCAGAGCGCGCTGGCTTGTAGCGAAACTGCTCTTTGGGGTTCAAATAGAATAGAACCTTCGATTCCTCACTGGGGCGCTGAAAGACGGGGGTCTGATAGGTGACCTCTCCAATGGGATTGACAGCTCCTGCACCGGGTGATGCTAGAAGCACCGTTAAAAAGAAAAGAGAGCGCATAAGGAGGTCTCTCCACCAAACAAAATGGCAAAAGTTCATGCTGTGATGTTAGGAAAGAAATGGCCGCAAAACAAACGGACTCTTCTAAAGCCGAGGGGGCCCAGCGCTTGACTGCGTTGCGCCATCGATCTAAGTTGCGACCATGAAAACTCGAGTCAGCCCCGTACAAATTGCGCTCAAAGATTTGCCCCTAGAAGGACGTTCATTCACTTACACGCGTGAGTCCGGAGAGTTAAACGAGTTCCTGGGTGAACTGGTTGGACAAAATCCCTACAAAGTCGACGTGCAAATCACCCCAATGGGCAACGCCTATGACATGCGCGGAACCATCCAAACTGGAATGAACCTCCAATGCTCGCTTTGTGCCTTAGATCTTAAGCACCCCATCAACGAGCGCATCCATGAAATGTTGGTTTTACAAAAACCTCTAAACAAGGGAGACCAGCAAAGCAAAGCCAACCATGCCCATGAATGGGTCGAGGATGGGCCAGATTACATCATGCTAGAATCTGACTCCTTTCACGTCGGTGAGTATGTGCGCGAGGTTGTGGCGCTGAATGAACCCATCCGCCCACTGGGGAAGCCCGACTGCGACCTGCAGTGCGAAAACGTTAGCGATGAGATGCGAAAATGGTTGCAAGGGCGAGATGCGATCAGTATCCGCACCAATCCTTTTCAAGCCCTTGAAAAAATCAAATTAAAGAGTTGATTTTCCTTATCTAAACGATAGTATTCAGAGCTATTTTTAAATCGTTTGCTTAAATATTAATCAGCTAACAGTGAGTGTGCTATGCCAACGCCAAAGAAAAAAACGTCCCGTTCACGCCGCGATATGCGCCGTTCCCATGATTTTCTTGTGCCCCCCGGCACTCAGAATTGCCCCAACTGTGGGGGCCTTGCTAAGCCTCACCATGTATGTGGTTCCTGTGGACATTACCGAGGCCGCGAAGTTGTAACGGCGCAAGCCTAGGTTCAGATGGCCCAGTACAGGTCTCGAATTTCGGGGACAGGCTCCTACCTACCAGACAAGCGTTTGACGAACGATGACTTGGCTCAGCTGGTGGACACGACAGACCAATGGATTCGAGAACGCACGGGCATCCGCTCGAGGCGCATAGCTGAAGATAGTCAGGTCACCAGTGACCTTGCCGTCGAGGCGGCTCGCCGGGCCCTCGACGCCGCTCAACTCTCACCCAAAGATATCGATATGATCCTCGTGGCGACGGTGTCGCCTGATCAACCGATGCCCAATACAGCCTGCATAGTTCAACACAAACTCGGTGCACCTCAGTGTATGGCCTTAGATATCTCGGCTGCCTGTACGGGTTTTGTCTACGGCTTCAGTATTGCGGACCAGTTCATTCGCACGGGCACTTATAAAAATATTTTGGTGATCGGCGCTGAAGTCCTCTCGCGCTATGTGAGCTATAAAGATCGCGACACCTGCATCTTGTTTGGCGATGGGGCCGGTGCGGCAGTGATTAGCCGCAGTGAAGAGAGCCAACCATCAATGGTTTACAGCGTGCATTTGCATGCGGATGGCTCCATTTCTGATCTGTTCGTTTTGCCAGCAGGTGGTTCGGCCATTCCATTTTCTGCACGGGTGCTTGAAGAAAACCTACAGTATGTTCGCATGAAGGGCCGAGAGATCTTTAAACATGCCGTCAGGGCTATGTCTCAAAGCTGTGATGAAGCACTGCAGGCCAATGGTATGCAGCCGAGCGATGTGGCATGGATCATCCCCCATCAAGCCAACTCGCGCATCATTGAAGCGGTCGCAAAGCACTTTGGAATTCCAATGGACAAGGTGGTTGTTGAAATTGAGGAGATGGGGAATACCTCGGCTGCCACTGTGATTGTCGCTCTGGATCGGGCCATTCGGGACGGGCGAATTCAACGTGGGCAAAATCTACTCTTAACTGCATTCGGAGCCGGCATCACTAGCGGCTCCCTTTTGATGAGGTATTGATTTATGTGGGCGGCAATTTATCCCGGTCAGGGGAGTCAGTTTCCAGGTATGGGGCGCTTTCTTTATGACGACTTCTCCCTGGCCAAGCGGCTGTTCGAAGAAGCCTCCGATGCCCTCCATCTAGACATGCGAAAGCTTTGCTTTGACTCCAGCGAGTCTGATCTGGCGCTGACCGAAAACACTCAGCCTGCGTTGCTGTTGGTGTCGACGATTACCCACCGAGTGCTGCTGGAAGAACTGGGGTTTAGCCCAAAAATTACCGCTGGACACTCCGTCGGAGAGTACGCCGCTGTTGTTGCTGCAGGCGCGCTAAGTTTTACCGATGGAATGCGGGCCGTGCGACAGCGTGGCCAAGCCATGCAAAGTGCGGTTCCAGTGGGCCAAGGTGGAATGTCAGCCGTGATGGGGCTTGAGCCACAACAGGTCTTTGATCTTTGCAAATGGGCCGAGGAGAAAACGGGACTCACTCCCCTACAACCTGCCAACCTCAATGCGCCAGGCCAAATCGTGATCAGTGGCAATAAACAAATTTTAGACTGGCTGCCGGCAAATTTCACGTCAGAGACTCTCCCGGGGGTTGGGCGAGTTAAGTTTATCCCACTCAAGGTCTCGGCTCCCTTCCATTGCTCAATGATGGCGCCCGCGGAAGAACAAATGCGCGAAGTCTTAGGCGCGATGAAATTTAGCCCGGCGCAGTTTCCTGTTGTACAGAATGTCATGGCCGAAGCCGAAAGTGCTGCTGATAAAATTCGTGACAACTTGGTTCGACAAATCACCGCTCCGGTTCGCTGGATGGATTGTGTGGCCAAAATGCGAAAACTGGGGGCCGCTCAAATGGTCGAAGTTGGCTGTGGCAAAGTGCTTGCGGGCTTGGTTAAAAAAATTGACAGTGAAGGCCTCACGACTTTCAATATGAATTCCATTGAGGATTTAAAAATTTTAGCTTCGAAACTGAAGGCTTAATCATGTTGAGCTTAGCTGGAAAATCAATAGTCGTAACGGGCAGCAGTCGGGGGATTGGCGCGGGGATCGCTCGCTCCCTTGCCCAACTTGGAGCGCAGGTCGCAGTGACCTATAGCTCGGGTCGAGAGTCTGCTGAGCGTTTGCTGCAGGATCTGCCAGGGAACAGTCATTTGATGGTGCACTTGAATGTGGCAGAGGCGGCTTCTGTTGAATCGGCCTTTAAGGAAATCTTTGAGAAGTTTGGCAAAATTGATGGGCTAGTGAATAACGCCGGTATCACGCGCGACCAACTTTTGCTTCGCATGAAGGATGAAGACTTTGACGCAGTCATAAGCGCCAATTTGCGTGGTGCTTATCTGTGCACCAAGGCCGTGATGCGCTCCATGTTAAAGGCGCGCGCAGGCTCTATCGTGAATATTTCAAGTGTAGTGGCGCAAATGGGGAACCCCGGTCAAAGCCCCTACTGTGCCAGCAAGGCTGGACTTGAGGGTTTTACCAGATCCATCGCCTTAGAAGTCGCATCCAGAGGCCTGAGGGTGAACGCGGTGGCTCCCGGCTTTATTGTGACAGATATGACGGACGCCCTCGATCCCAAGCAGCGTGAGGCCATTGAAACACGCATACCACTGCAGCGCCTGGGGACGGTGGAGGACATTGCACAGCCCGTGGCATTTCTGCTCAGCGACATGTCCCTTTATGTGACTGGTCAGGTCTTGCAGGTCAACGGCGGACTTTATATGTGATGGATGCATTCGAGTCGAACTTGAGATAACGTCGTTTTTTGAATTTAAAATCAAACCGGCAATTCCCGTATGGGCTTGTCCAAAAATTAGGAGCGTGTATGTCCCTTCAACCAAAAGTTTTGAAAATTATTGAAGAGCAATTGGGTGTAGACCCCGATCGCGTAAAACCAGAATCATCATTTATCGATGACCTAGGCGCCGACAGCCTCGATATTGTTGAGTTGGTTATGGCGATGGAAGAAGAGTTTGAAATTGAAATTCCCGATGAAGATGCTGAAAAATTGCGTACGGTTCAAGATGTGACGAAGTATCTTGAAACCAAAGGCAAAAACTAAAACAGATGACCAAAAGCATTTTTGTACGCGCATCAGCGCCGCAGCGTCGAGTGGTTGTGACCGGGATGGGAGTTCTCACTCCCCTTGGCCTTAATCTATCGGAGACTTGGCAAGCCCTTGTGAACGGCAAGTCCGGCATTGGCCCGATCTCTATGTTTGATAGCAACGCTTTCGATTGTAAAATCGCCGGCGAGGTCAAGGGATTCAACTCCGATGATTACATTGCTAAAAAAGAACAAAAAAAGATGGATCGATTCATTCATCTTTCGATGGGCGCTACAAAAATGGCATTTGCCGATGCGGAACTCAATTTGGATGTGACGGAACGAGAGAAGATCGGCTGCATTATTGGTGTGGGCATGGGGGGTCTTCCCTTTATCGAAGCCCAACACAATATTCTGAGGGACCGCGGCCCCAGTCGACTTTCGCCCTTCTTTATTCCGTCCGTCATCACGAACCTTGCCTCTGGTCAAATCAGTATGACTTATGGCCTTAAGGGACCCAATTACGCGGTGACGAGCGCCTGTGCCTCTGGGGCTCACGCGATTGCCGAGGCGACAGAGATGATTCGCATGGGTCGCTGTGACGTGATGGTCACGGGTGGGGCTGAGTCTGTTGTCACTCCAATGGCGATTGGTGGGTTTTCGGCGATGCGGGCCCTGTCGACTCGCAACGAGACACCGCAAGCTGCAAGCCGACCATGGGATCGAGACCGAGATGGGTTTGTGCTCAGCGAGGGCGCCGCGACTTTGATTTTAGAAGACTATGAGTATGCCTCACAACGAGGTGCCCGTATTTATGCTGAAGTTTTGGGTTGTGGTTCATCGTCTGATGCCTATCACATGACCTCACCTTCACCGGGTGGGGCTGGTGCGGCTCAATCGATGACCTGGGCGCTTCGAGATGCACAAATTCAGCCGGAGCAGATTGATTATATCAACGCGCACGGAACGAGCACTCCCGTGGGAGACGAGCTCGAAACTCAAGCGGTGAAAGCCGTTTTTGGTGCACACGCGCAAAAGCTTTGGATCTCTTCAACGAAAAGTATGATTGGTCACACGTTGGGAGCTGCGGGCGCTATTGAAAGTGTGTTTAGCATTCAAGCTTTGGTGACTGGCATAGTGCCGCCGACGATTAATTTGGACAATCCAAGTCCTGATTGCGACCTAGACTATGTGCCAAAGATCGCCAGAGAAAGAAAACTATCTTATGTTCTCAACAACAGCTTTGGTTTTGGTGGAACCAACAGCAGTGTTGTGTTTGGTCGAATTTAAGCGGCTCACCCACCGTCAGGGGTTGATTTGATTTCTTCGCCATCGGTTTCAGTGAAATACAGTCAAATTTTTGTGGCCTGCGATCATGCGGGCCTGCCGGCGAAACTTCATTTGATGGGGAAGTTCCCCTTTTTGCCTTGGAAGGACCTCGGCAGTAACGACGATCAAGCTGTCGACTATCCAGATTTTGCCGACAAAGTGTGTAAGTCCTTAGAACCGCATTTGCCAAACGCTGTGGGTGTGCTGATCTGCGGGAGCGGCCAGGGGATGGCGATTCGAGCCAATCGGTTCTCCTACATTCGTGCGGCTCTTTGTTGGAGTGAAGACACCGGAAAATTTTCAAGAATGCACAACGATGCCAACGTGCTTTGTTTGGCTGGACGACTCGTGGAGCTACCCGTCTTGGAGCGAATTTTATTGGCGTTTTTAACGACAGACTTTGAAGGTGGCCGACACCAAAAAAGAGTGGATAAATTGTCTCTCTAATCCCTTGAGGTAAAAAATTATGTTGCACCAAAACTTAGCTGAAGCAGATCCTGAACTGAATCGGTTTATTCAACTCGAAGCGGATCGCCAGCAGTTTGGCTTGGAGATGATCGCCTCAGAGAACTATGCCTCCCGTGCGGTGATGGAAGCTCAAGGCACAATTCTCACCAACAAGTATGCCGAAGGGTATCCGGGCAAGCGCTACTACGGTGGCTGTGAGTTTGTCGATCAGGTGGAGCAACTGGCGATTGATCGAGCCAAGAAGCTCTTTGGCGTCACTCATGCCAATGTGCAACCTCACTCTGGGTCCCAGGCTAACATGGCCGTCTATCTCACGACCTGTAAGGCTGGGGATATGATCATGGGGATGGACTTGGCTCATGGCGGACACCTCACGCACGGTAGCCCCGTTAATTTTAGTGGAATCTTGTTTCAAGCGGCCCATTATGGGCTGGATTCGCAGTCGGGTCGGCTCAACTATGAGCACATTCGAGAGTCTGCAGTTAGACATAAACCAAAACTATTGATCGCTGGGTACAGCGCTTATCCCCGACTTTTGGACTTTAAAATATTTCGGCAGATTGCGGATGAAGTGGGTGCGACACTTTTGGTGGATATGGCGCATTTTGCAGGGCTTGTAGCGGGTGGACAACATGAGTCCCCTGTGGGCCACGCTCACTACATCACCTCGACCACCCATAAAACATTGCGTGGGCCACGCGGTGGAATTATTTTGTGCGATGAACAGCAGGCGAAAGCGATCAACTCCAAGATATTTCCAGGTATTCAGGGCGGACCGCTGGAGCATGTGATCGCAGCCAAGGCCGTGGCGTTTGGTGAAGCATTGAAGCCTGAGTTTAAAGAGTATGCGGCCCAGGTCGTGCGAAACTCTAAGGCACTCGCCAAGGGTTTAATGGACAAAGACATTGGGCTGGTCACTGATGGGACTGACAATCACTTGGTGCTCGTCGATTTGTCGAAGTCTGATTTGACTGGTAAAGATGCCGAAATCGCCCTCGATCATGCAGGCATTACGGTCAATAAAAACACTGTTCCCAACGAAAAACGATCGCCATTTGTCACGAGTGGCGTGCGCATTGGCACCCCAGCTCTCACCACCCGTGGAATGAAAGAGTCGGAAATGCAGACCATCGCCGGTTGGATCCATCAGGTTCTTAAAGATCACACCAACGTGACTTTGTTGGAGCGAGTGAAGGCCGACGTGCGTGAGCTGTGCAAACAGTTTCCGATTTACCGGTAGGTCCAGATTTGCAGAGTCGAGTGAGAGCATTAATTTGTGGATGTTTAGCTTTTACCCTGTCGGCCTGTAGTAGCTACCGCAGTGGCAGTCAGGGCTATCAGGGAATGGGTGAATACCGGACAGCGGAATCTTACACTCAGGCATCGCCCGATCGCGAGATGCCACAAGCTGGCGAGCGCAACTCTCAATATTTTCCAACACAACCCTTTCAGCTGGTCTGGCCCGTGCGCCAGGTGCGGATCAATCGTGGGTTTCGGCCTAGAGATGATGTAAAGCACGCCGGTTTAGATTTGGGTGGCACTCGAGGCACACCGATTCTGGCCGCCCATGAAGGCCTGGTGATTTATGCAGGTCGAGATTTTCGTGGCTACGGCAAGATGATTATCGTCGAGTACGACAAGCAGTGGGCTACGCTTTATGCCCACTTAGATTCTTTTGTGGTGAAAGAGAATCGAGTGGTTCGTGCCGGAGATCCCATTGGCACCATGGGAGCGACTGGCCGGGCGACGGGGGTGCATTTGCACTTTGAAGTGATGCGCAACCAACAGCCCATTGACCCCTTGAGCCTTTTAACAAAACATCCCGCTTACACAGAGGATGTCAAGGCGTCGAAGAGACGGCGCGCCCGCCGCTGAACCAAAGGAACATAGGGTGTGAAGGATTGGCCCAGGTGATAGCCAAGAAGCGCTGAAACAAAGCCCAACAGACCCATGCCTAAATAAATTCCGTAGACTGAACTTAGTCCAAAAAGAGGACTGAGTCTCTTCGTCACCAAGCCGTGTTGGGCTCCATCCAGGACAAACGCCATTGCCATAGTCACGATTGTCGCAGCAATAGCCACCTGAAGGTGCCGGCGTTTGGAGCGAGAAGTCGTCACGGCTCCTAAGACGAGGGCGCTCAGCCACACACTCCACCAGGGCAAGACGGTCAGACTCAGAAGAAAAATTCCGCCACTTAAAAAAATCATAAATCCTTCTGCGGAGAGAAGGTCACCCAGCTGACAGCTCGATCCCGTGCCTCTTCGATGTCTTGGTAGTACTCGACCTCACGCATTCCGCCTTGGGCCCACTCTCGCACGTGGCGCACATACTCCGGCGACAGTGGATCACCGGAGTTTCCTCCAGGCACTTGAATCCATGCCCGCAAGCGTGGCCCCAGCTCAATAACAAACTTGTACACAGCGCCGTGCCAGCCGCGATTGCCGCGGACGGAATCGCCCGAACCGTCCATAGGTAAAATCTCCGTGCCGAATCCAGGTAGCCGAGCCAAGTGGTGAAACTGTGTGCGGTTCCAATTCTGCCAGACCCATTTGTTCGGATCAGCTCCATGTTCGGCTTCGAGCTTGGTCCACGCTTGTTCAAAGGCCGCGGTGACCAACTGAGAGAGAGTTTCTTTTGCGGGCGTCTTTTTATTATCAACCCATTGTGAATCGGGATGATTTTGATCTGAACCGACATTTTTTAGGAGTTGGGCTACCCGCATGTCTTTAGGAAACATGGGTTTTTTTGATTCGATCTGCAGGTCGTCGTTAAAGAGAGCCCCTTTCACGGCTTGATACCAAGCTTGATAAAGGGTCGGTTCAATGGAAACTGCAAGAGCCCTGAAATCCCACTGTTTTAGTTTGTCGACCAGTTCTAGTTTTTTAGAAGAAAAATTATGTAACGAAAGATGCTGCAGCAGCAGAGGTAGAATCAGTTCGGCCTCAGCGTCTAGGTTGTCATTTTGCATGGTCACGATTTCCTCCCCTGAAAATCGATCGGTTGATTCAAGTAATTGTCGAATGCGGCGGCCTCTAAATGGATCCTCAAAGTTCCAGCCCATATACATAGAATGTGTTTGCCCTAAAATGCGTTGATTGGCCGAGCGCAGGTAGCCCTCTGGTGGATTGTAGACTTGTGGAACGGCAAGAT
>JBGSNU010000019.1:0-27982 GCA_041739415.1 Bdellovibrionales bacterium | reverse complement strand
AATAAAATCAAATCATTGGATGATAGGAGATGTCTGCTTCTTATGGGACAACTGGACTAGCAACGAAAGTACCAGCCAAATTCCCCAAATCATTACCGCTACTTCACTAAAATGTGTCGCTGATGTCCCAAAGTTCTCTATTAACTTCATTTTGGCGGCGCTGCCCTATTTTGAACTGAGTTGCCGCAAAATGGCACCGTTTGACCTCGAGAGCGCCGTCCGGAGCTTTTAATACTGGCGCAAAGCTTGCTCCCTTCAACCCTATGAGAAACGCCATTACCAAACTGACTTTTACTCTGAGTTTACTGATGTCCTTGATCTTCGCCACTGCGGCGATGGCCCAGGATGAGCTGTGTGTCGCTTCCTACAAACGGACGCGCTCTGAAATCAGTGGTCACTCGCTGATGATCTATCTAGATAAAAATAAAGGCGATGTGCACGTCCTTGAAACACTTCAAGGTCACAAGCGCGGGCAAAAGGCACTCAACCGCATCACCAGTTACTTCAATTACAACTCAGGCGGTGAGTTTGCAGCTCAATGCGTGCCATTGAATCAGACCGAAGAGGACCGCCTCGATGCATTCATTGCGGGCACCCAACTCATTAAGGGTCGGAACCTAGCGGGCATGGTGCAGGATTGGCATCCCTTTTTGTACAATTGCACCCATTCGATCCAAGACATATTTAGCTTTGTGATGCAACAACCTCTGCCCATTTACGATGACGTCCTAGGGGGCCCTACCAATGTGGTCCGACCCGCTGCACTCATGCGTGGAATTAAACTGGGGGGCCTAGGTCCAGATCCATTGCTTCAACCCTCACACCTGCGGCAGTATGTTTGCACTGAAATGTCAAAAACGGCATCTATCCGCTGCAACTAGAAGACCCTAGGTAATATTGCCACTCCGGCACCAATTATTCAATCTTAGTGGCAGAGCTAGGCTCTCGAGATTCCCACGGCGGCAGATAAGCCAGGTATGTGCGCTTCAACTCAACGAACTGCGCCAGCAGATCGGGCTGGACCGGCGCCGCAGATGGAAACTTTTGCCCCAACGGATCTACATAACGCCCGTTTACATAGAATTCGAAATGCAGGTGTGGACCAGTTGAGAGCCCCGTCGATCCGACGTAACCGATAGTTTGTCCCTGCTGGACTTTCGCCCCTCGACGCATATTTTTTGCGAATTTATGCAAATGCTTGTAGGCCGTCGAATACACCGAGTTGTGACGAATTTTAATAAAGTTTCCAGCGGCTGCATTCCGACCTATCGATTCAACTACACCATCTCCGACACCACGTATGGGAGTCCCCGTAGGCGCAGCATAATCGACACCGTGATGCGGCCGAAAGGTCCTAAGCACTGGATGCATGCGTCTCTTTTGAAACCGCGAGGAAATTCGTCCGTACTGAATCGGGCTTTTTAAAAAAACTCTTTTTAGACTGCTTCCGTCTGGCGCAAAGTAGCCGAGATCCTCGCCGTTTTTTCGAAAAAGCACGGCTGTAAACGTTTCACCTGCATTGGTGTACTCAGCCGATAAAATTGAACCCCAGCCGATTCTCTCGCCTTGTACAAACTCCTCATCAACCGACAATCGCCATTTGTCCCCCACTCGAACCTCTCGCGCAAAGTCCACTTGCCAAGCAAAGATTTCAGCGAGTTCTGCAATGAGGGCGGGGTTCATTTGCGCGGCAATGGCCGATTCCCAGAGCGACGAGGTGACATGACCTTTAAAGGTCACAACCCGCGTCTCGACTTTCTTCTGCACCTTTTCAACGCGCCACAGGCTTTTTTCATCTCGCTCCACCAACAGTGACTCTTGCGGTGAAATGCGAATGCGAACCGATTGCAAAGTTGCACTGTCGGCGTTTGCAAATGAGATATGGAAGCGGGTGCCTGCATTGATGCGACCCAGATCTCGCACGGGCTTTGTGGCCACAACCAGTTCATGAATATCTTTTGCACTCACATCGAGCGTCCGCAGTGCTCCGGCGAAACTCGACCCAGGCGCAACCGTGTACGGATAAAGCTGCTCGGTCGAAAGCACGTTGGCCACGCTGGCTGGTGACAGCTCAGTGGAATTTTCCGCGGATTTGAGCTGCAAAGAACCACTTTGATAAGACCACAGCAAGTAGCTTAACGTGCCTAAACCAACACATAAAATGCAAAATATCTTCAGTGCCCCTAACCGGGACAGGCGATCTTTCAAGTTCATCTCTTCACCCTACTTGCAAAACTCCGGTCCGTCCAGATACGACTTTTCTAGCGGCCCATTTGTAGGCTGCGACCGTTACTGGGTGAAGCGCGCGAGTTGCAAAGACGGCTCAGTGAAGACCAGCCGGTCCCCGAGTGAGATGCCGTTGCCGTCAAATACAGTGGCAATCGGCAGCGAGTGAATATCTCTCACTTGAGAGCGAAGCTGTCCGTCAACAAAGAGCTCAATCTTTTGGGCTGCTGTTTGTTTGATTTGTACAACCTGCAAAAGTGTTTTGGACTTGTCGTAAATATGAATAGTGGACTGTTTGAGTCCGTTGATGGGCTGGATTTCGTGTCGAACGTGAAAGAGTTTATCCTTCTCAGTGAACTCGTAAGTCCCCTGCGACACTCGACCTTGCCAAAAATCCATGGTGTTGAAAATCACCATATCCACCAACATCGTCACGGCAAAAACGATGGATGTTAAAATGTATAAGACAATGCGGACTATAATATTTTGTCCATTCACAAAGCGGGCGTACTGCCGCGTGAGCTTAAAGCCGCCGGATGCGCACCCTGTAGCCAAAGCCGTTGCGAAAATACAAAAGACAATTTTTAGCCAGTGGCCTGGGGATTTTGCGATCAAGTACATAAAGGCTCTCCTGTGATTGTCGGATGATCGGCAGACCGTAGTCGTACCACTTTCACTCGCCTGAGCCACCCGGCACCCGAAGAGGTACCGGGGGAGGGCATCGCTTACTTCAAATGCTTGCTAACGTGCTTAGTCATTTCAAACATATTCACAACACCTTTGCCACCAAAGACGGCTTTGAGCTTGTCGTCAGCAAGGATGTTGCGCTTGTTTTTGGGATCTTGCAGGTTGTGCTTTTTGATGTACTTCCAAAGTGCACTCACAACTTCTGTGCGGGCGCGATCACCGGCGCCGATCACTGCAGACAGTGCGTCGCTGATGGAAAGCTTCTTCATGAAAGCCGCGTTGGGCTTGCGTTTTGCGGTCTTCGCTTTTTTCACTGTTGCTTTTTTTGGTGCAGCAGCTTTTTTAGTAGTGGCCTTTTTTGTGACTTTTTTAGTCGCCTTTTTGGTCGCTTTTTTCTTGGCTTTAGCCATTTTTTCTCCTGAGAAAAGTTGGATATCCGAGTGCCTCTTGCACCCGCTACTTTTAATCATACGTCGAAATGCGCATTTGTCCAGCCACTAGATGGAGTGCGGTTATCAGCTGACTAACTCCCCGACTTGTTCTAATCTCAACTCCTACAAAAAAAGAGCCAGATTTTAATTGGGAGGCAGGAATGCATCGGGTGCACGGGATAATTGTTGGACTTGGCTTCATTTGCTCAGTGCTCACGGCGCCCAACAGCCTGGCACAGTCGCCACAGCCAGCTCAATCAGACGAAAAACCGATAATAGAGGATCCCGCGCAGCAGGAAGTGCAGAACGAGCCGTCGCGATTGAAAAAGGCGGTCGATCAAACGAGAGGCGCAATAAATGCAGGAGCTGAAACTCTCCATCAGACGCTGGCAGAGACGCGGTTGCGTCGACAGACACTGGGTTATTTCTTTTTGGGGAGCTATTCTCCGGTAGATATGTGGATACCGAGTAAATACGGCGCAACCCTGGGGCTGGCAAAAAATGCCGATCGAACCTGGGAGTTTGAATATCTGCGGGGCACGTTCGCGGTGCCGTTTCTTGTGGGGGATCTCGGCAAGATCAGTGATGAACGTTTTTCTCTCATTCGGCGCCACTATCTGGGAACAAATAGTTTCAATCTGCATTACGGTTTAACCTATTTTGATTTTTCATTGCACATTGGCGATGACCTACTCAACAAACTGACAAATCGCCAGTACCCATCCATTGATCTAGTAGCCATCGAAGCCCTGGGCATCAACCTGGGCTTTGGCAACCGCTGGGTCTTCAAGCACAACATTACGTTTGGAGTGGATTGGTTTAGCATGGCCCAACCTATTTATCTGACTAAAAAGGAGCACGCCTTTTTGGATCAAGCCACCAATCCCGAAGACCGAAAGGATGTGGATCGATTGATCCGTTTGGTGGCTTGGATGCCCCGACTAACACTCTTTAAAGTGCAGCTTGGAATTTCTTTTTAGCAGATTACGGCAAACAAAATTTTGGGTCTGTCAGTTCAAAATTCAAACTTTGCGTGACGCCCGCACCCGCTCCAGTGCCGCCAGCGCCTGCACCTATCTGCTGCTGGACTGTGCCTACAATAGAGGAATTGCAAACTGCAGTTTCAATAGACCCACCACCGCCACCACCGCCGCCCGTGTTGCCATTTCCACCCCGGGCGTCCAAATACACGGCTGAACTGGTGCTCAGCGATCGTCCAATAAAACTGATTGAGCCACCTCCACCGCCGCCGGTTCCAGTGTAAGCTGCATTGCCTCCGGCCACATTGAGGCTCACAGCTCCTGCACCAGATATATTTTTGGCAATAAATAAAATGAATCCGCCGCCGCCGCCACCAAAAAGCGAACTAGCACCTGAACCGCCGCCGCCAAAAATCGCGCGGCCATCTCGAAACGGTCCACAGGCGCTGGCTCCATTGGTGCCGCAGGGGCGAAAGCTTGAGCCACCGGGAGCCATGTAAGAACCGCTCGTTCCACCAGCTCCAGCGCTACCGCCACCGCCACCTTCACTTGCAATCTTACCAGGACGGTTCAAGTAGGAGGTGCTGCCGGTGCCGTATCCTCCCAAACCAAAAGCTCCATTGGCCGAGCTGGAGTGGCCAATTCCTAACATTGAAATCTGGAGTGTGGAACCCGCGCCCAGAATTAAATTGCCCACGGAGACAGCTATCACGCCGCCGACGTTTGTTGAGGAATTCCACTCCGGAGCTGTGAAATTTAAGGCGTGCCCCGTACCCAAAGTGATCGTATCAAAGTGCGAAACTCGCACCAATTGCATGGCACAGTGAGGTGTGCTTTCGGCAATCGTTGCCGAGTAGTGGGCGTTGGTTACAGAGGTCGGAAACTCCGTCACAGGCTTCGTCAATGTGACCTGCGATGAAGCGACCGCAGCGACGGTGGCCATTCGCCAACGGCCGCGCGGCCAGTCTGTGGCACAAGCCGTAGTGTCTGAATTTGAAGACGCCCAGGCGCTGTTCACGTGTAAGAGGACTACGTCACCAGGCTGCAGGTGCTCAGACGTAGTCGGTGCGGTGGCGACGGTCAGCACATTGGGTGAACTCAAGTTGATCGAGGTGACACGACTGGAGTAGCCGAACACTTTCGAAGAGGGTGTTCCCCCTGCCGCTGCGGTGTGAGTGGCCCCCGCTAAGGAGGAGTAAGCATCATCCTTATCTAAATAGTTTATATTTGTTAGAGTCAGAATGCTGCCATCTCGACCATTGCTCCATGGCGGAACTCGCTCACCTGAATTTTGCGGCGGCATATCGGTTACATCACAGTCGTCGATCTGGGACAAAGAACTCAAATTGCTCGGAACGGTAAATGACAAAGCCCTTGCTCCGGGAGAAAGATCCAGAGTTTGGGTCGCGATCACTCGAGGATGAGAGATCTTCCCCTCCGTCGGTCCACTCCCATGAAAATCTGTGCAGTAACCACTCTCGGCCTTCATGGCGATCAACGTTATCCGTCGTGACACGCCCGATTTCACTTCGATAGAAATCGTCTGGCCAGCTGGAACTCCCCCGACGTAGGGCCCAAACCGTACGATCTCCGCGCCGTTTGCCTTGCTGCTGCAAGAATTGGTTTTGAGTTCGGGCTCTGGCCCACCCACCATTATGCCATAGCAGTTGACCTCAGAGCCGGCGCTGATTTCTCCAGACCAGGTCGACGTGTCTTCAGAATCGGCATAGGAGTAGGTGGCGACTTTAAACGACTGAGGTTTGGCCTGCTCGCTTTTTACGCCTGGTAACTGAATCGAAATGCGCGTGGTCTCCGCTTTGCGCGAGCACGCTGCCAAACCGAAGGTGAGGGCAATAAGAGCTGTCAGCAACGTGCGTTTCATAAAGTAGTTATCGTCACTATGGTCTAGGCACTTGAATGTCTCAGCACGAGACATTGGCACAAGACAGTGGCGCACGCCGTCGATAGCAAATAGTGAAACCGTGTTATATGGCTTTACTAACCTCTAGAACATGCCATAACGTGCAGTTCAACCCCACTCTGCTCAGAGGAGAGTCCATGACTATTTATGCACTGACCGTACTTCAGTTTGTGAAGATGCTAACGAACCTTCAAGCACTTCTCGACAAAGCGGCTGCTCACGCCGACGTCAAAAAATTTGATGTGCAGGTGCTGCTTGAGGCCCGCTTGGCGCCCGATCAATTCAATTTTGTTCGTCAGATCCAGATTGCCTGTGACACCGCCAAACTCGGAGCCTCCCGCTTAACGGGACTCGAAGCTCCCAGTCACACGGATAGTGAAAAGACTTTGCCGGAGTTGCGGGCTCGAATTCAAAGCACAATTGTTTACCTACAAGGTCTTAAGGACAAAGATTACCAAGAGGCCAATGCACGGCACATTTCGCAGCCCCGCTGGGAGGGTCAATATTTGACCGGCGAAGAGTATGTCCTGCACCATGTGATTCCGAACTTCTATTTTCACATCACTACAGCCTATTCCATCCTTCGTCACAATGGCGTAGATGTTGGCAAAAAAGATTACCTTGGCAAAATGCCGTATAGAAAATAAACCTTCGCGAATTGCCCTGGAGGCAAATGAGTTTGCATAACTTTGAAATTGTCACAACTCGCACCGGAGCAATTTCAATTCGAGATAAGCTCACGCAAGAGATCATGCACAACCCCGTTGGGCCGTGGGAAGAAGCCAACTCGCTCTACATTCAACAGTCCAACCTAGCGCAAAAGCTCAGTCATCCCGAGGCGAGAGAGTTTGTCATATTCGATGTCGGACTGGGCGCTGCCGCGAACTCCTTGGCGATACTTCATTGTGCTCGCTCGGTGCCGGCTCGACGCCCACTTAAGATCGTGAGCTTCGAGCGAGACTTGTCTCTACTTCAATTTGCCTTGAACCATGCCGATCAGTTTCCGCATTTTGCGGGCTATGAAAGTGCAGTTCAAGCCATACTCAACACGGGTTTATGGGAGCAAAAGGCTGACGAATCCGGCCCTGGTGCGGCAATTCGGTGGGAGCTCCGGCACGGAGACTTCACAAGTCGCATTGCACGAGAACGCGCCAATGCGGATCTTGTGTATTTTGACCCCTACTCTCCCCTTAAAAATCCCGACATGTGGTCGCCAGAAACCTTTAAAAATCTATTTGATCGCTGCAACCAAGTTGAGGGGCAGGGCTGCCTCCTGCTCACTTACAGCCGCGCCACCCCGGTTCGTGTTTCGATGCTGCTCGCAGGCTTTTACGTGGGCGTAGGGATTTCTAGCGGACTTAAGGATGAAACTACGCAGGCCAGCACCAGGCTCGAAGACTTGAGCACCCCTCTCGACAAGAGTTGGTTCAGTCGATGGGAAAAATCGAGCAAACCCTACTCTGCCGGTACAAATCCCGAGCAAAAAGAAGCGATCCAAGACTTTATGGTGAAACATCCTCAGTTCAATTAGGACAGGTTTTGCGTTAGAGTCTTTTGAACTCCGCTTCAATGACCTTCTCTGAAGTTTTGCTGGACGGCGGCGGCGGCTTCGATGTGGGGCGCCGTATTCGGATCACCTTGGCGCGGTGCTTTTCATAACTTTCCCCAGCCAAAGCCATGAGCCAGCTCAAAAGCACCAACACTGGATTTGTCAGCCCGTAAGCATAGGTCGCGAGCACGGCGATGAGAAGCCGCGGCATGAACAGCCAGCTCGCCCACCAAATGAATCCGCCCGTAGCGATAGAAGAAAAGAGGAGCGTCAACCGAGGGAAAATCGCCAGTCCCAGCAGCAGCAAAAAGCCATGCTGATCAAAATAATTCACTGTGCCAAACGGTTTGCTCAGGCTTTGTCCGACCAAAAAAGCCAAGATCGCAAATAGCAAAAGGGATGGAAAACTTCGCCGTGACACTCTGCTGCTTCTAACATGTGCGTCCGAAAATGCAAAGCCTACAACCCAGCGATGCAAATTCGTACGGATTGAGACATTCTACCTCATCGAAGAAACAAAATTTCCCATCCACTCCCGAGTTACACCGTGTACTCCAACATGTGAGATCACAGCGCTGGCACAGGTCTTGTAAAACCGAACTCTGTATCGACCAATAATGGTTGAAATTCTCAACAGGAGGTTCTCTTGAAAACGTTTATTGCTGTTCCCGCTTTGCTCGCCTTGGTTTCACTTGCAAGTCTTGCCACGACTGCGGCTGCTGCTGAAAAAGAGGTTAGCATTCCCATCACGGACGTGTTTCTTCCCGAAGTCGCGGAGCGCAATACGGATGTAAAGGCTGTGTTGATTGGAATGTTCCCAAACAGTTGCTACCGTTGGTCGCAGGCTGTCGTCACAGAAACCAATGAGATGGTTCACCAAATCAACGCTAAGGCTCTGGTCACGACCGAGACAATGTGTCTGATGATGTTGGTTCCTTATCACAAAGAAATCAATTTGGGCCGTTTGGAACCCGGAGAACATTCATTCCGAATCATCAATGCTGATGACACATTTTTTGAAAAGAAATTGACAGTAAAATGAGATCTGCCACTTGGCTAGCTGCACTGCTAATCTTTAACCTGGGCATGGCCACTGCGCCGGCCCAGGGTGGCTTAGCGGAGGATATAAAAGGCCTTTGGCAGTACGATGGTTTTTTGTTCGAAGGCAATCGATACCCTCTTCCTAACCCCGACCTCCTCCTTACCTTTGATTTTCGGGCCGACGGCATTAGTCAGTTGTATTGGAAGAGAGCGGATGAGCAGGGATTCTGCGAGCGTCTCGCCAACTACCAGCTGAACGACGATTTGCTTACACAAGAGACGATATGGATAAATCCTAAAAACGCTTCAGCCTGCTCGCAAGATCCGGACATGCGACCCAATCTGAAGACCGTTGTGAAAATCTCCCTCGCTCAGGTGAATGACCAAACCGAAGAGCTTTCGATGCACCTTACCGTGAATGGCAAGCCGTTTCTTTACATTTTGAAGTCACTTCACTAACTCTAGTCTAATAAACCTGTTTACTCAGTAGCCAGTACACGTGATTCCGGCGCATGTAATCGCGTAGGGCGCAGATCCGTGTGCCGGTCTTTTCAGGCTTGGCGTAACTGCTGACGTAATTGTTGTATGAAAAATTCACCTGAATACCATCCAACTTCGCTTCACGCTCATACTGGCTGTTCACTGTGGTTCCGTCACAAATTTCAGTGAACTGGTTCCACCGAGTTGGGAACGACATGGTCTGCATGCAGTACTTGGCGCGCAACTGTTCAAACGACTTAAACTCTGTATCCGCGCGCAAGACCTCTTTAGAGCCGCGCAGTGAGTTTGTCAGGTCCGTCAGCTTAGGAATGCACTTGCCCAAAACCATCTGATAGAGACTGCAGATCTTCGCATCTGATCGCTGTCCTATCACTTTTTTGCAACCATCTATATTCTTAGCGTTACCGCCAATTCGATAGGTGATATCGCAAATGGCTCGCTTGAAATTATCAGACAGCAGCTGCTCTACACCCTCAAGGTTAATGTGATTAATAGGTTGCGCCTGATGCAAGCTCATCAACGTGGCATTGGGATCGACCCGGTTAATGGCAATCAGCTTATCGATGAGATTGTTGCCTGTGACCGCCAACAGTTCCTTCATATAGGCCGACACATCCTCGCCGGACTGCACCCGATCCATGTACTCATACAACACATAATTTGACAGTCGCATAAAAAGAAAAGTTTCGCGCTGCAAGATCATATTGAATTCGTCATAAGCCGTTTGGAGAATTTTTAGATCCATCTCTCGGCTCTTCTCAGAGAGAATGTCCCCATGCGGTTTAATTTGCGGGCCGATCTGATTCCAGAGCTTAGTGGCCACCTTGTCCTTAAAATTGACTCGGCCTTCAAAGCTCTGCAATAGCTTTCTAATCTTGTGTTGAGTTTCTAAGATGCTGTTGTAGGTGCCGGGACCAGAATAAAAGTCGATTTTGGTTTGCAACTCGGCCGATTTTTGCCGCCGCTGCGACTCTGTCAGCAACGAGTCCACCTGCACAGCTGCCAACTCTTGCCGAATAGCCGGCAATCTTACAGAACTGACTTTGTCGAGTCGCACTAAAGATTCCGACAGATAAGAGTCAAGGTTCAGCAAACTTTGGTACACACTGGGCGGCGAAGACGCCAAGGCTTCGTCCACGATCAGAGTCGGATCAGGAATATACCAGTAAGTGAAATATCGGTTTCCACTGTCGAGCGCATCGGCGATTAGCCGCTCAAGCCGAGGCTTCATATCCACAATCAGAGAGTCGGGATTTGAGAGTCCTACATAAGTCTCCATGTTGTTTGCCAAGTAACTGGACCAAACCACCTGTTGCACGGCTGTATTTTTAAACTCACCGGGTAGCCCTTGACCAAGCAGAAAGAAGGGAGCGATCTGCTCTGGCATCGTCACTTGAAAAAAGTTTACTGACGTCACTCCCACTGAATAATTTCGCCCACCGTACATTCCAGCGATCAGTGGAACTAGAAAATTATTGATGACGTATGTTCGCTTGGCATCTAAGCCTGCATCAGACTTTTCACCGCTGAAGTTTTGCCGATAGTTCGACATTGCATTTGAATAAATGGCCTCTAGCGAATTTTTGTTTTGAATCAATTTGTTTAGAGATTCATTCACTCCATTTAAAAAATCGGCCTGTGCAACCATTTTTGGTGGAACCCCATTCACCACCCGCTGCAACCAAGTTCCAATCTTCGGGAGTTCGCGTGTCAGGAGGTAATAGCCTCGGAGCGGATTGGCCGTCGATTGATTCTTAGCGCGATCCGACCGAATCTGCTCCACCAGCTTTTGCTGATCTGCAACCAAGTGGTAGGCATCAGTCGCCTCACAATAGGCTTGAGCTGAAGTTTCGACCAAACAGGACATCGCCGTTAAAAATTCCTGCTCTTGAATGTGGGCTGTGATGGCCGCATAAGCATCATTGCGGGCAAACGTAACGATCTTTGCGATCAATGTTCCGAGCCGGCTACCAACACCTTCACCGCCATCGACAAAGGCAGCACCGACCTTAACGAGACCTGCGATAATCGCCGCCGCTTGATTGGGCTGCTTGTTAAAGCACGCACGAAAGTTGGGCATCACGTCGAGTGACTTACTCACACCGTCCATCATGACATCTAGCGCCTGGGCACCTCTCGCCGTAACCGTACGTACCGAATTGGTCGCATTGTCGATCTCAGAGCGCTGGAGTGACTGGTTGCCTTCAGCTTGTGATTCAGCACTTTGAATTAGCTTGCCAACCAAGTTGTCTACCACTTTGCCGCGAAACTCTGCGCTCCCTTGTCCGTACATCTGCCGCAAATCTTTCATTTCTCGATTGATTGATATCAAATCCACAAAGGAATTTTTGCGATTGGCCGCCTCTCGCATATCGTCAATCTTCATTTGCTGAACGACGGTTTCAATCCCTTGGCAAGCCGGATCATTCTTCAAATTGTCGATGGACTGGCGAATGGACTCAATGTGTGACATCGCCGCGTTGACCCAATCACCCTGAGAGGAGCAAGCTCCAGTGTAAAATCGACCTGCAGCAAACGCTTGCGGGAGACTAAAAAGTACCAATGTAAGCGCTATCGACCCGACCGGTCTAAGCCATTTTCGAGCTGACTGCCTGTCTAAACTGTATACAGCGGGCGCAAATTGGCAAGTGCTGACATTGGTTTTTGAGCCGTCGAAGTTTATAAGCCGCATGGTATGCCTCTCGCTCTCATTTAAATTCTGTATGAGAGACGTTAGAGCATGAACTATGCCGCTTCAGCCTGCGCCTGGCCTAAAACATCAAAAGGAGATCTCTTGCGACCTCGCCGGCCTCAATTTTACTTAACAAAAATGGTTTAATTTTAACGGCAGGCACACCGTAAGACAACTCCTGCCATACCTCTTCGGTCGGAGCCGCCAGGAGCTGATTCAAATAACCTGAGGACTGAACCTTTTTGCTCTTCGGAATTCTACCCGTCCAGATCAAACCGATGACTTGGCCGGATTCACGGTCCATCATGGCCGACCCGGAGTCACCGTGGGAGACATCGCAGCCATTCGCAAAGGACCAGACATCGTAAGTCCCTGGGTTGAGCTCGTCGGGGTCACTCATCACCCGATACTCTGCATCGCCACTAAACACCACGCAATCACTGTCTCGATTGGCCATAAGGGCCCCGCCACCGTTGTTGGCGACTCCAAAACCGATCGTCACTAGCTTTTGCCCGCGATACAAATCCTTGGTGAAGGCAAATGGCGAGGCCACACTCTCCAATGCGGCCAAGTCTGTGATGCTCGTGCTTTCGACTGAAAAAATCGCTAAATCAATCTCCGGCCAGCTCCCATAAAATTTATTTATCCTCACTCGGACGTTTAATTGTGGAAAAATCACCGTGTTTCCAGATCCACACCGCCACTCGCTCGGGCAAACATGATGGTTGGTCGCCACTAAGTGAATGCCTTCAAAGTTGCCAAGATAAAAACCTGTACCCCCACTGCGAATTTTTGCGGTCGCTAGGGCCATTCGGCGAAAATGCACGTTGGAGTTTAGGTCTTCGGCTCTGACTGGTTTTTTGCCCCACTCATCGCCTATTCGGTAACGATCATCCAGAATATTGATTTTGCTGGAGGGTTGGTCAAAGATGCCATTCGGCGTGATCGCGTAGGCCGTAGAAGCAGCAGTAAATCCTGTGAGGATCACGAGGCAGACTGCCAATACTTTGAATGCTGAGGCTGATAAATTCAAGTGCACCTCCTGGTGGGCCGAATTGCAGGCCTTCAGGTTCAAGTCTTAGGTGCACCCTTTCAAGTTCTATTTTCTATTTTCGCACAGCTCCGGACTTACTCTAATAGGTGGCCGATATGACGCTGAATTTGCGCTAAATTTTTGACGTTGCGGCATTCGAGATAAAATGACTGTCGAGTGCCAGCAGTCAACTGGAGCGCAAAGGCGAAACTGTCGTTGCGCGAGCTGAAAACAAATTGCCCGGGTGCAAGTATATTATTTTGGCTAAAGTTGATCTCTGAGAGCCGTGTGGATTTTTGCGCCTCATAAACCACGGCACACGAGCTTGCGTTCGGATCCAGATCAGTTGAATCAACTCTTGCTTGATCGATAAAGGTCATCGATAGCAATCGCACAGCATTTTCTAGAGAAGTCCCTTCAAACAGAGTTTGATCTTCAATGTCGGCTGATTCAAATTCTAGATCTTGCAATAGGCGATAGGTGTGAGTTGAAATTTCAGTTTTGGCAAAATCCGCAGGCATATACCTGGTCGATCCAGCTGGGAAGCGCGAGTATACTTTTTTGCCGGCATCGGGCTCCGAATTGGGCTTGTCCTTTGAACATGAGATGGTCGCGAACAGCGCCAAGCTAAGGGCCACCCGTAGTGAGTTCTTTATTGAGGAATAAAACATTTTTAAATCTCCAATCTCTTCCGTTCACTCTGCAAGCGGAGATCCTGCCTCCTCTGACGAGCTCGAGCTCCTAGAGGCAAATTCGCTATAGAAAGTTTATAGGGCCCGCCAATTTAAGGCACTGGCATGAGCGGCGCATCTTTCCGGACTTGCCAAGACGAATTCAGATGCCTGACCATAGAGAGATGATCACAAAACATTCAGTTCAACTTTGGCTCGGTTTCTTCATATCAACAACCCTGGCCCTAGGTTGTAGTACCCCAGGCGTTAATCAGCCACCATCCAGCTCGCTGGGTCAACGCAATCCCACTCAAGTCTTGGACGAGCCACATGTACATGGCGAACAGGCTATCGCGGATTTAGCCAATGACAAGATCTTGGTCGATGCCTATCTAAGTCGCGGGCCAGATGCTGATGCCACGCTCATGAATGAGATGCGTGCTCAACTAAGTATCGTTAGTACAACTCAAAAACTGGCGAGTTCATTTGATCTTATGGTTTCGCAATTGCAACAGGCTGGGACTACCGTCGACACCGAACAACTCAACAGATCACAACTTTATTGTGAGCTGTGGGAGAACTCCGAGTTCTTAATGGGGGCTGAAGCCCGGCTACAGGCGGTACAAACCCAGTTGCTTACGCGGGGACGTCAGTCCGACTATGATTGGTACCTCGCTTTATTTCGAGCAAACTTTGGCGACTCTCCCGCCGAACTTATGGCGAAGGCTCAGATGATTCGAGTGTTAAATGACAATCACGCCAACGTTTGCCAACACCGCACTCCATGCCTAAGATTTACAGACTTTCCCGGTCGCCCCCTAGGTCCATTTGACCCCTTAAACGATCAAGAGATGCTCGACTTCAAAAATGCGATGCTGCCACGGCTAGCCTTAAGCAACGCTCGAGATCTATATCAAAGACCTGGTGAATGTTACCAACAAGCCACTCGATCCCCAAATTCTACGGGCACCTTTGACTGGGGCCAACGAAACCACACCGGCCGAGGGCAGCCTAAGGGCACGTTTATAGTGACATATGACGACGGTCCACATCCTAAATACACCCAGGCCATCGCAAGCCTTTGGGCCAACGCCCGTCTCGCCAAACCCACCTTCTTCTGGCTCGCTGAAAATGCCCAGAAGTACCCGAGCATAGTGGAAGAGCTGCATCGCAATGGGTTTGAAGTCGCCTGTCACAGTCACTCTCACCCGGATATCGGCAACATCGCAAAAGCTACGAGTTTTGCCAATCTTTCCAAACTCAATCGCAGCCACTTTTCTGGCCAAGCGACGGTGGCAACTTCGAGATTTGAAAGCTGGAAATCCGAGGTACTCGATCATCAAATCGTCGGTTCGAGCAAAATATTATCTGATATCGTCACGTTGAGAACCGGTAAGGCCTACTCGGTCAAGCGGTTCCGATTGCCATTCGGCTCAGGTGTAAAAAACGCTGCTATCGGCGCGAGACTTCAGCAATCCAATGTGAGCCATTACTTTTGGGCCGTGGACAGCCTGGACTGGCAAGATCGAAATCCTGCGAGCATAGTTCAGCGCGTACGCGAGCAAATGACCGCCACTGGCAAAGGAATTATTCTCTTTCATGACATTCACAAACAGTCGTATGAAGCCACTCAACTCCTTATTCAACAAACTCAGAGCAATGCGGGAATTCGCTATGTCACACTCACTGAAGCTGGCCTTTAGTTTAATCGTTGTCTTTTGTTCGGCAAATCTTCATGCAGGAGCCGCTGATACACAGGTTAAAGAGACAAAGAAAAGTGTCCTCTCTAGCCAAATACATTCGGCCGTGCTGCGAATGCGCGACCTATCCGTATTTCTCCGAGCGACCAAACAAGTTTGCGATATTCCCGCGAAGCCTAAAGCCGAAGTGCTGGCAAAAATTCAGGCCGAGTATGCAGCCGAGTTAAGTGATGTAAAAGCTACGGAACTGACAACGACTGAGACACAGATGTTTAGCACACTTGCGAATAGCTGCGTGAAGGATTGTGCCTGTGTTGCGATTGAAGACGCATTGGCGACATTGCTCTCCACGCCAAAGATTCAGTCTTTGATTGAGCAGGTTCAAAAGTCAGCGCAGAAAATGGTCGATCAAGACTACCTAAAATGCCAAAAGAGCCTGCGACTGAACTGTCAAAGTGCAGGCATTAAAGAAGTCTCTACTGCTTTGCAGAGTTCGCCTTAAATTTTTCAAAATACGTATCTAGCTCATTTGCGCGAGCGTTGTTGGCCGCCGTTTGACAAACAATATAGGTTGCGGTCGTGTGTTGAGTGGCCAACAAACCAAACGCTTCTAGCTCACACTGACTCTCTCGAAAATACAGCCAACTCCGTTGCGAAATTCTTAGGCGAGACCGCATATTCTCCAGCACAAAGTTTCTTTCGTTGCCAAACTCCTGTCGACTAGCCAGGTCAGTCAAAACCTTGTTGTAAGTGGAGTTGAGAAGTTGCTCAGATTTAGCGAAGTCTTGGGTAATCCCACACTGAAGCTGATTCTCGGGAGACTTTGTCGTGAGGCATTCTGAGATTTCAGATGTCGCAACCGAAGAAAAGCCCAGGCTCAAAACAAAAATCGGTAAAAATACACGAGCTGACATTGACCAACCTCCTGAAAATGGATTGCATTCCGCTGGCCTCAGACAGTGCAGAGATCGTACCGACATCCTAAGCCATAAGACTGGCACTCGACTCACCACGGATGTCAAAGTGCCCAATTTGGTCACAGTAAACCCAAGCGAACACCCCCGAACAAAATGAAACGGCGGGTGTTTGACCTAGATTTTTTAGGCGGGCAACCCTATGGACTCAACGCTCACCCACTCAACGGAGGTCCAATGAACAGTTCCCTACAAGCAACGTTTGCTCTAGTCCTAATTCTATCGCTCGCAGGCTGCGGAAAAACTGATGCCAAGTTTGAAACCGTCGATGAAAAAACCGCTCGTCAAGAGGTCGGCCCATTCCCAATGAAATTTAGCCGCGACGGTGCTCAGCGGGTGAATGAATTTACAATCAATGTCGTTCAGGCAGAAGGCTTTGTGGATTTTCAAGTGCCCGCTAGCAAAACGCCGCAGTATTTGGTGTTGGAGTCGTACACAACTCAAGTTGCAGGCTGTAGCGCCAAGAGCGTTGAAATCTATCCGCTTTGGTATGCGAACTCAGCGCAAGATTTTGCTGTACCAGTCGAAAAGGGTCAAACCTTCTTGACCACACCAGGTAAAGGCGGCGTGATGCGCATCGTGTTTCGAGGGCTGCAGACCTGCGAAAAGCTGTCATTTAAAATGAAAGTGCAATCACTTGCGGTTGGCAAACTTGAATCCACTATTCAGAATCAGTTTAGAGGCAATTGGAAATATGAGGGCCTCAACAATAAGAGCACTCTGCTCGAGGTTTACTCAGACGCAATCTATTGGACAGAAAAAAGAGATGGCGAAATCACCTGCCAAAACACTCTCTATCCTAAACATGCGACCAATAAAACTGGAGGATGGATTGTGGCCTCAGGTGGTGGCCTGATCTGTCAGTACAAACTCTTGGGTGCAAATTCGAGCCGAATGAATCTGATCTGTTATGGCGAGAATCAGTGGGGCTGTGGTGTCCCGAAGAATATGACGTTTGTTTCCTACTAGTAACAACCACCGGTTGGAGCGAGTGCTCCAACCGGATCATTGATGAACCTATCTGACTTTCGAGTCCTGTTTGCAGCGGTAAGTGATACGCCATTCCTTGAGTTCAGTTGTTGTCGATGACGCCTGGGTGGATTTTCCTCCCGCATCGCCTGAAACCAATGGAATCCCAAACAAGCTTCCTACCTCGCGCTCTGTGCTTTTCTTTTTGGTCTCTTGCCCTGTTGAGTCCACCTTCGTTCCCACAGCAACCTCGCCCTCCTCAAGGACCGTAGGTGCAAAAGGCTGACAGTTTCGCGCCATTAAGGTCTCGGCTTTGCTACGGTCTTCATCCCGCGGGTTAGTAGGGATGGAGACCACGCCCTCTTTTTGCGGCTTAACCGTCACGTTTCGAGCCTCACCTTGATAGGGCACAGTTTGACATCCAGTAAAGGCCAGCACAGCCAAACCTGCAGAGGCCATACGTAACTTCATGAAAATTCTCCTTGGTTGAGTTTGCCTCAAACCTAGAGAATCGATCCCTAGGCTGTAAAGCTGACGGACTCAGAATCTGTTCGCCGGTGTTCGCGAGGGCAAGTGGCAAAAAGGCATTTGCCACTAAGGATTTGGTACGTTACTCACACCCTATGCTGACTGACACTCACTTTCCCCTAGACGCCCCGGCTTACCTTCGCGCTGAATACGCTAAGCGCAGAAGTAGACGGCCCGCTTACTCTCTACGAGCCTTTGCGCGCGATCTGGAGCTGGGAGTATCCACCCTATCGGAATTTCTCCGAGGCAAAGGTGGAATGTCGTATGAACGAGCTTTGTTTATCAGCAAAAAATTAGATTTGTCGCCGGAGCAAATGGAGCACTTTTGTGATCTCGTGCAAATTCGAGGGCAAGAAACCGTCGAACAAATTGCCGCACGTCGCAGAATAGAGCGCCGACTCAGTCACCCCGAGGGAAGCTTATCGCTCGACCAGTTCGCTTCTGTCGCCAACTGGTATCATCTGGCTATTCTTGAGCTTATTGATCTATCCCCAATTTACCAGAACGCCTCGGTCCTGGCAGAAACTCTCTTTTTAGAAATCAGTGAAGTCGAAGAGGCCATCGATAGGTTGGTGCGCCTAAGTCTTTTGGTAAAAACTCCAGAGGGCCGCCTCAATCGTGCGTCGGCTCAGACTGTAGTCGGTCAAGATGTTCCCTCCCAAGCCATCCGAACGTTTCACCGGCAAATGATTGAACAGGGCATGCAAACTCTAGAAACAGTGCCGATAGATCAGAGAAAATTCCAGTCGATCGTCTTTTCCATTCGAATGGCAGACTGCAAAGAGTTCTCCAGTGAGCTTGAAAAACTGACCATGCAACTGGTTGATAAATTTCACCAACGCAGTGGAAAAGAGCGGGTCTACGGACTCACCACCCAACTCTTTCCTTTGCATGAACCACTACAGGAAACGTAAATGAAATTTTTGATAGCTAGTCTTATTTTTTTTGTGCCTGAGTTTGTTTTTGCCCAGTCCATCGTCAAAAATGGTGGAGGACTCGCTGAAATGGAGTTCATATATTACCACCAAAATTTACCGGCCTATATCAGACCTTGTCTGATCCGCCCTACCGACTGCGGTTTATCCGAGCGAGAGGTTAGCATCTGGAGGGATTTAACAGAACGCCATGACGAAGAGGTTCAGAGTGTCCAAATCGACTTCGTACACGGTGACAAGGCCGATCTTCCGTTCGTCACTAGTCGTAGATTGGGCGCTAATGTCACCGTATTTACCTCGGCACTGTATCAAGTCAATGGGGAGGTTCGACCGCCGAGCGAAATCTTAGCCATCGTCTTTGCTGCCCGGTTAAGCCATGTGGATCACACAAGTGATCTACAAGGATTGCTGGCACAGGCACGCCGCTGGTTTAAGAATCTCTCGGTTTTAAAGACCTCGATCCAGCTGTATCCCGCAAACGCTCTTTACGCTGTCCACCACTATGTCTACGAATATCAAGGCTCCCGTTTGGCGACGATGGCAGTAGAAGACTCCAGTGCATCGAAGAGTCTCGACGAACTGGTGACCAATGCACTCCCCTGCGGGACCATTGTCGACTGGAAATTTGAGGGCTGGAAGGGCAACTGGATCGATGAGTCTGAGATATCTTTTCAGGCTGAACCGTCTGCCGCATGCAACACAGAAAGCCGATATCTACTTTTTATCCATATCAAACTAGACCGCCAAGGCTCGATTGACTGGAGTCAAATCGAAGTGGCATTTAAGCCCAACTTTTAGTTCAGTGCAGACCTACAATCCGTTGGCGATGAAGTCGGCTGAAATTTTTGTATCTCCAAGGGGGCTCGAAATACCTTGGTCCCATTCGATAGAACTCTAGTGGTGAAGTCGAATGATAAAATTCTGCGATCATTTTCACCAGTGAACGTGTCAGTTTCTTTAAAAGCGACTAGAGATTCGTCCCCACGCATCCAACCGGGTCGTTCGCTTGGAGGGATTTCGACATCACGTTTGACTGTTTGTGACTCTCCAATTCCTGCATCCACCAACACATCGACGTAGAGTTTGCCATCCACTACTGTTTGCCGAAGGTGTCGCGCCTCGAAGGTAACCCACTTTGAGGCCTGCCGGTACTGGAAGCCCGTGGGAACCGAGTGAGCGCCAGAACTCATCTGGGCCGACATGTGCGCTACCCAACGGTAATCAAAATGCATCTTCAACGAAACTATAGGCTCAGTCGTATCAAAGACCAATCGCAAGTGTGACGCTGGTATTTTCGATGAGTGTTCGTTGGTCATTAGCACCCACTTTAACCCGTTCCAGCCAAAAACTTCTAGCAGTTCAACTTTAGCTACTGGTCTCGTGCCACTCATTGGGAGTTTATCTGTTTCATCCAGAAAAACCTTTAATATCGGTTCAACAGATTGACCTAAGTTTGGTTGCAACGGACCCAACTCAATTCCAACGACTTCCAGAGTGCCCGATGACTTATCGAGAATACCGGGCAGCCTGAATTCATGCAGGTCACCGACTGAAGACGTGACGGGAATTTCGAAACGATCGCCATTGAGCTGTAGAATTAGGTAAGGCTTGCTCTTGATGTCTAATTCACCCAACGGGAACACAGGCAAGGTGAATTTATACCTAGCTACGAAGTCTTGCCCCTCCCATTTCACGTCCACCTTCTCTGGTCGAAGCGAAGGAAACTCCATCTTCAAGGGGATGCGTGTTTCGGAGATCAAATCTGGCTTGGCCCCGGACTTAAGTCGATAGGCCGCACCGAGAAACCGACCCACGTGAGGAGGGGAAAATGGAAATGCCGCCTTCCATAAGTCATGCTTTGCAGGGTCTGGCACTCCCTCACGCATGAACGGAATCGCATTCTGCAAATGGTTGAGATGGATCTCCAGAGTGACCTCTCCATAGCCATTGTCCCTCACGTTGATATCACTACTGAGAATCCAGTTCAGTCTCTGCCAATTATAAGACTCCTGAAAGCCCCCGACAATGTCCTCGTCGTTCACTCGCGCAAACAGCTCATCCGTTAGGTCGTGAATATGACCTTTAGATTCGATAAAAATGTAAGTTCCCTCACCATCGAAAATTCTGAGCGGTTCGAAATGGGGCGGGATATTCACACCTTGATGTTGACCTTCCATTGTCGTCTCATGCCACTCGTTGTAAGGTGCCGTTCGAAATTTGAGAATTGAAACTCGGCCCAGTGAGGTCTCGCGATGACTCATTTGAGAATCCACATAGGCTTGAAGTTTACCCGCTACACTGTCTATGGCACTTTGATCTTTTGGAAGGTTAAGTGCCGGCAGCTTGTGACCAAACTCATGAATTAACAAAGCAATTGCTGTTCCTAAAGTCACGGTCCGAGTGGCATCGTTAATTCTCAAACGATTGACAAAGATATCGGCATCTAACGCTTGCGTGGTAACGGCACTCCGGACCAATCCATCCTCTTGCAAGTCGAACAGCCTTTGGTCACTCGAAAACTTAAGTCCAAACCGAACCGGCGATGCCGCCTCGAGTACGGCTTTTTGAGAATCGCGATAAGGGGCGTAGAAGTATCGGTCCCAATCCTTTTCGCGAAAATTCTCAACTCCTCGGGATTTAAACCACTGTCGATTGCGAGCGTCTTGGGCGACGGAGTCGATGTATCGAAACATTTTAATCTCGGCAGGCGATATCTTCTGTCTGAACAGCTCATCATTGGCCGCCATGTTCATTAAAAAAGGCAAACTCCGGAAAGCTCTCGCAAATAGATCCTCTCGATTGATGTGCTCTTCAACTGCCGCTACGGCCCCAATTGACACCAAGGCGCACAAAATCATCACAACTATTTGCGGGAGTCTCCACATTGGCGCCTCTGTCTATTACTTGGACATATGGCCTCAAGCCAAAGGCTCAAGAACCACGTCTCATTGGATATAAGCCTAGACTAGGGCAAGGTTTATGCCAGAGAGGCCGAACCCCTGCCACTTCAATACGACTCGCGAGACTTCTCAAACTTTAGAATGAGATCCCTGACAGGACCGATCCGTTGTACCTCTGAACCAATCCTTTGGAAGCCAGGGAGTGACTCTAAGAAGTCCTCTCGGTAAAGGCAATTGGCTCCGCTCGCATCACAGCGGTTAATGACATCACACTGACGCTTAGAATGGGTCACCCAGGGCGTGATCGGTGCTCCACTGATTAAAATTCCGATGGCCTCTGCCCGACTGTTTACGACTAAACTTCCGCTATTGCCTGAAAACGCATCCAAATCCGTAATGAAGCTTTGCCGTCGGCGTTGATTCAAGATGACCTTAGCGCCATCGGCAGACTTCGCTGGAGTTCCAAACGGGTAACCCACCATCGCCACCTCGTCGCCCCGGCGCACGGGCCTAGTCGCAATCGGAACCGGCTGTCTATCCAGCACCGGGCGATCGAGCTGAACGAGCGCATAATCGCGGAACGGTGCTTTTCCGTCGACGACGGCGTAGATGACCTGTTTGCAATTGTAGCGTCTGTCGCTGGAGATATTTGCGATAGCCACATCTCCAGCGGTCGTTTCATTAAAATCAAACAACCAGGAGTAAACGGCGCAGTATTTGTCGGTCTCATTGCGGCTCTCACCCGTGTTGACCATGCAGTGGCCAGCCGTCACGATCAAATCGGGTGCAACTAAAAATCCACTGCATGCGTAGCTCAACGAGGGCTCGCGATAAAAGACCTCAGTGCTACAGAGATTGCTGAGGGAATCTGGGAGCAAATCCAACGTGCCCGAATCGTTCACTGATACATTGGACGAGAGCAACGCCACAGCAGTCGCCCGAGCTAAGCCAAAGTGCTTCGAATTTTCATTGATCGCCTTTATGTCATCATTACCAAAAATCGCTGCATTGCCAAAAAGGCCCGAGCCAATTCCCAACACCATAAATACAAAATATCCTAAGAACCTTTTCACTCTGGGCACCTTTATCAACTGTTCATGTGTCTCTGTGAACAGTTGATTACAAAAGGATTCTCCAGATGTCGCTAAATATTAGAGGCGCGACCGAATGGCTAGAGGCTTACCTGCATCTCCAGGCTCGCCTGACCGTTTTGCACGTCAAGGGATGAAGAAATTTCTAAGGGATTCCCCTCCCCGCGCAAAACAATATTGGTCAAATGCGAGCGAAACTGCACTAGCTTCTCGCCACTCGAGGCCACGCCTTCCGAAAGATCGAACATCAGCGTGAGCTTTCGTAAATTCTTCTCACCTGTCTTGTTCGCCATTAGCTCATACCAAGTGTTGACGGTGTAGAGCCTGTCGCCGCAACGGACCGACCACCACGGCACATTTTGGAGCAAAGTATGGGCGCAGCCCATGCTGCCGCCGGACTGATTCTGCAACTTAAACTGAATTTGGGCGGCATCAAATCGTGTCACCAAAACCCTGTCAGCGGCCCAGCTCGTTTCCACAAACGCTGCTATAAGGGCCAAGACCATAAATTGAACTCCACCGCTCCGACGCGGCTCTTTTCTACACCATCCTGGCATATACAAGCTCTCCTAGTTGTAAACATCACTGGGTCTTCTATTTATTTTTTCTACCTATTTAGGATAGCTGCCGCGAGGCTCAACGCCACTCAACAAAAGCAAGATAGCATCAAAACAGGACTATACTTCATTGGCGGGGTCAATCTGTTGGCGACGATCTCGTACTCCTTGGAGTTTTGAAAAAAAAGCGTACCGAAACTCGGCACGCCCCTATTTCATCAGATCTCAAACCCATCGCAACAAAATTGTTCAGACTTTTTTCGCGCGAGTGGATTTGGATTTTGTTGAACGCCCAACCTTAGATCTCGCTTTTTTTGTGCCGGTCAGTTTTTCAGTCACTCTGCGTTTTGCTCCAGCAAACGACATATCTTTTGGCATGTTGCCGTTCAGATACTCTCGTAGCAAAACGAGCGCGCCCACACCGGCAGCTGCAATGGCTGCACTTGCGATCGGTCGTTTTGCGATTCGATCGCGAATTGGTTCCCACTCCGTTAGAGTTGATAAATTCGACATGCTAAACCCCTCTGGTATATTTGGTACTGCTGCCTTTACGATATTATACAAGGACGCTTCGCTGCCCTGTCCATCCGCGCCTGAACCGGCAAGCATGGCGTACCAACGATCTACCTTGCCCTTGCCAAAACGAACGCCAAGCCGTTCAACAATGTCTTCAACGACAGAAGAGGTTGCACCCGCAAGCTCTTTGGTCACGGCCGCGCTCACCGCTTGAAGCTGGTCACCACCACTTGAACGTTCTTTTTTATTCGACGCTGTCGAAGAACCACCAGCTTGTCGATTGGTGCTCGCTTCTGCGGGCTTGGCACCATTGGTTTTTTCCTTTGCGGCTGATTCATCCGCTTGGTGCCCCGGTGCGCCCTTCAACTTATCGCGCGACTTTACTCTCTCTGTTCCATAGGTGTTGTTCACTCTTGCTCCTTGGTATACGTGTTTTATAAACGTAAGGTGATTGAATCCTAAAGAAGCGATTCAATCACCTTACCCAAGAACAGTTTTGCAAGGAAGGTGCCATAAATATTTTCCTACTGAAACGCACTCAGTGATGCCCAGTGCTGTCACACGCCTCAAATTTCAACTCGAACTTTGAGGCGAGACTAAAATCCACGTGGATCAGGGTTCAAAAAGTACCCGAACTTGCTGGAGTACGACTCCATTATTTTAAATCGACGTCGATTGTCAGCGCCAGTGAGCTTTGCGGCTCAATATAGCTCGAAAGTTTGAGGCACCAAACTACAAACTTATTCTATTTATCTGTATTTTGCTTCAATTTAAAATATTCAGCGTAGTCGGCGGCGAATACAGCGCCCTTGTTGGACGTCTGAAAAACTCTGGCGCTCCACTCCGACAGCAACAGCACGATTGGATGGCCGTCGATGTCATGAATCAGCTTCCAGTCACTTGAAGTGGGCGATAGAATCAAAGCCGGGTCTGTCACCAACAGCCGTGAGGTAGTGAATGGCAATCGATTGAGTTTGACGTGTACCCCGTACTCCGACTCTAGCCGATGAGTCATCACCTCAAACTGCAGCTCACCAATGGCTCCAACAATGGGCAAAGAGGTCGGCAAATTCGGATCAAACAATCCTTGGATAATGCCTTCACCCGAGAACTGTTCGATCCCCTTATTCAACTGCTTGCGTTTTTCTGGCTCAAGCAAACGAATATCGGCAAAGACTTCTGGCAAAAACCGGGTCCAGACTCGGTACTCAACCCCTTTTTGCACGGCCAAGGTGTCACCAATTCTAAGCGCGCTAGAGGTGTCGACTAGCCCGATAATGTCTCCAGCATAAGCTGTATCAATGGGCGTTCGATCTCGACCCAAAATAGAGAAGGCATTGTTGATGCGGTACTCACGCTTGGTGCGCGGAATATTGGTCTTCAACCCCTTTTCGAAGGCGCCCGAGCATATACGCATGAAGGCTAAACAATCTCGATGCTGTGGATCCATATTGGCCTGAATTTTAAAAATCACTCCAGAAAACTCGCCCGTCGACGGATATGTGGCCCCGTCAGACGTGGTACGAGCAACTGGCGCCGGTGCCACTTCGATAAAATAATCTAAAAACAGCTCGATCCCAAAGTTGTTCATCGCGCTGCCAAAAAACACGGGGGACAGCTCGCCTTTTAAAATCATATCCAGATCAAAACTGGTTCCAGCAGAAGTCATCAGCTCCACTTCGTTGATAAAATCCGTCAAAGCCTCTTTCAAAAAACCTGAATCAAACCCCGGGAGAGTCCGTATCTCATCTACCGAATTGAATACGCGCGCTTGCAGGCCGTGCCGTCTGGTGTCGGCTTCATCTCGCTCAAACACGTGCAGCTTTTTTTCAAGCAGGTCAAACACTCCGCGAAAGGTTTGCCCACTACCGATCGGCCAGTTGACCGGAGTGCAATTGATACCCAGAACTTTCTCAATTTCGTCTAAAAGGTGAACACCATTTTTGGCTTCTCTATCCATCTTGTTTATAAAAGTGAAGATTGGAATCCCAGCCTTCCGACACACCTGAAACAGTTTTTTTGTTTGCTCTTCGACACCCTTGGCCGCATCAATCAACATCACAGCCGCATCGACCGCCATCAATGTTCGATAGGTATCCTCTGAGAAGTCTTTGTGCCCGGGAGTGTCCAATAGGTTGATGCAAAAGCCCTTGTGTTCAAACTGAATCGCCGTTGTGGTGATGGAAATGCCACGCTTTCGCTCCATCTCCATCCAGTCCGAGGTTACATGCTTTTTACCAGACTTAGCTTTAACCGACCCGGCCTCACGCAAAACTCCACCATAGAGCAAAAGCTTTTCAGTGAGCGTCGTTTTTCCCGCATCGGGATGTGAGATAATCGCAAACGTCTTGCGCCGCTTAATCTCTTCTATCGTCGATTTTTCATTCATCATAAATTCAACCGGCTTTCTACTAAATCTATCTGCCTCAATTATTTGCTGGCGCGCTCGACAGCAAAACTCGAACTGCATTCACAGGGCTAGATGAGATCTGAATGGCGTACTCCTGCCCCTCCATCAACGTGTACTCCACGACTTTGAAAATCTTTGAACACCCGGTTTGCATTTCAAACCGCGGCGGCACTAATACCTTGCGCGTTTTAAGCTCCACCACATCCACCCACACCTTGCCACCTATGGCCACGCGATGAGTACCCGATTTTGCAGCTCTCACCATCACCGCACCTGCGTACGCTTGGCCCTTCAGCGGAAACGTGCGCTCGGGCTTAGCCATCCAATTGACCTTTCCTTCAGGATGCAAAGCCAAGTTCGCCGACTCACCGATTGCTAACTCGCCAGACTTACCTTTGCGTGCAGCAATATCGGCCAAAGAGGTCAGTTTTTCTGGGGGCGACTCCCAGATTTTCAGTTCGGCTCTGATATCTATTTTATAGTCCTCACATGTCCCCTGCATCTGGGCCATGTCGGGCTTCTCACCCCACGTAGAAGTCGGCAGAAATACAGTCAGTAATGTCAAAATAGCAGCAAAATAACCCTGCATGATTGCGAATCCCCCTTAAAACGTCTCTGAAATTTGTCAGGGAACGGTAGAACAATCAAGAAGTTGCTGCCACTGCTGGAGTGTCAGTAGCGTCACCGACTCCGAATTGGGGTCATAAACGAGCTTCACATCGCCCTTCTGGATCTGGCGAATGATCTGCGCCCGCTTGGTGCTGAGCTCGGTCTCATTCCAACCGTAATCGGTACCCTCGCGCAAAATAAATGAGTCGACTAAACCCTGTTGCGCCTCATCACTCAAGGTGCCGAGCGGGATCTCAACTGGAGGCAAATGGTTTGTATGTTCGGTATTCATGGCTAACGAGTATTGTCGATTTTCACAACTGTCGCAAGTTGCGGCAGCCGGGGCGCTGATTACGCTCCTCAGCACGGGATAGGCCCTTTCGAGTCGAATATGACCTGTATTTTCGTTTGCGCTTTAGCTACACGCGACCTATAACCGAGGGTTCAAATTTATCCGTCTGTGGTGGCCGTAGCTCAGTTGGTAGAGCATGGGATTGTGATTCCCAGGGTCGCGGGTTCAAGCCCCGTCGGTCACCCCAATTTTCCCAGGCCTGGGAAGTTGGAATTCGGTAAGTAACAGAAATTCAAATCAAAATTAAAGCGGCGCGAGCCCTTCAGGTTTCTAAAAACTCAACGCTACATAACACCAAATAAAATCAGTTGGCTTCGCGAAGCCAGATTTCGGGCTTCGTGATTTCCTCTGGTGGTCGTCGAGCAGCCCATAAACCCAGCAAAACAGCGATTTGCCTAGGTGGTTGAGCAACCAAAGCTCTACCGCCTGAGCATCGCCTTGCTCTCTAAGCCAGCTCGCATAATTTGCATCTGAGCTATTTTGGACCGATTTTTGCGCAAGCTCCCGCAGAGACGTGGTCGACGCCTTTTAAAGTAAACATAAATTATGCACAAGCTTTCGCTGTGCCGGCGAGCCGTCTATCGGGAGCTCTGCTCCGTCAGGCTAGATGTGGAACCCATAACTTCTCGCCCTTAAGTAGAACCATTTGTGGTCTTTACGTAGCACCGGTGGGGAGTGTTGATCAAGCGTGCTTAGGTTGCTGATGGTC
>JBGSNU010000039.1:0-55588 GCA_041739415.1 Bdellovibrionales bacterium | reverse complement strand
GGTCAGAAAACACCCGCGACTGGTCTCGTCCTAATATTGTAGAATTAAATCCAGGAAGGAGTCCGAAGATAAACAAACTCAGTACTTGTCAGCAAGCATCATGAAATTAAATGCGACATCTATCTTGAAATTTTCCGCTTTGTTCTGGTGCCAAAGCCTTTGCATCAGGAGATCAAGTGAGAGTATTAAACGAAGAAATCTTTAAGGACGCTCAAGCTTTTGCGGCTCGATGGGGATTTCTAACTCGAGACATCTTCTACAAATTCATTTGCCAAATGCGTCCCAGTCAGCAATTTCGGTATTGGAATTTTCTTTTAAAAAAGCGCCTGTTCATAAGGTCTGGGTCCAACCCATCGGTGCTGTTTCTGTCTCGCCAAAGCAGGAGACAGCTGGGACAATCGGCTCGTCCATCGCGGTTTCATTCCTTCATCAATCATGATGCCATTGTAGCAGACGTCGCTTTGACGCTTGGTCAGTTTAATCTAATTAGCCGCTATTGGCTTGAAGATGACTTGATGAGAAATCCCCTAGATGCCCACCAGATACTGGGGGGAGGCAGGATCTACCGCCTTCCAGATTTTGTTTTTGATCTTAAAACACGAAAGTCAGTTTTAAGATGTGCGATCGAGATTGAAAAGACCTGTAAGACAAAGAGTCGCTACGACAAAATTGCCTTGGCCTACTCCGACTATCGTCGGATCAACTTGGTTCTCTTTGGATGTGTCAACAAGGCAACGGAAAGCATGATTAGACGTTCCTTCTCATGTCAAACGCTGAGGGATCTCGGCACCGTACCTGGCACGTTTCTAATTTCAGAATTTGGTGAGCACGGCTTGGCCACGCGACTTCGGTTCAATGAAAAAGAACTGCCGCTTCAAAATATGCTCCATGACCTAACGGGCGGACCGGTTCAAAACATAATTTCTAAAGGGAATCTAAAAGGAATGGCCATTCCTTTTAGAAATGCGATTTTGGGAGATGCTAGCTGAAAAAAACCGACGCGAATACAGGGAGATGGGACCACCCAACCCCGCCCCCTTGAAACAAGTTTCTTCCTGTCCACCCCCACCCAACGAGTTGGTTGAAGGTGGACAGGAACCAGGGGGCGGGGTTGGGTGGAATACAGAGAATAAGATAAAAAATTAGAGATAAAAAAAGGAGGTGAATTATGGAGAGAGAAGAAAGGGAAATACAGGAATTGAAGACAGAAGGTGAAAGCATCATAAAGATAACGATTACTAAGGAAGCTGGGGAAACACTTGCGGCTTTAGTTGTTCGGGCGAATGAAGGTTTTGAGGGCGGAAGAATTAATCGTCAGAACCTCGCGAGCTATATTATTGAGAAGTATCGCAATAACTTTTCTGACCGCGAATTGGCGCATCTGAGACAATTGCATTATGACGACGCAGCCATGCTAGAAGCGATGTACAAGCGCATGAAAGAGACTGGTGAGATACCCGAGTTCTTACGAGAGGCCCTTAAGAAGCAGTTCCAAGGTGTTGACGAGGTGTCCAAAAAGGGTCGTAAATCCTTGACCAAGGAGTTCATCAATGATGAACTAAAGGGCAATGAGGAAGCATCATGACGGGCACGCAATTCAAGGGAATAAGGGAACGGCTGGGACTTTCTCAGGAAGAACTCGCGAAGCTGCTGTGTCTTTCTGGCAAAACAGCTGTGAGCAACATCGAGACGGGATTTAGGAATCCAAGTCGATTGTCGGCGGTGCTCATGCGCGTTTTTAGCGGACTTTCGGATTCTAAATTTAAGGAATTAACCACGCTAATCCTGAGGAGTGGAGACGCTGAATTACGCGACATTGAGAAACGTAAGCAATGAGTGGTGGACGTCCTCCCAATCCTCGTTACGAAGTTAGCGCGAACTTGGTTGTCCGATTTATCGGTACTCCCGAACCGGCTGACGATTTTCAGAAACGCCGAGAAGAGGTGCAGAATATGATGGTTCGAATTCTTTTGAATGGAAAAAAGCAAGGCCGACCCAGGCACAAGGAGGAGGCAGATGAAATCGCAGCTTAAGATCGGAGCATACTTACGAGTTTCCACCGACCGTCAAGTGCAGGTCTTTGAAGGTTCGTTAGACACTCAGAAGTACCGGATGACCGAGTTCGTAAAGAATAAAAATAAAGAATTAAAGAAATGGGGAGAGATCATTGATTTCTATGTCGACGAAGGGTTGTCGGCTGGAACTTCCAAGAGGCCCCAATACCAAAGGTTAATGCAGGACGTGCGCAGTGGAAAGGTGAACCTGATTCTCGTGTCGGACCTTTCGCGCCTTTCACGAAACGTCCATGATTTTAGTGTTCTCTTAAAGGAGTTGGAGCAGAACAACGCGAGCTATCTGTCGATGAAAGAACAATTTGATACGACTACTCCGGCAGGTCGTCTCATGGTCAACATGGTAGTAAATATGGCACAGTTCGAACGCGAGCAAACTTCCGAGAGAGTCGCGATCAATGTCAGCTCACGTGCCATGCGTGGCTACACGAGTGGTGGTAAAACGCCTTTTGGTTACGATAGAGATCCCGATCGGCCGGGCTCGTTCACGGTCAATGAAAAGGAAGCGAAGGATGTTCGTGCCATCTTTCGAGTCTTTCTAGAGCGAGGCAGTGTCGGCAAGGCAATTCCGGTGATCGAAGCGCTAGGCATCCAGCCGAGGCCCACTCGTACCAAAGACAGGGGTATCATTCCTGGAAAATGGGGCTATGAACAGCTAAAGACTTTGTTGTCGAATACTGCCTACGTTGGAATCAAGGAAGTTAATAAGTTGAACCGAGGTGAGGACCCGGATTCCTTAAAGCCGTGGGAATTGTACCAGCAAGTTAAAGCATCGTGGCCTGCGATCATTGATGAAAAAGAATTTCAAGAAGTCCAGGGAGTCCTCGAAGAAAGTCTGTTGATGGAAAGACGTCGTACGAACGGAATTGAACGACGTATTTTTTTGTTGTCTGGAATTCTCCACTGCGGGGAATGTGGTAAGGCATTGACTGGACAGTCTTCTCACGGATCCCAATCTGTTCATCGCTATTATGCGCACGTTGAAAAACGAATTAGCAATGTAACCTGCTCCTCCAAAAGAATTCGAGCCGATGAAATTGAGCAAGTTATCATCAATCACTTTTCCGAGGCGGTCTCCCGAGCCGGATATTTTTCGAATTTGGAAGCTAAGATTTCAGAGGGAATGAAATCTGAACCAGCTCGATTGAATGAGCAAGTTGATATAGCTCGGAATGCACTTAAGAAAATCGAGGCAGAAATAGCCGCGACATTTCGATTCCAGATGCAAGGGGCCGGAGGTTCCGAGGCCGCTCTGTTGACGGCGCAACATCTTGAAAAGCTGGGAAGAGAGAGAAAGGTTGTTCAGAGCCGGATTCTAGAGCTCGAGGAAGTCGAGGCCAATCAAAAGAACGCTGGCGAGCTTCGCATTGTCCTTGAAGACAAGTTGCGACAGTTCAAAAAGAGTTTTCACAAAGCTTCGCCCGCGACCAAAAGAAGGATGATTCGAAAGGTCCTTTGGAAGTTGGTCTATCAGCCGAATGGCATTGACGCCTATTTCAATTTTGAATCGGACGAGGGTTTGCCCAAAAAGGAAATCGATAAAAAAGTTGAGCCGGGAAATCTAGTGCATTTGACGCAAAAAAAGCAGGCTAAACCTGCTTTGAGTCTGTCGTTTGAGTTTTTGCGAGTTGAAGGGATTGGATGGGGTGGCAGGTCACAGCAGCGCACTTTTCTAAGTTAATGATTGTACTAACTTTTTAATAATTTCAAGAGCTTACTCACTGACTCTGATGGTCACAAGATGCACGAAAGTGCAGCAATATGACATGGGTTAGCCCGCAAAAGCCCGCAATTCTAGAAATGGAAAACCCGCAACTTGCCCGAGCCAACAGTTTTCATGGGGCCTCAACAAAGGAGGTCTTAGATGTTGGTCATTCGCTTTTATGTCTTGGTGATCCGATTGGGATTGATGCTCGCGCTTTGTGGGCAACTCAAGTTTTGCACTCTTCAATTGATGGGACTCGCTGCCGCCAAGTCTGAAGTCGGCATTATGTCCTACTCGAAGTTTACGCGGCTTCTTACGAGTCCGCGCCGCTAGCCCAAAAAAGTATTTTTTCACCTTCCCCCCCGAGAGCGATGGCTCCCGGGCAGCAAACAGGAGATTTTTTATGACAAATACAGCTTTTGCCCTATCGCAGCCCCAACCTTCACGAAAACTCTCGACCCAAATGTGCGCGATGCTATTGATTTTTTCAGCCGACGCTGGGCTGATGGCGGCGGTCGAACCATTCGTCAACCTTCAAAATGAAACAGTCGAGTGGGAGCAGATTCGAAAGATTTCGTTTTGCTCGGGCCATCGTGCTGCCATTGTGATGGCGTATGGTATTTGGACCGACGAGGTTATGGAGGGCAGCAATCCATTTGATCTGGCGCTGAATATGGACGCCAAACTTCAGCGAGCCTGCTTAGAGGCACTTTGCATGCGTTGGGGCCTTCGCGGCTAGATAACTCCAAGCTTCGGATTACTACCTCTCACCTTAACGGCTCGGAGTACGTCTCCGGGCCGTTTCTTTTTCTATATGGAGGTCTTGATGGAAGTCACCACTGATACAAAAAAACGTCGCTCCGCTTGCTACGCAAGAGTGTCGACAGGGATGCAACAAAACGGACTCGATGCCCAGATCAGGGCACTTCGCATATTTTGCGAACAAAACGGGATTCTCGAGTGGGAACTCTATGCCGACGAGAACCAAAGCGGCACAAAAGCTTCGCGCCCAGCACTTGACCGCATGATGGCTGCGGTTGAAGCAGGTGAGATTGAGAATGTGATCGTGTTTGCTTTTTCGAGATATGCTCGCTCGGTCTCTCACATGCTCCGTGGTCTTGAAGCTATGCGGAAGCACAAAACAAATTTTATTTTGCTGACCGAGAAATTAGATCTCAGCACGAGTCTCGGAAATGTCGTCTTCGTGATAATTTCCGCGATCTCACAGCTAGAAAGGGACCTAATCGCTGAGCGAGTTCGCAACGGCCTTGCTGCGGCCAGGGCCAGAGGTGCCCGCATCGGGAGAGTGCGTAAGCGTAACGATGTTTTGATTCACTCGCTGCTTGAGGCCGGGATGTCGTTTAGGGCTATTGCAACCATCGCAAAATGTTCGCATGGTTCAGTATCCGCCTCAAAAAAAAATACCTCGCAAAACAAGCCAAAGCAAAAGCGGAGCACGACTTGTTGAGGTTTGTTTAGATGAGAGTCAGCGAGTTTGGTTTATGCTTCACAGTGGATCACGCGGAGTTGGTAATCGAATTGGGACCTACTTTATTGAGCTTGCAAAGAACGATATGAAAAGCTGGCATATGAATTTGCCGGATATAAACTTGGCCTATTTTAAAGAGGGGACTGAGCATTTTGAGGAGTATGTACATGCTGTTGAGTGGGCGCAGGAGTTTGCAAGGGTTAATCGTGAGCTGATGATGGGCGCGGTGATTAAGGCGGTTTCTTTGAGTCAGGGTATTCCGCCATTTTTATGTGACGAGATGGCTGTAAATTGTCATCATAATTATATTTCTCGGGAACATCATTTTGGTGAGGACGTTATTGTCACTCGAAAAGGAGCAGTTCGTGCGCGGAAGCAAGATCTAGGAATAATTCCTGGAAGTATGGGGACTCGCTCTTATATCGTGCGTGGTCTTGGTAATGCGGAGAGCTTCGAGAGCTGCAGTCATGGTGCAGGCCGAGCAATGTCGCGAACGCAGGCCAAAGTGGCATTTACTATTGAGGATCATGTTCGCGCTACTGAAGGAGTTGAATGTCGCAAGGATGACGGAGTGATTGATGAAACCCCTGGGGCGTACAAGGCGATAGACGATGTAATCGATGCGCAAAAGGATTTGGTTGAGGTGCTTCATACTCTAAAGCAGATTGTTTGTGTGAAGGGGTAATTTGCTTGGATACGCTGGGGACTATTTTACGAAGTACTCGGCACTCCATTGGAGTCCATATATTCCTTGGGCGCATATATATAAGAGTTTTAAATATTTAAACTAATAGCCTAGTTTTGTTTTCAATTCCTGAGTAGCTCTGGTTCGTTTTGCTGAATCCATTTTTTGAACATTTTGAACCTTCCATTTTAAGGCCGGCAGCTGGTCAATATTAGGAATTCCGATTTTGCTCCACTGAGGAGTCCCTTCTTGAATAGAAATAAGAAAGGTCCTTTCATCTGAGGTCATATCAGTCGACAAAACTTGGATGAGGTGTTTTCGTGTAGCTTCAAAGTCCTCATAGGAAAATGGAATTGTTGTCATACCTTCAAATTCCTTTTCAAACTCGTCACGTTTGTCATGGAGGGTTGGTTGGATCACCTCATGGATCGGTCGCACGTGACTCGCCAAATATATGATAAATGCTGTCCGTATCTCCGAGTTGATGCCTTCACCGTCTATGAGTAGCTTTGTATCGAAAAGATCTCGAGGATGCTGGCGATCAAGTGCGGCTACAAGCTTGCCTCCATATAGATCCGCAATTGAAAGAACGCTTGTGGTGACTTCCAATTCAAAAAGATCACACGCCGATTTTACGAGGCTCATGTCCTGGCTCGGATAGACTGAACCTCGAATAACAGGATTGGGTTCAATTTTTATTTGAGCACCGGGCTGGCTCACAAAAAGTTTTTCGATTCTTCCAGTCGAGGCATTTTTACTGGGATTTATCTTTGCCCCTTTTATGGATTTTTTTATATTCACCGCAATTTTTTTTAAAGAAGTTTCGACTTGAACAATGGCGTCGTCCCAGGGATCTAGAGGCATGAAGGCCAGATCGATGTCCACACTGAGTCTTGGAAGTTCCCTTACAAATAGGTTTATGGCAGTTCCTCCTTTTAGCGAGAAACAACTTTCTTTGCCTACTGCGGGGAGGCAGCGGAGGAGTAGTTGAACTTGCTTATGATATGGACTGTTTTGCATTAATTCACCTCGGGAACAGTTATTCGATATTTTTTATCCAGGACGCCACCTTTGACAATTTGGCGATCTCCTTTGCCGAGCTCCACTTTTGATAAATCGAGTCGTTTGAGCCAAGCATGGTTTTGCTTTTCCATCATATAAAGGAAGAGGCGTTTTACTTTTATTGACGTACAAACCGCTATGAGCTGCTGAACTATCTTTGGCCGAAGGGTGGAAAGGCCTTCTGCTATTAAGGATGCTTCATTGAAAGTCTCTCTTTGGGGGACGAGATTCAAAAGTTCGAAAAAAGCTCTTTCTGGAGATGAGATTTTGATACTAAAAGTTTTGAAACTTTGAGTCTGAATTCCTATTTCATGATGGTCTTCAAATAGGGAGCTTCTGTAATAGTCGACTGTCCCGCCCCAGTTAAAGTTTTTGAACCAAGCCGGTAGCTTTGTTGCTGGCGGCCCAAAGATCTGAATCTTCTCGCTCTTGAGATTTATAAAATGAGCGAGCCCATGCATTGTAAGTGCGGTTTTTGCTCCAACATGGATGCTTAGATTGGCTTGGTGTTGAAGGGCATACACGGCGCCTGGCCAGGTTACAGTGTCACCGGTTCGGGTTACTGCCCCTTGGCCGATAGAGGTGATCCATCCACTTTTCCGGTATACTCTCTGTAGGTCGTAGCCTATGCCTCGGTCATTGAGTTCCGAAGCCAGATAGACGGTTCCCTGTGGCCAGGTTGTCAGTAGCTTCTTTAGTTTTGTGTCTTTAGATCGATTCATACTCTATATATTAGCTTTTTTTTAAAGTATTTCCACTAATTACTTTAAAAATAGTCTTGAATATAGATTTTTGATCTATATTTGGGCGAAAAAATAAAGTTTGAACCGTAGAACCTGAGTCTGTCGTTTGATTTTTTGCCGGTTGAAGGGAATGGATGCCCAAGACCGACAACCGGCAACAATGCCTCAAAGCTTGATTTTATTGAGTTTTTCCAAAAACGGTCAACTGCAATTATAGATGTTATAGGGCCTTTGTACGCGGAAGGCCTCTCAATCAGTGACATTGCAGACCAGACTGGATTGAAACGACATTCGATTTGGAAGTCATTGCGAACTCACAAATCGAAGCTCCGACCCCAGGCCTCAGTTCCTTTTGAACGCTGGCGGACGGGCCGTGGCAAGACGAAGGCAAGGCCACCCTATGGATACTGCTACTTCCAAGGCGAAGTCATTAAGGACCCCATGGAGTACCCCGTACTTCAATTGATTCACAATCTATGGAAACAGGGGAGCACCATCAGTTCCATCATCGACAAGCTTGCTGAGAGGGGAATCAAGTCACGGATGAATAAGCCGTGGAGCTACAATGTCATCAAAGCAACAATCAAAAGGTTCGGCGAGGGGTCTGTCGGTCATCTCACTTCAAGATCAATTCCAACTAATGAAAAATCATTTTCCTAGCGGAGGCAATTATGAATCTCGATAAGCTTTTTATATGGGTCATCGGCGTTGTGATGGCATTTTCGATTTCAGGTCAGCTTGACGTTCTGCAAACTTGGATCTGGCGGGCACAGGCGCACGTTGTCTATACTTCTCGTTCATCAGCATGGGGGTCACCACGATTTTTTCCGGTAAAAACGGGAGCTAATCGCGGAGAGGCTATCCATGGCTGTCAAAGAAATCGATAGACCTGATCTATGTCTATCTCCTGACATCTGTAGATGTTTGCCGTTCGCTTTATGAAACTCTTTTTATCGTCCCTCAGCATTTGGCGCGCCTGTCCTGTTGGTTCCTGAACGTCTTCTGTTCGGTTGGAGTCGTTTTTTTAAATATTGCTTGAAACTTATACCCCACCTGGGTATTCAGAAAGACTCTGATATTTCGGCTGCGATAAATGGGAATTAAATGATAATTAGATTTCTAAATTTATGTTTGATTACCTTGGTGGGTGCGGGATGTGGCGCCAAACATCATGTGATTGGCGACAGTGAATCAGCACGGCTTGGAAAGCTAGTAAAGCCAAACTTTGCCTCTATTAATCAACACGTCATTCAGCCCAAATGTGTATCTTGTCACCGCGAGGCGACCGCTAAAAATCACCACATAGTATTGACCGATTACAAAACTATTGTTGAATCAAAAGTATTTCCACCATTGGTCGTGCCAGGTCGGCCAAGTCAAAGCAGTCTAATGAAGGCAATGGCCTCTGGAGCTATGCCAAAAAACTCCTCGCGAATTCCAGAAGTGGCAATCGAAAATGTGGCTGAATGGATAACAAATGGCGCACTGGAGAGTGAAGACGACCAGGTAAAACCACCAGACTGCACGGTTGGAGATCCAGATTGCCCGAAACTCCCCCCTGAGTGTGAACCGGGTGAGCCTGGTTGTGGTGAAGATAATGACGATTGGATTTGAGTTGAGAATTATAATAAACAAAGGAGAAATTAGATGAAAAAATTAATATTGGCGGCGGCAATTGCGCTCCCAGGTTTGGCTCACGCACACGGCAACGTTTTTGCGATGACGAAAATGTCAGTGGATGCTGCATTGGAGAGATTTCAAGCAGATGAGCCTACGTCGATTGTTCAAGACTACAAAGGCATTCGATCTTGGCCCATTGGTGATGAGCTAAAGGTTCGAGTTTACCATGGCCCACAGGAATCAATTGTCTATACCTGTCACATGGATCATGCTTCCGGCGAAGCTGAAAAAGTGATGTGCATGAAGGACTAGACGTAAATTGTTTTTGGCTGACTAATCGAGATCATTTTTTAAAGAGGTAACCTTGTGAAGCTTTGTTATAAGAAAATTGGCATAGTGGCCTTTATAATCACGCTGGCCGCTACGGTGGTTGGATTTGGTCTCGATAGTCGAGTCGCATACTCCCAAGGGGATCCCGTCCCCGTAAGAAGTCAAGAAAACGGCAAGATGCCGTTTTCGGTTGCCGATGATGGTGCAAAAGTATTTGAGCTTGTGGCAGAACCAGTCCAGCAGAGCTTCACGTCGGACTTCAATTCAAAAAGACCAATTACAGTTTGGGGCTACAACGGAAAAATGCCCGGCCCCACTATTGAGGTGACCGAAGGGGATTTGGTCCGCGTAAATTTTAAAAATAACTTACCGGAACCCACCACAGTGCATTGGCATGGCTTGGAATTACCAAATGCTATGGACGGAGCTTCGGGACACACACAACCACCCATCCCTCCAGGTGGCACATTTGTTTATGAGTTCCGCGTAAAACAAAACGGAACCTTCATGTATCACTCAGGCCACAATCAAGGCTATCAAGTGGGAATGGGTCTTGGTGGATTTTTTATTGCTCACCCAAAAACGGACTACGCACCTAAAGTTGATGTTGATTATACAATGATGCTTCAGATGTGGAAAGTTGCGCCCGGTGGCGCTGAGCCAGATACCACTGCAATGGAAGGTGACTACTTTACTATAAATGGAAAATCCGCTCCGTCGACCTTGCCGCTTGAGGTAAAATTAGGACAGCGAGTTCGCATTCGAATCGCAAATCTGAGTATGATGTCCCATCCAGTTCACTTGCATGGTCACACCTTCATGGTGACCGGAACCGATGGTGGTAGAATACCGGACTCGGCACAGTGGCCTGCGGCTACAGTTTCAGTAGGTGGTGGTGAGACTCGAACGATTGAGTTTGTTGCAAATGCTCCCGGCACATGGATGCTTCATTGTCATTTTTTACATCATATTATGAACGACATGAATCGACCTCCTATACCAGGGATGGGTCACAATATGGGCGCGGCTGGCGGAATGCACACGACAGTTGATGTAGAAGCAGATGATGGAGGTTGGAATTGAAATCACTAATTTGGATACTAAGGTTATGTCTTGTTTATTCCTTTTCGACTATTGCAATGGCGCAAGATCATGGAGGCGGTGATCACGGTGGTGGCCACGGTGATGCGGGGCTAAAAGTCGGTCGCTATGTGGGTGATTTATCAGTCCCGTCCAGTGGTAAACGAATACTCGCAACTTTAGATCTTTTTGTTTCTCAAGATAATGGAGATTTTCCAAAGCTTGAAGCGATCTTAAAAGTTAATTTAGGTGGATACTCTTCGCCCGAGTACGTGGCCTATGCTTATGACAAGGTCATGTATGACCCTGATAAAATGGAGCTTACTTTTGACTTTGAAGATCAAGATGTCTTGATCTCGAAGCTCATGATTCATGGTGAGCATTTAATGGGGGATTTCCGCAGCGTTTCGTCCTCTACCGACGGTAAAGTGAGTTTGATGTTTCAGGCTCCGACGGCAAAACTGATGCCTCCAATGATTGGGGCTAAACCGTCTGTTAGTAGTCTCTCAGGCGAATACAAAGGCACTTGTGGTGGCAAAGAGCAGCTTTTGCAACTCGAGGTGACTCGGTCCTTAAGTGACTCAACCTCGGTTGATCATGCCTTTGGTCAATACGATATCCATGGTCGTCAAACCACCGTGGCTACGGGCTTAAAAGAGACTATATATAACTCTGGCTCATATAATTTCTATGCAGGCGAATTGTTGCTCTATGGTTTTCCATCTAACTTGCAATGTGCTGTGAGTGGGGACGACTTATCATGTGGTGCCTGTCAGTTTAAAAAAGTCTCAGGACTCGAAGAATTGTTTCCTTTTCAAGGTGTTCCATTGGTTTTCGAGAACAAATTAAAAATAGACGATTCAAAATATATGGCCTTACCAAATCAGCCAACAGAGGCGGATTTGACAGGTCAATACTTCGGCTATCTGTTTCATGAGTCGACCAATCGTTATCAGGCTATGCGCTTTGATGTAACTGCTTTTAAAAACCGTGAAGGAATGCATACTCCCAATCAATTAAGCATTACGAGCGTGGCCAACCTTTACTTTGGCGACTTTGATTCAATCGAACGAATCCCGCTCAAATTCAATGCTCGCCCGTGGTTGGTTTCGGATGGGGCTATGCGCGTTGGTGATGGCGAATCATTTGGCGTAATAAGAAGTTGGAAGCAGGGACTAATCACTATGGATTGGTTTTCACGTAATTATGGGCGCGTGGGCACAGTTCAGTTGGTGCTAGGTGAAAAGCCTGCTCGACCAGAGGGTGTAAACTTAATTCCATCACTTTCCGGCAATTACATAAGCCCACTGTATCACCTGCAAATGTCCGTTGGACCAAATGGAGAAGGCAGTGATGAAGTTCACAATGCATTCCATCCACTCTCATTGTTTGGCTATTACCGACTTCAGGGGAATGGTCCTTATAATATGATTGAACGCGGAGCCTACGACTTCTACTCAGGCTATGTTTGGATTGAGGGTCGAGATGAATCTCGGTTTATCGGGAGAGTTGACGATCAGGCGTTAAAATTGTTCTATACGGGTTTTGAATTGATTGCGACCGGCCGAATGCTAAAGCGCAATTTCTCTGAATACCAATTGACCCCGTAACATAAGGATTTGAGCAAATGGACAAGCGAATAGGCACTGAACACAAGGCCCAGTTGAATCGACTAAAACGTATCGAAGGACAGGTTCGTGGACTTTCAAAGATGGTCGAAGATCAGCGCTACTGCATGGACATCTTAACTCAAATTAAAGCAATAAAGTCGGCATTGGTTAGCGTAGAAGCAAATGTTCTTGAAAGTCACCTGACCCACTGTGTGACCAAAGCAATGAACAGTAAAAGTTCGAGTGACGCCAAAAAAGTTATTTCCGAGATTAAGGATATACTCAAACGTTAATTGGCCTATCGGCCTGCATCTCGCCTCCCCCGGCGGGCGGTAGCGGGGGAGAATCGTTCAGTTGATGACTAAGTATCAAGGCGGGTTAGGCGAAGCCTCAGTGCATTTACAATTACGGAGACCGAGCTGAGGCTCATTGCTAGGCTTGCAACCATCGGGCTTAGGAGTATTCCGAAGCTCGGGTAGAGAATTCCGGCAGCGACGGGAACTCCAATTGCATTGTATCCAAAAGCAAACCAAAGGTTTTGCCTAATGTTGCTCATAGTGGCGCGACTAAGTCGATGTGCGCGAACAATTCCAATAAGATCACCTTTTACTAAGGTGATTCCTGCGCTTTCAATTGCGACATCAGTTCCGGTTCCCATAGCAACTCCAATGTCCGCTTCAGCTAGTGCTGGGGCATCATTGATGCCATCGCCGGCCATTGCTACACGCTTTCCTTCAGACTGAAGCTTTCGAATAATTTCACCTTTTTGATGAGGTAAGATTTCGGCTTCGACGCGATCAATTCCGAGCTCTTTTGCAACGACTTCTGCGGTTTGCCGATTGTCGCCTGTTAGCATAATGACCTCGATACCTACGCTATGAAAATACTCAATTGCCGATTTTGCGCTTTCTTTAATTGGATCTTGAACCGATATGATTCCAGCCGGTGCATTGTCAATTGCGACCAACAAAGCTCCGTGTCCCTTTTTCTGAAGTGCGCTGGCTATCTTAGTTAGCTCGTCGGTAGGAATGCCATTTTTCTCTAAAAGCTTTCTATTGCCGGCAAGTACTTTGCGGCCACCCACTGTGCCCGCTACGCCCATTCCGGTGATAGATTCGAAATCCGAAACCGTTTGAAGGTTGAGGCTTCGTTCGTTTGCACCAGAAACAATTGCTTCCGCTAGTGGATGCTCACTCGATTTTTCAAGTGAAGCCGTAAGTATCAGTAGGTCATTTTGATCCCTTCCGTTGATCACAACCACTTCGGATAACTTTGGCTTTCCAAGTGTTAAGGTTCCTGTTTTATCAACCGCAATTGTTGTTATCTTTTCTAGACGCTCGAGGGCTTCGGCATTTTTAATGAGCACTCCTTGGCTCGCACCTTTTCCGGCGCCGACCATAATTGACATTGGAGTAGCTAGGCCCAAAGCACACGGGCAGGCAATTATAAGTACAGCTACAGCATTGACGATCGCATGAGTAAGAGTTGGTTCGGGCCCAACTAGGTACCAAGTAATGGCTGTGACTATTGCGATCAACACGACTGCTGGAACAAAGTAAGATGAAACTGTGTCCGCCAACTTTTGGATTGGAGCGCGGCTACGTTGAGCTTGCGACACCATTTTTACGATTTGAAATAAAAGCGTATCGGCTCCAACCTTTGTCGCCCGCATAACGAAGGAACCGGTGGAATTCACAGTTGCTCCGGTCACCTTGCTCCCGACCTCTTTCTCGACTGGGATCGGCTCTCCGGAAATCATCGATTCATCAACAACACTCCGGCCATCTGTAATCTCACCGTCTACTGGAATCTTTTCACCAGGTCGAACGCGCAATAGATTTCCAACTCGAATATTTTCAACAGGAATGTCTTCGTCGTGTCCATCGGATTTAACTAAGCGAGCTGTCTTTGCTGCTAGACCGAGAAGCGCTCGGATCGCATTGCCGGTTTGACTTCGAGCGCGAAGTTCTAAGACTTGACCCAAAAGTACTAGCGCAATAATGACCGCAGCCGCTTCAAAATATAGAGGGACCATTCCACCATGGACTCTTAAGCTTTCCGGAAATAGCCCAGGGAAAAATGTGGCAACGACGCTAAATCCATAGGCTACCCCAGTTCCGAGAGCAATTAGGGTAAACATATTGAGGTTCCATGTTTTTAAAGAACTCCATCCTCGTTCAAAAAATGGAAGTCCAGCCCAAAGTACAACTGGAGTTGCGAGTAAAAGCTGAATGCCTGCATAGAGCCAGTGGGGTAGGGCATGTTGAACGGGTTGTTCTGGAATCAAATCTGACATGGCCAAAAGCAATAGCGGAATGGCAAGCGTCGCGCTGACCTTAAGTCTTCTTGTAAAATCAATGAGCTCTGGATTTTCTTGTTCTTCTAAAGAAACTTCTTCGGGCTCAAGTGCCATTCCACAAATCGGACAACTTCCGGGGCCTTTTTGTCGAATTTCTGGATGCATTGGGCACGTATAAACGGCTTCTTTATCGGCGGCACTTACCACTTGTGACGATTCTGCTTTTGATAAGTGAGCCTTTGGGTCCGCATCAAACTTTGTTTTGCACTTTGGATTACAGAAAAAATATTCATGGCCTTCAAAAGTGCTTTTGCCACCTTTGGCGGTAGTGGGATCAATCGTCATGCCGCACACTGGGTCTTTAACATGGTTAGTGTAAGGATGCGTTTCATCGTGTTTCATTGCTCAGGTTCCTTTCGGAGACGTTTTTGAGACTAAGTGTCAGGTCATCATCAGCCTTCCAATCGTTGGAAGGTCAACTAACATTCTAACGATTGGGAAGGTTTGTTGAGAAAACTCATGCTTCTATTGGACCGATATTTTCTTTCCTCTTTAGGTCTTGACCTTCCAACCGTTGGAAGGTTCATAATAGATCCTATGAATATAGGTGAAGCGGCAAAAATCTCAGGGGTAAACGCGAAGCTTATTCGTCACTACGAATCAATTGGTATTATCCCGAAAGCGAGCCGCACCGGTTCTGGGTACCGAGTGTATTCAGATAGTGATGTGCACACGCTTACATTCGTTAAAAGAGCACGTAGACTAGGATTTTCGATGAAGGAGATAAAGAAGCTCGTAGGCCTTTGGCGAAATCGGTCCAGAGCAAGTGCAGATGTGAAGGCTTTGGCTCTAGAGCACGTTGGAGATTTAGAGCAGAAGGTCGAAGAACTTCAGTCCATGATTAAAACATTGAGACATCTGGCCCGTAATTGTCGTGGCGATCAAAGGCCTGACTGCCCAATTATCGAAGGATTGGCTCAATAATTTATTTTTTGAGGACGGGAACGTATGGATAGATTGATCGTATAGGTGGATAAGAACAAAGCGGCGATTATCTCTAAAAAGGAGCATACATGAGAATTAGTAAATATAAATTGGTAGTTTCAGCTTTCTCGATTCTGGTAAGTACAGGTCTCTACTTTGGATCGGCACATGCGGCAGAGACTCTCTCTATCGTTGAGAATGAGAAAGTTTGCATGGTCACTGATATGCATTTTCCAAAAAAGCAGATCCCAGTCACCCACGACGGCAAAATATACTACGGCTGGTGTGAGAACTGTAAAGAGACTTTGGCCAAAGATTCAAAAGCAAGAACCGCTATCGACCCAGTTTCAGGAAAGCCTATTGATAAGGCAAAAGCCGTAATTGCTGCGCGAGCCGATCACTCGGTAGTATATTTTGAGAGCAAAAAGAATTTCGACACGTATTTAAAGCCGGGGAGTAGCGGCAAGAAGAATGATAAGCCAAGTCAGGGCGGGCACGTACACTAGCAAGTTGCCAAAAGGTGGTGTGTGCCTCGAAAGGATAGTTATGAAAATTCAAATTCTCTTGTTACCGATTGTGATGTTCAGTTTTATAGCGACCGCGAAAACTGTTCGTTACGAGCTTAACGTGGAGAATAACCCACTCAACATGAGTGGCAAGAAGGAAGTCAATTTCGCTCTCACGGTAAACGGAGGGATTCCAGCGCCTACGCTCGAATTTACTGAAGGCGATGACGCCGAAATCCTAGTGCGCAACAAGCTATCAAATGAGGAAGTCTCGATTCACTGGCACGGAATTCTGCTTCCACCTGGAGAAGACGGCGTCGCGTATGTCAACACACCACCAATCTTTGCAGGTAAGGAGCGTTTATTCAAATTTAAGATCAGACAAAATGGGACGTTCTGGTATCATTCACACACCGCAGTTCAAGAACAAAAAGGCGTGTATGGCGCTTTGATCATTCATCCAAAAAAGAAGGCAATTCAATACGACAAAGATGCGGTCCTAGTTTTAAGCGATTGGTCGGATGAGAACGCAGATCAGGTCATTCGAAATCTCCGCAAGGATGGAGACTATTACTTGTATAAAAAAAATTCGATGCGCTCATATGTTGGCGCAATTAGAGCGGGCGGCTTGGGAACGTATTTGCAAAACGAATGGACCCGAATGGGGGGAATGGATCTCTCCGACGTTGGCTACGACGCATTTTTAATCAATGGTAAGCGCGACTCTCAATTACTTGTGGCACATCCAGGTGAAAGAGTCAGACTTCGGATCATTAATGCGGGCGCCTCGAGTTATTTCTATATTTCGATGGGCGTACCGATGACCGTCATCTCTGCGGATGGTGTAGACATTAAGCCAGTCCGGACGAATGAGATCCTAATGGGAATGGCAGAGACATATGATGTGCTTTTTACCGTTCCAGAGCATAAGAACTATGAATTGCGGGCTACGGCGCAAGACGTGACTGGATTCGCCTCTGCCTGGATAGGGATGGGTGAGAAGGTGCCTGCTCCTAAAAAGCCATCACCGAATATGTATGCTTCAATGGCCGGAATGGATCATAGCGCTCACAGTGCTGCGAGTCCTGCGATGGATCCCAGTAAAATGGACCACAGCAAGATGGATCACTCGAAGATGCAAGACGATCACAGTGGTCACAAGAACAGTTCGGTGCGCGCAAAGCCCGAGGTTCATCAAATGTCCTCAGCGGCAAACCAGCCTTCCGTATCCGACAAGCCGATCGACTGGAGCAATCAGTCAGATGCAATGCTTAGGCAAAATGGCGCGAGCCGTGATTTAAATGTTTCGGGATCAGAATTACTGGAAGCTCTAGGTGTGGATGCATTGACTGCTTTAATGCCAACATCACTTCCAAAAAATGCCAAAGTTCATGAGCTTAAGCTCGTTCTCGGTGGAGATATGGAACGATATGTTTGGCACATAAATGGTAAGGCGATCCAGCAAGACAGGCTCCTTTTTATTAACAAGGGCGAAGTTTTTCGTTTTATCTTTGAGAATGACACGATGATGCACCATCCGATGCACCTGCATGGTCACTTCTTCCGCGTCGTTAATGATCAGGGCGATAGATCTCCACTTAAACACACTGTCGATGTTCCTCCACATGGCTCACGTACAATCGAGTTTTACGCAAACGAACCAGGGCAATGGTTGCTTCACTGCCACAACCTTTATCACATGAAGACAGGTATGGCTCGAGTCGTTCGGTACAATGATTTTAAACTAACTCCTGAAATGGCGGAGCTCGATAAGCAAGATCCGCATTTACACGAGCATCTTTATAAATATTCACAGCTTGAGGCTGCGAGTAATCATGCTAAAGCGCAGTTTAAGCTCATGCGAATTTGGGATGAGCTCGATCTTGAAGTAGAATCTGCGGAGATGGAAGGTAAGAATTTTTCTTTTGGTGAAAAATGGGAAACCGAAGGCGATCTCGTTTATCGACGATGGTTCTCAAAATTCGTTAACGTTTTTGGTGGTGGTTCGTACTATCACGAAAAAAGCTTTGCGGTCGGAGGTATTGGATACATTCTTCCTATGTTGATTGAGAGCCGGGTTTCGATCAATCACGAAGGCCGATTTCGCCTTGATTTAGAGAAGCGGTTCCAGTGGACGAAGGTATTATTCTCTGAAGCCGAGGTCACCTTTAGGCCAGATTGGGGAGGGGAGCGAGACAGTGAGTTCGAAGTCTCCCTCATGTACGGACCGAGTTGGAATTGGGCTGCAGGCCTAATGTTCACCGAAAAAAGTGCAGGAGTCGGGGCAACGGTTCAGTTCTGATGAAGCCAAGCACGTGTGCTCTTAAATGTGGTTTGGCGATACTCTTGATAACTGTCGCGAGTTTTGCTTCTTCACATGAGGCCCACCACGAAGCCAAAAAAACCGAAGTGGTGGACGTCGAAGGGCTCGAGAAGATTAATGCTTCATATGTTGAAAACGTGAAACCACTTTTTCAAAAGGCTTGCTTTGATTGCCACAGCTCCGGCGCCTCACTGCCCTGGTACAGTTCGATTCCTGGAGTTAAACAGCTAATCCAATCCGACATAGAAGACGCCCAGAAGCACCTCGACATGACAAATGATTTTCCGTTCAAAAGCCACGCATCCCCAAAGGAAGACCTAGAGTCTATATTGAAAGCCGTTACCGATGATTCAATGCCACCTCTCAGATTCCGTGTAATGCATCCCTCGAGCAGTTTTAGCAAAGTCGAGCAAAAGCTCGTTGAAGATTGGGTTGATCAGTCTCTTAAAGAACTCCGGCCATAGGCTGAGGCCACGCGACTATTTGACCCATTCACTCCCGATGTGTCCCACTAAACCACCATTATTGTGTGCTCACTCGAGTGGCATATTCTAAAACCAGTAGTAATATTATGGATATGAAGCTTTGAGAACTGACTTCGCAACTTGGCAGAAGGCTTGCAATACCCTTAGGGGGTATGAGTGGGGCGGTGGGCTTACCGCGTTAGCTATTGGTTCTAAAGGGGTAGCTTTGCTGATGAAAGATCCGGAAATCAGCCTGACAACAGCGAAGAAAAAGAACGAATAGTTATTGTAAGAAATAAGATTTGGTAATGGTTAATAATTAATACAAGGAGAGTGTCATGAAAGTTAGAACAATTTTATTATCTACCGTAGGCGCATTTTTAGTTATGAGTCTATCGGCTTGTTCTTCAACATCAAACAAAGAGGCCAACGAGACCCCTAAAGCTGATGCCGGGATGATGGGGGAAGGCGGCATGGGCATGATGAACAGTGGAAAAATGGCCATGATGACGCCAGAAATGCACGAGCAAATGGCCGATAAACATAAGAAGGCAGCCGAGTGTATTAAGTCGGGAAAATCTTCAAAGGATTGTATGCCAATGATGGGGCAAGGAAAGATGGGCATGATGAACGATGGCATGATGAAGAATATGGATGTATGCATGGCTCAAATGAAGAACAAAAAAATGAACAAAGACGGCATGAAGATGATGAAAAATTGCATGTCAAAGCAAATGGCAAATAAGGATTCTAAAGAAATGACCAAGGAAGACCACGAGTCTCATCACTAGTGAGCATCGTGGTGTGATCAGTGGCTTGATCAGGTGAGCGTAAGTTCTTTAAGTTAAAATCATTAAAGAGGTTTAGAAGCGAGACGAGTTCTTTTCAATGACTGATGAAGGAGGACTTTATGGAGCAACACTACAACGATACAGGTATGCATATGGGAAATAGTATGTGGCACTACTTTGGCGGTCATCAAATTTGGACTTGGTCAATTGGCTTAGCCATTGTCGTACTTGCGATTTGGACGGTTGGGAATAGAGCAAAAAGAAATAAAAGATGACCAATATTTTGGACAATAACTGGATATCGGTAATACCACCTTTTATTACGATCGTCGCGGCTATGTGGTCGAGAAAGATTTTGCCTTCACTCTTAGTGGGGCTATTGGTTGGGAGCTATTTACTAAATCCTTCCGTCCTTGGGGGAATTGAAACCACGGTTAAGAGCATTGTTGATACATTGGCAGATAGAGATAGCTTACAAGTTCTTCTTTTCTTGTACCTGTTTAGTGGTTTAATCGCCCTTGTTAAAAGAGCGGGTCCGCGTCCCGCGTCTGGTGGGAATTGGTAGTTTGAAAAAGAGAGGGGAAGACTCCAAGATGGATGTAACTACACAACCCATCTTAACTAAAGGAGAAATCCCCGATGCCAGTGAAACGCAAGTCGCCTGAAAAGGGCAAGCAAGAACAGATCGACGCGAGTGTCCAAATTGGATTGAGTCAGCTGGATTTACCCGGCATGAGCTTGATGAGTCTTTTGCAGTTCGGCAGCAATGTGCTGTTGAAGGAAGCAATTTCCTCGGAGATCACCGCATACCTCGGACGGAAACACTACCAGCATGGTCCTCAGGGGGCAGCGTTCAAAGGTCACCGTAACGGGCAACAGCTCTCAACGATGGATACGCCGATCGGCGCGCTCGAGTATGACCGGCCTAAGGTTGCCTACGCGCCGGATTTCAAATCGCAGTTTCATGTACCGCACATGCGCAGGCCAGAGGAGTTTGCTCAAGCCATCACCGACATGTACATCAACGGAACTTCGACTCGCAAGGTGAAGGATAGTTTAAAGGCTGTGACGGGCAAGAAGGCGCGGCTGTCACGCTCGACGATCTCGCGAATTACAAAGCGACTGCGAGACGAGTTTGCAACCTGGAGAAAACGTCCGCTGGGTGAGCTTGATGTCGCATATCTTTTTCTCGATGCCATCCGCATTGGAATGCGCGTGGGAGGCACGGAGAAAGACGCAGTCCTGATTGCCTATGCAATCCTGGGCAATGGCAAGATGGAGCTTGTAGCAATCGACCTGGGCCACTCAGAGAGCGAGCGTTCATGGGGCAAGTTCGTCTCTGACCTGAAGTCCCGCGGCTTGAAAGATCCGCTACTTGTTTGCTCTGACGGCAACGCCGGAGTGATCAAAGCAATCGATCAAAACTTCACGACGAGCTACCGGCAACGGTGCGTGAAGCATCGAGAGTCCAATATCCTCGACGCTGTTCCAATGGCGGAGCAAGAACCCGTGCGCAAAGCACTCAAACGGATATTTTACGGTGCCACCAGTCTTGAGCAAGCCAAGCAGTTCGTGAGTCATTTTAAAAAAGATTTTGCCAAGAAATATCCGACGTCTTGGGCAAGGCTCACCACTGATCTTGACCAGTGCCTGGCGTTTTACCTCTTCCCCTCTAACCACTGGAAACGAGTCCGCACTTCAAACAAGCTCGAGCGGTTAAACAAGGAGATTAAGCGCCGATTGAAAGTCATTGGCCGACATCCAGATGAGAACGGATGCTTGTCGCTGATCTATGCCGTCAGTCAGAAATATGCGAGCCAACAAAATCAGTTTATCATTGCGGATATCGAGCGGGCAATCCTGCAACGACTACGCGAAAAGAAAATCGAGATGATTACACAACTTGAGCTTGACGTGTGGGCCGCATGAACTTATGAAGTTGAAATCTGTCTTGGCGAAATACCCTCTCGCCAATCTCCACCAAGATCGAGACGCGACCAAACGCTATCTAGGCAGCATAAAAGCCCACCTTGGTTTAATTAAAAAAATTAAGTTGGTCTTCGGCGTTCTCATTGTCATTTTTGGATTTCTAATTCTATTTGAGTTGGATCGACATTTGGAAGCAAGCCTTACTGATATGCTTCCAGAAGTCTGGGTTAATTTTATCACCAAGTTTTAAAACACAAAGGAGTAAAGTATGAAACATTTATTGGTAAGTTTTTTGGGCGCTATGGTCTGGTCGGCCTCTGCCTGGGCTGAAGTACCCTTTAACTTAGAGTCATTTCGTCAATCGCAGAAAATGGATGAAAAGATTGTTTTGCATTTTCATGCGGACTGGTGCCCAACTTGCAAATCTCAAAAGAAGGTACTTTCTAAGCTGAATTCAGAAGGCTTCCTTAATGGCTTAACCATTTACAATGTCGATTACGATAAAGAATCAGATTTCAAAAAAGAATTAAAAGTCACCCAGCAATCAACTTTTGTTGCATTTTATGGCGGTGTTGAGACTGGCCGTGCACACGGCATAAGCAGCGAGGCAGATGTAAAAAGCTTTCTTTCCAACAAGCTGACAAATTTAACTTTAAAGGATCAGTTGAAGCTGATGAATCAGGCCTCGAGAAGCAAGGTTTCACCTGAAGTTGCAAAAATTATGAGTGAGGCCACTGATCAGCTTAAGAAAAGTCAGATTTCGGAAAAAACTCCAAAAGTCGGTCAAACAATGCCTGCATTTTCGTTGCCTGATTCAAAGGGAAAAACGACTTCTCTCAAAAGCCTTCTGAAAAAAGGCCATGTCATCATTGCGTTTTATAGAGGCAGCTGGTGCCCTTACTGCAATGCTCAGCTCAATAGCTATCAACAGAACCTCGCGGCATTTAAATCCAAGGGCGCGACCTTAATTGCGATAACACCTGAAAAACCAGATTTAACAACGGTAACCGAGTCAGGTAAAAGACTAGAATTTCAAATTCTAACCGACAAAGACAACAAATTCGCAAAAAAACTAGGACTTGTTTTTGAACTGACTCCGGAACTGAAGGAACTTTACAAGAAATTTGGAATTGATCTTGAAAAAAGCCAGGGCAATGCAGACTGGAGCCTACCAGTACCCGCAACCTATGTCGTCTCAAAAGCCGGCAGGATCATCTACGCATTTGTAGATGTTGATTACACCCAACGAGCAAGCCCTGAAGAAATCTTAGCTGCATTGGCTCAGGTGAAGTGATCTCTAGTAGAACTGCGAATCAAAATGTCGAGGGTGTCATTCATCAAGCTAGTAAAGGTCTACAAATGAAGATGTTTTTAATTCTTGTTCTTCTTGCATCGGACACAGCAACGGCCTTCGTCGCCGGACCAAGCACAGTCAATGCGGACGAAAATTTTATTAGCATTGGCACCCAAGCCGAGCGAGGAAAAGTTGAGCCGAATGAAAATAAAGGTTCGTATCAAGATGCGCAGATTGATATCTACCAATTGAATTATGTCCGTGGTCTCGACAGAACGCTAAGCCTGAGCTGGTCGAGTATATATTTTGAGTTTGGCAGTTTTACCAGTGCCAAAGAGCAAGTGGGATCAACCCTCTTCTACCAAAAGGATCAAGGCTCTTTTCTAACATTGGGTTTTTCTGGCAATTTCGTACACGACCTAGACAAACAATTTGGCTTATATTTGGAAATTTCACCCATTAGATCATACAATAAGCGTAAGTTTTCTAACCCAAGGTTAGATACTTTCGCTTTAGGTCTTACTTCGGCGGTCAATCTTACAGATAGTTTCTATCAGAGAAATTTGATTCACTTTGGATCTGGTGACGGCACCAGTCAGAATGCATATTTGGCAATCGACACGGGCCTTGGCTATAAACTTGGTCGTTGGGTTGGATGACAGATTACTGTCACAGGCAGCCTATTTCTTGAGGGTGACACAACAGAGCGCAAAGACCAATCCTATGACACCGCATTCTCCCCAACAGGTACACAGGATCGAATTCGAGTGTTCAAATACGGAACCCTTCTTGGTTTAGATGTAGCTCTGTCAGAAGAAATGAATTTGACCGCAAATTATTTGCAAAAAATAGGCGGCTACGATGCTCGGTCAACGCAAATCTATTCTTTCAATATTGGCTTAAAATTTTAATACGCATAGGCGTTCCACAGAGACTGGCTAGTCAAACGACCGCACTCCAATCTTTGCGAGCTGTTCGCAACAGTAAACAAGATATTCAGTTAAAAAATAGTCATTTGTTATTTATATTGACGATTTTTATTAGCCCAAGATGGGCAGTGTCAAAGCGCTGGGCCTTGAGATGATTGATACCCGCACGGCAGAATGAACAATCGTGATTTTCACTAATCGGGGGAGCTGGGTGTAACATCGCGCATGAGTTGAGGAATCCTCCGCCGCTGTCTGATTCGCCAGATCGTAAGTGCGAGAACTACGATTGGAAGGAGCGCCCACCAATACATCCGCGCACCGCTGAGGACTAGCTGCCCACCCCGCACTAGGAGTGGGAGCAATCGCATGAACACGACCATCAACAAAATGAAGGCCACTACTAGAACCATGGGATTTCGTCGAAGGCGCATTAGTTCCCTTTGAGATTGCCGATGGGTAGCAAAATATTCGCGCTGCTTCCTCCGCCTCCACCAATGACGAGCGGAGAAATGCCATTCCACTTTTCGACAATTTGAAGTTGCACCAACCCGGGATTATCTTGAACCGCACGTCCGCGAACCCGAATCGCTTCAGCCTCTCCTTTGGCCCGAATCACCGCCGTCTGAGCTTCGATTTCAGCCTTGGCCTGAGTGAACTTTGCCTTTGCTGCCTCTTGCTCCTGCACCATCTTCGCTTCAATCGCAGTCTCGAGTTCCTTCGACAACTTGACGTCTTGAATCACTACGTCTTCAATGACCAGAAGATCTCCCACTTTTAGACGAGACGCGATAAGTGTTTTCGCTTTGATCTCCTCGCGCCGTTTGACGATCTGCTCAGCACTTTGTAACGCCGTAACTTCTTTTAGAGCCTCACTCACGCGTGGTGCAATCAAGCTGTCAAAAGGATCCCCGTAATAATCGCGAAACATTTTGACGATCTGGTTTTCAGGCAGCCGATAAAGCACCTTCAACTCCACGTTGATTTGCTGCAGATCCGATGAGTAACACTCTGTATTTGAAACCGTCGTCTGCTGTCGCACAGAAATCGGCACAACCGTCGTGATAAATGGCATCTTAAATCCCAGACCCTCTGGAGCAAATACTGACGACACCTTACCCATCGTCACCAAAACCCCCCGATGCCCAGGAGGAATAATAAAGGTTGAACCCATGAGAAATACGACGGCCGCAAAAATAGCGAGTCCAATGCCGATAAATGAGCGGTTGCGTTGAATACTTCTAATAAACTCTTCTGTCTGTGGATCCATCATCTTGAATTTTCCTTCTGTTCTGGGGGAAATCCACGATATAGCATTTCGTAAGGTTCGTACACACGAAACCGTATCTTGTTCACTTACACCTGCCCCGACAATCAAATTCATGCGCCATATGTCCTCGTCAGACGCGGTAAAACTACTCGTCTGACAAGTGGTCGCAAGCCTCTTCGCCACGCAAACTCCGCACGAGCTCAAGCCACAAAGGCTTTCAACTGGCTTCGCATTTGCACTGGTTCAATTGGCTAGGTTCTACACCATCTCATTGAGAGGATTAACACCATGCCTATTGCCGACACTGATCGTTCCAACAGAATTAAAACCGCTTCCCAGTTTAAGAAGAGCCCCTTTCAAGACGGTCGATTTCACGAAGACGACAAGAGTCGACTAGCCGTGACTGTGGGAGTTCCGCCTGAAGTTGCTTTTGCGTTTTTTCGTAACTTTCAAAATCTTCCGGCTTTTATGAAAGACCTCAAGTCTATTCGCGTTTTGTCGGAGACAAGGTCACATTGGGTTGTGGAAGTGAAAGGGCTGACCGCTGAATGGGATGCTGAGATTGTAAGCGAACGGTTTGGCGAAATGATTGCCTGGCGAAGTGTTGAGGGATCAGCAGTTGAAACAAGTGGTTCGATTTGGTTTTCTTCAGCTCCTCGCAACTTGGGAACGGTTATAGGACTGGCACTCGATTACAAACTCCCGGGTGGAAAAATCACTGAGTTGATTACCAAAATGTCGGGTGACGACCCTAAATCACTGGCATTTACGAACTTACGCCGCCTCAAGTGCTACCTTGAAACTGGGGAGATTGCGACGATCGAAGGACAGTCCAGCGGTCGTGATCCCAAGGCTGAAACCATCTTGAAACACTAGGGGAGACAGATTTATGAAAGCACTGACCTGGCAAGGTAAGCAAAAAATTGGCCTAATGAATGTTCCAGACCCAAAAATTCTTTCTGGTGGAGATGTTATAGTGAAGGTCACTACATCAGCCATTTGTGGTTCCGATGTACACCTCTACGATGGCTACGTTCCATCGATGCAAAAGGGTGATATCTTAGGTCATGAAACTATGGGTGAAGTTGTAGAAGTCGGCCCGTTCGTGCAGACCTTGAATGTCGGCGATCGAATTGTGATTCCTTTCGATATCGGCTGCGGAAAATGTCACCATTGCAAAGATGAGGAGTTTTCTGCCTGTGACAACTCCAATCCCAATGCAATCATTCCAGACACGCTGTATGGGCAAGCCGGTGCAGCGGCTTTTGGCTTTTCCCACATGATGGGGGGCTATGCTGGCGGTCAGGCCGAGTACATTCGCGTGCCTTTCGCCGACACCAACTCACTTGTCATCCCAAAAGGCATCGACGACGAAAGGGTGTTGTTTCTCAGTGATATCTTTCCCACAGGTTATATGGCCGCGGACAATTGCAATATCAAACGCGGCGACACTGTCGCCGTCTGGGGCGCTGGCTCTGTCGGACAAATGTGCATCCGCAGTGCGTTTTTACTGGGTGCCGAACGGGTCATTGCGATTGATCACTTCGACGCGCGACTAAAAATGGCGGCGGCCTGTGGTGCAGAAACCATAAATTATGAAGACTCGGATGGACTCATTGATGAGCTAAAGGTACGGACCGGAGGTCGCGGTCCCGATAGCTGCATTGATGCCGTGGGGCTTGAGGCGCACGGGCAATCCTTTACTGCTGTACTGGATCGCGTAGAAGCCGCAGTTGGACTTGTGACCGATCGGTGCGACGCTTTACGCTTAGCGATCATGGCCTGTAAGAAAGGCGGGACAGTTTCGGTACCCGGGCTGTATGCGGGATACGCCGATCACTTTCCGTTTGGGGTGGCATTTGGCAAAGGGCTCACGTTCAAAATGGGCCAAACGCACGTGCAAAAATATATGAAACCTTTGCTAGAATTAATTCTCGACGACAAGTTTGATCCCTCGTTCGTGATCACCCATCGAATAGGAATTGACGAAGGCGCTCAGGCGTACAAGACTTTTAAGGACAATAAGGACGAGTGCATTAAGGTCATCTTGAAAATGCACTGAGCCAAAAGATGAAAAAACATGTGGTCATTGTCGGCGGTGGATTTGGCGGAATGGCGGCCGCTAAATCGCTTAGCAATAGACCTGACGTAGAAATCACTTTGGTTGATCGACGTAATTTTCACCTGTTCCAACCGCTCCTTTATCAAATTGCGATGGCAGGCCTTAACCCAGCGGATATCTCGGTCCCTCTGCGAACGCTGTTTCGTAAAACTAAAAACATCAAGATCATTTTAGCAGAAGTCGACACCATTGACTGTCAAACCAAGCAGATCCACTTCGACAACCGTTATGAGTCCTTTGATTATCTCGTGCTGAGTTGTGGGGTAAAGCATTCTTATTTTGGCAAAAACCATTGGGAGCAGTTCGCGCCTGGTCTAAAAAACATCGAGCAAGCCATCGAAATTCGCCGCAGAATTCTCACATCTTTTGAGCTGGCTGAAAAAACCACGGATTTGGAAGAGCAAAAAAAGTTTCTAACGTTTGTCGTGGTGGGTGGTGGCCCAACGGGAGTGGAACTCGCCGGTGCCATTCGGGAGATGGCGACCCACACCTTGCATCGTGACTTTCGAAAAGCGGATCTTTCCAAAACACGAGTGATTTTGGTTGAAGCTGGTCCACGAATTTTGGCGGCCTTTCCCGAAGTTCTATCGATGAAGGCTGAGGAAGCTCTGCTCAAGCTTGGAGTAGAGGTTTTTATCAACACCAGAGCCGATGAGCTCAGCCATGAGGGCCTAAAAATCGGTAGCGAGTTTGTCGCCTCAAGGACCATTTTGTGGGCTGCCGGAGTGCGGGCTTCAAGCCTAACGGACCAATTGCCTGGTAAAAAAGATTCACAGGGCAAAATTTTCGTCGAAGCCGATACCAGTCTACCGGGCTTCAAAGACGTCTTCGTCATTGGGGATCAGGCCGCCTTTGCAAGCACTAATGGCTCTATTCTCCCGGGGATTGCCCCCGTAGCGCTACAACAAGGTCACTTCATTGGCAAAGTCATCCGTGCGGATATCGCAGGTCAACCAAGACCCACTTTCACCTACAATGACAAAGGCATGATGGCCACCATTGGTCGATCGAAGGCAGTCGCCCACGCGTTTGGCTTCAACTTCTCGGGTCCGTTGGCTTGGTTGGCCTGGGTTTTCATTCATATCGTTTATCTGATGGGATTCAGGAGCCGCTTTTTTGTACTCCTGCAATGGGCGTGGGCATATTTTACCTTCGGTCGCGGCGCTCGCCTGATCACCTACAAAACCTGGCGCTTTTATGACGGTGAGAAAATAAAAATTGATTAGTTACAAGAAGATTTTAGATCTTTACCTAAATCAGTGGCGCAACGATCCTACCCATTAGAAAGTCAATTCTGGAAACATCTCTTGTTTGAGCCGCGCCCGCTCACCCTCTTGGCTCGCTCGATTGTATGACTTGGTGGACTGAACAGTACCAACAATGTTGCCAACATAAAAGACAGAGAAAACTGCAGTCGAAGCTATGGCAGTCGCATCCATATTTTTATTGTAGAGCTCAAACGTCGCACTAAGAAAGAGCGCATTGAGCACAAAGCTAAAAAATCCCGATTGGTAGTTACCATTGTAAACCTGACCCAACCCCGGGACAACCGCGCTCATAGTTCCTGACAGCAATGCACTCTTCGGATTTGGCAGGGCGCCAATTTGCTGACTCCAACTTTCAAATCTAGCTCTTTCAGCTTGAGGGAGAGACGAAACCAAACTGGGCTGATACCAGGCGCGAACCACTTTGGCCGCAGAGGCTTGAGGCGATTGAGAATTAATTTTATCTAGCACAAAATTACCTTCCAGAGTTTCTCCCAGCTCAAATAGTGACTGAGCCCACCTCAAGTGACCCCTATCGCGCTGCTCTGCTCCACATGAGAGTTGAGCATAAAATGAAAACTGCTGGGTAGCGAGCAAATATTGGCCTCGGTGAAAGTAGTCCCGCCCTTGGTTGAACAGGGGATCTAAATTCTTCAGACACTCCGCTGACGAGTTTGGCCCTACAGCACCAGACGCGAGTAAAGAAACGATGAGGTATTTAAAAAAATTCACAGGAGTTCCTAAAATTTAAGAAACGTATGTGGCCACCGTCGTTGACGGCACCTTCAGATATTTTATCTGCATCGTGTTCTGTCATAAACCGAGCAAATGCCAAAAATGTCCCTCGAGCTCGACCACATCTTTGCGAAACAATGGTGAGGTACTGTGAGTCCGACGGCAACCACCGACATTTGGAATAGACAGATTTTGCCAACACATTCCTGTAAAGCATCGCGACCTCGTTGCCGGACCCACTCTTTCGAGCGGGCGCCAACTTAGTCAACTTGAACTGAGCATCGATTAAACTGGCCTTACCCGAGGGACAAACGAGTATTGCCAAAGTGGCAATCACACACCGAAGAAAAGACCAAACAAGAGCAAAAGTATCAGCGCGGCCTATTTTCTCACATTGCATACATATTCGTATGTTCTCTCAGCCTTGTACTTTTGAATCCACAAGAAGGGCACGAGCAAGAACACGCCGCCAGCACAGGCTCCGGCATCAAATTCTTCATTCCGAGCAAAGTTGAAGTTCATTGGCTCACAGCCTTCTTTTTCCAGACGAACACTTGTTGTGGAGCCGATGGTCTTAGAGTCTGTATGGCTATATTGACCTTTGCCTTTGAACTCTCCATCGACATAGATCTTCGCATCTGGGTCGGTGGAGCGAATCAGTGTCGTGCTGGAGCAACCCACCAGACCTACAATGGCCAATACTGTAACAAGTGCGTTGACTGTTCTCTTCATTTTATTCTCCTAATTGGGGTCATTTTCTACTTTTGCAACAATCCCATGGTTCGCATCAAGCGGCCCGAGCACGAAGCTCTAAGCAAAACCAAGCACGAGGCGATCAAGGAAGGGCAAGGCTAACTTGAACCAATAAGGGGGTCAAGCCTCATCAAAAAGATGAGGCTTCGGCGATTCACTCAACCGATTCTGGATTTCGCAGGATCAAGACTGCCGCGATTAGTTTTGGCAGATAGTCTTTGTCGCCCTCGTAGCCATTTCGAATGAGTGTCCAGGCATTGCGTGAGTCGAGCGCGTTCATACCGTTTTGGACAGCGCGTTCTCCCATATTGTAAGCAAGAGCCGCGAGATGCCAATCTTTGAAGCGCAAGTTGTTCGCTTGCAGGTAGCGCAAAGCTGCATCGGTGCTCAGTCCCACATCCAGCCGCTCATCTTTTTGTTTGTCCACTCTCAGCCCAAAATTTCGAGCCGTCGACGGGATGAACTGCCAGAGACCAGCCGATTTTACGGTTGCCGGGCCTTCACGCTCGGGCAAGTTCCGGTAACCCGACTCAATGATGGGCACAGCCAAAATTTCGCCTGGCAGGCCATATTTCTGCAAATTTTCACTGATCGAATTCTTGTAGTTCTCCATCTGAGCCATCGCGGCTCGCATGAACTTTCGTCCTTCGGGTGTGCCGATGTATCGATTGAGCTGTTTAAGGACTAGGTCGTTTAGGACCACTGGAAAGCTCGTGCCTTGCTGGGCCCGATCGGCCATGATTTGAGCCTCTGCCATATTCACGCGACGATCCTGAATGAGACCCTTAGATGCAAATGTCGTAGCGCCCATAACTGATAGCAGCAGAAGGCTCACCACGACGCCGATTTTCCAATCGATTCTGGCTGAAGATTTGTTTAACATTTTCTGTATTCTCCTTTTGAGTAAATTGCGCTCGACCAAAAAGGTGAGACCTGTCGCGCAAACAGGCTCAAACTTTTGATCGATCGCGGATTGCGCCACCTCGACGAGGCAGCGAGCATAGGCCTGAGACTCAACTTTCTTTCGGTCGATCAGCGTCTCATCACAGGCAAACTCTTGAATCTCTGAAATCCAACGGCTCCAAAAATGGACAACGGGATTGACTACACAGATCATCCGTAATCCCCAAAACAAATACACCCAACGGGTGTCGCCTTGACGATGATGCTGTAGTTCATGGGCCATTACCATTTGGCAATCGCCTCGCCGCTCAACCAAAGACGCCGGCAGCACGACGCTGGCTTGTCCAGGCAGCCAATAACTGAATGGAATACGCACGACGTCGCTCACGTAGATTCTCACGTGACCCAACCTTCTGACCACTACTGAGCTATTAGCGATCAATAGCAGGGCTCTAATGTCTCGCCCGAGCCATACGCCCGAAAAAACAAATAACATCAATCCAATCGTTGCCCAGACTATCGCAAGCCGATCCGCTCGAACCATGGATTGCCCCTTGGGAGTGGGTAAACTCAAATATCCATGCGAAGCCGTGGTCACATCGTCTTGATTGAAGCTCATGCTGGACTGAGCCGACCACACCTTCACTGCAGGCAAAAAACTCTGGTGGCTAGGCAGCAGCGGTTGAATGACCGTCAAGAATAAAATGCTACTCAATACGAAGTAGTGAAGCCTTAATTCCGGTCTCGACCCCAAACTCGACTTTGTGAATCTCAATGCCTGTGAAAAAAGACTTAGACCCGCAAAACTTACCATTAGCATTAGATTTAAATTCAAATAGAGGGCAAGTGCTTGGGCAAAGCTCATTTTTTCCTACCCGCTTGATCGATTAAATCTTTCAACTCCAGCAAATCAGCTTCATTGAGTTTGACCGCATCTAAAAGTTGTCGCACCAGCGCCACTGGAGTTCCGTTAAAAACTCGTTCGACCATATGTTTTACAGTCTTGACCTCAAATTCATTTCGCTTAAGCAAGGGGATGTACACGTGACCTCGCCCCTCTTTGCGAGTCTTCAAAACCTTTTTCTGCTCGAGAATTCGTAATATTGTTGAAACCGACGTATACGCGAGGTTGCGGGTCCTCGGCAGTTGTTCAATCACTTGTGCGACGTTGCCCTCTCCCAACTCCCAGATTATGGACATAAGTTCCAATTCAGTCTCGGTTAGCAACTTGCTTTGGCTCGACTTGCTCTTAACTTTCTGCATATTTACCCCCACCGTCCAAACAATAACTAATAGTTTAGTCAATTACAACTAAGTTCTTAGTTTTCTGGACTCTTATGAAAATGTCGTCGTCCTTCGGCCAAAAAAAGAATGAAAGTGCCTCTCCTTCAAGACCGCCAACTTGAACAGCCCAGGATAAGCGATCGTGATGGCACGTAGTTATTCAGGTTATCGGAGCCCTAGAGATCTTTCAGCTTTTCAACCATTCGACTCACCAGTTTACAATCTCAGGCCAAGACCTGTCAGATTCCCTCGCTTCTTGGTAACGGTAAACCTTCGGTCGTCTGCAAGTCACAACTCACTTGCACAAGCTCAAATTTTAAGAACGAAAAGTAAAAGAAGGGGGGCCGTAAAAATGCAGTATTTTTTAGTTCAAACAATGACGATGACAATTTGTCTGGCTCTTCTCACCCCAGATCTCGACGCAAAAAACTTAGTCGAACAGCACAAAGAAGCTTTCACCCAGGCGGGCACATGTCGCGCGACCAGAGCCTGGCTCCAAGTCTGCGCCACAGATCTTCAGGCTCAAAGAGTTGAGAGTTGGTTAACGGAGATTCAGTCACTCCCTGTCGGCCAAGAGGTACTCGAGCGACTCGCCCGATCCAATAGACAAGTGCTATTAGTTCATGATCCCCTGGTGCACTTGAGCGGCGGGATCACTCGCACCAGCATCGCCAGCTTAAACGCGTTGAATGGTGTGGGCACTGAGGCTGTGATTCTTTTCAATCTCAACGTTCCGGACGACGGCAGTCATTGGGCCACCAACTTCAAGGGTCAGCCCATTCCTTTTACAGCTGTGCAAAATTTTTTTCACGAGTTGGTGCATGCTCAGCACGCAGCTCTTGGTACGACCCACAAGACCAATATTGAAAAGCAAGCCATTGAAACTGAAAATGTCTTTCGTCTATAGCAGGCAAGTTTAGCTGGCTTGGTGGCGGCTCAAAGATCTCACCGTCGACTGAATCAAGACATTTTGATTTGGAAAGCTACTCCCTAGTCATTTCGATCGTCTACCAAGGACTGGCCACCACCTGCCATCTAGGGGAACTTAAAATTTCCCCATAGTTCCTTCAGACGTTTGTCGCGGCCACACGAAAATCTGTAGTAATTGTATCGCACCGGGTTCTTTTTGTAATAGTCCTGGTGATAATCCTCTGCGAGATAGAAGGCCGTCGCTGGCAGAAGCTTGGTTCTTATTTTCTCTTTCTTTATTCCACCTTTAACTAAGTCCTCAATAGATTTTAAATATGACTCTTTTTCGGCCTCATTGGCAAAGAAAACAGCACTAATGTACTGACTGCCTTTGTCGCAAAACTGTCCTTCACCGTCATAAAGGTCAATATTGCTCCAGAAAATCTTTAACAACTGCGGGTAGGTCACCTTGTTCGGATTGTATTCAACCTGAAGAACTTCGATATGACCGGAAGTCCCACTCGACACTTGCTCGTAGGTCGGGTTTGGACTGCTTCCGCCGGTGTATCCAGATCGAGTGGCAATCACCCCTTCTACTTTATCAAACGGGGGCTCCATGCACCAAAAACACCCGCCCGCGAAAATGGCTGTTGCCGTGGTGGCAGGGGCTGGTCCAAAGTGCGACTCAAAGGCTCCGTATCCCATCTCCTTCAACTTTTCTCGGGGCACAAATTTCAGTGCGGCGGAGTTCATGCAGTACCTTAAACCTGTGGGTTGAGGTCCATCGGTAAAGACATGTCCCAAATGGGAGTTGGCGATTTTACTCCGAACTTCAACGCGATCGGTGAAAAGCCCTTTGTCGATTTTCTCAACCAAATTGGCTTTCACAAGTGGTCGTGTGAAGCTGGGCCAACCCGTGCCTGAGTCATACTTGTCTTTGGAGCTAAACAGCGGCTCTCCTGATACGATGTCGACGTAAATCCCTTCGGCTTTGAAATCGTTGTATTCATTTTTAAACGGAGGCTCAGTCCCGTCCTCTTGTGTGACCTTGAATTGCATAGGTGTCAGTGTCTTTTTTAGTTCACTTTTGCTGGGCAACGGCTTACCCGAAAACTCCCAGCCGACATTCAAAAACCCAACACACAAAACAATAAAGTAAGTCCATTTCATAACATTCCCCAAAACCGCATGGTCAGCGGCGGTATGATGTTGTTTTTTTGCGTTGGTATTGGATTGGCCAAGGTCATCGTCCTCTCCTCCAGGTGTGAAACTTACGGACGATTTCTAACAAACCAGTGGGTGCATTCTGCCTTTTCCACATACCGGCCGCAAACTTATTTGCTTCTGCAAAAGTGGGGTAGATGTGAATCGTACTTAAAATCTTGTTCATGCCTAAGCCAAACTTCATCGCCGTCACATATTCAGCTATGATGTCACCCGCACTCTTGCCCAAAATCGTTACGCCGAGGATTTTATCGGTCCCGGGAGCCGTCAGCACTTTCACAAAGCCATGAGCCTCACCCTCGGCGATAGCCCGATCCAGATCTTCGATTTCATATTTTGAAATATCATACTCTATTTTTTTAAATTTTGCCTCTTGCTCATTCAGTCCTACACGCGCCACCTCTGGATCAGTAAATGTGCACCAAGGAATGATTCGATAATCCACCTTAAATTTTTTAAAGGGACTAAACAGGGCATTCACCGCTACAAACCAAGCTTGGTGCGCCGCTGTGTGAGTGAACTGATAGGGACCTGTCACGTCTCCACACACATAGATATTTGAATAGTTCGTCGTCCGTAAATACTCGTCGGCTACGACAAAACCGCTATCAGAGATTTCAACCCTCAGCTCTTCCAAACCAAAGCCCGCAACATTGGCCTTTCTCCCCAGGGCCACTAGAATTTCATCAAAGGGCAACAATACCTCCTGCCCTAGAGACTCACAAACCAACACTTTTTGCCCTGCCTCAATCCTGACCGCCCGATGTGAAGTCAGAACTTCTATTCCTTCGGCTTCAAACCGCTGTTCCACAAAATTTGAAACATCCTCATCCTCACGCACCAGCACCCGATTGGCGGCATCGACCAGTGAAACCTGAGACCCAAATCGGGCAAAACACTGGGCGAGCTCGCAACCAATAGGGCCAGCGCCCAGCACAAGTAGCCGCTTGGGCAAAGTCTTCAGCCCCCACACCGTGTCGCTTGTCAGATACGAGATTGTATTCAGCCCAGGTAAATCAGGGACCAGGGGTGCGGCTCCCGTCGCAACGACGATATTCCTAGTGGTTATCGTTGCTCCATTCACTCGCACTTCATATGGCGATACAATTGTGGCTGCACCGGCAATACAGTTCACTCCGAGCTCGGTATACCTCTCCACTGAGTCATGCGGAGCTATTTCTTGAATGACCTTTTGCACGCGCTCCATTACTTTTTCAAAATCGACTCCGGCCACATCGCATAAAACTCCAAACTCTTTGGCTCGTCGACTATAGCTTAAGACTTTGGCGGACTGAATGAGCGCCTTACTGGGCACACAGCCTGTATTCAAGCAATCGCCACCCATTCTGTGCTTTTCGATCAGTGCGACTTTCGCCTTCACCGCCGCAGCGATGTAGGCCGAGACCAAGCCCGCCGACCCTCCGCCAATGACCACCATATTGTAATCAAAAGTTTTAGGCTTTTTGTACTGGCGTTGATGGCGCCCCGACTTCCACCAGCTGACCCCAAGCTTGGACACCACCGGCAGCACCCCGACCAACGCAAAAGAAAGCATGAGTTCAAGCGAAAATATTTCCTTAAGCGATGATATTTGCGCTAACTGAGTTCCTGCATTCACATAGACAATCGTCCCAGGCAACATCCCAATCTGGCTTACAAAAAAGAATACGACAGTTCGAATTTGCGTCAGCCCCATTAATAAATTGATCAAGAAAAACGGAAACAGCGGCACGAGACGGAGGGTGAAGAGATAGAATGCACCATCTTTTTTGATTCCCTGGTGGATCGATTCAAGCTTACCACCAAATTTCTTTTGAACATATTCGTTTAGCAAATACCGTGCAGTGAGAAAAGCGACTGTAGCTCCAATGGTACTAGCAAACGAGACTATCAGCGTTCCCATCCCAACACCAAAAATCGCACCACCGGCAAGTGTTAAAACGGTCGCCCCAGGCAATGAAAGTGCTGTTGCGCCAACGTAGACTGTGAAGAATAGTAACATCGTCCTCACCGGAGAGTTGGCGTAGAAAGACAAGAGTTCCCCGTGATGACTTTTCAAGCTTTCAATAGATAGATATTGATCCACTCCAGTTGTATAAATCAAAACTCCGAGGACCATTATCACTAAGACTACACCTAGGCGCTTCAAATGGACTTGTTGCCACCCTCGGACTTTGCTCAAGGCGCACCTTCAAGCCGAATGGCCGATATTACGGTTTCAAATTCTGAATCCGAGTCATCACCGTCTATGCTCAACCAAATTGCTATAGACTCGATCGGCTTCGCAAGCGTGTGGCTGAGTTGAAATGCCCCTGGCCGCTCAACATTCAACACTACCCTCTCAACCAACAGTTCAGACTTGGGGTGGTTGCGGACCTTGCCGACTTGGTCCAGCCGATTGGTGACGTTAAAAAAATAAATTTTGTCTAATCCCAACCCCGACGGCGCCAACGAGAATAGCTTTTTTACCCAGTCCGCGGCTAGCCATCTTCTTGGCCCTGAGAGCGTCGCCGTTCCAACGCCCACCAACCCAAATCGCAAAATTGAATCCTCATCGAAAGGCCCTGTCTCCAATTTTTTCTGACCAGAGTGCGTCCCGGTCACTGCAATCGCTGCGATTTTCTTGGCACTCTCCAGCCTGTAAACTATGGGACCTGCAGAACCTTTAACTTTCACACTCATCGTCTGGCTCTGAAACTTCACTTGGCTCGAAGGAATTTTACTAAACGAGAGTGTGGCCCACTTTTCACTTTCCAAGGGAATGTGCATGGCTTCTTCCGCCAAGGTAGGTAGCGCCACAAGAAGCAACCAGACAAAAAATAAGCCACGACATGTTTCAAAAGAATTGTTGAACACCAAAACTCCAATTTGTTGGATCAGTTTTTATTACAGGTTTCGCATAGTCCAAGCGCAACACCAGTCGATAGAATTTGGGCAAAATAACACGAACACCAGCTCCGACACTTGCAGCGTCTAGCCGTACGACTTCTGCAACTTCCTCGCCCGATCCAATCAGATCTACAAAGCTTGTGCCTTGCACTATGTAAGATGGCTTTTGTTTCATCACATATCGAATCTCACTATTGCTCAAAGAAAAATGTCTGGCGGCGAATCGATTGTCCGAAAACCCTCGTATTCGATCGAGGCCGCCGAGATAATACCAGAATTGGAGAATGTCCGTTGAACTCCCACCTGCCAGAATGCGCTGGGCAAACTGCAGCCGATGGCTAAGCGGCAAATAATAGACAAAATTCAAATCGGTTTGTAAAAATGGACTCAAATCTCGCTGCATTGGACTTGCATGTCCAAAGGATACGCTCAACAGCTTTCCCTCGAGTAGGTGTGTCTCTCCCCTTATCTTTCCGTAATCTGCACCGACTCGTGCCAGTAAAACCTTGGTGGAAGGGGGGATCGCCACTCCCGACTCGATCTTTCTGATGACCTCATCCGGCAAGTTTTCAGTAGAAAATTTATCGTCGTTGTAGTCCGCCGAGATCTTCAATACCAAGTTCTTTCGCACCTCACGAAAGTACTCTAAATAAGCTCGCTGTCGCTGTTGTAAAAAGCCAGACTTGATTTCTGCGCCCTCGGTGGTCTGATCATACTTAAGCCGAATGCGACGCGTGTTCCAGTACTGAGCATCTATGCCTTGGCGACGATCAAACAGCCGAGGATTCTTCATCCATATCACGCCTGAATCATTGCCCGCCAAATTCTCATACTGAACTCCAGCCTCTTTGAAAGATCCAAAGACATTGGGATCGTAAACCCCCAAAGTGTACTGAGTCACTCCCCCACCGGAGTTGATTTTGAAAATGGGAATTGTGGTCCACTTTTCCTCAAGCCGAACCACCAGGCTCACTCGATCACTCGCGAGGTCCGTGCGATCTACTGCGACCGACGAAAATAGCCCCATGCTCTGCAATTGCGCCAGCCCCTCCGAAATCTGCTCCTGACAGATCTCCTGGTTCGCCTGAAAACCAAGTTCATTTAATATCACCTTCGACTGGGTCCTATGGTTCCCGACGATTTCAATGGACTCGACCACTAACTTTGGTCCTGCGACACATTCTCTAATGCTATCGCTCGACGCAGCTATTGCCTCAAAGTTAAGACCTGCAAGTGTAAATAAAAGAACTCCGACCAAGCTCAAACTCCTATTTCTCCACAACTCCAAACCCACTCTGGGAGTATCCCGGCGCCGCCCAATTCAATATAACCAGCTAAACACGTATAGATAGTTATATTGACAAAAGGCGTAGGCCGGTTCAACTTGAATTGGAACAAATAAGTGAGATCTGGCCGTGGAGCATTAAATTGACCGAAGAACTCAACGGGCACACTGAAAAATCGAAGTTTCTCGCTCTAGGGGGCGACCCAGTTCTAGATCTTTGCAACACCATTGTCTTCCACGGAGATTTTACCGAGGATCGGCTTGCACAAAGGCGTGACGCCGATTTATTTTTTCAACAGTTTTTTAGTGTGACAACGCTGCTCAGTCAAAAGCAGTTCGAGCTACTCCTAAATATAAGAACGGGCTTACGAAGCCAATTTGCCGAGCTAATTTCGAAAAAAGCCAAACATTCCTCACCTAAACGGGAACTCAGCGAAGTTTTGTCAGCAATCGTCTTTGTGTTGGGCTGGGATCCCCGGAGCCAAGCCTTCAATCATTTGCAGATCATCAAACAGGAGCAAAAGTTTCTAGAGCCCCTGTTGAACTCCTACCGAGCATTCGCAAGTCAGTTGACTCCCCTTCGGCTTAAGATATGTGCCAACAAAAACTGCTCTCACCTATTTCTCGACTCAACCCGGAGCAACACCCGAGCGTGGTGCTCAATGAAGAGCTGTGGCAACCTCATTAAGGCTCGCAAATTTCAGGCACGGCAAAAGAAAAAAAATCGCGCTTATCCCTCAAAGACCGGCTCGGCCATTCGATCTTGATGTCGTTCTTCTCTCCTTCTGCGAGGTTCAATCAATTGACCCGCACGAACCTCCAATATCTGATCGCAGTCCTGCACCGTCCCTACCCGATGGGCAATAATCAACATTGTTACACCCACACAGGATTCACGTAGCACTCGCTGAACGGCCACGTCGGTTTGTACATCTACACTTGCTGTCGCCTCATCTAGCACAATGATCTTAGCCTTAAGTAAAAGAGCCCGGGCTAGACAAAGCAGTTGCCGTTGACCTTGCGAAAGGTTGACGCCGTTTTCCACAAGTTCAGTGTTTAGCTGCTGTGGCAATGCTCGCACGGTGGCGCCCAAAGCCGTCTGATCCAAAACTCGCCATAGCTCGGCATCACTATGCTCATGGTAGCGATCCAAATTGGCGCGAACCGATCCCAAAAACAAAGTTGGATCTTGCGGGATGATCGCCAGCGCGCGCCTCAGCCTGTCCAGCGGAACTTCGACAATATCAGTTCCATCGATAGAAATCTGCCCCTGTTCAATTTCGATAAAACGATAGAGCGCCTGAAAAATGGTGCTTTTGCCTGAGCCCGTTTTGCCAACGATTCCGACGCGTGAACCAGCCCTTGCAGTAAAGTTTAGGCCCTTGAGTACGAGAGGCATATGTTTGGCATAGCGGGCATGCACATTTTGAAAGCGCAACTCTCCGCGACTTGGCCAATCAGTCGGAACCGTTGACGGCGATGAAGCTGAAACCTCCTGGGGCAATGACGAATAAAATTTAATTCGCTCCAAACTCGTCATGCGAGCTTCGACGTCAGACCAGATTCGCACTCCCCAGTTCAGTACGCCCCAAAAGCTCAATGAGTACACTGTAAGTAGGCCCGCTAGACCGGCTGAAATGTGCTCAAGTCTAACTGCGTACACGATCATCAGAGTAGTCACGACGGCCACGAAACTCCCGATGACAGGAATTCGCACAGAGAACCACCGATTTATCATGTAGTGGCCATAGAACATGCGTTGATTGCGATGCAACCGGTTATAAAACTCATTTAAAAACCAGTCGCTTCGTTTAAAGGCTCGAATCACGACCAATCCCGAGAGTGTCTCCTTGAAGTGTGCGTATCTCGGTGAACGAGAGGTTGAATCAAGGCGCTTAACTTCCCTAGCGCTGGCTCGATATAGCTTTTGAATTCGATAATACACAAAAAGAATAGGCACTATTGGAAACAGCACGGCCGGTAGCGCTGCAACAATCAGAACCAACGTCATCAAGACTTGTGCAAAACATTTGATGGAATGTTCAAAACACCACTGGAGCTGAAAATCTACAGACTCCATATCGCGCGAGAATCGCTGTAAAACTCGCCCGACCGGTGTCGAATCAAAGAAGCGAACTTTTGCTCGCAGCACAGAATTCAGCATGGAGTCATGCAGGCTTCGCCCAGCACTAAGTCCGCGATTCATCCAAAATAAATCTGCGCAAAGGGTACCCGCTAAGACCACCAGTCCAAGTATGCCGTAGACGTAAATGCCATGCAGTGGAACGCCTGCCAGTTGATTTAACCAGCCGACCTCAGAACTTTGGCCACTCGTTGAAACATTAGTCATATGGGCCAACCAGGCCTTCTGTAGCAATGGCAAGGCCGTTCCAGCCGACGCGAATACCGCCAGCAAAAAAACAATTAGAGGTCGCAGGCGGAGATTTTCTCCCCCCAAAGCTTTGATGTAGTCTATGTAGGCGCCACCTCGCACGGCCCCGTATTCTCGATCCTCCTCCACAGTCACGCGCAAAACTTCTGAATCTTTGTTTTCAGAGAGAGGTGTCGGCACCTCCGCAGAAGCCGAGAGATGCGTTCGCTCAGCTTCTTGAATGTAAGACGTGAACTCGGGGCATTTCGCCTGCAACTCGTCAAAGGTGCCCAAACCCAAAACACGACCCCTATCTAAAAAGGCTATCTGATCGAATTTCGATAAATGCTCGAGCCGATGCGTGACCATCACACAAGTCGTTTGCTTCCACTTCCCCTCAAGCAACCTCTCAACCAACAATGCTTCAGTATGGGAATCGACGGCCGACAGTGGGTCGTCCAACACAACGATGTCGGGCCTGGCCAAAACAGTTCGCGCTAGACTGATTCTTTGCCGCTGTCCACCTGACAGGTTTACCCCCCTCTCACCGATTTCTGCATCGAGACCGCCAGCAATCTGATCCAGATCACTCTTCAATGCGGCGGCTTCAACAGCACTCCATATGTCTTGCTCGTTGGATTCCAGACAGCCAAAGGTTAGATTCTCACGAATGGTCGCATTCAATATGTAGGCCTCTTGCGGGACATATCCAGCTTGAAACTCTTCAACACACTGACCTCTACTATTAAAAAATCGCAGTTTTCCGGAGTGTGGGACTTCCCCAAGAAGCACCTGAATAAGCGTTGATTTGCCCGAGCCAACTGAACCCACCACAGCCAGCGAGGATCCCGCGCTCAAACGAAGTGAAAAGCTTTGGAGCGCCCGAAAACTATTGTCCCCCAGAGTCACGCTCACATCTTGCATTTCAAAGCCCACGACCGAACGAGCCGACCCTGAAACAGTTGACCTCATCACACTCGGCTGAGTCAAAAATTTAGCAATTCTCGTGGCACCGACTCGCCCTGAAGTCAGAATAAATACCACTCTTGAGATTGCGGAAAAAGGATCCTCAAGTAGAGCAAATAAACTAATGCAGGTGAAGATTAACGCTGCATCCAGCACGCCTCCGCGCCAAGCGTATACAACGAGTACGGCAAAAAGAACCAAGGTGCCAATAGAACTATAGAGGAGGGTTACCAGTAGTTCTGCGCGCGCAATTCGTCGCCGAACCTTTATTTCATTCGCGCGAATCGCTGAAACCTCGTCAGCGACACTTTTCTCCCACACCAGATACTTTACCAATCGAATCGCACTTAGAACCTGGGACATCAAAGTGATTCGCCTATCGCGCCACCTCATTAGATTCTCATCAAAACTCGTGAAGTTGATCGCAACCTTACGTGTCAACGGCGCCAAAATCGCCAATAGCAGAACCGCGACCCATGCCGTTGACCCCAAGTAGTAGAACAGCAACCCAACGCAGCCTGCAATCATCACGACACAGTAAAGTAAATCGGCAAAGCCATTGCCAGCTTCACAAACAGAATCAGAGTCGGTGCTCATATGGTTCACAATGTCTCCGACAGGAATCCGCTCCCTCGCCTCCTTCGTCAAAGCCAGAGAATGAACAAAGATTTTCTTGTTTAATACATTGGTGAGAATTTGAAATTTTCGGAGGCTTCGTAAAAAATAGTGTTGAATTGAAAGCCCGCCAATAAGACCCACTAGTCCTACGCCTACGCCAAAGACCAAAGCCTCAAGTAGAGCACCCCGTGTGTTCAAACCATTTTGAATTCGTGATACAAAGAGATTCACCAATACGGGACCACTTAGATTCATGAGTCCAAAAAGTCCATAGAACCCAAGTGGCATAAGCCAATACTTACGCGCAGCCCAGTGCAAAGTGACAAGCAACTTTGCGCCCGTACTCCAGTCAATTTTGGATTCGTCCATCACAGTCGATCGTGGGTCGAGATCTATAGGGAGCTCAGGTAAATCCTCCGCCTGCAGCGGCCGTTTGGAACCGAGCCTTAACAAGGGCGTTATATTCGAAAAAAATACTATCTCACTCCACCGCTTCAACCGGCGCATAATAATCCTCTGCAAATAAAAAACATATTGATTTTGAAACTTACCTTTTTTGACCGCGACTGCTATCGCTCTAACCGATGGGAGCTAAAATCCCCAGCGAGGACGCTGTAAAAGTAGGGAGTCTCGTCATTAGATATTTTGGTGAACAAACAATTGTCATATACATAATCGACCTCCCTTCGCGAGCCACACAGTCCCCGAATTTTCGGCGCCTGTAAAGATATTCTTGCGATGGGACCATTTTTTCAAGACCGCCAACACAATCAAAACAATCTGATCTCAGAGGTAGACCTAGCCTCTGGTGAGCTCAAACACAGGAGCTAGGCAGCGCCCGTCTAGGCAAAAATAAAAAAAAGCTCATTTTCGAGTCATCCTCGCCCTATCTGCCTAGGTTATGATCTCATTTCAGTCTGTGGCCCTAATGGTCGCATTCAATCAAGGAGACTCCTTATGAAACATCTACTAATTGCAACGCTAATCGCCTTTGGAACATCGGCTTTTGCTAGCGAACCTGCTCACACTGACGCGCATGCTGAACCTGCGGCCGCAGCAACTACAGGCAAAATGCCCTCTAAGAAAAGCGCTAAGATGAAAAACACCAAATCTCCAAAATCTACAAAGGGCACAATGACTTCGGAAGATAAAAAAGCTCCAGCAGAAGAGGCTCCATCAGACGCTATGTAATCGACCTTAGGTTTTCCCTTTTTGGCGGCGGCCCATTTCGGCCGCCCCTCTCTAGGTGAAAGATTGAGACGCCCAGAGCCAACGCCTTTCAGCATCTAGACTTTGGCCCGATCCAGCCATTACTCTTGGATTATGCAGATCTTACTAGTTGAAGACGATCCCAGGCTCTCCGCCTACATGCGAGAGGCACTCGGCCGAGAAGGCTATTTTCTCGAAGTGTGCGCCTCAACAGATGAAGTGGACGCTTATTTAGCGACCCAAGGCGAGACCCCCCGAGTGGTCATACTCGATAGAATGTTGGGGAGGTCAGACGGAGCTTCCCTAATCCCCAAATTGAAGCATCGGTTTCCTGAATCGCCTATACTAATCTTGTCCTCCTTAGATCTACCGTCAGAAAAAGCTCGAATTATCGACGCCGGAGCAGATGAGTATCTGTCAAAGCCCTTCTCGCTTGAAGAGCTCACCGCCCGACTTCGCTTGGTGGTGCGGCGGGCAACCGGCTCCGAACGCCTCGACTCCACCGTCCGAGGCCTCGGCAATCTTTCTATTGATTTAAAGACACAAAATGCGGCGGTTGCCGCTAGCAAACTGGACCTTACGCGCAAAGAGTTTCAACTCCTCAGCCTTTTCATGGATAGTCCCGGAAGAGTGTTCAACCGGTTTCAAATTCTCGATCGAGTTTGGGAAATCGAGCGACTCACCGAATCTAATGTCGTTGAAACGACAATCAAAAACCTGCGCCGTAAATTAGAAGACTCAAGTGCCACCGTGCATATCGAGAGTAAGCGCAACATGGGATACTGGATTGAAGCGTAAATTTTTTCTAATTGTTCTATCGCTTTTGGTTTCGTCAATCTTAGTCGTCAGCACACTTCAAATTTTGTTTTTCGAAAACGAGCGGATGCGCCTAGTAGACCAGAGACTTGAAACAATCGCCTCGTCACTTTTGGCTTCTGGTCTCTCTCTGTCGATGATTCAAAATATGGAGTCCACCGATGACTTGATTAGTAATCTGCTTGGCGTTGAGCGAGTGGATCATATCATCAATGTCTATTCAGCTGATGGTAAGGTGCTCGCTCAAAATTTCACAGCAGTAGAATTCCCGCTAAAATTCAACCCACTATTGATTCATGAAACTTACAATGTTGAAAAGCAGACCATTCGCGTGCTCAATATTTCTCGCGGGCGCCTTGTCATTCAAGTGGGAGTCCTATTAGAGCCTGGGTGGCTAAACCGATTTGTTCTCATCAATTCTAGATTTATTTTATTTACTCTTTTTGTTTTTGTCTTAATGGTTGTCGCGGCCTACTTCAGCGCGGGGATGTTGTTTCGTCCGCTGCGCAATCTCACAATCGAGCTGCAGTCGATGTCCCGACAACTTGATCGTAAACTTGGCCAGTCATTGAGTGGCTTTGTCATTGGCCAGGAGATCGGCCGCCTGGCCCAGCAGCGCTCCACCAAAGATGAATTTGATCTCCTCTGCGCTGAAGTTGAGAACTTTCTAAAAAAGCTTGAAGGTTACACGCGCTCCTTCAATGCCCAGTCAGCGATCCTTACCCATGAACTTAAAACTCCCCTGACAATTTTAAAAAATTATCTAGACGAGCTAAAGGAGACACAGTGCCCAACCCAATCCAACGTACTCATTGTCTCAGCGCAGACTGAAATTTTTCGTTTAACCCAACTCATCAATGAGTTTCTCCAGTGGAGTGTCCTGAGCTCAAACCCCGCCCGACCCAATGAAATCTATGCGGTAAAACTGACTGACATGGCCGCAAAAGTCGCCCGCGATCTCAACAGCGTAAATGACGATCGAGTGCACCTTGAAGTCGGGAGTGATTCTGTGGTCTTTGCGCTCCCCGACCATTTGCGCCAGCTCATAAGCAATCTCCTGAACAATGCCGTTCGATATTCCACTCAACCGGTCAACTGCCGAATTGGCGCAAACTATTTGGAAGTGGAAGACAAAGGCAAGGGCATTCCTATCGAAGTGCAAGAGCAACTAGGCAGCCCGTTCAATCGAGGCAACTCCCAAACTGGCAACGCCAAGGGGTCAGGACTTGGCCTAGCCTGGGTCCATGCTCTTTGTGAAAAATATGGCTGGTCGCTCAAAATTCAAGCGGCTGCTACCGGCACCAAAGTTCGAGTTGAATTTGCGAGAGCCTAGGGTGCAACCTTCCCCGCGGTTACGCCCAGAATTCGCGCAACTCTGAGGCAAACTCCACGGGTGCTTCTAAATTATACGAGTGACCTCGCCCTCTCAAAATTTTCAGTTTGGACCCGCCGATTTGTCGATGTAGCTTTTCACTGCCAGTTGCAGGCAAAACCAAATCTTCCTCCCCATGCAAAATCAACGTGGGCAACCGCAGCTCTGCCAACCTATCAGTAAAGTCAATTTTTGTGGATAGGTGCTCAGGTACAGACACCCAGGCCACACGATCACAGCCCCAAGTGACATTCAAAATTTTACGAAAGTGCTCAGACTCGACATCTACGCCCTTTATTGTCGTAGCCAGCACTCGTTCAAAATAACTACGATCCTTCGATAGCAGATCAAAATGTGCAAGTACCTGAGTTAACGGAAACTGCAATTCAAGTCCACGAGCTCCAACACTATCGAGCAACACCAGGGATTTGAAAAGATCGGGGCGCTGGAGAATGGCCAGCATCGCAATCATACCCCCCGTCGAGTGACCAACAATATTCACCCGACTCAACTCTAACTTCTCTATGAGCTCAATGTAATCAGCAGCGAAGCGGCTGAAGTCGATCTCCGCCGCCGATTTCATTCCCCTCGACAGACCATAGCCACGCCAGTCGGCTGACAGCAACGTACCCAGCCCCTCATCGCCCGGCTGATCTTTCAAAGCGGCTAGGGTTGGCTCCCACCACTCGCAACTCGCCAAATTTCCATGCACAAACAAGACATTCTCAGAGACAGGCCAAGACTCCTGTTGATATCGAATATTGAACCCGTCGCTCACCTGAAAAACCATTGTGCATCCTTTATAGAGTGACTCCGCCGTCCACACTCAAAACCGCTCCGTTAATGTAGGACGCGCTATCAGAGGCCAAAAACAAACAGGCTTTTGCTATGTCATCCACAGTCCCCATCCTTTGAACGGGCACTTTATCTGCAATGGATTTCAAAACATCTGCCGGCATCAATGCTGTCATTGGAGTTTGAATAAACCCAGGGGCAACCGCATTTACAGTAAAGCCCTTTCGACCCAATTCTTTGGCCCAAGTTTTAGTCATTCCAATCACGCCGGCCTTCGCCGCCGCATAATTGGATTGTCCAAAGTTTCCGTAAAGAGCCACGACGCTTGCCATATTGATGATGCGATTTTGCCGTGAATTCGCAGAAAACAGTCCCGCATCCAAAAAGCTCTTAGTCACATGAAACAATCCGGTAAGGTTGGTTCGAACAACAGCCTCAAAGTCGTCGGCTGTCATTTTCGCAAGACTCTTGTCCCGGGTGATTCCCGCATTGTTCACCAAGACATCTACCGGGCCTGTCGCGGCAGCAGCTGTGCGACAAGACTCCATATCTGTGACGTCCGCTTGGATGAACTTGGCCTGGTTCGAAAACGTGCCCAACTCAGCTTTTGCCGCGTCCAAGGACTCAGTGTTGTAATCCCAAATTGCAACCTGGGCCCCGCTCTGGAGAAACTGCTTGGCGACTTCAAAGCCAATTCCTCTTGCGCCACCCGTTACCACAATGGACATTTTACAAAAATCAAACTGAACTGGCATATATTCGCTCCCTTGTCTTCTGACATTTGGTGTTAAATATAGAGTCTATGTTTTCTTGTCAATTTCTTGTCAGACTCGGTATTTAAGAGCTCGGGGGATTCCTAACCAATTTCTAACAGTGACACATCCAGGGACTCGTCACTCACAGTGACAGTCGCTCTGGCTGGTTGTCCTCCCCAATAATAGCATCTGCCAGAGAGGATTGAGGTCAACATGCGACGAGCAACGATTTCAGGTGTAGGCATTTATGTTCCCGAGCGAATGGTTCCAAACAGCTATTTTGATGAATTGTACCAAAAGGACATCGGCACGTTTTTGAAGGAGCGACGCAATATAGAGCAACGTCACTTCATGGCAGATAGCCAAGCCACTTCAGACCTCATCTTACCAGCCGCCAACCAGGCTCTGGTCAAAGCTAAGCTTCAACCTAAAGATCTAGATCTCATCATCGTCGCAACCGACACCCCAGACTATCTTTCACCCAGTACGGCGACAGTGGTTCAGCACAAATTGGGAGCCACGCGCGCCGCAGCCTTCGATATCAACAGTGCTTGTGCAGGATTTGTCACCGCCCTAGACATGGCAGCCAAGTACATTCAAGCTGACAATCGCTATCAAAATATTCTGGTGGTTGGCGCCTACGGAATGACACGCTATTTAGATTGGGACGATTACAAAATTGCCTCAATGTTCGCCGATGGCGCGGGGGCGGTGGTCGTGACCACTTCAGCAGATCCGTCTCTTGGCATCCAAGCATCAGAGCTCTATGCCGACGGTCAATATCATGACTACATGGGAATCTTCGCCGGCGGAACAGCCCAAAAAATCACTCACAGCTCCATAGAGCAAAAAGACCATCTTCTCCGATTTGCTAAGAAAATTCCGGTCGAAACCAATGCCATTCATTGGCCCCGCCTAACCCATGCGTTGCTCGACAGGATTAAAAAATCAGCGTTGGACATCGACCATTTTTTTCTCACCCAACTCAACATCGACACCATCAATGCGGCACTCGACTCTCTGGGCCTTCCCCACGAGAAGTCGCACAATGTGATGAATAAATTTGGCTACACAGGTAGTGCCTGTATCCCAATGGCAATGGCGGACGCAATTGACCAACACAAACTCAAAAAAGGCGACCTTGTTTTTATGCTGGGCTCAGGCGGAGGGATGTCCATGGCGGCTCTCGCGATGTATTGGAGCTACGATACATGATACAGCAAACCGAGTTGGACTGGCTCAGCCGCTGGGCGCACTGCTCACCTGATAAGGTCGCGCTGACCGATAAAGTTAAGGGCGACACCTACACCTACCAAGAGCTTTATCAAATATCGAACGGTCTCATCCCGTTTTTACGACGATTCGACATCCAGACCGGAGACCGAGTGGCCGTGTTTGCCAACAACTGCGTCGAGACCATCCTACTCTTTTTCACCTTACAGCGCCTGGGTGCGACGCTAGTCCCGATTAATTTTCGGCTTTCCACGAGTGAGCTGAGCTATATCCTGCAAGACGCCGATCCGAAGCTTTTGTTTTTTGACGAGATGACGGCAGCTACGGTCAAGCGACTAGCGACTCCCTGCTTGACCGAGACGATAGCCATGTTGCGCGAGAACTTGCGGCTTGCAAGGTTGTGTCACACGACTCACCCGTTTCAAACTCAAGCCAATGACCCCACTATGATCCTATACACCTCTGGCACGACCGGAAACCCCAAGGGGGTAGTGATCACTCCCGAAATTCTCTTCTGGAACTCGATCAACACGACCATGAGTTTAAATATCTCCTCGGACGACTCATTTGTAAGCTTTCTTCCTCTGTTTCACACCGGGGGCTGGAATGTGCTTCTCACTCCGTTTGTTCATCGAGGCGCTTCATTCGTGTTCGTTGACAAGTTTGATGCAGATCAGATCTTGCGCCTTTGCAACGAACACCGCTTAACTGTCTTATTCGGCGTACCCACCACTCTGGCTTTGCTTGCTAAATCACCGATGTTTTCCCGTGAAAATTTATCCTCACTTCGATTTGCAGTCGCGGGTGGCGAGCCGATGCCCTTGAGCTTGATTCAAGTTTGGCACAACTTAGGTGTTCCAGTCCGGCAAGGTTTTGGCTTAACAGAGTGTGGCCCAAACTGCTTTTCTCTGAGCCATCTAGATGCAGAACGAAAAATAGGTTCAATCGGCAAACCCAACTTTTATGTGAACGTTCGCGTACTCAATGAGGCCGGAGAAGACTGCAAGGACAATGAGATCGGTGAGTTATTGCTTCAAGGCCCTATGTGTATGCAAACCTACTGGCGCAACGACATCTCCTCACGCGAAGCCTTCTACAACGGCTGGTTAAAGACCGGTGATCTTGTTCGACGCGATGGCGAGGGTTACTACTACGTCGTGGGACGTAAAAAGGACATGTTCATAAGTGGTGGTGAAAATGTTTACCCCGCCGAAGTCGAAAAAGTGCTCTCACTCCATCCCGCTGTAGATGAAGTAGCCGTCATCGGCACGGCAGATGACAAATGGGGTGAAGTGGGAAGTGCCTTCGTTGTGACAAAGGCGCAAGAGGCTGTCTCCCCAGACGACCTGATTTCACACTGCATAGGACACCTTGCAAAATTTAAAGTTCCCAAGCATTTCAACTTTCTCAACGAGCTTCCCAAAGGGAGCTCAGGCAAAATTTTAAAAAAAGACCTTTCAACCCGCACCAACAATCCCCCGCAGGAGGAATTATGATCCAATTTTTTAAACTTCAGGCTCTCGCGCTTTGCCTGATTCTCGGTTTCAGCACCTATGCTGTAGAGCAAGGAGTGATTGAAATCGCTGACAACCACAAGGTGTATTTCAAGTATCAAAAAGCAAAAAAGGGCAAACCCACAATTGTGCTGTTAAATGGGTTGATCTACTCCCTCGACAACTGGAATCGGTATTTTGAGCTCATGACGAAACAGGATTTTGGTGTCGTCCTTTTCGCCTACAGCACACAGCCCGAGTCTCTTCGTGAACTCTCAGTTCCTCCCTACTTTTCAGAAGTCGAATATGTCATGCAAGGTGCTAGGCAAAAAGGAGCCACGACTCAGAGTCTGGCAAATGAGCTCATGCACTCCATAGATGCTTTGAACATAAAGGATTTTCATTTGCTCAGTTTGTCCTACGGTTCAGTTGTGGCAGCTGAAATGGCGAAGCAATACAAGCACCGAATCCAAAGCTTAATCTTTGCGGCTCCTGCGGTTTTGGCTTCACATCGATACAACGCCTGGGGTAAGTCACGGCACGCTTGGTATGAAGCCATCCGACCCAACGGCGACTATTACTACGATCAAGAAATGTACAGCTCGATGTTCGCCATCATCTCCGCCGGAAACTACTCCTTCCCTGGCGTCGAGTTTATGGATTTTTTTAACGGAGTTTTTCACATGGGGAGCTCTGCCAAATGGTTTGATCTAAAAGACTACGTAACCGCGGACTTGCCACCAACTCACCTGTTTCTCGCCTCGCGCGAGGATGGCCCTTTGCTTGAAGACCAACTTCACTTCTGGGAACTGATGAAGCAAAATCCGACTCGAGGTAGCTTTACGATGTTTGAAGGCGGCGAACACGCATTGCCCGGAATCGTTCCCGAAGCGGTCGCCCAAATCACTACTGAAATTCTCAACGGCACTCGCAAAACCGGAACGGAATACAAGACTGTTAACGAGAGCAAAGACGGCGATGACGATTCATCTTCTTCCTCAAATTAAGGTTGGAGTTAAGATTTCAAAAAACTAATGCAGATCTAATTCAGAATAGAGGCGCTCGTTGAACTTCAAAAACACTGTCCTGTCGTTCACACTCCCCATCGCAACTTTAAGTGTGATCTCTTTCGGCAACAGTCTCAGGGCCGAGGAGACTTCCAAAGCGAATTCAAGTTCAATAAGCGTTTCTCCCGACAAGCCGTCTTTTGTCTTGCCACGATGGCGAGCCTCTACGGATCGCCTCCATTACAACTTTAACGGATCCCGACCAGCTCGCAACGGCCTCTATTCCTTTGAGCAAGTTAATTTTTCGACTCAACTGTTCAACCTCAGTTACACTTTGTCCCCAACACTCAGCCTGTCCCTTACCGGAACCTACAATCAAGTCTATGCAGAAACCTACTTCGGCCCTAACCTTTACAAAGACAAGACCTCCGGCTTTGGTGATACCACCTTGAAACTTCATAAGAGTTGGATGGTGGGGTCCGGTGTTCTTCTCACCGACCTCGGAACAATGTTCCCAACAGGCTCTATTGCTGAAAAAAATGTCAACAACCCTCGGTTGAATTACCCCTACAACATGCAGCTGGGATCAGGCACCCAAGACTTCTTGATCTCAACCATGTATCTGCGGCCCATCCAGCTACACTCCCTCGGCGCGCTTGCCGTTGGAACTGTTCGAACAGGTCAAAACAATGAGGGCTACAGAAAAGGCAACGAGCTCAATCTACGGACATCCTATTCCTACCTGTATCGTCCCTATCTCGTGCCCGGCATCTGGCTAAATTACCATCACATCAATCGTATATCCGGTGAAGATCGCACCTTTGGTCGACTTTCTGCTACAGAGTTTTACCACTCTCCAAGGAGCTTCTGGGATGTGACACCAAATTTGAGTGGCCAACATGTACTCAACAAAAATCTTTCACTTAGAGGATCAGTCGGAGCTCCCATTCTCCAACACAGCAAGAATGTCGACGATATCCAGCTCTATTTAAAGTGGTTCGCCCAATTGGGCCTCCAGGGGAGCTTTTGACCTGGGCCAAGCAGCTTCTGGCATGGGTCAAAACCCGTGCATTCAGCGAAATCCTTGAGTAAACCATCTAGCTCAATATTCCTGACCGTGGTATGCTCCCCCAAACAAAGGACCGACGCTCAGGAGACTTTCCAATGGACCACCGATTTTTCTTTAAATCCTTTACCGCCGCAATCCTCTCGATTCTCCTCGGCTGTGACAGCCACTACACCGAAGTCACTTCAACTCCTCAAGGCGCCAATGAGGAAAAGCCAAAAACAACTCTTCCACTGGAGGCCAACTGGAATTCGGTCTCCACAAATATAATTTTTCCGCTTTGCTATCAGTGTCACAGCCCAGAAGGCAAAGCTAAGGCATTTGACTTCTCTACTCGCCAAGCGATTTTCGCACTTCGCAATGCAACCTATGAAGGGCGCACTCTGTTAGATTTCGATAACCCTAGCGAAAGCCTACTTGTCACCTCACTCACCGATGAAAAGTACCCCATGCCTCCCCTAAACACCAATCTTCGGCGAGTTACACCTGACGAAACCCAGATACTCATTGAATGGATAAGACTAGGCCTACCCTAACGGTAAGGCTGATACGATTTGGCCATTTGCATGATCTTATCCAGCAGCTCAGGGTAACCAATCCCTTGATCTTTTGCTGACAAAGCAAAGTCTTCGTTCTTGGCCAAGTTGGGGTTGGCGTTTACATCAATCAAGTACCAGCAATTCTCCATAGATACGCGAAAATCCAGCCTCGAGTATCCACTCAGATCCAAGGTTTGATACAAATCCCCAATCTTGCCAACAATTCGCTTCCAGCTTTCACCGGCAAATACTGTAGATCTTGCCTTCTGCCGACGCTGTTCCTTCACACTAAACTTCAGCTTTGCGGTTTGAACTCGACTACCCACTCGCATGGACATTCGCCTCGGCCTAAAAAATCGCGGTTTCCTATTGCCCATCGCTGCCACCGAGACATCATATCCAGGAATAAACTCCTGAATCATCACGTCATGCTCAAAAGAACTACGCATTCGAAGAAACTCGCGCTTCAGCGCAACAGACGATGCCACTCGATTTGACTCACGAATACCAAAGCTCGCGTCCTCCCGATTCAATTTTACAAACAGCGGGAATTTAAGTTTGCGGACACTCCGATTCAAATCACCTATCCGGCTCACAGTCTCACCATTCGGACATTCAACGCCCAAACCTCGTGCGATATGAGAAACCGCCCCCTTATTGCGCGCGAAAATAAGGCCTCGAGGATTACACCCAGTCACCGGAATTCCCAATGACTCCAAAAACCCCACCAGATGGAAGTCAAAAGCTGCCTCGCCGCGAAACTCCTCAAGCAAATTAAAAACCACATCGGGCCTCAACTCTGCCAACTGCCGATCAAATTTTCGAATGTCTAAATGTGCGGATACGATATCGACGTGATGCCCCTGACTTAGCGCTTTCCAAACATCAAACTCGGTTCCCGGCTGACTTTTATGCCGATCTGGATGAAATTTAGGGTGTAAGAGAAGGAGAACGCGTTGCTTTCGCATTTCCAAAATTTAACCAATCTTCTGCGGTATCGCAACCACCAGAGGCCCCCATTCCTATGAGAGCATTCCAGCCCCAACTTGTCCCTCGACCTAACCTAATCGCAAAGTTTTATGCATGTGGATTTAGTCAGAAGCTCGACTTAGAAATCGGTGCGGGCCAGGGTCTCCATGCAATCCGATATGCACAGCTCAATCCCACCAGAACTCTGATCGCCATTGAACAGACAAAGAATCGATACGCCCAACTCAAACAACGACATGAAGCCCATCCCTCTTTAACGAATTTAATCTCTGTCCGTGCCGATGCCGTCGCATTTGTCGTGCATCATATCCCTCAAAAATCAATCCAACGGGTATTTCTTCTATATCCAAATCCATATCCCAAGCAGAAACAGGCCAACCTACGCTGGGTTAACTCTCCCTTCTTTGGACACCTACTTGAGAAAATGCAAGCCAACTCCGAGATCACGCTAGCCACAAATTTAAGATGGTATGCGAATGAAGCCCGCACCATTCTCCAAAAGACCTGGCAACTGGTCGAAGTCGAATTCCATCCATTAAATGCGAAAACGCCCCCGCGCACTCACTTTGAAAAGAAATATCTAGAAAGAGGTGAAGTCTGCTGGCACCTAAAATTTAAAAAACTCAACGACTGGCAAAATCCTTTCCAGTCGCTCCCCCAAAACGAGACAAAATGAACAATCGATTACACGTGTTACTCTGGTGTCTCGCCTCCGGCCTACTGGCACTAGCTTGCTTTGAATACTGGACCCACAAAAACTTACCCCCACACAAAAAGCTCGAGAAGCTGTGGCGCGAAGACATTGAGCAACTAGAAAAAAGTGGAAAGCTGCCCAGCGCGTGGTTTGACACTGGAAAAATTGAGATGATCGGCGGCACTCCCGAAACCCGTCAAATACTTCAGTCGATCTCTACGCCACTGAAGGTTAAAAAGAACGGGCAATTCGGTCTCGAACTACTAATTATTGTATGGGAGGACGACCATTCCCGGGGAACAGTCTTTCAGTATAATCTTACAAATTTGAAGACTGGCAACACTATATGGGAGATGGCCCGAACTCTTATGCTATCCGACCCAGCAAAACCCTAGGCCGAAATGAAAAAAACCCGACTGGATATCCAATCGGGTCAAAAAAGAGCTGGCATCGTGCTACTCTCCCACAGTGTCACCACTGCAATACCATCGCCGCTGGCGAGCTTAACTTCTGAGTTCGGGATGGGATCAGGTGTGGCCTCGCCGCTAAAGACACCAGCAAACTTGCACTTCACAAAACTGTCAGAATCGTCCAACATTTTTGCGAAGCACAAGGCTTCGCTGAACAGCATACTGCAAACTATATTTTGGGCGTCTAAGTTCGACTTAAGTCATTCTTAGCCAAGAGATAAAAAAATTGAAGAAGCCTCACGACCAATTAGTACGGCTCGGCTGAATCGGTTACCCGACTTACACCCGCCGCCTATCAACGTCCTAGTCTCGAACGAGTCTTTAGGGGGCCTAAGCCCCAGGGAAAATTAATCTTGTGGTTGGCTTCCCGCTTAGATGCTTTCAGCGGTTATCCATTCCGAACATAGCTTCCCAGCCATGCCGCTGGCGCGACAACTGGAACACCAGAGGTTCGTCCATCCCGGTCCTCACGTACTAAGGACAGCTCCACTCAATTTTCCTGCGCCCACAGAAGATAAGGACCAAACTGTCTCACGACGTTCTGAACCCAGCTCGCGTACCTCTTTAAATGGCGAACAGCCATACCCTTGGGACCTGCTCCAGCCCCAGGATGAGATGAGCCGACATCGAGGTGCCAAACTCC
>JBGSNU010000057.1:0-100087 GCA_041739415.1 Bdellovibrionales bacterium | reverse complement strand
CACAAGTGGGCCGATTTGAAGTTGATGTGGCGCGACCGAATGATGAGGGTTGGGCACGCCCCAGCCGACTCTTCTCCACAAAAGCAGCACGAAATGAACATTAACCGCGATGCGACGATGTCCCCAAAGCAAGGGGAAGGCCCGAAACTAAGAGACAGTTAAAATTCGGCTTTTTTCAGAGGTGCCGCCTAAGAACTTTCTTAGGCTAGAAGATGGCTTTCTGATTCACGAGCTTCTTCTATTCTCTGTGGTTCGCTACCATCAATTGTTCGCCATACTCTCTGCCGCCGAAATGGCAAACCGAGAGCGCCGAAAAGCCCAAGTTCGCGAGGGTCCTGAAAAGAAGGAACCCCGATCGTGATTCGATCTTGCGGCACATTCCCCCTAAAGGTGGTGTGCAAGTAATCCCAAATGGTCAAAATCGTTCCAAAGTTCGAATCCGTTTCTTGGCGAACAATGGAGTGATGAATTCCGTGGAGTCTTGGCGTAATGATCGCTTTGCTTAAGAAGCGTTCAAATCCGATCGGTAAGCGAACATTGCTATGGTGAAATTGCGCGAATGTGGTGATGAGCATTTCAAATAGAACAAGACTGAAGGGAGAAATCCCGAAAATCAGAACTTGCGCTGAACGGTAAAACGCCGACATTGCGAGCTCCCCAAAATGAAAGCGCAGCGCCGTTGACGTATCGAGATCAAGGTCCACGTGATGAACATTATGGAAGCGCCAAAGGAACGGGATCTTATGAAGCATCCCGTGCCAATAGTATAGAGTCCAATCTAGAGCTACGACAGATAGAGCGATTCCGATCAGGCCGGAGAGCTGGAGGTAGTGCGTGAGTCCGATCTGCCGACTCTCAGCAAATACGGCTACTCCCATGACAACGGGAAAAAATGTAAACCGAAGCGCGAGGGCCGCAGTGGCCGCGATGCCGACATTTATAAACACCCGCCTTCGCTTGTTCTGGGTTGGCTTTCGAAGGGGACGCCACGCCTCGAACAACTGGGCCACTACGAATACTCCAAAAAAAACGAAACCCCTCAATAGAGGCGAAATCGGGTCGCTAACGCTTTCTAAGGAGTACAGCAAGGAGTCCTCATTTCGATGCAATACTTCTCGCATGCAGGCTCTATCAAAAAATCCACCCTGGCCTCAAGCCCAACGGAAAGTCGTCGCGACAAGTTTTCTGAATAGCATGACAATGACGATGAGCGGGAGAACATGCCAGGCCAGCAGGTGGGATGGTGAATCGTTAGCGCAGATGAGCTGCACACCGATTGCGCCAAGAGCGCCGGACGCCATGAGAGAATGAAAGGATGCCATCCGTGGCTGGGTGGGAGCCCCCGATTTTACCAGAGCCCAAGCAACGAAGAATGGTACGGCTCCGAAAAGCAGAAGGTCTCTGGCGCACGTCCACGAAATTGGATGAAGAAATCCGTGGAAATGAAGGCCTCCTGAAGATGACAAACTCATTCCAAGATAGACGACCCAAAGCCACACGATGATCCAAGGAACCGATTTTTGCACTCTAGTGATCTCAAGCCTTGGCACGCTTAGAAAAGTGAAGACGATGGCGGACCCTACAGCAAGCGACGCTAACGCCAAAAGCGGAATAGCAAAAGAGGCCTCGTAAATTTTCTTCGAGAGGTCAAGGCGAAAGCCAAAGAAGTATGCAACCACCACGAGATATAACGACGAAACCATAATCCAGAACGCAGCCTTCATCCTCCAAGTCACGTGGCGCGTGGGCCGAAGATCATGAACCAAGTTGCCAACGAGTTCCTCAGTTTTCATCTGAAGAATCCCCGATCTTGGCTCTTAACAAGCGAATCGCGCGAAAGGCGTAAACTTTGACGGCCGACTCCGAGATACCCATATCAAGGGAAATCTCTCTCACGGACTGGCCCTCCACCTTCAGCGCACGCAGGATTTTCTGATCCCGACTAGGTAGGTTCTCAAGCATTTGGTTAGCGAAAAGACGATCTTCGTGATTGGGAGTATATGAATTCTCCTCAATCTCGACGTAGTTCGTGCCTGCTAAATTTCGACTCATCCTGCGAAAATTATCGGCTAGCCGATATTGAATGATCGCAAATAGCCACGGAAGCACCGGAGCCTTTCGGTCAAACGAGTCTTTAGCCTTATGAACGGAGATCAAGACTTCCTGCACAAGATCCTCCACTTCCTGGCGCCTTATGCCGCGGCTCAAAAGAAAACCGCGCGCAATACGCGTTACGGCTTCCAGAAAGCGCAGGTACGCATTCTGGTCGCCGCTCAGAGCGCCACTCAGCCAATCGTGCAGATCCTTTTCTGAAACACGGCTCAAGACGCTCTTACTCCTTTCTTCGTAAGGGAGGCCATCTTGGTTACAAAAAATTTATTGTAACCAACTCACATCCATCTCCGAATTAACCCTAAGAAACATATCGGAGAAAGGGCACTTATGCAGCAAAAGCAACTATTTAGAGGGTATTCCTGGACGGTTTTAACTGCCTCCCTCCTGGTGCTCGGCGTGTCAACGGCTTCGGCCGAGGTGGTGAAGCTAAAACTTGATCCTGAGCATACGACCGTGAGTTTCAAAATAAGGCATCTTTTCAGCAAAGTGACGGGAGCCTTCGATAAGTATAGTGGCGACATTGAATTTGACCCGAAAGATCTAAAGACCCTTAAAGTAAAGGGCTCGATCGATGCAAAAAGCATCAATACCAAAGTCGCCGAGCGCGACAAGCATCTTCGTTCCAAAGATTTCTTCGAGGTCGAAAAATATAAAGAGATCAAATTTGAATCCACTGGCGTGAAGGCCGTGAACGGCAACAAGGCGACCCTGGTTGGCAACTTAACTATTCGCGGAATCCCAAAAGAGATCGAACTCGCCGTGGAATTCAACGGCATCGGCGCTGACCCCTACGGCGGTGAAAAGGCGGGCTTCACGGCGACGGGCTTGATCAAAAACAGAAAAGATTTTGGCCTCAAATGGAATGAAACTTTGGAGACCGGCGGATTTCTCGTCGGCGACGAAGTGGAGCTTCTGATTGAGGCTGAAGCGACAAAAAAGTAACGAAACGCGCGAGTGCGCACATAACAAGAAGGAGTGAAGGAATGGAAATCAATAAAAAACAAATGGGCTTGACGTCTTTGGTGGTCGCGGGACTTCTCGCTGGGACTCTCCATGCCCAGGACGCAAGAGCTGACAAAGAAGGCTTTGAAAAGTGTGCCGGAATTGCGAAGAAGGGCATGAACGATTGCGGCGCCAACGGCCACTCCTGCGCCGGCAAAGCGGTCAAAGATGGTGATTCCAAAGAATGGCTCTACGTCGCAGAAGGAACTTGCGAGAAAATCGTCGGTGGAAAACTTGTTAAACCCAAGAAGTCCTAAGTTCGAGAAGTGCGAAGGCCAAAGTCCACTTTTGGGCTTTGGCCTTCGTCGCTCTCATTACGATGAGGTTTTGCAATCTCGGCCAGGCCTTCCTTTCTTCGAATTGATCACGGACAACTATTTGAGTGCCGGTGGCGAGGATCAAGAGGTACTGACGAGGGTCCGAAAGGACTATCCTATCTTCTTGCACGGAGTGGGACTATCGCTAGGGTCCACCGACCCACTGAACGAACTCTACCTGAAAAATGTGCGCGACCTGATCGATCGATGTGAACCGACCTTCGTATCCGATCACATTTCTTGGGGATCAGTCGGCGGTCGCTACTTTCACGATCTGCTACCGCTTCCATTCACCATGGAAGTGCTTCAGCGCTTATTAGAGCGGACTGCCAGAATCCAAGAGATCTTGGGGCAAGAGCTTGTGCTTGAGAATGTTTCTTCCTACGTGCGATTTAAAGAAGATGAATTTACGGAGTGGGGTTTTTTGAGGGAGCTTGTACAGCGCTCAGGCTGTCGGCTGCTTCTTGACGTGAACAATGTGTTCGTCAATTCCGTGAATTTTTCCTTTGATCCGAAGGTTTTTCTTGAAGCAATCCCTGAAAACTCAGTGGCCCAGATTCATATCGCTGGCGCAAAGAAAGTTGAAAACTTCTACCTCGACGATCATGGCTCTGCTCCGTCGGATGCCGCAATCGCGCTTCTTACCCTGGCGCTCACCCGGTTTGGTAGAACGACTCCAGTTATTCTGGAGTGGGACAATAACATCCCGTCACTTCCAGAACTTCTTGCGGAACGAGAAAGGATCTTATCTTGCCTAAATGCCTAGAGCTGCAAAACCTTTTCGCGGAATACCTGGTATCGAAATCCGAGCGCATCGCCGATAAAATTGAAGATCAATACAGAAATCGTCTTTCCATTTATAAAAACAACTTTCTCCTAAATGGAGAGGAAACACTGGCCCAGATTTTTCCCGTCGTGCGAATGCTGTTCGGAGTGAGTCGATTTTTTGAAGTCTCGAAAAATTACGTCGAATCTCTTCCAGCCACTCTCCCAAACCGTGAGGAGTGGGGAGATGAGTTTCCGGCTTTCTTGGCCGAGTCGTTAGCACAGCGACAAATTGGATATGTTTTCGACCTCGCGCAGCTCGAACTCTATCTATTCCAGGCCGTAAGAGCGAGAGCGGCTCGGCCAATGAAGCTCTCCGATCTTGAAGGAGCGAGCGCCGCAAATCCGCACTTCGATTTGATCCCGGGTCTTGCTCTATTGAAGTCGGAATTCCCCGTTGATGAACTATACGAATCTCATGTTTCTGGGCGCATTCATGAAGTCGAAAATTTTGAGGTCAAGCCGGAGCCCCGCCGTCTCGTGATTTTTCAGAAGGACGGAAGCGCAGTCTATGTTGCGATTGAAAATGACACCTTTGAGTTTATTCAATTCCTTCGTGCTCATGGGTGGAATGAGACCGAGCTGGCGAAGTTCGGTGCGGACAATCTCATTAGGCATCTTCGCCGGTGCCTTGATTTAGGAATTATCACCCATGGTTGAAGGGGGATCGAGAAAAAGGTTGAAAAAGAAGACACCGCAGCTACTGATCGGTGGCTTTTTCATCTGCGGAGTAGGCATAGCTATGTACTTTGTAACACGGGATGAAGTTAAGCCCCCGATTGGACAAGATCAAAGCTTAGCTTTTTAATTGCTTAGAACCCACGCCGCAGGCCGAATGCTCGGCGAGATTAATGCGCTTATTCCACACAACAACTCATATTCTGAATGTCTCGCGTGAACGCTTGGGCTGAAATTTTTATGACCTCGCTATAGCTCGGAAACACATGCACCAAGTTAATTACGTCGTGGATAGTGAGGCCGTGTTGAATAGCGAGTACTGCCTCATGAATCACTTCGGCGGAATTCGGCCCGACCACGTGAAATCCCACGATCTTTTTCGTGTCAGGATGAATCACCATCTTGGCGACGCCGTTTGTCTGATTCGTAATATCTGCCTTTGGAACGAATTTGAGTGGCACCGTTCGGCAACTACACTTTCCAATTCTTCGCATCAGCTCTTCTTCTGTGATGCCCGCAATGGCGACCTGAGGCTCAATGAAAACCGCCGCAGGGATAGCGTCGTAATTGATTGTGATGGGCCGAGCATCAAATGCCGACGCGACGGCAATTGCGCCTTCGCGGGCCGCAACAGTTTCTAACCAAGGAGGACCCGTTACGTCTCCAGCGGCAAAAACGTTTGGGGCCTTTGTTTTCATGTGCTCATCGACATCAATGAATCCCTTTTCATCCGCCTTGAGGCCAATAGCAGAGAGATTGAGATCCTTCGAGTTGCCACGAACTCCGACCGAAATAAATAGCTTTTCGGCCTTGAATTCTTTCTCTGCACCATTTAAATCAACCATAAGCGAAACTTCGCGCCCCTCTTTTTTAACTCGAAGAGCTTTTGCATTCGTGTGGACCTCAATACCTTCAGACCTGAAATTATTCGCAATGACTTCCGAAATCTCGGGCTCTGTGATTGCGAAGACTCTGTCCTTTCCTTCGATAAGTGTTACTTTGGTTCCGAAGTGGTGGAAAATTTGAGCTACTTCGAGTCCCGTAGGACCACCTCCTATGACAATCATGCTCTTAGGAAGCTCTTCGAGGGCAAATGCCTCGATATTATTTAGTACATCGGTGCGGTCCAATGTTTCTATGCCGGGGATACTTAAGGGCGCAGCAGACGAGCCCGTCGCAATAACGGTCTGCTTAGTTTCAATCATCCAGTCACCAGCTCGGATTTTTCCAGGCGCCTCAAAACTCGCGCGTTCTTCGATGTATTCCACTGTTTTGTAGTGACTTAAGACATCTGAATATTTGGCACGCCGGTTTCTTAGAACGATCTCCCTTTTCTCAAGCATGATGTCTCTAAAAGAATTTACCTGCTCAATCGGCTGAAGAGATTTGAATCGCGGATGGCGAGCGCGCCAGAGATCGGAACCCGCTTCTAATAGGAATTTACTTGGAACGCACCCAACGTTCACGCAGGTGCCTCCGATCGGAAGCCCCTTATTGATAAGGATAGCGCGAATGCCGAGTTCATTGGCCTTGGCTGCGGCAGCAAAGGCAGCGCCGCCGCCGCCGATAATAGCGAGATCGACTTGTTTCTTGGATTCACTCATAAAACACCTCCTCCAAGCGCTCCGACCAGCACAGAGGCTCCGAGGCAACAATGGGCTGCAAAGGCGCTACCCAAAAACCCAACTACACTTGCTTTGTCATTACCAGAAAATCGCTGCATATTTCCTCCATTGCCATTCAAAGTTTGCATGGGTTTTGGTCTGCTTTGTCCCAAAACGCCTGGTAGCCTGGGTTACTTAGAATTTCCTTAACGATCTTGCAGTCGGTTTCCTTTCCCTTGTATTCTTTCTTTGGGAAACGAACTTTCGCGTGCCCAATGCTATTTGCTGCGTCGGGCTTGTCATATTCGACCGAAACAATTTCGGAGCGAGTCACGCCAGCTCTTTCTAGCGCCTTTTTAACTCCAAAGACGCAGCCAGCGCACGTCATGCCTTTTACCAAGTAGTCGCGCTCGATCACGCTCGAATTTGGCGAGGCCTCAGAAGCATTTGCCCGCGAATTGATTCCGACTGGACTCATGGCGCAGCAACAGGCAAGAGAAAGAATGCTGAAGCTAGAGATCCAGAGGGAAAGTTTTTGAAATAGCATCATCGATCCCTTCATAAAATCCAACCGAGGATAGTTGGCGCAAACAGAAAAATGATCGCAGCGGCAGTGACACACCAAAGAATGACCTTCTGAGCACGAGTCGCACTTGGATTGGCGCAGACGGTAGCAGCCTCGCAAGCGTCTTTCTTTCGATATGTTGAGTAAAATCCAAGTCCCAGAAAGACGATGGTCAGCGCGATGAGGTAGGGCCGATATGCTTCAAACTTTGCAATGAATCCGACTCCAGTAAGTCCGAGAAGCGCGAACACAATGGGGCCAATGCAGCAGGCGGATGCTAATATGGCGGCGAGGATACTTCCGACAAGCGAAGATTTATGGAGGCTAGGATTCATCTTTTTCTCCTTCAGCAATCCGAAACCTCTCATCAGCAAGACAGTCAAGAAGTGGGCACTCGGCCTCGGTCTTTCGGCCTCGACAATCTTCAATAAGAACTTCAAGGGTTTTTTTGATCGCTTCAAGTTTAGCGATCTTGGCTTTCACATCTTTGAGATGGACGGCCGCCTGCCTCTGCACATTCTCGCACTTCGATTTCTTGTCTGCTCGCAAGGCCAAGAGATCCTGAATCTCATCGAGAGAAAATCCCAGCTCCTGCGCATGCTTGATGAACTGAATGATCCTGACGGCGGAGTTGTCATAATCGCGATAGCCAGAGTTCGAACGGGAGCGCGGTTTTAGTATGCCGACTCGCTCATAGTAATGAAGCGTCTGGACGTTTACTCCGGCAGCCTTGGCAACTTCTCCAACCTTCATCGAAATGACCCTCCTATAAACTAGCCTACACCCTATACCTAGATAGAGGGTCAAGACCTGTCGCAAAAAATCGAAAGAATTCGCTCAAAATGAGACGTTGCCTATAAGGTTCTTACTGTTTAAAGGCCGTGGTCCTTTACCGTCCAAGCGACGAGCTGAATTACGCCGACAGCTAGGTTCGCTTCAATCCAGTCGGCTTGCGGATTCAAAAGGAAGCTAGGTCTCGATCCGCCTCGCAAAATGGCCGGCAAGTCCTGAGGCTGCTGGCTTAATTCGTGCAATTTAACTTGTCCGATTAATAGGTCCTCGCAGAATAGATTTCAGTCCCCAAGGCGCGACAGATTGTCTCTAGATGAGCCGTTTTGTCCCGTTTGCATCGGGCCGAATTAGAGGTTTCTTTGAATGAGCGTCTCACCATTCGGCTAGAATGCTGCCAACTCCCGATAGAAGTAACCTTTGATCGTAGTGAGGCGCACGGCTTACCAGAAGGACATTTTCGCAAAAATGTAAGCTGCCCCAGATGACACAAACTCGTCATCACATCTCTCGTGAAAAGCAAGGATCAAGCATTCACCTTCGAATAAGAAGTGATCGTTGCCTGATAAAACAGGGAGCGGCCAAAAAAATCATTGGGAATTTCGATTTTATCGAGATTCTCAATCTGACTTATACGCAAAAAACATCGACTCTTTTTAACCCTCGACAGGGTTTATAAAAAAGCCCATCCATGGGCTTGATCTTACTCACGTTTGGCGTTTGATGGCCCACAGAGCAAGTTGGATGGTTCCAACTACGATCGCTACGATCCAAGTTCGTTTCATTCCGAGCACCAGCCGGTAATCGCGACACTGAATTCGACAACTCATTTCTATCGTGATGTAATTTGAATTTTGATCCATGAATGATCTCCTTTTACCCGAAGCGCAAGCGTGGAGAAGGGGTCATTCACTGGGCAAAATTTCTTTCGCGAATTGAGTTCGTCTCGATGGGGATTTTCAGAGCTGCATGGGTGAGCATGATTGATTCTCAGTAGACCGAGATTCGCTGAGGGATTTCGGTCTTGATGGCGTCACGCGGGAACGGTTCGAGTTTTCATTTCTCCTTGCCGTTTTGCCGTTCACTACGGGCGAAAGCTCTAATCCACGCCTGCGCTCGGCTGCGCCATACACTTCGCTCCTGTCACAGCCGACGCCGACTTACGCTAACGGCGTGGGATCTTCCGCCCTTCGTTCAACTGTCTCCCGAACCTTGGGGCCTGATTCACTTTGTGAAGGCCCCAATGGTTGGGAGCCCAAACTAACGGAGAAAATTATGAAAACCCAAACCAACACCAGCGTGAAACTGTCCCAAGACAAGAACACCATCATCGTATCGAAGGGCGGTGTACCAGCATTCATCAGCGTCAACCTCATCAAGCACATGCTCGATATTCCCTACACCAAGAAAGACGGAACTCAAGTTTCGATGGAAGACATTAAAGCCATGAAGCAAACCGCTTCCGCCGCTTATGCCGAGGCCGTAGTGAGAAATTCCCAGGCTCTCGCCACCGCTGGAGCCTAATGCTCCTCCAGGTTCCGCAGGTCTTTTCGACCTGCGGAACTTTTTTTGTTCTTTTAAAGGTCAAGGACGCATCCATGCGCCTTGTCTGAAGAATATTGGTCGAGTCCGTCACGCCTTGCAGTTTCGGCCACTCTTTTCACGGACTCGCGCCAACCTTTGGTTGTCACTCCCTCGTGAAACGCCTGCGGCTAAAGAGTGCCCGAGCAAGCCGCGCCAGCCTTCTCCTTATTTTTTCCCCCTCACCCCTACGGGGGGCGAATGGTGCGGGGGAAAAAATGTTTTTTGGGTAATTGCGCCTGAAAATTCAAAGGAGAAGAAAATGACCGCTCGAATCTATGTTGCTTGCTTGGCTTCCTACAACGCCGGAACTCTTTACGGTAAGTGGATCGATGCAAACCAATCCGCTGATGATATTTTGTCCGAAATTTCCGCCGTGCTCAAAGGGTCCAAGGAACCCGGTGCCGAGGAGTGGGCTGTCCATGACTATGAAGGCTTCGGCGAAATCAGCTTGAGTGAGTGGCCCGACATTTCCCGTGTCGCGACGATTGCAAATCTGATCGAAGAGCACGGCGACGCTTTTGGCCTTTGGTACGAGTCGCAAGACGGCCAAAATGTCGATGCGGCAGAAATCGAAGAAAAATTTCTGGAACAGTGGCAAGGCGCACACGATTCCAAACGAGATTTTGCGGATTACCTCTTGGAATCGACCGGCCAGCTTTCAGAGCTTCCCGAGTGGGCGCGGGGTTACTTCGATTTTGAAGCCTATGCGCGTGATCTTGAGATGAGCGGCGATTACTCTTTCATTCGAGCAAACGGCCAGGTGTATGCCTTTTCGAGTCACTAGCTAAACGGCTGGGCGGCCCATTCGGGCCGCCGTCGTGTTCGCCCTCAAAGCCTAGGTTTCGCTGGAAAGCGACATTTCTTGGCGGAAATGTCGCTTTTGTTGCAATGGGCTTTCGCGCAGTCTAAACCATTCGCATGAAAGGCTGCATTTTAACATTGTAAATGCAGCCTTTCATGCGATACTCAGAACATGACTAGAGACCAAGAAGCGAGACTAAAAAAGGCAGGTATTTTTAAGCTCGTAGATGCGCAAAAGATCGGCGTTTCGCAGCCCGCACTTTCGCGCCTCGTAAAACAGGGCAAAATTAATCGCGTCGGGCGGGGGATCTATGTCCATCCCAAAGCCAACGTGTCCGCGACCCCTGATTTTCAAATCGCACTAGCTAAATTTGGACAGGAAGCAGCCATAGGCGGCCTAACCGCGCTTTTTCACTATAATCTGATCGAGCAAGTGCCCACCCAGACTTGGGTTCTCGTGCCTCCCTCTGTTTGGACCAAAGAGCGTGGTTATCGTCTGATACGCACAAAGTCCGACCTAACGGTCGGCATTGAGGCAAAAGAAGGTTACCGCATTGCCACCATTGAACGTGCTCTGATTGAGGGCCTGAAATTTTCCTCAAAGATTGGGAAAACTACAGCCCTTAAAGCTGTGAGAGCTGCACTTAAGAATAAGCAAACGAATCTCCCAAAGCTCCGAAAGATGGCGAGTGCCCTACGCCTAGATTCAACGCTCGCGCGCTTCATTGAGGAAATCACCCTATGAGCACCAAAGCTAAGGGAACGTCAGTTACGCAAAAGCTTTTGGCACTTAAGGAAAAGGCTGGGGTTCCTTTCGCCAACATCGCGACTGCGTTTTTGATCGAAAGACTTGTCGCACGTCTCATTGCCGACAAAGATTTGCGCAAATCACTCGTTTTCAAAGGTGGCTTCGTGAGTATGAAAGTCTATGAATCTCTGCGCTACACAATCGACCTGGACGCCTTGTTACTCAAAGAAAATATCAAGGGGACTTTGGTACAAACTAAAAAGGCTGCCGAAGTCGATTTAGATGATGGGGTTTGGTTCAAGTTTGAAGAGCAAGTTGATCTACAGACTCAAGGCGAATACGGCGGTTTTCGGCAAGCGTATAGAGCTGGCATCGGGCCAGTATTGAAGAATTTGAAAAAGGCGCAGATCGTAAATTTCGACCTTGGGATCGGCGATCCAGTCACACCAGGCCCTACAAAAGCGACGACGGCAACGCTACTTTCGAACGAAGAACTTAGCTGGAGCGTTTATCCAGTTGAGACAATGATAGCCGAAAAGTTGCACGCCCTCATTTCCCTCGGCGCTGCAAATTCGCGTTCAAAAGATGTCTACGATCTTTCAATATTTTTGCCAAAAGCAGACCCCAAAGTTTTGGCATCGGCTCTCAAAAAAACCTTCGCGTTCCGCAGCACTGAGCTGCCTATGAATGTCGCGGGTGCAATATCGAGCCTAGACACAAAGGCGCTCGAACGAGGCTGGAAAAGCGCAGTTTCTACCATTCAGGATGCGCAAGAATTTGGGAATTGTTTTAGCCTTGTGGTTTCTCTTCTAGAGCAAATTCAAAAAAGGTTTTGAAGGTTGCTTGAGTCCAGGAATGCGGCTTCTTTAGCCGCATTCCTGCTACGTTTTATTTATGCAGTTACGGCCAGGGCTGGCCCCCCTTGCTCCGCTAGAAATCCTAAAAATTCTTGAGTCATCATAAAACCTGTGAATTCGTCGCGGGAAATTTGCCCGCGTGTCTCGATATATTTTTGCCGCAAGAGTTCCTTGCGGTCTTCATTCGTCAAAGATTGCTCTTGCAGCGATTGTAAATGCCGTTCGGTCACAAGATCGAGCGCGATGTTGAACAACTGATCCACTTTGACCTTACGTCCGATTCTCTTTTTGTTGGCAACCGCCAGGAGGCGCTCCGCTTTCCTTTGCGTTTCCAACTGCACACGGATCGACTTCAGTTTGTTCACTTGTTTGCCTGCGGTTTTCGTAGTTTTCGTTTGCATGGTATTCTCCATTGAATTTAAAAAGTTGTTAGTTTGCGACCGCGATCTGCGGCATTCGTTTCTTTGATTCTGTTGCATTTACTGGCGCAGAACTGCGCAGGATTTGACTTAGGACTGCACGAACAGCCGTTAGCTGTTCGTCGTCCATACGGTCAATCATCGCGCGACAGTCGTCCTTTGGACTGCCTATCGGCGCTCTTCCCATCACCTTATTGAAGTCTTCAACCGTGAGGCCATACGCCTTCACAAGTTGTTCAATTCGATATTCGGGAAGGTCGAGCTTTCGATTCTCGAATTGGCTAATCGCCACATGGGAAATGCCAACAACCGCACCGACCTGCCTCATTGTCAGGCCAGCGGATTCACGCATCCTTCGCAGGACCGTCGCGACATTGTTTTCTTTAGTGCTCGCGCTAATCTTCATTGTTACCTCTTCGTTGGTTGTTTTACTTTCCAACAATCGACTTGGTTACAAGGAGACGCTTATCTGGCGCGGGTTTCGGGGGACGTAACCAGATAACCAGACATCAGCGAAAACAGATGTTCGCGCTTTGAATTCTTAGCCCAAACTCAGCACAGATTTAGCCAAACTCGGGTGATTTCGTGTGATGTCGAGTGACGTTGGTCGGAAAAGGACTTGGAGCGACTCGCTCAAACCCTCGTAGATTTCGTTATACCGATTAGATACTTACTGAGCCTGTCTTCGAAGGCCAACCAACTCTCCCTTTTTAAGGGGGAAAATTGGCGGGGTGGACGGGACTCGAACCCGCGGCCTTCCGCGTGACAGGCGGACGTTATAACCAACTTAACTACCACCCCGCACCAAGTTTTACGAGACGCTCAATGTAATGGGCTGAGCTAGAAGAATCAACTTCTTTTAAGCTAGCGGGCGATAGGGAGGCGATTTTAGACGATTCTCCCAAGGCATACTCGGTCGGTGTCTAGTCGGCGTCGGCGGACTCCGCGAGATTTGAGGCTTGGAGATTCACCACATTGGTCCAAATTCGCTGGCTAACCGGGCCCGGAAGCCAGGTGACCAATTGAGCCGACTGCACGGGACGAATAGCGCTCCACTGATACAGAACCTCGGCCTTGATTCCTGCCAAGTTTTCTCGACTGGCGAGGTCAAGATCGGCGTTTTCGACTTGGCCGTCCTCCACCACTGCTTTGAGCACCTCAGTGGCCACTGGCCCGTCGCCTGAACGCAGAGCATCTAGGAGCATTTCAATGGCATTGTTCTGCTCCAAGGCCGCGGCGTCGTCACTGGCTGAGCGCAACAGACGCTGACCGAGCGAGCGCAGCACCGCTGGATTTCGCAGCAACTGCTCTTTTTGGCTCTCTTCCGTCTCATCTAAAAACACCTTGCTCCGCAAAGTGGCATATCGTTCCAACTCTTGTGTGTGCGGAAGGGTTTTGGCCTTGAACTTGGCTTCAACCGCACCCTCCGGCCCAACCTTAGCTGTAGCCACCTGGCGGATGGGAACAACCACCGGAGTCGTCGAATCGAGGGCTTCTGTTACATTCTGCGCGTCTAAGGTGTCGGCTTGGGGATTTGACTTCAAGGTGCGCTCCTCGGATTGAAAGCGGCTCTTATAAAGAGCCGCTCCTGAAAGTATGAGTGCAAAGATCAAGGCGTTGAGGTTAATGGGCTTCATTTGTCAAAAACTCCGCGGATCAAGGACTGTCGGAAAATCTGAGTGTTCATTGATTTTGCACCCTCGTTTTGGAACAGCGCCGAGCCGTTTAAGTAGCCATTGATGACCACAATATTCTTGTGGATATCAGCAGACTTCACGAAGACGTTGTAGACCTTACCGAAGTAGTCCGTCGAGGTGATGGAGATGATTTCATCGCGCACGCCACCAAGTTGCACCACATGGTCACCAACTTTAAAGTCGCGGGCGTTGCGCATGAACGCACTGCCATCTAACAGCGGGTGATTGGGTGTTAAGCGCAAGTGACCGCCAGACTTCATCCGGAACTCTAAGATCTCATGTGTTGAATCCACGACTTCAGTTACCCACTGATCAACTGCAGTCTTTTGCATACGCTTGCTGCTCATGGAGCTCTTGCTTTGCATAGTGGCAACAAAGGCGAACTTCTCTTGCCATGCTTGTACGAAGGGAACGTACGCAAGTTGTTCATTGGCACGGCTTTGTGCCAATATTTGCTGCTCAGGCGTTGCACATGAAGACACACAAACTGCTGCTATATATACAGTCGCAGGCACCACACAGGGAGCATCGCGATGCACTGGTGCAATCCAGGGCTTTTCACACTTAGCGCCCTTGCTGTTTTGCCCTTCGCGGTTCATGAACGTGGGGTACAGCACTCGTCCTTCGGTTCCAAGCCCCGTGCCATTGCGACGGACCTCTTGACCTTTTGAGTTCAACTCCACACCTTCAAAGCGTGCTAAGAAATCGGCGAGCATGGGCACAGTGGGAGCGCACTTCTTCATCCAGAGGTAGCGTTCGGCCGCCTTGTTGTTGTCTAGGCTATCTTGTGAACAGCGATAGCCGACAAAGTCGCGACAGAAGTTTTCTTCTTTCCAAGCGCTATACGTGGTCGTTTGAGAAACCTGTTGCACGCTATGGTCCACGCAAGCGTACGCCGTAGTGATTGTCTTTTCGCGAGTCTGGGTGATCACTCCGATTTGTGAGCGTGGGCATTCGCGTGAAGCACCATCTTCAGGCGTCGTAACTACATCTGAACGTTTCACTGAATCAGGATTGGCATCACACAATCTTTTGTCTACGGGTTGAGCCACGACACAACGATCGGGTGAAGCGGCAACGCCTGCACCATCGCGGCACAAGTACACTCGACTTTGTTCGCCACCACAGGCTGCGGTACAAGCCGAAAAGTTTTCAGTGGGAACCCAGCTGTAAACGGGGCAGACTCCCGCAGCCTTGATTGCACCTTGACGAGTGTTGCTTGTGACAACAGTGCCTCGGTTACAGGTTTTATCGGCAACTTGATGGAACAAATCTAAAATTCCAGTCTCGCCGTACGTGCAAACCTTAGCAACACTGACTTCACCAACGACAACTCCAGTTTTTACTGTGCCGTTTGCACCAAAGCCTTCGCAACCATTCACACAAAGCAAGAACTTGAAGCTGGCACTGCCACTGAGAACACCATTAGTGCAAGTGCGCGCCTGTTGCGAGCTGGAACATGCGCCTTCGGGAGCTTGCGAGGAGTAGAGATTTAACCGGCTGCCATCAGCCAAATAGTATTTGCCGTTGAGGCTCACGATGTTTGCCAAAGTGGCATCTACACCGGTCATAGCTTCAGCTGGGAGTTCACAATATTGACCTGTGCATTGTCCCTCTGTGACCAGCTCTTTTGTGCGAGCGGTTTCAGTCCAGAGCAAAGCGCCACCGTTGTTGCTCAAGCGGCAGGTCTGAACCACGCGATCGCGAAAGGTGTCATTTCGTTTGCCGCGAACACCGCAGGCAACTTCTAACATATAGGATTCACCAACAGTCTCACGCGTTTGACCAGCACTTGGACACGCCAAGGGATTTGGTGGAACCGGTTCTTCTTCTTCTGGCACTGCGGTCACAATCACTGTGTGAGTGATGGTAAACAAGGGATTGACGGCTGAGCCAATCACGCTAATCGCGAGAGAGATTGTGTATGTTCCAGGAGCTGTGTAGGTGTGAGTCGCGCTCGCATTCCCGGGATTGCTCGAACCATCGCCGAAGTTCCATATCAGACCGTTCACTCGAACATTCACACATGCGGGTAAGAAGGCGGTCACTGTTACCGGTTGACCAACCAGGGCCTGGCGCGCTCCAGAAATTGCCAGTTGATTTAAACACTCAAAGCCATCCAATTGGTCAATAATGTTGATGACCTGGGAGATACCAATGGTTTGCCCCAAAGATGTCACAACCGTGACGGACACATTGTAAATGCCTGGGTTAGTATATAGATGCGATTTAGCACCAGTGCCGGTTTTGGCGGCTGAACCATCACCAAAATTCCACTGAGCCGACGCCACAGTCATGCCACTGGGGATAGCCAAGCTGAACTCCGAGGGAATATAAACCATCCCATACTCAGGGCCATTCAAAGCTAAGTTGGAGCTGACAACCGTGGTCTTTGTTGAAACGACAAGGCCACTATCCTCACCTGCCACTTTGGCTTGCAATGAGTTTTCAACCCTCGCAGTGATCACGTAGTGACCCGCTTTTTTAAACTGGGTGGTGAGATCTGCAGACTCTTTAATTTCTGCGGGAGTTTGCCAGGAGACTTTTTCATCCTCTGCGCAACCTACAGGTTGGTTCAGACTATAATGTACGGGTTTACCGGCTTGGGCCGTCTTGGCACCTTGGATCTCCAAGGAGTCACCGTCTACATCTTGACCTGTCTTACAGGACAGTGCGAGCTTGGTGCTGGAGGCCGCTGGACCTTCACCAGACTTTTGACAACCAGCCAAAGTTAGAATCGTACCTACCGCGACAACCATCGATCGACTGAAATTCCGTTTTAAGTCCATAACGCTCTGCCCCCTTGGCTGAGTCCAGGTTCCACTAGTTCTGAAAAATTTTAAATGATTCTTATGACTTCGGCTCAACGTGGAATGTCTCGCTGTCAACGAGTCCGACGCATTTTTCAAACTTCAATGAATGTTGAAAAAACTGTCAAAGTTGTGCGCTAGAAATGTCGGTGTGAAATCTCATCGCGAGATGCAAAGTCTTGCTCATCCTTTGATGGTCGGACGAGGCTCAGCCCTAAGTCTGGGCACAATTCTCAAACTGAGACAGCGCACAATACCTATTTTGGTTTATACGCGAGCACCTTAAGTTCAACGGCAATGGGTGTGGGTAGGCTCAAGACCTCGACTGTGGTCCGTGTCGGACCAATCGAGGCAAAGTACTCCCCATAGATCTGATTGAACTTGGCAAAATCACTCTTCATGTCTGTGAGGAATACGCTCACATCCACCACGTCTGAAAGCGAGGCACCACTCGCCTCCAAAACTCTCGCAATGTTCTCAATCGTGGCTCGAGTTTGAATTTCAATATCGTAAGACATGACGTTGCCGACGGCATCTTTATTGACGCCAGGAATATCTGTGGAGTCGCCGCGCCGGGGCCCCATGCCAGAGACAAAAATAAAATCCCCCACACGACGAGCGTGCGGATAGGGACCAACGGGTTTAGGAGCTGCAGTGGCCACAATACCTTCTGTTTTCATTTTTGCCTCATCGTCTTTCAAGTTAGCCCCACGATCCACCCACAGTGTTGGGATCAAAGTACCAGCGGTCCACATCGGGATCCCATTCATCCCAAGTGGGGATGCCTCGCAAAGCTTCTAAATAATTTTTAGGTACGACTCCAGGGACCAAAAATGCCTTTTGCCGACGCAAGGGATAGGGGTTGCGCAAAGTAAACCCAAGCACTCCCAAAATTCCCCGCGCGACATACCAAGTGGCTTGCGGATTCCAACCATGCGCAATTTTGATCACAATGCCCAAACCATCCGGGTAATCGGGATGCACGATGCCCAACCCCAGCAAACCATCCGCGCCCTCTTTGGCAATCACTTGGCCATTGCAAGACTTCATGATGGTGGTGTCGAGTCGATTGAAGCCGCCCACTAAATCTGGATAGCGAATCATCGATTCCCAAATCCAATCTTCTGAGCGATTTTTGGCGAGCCCTGCGTAACACTCTGCAAGTTCGTTCACGGTCATCGCCACCGTCGGCATACCATCCCCGTCACGGGCAATGCGCTTCGGGGTGAAATCAGTCCCTAAATACTTTTTCACAACAGACAAATACTCTTGAAATATACGATGCGACGGCAACATATAGCCAGCTCTGTTCCAGCCCTTGAGTTTAGCGCCTTTGAGCATAGCCGCATGATGCCCCGATGAATTGTTAAACCAGCGGCGGGGCCGACGCACCTGTCGACCAAACTGCACTAGCGGCAGATCCAGTGGCGTCTGCATCAACCCCCACTCGTTCTCTGACAGCAAGGACTGTGACACTTCCACATGCTCAGCTGTGCCATTGTGCGAAGATATTGAAATCGCCTTTTGTCGCCAGTCAGTTGCAGACTCTAACTCCGCTGAAAATACCTTGATGTAGAACGGCTTCATCATTGAGCGACCATAGCAAAGCACATTGCCGCCAAAAGAATGAATGGGTTTGTGGCCAGAGTACCAAGACACGGCCCCATGAATGGTATTTTCACTCACACCATTGCGCCGGTAATCGACGAGCGGCTCCCAGGCCACATCGCGCCCGGTGGGAATTCCTTCGCTCGTTTCACCAAACGGATCTTTTGGATAGATGTCTGCCACGTCCACCAGCTGACTCATTTGTCTGTCACCAACTGAGACGGTGCGAGACGGTCCGCATTAGTATCCGCATTGACATCCACACCACCACCCAAAATATTGCGCTCGCCTGAAAACTCATTTGGATCGGCTTCATCAAACTCAAGGTCCCGGGCCGCTCGCGACGCTGGAGTTAAGCCCACCACCGCTGCGCCACTGCCATAGATCGGTTGATACTCCAGCACTTCACCGGCGTAGAGGTTGGACTGCCCCATCGCTGCGGCTAACCACCAAAAGGGTTTAAAGTTGGCGACTTTGTGGACGCGGGCTTCTTTGTGAAACTGCCGCGACAATTGAGATACGTCCTCTAATCGACCGGCCTCTAAAAATTCCAAAAATTTGGCGTTCCACTCTTGGTCTTTGAGGGAGTGAATGTGATCGTTTTTTGGCTCCACGCGCTTTTCATGCAACCGGTTTGAAAGTGAGCTGATCACAATCGCTACTGCCGTCTTGCCCTCTTTGATAAGTGCATCTTGCGCCGCTTTGCCCAGCACCAAGGTCTCTGCCCGATCGGCGTAAACGTTCGACGAAACAATCACCATCTTTCGTCGATTGTTCGGATTGATAATCTTGCCCACGACAACTGAGCCCGTATCGATCGGAAACCCTTTGTACTCAATGGCCCGTGCTTGCAATTTGCGCGCGCGAGCCGCATTGACATAGGAGTGCGCGAGTGAGCGATCAAACTCCATCACGTAGGGCATGCTCCCCAGCGCATGGAACTCATCGTCGACGTGCACCCACTCTGCTCGCGGGTTGGCCTGAATTTGGTGCCCAATCACACTGGGCCAGTAGGTGGAGTACAGCAGCAGCACGTCGGGATTGAGTGCGTCGATCTGCTGCGCCACCAGGTCCATGGCCGTTCGCACTTTGCGCCAGCCGGGGTTTGCATCTGGAGATAACAGCAGATGTGGTAAACCAGGCAACATATAGCCCTTAAGCACGGGATTCAAGCTTACGCCACTCATACTTGCACCGCCTGTGGGGCGCGTCTACGCCATTCCTGTTGTCGCCACTCCACCACTGCATTGCCGGTCCCGATGACGGTGCCGTAGCCATGCACCTCAGCCGGCACTTTTGGAAACTCCATGGCGGAAAGCAGCCAGCTTAGGCCGCCGCCATCTGTCTCGGCCGTGGCCTGTTCGGTAAAATCTGGCAGGATGTCGACGATGGTGCGCGACTCTCCGCGCTTCATCAGATCCAGCATCTTCATGTCCCAAAGATACTGATTGTGATTGTCTATATGTTCATAGCTCATATCTTCGACTACGGCAGGCTCAGTCGTGAAGTGCCGATGGCTCAACGAATTGCTCGAGAGCAAAACCGCGCGTTTGCCACTGGCTTTGACGGCTTGGCGAGTGGCAGCTCCAAGTTTGAACATCATGGCCTGCATGACGTCCATATTGTAATAGCGAGCGGCACCTACGCTTGAGATTCCAACGATGGGTTTGTTCCAACTGGGGTTGGTGAGATGACAGGAGACGATCGTGCCGTAATCGATACGAAAATCTGGGTTGCGCATCATCTGCGTCTCTAACCCTTGTTGACTGGACAAGTCACAAATGCTCTCGGCCAACGCCACATCCACTTTGAGATCGTAATGGTACCGAAACAAATTTGGAAAAACCGGATCGACTGACACAGATTTAAATTTGTCTACACCCAAAAAATGGGTGCCGGTGTTGGTGCGCCAGTGCGGTGAGTGCACGATCAAAACATCGTAGTCGATGTCGCTTAGACTTTGCCTGAGTCGTTCATAGGCCCATCGCAAGTTCTCCCAGCCACATTCAGCTTTGGGCTCATTCTGCGGCGGATTCTCAGCGTAGACCAAATGCGGCGGATGTGGCGCCAAAACACCGGCGACAATTTGCCCTTCACTCATGTGCCTCTCCCGTCAATTTGAATACAAACCGTTTTTGTATCCGTAAAAAAATCAATCGAATGATCTCCGCCCTCGCGACCGATGCCCGACGTTTTCACCCCACCAAAGGGCATTCGCAAATCTCGCTTCAACCAGGTGTTGACCCAAACGGTCCCCACTCGAAGATCGGCCGCCAGTTTATGAGCCAGGGTGAGATTCTTCGTCCAAACGCTTGCCGACAATCCATAGGGCGAGTTGTTGGCCCACTTCACGGCCTCATGGGGATATTTGAAGGAATTGACGGTGACCACAGGGCCAAATATTTCAGTCTGATGAATTTCGCTACAGTTGGTGAGATCCCGAATCAACGTGGGACGTAAAAAATAACCGCCCGCAAGCTCACCCGGGAGGTCAGGGCGGGCGCCACCGGCAATCACCTTACCGCCATCCGTTTTGGCCACTTCAAGCAGTCGCAAAACCTTTTCATATTGTGGCTGAGAAATGATTGGCCCCATAAATGTGTCTGTTGCAAGAGGGTCACCCACCACTAGGCCCTCCACATGCTCGACGAGAGCCTGCACGAACTCCTCATAAATATCTTCTTGAATCAAGATTTTTGAACCGCACAGGCAGATCTCAGCTTGGTTGAGAAAGCTCGCCCGAGCGATCGCTGGAACAACTTTCTTAATATCAACGTCTTTCAACACAATCGTGGCGTTCTTGCCACCGAGTTCTAGGCTTAGTTTTTTCACAAAGGGTGCGGCTAACGTTTGAACCTTTTCACCGGTAGCGGTGCCACCCGTGAACGAAATTAGTGGCACTCCCGGATGCCGAACTAGGTAGCTGCCCGCCGGATCGCCGGGACCAAGGATTATGTTGCACACACCTTTAGGTAAGCCGGCCTCATTCAAAATTCGGCCCAATAAAAATGCTGTCTGTGAGGTAAACTCGCTCGGTTTACAAACGACCGTATTGCCACAGGCAAGGGCTGGTGCAATCTTCCACGTGAGTAAGTAGAGGGGCAAGTTCCAGGGGGCGATCAGTCCAGCGACGCCCACTGGCTGACGCAAGACGTAGTTGATCGCCTCGCCGTTCATATCGCTGGCCATTTCTGTTTTATGTAAAATCGCAGAGGCAAAAAAGCGAAAGTTCAGAGCGGCCCGAGGAATGTCGAGTTGCTTTGCCAAAGCCAAGGGCTTACCGACATCTTCACTTTCAGCCCGAGCGAGCTCCTCACTGTTTTGCTCAATCAGATCGGCAATTTTTAGCAAGAGGCGACTGCGCTCTTCCGCTGGTGTAACCGACCAATCTTTGAATGCCGTTTGCGCCGCTTGAATGGCTCGCACCACATCGACTTCAGTTGAACTCGGCACTTCATAGATTTTTTGCCCGGTGCTGGGTGAAATTTTATCGAGGTATTTTTTTTCAAGCGGTGGAACGTACTCGCCGTTGATGAAATTTTCTAAACGCTTCATCCGCCTCCTAACTGCGGGGCCACTTTCTCCATAAACGTGCGCATACCGGCTTTGATTTGATCGTTGTTGTGATTGTTAAAATCAAACCACAGCATCAAGCGATCTTCCGGATGATACTTGGCGCGAATGGCTTCAACCAAATCTTCAGCCGTTCCGGCCAAGGTGTTTTCGACAGCTTGTTCCACTTTGCGCGAGTCAATGGTGCCTTCCATCGCCTTCCAGTAGGTGAGCCAGGCGCTTTCTGCGGCTCGCTTGGCCGAAGCTGTGGTTTCTCCCACAAAGATCATCGCTGTTCTAGGCATCAGATCACGGCGCCACGGTCCTCCGTCTGGATGATACAGCCGCCGCATGCGCTTGTGCGTCTCTTCAATCACGGCGGGTGGAGTAATGGAGAGGTTAAACACTCCCACTGGCAAAATCGTATTGGCCACGCGCTGGGCCTCGTGGTCATGGCTGCCAATCGTCAAACCCAGTAAATTTAACGGAGCGTCAAACGGAATCACTCCGATCTTTTCAAAGCGCCACATGGGTTCAAGTTCAATTTGGTCCACGGCCCCACGGTTTGCGACGTTTAGCACGCGCTCCCAGTCGGCGTCTGATCGAAAATCTTTTCGAGCCAGCAGTTGCCGGGGCACCATCTCTCGAGAAATTTGCTCGCCCTTGAGCAGGCGCAAAAATATTTCGGTGGCTTCAATTAAAAACTTTCCTTTCGCCACGGGCCACGCGGCCGCCTCGATGGCATTTCGCGGCACTACCCCATAGGGACGATTTGAAAAATCAAACCGACCCGAAGCAAAACCAATTTCCAACCGCCGGGTCTCATTGGGCTGCATCGCATGCAAAGTTGAAAACGTGCGAATGGCCTCAGCATGGGCAATAGGTCCACCATTGCAAAAAATATTTCGAATGGCCGAGCCAATGTGAATTTTCTTGGTCTGGGCGAACACCACATGCGCCAATTGCAGAATGTCTGTGTTCAACCCAATCTCACCTTTGAAGTGCGGAATCACGGGCTCAGCGCTGCCCTTTTGGATTTCACAGGAGAGATGGGTTTCCGCCACCCAAGCCGTACCAAAGCCAAGTTGATCCGCCAGGCGCACCTGATCAAAGAAGTTGGTGAACATCGTTTTTTCGCTGGGCATGTAGCCGTCAACTTCGGTCTGACAAATCGACAAAAAGATATCAAATTTCATTTACAAAGCTCCGGTGCGACCGCCATCGACGGGAAGATTAATGCCACTGATGTAACTGGCGAGAGGCGAGGCCAAAAAGGCAATAGCCGCCGCAGTCTCACTCGGGTTAGCTAAGCGACGAAGCGGAATCGTCTCGATCCACTCGCGCCGAATCTCGTCGGGGCTACGATTGCTCTTTTGTGCAGCCGTTGAAGCGAGACTCTCGAGCCGTGGAGTTTCAGTAAAGCCCGGCAAAATATTATTGACCGTTATGCCAAACGGCCCAAGCTCCATCGCCAAAGTCTTTGCCCAATTGGCCATGGCGGCGCGAATGGTGTTCGACACGCCCAGATTGGCGATTGGAATCTTTACGGAAGTTGAAAGCACATTGATGATGCGACCGTAGCGCTGCTGCTTCATGCCCGGGAGCACCGCTTGCAAAATGGTTTGTGAGGCCAGCACGTGGCCACTAAACGCGCGCTCGAGTTCAGCAGGGCTAGCCTCAGCCAACACCCCGGCCTTGGGTCCACCGGTGTTGTTGACCCAGGCGCTGACTGGCCCAATCTCTTTCACCAATCGGCCCATCAGCAAAGCCAGCTCAGCCTCACCTTCGAGATCGACTGCAAATGTTCTGTGAGACTGAGGGTTGGCCAAGCTCAGACGCACTTGCTCCAATTTGTCTGAACGACGCGACAGCAAAATGACTCGAGCGCCGCAATCGGCGAACGCTCTGGCAGTCGCGGCACCAATGCCTTGCGAGGCGCCACCAACGAGAACCCAACGGTCCTTCATTTCAATTTGCATAGACACCTCCAAGTGACACGCGCGTGCTGCATTGTGACCATCCGCCTACGGGCCAGTCAAGGGGCCATTTGACTCTGCCATGGGGCTGCTTAAAACTAAAACCTCATCGACAGATTTTCGCAGAAAGGGTCGCAACATGAGCTCCAGCCCCCGAGGACCGACCCTAGATCTCCACGGTTATAAAACAGAAGATGTCTACGATGCTGTGGAAGTTTTTTTGCGACGCCACGAATCGTCAAAGACCGTGCGAATCATGCCTGGGAAGGGCACGGGAAAAGTGAAAGCCGAAGTCATCCGCTATTTGAAACAAGCCAATTATCCGTGGTCGTATGAGCGCATGAGCAATGGCAAGAGCAACGAAGGCGTGCTAGTTGTACACATGGACTAAGGAGGTTCACTCTGAGCGCAAAAGACAGCACTGAAAAATTGCTTTGGCTCGACATGGAGATGACCGGGCTCGAAGTGGAAAAAGAGGTTCCAATTGAGGTCGCAGCAATCGTTTCAGACTGGAGCTTCACTGAGCTTGATCAGTACCACACCGTCATTCGCCAACCACAAACTTACCTCGACAACATGGATGAGTGGAATCAAAAGCATCATAGCGCCAGCGGACTTGTTGCGGCCATTCCCAACGGCAGAGCACCTGAAGTCGTCGACTCCGACCTGGCCGCCTTCATCGTCAAAAATTTTGCCGGCGAGCGGGCCATCTTGGCCGGCAATTCGATTTCGCAAGACCGCTTATTTATTCGTCGGTACCTGCCCAAGACAGAAGCGCTCTTGCACTATCGCATGCTGGACGTGACGGCGTGGAAGGTCGTTTTCAATGGACGTTACAGCCGAAAATTCAAAAAGAACGATGGGCATCGCGCTTTGGATGACATTCGTGAGAGCATGAGCGAGCTGCAATTTTATATGGGATTTATCAACGTCTAGCGCCTCTAAATGCAGTTAAAAATAAATGTGTGCGTTCACGCCAAAAGTGGGAGCGCGAACAAATGAGTACGTGGGTTGCTCTCCCCCGCGTGGAGCCCGGGCATTGACCATTTTATTAGCCACAAACATCTGCACGCAATCCTTCGGTCGATCTGGATAAGGGCAAATTCCAACACTTTGTTTGTGCAGGTAGCCCACGCCGCTCAAACCCGCGTAGTCGGTGTAATAGACCTCATTCGAGGAGGCGATGGGCAACCAAGGGCGCAAACGCCACTCCAACTCGAGGCGCGTGGCATACACCATCACATCGTCACCCCGGGCGAGGAGGTTTCGCCCTTCGACATAGGCCTTGTCTTCAATTTCAGGAGTGACGTAGTCCTGTTGCACATACCCTTCAATTTGGTCAGCAAATCCCTCACCATAATGTCGCGCTTGCACATGCCAAAACCCTCGGAACTTAGACTGAGTGGTGGGAACCTTCCATTTGAGTCCAACCAACCCGCCCCAAGCCTGATTGCGCAAACCCACCTCTAGATCCGAGCTGAAGCCTGCCCCCAGTTCGGCGCGAGAGAAGAGCGTCCACGTCAGATGTCCATACTCGTTGACCTTCTGGGTGTTGCCAAAATCATTCACTAGTAGCGGAGTTTGATAGTTGATGAATGTCAGTGAGGCACCAACCAGGCCCTGCCGCCAATCCAGTTGCGAGTGGTAAAGGTCACCAAACGAATAAAATCCGCCAGTCCCGTCAATAATCCCTTTGAAGCGCCAATCGGCTCTTCCTAAAGCAAAAGCCAAACCGTTCATCTCTTTGTCCTCGAGCAAGAGGCCCGCGCCCAACGTTTGCCGATCTAAATCAAAGTAGCGAAAGTTCAAGAACCAGGCTTCAGGTAGAAACTTGGGAGCCCAAGTCACTCCAAAGAAGGGCTGAAAAAAATCGGTGCGGCCGTACCCGTAACTCGAGGCCCCGTTGTAGGCCGACAGCTTCATGTTTAAAGCCAGGTCATCCGTTGGCTTGGCCTCGATCCACCCGTTCACCCAATAGCCGTTGCCGTGGTAGTAGTACTCCTCATGCCCCCAAGGCTTAAATAGATAGGTGTCGACCGCAAAGGCATAGCGCTCGGTCTTAGGGAGCACCCGCCACGGTTGGTTGGCCAATTGTTCCGCTAGGCCTTCATTGCGGGTGTGGGTAAAGTACGGCAGCGTGGAGGCGCGAAGCAGCGGCGAATTTGGCTCCGCCAAGGCTCCTGCACCAATTGCACTGAGGAGGGTTACGACCCCCAACAAAACCATTTTCACTGAACAGCATTGTTGAACGCCACGCCATTCAGGGTCAACGGGAGACAACTCCGCCGCTTGTTCACCAGGCCTATTCACCCACAGCCAATGTGGCGCACCGCTTCTCACACCCTCTACCGATCTAGAAAATTCTTAACACAGTCCTGACACACGCCGGGACTAGATCAGCTTAAAACGGTGCTCTAGCTCTCTATACACTCAATGAAAAGGACGTCAAAGAATGCAAAACAAGGTTAATGGCCGTCGATCACTCGCCGCTAAGCTTATTCTCGCGATCGCATTTGGGCTGACTCTGTTTGCGAATCCAGGTGCCTTGGCACAAGCGCCTACCAGCATCAAAATAGATGGGTCGAGCACTGTGTTTCCCATCACTGAAGCCGTTGCAGAAGAGTTTCAAAACATGAAGAAGGGCACCGTTCGCGTAACGGTCGGGATCTCTGGCACTGGCGGAGGCTTTAAAAAGTTTTGTCGCGGTGAAACGGATGTGCAGAATGCTTCACGCCCGATTTCCACTGAAGAAATGGCGAACTGCAAAAAAGCCGGCGTAAAATACTTTGAACTGCCGATCGCCTACGACGCTATGGTTGTGGCGGTTAGCCCAAAAAACACCTGGGCAAAAGACATCACGATTGAAGAGCTGAAGAAAATTTGGGAACCCTCTGCTCAGGGCAAAATCATGAAGTGGAACCAAGTTCGAGCGGATTGGCCAGATGCGCCCCTCAAACTCTTTGGTGCTGGATCTGATTCCGGTACTTTTGACTACTTCACTGAAGCCGTAACCGGAAAAGCCAAGTCGAGTCGTGGAGATTACACAGGCAGCGAAGATGACAACACCCTGGTCCTGGGCCTCTCAAACGATAAAAATGCCTTAGGCTATCTCCCCTACGCCTACTATGAACCCAACAAAAGTAAAATCAAAGCCCTCGGCATTGTAGGCGGCACCGGCGCTCCCAAAAAAGGCGCGATCATGGCCTCTCGCCAGACTGTTGAAAATGGCACTTACTTTCCATTGTCTCGCCCGGTATTCATCTATGTGAGCGAAAAGTCGTCTCAGCGACCTGAAGTCAAAGAGTTCACTAAGTTTTATATGGAAAAGGGTGGAGAGCTCGCACTTCAAGTGAAGTATGTTCCGCTACCAACCTCGGCCTACAAAATGGCAACCAAGAATTTTGAATCGGGAAAGATTGGCACGGCCTTTGGTGGTCACACTGAAGTGGGACTTAAAATTGAGGATTTATTGAAACGTGAAGCCAAGTTTTGATCCGCCTGCCGCGGCCCTGAATTCGACTCAAATGAATCGACCTCAGGCTAGTGTCAGCAAAAAAACCATCACCTTTGCTAAATCCGGCGGCCACCGTCGGATTGTCCGAAGGGTGCGTGAAAAAACAATCGAGATGCTGCTGTTGCTGGCAGCACTTGTCTCCGTTCTTACGACCGCCGGAATCGCCGGCGTTTTGATTTCGGAATCCATTCCATTTTTTCGCGAAGTTTCGATTTGGACATTTTTAACCGATTCACAATGGACTCCGCTGTTTGCCGACGCCCACTACGGCATCCGCTCACTGCTAGCGGGGACGCTCGTGACCACGCTCGTAGCTTTGACCGTGGCTATCCCCATCGGATCTATAGCCGCTATTTACTTAAGCGAGTACGCGCATCACAATGTGCGCGAAATTGTTAAACCTATACTTGAATTGTTGAGCGCCGTTCCGACCGTTGTGTTTGGCTACTTCGCTCTGCTGTTTGTGACGCCTATTCTACAGCAGATTTTTCCCAACCTACCGGGCTTCAATATGTTGAGTGCGGGGTTGGTGATGGGCTTTATGATTGTTCCCTATGTGAGCTCACTCAGCGAAGACGCCATGCGCGCAGTGCCGATGTACATCCGCGAGGGCTCCTATGCCATGGGAGCGACAAAGTTGCAGACGGCCTTTGGTGTTGTCGTGCCCTCAGCTTTTTCTGGAATCACGGCCGCCTACATTTTGGCAATATCCCGTGCGGTCGGTGAGACCATGGTGGTGGCGATCGCCGCCGGAATGCAACCCAATCTGACGTTGAATCCAATGGAGCCTGCGGCCACCGTTACCGCCTACATCGTGCAAGTGAGCCTGGGCGATCTTCCTCACGGGAGCATTGGCTATCAGACGATTTTTGCGGCTGGGCTCTCGCTCCTGGTGCTGACCTTCGCGTTTAATATTCTTGGACATTTTTTACGTAAGCGCTTTCGGGAGATTTACTAACCATGCGAGCCACCCGGGCAACCGTCAAACGAATGAAACTGTACGACCGAGCGTTTGCTATCATTAGCCTGCTGGCTCTGTGTGGCGCTTTGGCTGTGTTGTTGGCGTTGATTGTCGATTTGGCAACAGACGGAATCGGCCGAATCTCGCTGCAATTCTTAAGTTCGTTTCCTTCGCGGTTTGCGCAGAATGCCGGCATCCTGTCCTCATGGGTAGGCACCTTGCTGGTCATGTTCACCACCGCCGTGTGCGCCATTCCTCTCGGTGTCGCTGCTGGGCTTTATCTCGAAGAGTATGCTCCACGCAACCGCCTCACCACACTCATTGAGCTAAACATTACAAATTTAGCTGGCGTGCCGTCCATCATCTTTGGCCTTATGGCGCTGGGCCTGTTTGTTTACAAATTGTCGCTGGGTCAGAGTATCCTCACCGCTGGCCTCACCCTGGGCCTGCTTGTGCTTCCGATCATTATTGTCACAACAAGAGAATCTATTCGAGCGGTACCACTCCACATTCGCGAGGCTGCCTATGCGGTGGGAGCTTCCAAATGGCAGACCGTGCGCGATCACGTCATCCCCTATTCCACTGGTGGCATCATCACCGGAATCATCATTGCGCTCTCCCGTGCGATTGGTGAAACCGCACCGCTCATTACCATCGGCGCCTTGACCTTCATCGCGTTCTTGCCGACTCCTCCCGTATCTACGGAGCCTCCCTTTTTGTCGTTTCAATGGATTCTGGATCCGTTCACCGTGTTGCCGATTCAAATGTTCAACTGGATTTCGAGACCACAAGAGGAGTTTCACATCAATGCGGCCGCAGCCGGCGTGGTGCTACTGGTACTCACTTTAACTCTCAATGCGATAGCGATTTTGATCCGCTATCAATTTCGAAAAAGGATCAAATGGTAATGGGAAACTCCACACATCAGACGCCTACGTCCCGCCCGGTGAAAGCTGAAGTTAAAAGTCTCAACTTTCACTACGGTAAGGTGCAGGCGCTTAAAGATATCAATCTGCGGATTCCGGATAAATCAGTTGTGGCAATGATCGGCCCATCCGGTTGCGGCAAGACCACATTGCTTCGTTGCTTCAACCGCATGCATGACCTGTATGCGATGAACAATTACGATGGTGAAATTCTCCTGCAGCCTGAGGGAATCAATATCTTGAGTTCGGATGTGGACCCCATTGAGGTTCGCATGCGCATCAGCATGGTGTTTCAAAAGCCCAACCCGTTCCCCAAAACGATTTTTGAGAATGTGGCTTATGGACTTAGAGTGCGGGGCGTTAAAAGGCGTAGCATTTTAGAGGAGCAAGTTGAGAAGGCCCTCAAGAGCGCGGCGCTTTGGGATGAAGTTAAAGATCGACTGCACAATTTAGCCTTCAATCTTTCCGGCGGCCAGCAGCAACGCCTCTGTATTGCCCGTGCCCTGGCCATTGATCCAGAGATTGTTTTGTTTGATGAACCCACCTCAGCGCTCGACCCTATCGCTACGGCCCGTATTGAAGAGCTGGTGAATGAGCTGAAAAAAGAGGTGTCTATCATAATCGTGACGCACAACATGCAACAGGCGGCGCGAGTCTCTGATTTTACAGCTTTCATGTATATGGGGGAGTTGATAGAATTTAATGAGACCGGGACGATCTTCACCAAGCCCGCCCAGAGACTCACAGAGGAGTACATCACCGGTCATTTTGGCTAAGACTTTACCAAAGGACTGGTATGCAGCGATTTTTCGACCAAGATTTAAAAGCCCTTAAAGAGCAAATTCTCGCCATGGGCGCATCGGTCGAGCAGGCCATCGAACTTGCAGTGAAGGGATTGATCGAACGCAATCCAGAGTTGTTGGTGCAAGTGCAGGAGCTTGAAAAGCAGATCCATCTGACAAATCGCAAAATTGACGAAGCCTGTATGCAGGTTCTGGCGCGGCAAGCTCCACTCGCTCGCGATTTGCGTCTGGTTTTGGCCATTATTAAAATCAACGCTGACCTTAAGAGTATGTCGAGACAGGCCGCCAACATGGCCAGAAGTGCAAAGCACTATTTAAAGGGCAGTCCGCTTAAGCCGCTGATTGATTTGCCGCAGATGGCGGAGCTTACCCGATCTATGGTGCGCCAGAGTTTATCGGCTCTGGTTAAGACCGACGTGGCGCTCTCTCAAACGGTGATGGCTATGGACGATAGCGTGGACGAACTCAAAAATAAAATTGTGGCTGAACTCACTGAGATGATGAAGCAAGACAGCGAGGCTGTCGATCGCGCTGTGAACTTAATTATGGTGGCGCGCAACCTCGAACGCATGGGTGACCATGCCACCAACATCGCCGAAGGCGTGGTCTTTATCGCCTCCGGTGTAGATATTCGTCACGGCTCCCAACAGTCTGTTTCTTAAGGGTTCGCTCGCGGTGAATTTGGGGTGATCAGCTCAACGTTCGGCGGCAATTCTTCTGATGCTGGTGGGGTTGAGGCTTTGCCTGAATTGGGAGCTTCATTCTTCGATGCAATACCTTGCTGCGCTTTCGCTCTCAAGCTCTCCAGAGTTTTATCGTTTAACTGTGCATCCACTTTATCAATCACCACTCTTCGCATAATTGCCTCATATTCCGCTCGTAGCTGGACGCCTGCTTTCGTATTTGGATCTGTATTGCGAAGCACAAAGGCAGTGGCGGATTCGACGGCCTTAACCCGGTTCTCAGCTTGCATTTTTGGATTCATCGCAACAGTAAGCGTGCGTTCAACCGTATCTTTCACGACTGAGTTGTATTGCCTGCGAGGGAACACCCCCCCCGTTGGTGGCTTCAACTTGAGCTTTGCCAATTCATCTAGATGATCGGACACAACTTTATCGGGTTGACCACTTCGGCCAAGACCCTTCGTGATTTCAGCGAGCCGAGCTTTTGATTCTTTAAAGTCTACCGGCTGCGGCCGATCTTTTTTACGAATGGCCTCTTGAATGGCCTTCTGATCTGCACCCGTCAGCTTTCGAATTAAGAGACGTCCCAAAAACCCACCCACCAAAAGTTTGGAAACAAGACCGCACACCACCTCCGCTCGCGCCGCATTGTGCATACAGCTAAACTCTCGACTGCTCTCCCCAATCGCCTCGGCGATCGTAGCCATAAAATTGGTCGTACCCACAACAGGAGCCGCTAAAAAATTATCGCGCATCACCAAAAGCATAGCGAACACTTGCTCACGATAAACCGGGTCGACAATTGTCCTTCCGGTGGCTTCCACCACGGCCGCTAAAGCCTGAAACAATTGTCCGACTCCAACGAGAGCCCCACCTAGACAATTCATTGCCATCTCTCCCCCCGTGGAGGGGAAGTTGCTGCCACGGAGCTTTTCTGCAGGCACGTTGGCGCAAACGTCCGTTGTTATGTCCTCTGAGGATTCGGCAGCAACGGGAGCTGTAGCCTCCACATCAGTCGGAGAAGGTGGGGGTGACGGACCGTAAACATCTGCAGTCTCCGCGGCAGAGACGTCGCTTGCTTCATTGAACGGATCTCCGCTATCGCCACCAGAGGCGACTTCGGAATCACCGGACTCTTGCGCAATTTTTCGGCCGGGCGCCGGCATGAATCCATCCAAAATTTCTTGGGCCTTTGCCAGCGTCACGCGATCTTGGGCGCTGTACAAAACTTGATAAACTCGACCACGAGTCGAATACTGCCGCTCAAAATAGTGCGTGATCTGTTTGGTGGGAGTCGTCTGAGTGGAGTCGATGTCAAGCGCCTCGACCTTCTGACCGCGAACCACGCTCACAATTCGCGACTCTTGAATTTCAAACGCGCCCATATTGAAAGTTTTTAAAAATCTGGTGCGAACCGCAGACAACTGTTTTCGCTTGGCCCTAAAAGCCGATACGCGCTGGGCGTGAGTGGCCTTTGTAGCAAAGACTCTGACCGATACAGACTCACGCTTTCCACCAACCACGCGGTCGAAAGTTGTGCCGGTCGAATCTCTGTTCCTAAGCGTCCAGTCCATGGTGGGCAGCCGCACAGAAAAATGGGGAGCGTCAGGTTTGGCACTTGCAAACGCCGGTTGAATGCCGGTTGACCCAAGAACCACACTTAGAGCCAAAATAAACGCCAATCGAAACATGAGAGTCCTCTCGCAAACGGGGCAATGATTGACCTTTAGTTTGACAGGTTCTGGCCGCCGGCTCTACGAAATATCTGGAGTCTGGTCATAGGCCGTGGCCTAGAGCCTTGCGAGACTCCGGGGGTTCGACTAGTCTGTGAGACTTAGGATTTATTGCAGCGGAGGCGATATGGAAAAGGCGAGTAAGCGACGAATTGTAGCGACGGGTGCCCTGCCCTATGCCAATGGTGCCATTCACATCGGCCATCTCGTGGAGTACTTGCAAGCGGACTTTTGGACGCGCTTTCAAAAAATGCGCGGGCACGAGTGCCTGTACATTTGCGCCGACGACACACATGGCACGCCGATCATGGTCAAGGCCCGTGAGCTGGGCATCACGCCTGAAGTCTATGTGGCACAGTCACAGGCGGAGCACATGCGCGACTTCAAAGACTTTGGTATCGAGTTTGATCACTATGGCTCGACCAACGCCCCAGAGAATAAACTGCTGGCCGAGGAATTTTATCACAAGATGCAGGCTGCGGGTCACACGGAGATTCGCGATATCCAACAGCTGTACTGCGAGCACGACAAAATGTTTTTACCCGATCGTTTTGTCAAAGGCACCTGTCCGAACTGCCAGACGAAGGATCAGTATGGCGATTCTTGCGACAGCTGTGGCGCCACGTACTCTCCTGTTGAAGTGCAGGATGCAGCGTGCACCATTTGCGGCAACCGTCCCGTTGAGCGTTCCTCAAGCCATGTGTTTTTTAAACTCAATCACTTTCGTGAGTTCTTGCAAGAGTGGGTTCCGCAGCACACCTCCAGTGAGATCTCTAACAAGTTGAGTGAATGGACCTCTGGAGAGCTGCGCGACTGGGATATCTCACGCGATAAACCTTACTTCGGCTTTGAGATTCCGGGTCTAAAAGATAAGTTTTTTTATGTCTGGGTGGATGCGCCGATTGGGTACATCTCCTCAACCTGGCAGTGGTGTAAGAAGAACAATCGAGATCTGAAAGATTACTGGCAATCACCCGATACTGAGAATTATCACTTCATCGGCAAAGACATTGTTTACTTTCACTGCTTGTTTTGGCCGGCCATGCTAAAAACTGCGGGCTACAATTTGCCGCGTGAGGTTTTTGTTCATGGTATGTTAACGGTCAATGGTGAAAAGATGTCGAAGTCAAAAGGAACATCCATCACCGCAAGAACCTATCTTAAACATTTAGATCCAATGTATTTGCGCTATTACTACGCTTGTAAAATCAACGGCAATTTACACGATGTGGATTTGAGTCTTGAGGATTTTGTGAATCGCGTGAACTCAGATCTGATTGGCAAAATCACCAACTTGGGTTCGCGTGGCGCACAAATGTTGCAAAAGCAGTTGAATGGAAAAATGGGAAGCCTAAGTGGTGAGGCGCTAAAATTAGTCGAGCTCTCTCGAGAAAAATCCGAGGAGATCGCCGCCCACTATGAAAAGCGAGATTTTGGCAAAGCCATTACTGAAATCCGGGCGCTCGCCGACGAGGCCAATCGCTATTTTGATGAATGCGCGCCTTGGAAGCTGATAAAGACCGACCCCGAGGCCACCCGTGAGGTCTTAACAGCAATTCTCAACGTCTTTCGTCAGCTGACGATTTACTTAACCCCGATCCTACCGCGCTACTCCGAGCAAGTGGCCAATCTACTGGGCGAAAAACCCTACAGGTGGAGTGACGTGCAAACAACTTTGACCAATCACGAGATTGGACAGTACACGCATTTGGCCGTTCGTTTAGAGGCTGCGAAATTGCAACAAATTATTGAGGAGAGCAAAGTGACTACACCCACAGAAACTAAACAAACTAATTCTTCAAGTAATCCAGTTGGCGGAGCTGCCGCAGGCGGCGCAAGTGCAATGATCGATATGGAAGATTTCTCCAAGATAGACCTGCGCATCGCCAAAATCATTGAAGCCGAAGAGGTCAAAGGTGCCGACAAATTGTTGCGCTTAAAGGTCGACCTGGGTGACGGTGGACAAAAACAAATATTTGCTGGAATAAAATCGGCCTACGCCGCCCAAGATTTAGTGGGTCGACACACCGTGATCGTCGCCAATCTCAAGCCTAGACAAATGAAGTTTGGTTTGTCGGAAGGTATGGTTTTGGCCGCGGGACCGGGTGGCAAAGATCTGTTTATCCTGTCGCCAGACGCGGGTGCTCAGGCCGGTCAAAAAGTAAAATGAAGCTTTCTCCGGCAGAGCACGTTCAGCTGCTGCACATTCTCAAACTCGCTCACAGTCTCGAAGCCAACTGGGGCGATGGACTTAGGCGATTGACCGACACGCAATCGGGTGCGGAGTTGATCGCTAGTATTGCGAACTGTGCCGAGGCTGAATCTGAGAGTCTTCGGCGGCTGTCGAGCTCCTGTAAACATCTGAGTGGTGAAATGCCGCTGCGACACTTCTACGCTTTTCTTGTCCCCTTCGAGCGGCTGGCGCAGCACTCGGTGCGCGACGACGAGTTTATTGTGCACGAACTCGATCGAACCGAACAGGTGCAGGAACCGCTGCCTTTGAAATTCATTGTGGAAAACATGCGCTCGGCCTTTAACGTCGGCGCGTTGTTTCGCACCGGGGAATGTCTCGGTGTCGAAGAGATCTTACTCTGCGGTTACACGCCTGACCCCAACGATGGCAAAGTGATTCGCACGGCGATGGGCACAGAGAGCCTCGTACCTTGGCGACGGGTCGACCGAGCCACAAGGGCTTGTCGTGAGCTCCAACAGGCTGGCATTAAAGTGGTCGCGCTTGAAACAGCAGCTACAGCAACTCCTTTGCATGACTTTCAGTTCTCGTGGCCCATGGCTTTGCTGGTGGGCAATGAGCGCTTCGGCATCGAGTCCGAAACCCTGCGAATGGTCGACGCGATTTGCAGCATTCCCATGCGGGGTCAAAAAAACTCATTGAATGCCGGTGTTGCTCTAGGCGCAGTCGGATTTGAATGGCTTCGTCAGTTCAACCTGCGAGCCAGTTTATGATGTTCACTCCCATTGGCTACTTTCATACAGAGAAAATTCATCCATTTGAAGCAGGTCGCCAGGCCTCGGTGGTCTCAGCCCCAGGATTAGGTGAAATTCGGCTGGAGCGGCAACGAGACTTTGAGTCGGCATTAGACGACCTCATCGGCTTTGAGCGCATTTGGATTCTCTACCACTTTCATCACAACACACATTGGAAACCAAAGGTCATGCCGCCGAGAGGCCCGCGACTCAAGCGGGGCACCTTTGCGACTCGCGCCCCCTTTCGCCCAAATCCCATTGGCATGAGCTGCGTGAAGTTGCGTCACATCGATGGACTCTCCGTTTTTGTCGAAGGCCACGACTTGCTCGACGGCACTCCTGTGCTGGATCTTAAGCCCTATTTGCCCTACGCCGACTCGTTCCCTGAGGCCAAGGTGGGCTGGCTCGAAGATATTGAGCATCGAGCTTGGAGCGTGATATTCAACATCAATGCGCAAAACCAGATCGATTGGCTCGAGCTAAACAACCTAACTCAACTTAAATCGTTTATACAAAATCAACTGGAGTATGAACCGCTCGACCAAAAACGCAAGCGCGTGGAATCAATTGGTGGCGATCAGTATCGACTGGCGTATAGAACCTGGCGCATTCGCTTTCAAACTTTCTTGATTGAACAAAAAATCGAAGTGCTAGACATTGCCTCGGGGTACTCTCCGGCCGATTTGCTCACAGGCCTTGACCCTTATGCCGACAAACAGCTGCATATGCAGTATCTAAAGAAATTTAGGCTTTAAGCATTTTTATTTAAGCCCCTTTGTCTAGTCCGCACTCTTGCTTCACTTTGTCGGAGCAGCTCGGGCATTGATCACCCACAGTCAACACGGCAATCAGTGGGCGACACAACGGACCGTGATAGGCTTGGACGTTTCGGCGATTGACGCCATCAAGTAAATATCGACCACTGCTCCGCTTTAGCTCCACATGCCCATAGATGGTTCCGGAGCCTTCACAGCCCTTCACCAGCGCGGCACCATAAACCAGAATTGAATTCTCTGGAGCGTCCTCAGGACTTTGAATTTCAGGTCGAAGCTTAAAGCCAAGGGACAAAAAACCTGGCACGGTGTCTTTCGCATTTCCAAAACCATCTCCAGCGTACATACCGGCCTGTTGCAAACCATAGCGAATCGCTCGCATACAATCGCCAGTAAAGGCTAGGCCGCGATACATCCGACTTTGCGCTTCGGACTCGACCGCTGCGATCAGTTTTCTTTGCAAACACTGTTGCCGAGCTATGGCAAGCGCCCTGGACCCCACGCCAGTTGACTTAGAAATTTTTGGTAGCCGACGTGGCATTGAACAGGCCGCACATTGCGCCTGAGTTTCAGAATCGCGGTCGATCTGAGTGGACGTAAACTGCAGCACTTCACGAATGGGCACAAAGCCAACCAAGCCTTCTCCCGTTTTGATTCGATAGTAATTCACGCCACGGCTGAGGATCCGAAAGGTGGCATTCGGACGCACCTTTACGGGCATACGCGAGGCTTGATAGCGCAGCGGTTTGCCCTGACTGTCGATAAGGGGCATTGATCGCTTAACTTGCCCCAATAGCTCGGCAGCAGTCGACAGGGGGAACGCCACAGCGGTCCCAAGTGCAAGGCCCAAAACCCATCGTAAATTGTAGACAAAAAACTTCAGCATCATGGGTTAGAGAGTACAAAGACTGAGCCAATCCGCTCACCCTATAAGCCGAGCCTAACCCTAGTAGCTCCCAAAAGTCCGAGCAGGCGTCTAGCGGTTTGACGTCTCATTATGAGATTCACTCCATGCATCAGCCGTTACAGCCCAAAGAGAATTGCAACTCCAAATAACATGAACAAAACACAGGCGAAGAGCCGCACCCACTTCATCGCAATCCGCTTCAGCAATCGTTCACCCAAAAATATCGCTAAAGCATTAGACGCCAACATCCCTAGAGTCGAACCAAGTGTCACCAACGTTGCACTTGGGTACCGAGCGCCCAATGCAATCGTCGCTAGCTGCGTTTTGTCACCCATCTCCGCCAAAAAGAAGGCCACCACTGTAGTCAACAAAACACCATGCGAACTCGATGTGCGGACTTCGCCTTCTTTATCGGGAATCAGGATCCAAAGACCAAAAGCAAAGAAGGTCATGGCCAATATCCAAGATAGAGTCTGAGGCGCAACCCACGACGCCACCCAACTCCCTGCCCATGTGGCTAAAGCATGATTCAACAGCGTCGCAATAAAAACCCCAAACAAGATCGTCCAAGGTCTTTTGTATCTGGCTATCAACACCAGTGATAAAAGCTGAGTTTTGTCACCCATTTCACCAATAAAAATTAAAACAAACGAATTCCAAAGCGCTTCCATAGAATTCCTAACGAGAGATCATCCAACTAACACCCAGGGATAAAAAAAGAACCAATGAACCGCGTAGAACATGGATTCTAAGGCTCCGGCTCCCAAACGTCGAGACCAAAAAGAGCTTTGACAGGTAGGACGCCAAGACCGAAATCGCCAGCAGTACATTCAACAATTCCACGGGAACGCTACCCATCTCATGCAGCTGAACATTTGCGATCACGGAGCCGTGAATTTCAAACAGGGACACCAAAAACGTGAGAACCATCAATCCATTTTGCCCAAAAATATTCTGTAATAGCTTAGACAAGATAAGGATTGAGACGATAAACACCGAGAGCTTCAAGATTGGCAAAATTTCGAAAGGCGACTCGTCCGTCGCGAGAGTGCTTTTAGGAACTTTTCTTGAGTAAATAAAAATCATAATGCAGGTCGCAGCAACCGGCCCACCAAATAAAATCAGCGTCGACAGGTGAAAAGCCGCCGTTCCCGTCAGCACAAGCAAGACCGCCTCAAGCAGCATGGCACCGGTCGCGGACAGAAAAACAAGCATTGAATTTGCCGGATCAACAGCAGCATCAGACCTACTTTTGCGGGCTAACGAAGCTGTTGTCGCCGTGCTCGACACAAGACCACCAAAGAAACCCGTCAAAATGGCTCCCGCACGAGCTCCCAAAATCCGCCCCATCACTGTGCCAAAAATTTGAATAAATACCAAAGCAAACACCATGCTGACAATTTTCTGAGGATTAATGAGATTCCAAGGATCGATCGGAATGGAAGGAGTGAGCCACACCACAATTCCCATCATCGTTAAAGTCGTGACAGGCTTGAACCATCTAGAGTCGAGAAAATCAGCTATTTTCAACTTCATCTTAAGTTGCCTCCCGAACTGCCGCTAACTCCCACAAATATCTATTGAGGAACATACAAGAGTCTATCTAGGAAAGATAAACCCTCACGCCTGCTTCGTACTCGAGTCCGTTATTCACCGTAAAGATTGTAATTTTTAATTGCTTCAACGGCCCTGGGGTGAATGAAATTCACAGTAAATCCACCTCTGCCGCGATTGGCCTTCTATGGAGCTGGCATCATTCTTTCATACCATAAATTGGATAATTTTCTATAATTGTCTTTAGGTCGAAAGCAGGGCGAGATAAATATGAGGTCTAGTATTCTAAATTTTGTCTCAATCGCAATTGTGGGTTGTTGGCATATAGCAGCTTTGGCGGCCAGCTCCTCACAGTTTAGTAGTGTCTGGGAGACTGAAAAGACAGCTCAGACCCCTCGGGAAATGGACGTGTCGGCATTTATCGAAAAAGACAGTCAGTGGAAAATCGCTGAGATCGAAAAGCGAATCTTAACCGCGAACCAAGTGCTGGCTAGTTGTGGATTGAGAATTCGCAACGTCTATTTTCACAAGTGGGATCTGACCCCCAACTTACTGCGCATTGACGATATAGAAAGTACAATCGAGGATATCACAGAAAAATTCTACGATGGAATGAGATACACTTCACAGCAGACCAATCGAGTCACCGCGATTCAGCTTTTTTATTTTGAAGACTATTTAAATCCACATACCTATGGTGGGTCGGTTCCTCTCTCGGTTTATGGCGATAAATTTCCCTTGCCTCTGCAAAACTCAGTCTGGTTTCCATACAATTCGGCACAGCGAAGAAAATTCGGTGAGTCTCAATACTCTGAAGAAGCGCATGAGATTGGCCATATTCTGACCCGCAAAGGTCACGATCACTCAGGAGCGTCTAATGTGATGGCGAATAGCTCAGTCTTGCGCGCTCCAGGGTTTAGTTCTGAACAATGTGCGAGCTTTCTAATTCCGGCACATACAGCTTACATTCAGAGCTGTAAGAACTCTTCAGAGGCTATATTTCCACTCTTTTCAAGCTACTTCAATTCCTACTCGGATAAGACTTATATGAACACTTGGTGTTCGAGAAATTCCGATAATTTACAAAAGGCCATTTTAGCATTGAATCTAGCTTCTGCTGATCGAGTTAAGGGACTTTACATCACTCATAAGGACAAGAACCAGAGATTGTATCCGCTCAATTCACGTCAACCTAACTCACGCTGGCCGTTTCATGCGGCGCTGTTGGTTGATGATATGGTTTTAGACATGGACTATACCAATCGCCCGACTCTGGTGAAATTGGACGAGTATCTAGAAAAAATGTGGGGAAATGCGGCAGCTGATCTAGAGTTTCAACTTCGCCCAAGCGGAAGACTATCTGGCTACACACGGGTAGAGGTCTTTGAAACGTTTAAGAACAATACCTTCCCTGAGTATACAAAGGCCGAGTTACTTGCATGGGTGAGGGCGCAGGGTTGCAAGTAGATCGCCCCGTTGTTTTTATTTATATTTAGAAGTTACGGATAGACTTGGTCCATTGTAGGGGACGCGTTTGCACAGTCGTCGTTTTTAACCAGGCTCTCAAGAATAAAATTCTGTTGATTTTGATTCCATCGGGTCGTGAGGATTCACTTATGGTTTTATTTGAGATCGATCGGGGTCAGGCAAAAAAATCCTGGCGTTCTGAAGGTTTTCTCCTCAGAGCCAGGATCAGAATTCATCAATTTAAAGTTTAGGAATGGTAAGAAATGGTAGCGGAGAGGTGACTTGAACACCCGACCCACGGATTATGATTCCGTTGCTCTAACCAACTGAGCTACCCCGCCACATTGAAGCTGAACATCACCAAATCTTACAAACTCGAATGGATATCAAGGGTTGACTCACCGCATTTAAATCCAACCCCTTTGATCTCGGCTTAAGTAGTTGACCTCAGCCGGATTCCCCCATTGAATCCAAAAGGAATGATGTTCGACCAGTCTAAGGCGTGAACAGCGCAAAGTCAGGTCGGCAAAAAACGAAGGGGAGACAGATGAAAACAATGACCCACCTGATCGGAGCAGCGACGCTTCTATTTGTAGGTGTAATTTCTTGCGTGGATTCACGCACGTCCTTACAGGGCCTCCAAACAGAAAACTTACAGAACAATCCTGAAGTTCGCGCGCAGTTCTTTGGCGAAGACACCGTCACCGTTGTCGATGCCGACGGAATCCCTGTCGCAGGCGCCACAATTCTACTGGGCTATGAGGTCAATGATCCATTTAAGGGCAATGAGCTGAAAACGGATGTGAATGGCGTGGCGCTGATTCCTGGAGATTGGAAGGCGGCATTGCCCGTTTCAGTTCAGGCTCCTGGCTACATTTCCACCACGATTCCAGACGCAGCTCCCTCGTCGATTGTTATCCAAATCGGACGCCAAGAGGGACAAGAAAAGCTTGAAATCAAGGGAGAGGCCACGGGCTTTGGCAAACTCGTCAAAGATGGCAAAGTGGATTTTGGCCTGATCATGCCCAGCTTTAGTCGCGAGAAGATGTTCGCGTTTGATGCGTCCTCAGTGATTAGTCCTGAAAGCGACACGATCACGGTGGCCGGCAAATCGGTCACTATCCCCTCCAACATCACTCTGCCCAAGCAATCTGAAACATACATTCTTCCGATCACGCTGAATAAGCCAGTGTACCGAGTGTTCATGCGCGAGCCCGGTACATATCAGCTGTACGCCAACCACGGGCAGTTTCCGCTGCAACGGGTGATGAATGACATCCGGGCGGGAAAATCGATGTTCGACGTGGTCAACCATTTTACGTTTTTCAGTGGTGGCACTCGGCAGGTGACGGTGACTCAACCTCTAGACAAGCAAGACATTCCCGTTGAAACCGTAGTCTTTCAAGAAGAACTCAACGTCAAAGCTCCTCAGCTCTCCAGTGACCAAATCATGTTGAGCCTGGCTCTTATGCAGGAGCAGGGTCAAATGATGCCGACGGATGTGAAGCGCTTGAGCTCGGGAGAGACGCTGAAGTTGAGCACGAATGCAGCTGCATCGAGTGAAGTTTTGTCTGTACTGATGGTGGACTCCAATGCGGCCTCCGCCGTCCGAGGGGTTGCAGCGGCATCGCTCAACGTGGCTCAGCAGTACTTTGGACTTTGGCGTCGCCCCTTAGCTGCGGCTGAACCACGGGCACCTCAGGATTTCTCACGCATTAGTCTAGCGATGAACCCAGGTCAGGGTGGTGTCGAGCCGCAGTTTCTACAGCTGACTGAAAAACCCACTTATGTGGATCATGTATTGACGATGTCGGCACCGACTCTTCCAAGTGGTTTAGTCGAAGTGGCGACGTATATGGTGCTGACTGAGATTGAAAAAATCACTTCAGGCGAAGTGCAAACCGAACGTCGCACCCGAGTGTGGGAAGTTTTGTCACCCGCTTGGATGAACCAGGTCGAGCTACCCCAACTGACCTTCAATCGTCGACCAGATCGCACCTACCGTTGGGAAGTGATGTTTCTCGCTCAGCCAGCAACTCAAGTGAACAAAAAGCCAACTGGGCACTCTGCCGTCAACGCGATTGATTTGAGCACAGTGACCCATGTGACTCGAAATGCGCTGGATATCTAGGCTTCTCCTCGTATCCATTTCACTATGGCTATCGGCCTGTGCGCTCTTTGCGGAGCGCCGGGGGCCACCGGCACTTAGTGGTCCACGTGAACAGGTGTTTTACGCCACCTTTGAAGAGGTTTGGCGAGCGACAAACTTGGTTCTTCAGCCTTACCCTCTGCGAGTTAGCAATATGGATCAGGGGGCACTGGAGTCCGACACCATTCGCGGTTACCGCGCCTTCAAACCCGTCTATAAAAAGGAAACTGCCACTTCGAATGAGTCTTACCGACTCATCGTAAGAGTGATTAAGGGCTCCCTAGAGAGCAAGCCAGCTACAAAAGTGACTTTGCTCAAAGAGGCCCTCGTACAGAGTGATTTTTTCTCAGATCCAAAAAAAATAAATACAGATGGTTTAGAAGAGAAGGTTTTGCTCTATCGTATCGGGCGAGAGATTCAGATCGAACGAGCCATCGCAAAGTCGCAAAAACGGCAAGAGCGCTTGCGCAAATAACTCAGACGCTCACTTAATTGCCAGATCATCCAATTCAAATTCGGTGTGAAGGAGTCGTGCAGCCACTTCAAGTTTATCTCGATCGATAATTGCACTTATTTTAATTTCCGACGTTGTGACCAGGTGAATGCGAATCCCCTGCCCAGCTAGAATCGAGAAAAATCGAGCGGCAACGCCAGGATGATTGCGCATCCCCACACCTACGGTGGAAATTTTTGCCACGTCCGACAGTGTTTGCACTTCAATTCCCGCTGGCAAAAATTCTTTCAGCACCGCTCGAGTTAAGGGCTCATCTTCACCCGTCACAGAAAATGCCAATCGATAGCCTTTTTCAGTTTCACTTTGTGAAATGATGTCAACGCTCACACCTCGACCGGCCAGCGCTGAGAACAGCTTAGCCAAAAACTCTGTTTCGGCTGGGATAGGCATAAGTTTAAAAACTATTGTCGCACCATCGTGAGTTACGGCTGACACCACAGGATTTTCCAAAATTTCCCCCTCGGGCACGATCCACGTGCCTTCGCGTTCTTGAAAGGTATGTCGAACATGAATTCGAACGCCATGTTTTGCGCCAATCTCGACGCTTCGTACGTGTAAAACCTTGCTTCCCATCGATGCCATCTCCATCATCTCTTCAAATGAGAGCGAGGCAATCTCGCGGGCCCGCGGGACCAAGCGGGGATCAGCCGTAAAAACAGCGGGAACATCGGTGTAGATTTCACAGTCCCGAACACCTAACGCAGCGGCCAGTGCTACGGCTGTCGTATCCGAGCCCCCTCGTCCAAGCGTAGTGATGTTTCGATCTTCATCAATCCCTTGAAATCCAGCGACTATCGGCACCACTCCGGTTCGCAACAATTGCTCAAGCTCTTGGGTGTGGACATTGGTGATTCTCGCCTTTGAGTAGACATTGTCAGTGACGATTCCCAATTGGTAAGCGAGCAGTGGCTTCGTTCGGACGCCGCGCTTTTCTAGGGCAATGGCTAAGAGAGCAATACTCACTTGCTCGCCGCTGGCGACAAGCATGTCATAGGCGGGGCCTCGGTACTCTGGGTTCACTTGATTGGCCAGGGCCACCAACCGATTGGTTTCCCCCGCCATTGCGGAGGCAACAACGATCGGCAATTTGCCTTGAGATTGTTCGCGCGCCACCAGATTGGCCACATATTCAATGCGTTCCACTGTGCCGACGCTTGTGCCGCCAAACTTTTTGACGATCACTCGCTCGCGCCATTCCGAATGAGATGAGTTGGATGACATGGGACAAGAGTGTTGCCGATTCAAAATTAAACGTCAACTAACGTCAACTTGGCCCAGCTTTCAGATCCGCTCAGCACCTAGGCGAGACAGCCACTTCTGTCGACGCACTTCAATCGGGTCTTGCGCACTGGTCAGAACAAAGCCCGTGGTTCGCTCTAACCCAACCACAGCCCATCGGTGTAGACGTGGATCAGCTTCAAGCAAAAGCCGTTGAAAGGATCTCGCCCGCCCTGCGGAACACAACTTTGCCAAGGCTTCTGCCATGTGACCACGCACCCAAAGGCTCTCGCCAGATCGAAAGTTTTTCTCAGCAAAAATCTCCTGCCATAGGACCGCTTCACTTTCAGTGGCCCTCAACGAAATTATATTGCGAACGGCCTGAGTGCGCACCACCAGGGCAGGATCGTGCAGCAACCGCGTAGACCATTCAATGGCCTGAGCTCGAGGCGCAAACTGCATGGCTATTAGGCCTGCATTCCGCATAAACCATTCTTTAGACGTGAGGGCCCGATTCAGTTCCGGTTGAAATCCAGCCGCGTCCCATTTTCCCATCGTGGTCACGGCACGCCAGCGTGTGCGCAACTCACTTTGCGAATCAAACGCAACCCGCCGGAGGTAGCCGCGGCCGGACTCGCCCGTTTGTTGAAAAAGTTTGATTCGAGACTGTAAGGGTTTTTTGAGATACCCGCCCAACTCACTAGACGCGGCCGCCTGGACAGGAATCCACCCTAGCGTGGCCAACAGAAAACAAAATCCATATAGGGACCGACCGATCATGGTTTGCTCAATGTCGAAGCTTCGGCGGCCATCTTCTCTGTGTCGATGGTCTCATCGTGCAGCCCCGATCCATCCAAAGTTTCAGGGGGAACCTCTGCCAGCGCCGCCATTTCCGCCATCATTTTTTCAGTGTCTAAATCGGGCGAAGCCACCACTGGATCAATCTCAGTGTTCTTAGCGAACTCTGCAAAAAGGTCGTCTGCCTCCGCTTGAATGGGCGGGGGTGCTGGCGCGGCAGGTTGTGCTAATGGTGGCTCTGGCTCAGTCTGATTTGTCAGCTCCGGTTCAACGGCTGTAGCTGCAGCCACTGGCTCAGGCTCTGACTCTGGCATGGCGATTGGATCTTCTGCCTTCGCTGCGCTATCAGTGCCTGTAAGCTTCTTCTCCAGCTTCATCGCCGTCTCAAAATCCTTTATCGGGTCGCCTGTCTCAGTCAACTTTAGCTCTTCTTCCATCACGGCAGCCGCTTCACTCAGCGCCGATGGGTCTGCAGGAGCGCTTACGGCCCCTCCGGCTTTCAGCTGCTCAACTTCTGCCTTGAGTCGCGCATTTTCATCTTTAAATAGCGTGAGATCCGCAATGTCGTCCTCAAGTACCTCGTACTCAGCCAGCTTGCCCTCGAGCTCTTTGATCCTGGCATTGAGCTCATCGGCATCCCCACTCGGGCCTGGCTGCCCCCCTTGCTTTAAGGTCGCAATCTCAGCCTCACGCGAGGCCAGATCGAGCTTCAAGGCTTGGACTTGGGAGTCCACCGAGGACGCAATCGCTTGACTCATTCCCCCCAAGGGCATGGCCTCAAGCTTTGCCGTCTGATCCATAATTTTTTGCAAGAAGCTTTGAATTTCAGTGGTGTCCACCGAAGCCGCGGCGGTCCCTTGAGAGTGGATCGACTTCTTGCCAAAGAGACTTCGAGCGATCAACAGCCCGGTCAGCACCAGGATTGAGAAGAACAGCCACTGGATGATGGTTTCACTGTGATGGGTCACATACTGGAGTGCTTTTTCTAGATTCACACTCTCATCATGAAATTTGTCGCAATTTGGGTCAACGAGACTCGGTCATTCCGTTGAGGAGACCAGGCTATGGGCCAGCTACTTTGGCCATCAGGCCTGAGCACATGCTAGACTCCACCACACTTTGCATGACCACCTTGTCATCTCTGTAGCAGAGTCGCTGACAGTTGCCCTCGGCGCTCGACATGTACTCGAGCGTGCAGGTGGTGCCTAACGGGCTGCCGGCTGGCACAGGGTCTACCCGACTGGCCAACGGGAAGCAGCGGCGGCTCAAATAGGTGTGAGTTGCTCCACCCCACTCGCCCTCAACCATGACGACGTAGCGAACGCCACAGGTGAGCTGTTCCATCTGATCTAGGTCAATTGAAAACGCTCCCCCGCCACACTTGGTAACTCCCGAAAGCAAAGGCTTCACACTCTTTTGATTGCTCCACAGGGCCCACGTGAGTTGCGCCTCACCATGGCGGCGACTGCATAGTCCTGAAAGACTCGTGCTTGAAACTTCACTCTGCACATCAATGCGAGGAGCTACGAACTGCAGTGAAGTCTTATTGAAATCCTCGATGATCCCAACCGTAGCATCGCCGCTATCGGTGGACGCTTGATCCCCGCTCGGCGGTGCACAGTTTTGAAAGCTCAATAGAATAAGTGGAATGGCAAAAAGAGAGGAAAATGTGAAAACGTTCCGACGTGTACTCATACCAAAAGTGTACAGAAGTTTACCCATTTGGACCTAAAAAATACTTTCCAACGTCTCAGATCAATATCGTTGAAACTTCGCGATGAAAAACCCATCGCCGCCACTGGGCTCTGGCCAAAGGGTTTCAGCGGAGAGGAGTTTCCACTGTGTCTCATTTTGAGCCATAAACCAATCCACTTGATCTTGATTTTCTTTTGGAAGAATTGAGCAGGTGGCATAAACCATATAACCACCCGGTTTACACATCAGAGAGTACGACTGAAGAATCTCGCGCTGGAGTTGAATGAGCTCCTCGATACCGCTCGGCCGCAACCTCCACTTGGCGTCGGGATTGCGACGAAGCACTCCCAATCCCGAGCACGGCACATCCAAAAGCAGTCGATCGGCTGACTCATGCAGACGCTTGATTGTCTTGCTGCTTTCAATTGGCCTGGCTTCAATTAAATTTGCGCCATTGCGCGACGCCCGTACGCGGAGCTGATCCAATTTGTCCATGACAACGTCCAAAGCCACAACCCGCCCGCGGTTCTGCATCATCGAGGCCAAATGCAAGCTCTTCCCGCCGGCTCCGGCGCAGGCATCAATCACCCGCTGACCCGCCTCTGGCATAAGTCGAAGGGCAACTTGTTGTGAATGCAAATCTTGAACTTCAAAAAGTCCGCCTTTAAAGGCCTGAGTGAGAAACACGTTTGATCTAAGGGCCAGCTTCAAACAGTCACCGCTCACCAGCTCGGTCTCTATTTTTTCACGAGCTAAGATTTGCTTCAACTCTGGAGCTGTGGTGCGAATGAGGTTGGCGCGCAAAAAGACCGGTGCCTGCGCATTCAAAGCGTGCATAACCTCAGGCCAGCGAGCCCCCAATTGGGTCTGTCCCCAATCGTCCAACCAGTCCGGGATCGAGTGTGCAATGGCGCTGGGGAGGTTTGCCTCATTCCACCTTTGTAGCACACTAGATCGCAGTAGAGACGAGCGGGCCACACTCCGATCCAGCTCGACGTCATTCAGCCAACACCAGGCCTCGATAACTCGTTGAAAGACAAGATCGCCGTTTTGTTTGGAATCGGCGCCCCAAACATCTGTCTGCGGCCAATCTTCGTGAATTGCATAAAGCAGCTTTCTCCACCACCGCACGATATCATATACGCCTTCTGCCAAAAGTCTGCGGTCGTGACTGCCCCATTTTCGATTGGACTTTAGCTGGCGTTGCAGCACTTTGTCGGCCAAATGCCCTTGCAAAAAAATATCATGGAGGGACTGCTGCATCCCCTCCCAAAGCGGCCGATATAAAATTCTCACACGCGCCAACACGAATTAAAAGGCAAAGACAGTCCCCACGTTCACATAAACGCCGTTGTATTGACCGTCACTGAGTAAGAAGATGTGATTCTTGATTCCGGCTTCAAACATCAGTCCCATGTTGTTGAATAGATTTAAAAACCTAGCCCCAGCCAGCAATTGGTAGTCTAAAGCGACAACGGACTCATTGGGCAACTGTTTAATAAAAAATCCGGGGCCGATACCACCACCAAAATACAGCGGGAACTGACTGTTGGCATCGGGGAAGGTCAATATCGCGCCGACAGAAAGCTTTCGTGCCGAGCCCTGGCTGAGACTGTAGTTGGTGTAATCGATCCTTAAAGCCCAATCCATTGAGTTGATCCATTCACCCATTCGATAAGTGACACCCGCGTTCAAACCGCCAATATCCTCTTGGTCTTTGCGACCCCAACGATAGGATTGATCCGCAAACATCCGCCCAATGTGGAGGGCCAAATAGCGAGGTGCGCCGCCCCCATCAGAACTGGGAGCTCGCACCACCTGAGCCGGAGCCCGACGATTTTGAAAATAGGGACGGGCACGGTCTTGCCCAACGGCAGGTTCCTCAGAGGTCACAGCGGTGCTATCGGTTACATCTACGGCCTGAGCCTGCAACTCATTGGGGCCAACTAAACTCAGAGCCAAAATTCCAACCAGTGCGAGCGGATACAGAAAATGTCGTCTCAAGCGAAACCTCCGGATGGGCTATAAATCAGGCACAGCAACGGCAATTACACTAAGACAATCTTTTGCATCGTGACAACTGTTCTTTTTTCCAATAGATCTGGGCCCCGACTTCAAAGGAACGTTTTCGTCATGAAATGCCCCCAATGTGGACATCTTGAACATCGCGTTCTCGAGACGCGCGTCTACCGTGATGAAGAGATTCGTCGTCGGCGCGAATGCCTCCAGTGCAAACTGCGCTTTTCTACTGTCGAAACGCTTTTTACGGCCTACCCACACGTGGTCAAGAAAGATGGACGGCGCGAACCATTTTCTAAAGAAAAACTTCGCCGTGGTATTCAGATAGCCTGTAAAAAACGCCCCGTCAGCGTTGGGCAAATAGAAAATCTGGTCAATTCCCTCGCCCGCTGGGTGCAGGCTTCTCCTGACAAGGAGATGTCCGCACAGAGAATCGGTCAATCTGTGGTCAGGGATTTAAAGACATTGGACGATGTAGCCTACGTTCGCTTTGCCAGCGTGTATAAAACCTTTCGCGACGTAAATGAATTTATGGAAAGCCTAGAGGCTGAGTCTCGTGCAGAAAAACCCGCCGAAATCCAACCTGAGGTGAAGCTATGACTGGAACCCGACGTCTGAGTCGCGAGCTAGCACTGCAAGTTTTGTTTCAACAGGAGTTTGCGAAAAAGCAAACCATTGAAGCTGGACTTGAGACATTTCGCAGCAGTTTTGAAGCGCCACCGGAAGTTTGGGACTACACCCTTCGCCTGTTGACCGGAATCGAGCAACAGCAAACCGAGATCGACACTTGGATTGAAAAATACAGCGCCCACTGGAAACTCAAGCGCATGGCTCTAGTCGATCTGATTATCATGCGAATTGCCACCTTTGAGCTAAAATTCAATGACGACTCCGTGCCCGGCCCCGCCGTGATCAATGAAGCAATTGAAATTTCGAAAAAATATGGAACCGTCGACTCCGCCGCATTTGTGAATGGCATCTTAGATCAAATCATGAAACACTAAAATCCATATGAGTGAACTCTGGGTTTTTCCGACGCCAAAGCACAGCACCTGGTTTGCGAAAATGGACTGGTATCTCAACTGGCAAATGACCCGCGGCTTGAGTCACGAGGCCCGACGTGCGTCCGCTGAACTGTTGCGACTGGTAAATGAGCATGGCCTCCCCACTCCTGCGGTCACAGCTCCAAGTTCGACTCCGCTATTGATTTCTAGCCAGGGCCGCGTCGATGCCGAACAGTGTTTGGTCTTAGACTTTCACCAATCTCTACCCCAGTGGCTCGATGAGGCGCATCAGCTGGCGCAAAAATTAGGTCAGACGAACCTCCGAGTCTTTCTGCCGGCAGAAGCAATGCAGCGCGAGGCCATTGATCTTTGGAAGAAACTCGCCAAAAATTCTAATCTCACTGCTGATTTTTTACCCGATGAGGATGCCGCCAAATGGTCGACCCCATTCAAGAAAAACTAACTCGTTGGAGTTTAGAAAGAATACAGTTTCTCTTCAATCACATCGAAGGCTTTATTGAGGACGAAAACAAAGACCTGCGTGAGCGAGCCCGACAGTTCGTCTTGAACACCGAGCTCAACCAGGTCAATTCATTGGTCGACGTGCACCCCAGCGATCCGCGCCTGCCGAGTCTCGTGCTGCAATCGCTGAGTGGATACTTTGAGTCTGGCCTTTTACTTCAGCGCAGCCCCGCGCAGGACACAAGCCATTGGTGGGCTACAGATATTTTTTGCAAAGGCAATGCCTTTCACCTGGAGCTGCAAGATCAAGTGAGAGCCAGCCAAATCGTACCGGAGATGACACCACTCCAGGTTCATCGCGCTCCTGCCAAACCTTTACTGGAGAAACTCAAGGTTCAGTTTCTCTTGCCCGGCACCAGTGCTGACGCCTATCTTTTGCGACCCACACCCAATTTGGCTTATTTGTTGGTGACCAATCTGGCGCCGCCGTGGAGTGTAGATCATTTGGCCCACACGCAGCGACTAGTAAACAAATGTTTTATATATTAGGCGGCATATGAACGGCACTGGCCTCTACACCATCTTTCTTATTTCTGATGGGACTGGAGAGACTGCCGCGACGATGATTCGAGCGGCCCTGGTGCAGTACTCCGACCAAGACATCAACATTGTTCGTTGTAAAAATGTTCGAACAGCCGAGCAAATTGACTCACTGATTGAGGATGTCTTTGCTAAGCAAGGAATCATTGTGTTCACCATGGTGAGCCTGCAAATGAGCAAACGGGTTCTCGAAATGGCTGCGCAAAAAGGCCTACCGGCCGTCGATCTGATGGGTCCACTCTTGGCTTCACTCGATCTCTACTTTGGCCACACGTCTTCGGGCCATACGGCAGGCTTACTCCGGGCGGTCGACGAACAGTATTTTAAGCGCATTGAAGCCATTGAATTCACCGTCAAGCATGATGATGGCAAGACACTGAGCCACTTAGATCAAGCCGACATTGTCTTGGTGGGAATCTCACGCACAAGTAAAACTCCACTGTCTATTTTTTTGAGCCACAAAGGCTGGAAGGTTGCGAATATTCCCCTAGTTGTGGGCACGCCCATTCCAGAGGAGCTACTGAAGATCGACCAGCGCCGAATTGTAGGACTTACGATCGACCCAGAGTCGCTGACTCGGATTCGAAAAAAGCGTCTAGAGAAATTTGGCCAAGATCCCGGCGGTGAATATGCAAACATGGGACACGTGCAAAAGGAGATCGAATACGCCAACGAGCTCTTTAAACGAAATCGCAGGTGGCCAGTCTTTGACGTCACGGATCGTGCGCTGGAGGAGACTGCCGCTGAAATCGTCCGCGTCGTTGCCTCTCGCCTCGATATTCCCTACACCTCAATTCTCTAGCTAGCCGCCGAGCGAGGTGTGCTGTAGCGCTCGGAAAAACGTCTCATACAACTCTGAATTCTTGTTGTCCTTACGAAAGTAGAGATTCACATTGGTCGTGTATTTGAGGTCATCGACCTGCACTTGCGTCATCCGTCCGGCGCGCACCTGTTTGCGAATGGCGTGCGAGGGCAGAAATCCCCACCCTAAACCAGATTCAATGACTCGCTTGAGTGTGCCGACGTTGTCGGTTTCAAAAACAGGATCAATTTCAATTTTCAGCTCCTGCATTTTTCGTTCAATGCTCGAGCGAAAACCTGGGTACCGATCTGAATATGAAATGATTGGCTTGGAATTGTAGTGCCGCATTTCCACGTTGGTCGGCAGAGTCGTGTCACGACCAGAACCCACCAACCAGATTTCATCGCGAAATAAAAATCGCTTTTCGAAATCTGGAAACTCAATTCCATATTCAGTCTTAAGATCAGGCAAGATCACGACATCCACCAAATTGTTGCGCATGTCACTGATGATCTTTTCACCAGTTCCATACACAAGTTTTATATGAAGCTTGGAATTGTGCTTTAGGAACATGCCGATATTGGGAGAAACCAGATACAGCCCAATAGAATTCAGCGTCCCCAAACGCAAATGCCCAGTCACCTCTTGTGACATCGTTTGAATCGCCACCTGAGCCTGCTGCGTGAGATGCAATATTCGCTTGGCATAATCGTAAAGAATCTGCCCCTGCAACGTCGGCTTAACTTGTCGCACGCCTCGAACGAGCAACTCGGCGCCGGTTTCTTCCTCAAGATTTCGAATCTGCTGACTGACTGCGGGTTGGGTGAGAAACAACTTTTCAGCAGCAGCGGTCATACTGCCTTCAGACAAGACCGTGCAAAAAGTAGTGAGCTGTTGAAGATTCAAGATTGCCCCCTAAGTGCGTTTGAAAAAATGCCACATTCCCTGGACCCAGGTCCAGCGGTTTTCCCAAGGCCTGAGGATTCACCCTCCCCTTGCATTCAAATCTCCTCTACACTGAGAGGGTATCTCAAAGACTTCTCTGGAGACACCAACAATGCATTTTCGCCACTGGCTTTTAATCGTGCTACTTACACTTAGCAGCGTGGCCCATGCCAAGCGATTTCGCAATGCCTATGTGAGTTTTGAACTACCGCCCAATTGGAACTGCAAGCTCGAAGGGTCGGAATGGGTTTGCGAAAATGATTTTGCCGGCAAGACCAAAGAAGCCATCATTATCCTTACAGCCAAAGAGGTGGGGCCCACCGACACTCTGTCGGCCTACAGAGCTCATTTGCAAACTCCAAGGCTCCTCAGCGGTCGCAAAGGACAGCCCACAAAGTCTCAAGTCATTCATGTAAAAGAGCGCATGATAGCCAATCAAATGTGGATTGATGGACTACATTTGGGGAGTGAAGTCGGTCCCTACTTCACTCGCTATCTAGCGGCGATCAAAGAGCGAATTGCCATACTTGTTACATTTAGCGCACACAAAGAGCATTACACCAAGTACAGCGGAGATTTTATTCGAGCCGTTGAAAGCTTACGAGTTGTCGCCACCCGCGACAGCATGGGCGATCGAGGCGGAGGCCAGGGACTCGCTGGTGGTCCTACTGGAGCGCCAGAGACTATTGGCGCACCCATCGGTCAGGGTATGGCGCCACTTACGTCAACGGGGCTGCCAGAAGAACGACGCGGGAGTGGTGGATCAGATGCGCTTACCACTTATCTAGGCCTCGCTCTCATCTTTGGGGCCCTTGGTTTTTATTTTTACACCCGTTCAAAAAAACGATCCACGGCAAAGGGCTCACCCCCAAGAAAGCCGAAGAAGTGAACCGAGTCGCCTTTAGCCTTCTCATTTTTTTAGCGGCCGGAGCCTGGGCCACTCCGACTCACGCTAAGGCCTTTAAAACCTCCTATTTAACAACCACTATTCCGGAGGATTGGGCCTGCATTCAGTCGGAGGAAGTCTGGGTCTGTGCTCCGCAAAACGTGACTGCCGCACGCGAGGTGCTTGTCACATTTGCAGCAAAGCTGATTGGCCCTGAGGACAATCTCTCGAGCTATCACAAATTGCTGACTCGACCCAAAGCCCATAGGTCAGCCTCCGGAGGTGCGACACTATCGCAAGTGGTAAAGGTCACAGCCCAAAACATCTTAGGCCATCCTTGGGTTCAAGCACTGCATTTGGGCAGTGAAATTCCAGACTTTTATACACAGTACTTGATGACTGTGAAGGGTCAAATTGCTGTTCAGGTGACACTCTCCACTCAACGCAGTCGACTTGCGCACCACCAGCCCGTTTTGCAAAAGATCGTGCAGAATATTCAAATTCAAGTGCCAGCCGAAGTGCTTCAATCGAGCAAGCAGGATTCCACAGCAGCAGGACGGGGCCTGCTAAAGCCCTCAGCTCGACGTAAAGCCAATGCCAATACCTGGCTACTACCAACGATGCTCGGTTTGGCTCTAGTTCTGTTTATCGCTGCGGCGATCACGATCTTTAGTCCTGGCCGTAAAAAGATTTCCCATAGAAAATCTAAGAAAACTCAGTCAAACTAACTCTCATGAACTGGAATCAAATTTTAAGTACCATTCAAGAGTTGCGAGCCAACCTCGACACCTGGGGAATTACATCTCAGACCCTCGCTCTTGTCGGCTTTTTGGCTCTGATTGCCTTTGCCTTCTCGTTGCGTGAGGTCATCCAATGGTATCTTGGAACAGCTCAACTCCGCCTTGAAGTGCAAAGACTAAACTCGCAGCTGACACACCTGCAGAAGCTACTGCAAGAGACACAAGACCTCATTGTGCAGCCTGAACTCGCAGAAAGGGCCGCCATCGAACGCGGCCAGGAGAATGCTCTGACTTCCTCGACTGAAAGGAACAAGCCGAGCCATTCCCCACGCTTTCGTTTTGATCACTGAAGAAAATCTTTGTAATTTTTGATCTCTACCTTGCCAATTTTCTTAAGTGGAGCCTCTGCTTTGTCCTTCGGTGCATAAACTAAAATACGTAGATTTTCCGTATCGAAGTATTTCTTGATTGTCGCATTTACGGACTCCCTCGTTAATCCATCCAAGACAGTTAAATACGTTTTTAGATAGTCACCCGAAATTCCATACCGATTCAACAGCAAGAGCTGTGTGGCTAGAGCTTCTGGGGTTTCAAAAGTTCTGGGGAACTGCCCGCGCATATAGGCCTTCATCGTCACCATCTCGGCCTCAGTGATGCCCTTTTCCACAAATGCTTTGTAAGTCTTGAGGGACTCTTCAACAATCTCACCAACTTTATCGATTCGGGTGGAAGTGTAGATGCCCATGGGTCCAGCCTGCAATCTAGGCTCGAACCAAGCCCTGATATGATATGTCAGACCTCGCTTCACCCGAATCTCTTCAAACAATCGACTCCCAAAGGACTCGCCCAAAATTTTCAAAGCGGCACGAAGTTCCATGTACTCCGGAATATTCCTCGGCACTCCCTTAAAGCCTATGTGAACTTGCGCTTGATTGAGATCGGCTCGGTCAACCAGCAGAAGCTCTCGCCCCTTCCAACTCGGAAATTCAGGCAGCTCCTTGGCATCGACGGGTCGCTTCTTCCAGGCAGAAAAGGTATCAATGACTTTTTTCTTCCAACTCGCATCGATTTGTCCAACGACTGCCAAAACAGCATTTTCAGGGACGTAATGTGTTGAATAGTATTTTTGTAAATCTACCCGTTTCATCCCAGCAACTGATTTTATGCTCCCGTTGGCCGAATGACCATAGGGGTGCCCCTTAAACAAAAATGCGTTCATTAAATGCGCACTAAAACTCTCCGGTCGGTCCGCCAACTTTTTTAGACCACCGGTCACCTGTTGCCGAAGGCGCTCGATCTCAGCGTTAGTGAAACTGGGGTTTAACAAAATTTCAGCATACTGCTGCAAAAATTCATTCTTGTAAAATGACAGGGCCGATGCCGAAATCATCGTGTGGTCTGCATCTGCGCCGGCAGAAAATTCAGCGCCTATCTGCTCGAGATCGTCGGCAATCCGACTCGCCGTTCGCTTGCCACTTCCCTTCCTCAACATCGAGGCCGTGAAGTCCGCCAGTCCCTCTTTTCCGGTTAGATCTCGACTGCTCCCTGCCTTAATCATGGTCTGTAGAGAAACATAGGGCAGGGATGAGTCGGGGATCCAAATGATGGTCAAACCATTCTTCAGTGTTTGGGTCTGATACTCTCGCACTTGAAAGGCCTCGGCCTTTTTGTTGTCGACGACCGATTCACTGGCTCCGCCAATTGCAGTAAAACCCAAGCTCAGGAATAGACTCAAAACTAGTTGCTTCATCGAGGACCTCCCGCTTTTTTCGGCTGCACCACCACAATATTTCGCTGTGGGGGATTCAAGTATAGCTTGGCAACTCGCTGTATGTCCGCCCGAGTGACACTCTGATAGTGCTTCAAATCAGAAAATATCCGAGAGTAGTCACCATGAAAAACTTCATAGATGGCTAGTTGGCGAGCGCGTGAAGAGACACGTTTGAGTCCATCTACATAGTCTTTCATCAAGATGTTGCGCGCCTTATCGAGCTCTTTTTGCGTCAGCAACTTTTCACGCAAGTTTTTGGTTTGTGCCTCAACAAGACCTAAGACTTCATCTGGGTCACCTCCTGGCTTCAGCGAGGCAGTCACAATAAAATATCCGGCCAACGACTGACCTACGGAGTAGGCATTTGTCCCAAGAACCCTTTGCCGCTTGTAAACGAGGTCTTTGTGAAGGCGACTCGACTGGCCTTGTCCCAAAACAATTGCCAGCAAATCTAAGGCGTAATGATCCTCGCTCTTCGAGTCGGGAAGACGGTAGCCAACAGACAAAGATGGGGCTTGAGCCTCACGTTCAATTGTCGCACGCCGCTCTTCAGTTTGAGGCTCTTCAGGCTTGACCTCGGGCCGAACAATCTTTTCTAAAGGCAACTTACCGTAGTATTTGTCGACCAGTTTTTTTGCGGCCTCCACATCAAATGCACCAGCCAGAACCAACACAGAATTGTTTGGACTATAGAAAGTCTGATAAAACTTTCGAAAATCCTCCATTGAAGCCGCATTTAAATCGGCCATAGAACCAATTGGCAACCATCGATATGGCAAATTTCTAAACATGATCGCGTTCATCTTCTCGCGAATGCCGCCTTCGATACTATCATCATAGCGCATCCGTCGCTCTTCTTTCACAACCTCGCGTTCACTCTTAATATCCTTAGGATCCAACCGCAAATTTCGCATCCGGTCCGATTCAATTTGCAAGAGCAGCTCTAGGTGTTCGTTTGGCGCATTGATATAGTAGCCGGTGTAGTCGGTCGAGGTGAATGCATTCATCTCGGCGCCTTTGCCATTCAAAAATGCACTCCAGGTTTCAACGCCAAATTTTTTGGTGCCCTTGAACATCATGTGTTCAAAAAAGTGCGCAAGGCCAGTACGGCCCACAAGTTCGTCTTTTGAACCGACGCGGTACCACGTCTGTACACTCACTTCTGGAATTGAGCGGTCCACATGCAGCAACACCGTCAGACCATTTTTCAAAGTGTATTTTTCAACAGGGAATTGAATGGCTTTTTCAAACTCTTGCGGAGTCAAAGCGCCAACCGAACAGCTGGCGATTAAAAAGAGCAATAAAAACATTCGCATGATGATCGACCTCCGATTTTCTCAATTCTGCGGCTGCAGCTGAGTGTGGTCAACCAATTGGTATTTTACTGGTAGCGTGTCGCCTACTGGCAGTTTGTGACTTACTGGACGACGAGCTCGTTAAAATAGACGTTCTTTACCACGCCTTTTTTCATAGCGGAGTTGAGGTTCGCAACAATTTCATTTTTCAATTGCAACTTACCCTGGACAGTTTCAACGTCGCCAAAAGTCTTGCTATTTAAGATTCGCATGATCGAATCTCGCGCCTGTGGAGTGACGCCAATCACCTCTTCAAAGCCTTCTTCGTCCATCATCTCTAGACTTAAATCTAGCCGGATCAATCGGCGGGGAAGCCCTTCCAGATTGGTGTTGAAGGGTTGCAAGGTATAAAGGACGGGTTCACTGCTCGCCAACATTTCCTCAAATACCTTGAGCTCGCGCTCGGCATCGTCGTTAGAAGTCTTTTTGCTCTCGAGCCCTAAAGTTGATATAAAAACTAAGTAAGCTCCGAAACCGACAACAAGCAAGTTTACTCCGGCGAATAAAAAGCCGAGCAGTTTCTTAATGTCTTTTGGGGGCTTGGTACTTTGTTCAGCTTCTGCCACGTTTGCCTCTTACTGAGCTTATCGGACATTTGGCCAGCGACTAAAGATGTGTGTGAGGATGGAAGGGAAATATGGATCTTGATAAACGAAGATGCAGTTTAATTTCAGTCCTGACGGTGACATTGCTTCAATTTGGAACAGCCGAATTCTCCAACGCAACTGAAGATGCCAAAGACGCCAAAACTGTACAGAAAGCTGACCCTGTCGCGCAGCTGCCACCAAAAGGCTTGTTGCCTCATGCCCTCCTTTCTTTGGCGACTCAATCGCCCGTATTTTCACGGTATGCATTTTTGGTCGATAAAAAAGCCCGGACACTCACCGTGTGGGAAAACGATGGTGAAAAGATCAAGCTCGTGGAAGCACTCCCCACAGATATTGGGCGGCTCGAGGGTGATAAGATGATTGAAGGCGACCACCGCACTCCAGAAGGCATCTATTTTTTTCAGAAAACAATGGATGGACGCAAGGTCGACTTTAATCAGTATGGCAATCGTATTTACACCATGGACTATCCCAACTACTTTGATCGCCTCGATAAAAAAACGGGCACAGGCATTTGGCTGCATGCCATTCCCGATACGACATCGTTGCTACGCGGCTCACGAGGCTGTGTAGTCGTTCGAAATAGCGTGATTGAACACCTGGGGCAATATATCGAGCTCAAACGCACGCCCATCGTTGTGGTCAATCAGGTGAACTATCTGATTGAAGAGGATTGGCAAAAACTCCGGCGAGAGATGAAAGACTTTCTTGAAAAATGGCGGCAGGCCTGGATCGGCAAAGACCTTGAGAACTATATGAGCCTCTACGCGGACGCATTTTCAGGCAATGGTATGAGTAAAAATCAGTGGCGCCGCTACAAAGCCAACCTAGCCAAGAAATATGAGTTTATAAACGTCGATATCAACGGCGTGCAGATCTTCAATCATGGCAAAAAGATCGTTTTGCGTTTTCTACAGGAGTATAAGTCAGACAAGACTCAGGACTTTGGCGCGAAAATTCTCTACGCTTGGAAGAGCAACAATCGCTATGAAATTGTGGGTGAGAGTTGGTTTCCACTGGCCGCGCCTGTCAACACATCAGAGTCGACCAGCGCATTAGAAAGCAATGTCCGCGTGTCTGGATCTTCACCCGCCTCTACCGAAAAATAATCCTTAAGTAGAGGCTAGGACATTTCAAAGCAACCCTAATTTATTCGTCGAAGTCGCCCAGGTCTTCGAGAGTCACTTCTTCGCAATCTCCGGCGTGGTCTTTCAACGTGGTCAGGTTCTTATCCAGGTCCTCGCGAGAGACAATCCCTTGCTTCACATTCCAATCTTTCATTCGCGTGTCGAACTTTAGATTTTCTAAAGCTTTGGCCAAATTCATATGCACCTCTTAAAGAATGAATTCACGATTTGAATTCGGTTTCAACTGCTCTAAGCTTACGAGCCACCCATCAGTTCCAGTACTTGGGACCTTGATCAGGTGAGCGACTCTCTCGATCTCTGGTGTTATCTACCACCAATTTTAGCCGTCGTCCACGCTTGGTAGATGGCTTGCTACCAGCAAGCGAGGAGCGACTTCGCGAAATGAAACTCAGGTAACAAAATCCCACCACAATGCCCCCCAAATGTGCCAAATTGGCAACAGGCGAGCTCGCACCGCTATCCATCAGGGTAAACAGTTCAATGGCTCCAATCAGCATGGTAAAATGCCGCGCCTTCATCGGAAACAGCATCATAAAATGGATAATGCGATCACCAAACAACATACCGTAAGCCAAAAGTAACCCAAAAGTCGCGCCACTGGCTCCCACAAGCGACGAAGCCATACTCATCACTTCGCCGGTCACCAGGTAGTAGGAGAGCGTACCCAGTAAATAAATGAGGCCCGCGCCAATCCCACAAACAAAGTAGTACTTCACAAAAAAGCGAGTGCCCCAGCGCATCTCTAGCTCAGCGCCAAACCACCACAGCACAAGCATATTAAACAAAATATGAAACACCCCTGAAGAGTGCAGAAACATATAAGAAACCAGCTGCCAGATCCAAAAATCATGGATCACCCGAGCTGGAATCAGTGCAAACCAATCAAAGACCACATTGGACTTTAGAAAAAACCCCTGCAGTATTAAAACCGCAAAAAACCAAATCACTCCGTTAGCAATAACCAGCGCCTTTACGGCCTTCGTAAACGGCACCACTGTAGGCATTGCCGGACCTTGATTCATTTGGACTCATCCGTTGAGGGGCTGTGACCACCTTGTGGCTCACTCAGCTCCAATAAAATGCCGCCCGTGGACTTGGGATGCACGAAGGCTACCAAGCAGTTGTGCGCACCCATTTTTGGCTCCGCATTGATCATTTGAATTCCCATCGCTGTTAAAGAGGCAATTGCCTCGCGAATATCCGAGACACGCAGACAGATATGATGAATCCCAGGACCTCGATTGGCTAGAAACTTTGCGATGGTGCTAGACGATTCTGTAGGTTCTAAAAGTTCGATGCGAGCGTCATTCTGCAGCTCAAAGAACCCCACGGTGACTTTTTCCGACTCCACCCGCTCCACACTCATTTGACCTAGGCCCAGTGCCTCATAAAACTTTCGACCGGAGTCTAGGCTCTGAACGGCCACGCCAATATGATCGAGCTCAAAAGTGATTGTTTTTGGCTTCATCTCAACCTTTTACCTGAAAGAACGGAGCTAGTCGAGAGTAGGTCATCTCAAGCGTCTCAGGCAGCACCTTGGTTTCGGCAATGATGGGAAAAAAGTTGGTGTCTCCATTCCACCGAGGGACCACGTGCCAATGCAGATGGCCCGGGATGCCCGCCCCTGCGACAGCGCCGTGGTTCAACCCCAGATTAAAACCCTGGCAACCCAGGAGCTCAGTTAGAATTCCTACACAGCGCTTCTGCCAAATGGCTAGCGCCCCGATCACCGAATCCTCGACATCTGTTAGCTTACCCACATGCGCACGCGGCAACAGCAAAAGATGGCCCGAGTTGTAAGGGTATTTGTTCATGATCACCAGACATAGGTTGTCTTGATAGAGGACCAGGGATTCAGGTCCCACTCCCATCTTGCTGGCATCACAGAATACACACTCAGATTGTGGAACAAGCTTTCGAACATAGCGGTAGCGCTCGGGCCGCTCAAAAAAATCACGTTCTTGCGGCCAAACCTTCTGTGTCACGTGATCGAGCCAACTTGGCGCCCGAGGTGAAGATTTGCGCGACGTCTTGCGATTGGATTTCGCCTTTTTCAAAAATGGACCGCTCCAGGCAACAGAAAGAGAGGTTGCGCGTTCAGTTCTGTCTTTAGAACTCGGTTCGCCACGGCAGAAAATTGACTCTCACTAGCTCCTTCTAAAAAATCCATAAAACCCTGGGGCTTCTTGGGCCGAAACACATCCGGCTTGGCACCTAGTCCTGCAAGCTCGCCCACCACTTTAAGAGCGTCGTCCCAGCTTCCCACACTGTCCGCCAGGCCCAGTTTAACAGCCTGAGCACCAGTGAACACTCGCCCGTCCGCAACCGGCGCCAATTGCTCCATTTTCATGTTTCGACCTTGCAAAATCGCCTCTTTGAATTGCACCAACACGTCGTCGAGCAGCTCTTGAAAAAGTGCACGCTGCTCGTCTGTCAGCGACTTATACTCTGCTCCTGCATTTTTGAACTTTCCAGTGGTGATTGAATACCGCTCCACTCGGGCCCATTCGTACAGACGCCCAAGATTCACAAACTCCATCAAGGCACCGATCGAGCCCATCATGCATCCCGGAGTGGTGATGATCTTGTTGGCGCCCACTGCCGCATAGTAGGCCCCACTTGCAGCGACGGAGCTACAAAAAGCCACCACAGGTTTTTTAAATTCTTCATGAGTGCGCCGCAACTCCGTATAGATTTCTTGGCTCGGACCCACAACTCCACCGGGAGAGTTGATCTTTACCAAAACACCCTTGATGCGATCCTCTTTGCGATACTTGCGCAACATTTCGAGCGGCTCGTCGTTGAGGTGAGAGATCACCCCGTTGAGTTCGATGGCGAGAATGGAATTACCTGTCAGACGGACCTCCGGTGGAGACAAGATCGTCACAACACCGGCAATGCCCATAAACACGGAAATTAAAACAACGACAGAAACAACACCGAAGAAAATCTGGAAAAAACGTTTCATGGGTTCCTAATCAAACAGAGGTGTTTTTTGTAGATGCCGAAGGCGCAGGGAATTAACCCTGCTCCTTGCCTTTGTCTTTATCCGACTCAGTGGCTGATGCCGCTGATGCCGCTTTTAAAGTGTCACCAAAAAGATCTCCGAGGCTCGTTTTAGAAGTTGCCGTGGCTTTTTTCACGTAATCTTCAACGTCGGCTTTTTGTTCACGCAACTTCACAAGCTTAGCACTCAGGCCAATTTTGCGAGAGTCACGATCGATAGTGATAATCTCGGCTCGAATGGAGTCGTTCACCTTCACCACTTCTTCGACCTTCTCGATTCGCTTCACCGAGAGTTCGGAAATATGGATTAGACCCTCAACATCGCTCTCTAACTCAACGAACACTCCAAAGTCGGCCATCTTCACAACTTTCACGTCGTACTGTGAGCCGATTTTGTACTTGTCTTCAATGTTCGACCAGGGATCCGCTTCAAGCTGCTTTAAGCCGAGGCTGAAACGCTCGTTTTCGATATCCACGCCGAGAACAACGGCGCGCACGTGATCACCCTTTTTGAACATTTCTGAGGGATGGTTGATTCGCTTAGTCCAAGAGAAGTCAGAGATATGAACCATGCCGTCAATGCCTTCATCAACGCCGATGAATACACCGAAATCAGTGATAGACTTCACTTCACCTTCGATGATCGTGCCCGGTGGATAGCTATCTTTGAGGTCAACCCACGGGTTGGTCTCAAGCTGCTTCATCCCTAAGCTGATCCGACGGTTTGTGCCATCGATTTCTAAAACCTGAACAGGCACGTCGTCTCCCACCTTCAAGGTCTGGGACGGATGCTTCACTCGTTTTGTCCAGCTCATCTCGCTCACGTGAATGAGACCTTCGATACCTTCAGCCAATTCGACGAATGCCCCGTAATCCGTTAAGCTGACAACTTTACCGGAGACCTTCTTGCCGACAGTAAACTCGGCAGATACGGCTTCCCAAGGATCCTCTTTGAGTTGCTTAAGTCCAAGGCTAACTCGCTCTTTCTCGTTGTCAAACTTCAAGACTTTCACGTCAATTTCGTCACCGACATTGAGAATTTCTGACGGATGCTTCACTCGGCCCCAGCTCATGTCTGTGATGTGGAGTAAGCCATCCATGCCGCCAAGATCAATGAACGCACCGTAGTCAGTGATGTTTTTGACCACACCGCGAACCAACGAGCCCTCTTTCATTTGATCCAGAGTTTGCGAACGCAGAGACTCGCGCTCTTCTTCGAGCAAGGCTCGGCGAGAGAGGACAATGTTGCCACGTTTTTTATTGAACTTGATGACCTTGAATTTGTACTTCTTGCCGATGTACGCGTCGATATTTCGCACCGGGCGAAGATCAATTTGGCTACCGGGCAAAAAGGCCTTAACGCCAATATCTACGCTCAAACCGCCTTTAACTTTGGCGATGATCGTGCCTTCAATGACCTCTTCGTTTTCTGCAGCACGCGAAATATCATTCCACGCCCGAAGCATATCCGCTTTGTCTTTCGACAACACGACCATGCCATTCTCATTTTCGATTCGATCAATATAAACTTCTACATCGGATCCCACTTGAATATCCCGCGCGCCATCGACGACACGGAATTCAGAGATGGGAATTAGGCCTTCGCTTTTGTAGTTGATGTCGACAAGAACGTAATCCTCTTGCACTTCAACAACACGTCCTTTGACAATGTCGCCAATTTTGAAATCGCGATCCGAAAGCGATTGTTCGAACATCGTCGAGAAGCTTTCGTTTGCGTTACCACCCACGCTAAACATTCCTGGATTTTGTGGGACCTCTTTGTCAGCGGCATCGAGTTGCGCCAGAATCTTTTCTCTTTCGACCTGGGCCCGACTCCTATTTTTACTACCACCAGACTCGTTGACCTTATGCAAACAAACCTCCTCTTGGGAATAGCCACCCGTCAACTGGGACCAGACCCGAATAGATTTCTCATGGGTGCACAAATAAATGTACGGTTAGTTATCATGAGATAAGGACTTGTTATAGATGGGAAAAGGGCAAAGTCAAAAGGATTTTACACATCGGGCCAGGGCCGGAATCACCCGCTCCGAAACGGTTGCAACCGGAGCTCCATCACTTTGTTGAACCAGCCTTCAAGGCCTCGTCTACCCAGAGGTAAATTTGTGCCACGACCTGACTCAGATCCATTCCACTCGAGTTAATCACCCGCGCGCCCTTGGGAACCTGCAATGGCGCCGCAGTGCGGTTGGAGTCTTGCTGGTCCCTTAGCGTTTGCTGGCTCTGAGTTTCAATAAAATCTAGTCCTTGCTGCAGGGAGCGCCGGAGTGCCCGCTCCTCTTGGCTCGCCGTTAAATAGACCTTCAGGATGGCCTCTGGAAACACAACCGTCCCACAGTCTCGTCCTTCAGCAACTAAACCAGCAACGCCTTTGGCACAATCTTGCTGGTTCACGAGCAAGGCCTCTCTAACCCTAGGCAGCTGACTGATGACACTCGCCCGTGAACCATTTTGCTCGCTGAAGACAGCAGCGGAGACATCCTGACCTTGGTAAAACACACGCGTTAGATCGGCGTCTAACTGCACCGACCAACTGGCGGACTGTGTCAGTCGAATCAGCTCGGGAAGGTTATCGGAGACTATGCCCTCTTGCATCGCCACATAGGCTAGAGCGCGATAGAAGGCGCCGGTGGAGACCCACTTCCAGCCAAGTTGTCGGGCCAGCTCACGGCTAACAGAGGACTTACCTGAGGCAGAGGGGCCGTCGATAGAGACGATATTTTTTGTCATGGATTCCTAATTCAGAGGGTGGCGGCAAATTCGTCAACCCTTTCCCTGCTGCCGAATAATTTTGTGACACAGTTTGGTAGGACTAGGAAAGCACCTTCCGCAAGGTCTCTATTGCGAACGCGTTCTCCTCGGGCAGGCCGACGGTCATTCGAAGATGCGTGGAGAATCCGTAGCTCTTCACGGGTCGCAGGATCACTCCTCGCTTAAGCATCTCATTAAAAACCATCTGGCCGTCTCTCAACGTGTCAAAGAACACAAAGTTCCCTTGCGACGGACAAAAAGGCAGATTCATTTTTTTGAGCTCCGAGTAAAAGAAATCGAGCCCGGTCCATGTCAGCTCCTGCAAACGCGCCAAATAGGCATGATCAGAAAGCGCGCCAATCACAGCGACTTGCGCCAATGAATTGATGTTAAACGGTTTGCGAATGCGGTTCACCGTTTGACAAATCTCCGGAGGTGCAATCAAAACGCCACAGCGCAACCCCGCTAAACCCAGAGCTTTACTCATCGTGCGCAACAGCAAAATATTGGAAAACTTCTTTTGATAATCACGCCCCCAGGGATAATCTTTGGCTCGAACAAACTCCGAGTAGGCTTCATCTAAAATCACAAAAATATCGCGAGTGGCCGCGACCTGCATAAAGGTGTCGAATTCCGCCGAGGTAAAATAAGTTCCGGTGGGATTGTTGGGGTTGGGTAAAAAAACCAATCGCACTCGAGGATCTCGTTCGATGATCTCAGCCATAGCCTTCAGATCAAACCGATAGTCGGGACCTAGTGGCGCATGAATTGGCGTGGCCAAGACACTTTTGGCAGATATCTCGTAGGCCGAGAAGGCTCCTTGTGAAGTCAGGACGCCCTCCCCTGGGCGGCAGTAAATCTGCACCAACATGTCTACAAGCTCGTCCGACCCATTGCCAAAAACCAACCAGTCCGGCGGCACGTCAAAATGCTTAGCCAAGGCGGCACGCATTTCAAAACAAGCGCCATCCGGATAACGATGTAGCTCAGGCAGAGCCTGCAAGATTGCCTCAATCGCTTTGGGCGGTGGACCAAGCGGCGACTCGTTGCTCGCCAGCTTGTAAACATCTGTGAGACTATATTCGCGCTTGGTTTCGGAGATGGGCTTACCAGGCTGGTAGGGGATCAGGGCCGCGATTTCAGCTGGAACTTTCATCGGATAAAACCTCTTTTATTTATAAATACGGAATACTTATACGATCCGCGCACCCAGTGCTCGGAAGGCTTCCTGCAACTGCTCGGCGTGCTCACTGCTGCGGATTTCCAACAAAAACTCGATCGCCGTTTCACTCAGTCCAATCCCGATTCGCACGCGATCATGTTTGACGTCGAGGACATTTGCACCCTTTTCGGCGATGATATCGGTCAGACGATTTAGCGTGCCAGGACGATCCGCAACCACGACGCACATTCGAATCAAACGGCCGCGCTGGATCAAGCCTCGCTCAATAACTTTAGCCACCAGATTGAGATCAATGTTGCCACCAGAAAGCACCAAAACTGAGCGCTTGCCCAAATCCCAGCGAGCCTTCTCCGCTCCTGCCAAAACCACAGCGGCTGAACCCTCAACAACCGTCTTTGCACGCTCCAAGAAGTAGACGATGCTCTCAGCAATGGCTTCATCGCCCACATCTATCACATCATCAACCAAGCGCGAGATGTAATCTCGATGCATCTGCAGACTCGGCCGCTTGACAGAAATTCCATCGGCGATAGTCGGTGTGAAGGACGCCGCTTCGACGGGTTGACCCTTAAATAGCTGCATCATTCCTGTCGCCGCGGAGGACACCACACCAAAAATGCGCACGCTGGGGCGCAAGGTTTTAATCGCTGTGGCCACGCCAGAAATCAATCCACCTCCCCCAATCGACAGCACCACGGAATCCAGATCGGGAACTTGCTCGAGCAACTCCAGTCCTAGCGTGCCTTGTCCGGCGATAACCATGGGATCTTCATAGGGGTGAACAAAAACATAGCCGTGCTTTTTTTCAAGGTCGAGTGCATGCTGGTAAGCCTCATCGTAAATGCGCCCGTGCAAAATCACCTCCGCACCATAGCTTTGGGTGGCAATCACTTTCACGAGAGGTGAGTTTTCGGGCATCACGACAAAGGCCTTTGCTCCTACTTGCCTTGCGGCAAAGGCAACGCCCTGAGCATGATTGCCTGCACTGGAACAAACCACACCGCGTTTTAACTCGTCAGAAGAAAGTGAAAGAATTTTGTTCAGTGAACCGCGAATTTTGAAACTTCCGGTTGTCTGCTGATTTTCTAGCTTGAGATGGACATCGGTGCCTAGGCGCGCTGATACTGAGCGCGAGTGGTTGATGGGAGTGAGCTGAATTCGACTTTGAATACGGTGGCGCGCTCCAATGACGTCAGCGAGTTCGATTGGCATTCCCTATTCAGTCGATTTGCCAATAGGCTGTCAAGCCGTGAATGGGACGCCACTCTCCCTTGAGTTCAGTGGGTCGAATCTCACCTTCAGCAATCACCGGGGTGAACTCGTCTTTAAAATAAAAAAATGGAGCAAACGGCTTACCACAACTGCCACACTTCAAAATGCATGTCGGCCCTTGGCCAACGCATCCGCACACATGACAACGGCGAAAAGCACACACTGTCGACTGCATCGACTGATCCTTTTCCGCCCACAGTTTAAAATTTCGCCCGATTCAATCCTTTTGATCCTTGCGGCAAACACTTTTGCCTGACCAAAATCCATCCACTCTACCGATCGGAGAGTGGTCCCACGAACATCTATAGAGTCACACGAGCCACCTCAAAAGTCTAGTGCCGAAAATTGTAACCCCTTGATAATACGTCTATTTATTGGACGTGACGCAATGCTTAATCTAACTTCACCAACGATCTCGATGGATTAACTTGCCTCATTTAGGCGCGGAAGCTGATCGCCACACAGTGCCGAGACCTATAAGTCGACAGCCTCGGCATTAAACTCTCGCAGCCTGCTGGATTTGAACAAAGTCATTGGCTACCAATGAGGCCCCACCAACTAAAAACCCGTCCACATGAGCAAGAGAGGCCAAGGGGCCGGCATTGTTTGGTTTGACACTTCCACCGTAGAGGATGGGGGTCGTTGAAGCGCTTTGGGGCGACCACTCATGCAAAAATTTAAAGATCAAAGAGTGCACTTCAGCCACTTGCTCAGAACTGGCCACTAAACCCGTACCGATCGCCCAAACAGGTTCGTAGGCAATCCAAACGGTGCTAGTTGCGCCTTGCAAACCCGTCCGTAGCTGCCGAAGGACTACGTCTCCCGTTTGTCCTGACTGGCGTTCGGCAAGGGTTTCGCCAACGCAAAGCAAGGGAGTCAGGCCCACGGATTGTAAGATCTGAATTTTCTTAGAACAAAGGTCATCTGTCTCCCCAAAGATCTGTCGTCGCTCACTGTGTCCCACCAGACAAAAGCTTGCACCCATGTCTTTGAGAGTCTGTGGCGAATTCTCTCCAGTGAAGGCGCCTTTGAGTTCATGATAGCAATTTTGTCCACCCCAACGCATCGAAGTGCCCCGCAGTTGAGTGGCAACATCTGCCGCAACCAACGCCGGCGGAAAAAGCAAAAAGCAAGACTGATCCAATTTTTCGGTCTGCACCAGCAGCGCTTGCACATGCTGAACCGCCTCTTGCGGATTCATGTTCATCTTCCAGTTGCCGGCGCAGTAGGGGGAGGACATTAAATTTCAACTCCTTCAGAGCGTTTGCGCGGACGTAGGGCTTCAATACCAGGCAGGCGTTGCCCCTGCAGAAATTCCAAGCTCGCACCGCCGCCAGTGGAAATGTGAGAGAACCTGTCGGCCAAACCAGAGGCATGAGCGGCCGCGGCTGAATCGCCACCACCCACAACTGTGAGGGCTTGACTATCACACATCGCCTTTGCGACAGCGAATGTACCCGTAGCAAACTCCGGAGTTTCAAAAATGCCCATAGGCCCATTCCAAAAAACCGTGCGAGCGCGATTGAGCTCAGCGGCATACAGTTCAATCGTTTTAGGACCAATGTCCACGCCCATCCATTCGTCAGGGATTCCCTGCGATTCAGAGACTTTCAGCGAATGAGTGTCGTGAATGTCCATAGAAATTTTATGATCTAGTGGTAGCAATAACTTTTTACCGCGGCCTTTGGCGCGCTCGATAAGTTCTCCCGCAAAGCGGATCTTGTCTTTCTCCACAAGGCTCTTACCGACGGGAATGTTTTGCGCGGCCAAAAAGGTGTAGGCCATAGCGCCGCCGATGATTAGCGAGTCGACATGATCCATAAGGACTTCGATAATTTCAATTTTATCACTCACCTTTGCGCCACCCAACACACTGATAAAAGGCGCTTCTGGCCGTGAGCGAATTGTGTCTAACATCTCAATTTCTTTGCGCATGAGAAAACCAATTCCCTTTTTCTCCACCAACTCAGCCAGCGCAACGATACTGGCGTGGGCCCGGTGAGACGCGCCGAAGGCGTCATTGATGTAGATGTCGGTGAACGAGGCCAAGGCCTGCGCAAAGTCTCGATCGTTTTTTTCTTCGCCAGCATCGAAGCGCAAGTTTTCAAGCACGATAATCTGGCTGGGTTTTAGGCCCGAAAGAAGAGCCCGAGTCGCATGTCCTCGAGGCTCCTCCACCAGAACCATTTCTAGATGCAACGCTCGACCCAAATAATCAGCGACGGGTTCGAGTGAGTATTTGACTCGATCCTCAGGCCCCTTGGGGCGACCAAAGTGTGAAGCCAAGACGATCTTGGCACCCTTCTCGATCGCATATTCGATTGTTGGAAGAGCTGCACGAATTCGCGTGTCATCGGCAATGCCACCGGAGCTCGTCAGCGGCACATTTAAATCTAGCCGTAGGAAAAGCCGTTTGTCCTCCAACTGAAAATCTTCGATCGACTTGATTCCGTCTAACGTCTTGGCTGGCATCGCTTAGAGTCCCTTAGCCGCAAGAGCTTGGGCCATATCGATCATGCGACGGGAAAAGCCCATCTCGTTGTCGTACCATGAGAAAACCTTGGCCATATGTTCTCCCATCACCATCGTACTCGACAGATCTACGATCGAACTCAGCTCACAGCCGTTGAAGTCCACACTCACGAGCGGCTCCGCCTCAACACCCAAAACACCCTTAAGGTTGGAGTGGCTGGCAGCTTTAAAGGCGTCATTAATGGAGTCAATCGTCACGGGCTTCAATGAACGAAAAACAAAGTCGACCAAGGAAACATTTGGCGTCGGAACTCGCACCGACACTCCATCAATTTTTCCTTTGAGTGAGGGCAATACTAGGCCAACAGCTTTAGCGGCACCTGTGGAGGTTGGAATCATACTGAGCCCTGCGGCTCGTGCTCGGCGCAAATCTTTATGGCCAGCATCTAGTACCGGCTGATCGTTGGTGTAGGAGTGAATTGTCGTGATCATTCCTTGTTCAACGCCAAAGGTTTCATGCAGCACCATAGCTACAGGTGCTAAGCAATTGGTCGTGCAGGAGGCGTTGCTAATCACCTGATGTTTTGCAGGGTCATATTGATTGTGATTGATCCCATATACCACCGTGAGATCGGCACCATCCGCCGGTGCGGAAACTAAAACTCGTTTTGCACCGCCTTCAATGTGCTTCATAAAATCAGCTTTGTCCTTAAAAGCGCCTGTGCACTCAAGAACGATATCCGCTCCCCATTGCTTCCACGGGATTTCTGCTGGATTTTTTGTCGCCGATACGGGGATGCGTTTGCCCTCGACGATTAGGTTTTTTTCATCGTGACCGACACTCTTGCTGTAGCGCCCGTGGGTGCTGTCATACTTTAACAAGTGGGCGGCGCCTTTGACGCTACTCAAATCATTGATGCCAACAATTTCAACGTGCTCAAACCCTGCGCGAAACACCAATCGACCAATGCGGCCAAAACCATTGATACCAACGCGAACCTTATTCGATGTGCCCATGCCCACTCCTTTGCATAAAAACGTGGCCTAACTTAAGGCCAGGCATTGGGTTTGGCAAGTCAGAGCTGGAGTTTAGGAAAGAGCCTTTGAGCATTTTGGAAGGTGGCTGCCGCGAGTGTAGCCAGATCCACTCCCTTTAGATCGGCTACACATTGAGCCGTGTGCACGACGAGAGCGGGACGGTTCTTTTTGCCTCGATGCGGGATCGGCGCCAAAAAGGGTGCATCCGTTTCAACGTGCAGCCGGTCGATGGGTACTCGCCGAACCACCTCTCGCAGAGCTTCGGCATTTTTAAATGTGACCACGCCACTGATCGAGATGTTAAAGCCACAAGCTAAACCGACTTCTGCCAACTCCCAGGTTCCAGTAAAACAGTGCAACAAACCCTTCACCCGCCCCTTGTACTCTCGCAGAATTTCTATCGTGTCCAGTTCAGCATCTCGGGTGTGAATCTCTACCGGCAGCTGCAAATCGGCGGCAATTTGCATCTGGGTGCGAAACGCCTTCAGTTGAATTTCGTGAGGCGCATTGTTGTAGTAGTAGTCCAAACCTGTTTCACCGATGGCGACAACCTCAGGGCGAGTGGCGTTAGTGCGGATCCAATCGGCAATTTCTGGAGAAAACAATTCAGCCTCGTGCGGATGAACTCCAAGAGTGCAAGCCACTCGTGGCCAGTGCCGCTGCGCCAAATCCAACACAATAGGGAGATCCTTGGGACAGGTGCCTATCGTGATCACCGACTGCACGCCGTGAGTCGCAGCTTCTGCCAGAGCGACTTCAGGTGAGACGTCCAACATATTCAAATGAGTGTGCACATCAATCCAGGGAGCAACAGTCGAAGTCATCATTGGCCTCCCCGGGCTTGGGCATTTTTTAATCGCAAATAAAAATTCTCAAAAATCAAAAGCCGATCGACGTTCGCTGCCAAATCCAGCTCCATTTGAAAGGCGCTTTGCCATAGCTCCGCCTTCACTTCATCTGTGACCTCGGGGCACTTGGCCCACGCTGTGGTCGAAGTTAATTTCAAAGGTGCACCGCTGAGCTCGACTGTCCAGTCACGCAAGATCTCCTGCAACACCTGGATAAGGGCCTGCGCCGATTCGCGATCGCGCGCTTGCTCAAGCGCCACAGACAACCCCGATCGTTCCCCTCGCAATCCGTCTGTCAAAAAAGTCATGGCTTTTTGCTGCACCTCCGCTGTCACGGGCTCGTGGCTACAGGTCCGAGCAAAGCGAATCACTTGGCAGCGCGAGCGCAAAGTGGGGAGGAGTTGTGAAAACTCCTCCGCTAAAAGAATAAAAAAAGTCTCAGCGGGCGGCTCCTCTATCACTTTAAGTAAGGCGTTTGCAGCTTGGGGATTGAGCAGTTGGGCGTGTCGAATAATCACCACGCGCGCTCTGCCCAATCGGCGCAAACTTAGGAAACTCAAAATAGAATGGGCTTGATCGATCTTAATCGTTGCGCCTTCTGGCTCTACGACTTTGACGCTCTCGACCTGGCGACTCTCCATGCGCTGACACGGACCACATCGACCACAAGGTGCCGAGACTCCTTCGCAAACTAAGCTCTGTGCCAACCTCCAGGCGATTTCAAATAAACTCGTTTCATTTGCTCCTGCAAAACCCATCGCATGTGGCAGTTTGTTTCGCCCGCGCAACTGTTGCAGCCTGCGCCAACTCTCAGAGTGTTCACTTAAGTTGGGCAAAAGATCGCTCAATTCAACCATTGCCTATCCTGTAAGGCCTGCAGCAGCTCCCGTAAAACTTGGGAAGGAGAGTTTAAGCTGGAAAGCACCAACCATTGGGCAGGATTAGCGCTCGCGAGCGCTAAGTACCCATCTCGAACGCGCTGATGAAAGTCCTGCGCCTCACGTTCAAAGCGGTCTTTGAGTTCGCCCCGCTGATTCAAACGGCGCGAACTCTCCTCCACCGGAATATCGAGGAGTACATACAGGTCGGGTGAGACGCCAGCTTTTGCAAACTCGTTTAGCCATTCGATTTGAGACGCTTTGAGCGAGCGACCAGCCACTTGAAACGCCATCGAGCTCGCATCAAATCGATCGCTGAGCACCCAACGGCCAGCCTCTATTGCCGGCCGAATTAAGGTCTCCACATGCTGGGCTCGAGCCGCCTGATAAAGAAGCACCTCAGCTCGAGGAACAGGGGCTTCACCCTGAGTGCGAAGGAGCATCTGACGAATTTCTGCGCCCAAGGCAGAGCCGCCAGGTTCAAAGGTAGCCACAAAGTCGATCTGACGCTGCGTCAGCTCGGCCTGCACACCCTGAATCAAAGTTGATTTTCCTGAGCCGTCGAGGCCCTCAAAGGCCAAAAATCGCATATCCAACATGTCTCTCAGTGAGCCGTTTGAGGCAATTCGAATCTCTCGCACCTGTGTCTCTGCGTCAGACCTGGGGTGGAGTTTCAGCTAGACTCGATTTTACCTGCCGTTCTGCCGATCCCCCTCATATGTCTCGCCCAGAACCCATTCGAGTCCTCATCGCCGACCACGAGCTTCAGCAAGCCCGGAGCTTGGGTCAGTTTATTGGCACGAAAGGCTTTCAAGTGCGCGTTGTCAGCAATGGCAAAGAGGCGCGGAATGAGATTCTCAGCTGGAAGCCTCGGTTTGTCCTAGCCGATCTCACCATGCCAGAAGGCGGCGCATTTTCTCTCATCGACTTTGTAAAAGGTGAACAGAGTTTGCGACATCACTTCATCCACACTCTCGTGATGTCCCTCCACAACACCGTGGGCAACGTGAAGCAGGCCTTAGCTCGCGGCGCCAAAGACTATATAGTTAAGCCTTACCGCAACGAGGATGTCTTAAAGAGGTTGGTTTTTCACGCTCGCGGGACGCGTCAGCTCAAGGACATCTCTACCAAAGAGCTTACGCGGGTCGATGAATCCAGCCTAATGCTTCACTTAACGGATTTGGTGTTGAAGCAAGCACTCGGCAAACAACCGCTGGACGAGATTTTGTTCAATCTCACCCGAATGGTGAGCATGAAAGTAGACGGCGTGCGCTGCTCGATTATCCATTGTATCGACCACCAGAATGGTGTGGTGGTGACCTCCAATGACGCACGATCGGCCACCGGTATTGAGTTGGACTTGAACAAATACCCCGAAGTCTTACATGTAATGAACACGCAAAACCTCATTGCGATCGAGAACCTCTCACAAAGCTCTGACCTCAAACACTTGCGAGAAATCGCCAAAGAGATCACCTTTAACTCCATGATTGTTTGTCCCATCTCTCGCTACAGTAAAGCCTTTGGTGTACTTAGTTTGCGAATGCCGCCCGAAAAAGAGACCGTGTCAGACAACGAAATTCGTTTTGTGGAAATCGTCTCTCACGTTGTCTCCTTGGTGCTCAATAGCGAATTGCACAAGAATTCCAAAGAGTTCTGGTTCACCTCCCAGTCCGCTGCGGCAGTGGTGGTTCCCTTCAAAGCCAACAAAAACTCGTAGACTTGTCCCTACTTTTCTTCTAACTTCAGCCGGTCGCATCAAGCCTGACTTTGAGGAGTTCCATATTATGTTGACCGTATTGGCTGTCGTGCATCTTCTGATTGGCGTTTTTTTGATTCTCTTTGTGCTGCTGCAAGATCCCAAGGGCGGCGCAATGGGTGTGTTCTCTGGCGGATCTAGCTCGAGCTCATTCTTTGGTTCAAGTGGAGCTTCAAATTTTTTGACGACGACGACAAAGTGGCTGGCCGTACTATTTGCCGCATCTTGCATTGGGCTCACTTATCTGACCTCTCAGCGAGGTGGCAGTGTACTCGACGGCTACGTCCCACCGGCAGCGGACACTCCGACTCCAGCACCTGCGACGCCCGCTACACCTGACTCTCCTATGCCTGGAGAGCCTGCGGCCCCAGCTCCAACTGAGCAAAAGCAATAACTGAGACATCATGCGCCGGTTAAGTTCGATTGCTCCACTGCTGCTATTGGTTTTGGCAGCTGTTATTTGGTTTGTGTTTGTCAGTGAGCCCTTCTCCAAGTGGTTGGCTAAAGTCACCAATCGGGCAACCTACAACGGTCATGTGGTGGGTCGACTGGTGCGATCTGAGGGCTCCTCCCGCATCCTTCATCTCGGTGACATTCGGTTAGCCCCTACTCCAATGGAAAAACCTATCGAACTCCGAGACGGGACGCAGATCCAGACTAGCGTGGATTCAAAGGCGATCTTTGTCTTGAACTCACAAGATGAGTTTGAACTGGGACCTAGCGGCCTGGTACAGATCCAACTCTGGAACTCGAGAGACCCCAGCTCCCCAGCCTACATCACGAACAGCCTTGGCCAACTGAAGCTGCAGAAGGCAGGGGCGAAGGGCAAGGCTTATGTCATTCGAGACGGTCGACTTTATCTTCCAGGTCAGGCGGTGGTAACTCCACCTATGGCTCTTACGGTTTTGCGTTCTGCTCCTTTAGACTTAGCTCTTGCAGATCAAAGTTCTGCAAGTACCGACGACGGTGAATCGGACTCACTGAACGCGGCAGATTCGAGCGCCGAGGACGAGGAGTCGGCCGCCCCATTGGCCACGGGGCTTGACCCGGAGACGCTCTCAAATGAATACATAGACGAAGTGATTTCTCGACGGCAATCGCTGCTGCAGCGGTGCTGGCTCAGTCGAATCAAAGATGCGCCGACGTTGAAAGGCAACATCATCTTGCAGTTTGAAATTTCGCGGCGGGGCAAGGTCAGAGATATTCGCGTAATCGATGCCACCCTCGATGATGACACTCTGACAAAATGTGTAATCTCCGTTTTTTCGCGAATCGCCTTTCGACCCTACAAGGGACCAGAAATTTCGCTATCCTATCCTATCACTTTTGAATAAATGACCGTGCGTGTCCCGTGGGACTTTGAATTTATCGATCGTCGTGAATGTAATCCACGCGCTCGGGCACCCAACTCTCGGTCACGCCCTCCAGTTCAATGACTCCAAAATCTGAACGGCTGAGCAAGGATCTTGGAGGCGTCGACACCTCAAATGCGGGTCGAATAAGCATTTCACTTTTTAAAATTGGCAATATTGCCGCACTTGTTTCGGCACTCAGCACGGGTCGGCGCACCAATTCATCAAAGCTACGCTCTAAGTCTTCGACCCCAAATCCGTAGTTGCTCATCAGGTCTATGGCCACATTCATCACATGCTTTAAACTCAGCCGCTGATCTTGAAACAAATCCAGTGCCAGTTGAAACGCATTGTAAGTGGGCAGAACTCGACGGCCAAACTTCAAATAGTATTCAGGGTCCGTGTCGGCAGCGAGATTGATGTACATCTTTTCAACGGGGTCTTGCTTGGGCACATCCTCTAGCAATCGCAAAATCGTATCGACCTGCTGCCCGCCCACTTTGTAGTGCTGCAAAATCTTTCGAATTTCGCGTTCCTCCAGGCGGCGCGCACATAGGTCTGAATAAAGAGAGTAAATTACGGCATCGGCTTCAGAATCATCGCCCCACAAGACTTGCCGAACGTCGTCGGCCAGGTGCAGACGGAGCTGTAACAGCGCCTGGAGTTTATAGCCCACCTGTTGAGTCAAACGCCACAACCGCCCAGGTCGCAAGTTTTGCACATTGTCTTTGCAAAATAATCCGTAGGGGTAAATGCCATCAAAATTCAACTTGTCATGAATTTTAGACTCAAGCTGAGGTGGCGACCCGGTGATAAAGAAAATTGGAAAATCTCGACGCCCCTGGTGACTCTCTTGCCAGTAGTCTCGCATGGCTCGCACCAAAGTCGCGGTGCCGGGAACGTTGCGTTTTTGAAATGCCTTTTCTCGAAGCACACTCCAGAGCCCACTCAGGGATTCAAACGCCGTGTCCAAATACGTTTTGTCGAGATCCCAGATGTACACGTAGCGTGTCCCGCGCTCGACAGGCTCAGCGGCATACCGAAATAAAACTACATCTGAGGTGATTTCTGCTCGCACTCGCCAGTCAGCCATATCCCTCAATGATAGACACAGCATAGGGCCTGTGGTAGTTCGCCTTATGCTATCCGCAGGAAAACTCACCCCGATATCGCAATGCATCAGGAGCCTAGACTTTGGGCCGAGACTTTCGTGGCCCCAGGCCCTACCACCCATCGCCTGGAAGGGTATCCTTTTGCATGGTTTTGATCGGACCTCCGGTGCGGCTTTGGATATTGGCGTAGACTCGATGACCAACTGGCAAGAGGCTTTTGTCGCCTGCCACCCGCGCCTGGGCTTAGCGGAACTGAGTCGTTTACACAGTTGCATGAAGGCAGAATTACCTGAGCTGCTGACCGAGGCCGCTGCACTCTTTCAACGTTATGGACTGCGGTGGTCCGATCGGTTGCAACAAATTTTGTTTGTCTTGAGGCAAATGCCACTCGAGTTCCAAGACTGGGTGGATGAAAAAGGTGTGGGTGCGCGTGACCTCGCTCCTTTACTTGCAGTGCCTGACCTTCAGACCATCCAACCGCACCTGCGGAACCTCGTGCGACTCGCGGGCACTAAGTCCCAAATTCTACAGGTTCTAGAGTGCTCGATCGAACTGTCCTTGCTGGGTCAATCACTTGCAACCTTGGAGTTGCAACCAGGCGAGGACATCAGTGCTTATAAATTTCGTTTAGAGTCGATCCGGCGCCCGCTAAATTCCAAACGGGATGAGACTTGGCGCTCTATGGTGGCGACCTGGGCCTGGACAAACCAGGTGCAGGGGCAGTGGCAGCGGTTTGGCGATCAAGCCGGGCTGGAGATTAAGTTGCAAGCGTTCTCGCCAGATGATTTGCTTAAAAAAATTCAGCGTCTAAAAGTTATTGGGGAAACCTGGGAGCAATCCACTTGAATCGTTGCACCCAACTCGTTGAACGGTTTAAGCGAGTCTACATCCACCGCGACACTATGGGCTCAGAGTTGACGAATCGACTTCTCTCGCTTTTTCCATCGGACAAAATTGAGGTGGTGGAGAGTCGGCCATTCCCTGAACGCTCCGGTGAGCTTTCGGCGCGGGAGTTTTCTGAGAGTAAAAAATTGCTCTATGTCTGCCGGTTTCCGGGACAATTTTTTAAGCGATGCCCGGGCTCCCGACCCGGTCTAGCGTGTTGCAATTACTTTGTCCTCAACTGGGGATTACAATGCGACATGAATTGCTCGTACTGTTACCTGCAGAGTTTTCTCAACACGCCCGTTCTCACGATCTACAGCAATTTGCCAGACGCATTGGCAGAACTGCGAGAGATACACGCCTCGTCTTCCCTAAGTAAACTTCGAGTCGGCACGGGCGAGACCGTGGACTCGTTAAGCTTAGACCCCTTGACTCTCTATTCGCGAGATCTGATTGAACAGTTCCGGGAGTTTCCCAACTGGACTCTCGAGTTTAAAACCAAGTCAGATGCCGTCGAGCAGTTTATCGACCTCCCCTCGCCGGGCAATGTGACGGTGAGCTGGTCACTCAATCCTCAAAATATTGTGGCCTCTGAGGAGCACGGCACAGCTTCTCTGGAAAATAGATTAAGAGCGGCTGAGATGTGCCGCGACGCTGGTTACTCGCTAGCCTTTCATATCGATCCTTTGATCTGGCATCCTGAGTGGCAAAGCTCATATGCAACATTGGTTGCCGCGATTGTTAATCGATTTAAACCGATTGAGGTAAACTATTTATCTACGGGAGCGTTACGATTTCAACCTGAGCAACGGGCGATCATGCGCGAGCGCTTCGGGATGAGCTCGCATGTGACGAGCGGTGAGTTATTCCCGAGCAAAGATGGCAAATGGCGCTACGACTCTCAAGTTCGGCAGGAGATGTTTCGCTTTGTGATGACTGAATTTCAAAAATATGACAGCAAATGGCGCCTATTTATGTGTATGGAAACGCCGGAGTCTTGGCTCAATACAACCGGCCAGTCCCCATTTCAATCCAATGAACTGAAAGAGCTGTTTGACACCAGCGTGATCCGGAGTGTGCGACAAGGTCAGTTAGAAAGCCAGCAGCAAGAACGCAGCTAAATTGGCTATAAATAAGAGCGAGGCCACAAGTGGCTTTCTTTCTTTTTCTTTCTCGGTGGCGGTCGTCATGCCGGGCGAAAAAAATTCAGGATCAATCTTATTTTGAAAATTATCGCCGAGTGCATAAGCCTGTTCGAGACGTTTGAGTTCACGCGGCATTCTCACCATAGTGCCATCTTGAATATTGGCCGTTCGATTCAGCCGATCCAATTCAATCGTTACAAACTCACGCAGCCGCTCCACCACGCGACCTTCTGCAAAAACCTCAATCGACGCGCCCTGAGAGAAAAGGGGTTTTAGCGAATCACTAAAAACGTATATCAACTGCGCCGCATCGCCAACGTCAACTTCGGCCGTGGCGCCAATTTCTGCCCTTACCAAAATTCGCCGACCCTCCTTGTACACGGGCTGCCCCTTCAGCGGATCTGTCACAACAAAACCATGGTAAGGAATGGAGGCGATAAAATCTTGCGCGAGCTTGATTGCAGCGGGCTGAAGTTGCTCGGCTATGGGCAACGAAGGTTGCAACACCAGCGAATGTTGCCAAAGGGGGCGGCCGTAGTCGCCCTCATAGACGCGCATGTGAAGAGTGCGATCCTCGATGAAAGTGGTCACCAGTGCATTTGCATCGAGCAGCTTTCCAAGGATGATGGCGTCTGCCGGGGACAAAATACCACGCGCCTGATAGACATCCTTTTGCATAAGAAAGTTTTTGCTCGCGACAAGAAAGCGCTTGTCCTTTGTCATCAACTCTCGCAGCTCCCACCAGACCTCTTCTGCCACTTTCTGGAGTTCTGGGCCTGCCTTGATCGGAAACACCGTCAGTCGTCGAATCAACGTGTGGTTACCCTGGGCGAGGACTTGCAGTGGGAGCAAGAGCAACGGCAGCAATAACACAAGCAAAGATGATCTAATCATTTCGGCAAACCTCCGGCCTCGATGCTAGCACAAAAATGAATTTGGCAAATAGCCTTTCAAGGCCACGCAAAGATCTTTTTCGGAATGGCGAGCCAGCTCTCCTGCTTTGGAAACCCTTTGGGGCGGGGCTCACACAGACCTAAAAACTTGAGGAGTCCAGTTAGGGCGCACAGCAGAGAGTCAAATGCTTGCGGCGATTCAACCAATGTCTTTACATCCTGGTCATAAATAAACGCCATATTGCGATCCATGATTTTATCGAGCACGGATTGGCGCGCAGCCTGACCGGAATCCCAATGCCGATGAAAACGCAGCTGCGATTTTGGCAGATGGAGCGAATTGCCAATTCGCCATAAACTCAGCTTTGGGAAAACCTCAATCGTTGGAGTTTTGATTCGACGGAGGAGATACTGCGCTCGCGCGGTGAGCGGCGCAAGATTTGAACCCAATGCATGTTGCAGATGAAAAGCCTCTTCAAGTTCCGTTTGCAAATACTGCTCCACACAACGCTCGGTGTACGGAGTGAATAGCCTAGCCGGAGATTTACTTTTTTCTTGCGTGCGGTAATGCTTCCACATCCATAGGATCTCGGGCTCTTGGCACATTTCAAAGCCAGGGCATCGCTTCACGCAAGACAAGCACTTGGGCAACTGCAAGGGCACATCAAACGCGACACTCTCGGTGGGCTTTGGAAACTGCGCCAGCATCCGATGAATTTGTAGATCACCTGATTCTTCACCTTGGCTGCTAATCTTGTCGAACAATCGACTCAAAAAAATCTTTTTTTGCACCGGATAGTACTCAATCACAGAAAGTGCTGTCTTATCGGTCTTGCCGCCGCCCAAAGAAATTCCGATAAACCGATGATATTGAGGGCTTTTGCCCAGCCCCTTCAAATGTTCATCAATATCTTCAATGGAATTCGCGGAGGACTGAGCTTGGCGAGACCTGCGCAATGATTTACGCCGAGGGGGCCTAGCGCCTACCTTGCTGCTTTTGCGTCGAGGACTTCGAACCCTTGCTCCCGGCATCCTGCTTCGACTTTCTGCTTGTGCTCAGGCTTTGACCACACCAATACGCAGCCACCCCCACCAGCTCCACATATCTTAACAGCAAGGGCACCGGACTTCAAAGCGACCTCGCGCAGCCGATCAATCTCTGGACTAGAAAAGGATTTGGCTAGCCGAATGCGGGCTTCAAATTCCTTATCGAAAAGCTTGGGCAATTTATCCCACGTTTTTGTTTTAATAACGTCGTAAACATCCCATGAAACTTGTCCAATATCCGCCAAAGCGGTCAGGGTTGAGCGATCACCGTCCAGTGCAGCCTTGATGACTTCCCAGTTGTTTAATCCCGAGTGGTGGGGTTGTCCGGTGTAGACCAAACTCATCTGTGAATTCCAAAATTCAGGCTCAACGTAAAGCGTCTCAAGCTTCTCCCCACTGGGAGTGTAGTGGATGGCGTTTAATCCGGGCTCAACTGCCGGATAATAGTCTTGGGTCCCGGTCATTTTTCCCAAAACCTGCGCCTCCACATTGTGTGCCAGCTCAACGGACTGATACACATCTAGCGACTGCTGCTGCCAATCGGCAAATGCCTTAATAATACTAATCGACAGGGAGGAGCTGCCGCCAAGACCTGCTCCCACTGGACTTTCTGAATGTGTTTGTAAATTGAATCCTTGCTTTGGTTTCCAATAAGCAATGTGCTTTTGCACGAGGCGCAGCTGTGGATCTGCGCAACACAAGAGCTCAGACAGGTTATTGAAGGTCTTCTCATACTGGAGATCCCTTACAGAAATACCGATCGCTTTGTCTGCTCTCGGCTCAATCATGGCGTGCGTCGAAATCGAAATAGCCAAATTGACCGTTACGCAATCGCCAACCAAAAGGTGGAGTGGCCAACAATCTAAAGTCCCGCCCGAGAGATCCACCCGGGTTGCCGAATGCTTCTGAATTTTCATGGAGTCTTTGCCTTTGTTACAAGAAGCTTGCTGTCGATTAAACTTTGCATTTGCGAAGTCGGAATTGCCATGACATCCGACTCTAAATTGGTTCGAACAAAAGATAGCGGTACAACTCGGCTGTAGGGATACCTGCCCTTATAGGACCCGCCCCAAGCGATTTGAAAGACCAGCTCTCCTTTGCTATCGCTGACCACAATTTTATGTTCTGGCGTGAACGCGTTACCCCGACTTGAGGGCACAAATTCCTGCGCCTGTAAGTTGCTGATATCGGCAAGCAAGGTCTCCAATTTTTTCGTATCCAATTTAAGATTGCCGTCAGAGCTTTCTACCTGCCAAGTTGATCCGTCCTTCACCAGCACCTGTGGCACTCCCTGAACAGTCAGTGCGATTCGATGCGCCTGTTCAATTGGAATCTTAAATGCCTTTTTGCTGCTTCGAAAGAATTCGACAGGCACTCGAATCAACGTGAGCGCAGAGTTTGTGGTCTTATAAAGTGTTGTGCGCTCTGTAGATCGAATGAACGTCTCCTCAGCTTTATCCTGCCCCAACGACAGGACCCAGTCCCCGGCCTTACCGTCTGGACCCGTATATTTTAAGGCGATGGAAGCGCTGGGGTTCAAGACCAGGGCCTGGCGCTTGTCAGCCAGGGTCGGCTTTTCCGAAACTATCTCCTGGGCTGTGAGATCTTGCACACGGATTAACCACTTTGCGACTTGATCAGGATCCACCTCAAACGTGGGTGCGGGATCCAACGTCCAAAGACCATCGCGATTGACGATTTTAAACCGAGATTTCAGGTCGTCCATGTTGACAACTGCCTCAGCCCCAATCACCGTTACATCGGCTTTCCGCCAAAGCTGGCGCGACCGGAACGAATCGACTGTTCGAGTCGCCACTTGCGCTAGACCTTGATCGCCTAAATAAATTTTATTATCACGTCGGATGTAAAAGCTGCCGTCAAACGCATTTTTCGAGCTGATCTCCAGAGCCTCGTTGGTCTTTTTTGTCCTAACTTCGATTGAAACCATCGGTGGTTCCAAGCCAAAATTTTTCCACTCAATAGTTGCCGCGCCAGCCTTTTCTGCACCAGTGTCGAGGGCGACGTTCTCATCATTAAACGCTTTGCCTTTTTGAATCATCAAAGAATACAAAAACGCCTCGACTGAGCTTGCGTCTGCGAGATCGTCAATCGGCTCCACGAGTTGCCAATTCTCCTGGTCTCTACGAATTTTTATGGTTTCTGCCTGACTCTTGACAATTAAATCTGTCACTTGGCTATTCTGAAATGTAAATAACTGCAACCCCGACCCATCCACATTGCCACCTGGCTGGGAGGCTTTGCGATAATCCCAAAAGGTGTAGCCCACCACCAATGCGACCATCAAACCCAACACAGCCGTGGACTGAAAAGCCTTCATGCGCCTCGCCTCCGAAACCACATAACTCCGCTGGACATCAGCAAAATTAGTGGCAGTCCAATCACAAACATGACCAACAACAAAGTCGAGGTCGCCGTCAATACCACCGAGGTCCCTGCTGGCAATTTGGGACGTATACTTATAAGCTCGGCTTGATTGGACAGATGGGCAAAGGCATTTAGCGCGAGATCTCGATTCACACCGTTATATAAAATTTGATTGATAAGAAAGTCGCTATCTCCAAAAATCACCACTTCAAAAGGCTTAGCCGTGGGAGTATCGACAAATGTGCCCTTTACACTTGCTGCCAATAGCACTGACTTTGTCTCTGGCCGCTGCTTGAGTGGCAGCTTCAGATCGTTCATTGTAAATGTTGAACTGTCGGTTCGCACAAGCTCTGAAAACTGGATTGTAGCCGGCTTGTCTGGAGCCGGCCGTATCTCACTTGCCAAATAAAACAAAGAATAGCTGGAGCCCAAAGGAAAGCTGCGAGTGATTGCACTGCCTTGATCAAATTCTCGCCCAGCGATCAAAGCGGGCCCATTGCTCTCCAAGGGTTGCATGGTCATTATGAAATTGTTTGGAAACTCGACACCCACGGACTTCGTTAAGTTCGCCAGGTTGTGCCGTTGACCAGGATCCAGCGCAATAAACAGTCGACCACCGGCTTTAAGGTAAGTGCGAAGCAAGTCCAATTCAGTCTCGAGATAGGGCAGACTCGGACCGACAATAGCCAAAATCGTGGCGTCTGCAGGAATCTCAGGTTTGTCTAAGAGGTTTAAGGTAGCGGTTTGAAAAGACGAGTCAGTTAAAAGCTTCACCAGATCCTTCAATGATTGGCCGCCCTCGGCGTCGATGTCCTTTTCACCATGACCCTTTAAAAAATAGATCTTGGCTTCACTGGCCCGAGTTAGCTTTATCAAGGCCGATACAACTGCAGCCTCATCAAACGGACGGTCCACGCGAATTCGTTTTGCACCGCGCTCCATAAAGACAAAAGAGTCCTCTAGATCGCGATCAGGGAGGTCGTTTAAATACTTCATCGCCATATCACTGTCGACGTAGGGATTGACGTAGCGAACTTTCAGTTGGTGCGATAGATCTTGAAAAAGTTGGAGCGACTGCTTTATGACCTGTCGATTTTGCTGGGCTTCGTTGCCTCGAGTAAACACCAGAATTTCCACATTGTCTTTGAGCGACTTCACCACTTGCACAGAGTGCTCGGACAAAGAATTCAACTTTTCCGCGGTCAAATCCCAGGTTTTATCATATCGGCCCGCGAGGTAATTGGCACAAACCAACAAAATGAGCACCAGCAAAATTCCTAGGCCCATGTTCATGCCATACTTGGTCGTCCGCATTGTCAAAAACTCCCAGTACATGCGCCGATCAAAAAATACAGCCGCTACTCCCACGCCCGCTGCAACGCCAAGGATCACCGTGTTTAAGTTAATCCAGCTGCCCACCACAAAGCGCAAGACCAAGGTTCCAACAATCAACAGAAGAGAAACCATAAAACAGACTTTTGCTGCGCGACTCATGCCTCTACCTCCACCGCGAAGATTCAACAACCCGTTGTGTGAGAAAAACGAACAATCCCACAACACTCAGGAAAAAAACCAAAGACTTGAGCTTAATTGAACCCATAATAAAATTAAAGAAATGCTGAGCGATCGCCAGGTGCTCTAAGATTTTATTTACACCCTCGCCACCCTCAGCACCTTGGCCGATAAACCAGAGCATAATGTTGAAGATCAACGCCATAATCACACTCAACACCACGGATTCCGTCAGGGACGATGCAAAAATACCAACGGCTACATAACAAGTCGCGACCAAGAGCAAACCAAAATAGGCTGAAAACAACGGGAGGAGAGGGAAGTTAGCAACTCCGAATGTGACCAAGGGATACAGCAGTGAAATCAAGATCAATATGGCGACGGCGGCCACTCCCGCCAAAAATTTGCCAAGTACGATTTGAGTAGAAGTGATGGGTGAGGTCAGCAAAAGATCATAGGTGCGCTGGCGTTTCTCTTCAGCCAATAATCGCATAGTTAAAGCTGGAATCACAAAAATCAACAGCAAATTGACTAGGGAAATGTGCGGCGTGAAAACATCTCGCTGTAAATTCATTCCACTTTGCGGCCCCTGTAGCATTGAGGTTTCAACAAATTTCAACAAAACACGAATGTACGAGTTGCTCCAAATGACAGCGCATAGGCCGCCTATCACATAAAAAATAGGGCTCTTCAGTAGGTTTTTTAAATCTTTGCCAGCAATGGTGAAAATCGCACGCATGTTACACTCCCAAATTTAGGCCGAAGCATCAGTCGAAGTCAGTTTAATAAATATGTCCTCTAAAGCAAGTGCCTGAACTTTTAACTCGAGCAAGCCCGCACCTTGACCCACAACAAACGCTGCTATTTTCTCTACCGTTTGCTCAACGCCGAGTTGATCGCCTTGGCACTCCACCTCGAGCTGCACACCCACACGTTTCACTGCCACCACACCCGTAACTTGCAAGAGCCCGCTCTCAATGAGGTCCTGTGGACGCCGGAGCTTTAAGGTGACGATGTGGCCACCTCCCGACATACGACGGGTGAGATCTGCGAGTGAATCCTCAGCCACGATTTTGCCTTGGTTGATGATAATCACTTTGTCGCAACTCGCCTGCACTTCCGATAAAATGTGCGTGGATAAAACGATCGTGTGTTGGCCCTTGAGCTGCAAAATCAGTTGGCGAATCTCCGACATTTGTTTGGGATCGAGTCCCACCGTCGGTTCATCCAAAATTAAAATCTCTGGGTCAGCTACCAAGGCTTGGGCAAGACCCACTCGCTGACGAAAGCCTTTAGACAAATTGCCAATCAGTCGATTGCGCACATCTTGCAATCCCGTCTTCTCAAGGGCCGTATTTGCCATTTGGCCGACTTTAGCTCGATCAACACCCTTTAAGTTGGCTACGAAAATCAAATAGTCTTTCACATGCATATCAAAGTAAACAGGAGGTGTTTCTGGCAAGTAGCCGATACGCCGCTTGACCCCGATGGGATCTTCAAACACATCCAGGCCAGCCACCTTCACTTCGCCCGACGTCGGCGCCATATAGCCAGTTAGGATTTTCATTGTTGTGGACTTGCCTGCTCCATTTGGGCCCAAAAAACCTACGACCTCACCTTTTCTAACAGTAAAGTTAAGGGACTGTATCGCCGCGCGATCGCCATATCTCTTAGACAAATCACGAACCTCAATCATACTCACCTCACACTCTTTCGATGATTCTAAACCATGGGATTGATTCGAAAAAGTGTCAAGACGCTGACTGCTGTTAACCAAGAAACTGCAACATTAAAACCCGTTCATCTCGAAACGTGACTCGGCCCAATTTGTCACCCTTAATAGGATGCACATGCCGACACTCGGTGATGACTAGGCTAAACTTCTCTCCCACATGGCGCGCTGCTTTTTGCCCCAGCTGGTTTCTGACAAACCACATGGCCACCTCTAAGACCTGCGACTCAGGTGTTGCTGCGCCTTTGTTGCGAAAGATAACGGCATGACTGCTCGGCTGATCTCGTAAATGCAACCAGAGATCCCAGGCTCGAGCTTTTCGAAGAATTTTTAGATTGTCGGCCGCAGACTTGCCCATCACAGCCATAGCGCCCTCGGTTAGGCGGAGCGTGCGCCGGTCGGCAATAATTTTTAAAGGCGCGCTCTGGACCTTTTGCCCCGAGGCCTGTTGAACACTTTTTGGATCACTCAGGCGTGCTTCGAGTTCAGTCAGTTCCGCTTTTAAGGTGGCATACCGGTGCCTAGTGCCAGCGAGTTTCCCCTCGACTTCACGTGCCTTCACAAAACAATTTTCGATATTCCACGCCAGTTTGCGACGACGGTCGACGAATGGCTCCCAATCTTTGGGGGTGTCGAGACTCTGCTGCAATTTTAAATGATCGCCGACTTCTCGCCAGGGTAGATCCAGCTTGCGCTGGAGCTCTTGCTCTACCTTCTTTAGAGCCGTCTGCTTTTTTTCAATTTCTTTTTTCAGTTTTAACAGGGGATCAGTGGTTTTGGTCAAAGACTTGCGTGAGATTTTGGAGTCAACTCGTCGGCGGCGCCACTCAGCTCTCAGATCTTCTAAACTGCGGATCGCCCGTGCACTCAAATCGTCTTCAACAGATTCCGTTAAATCCTTTGGCTTTTGCCACGCGATGCTTCGTTCACCCGCACGCAACAAAATATTTCGCGCATGCGGAAACAACCGAAGTTCAATCTCAAGATGGTCGGCTGGACCGCCGAACCGTAGCAACAACACTCGACCCCGCGACGTTAGTCGTTCTATTGTCTGCAGAGTTCGACCAATAAAGTGAGCTCGTAAAAACAAGAGAAGCGGTGTCTTCTGGACGGTGGGCCGCAAGGGCAACTCCATCCAAGGCAAGATCGACGGACAAACAGCCTGAAGATCGATCCATAACCAAAGCATGCCGTCAGGCGAGTAGAAGCCAAGCACCACATCTTCGACACTTGTCGACACCTCTTGCAGCCTTAGGCCCTGGAGTGGAGTCAGCGAGGCCACGACATTGTCGAGTTCAGCCACAGTCCAGGCGCGCATGTACCCCCTTCGAGAACCTAAGTTTTTTAGGCGAATTGCCTCATTTCAGATCTGATCTTGTCCGATAACGTTATTGAATGGAATCAAAATTGTCCATCATGACTGAGGACCCACTTTACCAGATATTCATCGAACATCTGCACTCGGGTTTGTATGACACGCTCCCCGTCGAACAATTTGTACATGATGTGGTGGAGTTCTATTGGACGACGCTCCTTCGGTCCGGCCATGTTCCGCACCGCTTGCGGGAGCCTCTTCGATTGGACTTAGCGCAAGACGTGCAAGACATGGTGAAAGCTAAGACCTACGGCCACTATGGCATCGCCGAGTACAACCGCACTCGACGAAAAAAAATCTCATAAAGTTAGATTGAACTCATCGCCCAATTACTGGGGGCGACCGCTGCGAACAATTGGTTCTGGAGTTGTCGCCTTGGGTGCACTCATTGCCGCACGATCTTCGCGGGCCGTCTTGGCTACAGCCGCTTCGTGCCGGCTTTTCACAGCACTCGCTGCTGGCCGACTCACGGTCACTTGATCCTCACGTGCTGTCTTAGCCACAGCCGCTTCGTGCCGGCGAGTCGCAGCGCTCGCTGCTGGCTGACTCACAGTCACTTGATCTTCACGTGCTGTCTTAGCAACAGCAGCTTCGTGCCGGCGAGTCGCCGCATCTGAGGGTTGCTGCGCGGGTGCGGGTGCAGGATCAAGCGCCGCAAGCTCAGCATCCAAAATCACTTTCGCCTGTTCGAACGAGCGCAACTCATCTTTCAAATTGCTATCCACGATTAAGTAGCCTGTGTCGCCCTTTCGAACATCAAATATAGCGGGAACAAACCCGCCGATCACGCCAAACTCCATCCGCACTTGAATTTGCGTACATGTCACATCGGCCGCGCAGGCGGCGGAGACAATCACTTTCAGCTCGGCGGCCACGGGTGTCGACGCGGGAGTTTCTCGCAATTCCACAATCGAAAATGCACTCACGGCACCCGCTTCAACATATTTCACAGGTTGTTTATCAACTGTTAAGAACTGAATTTTTCCGCCTACCAAGACAATGGCATCAATGCTGAGCTTGTGACCTTCGGTTGGAGTTTCCTCTACCGTTATATTAAGCCCACGAACCATTTTCACAGCGTCACTATTTTTTTCAAGAATCTGCTGACTGTTAGTCTCAATCAGCGGAATCACATCCGTTTCAACTAAAATCTTACCTTCTGCGCCTTCTACAAACAGGCTGGGAACTGCCTCCACAGGCACTTCTTGGGTGGATGGGGCTGCTTCAGCTGAAGAGTCAGCAGCCGCATCGGCCCTACTTCCAGCAGCTCCTTGTGCCTTGTCGACCGCGGAATCTGCACCATTAACCAAAGGACTTTCAATTTCAGTTTCTTTCGCTGGAGCAGCTTGCTCTGGATGAGCAGACCGAAGTCTGTTCTTTTCGGCCTGCAACTGCTTTTGATAGGCCTTAACTTCAGCCGCAGAATACACCTTAGACTTGAATCCCTGACAGCCAGTGAGCACACAAATCGCAATCGCTCCAGCAATTGATCCGCTCATTTTCTTCCATGTTAGATTTGTCATACTCTCTCCCATTTAGCCCCAGAGCCCATTTACTTCTGCTCCAGTTCGTCTGAGGGAGCAAGACCAGTGCCACGCCTACAAGCCAATCCACTTGCCCATGAGGGCTAGATACCTTTGAGACAGACTCACAAATGGCCAACTAGCGTCAGCTATGGCGCAAAAGCGTCACCGACTTCAGGTTGTCGTATCCGCGACAGATTTCTGACATCTCGAAGACACTTTAAGTTAAAATACGAAGCAAGCCTTAGACGATGCGAGCGAGGTCTGTTTTGCTACTCTTGATTGGAGTCCTGTTACTCTCTACCGTAGATCGAGCCTACGCCAGCCCGGCGTGCGCGACGGACGCGTGGCGCCTCGACTGCGACTCCATCAATACATGTCGAGCCGATGTACACAAGGGCCTCATCTTTCCTCATGGTGACTCCATTATGGTGAAAAGTCGCGCCTCCTACCCCTTCGTTATGTTAGCCAATCGGACCAATCGCCGACACGTGTCTCTTGTTCTGGTGCATGGTCTTAGCGCCAGCGCAGAAAACTTGCGTTCGCTGGCTGAGAACTATCGCAACCAAGGCTACGACGTTGTGGCGCCTCTGCTCACAGGCCATGGTGGAGCGCCGACTCAGCTCGCCGCCCGGCCACTGAAGGACTGTTGGAAGAAAGATGTGCGGCGCGCTCGTGACTTGGCGATAAAATTAAATCCGCGCGTTGAGGGCGTTGGACACTCCACGGGAGCGGCGCTCTTGGTTGAGTACGCCCTCGCAGAAGAGCGTCAGCCCTTCGCCAAACTAAGATTGTATGATCCAGCACTAAACTTCAACACTCGCCTCGGCCTGCCGCTTAAGCACTCCTGCTTAAGCACCACGTTTATTGGATTTACAGGCACAGTACTGAAATTGCTCGGCTCAGTCAGAGCCAAACTCGAACGCTTTTATCTTTTCAACAACTTGAGCCGGCTGCGGCACTTTGATCCTGTTCATTTGATTGAGGTGCAGTATCCCGAAGCCTGTGGAGGCAAATTGCCATTTGCTAGACAGTCACTGCATGATTCGACTGAACCCAATGCGATCTGTGAATTGAGTCGCCTGCAAATGGATATTCAAGCACTTTCTCTGCACGCGTGCGAGCGCCTACCATTGACGGAGCTGGTCTTATCTCGAGACCGTCTCTTTTGGAGCATCACAAACAAACCTGAGCTGATGCTGACTTTGTGCTCGCCTCGCCAATACTTATCAATCAGCAATACGACGTCGACTTTTCATACACTTTTGCCCTTCCCGTCCTGTCAGCTCACTGAGGGCGTCGACAAAAACTGACTCTCAGTTGAAAGTTTTTCAGCAAATGAACGCAGTTCTCACCAAAGAGAGAACCCGTCTACAATAAATTACCTGACCCAAGACAAGGTCTGCTAACATCCCCTCATCTTAACCGGAGGGTTTGTAAATGAAAAATACACTTGTTGCGCTAGTCGGGTTTTGCCTTTGCTCCTCAACTTTTGCGTATGATTTGATTGAAGAGAGTGACCTCTTCTTCGATGCCTACACTCAATGTGGCGGTAGCGTAGAGGATGCCGACACCTTTAAGACGATGTTGAACCGTATGAAATTCAACTACGATGTTGGGGCTCAATCCGATGTTGAAGTGGTGAATTATTCAGCCTACGGCCTCGAACTCGAAAATGTTGCGACCAAAAAATTCTGCTCCATCATTGTGCATGAAGATTGCTTCAGCGCGTACTGCGACTAGACACTCGTAATATAACCAACGCCTTGTGCGACAGCTATCGCAACGAGATAAGCCAGGACGTTTAACACCACGAGCTGGCCAAGGGCATACTTCCACGAACCCATCTCTCGCCAAGTCACTCCCGTCGTCGACAAACACTGCAGAGCGATCATAAAAAACACCAACAGCGCCGCAACTGAAGCCGGAGTGAAGAGCACAGCACCATCTGGCCAAGTCGCTGAACGCATAGTCTCGAGGAGCGAGGATTGAATCGACGCCTCGTCATCTGTGGTGATATTGAAAATCACAGCGAGCGAGGACACAAAGACTTCACGCGCAACAAAGGCTGATAGAATACCTATACCCACTCGCCAATCTGCCCCCATGGGCTCAAACACAGGCTCGAGCACATGACCTAGTCTTCCCAAAGCGCTTTGTTCAATTTGTTCGGCAGGACCCAGTTCTGCATGATAGGGAAAATGCGTCGCCACCCAAAGCACCAAAACAAAGGCGAAGATCGTCGGCCCCGCCTTTCGAACATAGGAGGATGTGCGCCGCAGAGCGAGTCGAAGCGTGAATCCCAACTTCGGCCACCGATAGATCGGCAACTCCATCAAGAAGTGGGACTCAACCTCTCGCTTCACAATTCGATTTAAAATCGCCGCAGCGGCTACTCCCAGCGCTAAACCTCCGATGTAGAGGCCGGTCATAGCGAGACCTGCAACCCAGGAGTCGCCACGGGGAAACAAAAAGGTCAATAATAGAGCATACACCGGCAAGCGCGCAGAACAGGTCATGAACGGAATGATAAAAACCGTGATCCAACGTTCTCTTGCCGACCTCACATTGCGTGCGGCCATCACACCTGGCACAGCACAGGCAAAACCCGACAAAATCGGCACAAACGCCCGACCGCTAAGTCCCACTTTGTGCAGCGGTCTATCGACGATAGTGGCGGCACGGGCCAAATAGCCAGTGTCTTCTAGCAACGTGAAGCCGATAAACAAAATAAATATCTGAGGTACAAAGATCAAAACTGAGCCCACTCCGCCAATAACTCCATCGGCGATAAAACGGCTGAGCGGCGTTTCGCCCATCAGAGCAAACGTCAGCTCAATGAGTGACCCAAAGCCCGCGTCGACCAAGTCCATCAGCGGCGCTGCCAACCAAAAGATCGACGAGAACAAACTCGCCATGATCAGAACAAAAAACAGCACGCCAAGCTGGGGGTGCAACAGCAGTCGGTCCCAGCGGCGCAAATGATCTAGTGTTTGTTTGTCTGGCGGTTTAAAGACAACGGCTCGAGCCCAAGCCTCGCTGATCGCAATTTCCTTCTCAATTCGCACATCGTCCCATTGCAAGCGGGCAATCGCATTTGGGCGGCGCGAGCGAGTGACCGTACGGGCTTGCTCCAACAGCTCCTGCACTCCTCCTCCCAATCGACCATCGATGGCGAGTGCAGGTGCACCGACGAGTTCGCTCAACTTATCTAAGTCTAACTTTCGCCCCGAACTTTTACTTATATCCAGCATGGTCACTGCCACTACGAACGGAAAGCCCAACTCTTGCACCTGCCGCACGAGATACAACTGGCGATTCAACTGGGTGCCATCAATCACCACAATCACGGTGTCGACGGCTCTTTCACCCACTTCATTTAGGGCCTGGAGCGTGATCTCCTCATCCTTACCGTGTGGCTGGAGGCTATAGATTCCGGGAGTGTCTAAGATCGCTAGCGGCTCGCCATAGACAGGCAAACTTTTGCCGCGGTAACAGTCCACGGTGCTGCCAGCATAATTCACGGCGCGGATTTTCGATCCAGTTAGCCAATTGAAGAGCGTCGTCTTTCCAGAGTTAGGTGAACCCACGAGTGCTATCGAAGGAAGTGAAGATGTGCGGCCAGTAGAGGTCATTAGCGAATCAGAAGACATTCCGCTTCAGCCCCGCGCAGGGCCAACACACTGTCATGGAGTTGCACCACGTAGGGGCCGTGAAAGGGTGCACGACTCAAAATCCGAATCTCACAACCCGAGTGAAATCCCATTTCACGAAGCCTTCTCGTCAAATTGGCGTCGCCGATGACATCCTGGATAGTCAAAGTTTGCAGAAAGGGGGAGTTTGCAACTGTCTTCATGTCCTCTAAAATTAGGCCTAAATGACCAAAATCTGAAGCTTTTTCTACAAACCGACTCAACCTGAAACCCAAATGACAATCCATGGCCCCCAACAAATCGGCTCGACTCGGCTAGCTCAATCGTCCAATATTAAGCTCTCTAGAAAGGACCCTCTGTGAAATTCAATAATATTCTCGAAGCAATAGGCCGAACTCCACTTGTCCGAATCAACAGACTCAACAAAGGTCTCGAATGCAACCTGTGGGCAAAGTGTGAGTTTCTCAATCCCGGTGGATCAGTGAAGGACCGTATCGGCTACAACATGGTCTTGGAGGCTGAAAAATCAGGCCGAATTAAGCCCGGTGACACACTCATTGAACCCACCAGTGGAAACACCGGAATAGGCCTGGCCTTAGCAGGCGCGGTGAAAGGCTATCGTGTGATTATCACGATGCCACAAAAAATGAGTCGAGAAAAGCAAGTGATCCTAGAAGCACTGGGAGCTGAAATCATCCGGACTCCCACTGAGGCCCCCTCGCACTCGCCAGAAAGCCACATAGGAGTGGCGATCAAACTTCAAAAAGAGCTCCCCAACGCCCACATCCTTGATCAATACGCCAACCCCGCCAATCCCGAAGCCCACATCTTTGGAACTGGAAGTGAAATTCTAGCCGACCTCGACAACCAGGTGGATATGGTGGTTGTCTCCGCCGGAACCGGTGGAACCATCACCGGTGTCGCTAAAAAGGTTAAATCGGTAAACCCCAAGTGCGAGATCGTCGGTGTCGATCCAGTAGGCTCTATTTTGGGCGGAGGCACAGACGTCGGCAGCTACTTGGTCGAAGGCATCGGCTACGATTTTGTGCCAGACGTGCTCGAGCGAAAGTTGGTCGACACTTGGGTCAAAACTCAAGACAAAGAATCATTTCAGATGGCCAGACGCCTCATTCGAGAAGAAGGACTTCTTGTGGGAGGGTCCTGTGGTGCGACCATGGTGGGTGCACTGCAAGTGGCAAAAAAGCTAAAACGCGGGCAAAACTGTGTCGTCATCCTTTCAGATGGTGTGCGCAACTACATGACCAAGTTTGTCGATCCGATTTGGATGGAAAAAAACTCATTCAACTGAGAAGATGATACAAAATTTATTTAGTCAATCTGGCGGTTTACTCTACCACTGGCGGGCCCATCGGCAGCAAAAACTTTGGAGCCCGTTTTGCACAGATTTAGCAAATTGGCTAGCAACTTGGCCCTGCAGTAGGCAACGGCTAATTGTCTTTGGCGCAAGCGGCGGCTACACCCTTCCGACGACATGGCTTCAAACTTTTGCTGAAGTGCAGGCCTATGACATGGATCCGCTGGCACCTTGGTTTTTTCGCAAGCGCCACTCTTGCGCTGTGTCTTTTTTTGAGCAAAATCTATTTTGGCAGGAAGGTCAGTTGAGCCTCACTCCACTCAACAGAATTCTTGCCAGCTCTTCCCCCGCAACCCTCTTGTTCAGCAATATTTTGGGCCAAATTCCCCTGGAGGGGCGTACGCAGGAGGCGGAGTGGTCCCAATTTCTACTGGATTTGCGTCAGCTGCTACGCGGCCACAACTGGGCGAGCTATCACGATCTCATCACATTAGATGCTCTGCCTTTTGCAGCCCATGCTCAAACAACGCTTATGTTTCAGACTACTCCGGGCGCCTGGCGCGCAACACTGCCCAAACTAAAAATTGCAAATTTACAGATCACCGATCACTTGACGGAATCAGCTTGGACAAGCGGGCTTCAGAGGCGCCGGCTCGGTTGGTCGATCTCGCCGTCCAACCTCCATATGATTGAATGTGTCTTTTCGCCACAAGCCTGACGCGGCTAAAAGCATCCTCTGGGTAAGTAGCCCGCCCGACCCGAAGAGGAGGTGACAGTCATCCAACCCGTGGATTGCTGCACCACCTGAATCGACGTGCCGGACTTTCTTGTAGCGATGACTTTCGCACTACTGCTAGGTTTTTCATAGACGCGACAATCACGGGCCAAACGCATTTTGTTCCCGACGTTCGATGATGCGGTTTTTCGCATCAGCTGCACGTTCACATTCGTGCTCTCACTTTTTGAAATGGCACGATCCAAACTTTGCTCAGTGCGGGCCTGCTCCATCCGAAGTTTTGCCTCTTTGACCTCACGCTCTTTCGAACCGAGGGATTTGCCGGCGACACTTTTGCGTTCGCGTAAGTCTCGCTCTGCCGCAGCACTCTGGGCACGCACTCGAGTCAACCGTTCTTCGGCGTCCTGCATTCGGGCATCAGCTTGGGAAACCTCGACTTCGGCAGCTTGCGTTTCCGCTGTCAGTTTCTCCATGCCTCGACGATGTTTACGGATCTCGTCTTCCATACCTTGGGTCTTGGTCTTCATCTCTTGGTAGGTAGCTTTTAGTTTAGTCAGCTGATCCTCGGAACTTTTGCGCTTCTCTGCCTGCTCTACCTTCAAGCGCTCTAACTTTTGCAAACTGACTTTCTCTTCAGCTGCCGTCCGCTCAATCTCCTCACGTAGCCTTACGGCTTCGCGCGCGGTGCTCCCCGTTTCAACATCAACGGCCTTCAGCTGTGCTTTAACTGTCTTCAGCTGTGTGACTCGCTCATCTCGTATTTGCCGAGCGGCTTGTGTCTCGGCCTTCTTTTTTTCCAAATTTTCACGGCCCGTCTGCATATTTTTTTCGGCTGTTGCAATCTCTGCATTGGATTTTGTAACGTCACTCTTTAAAGACTCTTGCTCTTTCTTCAAAGACTCAATCTGCCGGTCGATTCGCGCCAGCTCCGCTTGCACTTGCCGAGTTCGTTGCTCGGCCTCGTCTTTGGCTCTCTGCGCTTCTTTTCTCAGTCGCTTGGATTCCGCCGCCTCTTTCTCAGCCCGGGCCTTTGCCTCCTTTTGTGCCTCCTGTGCTGCAGCTCTTGCAGCCTCAGAGTCAGACACAGTGGCCTCCACATCAGCCTCGAGATCGGACAAATCATCAGCCCACCCCGCCGCTACGGAAAGCAAGAGACCGAAGCAAAGAGCCGTACAACTAAATAGGCGCAACATGAGTTTCTCCCGCGATGAATCAGTTGTAGACTTAATCGGCCAGGCTTAGGTTCAGATTGATAAATTTTAGTTCGTCAGTTTTCGACTCTTTTAATTCAATTTACGAGCTCCCAGCGCTCGAGTGTTCCAAGCCGGTGCACCAAAAGTTTTACGCATCAATTCCAGACACCCAAAATCCCCAGTGTTTACGCTATGCATTATCTAGCTTCTCTACCAATGCCTTGAAGAAGTCCGGGTCAAGCGCATCCCTGCACTCAACGCCGTACAATGAAAGCATGAACCGGTTGAGCATTAGAGTTTTGGTTCTCCTGAGCTGCACGCTCCCTTGGCCTTTCACATCCATTCTTATGGCTGCGCCTCTTAAGGTCATGGTGGACGCTGGCCATGGGGGTCGCGACCGAGGCACCCATCAGCCCACCGTGCACGAAGCCACAATCACCCTGGCCGTAGCCCAACACCTTGAGGCTTTGTTAAAGAGCAATCCTCAGTTCACGGTTGCAATGACTCGTCGAACAGACCTGACAGTTCCGCTAAGCCTAAGATCGGAGCTGGCCCAAACAGAAGGCGCGGATGTTTTTTTGAGCATTCACGTAAACTCCTCCCCTGACCCCTTGGCCCGCGGCGCAGAATTCTATTTTCAAAATCAACTGCCACCCGATGAGGAATCTATGTACCTCGCCCACCAAGAGGAAATGGCGGGGGATGCTGTAGGAAACCAGGTAAAAAAAGATTATCCCGTTCTCACCCGCCAGAACTTCACACCAGAAGTAAAGGCCATTTTGCGCGACCTGCTGGATGGCTCTCGAGTGCGCCGAAGTTCAGACCTCACACGAGCGCTGCGCATGAGCTGGCAAGGACCGCAAAAAATTCAGTCCAGTGGAATTCGCCAAGCACCGTTTCATGTCCTGAGCCAAGTCAATATTCCCTCGGCTCTCGTCGAACTCGGTTTTCTGACCAACTCACGCGACTTTCAAACGCTGACCGATTCCGCAGCACAAAGGAACATGGCCGTTTATCTCTACAACGGACTTGTAGCCTACAAAGAATCATTGGACAAAGCGCCCTAAAACTCCTACACCCAGACCACTATGCGTTTAGACAATCGCCCACTCAATGAACTGCGTCCAATTTTGATTCGGCCTGAAGTGATTCGCTATGCCGAAGGCAGCGTCGAAATCTCGATGGGCCACACGCGAGTCATCTGCACAGCTTCGGTCGACAACGTTGTGCCCAAGTGGATGCAAGGCTCAGGAACAGGCTGGATCTCAGCTGAGTACGGCATGCTTCCTCGCTCCACTCACACGCGCATCTCTCGAGAAAAAGCTGCGAACAGTGGCCGCACCCAGGAGATCTCGCGCCTGATTGGCCGAAGCTTGCGGGCAGCTGTGGACTTAAAGGCCCTCGGCGAGCGACAAATTCAAGTGGATTGCGACGTTGTGCAAGCCGATGGTGGCACCCGCACGGCTGCCATTACGGGTGGATTTGTCGCCTTGGCACTCGCGCTGCAGTTCTTGAAAAATCAAGGCACACTTGCAACTTTGCCCCTCAAAAACTACGTCGCCGCAACCAGCGTTGGGATATTCAACCAACACCTGCTCTTAGATTTAAATTATGAAGAAGACTCGGCGTGCGGCACAGATATGAATTTCGTGATCAATGACCGCAGTGAGTTTATTGAAATCCAAGGCACAGCAGAGGGAGCCGCATTTAGCCGAGCGCAGATGGACGATATGACCAATATCGCGATCGCTGGCTGCCAGACGTTGTTTCAAAAGCAAAGTGAAATCATCGGCACTTTCTTCCCCAGCAAAAGCCTATGACACAGCTCTGGATTTCAACGACCAATCAAGGCAAACTGAATGAGTTTAAGAACCTGATTGGTTCGCAGATTGAAATTCACTCCGTCAGCGAACTGAGCTTTTACTCGGCACCCCCAGAGACCGGCAAATCCTTCGTTGAGAATGCCCAGATTAAGGCTCGAACACTGAGGGGCCTCAAACCCGGAGTTTGGGTCGTGGCCGATGACAGCGGGCTCGAAGTCGAAGCGCTAGATGGATTACCCGGTATACACTCGGCACGCTATGCTGGCGACAAGGCCGGGGACGCAGAAAATGTCGCAAAAGTCCTGCGCATGCTGCAGATTCGTGGGGCAGGCAATCGCCGCGCGCAGATGGTCTGTGCGCTTGTGGCCTATGATCCCGCTGGGCAGGAGCATGTTTTTCACGGCGTAGTGAAAGGACAAATTGCCCAGAGCGTGCGTGGGAAGGGTGGTTTTGGCTACGACCCCATATTCATGCCCGACACCTTTGAAAAAACGTACTCTGAGCTCGGCCCTGCGATAAAAAACTCCACCTCCCACCGAGGTCAGGCCATTCGCCGTTTGCTTGAGAAAATACAGAGCTAGAGACAGTCCTGCTGTTTGGGATTCATGACCTTATGCATGGACAACCGCCACTATCTCCGATAAGACTGCTACTCCATGAAGCGAATGAAAATCTTCTCCGGAAATTCGAATATTGAGTTTGCACGTCGAGTCGCCGAAGCCGCGGGCTTAGAGCTCGGGCACTGTGACATCGGTCGTTTTGCCGATGGCGAGATTCAAGTCGAAATTCATGAGAGTGTGCGAGGCTGCAACGTCTTTTTGATTCAAAGCACTTGCCCCCCGGTAAATGAGAGCTACATGGAGTGCTTTCTTATGCTGGATGCTCTCAAGCGCGCCTCCGCTGCTGAAATCACACTCGTGATGCCCTACTATGGTTACGCTCGCCAAGATCGCAAAGTTGCTCCCCGTGCTCCGATCTCGGCCAAATGTGTAGCTGAACTGATTGCCACCGCTGGCGCCAACCGGCTGGTTGTGGTGGACTTACACGCGTCTCAAATTCAGGGATTTTTTAATGGCCCCGTCGACCATCTTTTTGCAATCCCCACCTTGGCTCGTGCTTGGCGCGAACAAATGGGTTTTGGCGACCAATTTGTCTGTGTCAGTCCTGACGCAGGTGGCGTAGAGCGGGTCCGTGCCTTCGCCAAACGGATTGAGTCGACAATTGCCATTATCGATAAGCGAAGAACGGGTCCCAATGAGGCGAAAGCCTACCACTTGATCGGCGATGTGAAAGACAAAGTGGCCATTATTTTGGACGATATGATCGATACTGCTGGAACCCTAGTCCAGGCTGTTGACAGCTTGCTAAACAATGGGGCAAAAAAGGTGTTTGCAATTGCTACGCACCCAGTTTTGTCAGGTCCGGCGCTCACTCGGTTGACCGAGAGCGGAGTTGAGAAGGTTTGGGTGACAGACACTATCCCCCTCAAGGGAGCAGCCAAAGATTCGCCTAAGTTTCAGGTCGTTTCGGTGGCGCCGGTTGTGGCTGAAGCAATTCGCAGAATTTATACATACGATTCAGTAAGCGCCTTATTTGACAACTGATTAGGGCCAACGGAAATGGGAGTAAACAATGTCTTCAAATCAAATTATTAAGCTCAATGCTGAGGCTCGTACACCTGGCAAGTCAGACGCTCGGGGTTTGCGCCGTGGCTGGTATGTTCCCGCAGTTGTTTACGGACCAAAAACTAAACCGTTGTCTCTATCGATCCATGTAAACGATGCCATTAAGTATTCGCGCCATGGCTTTGAGAACTCGATTTTCACGATTGAATCAAAAGACTCTTCGTTGAACGGACTCAAAGTTTTGCGAAAGAGCCTCGATATTCATCCCGTATCTCGTCGCCCCATTCACATGGATTTCTTTGCACCAGATATGACCCAAAAAGTTCGCGTGGATGTGGAAGTGCGGATCACCGGTAAAGCCAAGGGTGCTGCCGAAGGTGGTTTGGTCAGCATGGTTCGACGGACAGTTGAAGTGGAGTGTTTGCCCCTTGAAATTCCAGACTTCTTTGAACTGGACATCAGTGATTTGGGCTTAAATGAATCCCTACACGTATCCGACATTAAGTTTCCTGAGAGTCTCCGCGTTTTAACAACGACTGATGAGACGATCGTGACTTGTGCGGAAGTGCGTGAAGAAGCTGCTGCG
>JBGSNU010000050.1:0-21334 GCA_041739415.1 Bdellovibrionales bacterium | reverse complement strand
CTGGTCAGAAAACACCCGCGACTGGTCTCGTCCTAATATTGTAGAATTAAATCCAGGAAGGAGTCCGAAGATAAACAAACTCAGTACTTGTCAGCAAGCATCATGAAATTAAATGCGACATCTATCTTGAAATTTTCCGGTCGACAATCTAGTTTTCGGAGAAGGGATCGATCAGCCGATGGAAATTGTCGGCGGTCGACCCCTGGATCTTATTGGTGTCGGTGAAGAATGGGTTTCGGGATTATTCGAACTCAAAATTAGGAGAATAAAAAATGACATTTAGATGTGCAGTTGCTCTGGCAGCGTTCTTAGGGGTTGTTGCTGCGTCCGCCCAGCCGAAGCCAAAATCCGCGCCATCGGCAGTTCAAGACACGGCGAGCGAAGTTGAAGCTCCCCCTCCGGCCCCAGCGGCTCCCGCCGCGCCCATGACAAGTGAGGCCAACAGTCGGCGATGGCGGTTTGCGCTTGGGGCAGGCTATATTCTGGGGAGCAACACTGAGTTTGATGATGTGAAGATTTCTGCGGGCGGCAACACGGTGTCCGGCGAGGCCGAGTTTGATCTTGAGCAGACGTTCGTTATTGCAATTGAGGGCCGGTATTCGCCTCGCCAATCGTGGGGATTTATGGGCGGTCTAAATTATGAGGGAGAGCGCAAAATTGAGGGTGGGAGCGTGAGTGGCCCCGGTTTTCAGGTCACTTTTGGTGCCTTAAATGAGAAGGTCCAAGTTACGACCCTCTACGGCAGTGCCGTGTATCGCTGGGATTCTTTTTATCTGCCTTTTGGATTAAACTACTCGGTTCTCAAGTACAAAGCGGATCCTTCCTCGGCAGCGTCTGTGGATGAGGGCGGTGGAATTGGGGCCCAGCTCGGCGTCGGTTGGATTTTCCAGGATCAGTTTGCACTCGAGTTACACTCTTGGGTCACCACCAACGACTTAAAGGTGACAGCCTCGACGGGGACTCTCGACTACGGCAGCGGTATGACTTCAAATTTGGTGCTCGTAGGTAAATATTTGTTCTAAGCCGACCTGATTTTACGACTCCTGAACCTGGGGGAGGCGGCCCAAAAGCCTGCAGCCTGCAAGTCGCGACTCCCGGGTTCTTCTCTCTTGGTCTGAACAATCGCTAAATCCACTCTAAACTCTTGCCAAAACGCCACAAAGTCCGTATTTCCTATTCCTTACACAATGCTACGTGAGGCCCCAAAAGCGTCTGATGGAGAATCAGGCCGCCCGCGTCGGTAAGGAGAAGCATGAAAGTTAAGACCCATTCCGGGGCTAAAAAGCGGTTTCGCTTAAAGAGCTCTGGAAAAATCAAGCGTGGCCAGGCCCGCAAGCGCCACATTTTGTCCAATAAGTCTTCTAAACGTAAACGTCACCTGGGCGCCCCTGCCTACGTGAATGCCGCCAACGAGTACCAAATCACTCGTTGCCTGGTTCCCTAAGGAGTTGAGCCATGCGAGTTAAAGGTGGAGTCGTCACACGAAGACGTCATAAAAGATTATTAAAGCGCGCCAGCGGTTTCTATGCAGCTAACGGCCGTGCATTTATTCATGCCCGAGAGAAAGTCGATCGCGCACTTGCGTATGAGTACCGCGATCGCCGGACCAAAAAGCGTGAGATTCGAGCTCTCTGGATCCAACGAATCAATGCGGCGGCTCGATTGAATGGCGTAAGCTACTCAACGTTCATGCACGCACTCAAGTTGGCCAATATCGAGCTAGATCGTAAAGTTCTATCGGATATGGCCATTCGAGATGCGCAAGGGTTCACAGCTTTAGTTAAGCAAGTGATGCCCTCAACCGCATCCGCGTAAACAAAAGAGGGAACCACTCACGTGGCTTCACCATTGAATCCAAACGGTCGAGAGGACCGACCCAGTGCGGACCGAGAGTCGATTCGGCAGTTTGAGAGTCGCAAGGTGGACCACATTCGGTTGGCCCTAGCTGAGAAAAATCAGGCCTCGGGTATGTCGGGGTTGGAGCGTATCCAACTTTTACACGAGGCCCTCCCTGAGCTCGATTTTGAGCAAATTCAAATTCAGACGAAGTCTTTGGGGCAGAAATTACCTACGCCTTTCTTAGTGAGCTCAATGACGGCGGGGCACAAGAATTCAAAAAAGCTCAACCAACTGTTGGCTGACGCCTGCGCAAGGCACGGCTGGCGAATGGGCGTGGGGTCGCAGCGACGAGAGTTGACTGATCCCTCCGCCACGAACGAATGGAAGAGCCTTCGGTCACAGAATCCTCAGGTTCATCTCCTCGGCAATTTGGGCTTGGCCCAAGTCATTCAAACGAAGACTGCGGACGTGCAGCGTTTGGTCGACGGGCTCGAAGCTCAAGCGATGATAGTCCATCTTAATCCCTTGCAGGAGTGCATGCAGCCCGAGGGGACGCCGCGCTTTCGCGGTGGACTAAAAGCGATTGAAAAATTGTGTCGCGCTCTGACTGTACCCGTGATTGTTAAAGAAACGGGTTGTGGTTTTTCAGTATCGACGTTGAGGCGTTTGAATCAGACAGGTGTGAAAGCTGTGGATATCAGTGGACTCGGTGGCACCCACTGGGGGCGAATTGAAGGTGGTCGAAGCCAAAGCGACCATTTGCGACAAGCAGCCGCCGAGACGTTTGCCAACTGGGGAATTTCGACGGTGGATTCGATGCATGCGGCACTGCAAGCCAAAGGTAAGTTTGAGGTGTGGGCCTCAGGCGGTGTGCGATCGGGTCTAGACGCGGCAAAGCTGCTGGCGATGGGCGCAAAAACAGTTGGTGTTGCGATGCCAATTCTGCAGGCTGCGCTGCAAGGCGAAGCGGCACTTGAGCAAAAAATATTGAGCTTTGAGTTTGAACTGAAGACAGCGATGTTTTGCACGGGAAGTGTGGATCTGCGCAGTCTAGAAAAGCGAAGGGTGTGGCGATGACAAAGCAAGAGACGGGTGCGACTGATGAGGCGCAATCTCTCAGCAAAATGACAGAGCTGTTTGTGGGCTTCTCTAAACTCAATCGCGACGAACGTTTGCAGCGACTGTTAGAAATGGGCGCATTAACGGCTGAAGATGTGAAGTACTTCCGCAGCGGAAGTGCGGTTCCCCTAGAGCTCGCTGAAAAATTCATTGAGAACGTGGTTGGCTATTTTCAAATGCCTTTAGGTGTGGCGACCAACTTCGTGATCGACGGTCGTGCCTGTGTGATTCCTATGGCGGTTGAAGAAACTTCCATTGTCGCGGCGGCGAGCAAAACGGCAAAGTGGGTGCGCGAGCACGGCAGTATCCGGACTGAGACGGTCGGACGAGAGATTATCGGGCAAATTCAAATCGCCCGAGTTCGTAACCACGAGCGTTTGGTCGAGTTGGTTAAGGCACATGAAAGTGAATGGATTGATGCCGCCAACCGTGAGGTCGCGCATGGCTTGGTCAAACGCGGTGGTGGGGTGAAGCGCCTGAGTGTGCGGCGGGTGGAGCGTGGGGACGGCGACTTTATGGCGATCATTCACGTCTATGCTGATCCCTGTGATGCGATGGGTGCCAACATCATCAATCAGGTGTGTGAATACTTAAAGGATCCCGTCCAACAAGTAACGGGTGAAACCGTTGCCATGTGCATTCTTTCAAATTTAGTGGATTCAAGACTCACGCGCGCCACTGTTGAGATGCAAGGGCTTGAGCCCGATCTGATGGAGCGGATTGAAGAGGCCTCGTTGTTTGCCCAGTGTGATCCGTACCGAGCGGCGACTAACAACAAAGGTGTTTTGAACGGCATTGATCCCATTTTAATTGCGACCGGCAATGATTGGCGCGCGGTTGAAGCGGGCGTTCACGCCTATGCCACGCAAGCTGGACAATATCGATCCATCACCCGGTGGAAGCGCGAAGGGCAAAAGTTGGTCGGTGTGTTTGAAGCACCGGTGATTTTAGGGATAGTGGGTGGAGTAACCACTCTTCATCCAGCGGCAAAGGTGTGTTTGAGAATGCTTCAGGTCAAATCTTCAGAGGAGCTGTCGCGCATTTGTGCGGCAGTCGGGCTGGTGCAAAACTTAGGCGCATTGCGAGCTCTGACCACGGTTGGAATTATCGAAGGTCACATGAAGCTGCATATTAAAAATCTGACCCTTGGCGCTGGTGCTAGTGAGCGCGAAGTCCCATTTGTGCAAAAGCGACTAGAGGAGATTTTGTCACTGCACAAGCGTATCTCACTTAGTCATGCGGTCGAGGCGCTAAAAGAACTTCGCAGTCAAAAGGCACATGAAACGCCATGACTTTGCGGTTGAGCGCACCGAGTAAGACATTCCTTATCGGTGAGTATGCGGTGCTGCTGGGTGGTCAGGCCCTTGTGCTGAACACTGAGCCGCGCTTTGAACTTGTCGCGCGCAAACTCCAGCAATCGAATCCGGCTGAGATTCCGTTTCATAAAAATAGCCCGGCCGCCAAATGGTGGCAGCAACGCGCGCCTTTGCTCAACGATTGGAGCGTCGAGTTTCTGGATCCGCACCTTGGGCGAGGTGGTTTTGGTGCTTCGAGTGCGCAGTTTGTGTTGATACATGCGCTCACTACATTTTTACAAAGCAGTGTGAGTCGAGCCGTGAGTGGTTACGATCTACAGGCTTTGCGCAGTGACTTTCAGGTGCTCACTGCAGGTCAGGGCAGTGGGGCGGATGTGCTGGCGCAGACGGTGGGTCAAGTGGCGCAAATAAAAATGGCTGAGGTATCTGCAGAGGCTTCGCCCTGGCCATTTCAAGCGATGGGTTTTTCAATTGTGCGAACGGCAAAAAAAGTGGCGACGCATGAGCATTTAGAAGAGCTGCATTTGCCAACGCTTGAACCCCTGTTGGAATTGGCAGCGGCGGCAATTGTGCAGTTTCAATCGGGTCGAGAGGTCGAGTTTGTGAAGTCGGTGCAGGATTACAATCAAACATTGGTTCAATTGGGACTGCAGCTGCCGGAGACTCGCGATTTGATTGAGCGAATTTCGAAGGAGTCTTGGTGTTTAGCGGCCAAGGGTTGTGGAGCTCTCGGTGCCGACACCCTGTTGCTGTTGCATCCAAAGGCGGCCGGCCAAGACGTGGCAGAGTTCACCCGTTCGATCGGACTAGAGCCGGTAGTGGCCACTGAGTCACGATTGTCGCCGGGGCTCGAAATGAAATGGAGTTGGAATGAAGATTGAAGCGTCAGCTCCTTCAAATATCGCGCTTATCAAATACATGGGTAAAGTCAAAGGCAGCACGGGGAACCTTCCAACCAATGCCTCATTGTCGTACTCCATTGAAAATATGCGAAGCTTCGTCACGCTCGAGCCGGCTCCAGGAGATGCGGATATTTGGTCGCCTCTAGAGGGGCTCACGCCGATTCAATTGAGTTCGGTGGGTTTAGAAAAGTTCTTAAATCACTTTAAGCGCCTGAAGCAAAAATTTGAAATCCCTGGTTTTTATCACATTCGGTCGGCCAATAACTTTCCGGCAGATTGTGGTATGGCAAGTTCGGCGTCGAGCTTTGCGGCCCTCACTTTGGCAACGAGTCAGCTGGCTGTCGAAGTGACGGGGCGACCGGCGCTTGCGAAATCTGAGTTGTCGCAACTCTCGCGCCTGGGTTCTGGCTCGTCGTGTCGCTCGATGTTCTCGCCTTGGGCTCTGTGGCGCAGTGAAGGAGCCGAACCTTTAGATCTAGATGTTCGCCTTGAGCATGCCGCCGTGGTGATTGAGGCCGGTAAGAAACCCGTCACCACGAGTGAAGCCCACCTGCGAGTCAGTAGCAGTTTATTGTTTGAGGGGCGAACTGAGAGAGCCGAACTGCGGCTTGAGCACTTAGTGGAGGCTCTTCGAACAAAGGCGTGGAGGTCAGCCTATGAACTGTGTTGGGCTGAATTTTGGGATATGCACGTCTTGTTTGAAACCAGCCAACCGCACTTTAGTTACATGAACGCGGACTCCATGCGATTCCTTAAGCAAATTCAGCATGTGTGGGAAGACACTGGAGATGGTCCTTTGATCACCATGGATGCCGGTGCCAACGTTCATCTGTTTTGCCGACCTGAGCAGGTGCTGTTGGCGGAAGGTTGGCTGAAGGGCTGGCGCACGATAAAAAGTTGGAGTTCGAGTGAAGTATCAGTTTAGCACCCGCACGTTTGGCAAATGGATACTGGCGGGCGAGCATGCCGTATTGCGGGGGAGCCCCGCGCTGGCGTTTCCACTTGTGTCCCGCTCACTCGAGCTGTCGTACACGCCAAATTCAAGCGGTTTAGAGGTCGAGTTTGCTGGCGAAAACGGGCAGGAGCTCAAATTGCTTTTTTATGGAGTTATAGAAAACGCCATGAGTCGCCTGTCCATCGCTGAACATTTGAGTGGACGGTTTTTGCTGAACAGCACTTTGCCAGTAGGAGCGGGTCTTGGCGCTTCGGCGGCACTGTGTGGAGCCGTCTCTCGGTGGTGTGAGGCACAAGATTGGATATCGACGGAAGAGATATACGAGTTTGCGCGCCAGCTGGAGAATTTGTTTCATGGTGAAAGTTCGGGTGTGGATCTGGCGGTGTCACTATCCGGCCAAGGTCTTCGCTTTGAGCGCTCGGGCGCGAGAACGACGTTACATAACAATTGGACACCCGCTTTTTTTCTCTCCTACAGTGGGCAGCGGGGCATGACCTCAGAGTGTGTCAACAAAGTGAAGCGGCTGTTCGAATCTGACCCCACTCGGGCTCGCGCGTTGGATGCGCAAATGCTTTCGGCGGTGCAAGTGGCGCAGGCCGCGTTGCTGCTCGACGCAGACGAGGGGCGGCCTGAAATGCAACGAGCGCTTGAACTTGGGCGGCGGTGTTTTGAGGGGTGGGAGCTCTGTGGTGGAGATCTGGGGCGACATATGCAGCGGCTTGAAGAAGCGGGAGCCTTAGCTGTTAAACCCACCGGCAGCGGCGGCGGCGGTTATGTTCTAAGTCTTTGGCAGGATCGCCCCCCAAGCTCACTTAAAGATCAACTCTTACCTTGCTTTTGATGAACGCTGTATTCATACATCGCGATGGACGCAGCAGTGGTGGCGTTAAGGCTTTCTGTTTGCCCTCGCATGGGAATTGAAAGCGGCGTGAGTGACATGGATTCGGGCACGCCTTGGCCTTCCTCTCCTAAAACGAGGTAAAGATTTTTTGGCCAGGTGAAGTCGGGGAGTGGTTGCCCGTGCATGTTCAAACTGTAGCCGGTGATGTCCACAATTTTTGGAAGAGCTGGTGCGCGCTCCATCAGTAAACGCATGCAAGCGCCGCTGGAGGCGCGGATCACTTTGGGTAAAAACGGTGAGCAGCACTCCGCTGTCAGAATCACTCGGGTTGTACCGAAGGCTTCGGCTGACCTTAGAAGTGCGCCAAGGTTTCCGGGATCACTGAGTGCGACGATCAAGTTGAGACCTTGGGGCTTGCCGGCCTTCCATGGCAAAAGCTCAGGCGTTCGCACCACCAACAATGGCGTGCCGGTGCCAAAGGTGTCGAGTTCATTAAAAAGCGCCCGACCTAACTTGTGGATGCGGATATGCGACGGCAGTGCTGGCGAGCCAAACTTTTCCGGCAAGAGCAAATCTAAGGCAGCGGCGCTGGATTGGGAGAGGAACTCCTCCACAAGTTTGGTGCCTGCGATGATCGACATGCCGTTTTTTTTAATGCCTTTGGCTTCAAGCAGGCTTGTCCAGATTTTAAATTTTGCGTTTTGTCGGCTTTCGATCGGCGGGGGCGTTGCAAATTTCCCCACAATTTAGTCCCGGACTTTGGCCAGCTTTGGCATTGGTCTATGTAACATTTTATAAACGAGCAAGCGCCGTTTATTGGGTGTGTTCGGCAAGTCGTAAGCGTGATCTTCTACAAGGTCAAAGTGGTCTCTCCAGCGCGCCTTTGCGGTTTTGATCTCGCTGTCGACGTTGGGGCCCTTCATCAGGTAAATATGGCCGTTGAGTTCAAGGCACTGCGAGACGTTTTCGAGCGTGTGATTGACGTCCTCTAGCGCTCGAGTGATCACCCCTTGGACGGGTAGCTCAAAGGTCTGATCGATGTTGCGACCAACCACTTGCAACTCTTTGAGTTGCATTTGCTCGCGCACAGCCTTTAAAAAATCCACGCGCTTGCGCACACCTTCGGCAAGGATGATTTTGTCATTTGGAAACATGATCTTCAGCGGTATACCCGGAAAGCCCGGGCCCGTCCCCACATCCAGCAACGGGAACTTCAGTTGTGTCAGTCGCGGTACAATCAACGAGTCAATGAAATGCTTAATCCCAATGTCACGAAACTTCACCAGACGAGTGACGTTGTCGCGAAACTGATGCTCCATCAACAGCAAATAAAACTCCACGAGACGCCGTCGCTCAGCGTGTGGAAAGTCCTCAAAACCGTGATGGCGAAACAAGTCATATAGACGTGCGTCGGCCTCATCAAAGCCATAGATCTGCTCCGGTTTTTTATGGGTGCCTGAGTGCTTCATGTAAAAGGGGTTGTACATTGCTTTTTCTAAAAAATCATTCGAAGATAGCGCCATGAGTGCGACAATTGAAGCTTTGACAGCCAGTCTTAACGAAAAATTAGCCCAGGCTTTGGCTCAAGTTCAGGCCTCATCTGACCTCAAGGCCCTGTATGAGATCAAGGTGGCCTTTGCCGGCAAGCAAGGCTTTTTAAGCGAAGTTATGCGTGAGATGGGCAAGTTGCCAAAAGATGCAAAACCCTTGTTTGGCAAAGAGGTCAATCGGGTCAAGGACAGCTTTGAGCAAGCCTATGTGTCGCGTGAGCAAGATCTCCGGAGCGCTGAACTCCTAAGTAAAATTCAAAGCGATAAAATGGATGTGAGTTTGCCAGGGCCCGCAATCGAGCTCGGGGCAAAACATCCGATTGCGATGATTTTTGATGAGGCGATCCAGATCTTGTCTCGGCTGGGCTACACCGTACGAACTGGGCCGCAGATTGAGAAGGACTGGTACAATTTCGAAGCGTTGAATATTCCCCCAGATCATCCCGCACGTGACATGCAAGACACTTTTTATGTGGATCAAGAGCATGTGCTGCGCACGCACACATCCCCTGTGCAGATTCATGCGCTGCTCAGTGAACAACCTCCCTTTCGTGCGTTGGCTCCAGGCTCGGTGTTTCGCTGTGACAGTGATGTTTCGCACGCCCCAAATTTTCATCAGATTGAGGGGCTGTTGGTCGACCGCAAGGTCTCAATGGCTGATCTCAAAGGGACGATCACTTTTTTACTGAGTGAAATGTTCGGCTCGAGTGTGAAGGTGCGCTTTCGGCCGAGCTTTTTTCCGTTTACCGAGCCTTCGGCGGAGTTTGATTGCTCATGTCCCATGTGCGCCGCAAAGGGTTGCCGGATGTGCAAGTTTACTGGTTGGATTGAAATCGGCGGTAGTGGGCTCGTCAATCCCCGCGTGTTTGAAGCGGTCAAGCTGGATCCGAATGTGTGGCAGGGTTTTGCGTTTGGCTTCGGCATTGAGCGCATGGCGATTATTAAATATGGGATCGATGACATTCGCTTATTTTTCGAAAACGACCTGCGATTTTTAAGGCAGTTTAATTTATGAAGATTTCACTCAAGTGGCTCTGTGATCATGTGGACGTGGTTGATTTTTTAGCTAAGCCAAATGAGCTGGCAAAAGTTTTGACTGACGCTGGGCTTGAGGTGGAAGGGATGGACAGCAGCGCTGAATCTCTGAAGTCGGTCGTTGTGGGTCATATTGAGCGGTTAGAACGTCATCCCAATGCGGATCGCCTAACCGTGTGTCAGGTCAACACCGGCTCAGGTGGAGTGCAGCAGATCGTCTGTGGCGCCACCAATCACAAGGTCGGTGACAAAGTGGTCGTGGCCTTGCCCGGTGCAGTTTTACCGGGAGATTTCGCAATTAAAAAATCCAAAATTCGAGATGTCGAGAGTCTAGGGATGCTGGCCTCAGAGAGCGAGCTTGGCTTAAAGACTGAGTCCGTTGGCATCTTGATTTTGCCAGCGGATGCTCCTGTTGGGCAGCCCTTTGCCGAGTATTTTGGGTTGGATGATATCACCTATGAAGTCAACGTTCCCACCAGTCGGGCCGACTGTTTGTCACATCTGGGAGTGGCCCGTGAGCTCAGTTGCTTACTTGATCGACCACTCAAAGTTTTGCCGACGTTTCACCAGGACTCGGGAGCGCAGTCGAACCCAAAGGTCGAAGTCGAATTGAAGGACTCCAAGTTGTGCACGCGTTATGCGGGCCGGATGATCGAGGGAGTCAAGGTGGGCCCCTCGCCCGCGTGGCTTAGGCGTCGGTTGGAGAGTGTCGGCATGAACTCGATCAACAATGTGGTCGATGTCACAAATTTCATTATGATGGATTTAGGGCAGCCGTTGCATGCCTTTGACGTGAGTTCACTCAAGGGTCGAAAAATTTTGGTCGGTCGCGCTGCAGCTGGGGAGAACTTTACGACGTTTGATGGCACGCAGTTGAAGCTCACCGGTGATGAGCTAACGATTCGAGATGCTGAGCGGGCCGTGTGTTTAGCCGGCGTTGTCGGTAGCCTCAATAGCGGGGTCACTGAGACCACACAAGATTTATTTATTGAAGCCGCGCACTTCACGATGGACAGCGTGCGCAAGACAGCGCGCCGCCACGGTTTGCAAACAGACTCGGCCTATCGATTTTCGCGCGGCACAGATCCGAGTGGTGTGGTGCGGGCGCTCGGTCGTGCCTGTCAACTGATTCAAGAGGTGGCCGGTGGACAAGTGAGTCCTGTTGGTACGGACCTCTACCCAAATCCTGTGGTGCGGCTGCCAGTTATGGTGCGGGCTCAATATCTGTCAGATCGCCTCGGCTATCCTGTTGACCCAGAAAAGCTGCAAAGTTGGTTGCTAAGACTCGGATGTAAAGTCGAGGTGCTCGCCAGCGGATTGCAAGTGACGCCGCCAGAGTACCGGGTGGACTTAGAGCAAGAGGTGGACTTTGTTGAGGAGTATGGTCGGCTCAACGGCTACGATCATATTCCTGAGAGTCTGCCCGTGCTCTCCTATGCGCCCTTGGCTCAAGATAAAAATTATTTATTTGAACAGCATCTGGGGACCTTGGCACGAACAGCGGGTTTCAGTCAGTGCATTAACTTTGGTTTTACCAGCTCGAAGTATCAAGCCTCGGTGTTGGGATCCATTGAGAGTTACAAAGCGTGTGGATTAGAAATGGATCCGCAGGCGATTGCGATTCAAAATCCACTGAACGAAGAGCTGGATGTGATGCGCATCTCCCTCTTGCCGGGGTTGCTGCGCAACTTGCTTCACAATGTTCGACATGGCAATGGCGTTGGGCGGTTGTTTGAACTGGGCTTTGTCTTTCGCCGTGGACCAGAGGGCTATTTGCAAGAGCCGCGACTAGCCTTTGCCGCTTGGGGTTTGCAACAAGGACTGTGGCAAAAATCGCAAGTGGATCACGCCTTGTTTTTTGAGTTAAAGACCCGTTTGCAAGGCATCCTGGATCGTTTGATGATCACCCAAGTGCAGTTCAATCCACTGGTGTCCGCGCCCGAACTTTTGCACCCTGGGCAAAGTGCCAGTGTGTTTGTTGAAGGTCGAAATATTGGTGTGATTGGGGCGATTCATCCTCGGTGGCAAGTGCAAGAGAAAGTGCGTTTGCCTGTTGTGATAGGCGAGCTGGATGTGAAGGCGCTCACTCGTGGGCAGCCTCGGGTGGTGAAATATAAGCCGGTGAGTAAGTTCCCAGCAGTTGAGCGCGACATTGCCTTTTTAGTGCCAAAAGGTGTTGCGGCCAGTGATGTGATGGTGGAGATCAAAAAGACGATTGGCACCCTCCTGCAAAGCGTTCAGGTTTTTGATGTGTTTGAAGGGGCTGGAGTGCCTGAAGGGCATCAATCCATTGCCTACCGAATGGTTTTACAGGACCTAACGACCACTCTAGATGAGGAAAAACTCACGGCGCTGCAGGCTCAGCTGGTCACAAACGTCAGCAAGAAGCTGAATATCAAGGTGCGCTAGTTGTTTGCTTTCGCAAGTGCGCTGAGTCATTGGTTACCTAATAAAAATAGTTGAAAGCTTTCAGTAACTTGTTAGCCTTTCTTAGAGATCCTGGGAGGGTAGACTTCTATGTCGGAACAGACTTTGAGCCGATCCACAATGACCAAAGCGGACATCATTGAAAAGGTGTATCACAAAATTGGCTTCTCTAAAAAAGAGGCCTCAGAACTAGTGGAGATGGTTTTTGACGAGCTCAAGGGTGTGCTGTGCAAAGGCGATAAGGTTAAGATCTCGGGCTTTGGCAACTTTGTCGTTCGCGGCAAGAAAGAGCGCATCGGGCGAAATCCCCAAACAGGTGATCAAATTAAGATTAGCGCTCGGCGAGTGCTGACCTTCCGGCCCAGCCAAGTGTTAAAGGCATTGTTGAACGGTGAAGATCCAAGCCTTGTGACTGAAGATGATGATTAGAATGTGCACTGTGACCACGAGGGATTAAGCATTGGTTGAAGAAGTTGTTCTCAGCAGTGAAGCCGAAAAGCGCTATGCCCCGTCGAGTCTGCCTCGAGTGGAGGTGCAGATTGAAGTTGATCCTATATTAGAAAACGAGCTAGCGCAGATTCCAGACAAGTTGGCTTTTAAAATTGGCGAAGTCGCTGATCTTTTGGGGCTTAAGGCCTATGTCTTGCGCTACTGGGAGACTGAGTTTGAAATCCTCAAGCCCAAAAAGAGCAAGCACAATCAGCGCATGTATGAACGCCGTGATGTTGAAAATTTAATGTTGATCAAAAAGCTTTTGTACCGCGATCGCTTCTCTATCGAGGGCGCAAGATCAGCGTTGAAAAAGCTGCGCAAAGACAATGTTCGAGTCAAACAGATCCGCACCATTGCCGAAAATCTCGAAGATGCCAAAGACCGTGTGATGGATCTCATAGATGAGATCCGCGCCTTTCGACAATTGCTCAAATGAACACTGTTGAGATTTGCGCCTTTCATGATGTTGCCACCTCAACTCTGACCTATGTGGTTTGGGATGTGAGCACGCGTGACGCCGTCGTGATTGATCCTCTAGTAGACTATGACCCAGCCCAGGCGCGTCCCTCCAGTGAGTCGGTCCGAAAGGTGATCCGTTTTGTTGAAGCGCATGATCTGTTGGTGCATTGGGTGATGGACACGCATGTTCACGCCGATCATTTAACCGGTTCACTTGAGCTCAAGAAGGTCTGGCCTGGGGCTCAGTGGGCGATGTCCTATAGCCTGAATGAAGTGTTCGCAAAGTTTCAAGCGGTGTACAAATGGCCAAAGAGTCTTGAGTTGGCTAAACTGGGAGTGGACCGTTGGCTCCGCGATCAAGAAGAACTCACAGCCGGTTCACTTGTTGTGCAGGCGATTGCGACTCCCGGGCACACCCCAGCCTGTATGACCTATCGAATTGGGCAAAACCTATTCACCGGCGACTGTCTGATGCTGCCGGATGCAGGTGTCGGGCGCTGCGATTTTCCCGGCGGGAGTGCGCCTCAACTCTATGACTCGATCTGGAGTAAGCTTTATAGCTTATCCGAGTCCTATCAGGTGTTTGTCGGGCACGATTACAGTCCCGGTGGACGGCCGATGCGGTATCAGTCCTCTATCGGTGCACAAATGCGCAGCAATATCCATTTGACGAATTCCACCAGCCGCCAGGATTTTATCCGCTTTCGTGAGGCACGTGACAAAACCCTTGTTCCGCCCCGGCTGCTCGATCAAAGCCTGGATTGGAATTTGGGCGCACATCAGCTCGTCAAACCACTGAATTGACTTGAAATCGCTGGCCCCTAGCGCTACGTTTCTGGTTCATCCAGTAGATATCGTATGTGTCGGCGCGTGGCTCAGCTTGGTAGAGCACTTGCTTGGGGTGCAAGAGGTCGCTGGTTCAAATCCAGTCGCGCCGACCAAATTATTCGAGTAGAAAGAGCACAAAACGAAAAAAAGCAAAGAGTCTAAGTAGTTAAATTCATTCAGAGTCGAAATCCCGATTTTTCTAAATGTCCCTTCGCGCCCGTTGATGTCACTGTAGTTCCCTTCCATTTCCCTACCACCGCCGCCTCTCGATTGTAGAATTCTACAGTCGTTCAACTATTCAGTCCGCTCGGACGAATTCCACAAAAGTTCAATTCCAAGTCTAAAAATCCCAGGCAAAGAGAGGTTCCTATGGAGAGCTACGGAGTCATTTTACGAAAACTGCGAGAGCTAAAGAAACTCCCGCTCAAGCAAGCCGCCAAACACATTGGGCGAAGTGCCGGATGGCTCAGTGAGGTCGAAAATAGCCGAGGCAATGCTCGGCTAACCAAGGTCGAATTCGATCGTATCGTGACCGCCTATGGCGGTGATACCTACCGCAAGCACTTTGGCCTTTGGGTCGCTAAATCAAAAAGCCCCACAGTGTCCGCAGAATGCATCAGCATGAATGGAGCTATTCTCAAGTTCTTGCGCAAGAAAGCCAACATTACACTCGCACAGGCTGGCGAACGTGTTGGTCTGTCTGGTCGCACGATTTCCGCCATGGAACTTGGCAAACGCGGTATTCGTCCCGAGCTGAGAGACGAACTCACACGCGTCTATGGCTACAGCCCGTCGAGTTTCAAGAATTTCACGACCGACGATAAGCGATCAAAGAATGTTCCTGCACTCTATAAAATCGATCTGCTCATTCACAAACTTGACCCAGCCAAGATCGCGCGCATCTACGCCTTCGCCGTCCAATTAACGACTGAAAACATAAAACCAGTAAAGGAAGCCAATTTATGAAAGAAATCATCAGCGCCGCTCTTCTCATTGTATCCATGTGGGGTGGAACTATTGTCATCAAAGGTATTCACGACAGTTTCCGCAAAGCGGCGCTCGAAAAGGCAGCCCAAGGGCTTCCGTCGCTCATCGATATACAGCGAAATCTCAGGGCTTCTAAAAAGTCGAGGTGAATACTTTCAATAATTATAGTGTTCTCGGGCGCGCGTTGCGCCTCTTGAACTAAGATCTGCTGATACTCTTCAAAGCCTTCTTTGTGGCTCGCGCAACGAAAGGGCTCTCGCCATTTTCGAGCTGCCGGAAGTATTGGCTTCGACTCTTTTGAAAACTTGCGAGCAGCGGCGGCAGTAAAGATCATCGCTGCATTCCATCGTACATTCTCATTTTTATCTTTCATCCACTTTTTGCACGAGGTGAGAACGGCATCGGAGTATTGCGATGGTAGTTTTTTTGAATCCGCCTAGAATCGCGAACATTGACAACGTCGCGATATGAAAGACAACAAGAAACCATTGCGGGCCAAAGACATCCTGGAACAACGTGTATGCGATAAGCTGCGAGACGCTGATCAATAAAAAGGCGGTCACTCCCCACAGTCTTTCTTTCCACAGCCCAATGGCGGCGATGGAGTCGAAGATCAAAAGATAAATAATCCAAATTTTCCAAATCCCGTCAGATTCCGAAAATTTGAGCCTCAGATCAAAGATATCTGCGAAATGCAAGATGGCTCCGATTCCATATAGAACTGCGAGGCTTCGTAAAAAGATGGGATAGGCGCCCCTCAAGGCGCCACCACTTCGACCTTAATACGGTCGGGATCTTCAAAGAACACGGCGTAACTGCCAGAACCACCGGCATGAGGATGTTTCTCGGAATAGAGGAGTTTGAAACCGAGCACTTTTAGTTCATTCGCAATTTCTTCTACGTGTTCTTTTGAGCGACCATGAGATGCCAAGTGATTCAGACCCACACGGCATCGATGATACGATGGCTCTAAGAATCGTTCCTCCGTTTGAACAAACACAAGATACGTGTCGCCGCTCTTGAAACTCACTCCGGATTCCCACCGCTGAAACTCATGGTATCCGAGTTTATCGCAAAGGAGCCAAGACCAGAAGGATGTGGATTTCTTGAGATCGGAAACGTAAATCTCGACGTGATGAAGTCCGGTCATTTCATTCTTTCCTTTACAATATTTGCTGCCGCATCTATTGAAAGCGCTTCTTCTAGGCATTGACTCAGTTCTTTTCCAAGAGTTGTCGTACCCGACCCAGAGGCACCAAATATGTGAATGCGACTCATTGATTTCCTTTTACTTCAAAAGCTCTTGGATGATTTTTGCGATACGAAGTCGCCTATCTGGTTTTAATCCATCATCGATTTCCCAACAAGCACTGAGACATCCATAAGCGAATGCGAATTTCAGGATTCTACTTGGGTCAATGTCAAAGCGTCGTGAGAAGATCGAACAAACGCTGGTAATTCGTTCGGGTCGCTCCACTATCTCGGGTGAATCATCAGGGTTGTAAAAGATGTTTGCATAGTCGTAAGTGCGCTCCCCGATAAGACCTTTTGGATCTATCGCAAGCCAGCCGTGAGTGGAGCTCTCAAAGATATTTTTGTGATGAACATCGCCGTGAAGAACGATTCGCTCTTGTCCAGACGACAACAGGTGCGAGGCAATTTTCGCGGCTTCACTGAGTAATTCGAAATCTCCTCGCTTTGCATGGGCGAAAAGGGATTCGAAATTCTGCTCCATTGAAGTTAGGCCCTGCGGAAGTTCAGGTGATGAATTGTGAAGCAGATCTAGAACATCGCAAACAATTTCCGTTGCCTGATCGTCTTGACCTCCGGTTACAATTGAATTGAGAGATCGACCGTCGATGTACGATACAAGGTGTGCTCCTTTATCATAACCCAAAAGCTCGACTGCCCCTTTGCCGGAAAAGTGTCTGAGTGCAATAGCTCCATCGGCTTCATCTATCTGACCAAGAGGTGTCAAAATCTTAAGGACGAGCGGCAGGTCGTCTCGGTAGACTCGATACACTTTAATTGTTGATGTCTCAGCGATTTTTCGTGGATCTTTTAGACTCCATTTTTTGGCATAAAAACCGAATTCACTAGAGTCGCCATCAGTCATAGAATGGTTTCCAGCGAAACCACTTGATAAAAGTCGCTTAGGCGCTCTTTTGGCTTAAATCCGAGCTTTGTAAACGTCGAGAGTCGTCCCGAAAACTCGGCAATGTCTTTTGGAAATTTGCCTTTGGTGTCTTCAGGTATCGGGAACGCGAGCAATTCGGAAGCGCCATTTTCTTTGGCGAGTTTGATTGCTGATTGAATCAAATGTTTCGAAATGCCATTGCCGCGAAATCTCGAATCAACATACAGACAATGAATCATCCATGCCTGTGAAGCCTGGGCGCTTTCTGTTTGCAAATGGTAATCGTGACCAATTTGTGTTTTCACTGGATCAATCGCGCACCAACCGGCAGGACGGTTTTCATAGAAGGCTATAAGACCGCTGGCTGTTCCTTTTAAAATTTCACCGCGCAACGTTTTCTTTGCGGTATCTCCCGTCGGGCAACTTTTTGGGTCGCTACGATGATTCATGCACCAGCAATCGGAACACTCGGTAGACTCAGAGAATAACTGTTCAAGAAAATCCCAATTTTTATCAGTGACAGATTCGACTCGGATCATACGGAAGATCCTTTTGAAATCACGGGTGAACATCTTACGGCATTGGAGTCCTTTAGCTGCGCTCGAGCCTTCGACCATTGTTTCGACAGAAACGGAGAACTATCGCCAATGGCGCTTACTTTTTGTAAAAGTGGAAAGACCGTCGTGGATTCACCCCATTTCCATTCTCCAACACCGGAAGTCGAAGGAAGGAAGGTCTTTGCACCACCATAAGACAGGCGCTCGTTACGGATTTCTTCATTTGGAAACCTACTGTTGAGATGGTCAACAACCTCGCGGATAGCCTCATAAGGGATCTCTTGTCCGGTTATCTTTTCCCATGATAACAACGCATTCAACCCACGAAGGACATCGTACAGATAGAAACGCGGAAAGCAGGGTTTCAGCCAGTCTTTGGCGCTTTCTCGTTCATGGGCATTGTGCTTGGTTTGTGAGCCGAGCATGAGCTTTCGTCCGATCAGGAATTGCGCTCCCTTTTCTATAAAATTCTGTACCCCAGTCGTCCATGGCTTCGGGGTATAAAGGAGAATGGATTCAAATGCGGCAATCGTTCCAACCATTGAGCTTGGCGTTTCATCCTTTATCAAGTAGGCGTCATTATCGCAGTTGAGACCGCCATCATCCATTTGGTAGCGGAGCAACCACGGACGAACCCAGGGCAGTTCTTTATCCACGTCAATTCCCCAATGAGCTAGCACTTGATAAACATTTCCGAGCTGGCAATGACAGGGGCATTCTCGATAGGGATTGATACCTTCAGGCATATCACCTGGTTGAATGGGAAAAATCTTGAGTGGCATTCGGTTGAGAGTCGCAATATGAGTCTTGATCGCCGTCTCTGGAATACGCTTCGTCTCTCCGATCTCGTGCAAGAGAAGCATGTGCCACCATGGTGAATTCCACTTAGGCCAGTAGGCATCGGCTTGAAGACTATCGATTGCCTCTTGGCTCGATAGGTATTGCACCGAATGCTGAATTTCTTCTTCGAAATATTGCCTATCAGCCGTCATTGTTAAACCACCCCTATGATAGATCAGTAATCGAATTGATAAATTAAACGACACACGCCTAATGCGCCGATTCTATTGGAATAGAAACGAAAGGTTCATCCGGGTTCCAGAGGAGCGAAATTGCAAAATCTTGGAAATCAACCCGTTTGCCCATTGGCTCTGTGCTTACTCGGGTAAACTGAGGAAAAAGATTGCTCGTTACTACGAATTGAAGGACTTCACCCTTTTCAATCTTTGTGAATACTGGACAGTCCCCGGTGAGTTTAAAAACCTCTGTTTGCTTTTGCACTTCGAATCGCTTTGCAAAAAGGCAATTTGATACGAACTGCGCCTCGCCCTTGGCATTGAGTTTCGAAACGGCCACTAAGATGTCCATTCGTGGAGCTTTCGTTCCGACTGAAATATTAAATTCTAGCTCGCCTAGAACAGGTACTTCTCTATCAGCCTGCCAAAAAAGGGAGACATGTTGGTCTTTAGTGAAGCCGTGAAGCTGACCTGGCCTATACCAGTAGGTGCTTTGCGGAACCGATTCGTTAGATGGCTCAGGCGAAAGTATGACACCCTCTTCAATGGTCTCCTTCACGAAGAGCTTCTGCCGAGAAAATTTCTCGAAAGGAATCTCGGGCCATGCCTTTAAACCTTGGCCGAAGTGGCTCGCGATCATCACTTGATGATCGACAAATGGCAGAGGTTCACCTTTGAGATAATGCCTAAGCAGAGCTGGCAAACGCTCTTTCAGCTCGGGCCCAAGGTTTTGTATCTCGCTCCCAGTGGGAGTTGAATTTCCATGATTCCAGTAGCCAAGGTACAAGTGGTGCCTTCCAGGAAATTGTGCCTCAACAAGCGTCTTTCTAAAATTCCGGACGGTATCTGGCAGATCGCCATCTACGGCCATTCCAGCAATGTGATATGTGGGAACATTGATTTTAGGAAGCTGATCAAAAATTGATCGAGATCGCCAAAAGGTGCTTTCGGGATGGTTAATATGTGGGGCTATGCGATTCCATTCGTGAATCTCAATGCCATAAAGAAGTCGGTCGTAGTCGCTCGGATCAGCTTTAAGTAGAAGTTTCTTTCCAGCCTTTTCTAAAAAATCGGATTCGAACGGCAGTCCTTGTCTGGTTTGGATATAGCGCAAGTAATCCAGGAGCACCAGCTGAAGCACACCATTCGAACTAAAACCGTCAGTGCGCAAGTTGGTTGGGCTGCCCCCCGCTAGGATGAGCTTTAGTGTCGGATGGTTTGTGACCGCTGCCGCGAGAGAAGTAAATCCGTCGTATGATGTACCCATCACGGCAACATTATCGTCACTGAATCTTTGCCGATCAAGCCAGTCAAGAGTCGCCCGCGCATCGGCAACATTAATTGGAGAAAAGATTCTAAAGTCGCCTTCAGACCGACCAGTACCTCGTACCGCTTGAACAACATAGTGATAACCTTGGCTCCAAACCCATTGGGCTGTGCCAGCAAAACCAATATTGCCTAGGTCCGCGACCCGCGTATAGGGAGTTCTCTCCAGGATAACCGGAAGGGGTTTTCCGTTTGAATCTGGATTCAAAAAAATCCAAGTTTCAAGCCGAACTCTATCGCGCATTTTAACTTTCTTAATCGCAGGCATCGGAGACTTCGCGCTAGAAAAATTGAGTTTAAAAGCAAACTGTTCAATCTTCCCGCTGGAATTGAGAGCAACCCGAGCGACTGAGGTGTAGCTCTTATCTTGATCGAAAGAGACATGTGCAACTCTGGCCGCCTGATTTTGCTCGACGATCTCCGCATTGCGGCAGTCGCCAAACTTTTGTATTCGCTCGTCTCTCTGAGCTAAAAGCTGATCCTTCGATAACGATTCGAAAAATTTCTTAGCGATTAATCGATCAACGTCAACTTGGGCATATTGAGGAGAAAGGAAACGGCAGAGCTGTTGGGCAACGCCCTCAAAATCTAAAGCGAATGCGGAAGCTGAATGGAATAGAAAGAGAATAGAAATAACCATATTTTTCATAGAGATTCCTCCGTACTTCGCACTGGCTCACCAAATCGAATTGCATTTCCGTAAGGATCATCAATCTGCATCTCGTTCATCCCCCATGGCTGCATTGTTAACTCGTATCTAAAGGGGGCGGTTCGACCCTTAAGGTCTTCAAAAAGTGGTCGAATGTTTTCCACTCGGACATAACAGCTGCTCGCACTGCCAAGCTCTCTGGCCTCAGCTTCGCTTGGGGCTTGCCAAAAATGAATTTCAGCCGGTCCTCGGCGTACAATTAAAAAACCGTGTTCAAGGAGTTTCGTCACTACTTCAAATCCCATCTTCTCCACGAAGAACTGCTCAGTGATGTTGATGTCTCCCGAAGGGAGTTGCGGTATGGCTGGACTCAAGACAAAGGTTTTCACAACAAGCTCTCCCATCTCAAGCAATCACTTCATGTTTCGATCTAAAAAATCTATTAGTAGGCGCCAGCGCTGAGTGTCGGCAGCGGACGAAAACCCGTGATCTTCATTTGGGAAGATATGAACTTCTGGTTTTTTTCCAGCGGCCTCAAGTTGTCGCTTCATTGATTTAGCTTTGCTCACACACCAGAGCGAATCCTTCTCGCCATGAGTAAAGAAAATCGGACCATTAAAGCGCTCAAGCGGAATTGGCTGATGAGTCTTAATCTGACTATGAGATCCCTTCCACATCCAAGATTGGTAAGTGTAATTCTCTCGTGGCTTTTCCGGAGTAGCAAAGCAACCGTTGCCGTCTTTGGAACGATAGCCTTCATCCCCAGCTGTCAGGATAGTTGTCGCCCCAGAAATTTAAATGTAGCAGGGGCGAAAAGGTTAGTGACAAATGGCACAAAGGTATTCGGCTGAATTTAAGAAGTCTGCGGTAGAGAAGCTCCTTGCCCGCGGATCCCGTCC
>JBGSNU010000049.1:0-31270 GCA_041739415.1 Bdellovibrionales bacterium | reverse complement strand
GGACGGGATCCGCGGGCAAGGAGCTTCTCTACCGCAGACTTCTTAAATTCAGCCGAATACCTTTGTGCCATTTGTCACTAACCTTTTCGCCCCTGCTACATTTAAATTTCTGGGGCGACAACTATCCTGACAGCTGGGGCTATTTGCCGATGCACGCTTCCCAGGTGAACCTGATAAAAATGTGGGATGGGTGTTCTGTCGCGAAAGTAAAATAGGTGAGGCGAAACTGATCCCTCACCCTGTTTACACTCGACGGCAAACATCGGCTTTTTGTCTTTTAGCACGACAAAATCAATCTCCCGCTTGTCTGTATCTCTGAGGAATCGCAGCTCCATCCGATAGCCTTGAACATCCTCAAGATAGTGGCAGTACTTCAACAAATGTGACGCAACCAAGTTTTCGAAGCGAATCCCTGGCTTTTCAATTTGACTCCAATCCCACATATAGAGCTTTTGCTCCTTCTTTACGGCGCGAATTTTCGAGGAGCCGTAGGGCGCAATTTGATAACAATAGTAGAGCGAAGACAGAATTTCTAGCCATCGCCTGATCGTTTTGAAGTCCGCACCAATATCATTGGCCAGTGCATTGACAGAAAGCGGTGAGCCCACTCTATTGGGCAACTCTTCAGCCAAAGCGTGAATTCTATTTAGGTCTCTTACGTCTTCCCAACCTTCCAAGTCTACTCGAATGAGTCGATCGAGCCGTTGTATGTGCCACCTCCCGAGTAGCGAGTCGCCGCCTTTGCGGAAGTGATCCAGCCTGGCTGAACCGGTCACTAAAAAGGAGTGGGAATTCTTCAGCTTGTCGTAAAACCCTTTGACCAAATTTCGCCAATTTTTAAATTTGTGAATTTCATCGAGCACGATCAAAGCTTCAGCCTTCGGCCACTCCCGCATTTTAATTTTTCGCTTGTCGAATTCATCATCCCAGTTCAGATAGGCAGGATGTCCGTCTTTAAAGTTTCGGATAAGACCTTGGGCCAGAGTCGTCTTGCCGACCTGACGTGGGCCACCCAAAAAAACCATCTTCTTCTTGAGGTCATCGGCTATTGAGGCCTAAAGGTATCGCGTGAGTATTTTGGACATCACTCCAATTTACTCATGAGTAAATTGGAGTGATGTCTGGTTTTCTCACGCCGTCCAGATGAGGCTACCCCCGATTACAGAAATTTGCCCATCGCTAAGACGTCGAAGTATTGGCCGTCAAGCTTGCGGTACTTTTGGATCAGCCCTTCTTGCTCAAAGCCAAATTTTTTATAAAGTGCGATCGCGGGAGTGTTCGACGTGTACACATGAAGTTCGACCTTCTCCAGACCGAACCGTTTGGCATGAGCAAGAGTTGCAGTTAGCAGGCGCGCGCCAATGCCCTGCCCCCGATATTCGGGCAGCAGGCCCATCCCGAGCGCTCCCCGGTGCACTTGCCTGGGATTGCTCATCGGAAAAACATCGCGCCAACCAATCACTTGATCGTTACTCACTGCATAGTAAACAGGCCCGTTTTTTGAAATGTGTTCTTTTTGAAAGCTTATGACGCTTTCGAGCGGAGGCGCTTCAATCATTTCTATATACACACGCTCTTTGGCCACGGCAGAAAGTGTGGCATAAAAACCCGAGAAGTATTTTTCAGACGGATAGACGATCTGAGTTTCGGCTGAATTGCCTAGATCAGGGGTGACCTGTGACCTTGCATCGGTTATCGCAGATTCAGCGGTCGCGCTTGGTTCTCTGTATTGGCGTGCAAAATCATCATCTTGAATATTGCACATCAAGTACTTGCTGCGCCCATACTTTGCCCAATACTTGCCTACGTCAGAGTCATTGGTAAAAAAACATCGGCCCAAGTACATGCCATCTTTTGGTTCCACTGACATTTTAACAAAATGACATCCAGAGAGGCCAGAAAGCTCAAGCAGAGTCTGAGCTAGCAACTCCTTGTTGGTAGATGTAAAGCACAGCTTTTTGCTCGATTTCGGATTCGAAGTTGAACGTGCCATGCCGTCTCGACAAAGAAACGAACCCCGAGTTTGAAAAGCTTTGGTAATACTCATTTAATGAGCTTGACGAATTCTCATCGAGAAAGCGAGCCCCACTGCTCAATCGCGTTACGCGTCAACTCAAAGAACCTCTCGTCAAAAGAAACAGTTTTTGAACTTCCAGTTTGCCCCTTGCAGCTCAATCGCCTGAACACATGCTGCTGGCAGCTTTCCATTCTGGATTTTATGAATGTTGTCGGATCACGAAAGTACATAGCCGAATATACATCGTCCGATCGCGCATTCCAAAGAGCGCTCCCTGAGAACGGAATGACTTTTTCTATAAAACCTCTGACTGCATAACCTCACAAATAGTATCTTCAAAGTTTGCCACCCCCTTTGCATTGCGAGGTGGGGGGAAGAAAGCTATCGACCCAGTCCCAAACTTTCGCTTTAACAAGAGGTTCAGATTCTAGCTTTGGCGTAAACACACGGGCCCAGTTCGTTGACTGACTTCGCGATACATGATTCTCTCTCCAGCCTATTCGAAAACATTTTGAAAATGCGATGGAGCAAGTTATTTTCTCCAGCCGCTGGTTCCAGGCTCCCCCTCTATTTAGGTCTTATTGTCGCGGGCATTCTTTATGCCTACAAATTCCTGATTGAACTGATACATCTCGCCACATCGGTTAACTCGATCAGTGAAGAAGTTCTTATGTTGGGGGTGTTGACCCTGGTTGATATCACGATGGTGGCTAACCTCTTGGTGATGGTCATCATCGGTGGTTACGCCACCTTTGTCAGCCGGATCGATTTGCAGGGACACCCCGATAAGCCTGATTGGTTGGATAAAATCGATGCCGGAGCTTTGAAAGTCAAATTGGCAACAGCCTTGGTGGGAATCTCGGGCATTCACTTGCTAAAGGCGTTTATAAATATCAAAGAAAAAACTTCGGATCAAATCATGTGGCAGGTCATCATCCATGTCGTATTTCTTCTTAGCTCCATAATGCTAGCTTACACTGAAATCCTGATGCAAAAGAAGAAATCTACCTAATCGGATATCAAACCATAGTGAACAGAATCACAGACAAATTCATAACCAATATCCATATAAATCTTATTTGACGTTGGATTTTTCATGTCAGTGTACAAATTTGTTTCTCTTTTTCCATTTTCGAGCAGCTGTTGGGTGAGCTTGGCTGTTACAAAACTCGCATAACCGTTTTTTCGTCGTACTTTGGGAGTAAATACCAAATTGACCGAGCATGATGTTTCAATATCTTTGCTCCATGCAGCCATGGAAACCAATGCGCCATTTTTCTCCACAACATAAATCATTTTATTATCGATTTTGGGTCTCGCCAGTTCCGCACCGAGTACCCTTGGGTCATGCGGAACGGCCTCGCATTGAAGTTCCTCAATCCAATGACCCACCTCTTCAAGATCATCGACATCGGCCAATCGAAAGATTAGATCGCTGTTAGATTCGGGCACCTTAACAGAATCGCAACGGTATATCCCCTGCGCCATATTCAGCTTTGCACTTTTGCCAAGTCTCTCAAAAAGCCCCTTATAGATGTCGGCCGTTGCTTTCTCACTGACCATCCCCGTGACTGGCGTGTTTGTCTTTTGAAACTCCACAAAGAGTGTTTTTGCTATTTCAGGATCGGACGTTGGAGAGGGTAAAAAGTTAATGTTCGCTCGATGCTTACTGACGACTACAGAGCCGCGAAGGACACCGCCTTGAAAGAGCGCACTCTGATACACACAATCGGATGGGTTCGTCTGAAACAAGTAAGATAGCCCCAGGCACAGACTGTTCTTCGCCTCTTCTTTCTTTAAGTGAGGCGACACTTCGACCCAGAACTTTTTCGGATCATTGTACGTTCTGATTTCATGCATACGGCCTCCTACCTCCATCGCTCACTAGAGCATTCTGAACCCGCTCCCATGGAATGGGCTTCAGTGATTGGCTCAAGATCCAGATGCGCCATTGTGAGCGATCCATTTCTCCCTAACTTGTAGCGGGAGGCTTTGTAGCAAGATCACGATGTTTAAAATTAACAATTTGAGTTTGATTCAGGAGAGTTGCATCTCGCTCCAAACGAACTTTAAAACCACTCACTGCTCGGATTTCTTGCAACCCATCTATATGCATTTTTTTCGCTTGGAACTCGGGGAGCAATTTTGCCTTTGCTTTTGCATCTTCAAAAGATTCGGCAGAAACGAAAAAGTTGACATGGCTTTCATAAAGCCCTTCGCAAATCTCATTATCATAGAAACCACAATGTACTAAATAAAGATTCATATTACCCTCGGTCATTCTATAAGCTTGATTTAAAGGGTGCGGTGGCGCTCGTAGAGATGGACTATCCAAGAAAGCTCGCACAACGGGTCAGTTCTGTCTATTTCGAACTGCAAGACCTGCTGGCATTTCTTTGCTCTGATGCTTCCATTTTGATGCGAAAGCCTGTGCATTTGCCATAACGTCGGACCAGTGGTACCGTCCTTACTTTGCAAAAAGTGAGAAACAGAAATGATGGGAATTAAACCATACCCTGGTGATGAAAAAGCAAAGGAACTTCTCGCCAAATATCGGCCGGACCTCCCTTTCGCAGAGATGAGGGCGGCTACCGCCGGTGCAGTTTTAACAGTTGAGAATGTTCCGCCGAGCCAACTCTTCGGCCATTTGTTTGGAGCAGAAGAAGAGCGACCTGGATTTGAGGATCTTGAGGTAGCAAAAACCTGGTTCTCCTGCATGATGGGCCTTTGGAATGAGTTGGCAAAACATCAGGAGCCAAATGATCCCTTTCTTTTTTCAAAATGGCCTGAGCCGGCCTCTTGGGTAAATTCAGAAATTCTACAACTCGCAACAGCACGAGAAAGAGAAGTTGAGCAGTTCGTGTGGGGACTGCGCGCCGGTAACACTCCGTTTACAGCTGATTTCATTGATCCGAATCCAGAGGCTCTTATGGCATGGACTCCAACTGTGCTCGAGGCAGCACTGCGCGTGATGAAACGTGCCCGTGAAGACCTTGAAAAGGGAAAATCAAAAGACTGGGACCTCCTGGCGGCAGTTCACTTAGCACTGAACGCTCAGATGAAAGAGAACCACGCTGAATTCGCAACAGGTGTACGCCGCCTGAGGGCCGAATGGATTAAGGACCTGAAGCAGACCCACACGGTTATTCGCCCGGAACCAAAGGTCGGCCGCAATGACCCCTGCCCTTGCGGGAGTGGCAAGAAATACAAGCAGTGCTGCCTTCACTGAAGTTGCGCCCCCCAAAATCGGAGACTGGCTTCAAATCTATGTCCAGACGCTTAAATATACTAGATACTTCTAGTAAAATTACTAGATTTGCCTAGTAAAATTTGAGACCCTATTTTCATGGCGAATCTCATTAGCCCCTCTTTTATAGGGGATCTGAACGAAAATATAGAGCACTCAAATGGATTTCTGCAGGTGATTCTGGGGCCTCGGCAAGTTGGCAAGACGACCGGAATCTTGGCGTTTTTGAAGAGAAGCAAGCGACCATACCTATACTTTACAGCCGATGACATCTTATCTCCCTCGGGTTCTTGGATCGAAGCCATTTGGCAGAAGGCACTCCTCAAGGATCGAAATTGTATTTTGGCGATTGATGAAATTCAAAAGGTGTCCGATTGGTCCAGCACTGTAAAGAAGCTATGGGATAAACAAAAGCGAGCCAAAGAGTCACAGATTCAGCTTATCCTGCTTGGATCAAGTTCACTCCATTTACATGAGGGCTTGAAAGAAAGCTTAACAGGACGCTTTCAGTTGATCAGGGCGCACCACTGGGACTATGTGCGTTCCAAAAAACTAGCAGGTCTCGATGTTGAGAAGTTCATTAGATTTGGTGGTTACCCTGGATCTTATGAACTTCTGGACCGACCCCAAAAGTGGGCCGATTACCTCCGTGATTCAATCATCGAAACAGTCATTGGCAAAGACATTCTGCAAGTTGCCCGCGTCGCCAAGCCTGCCTTGTTTCGGCAGGCTTACAAAATATTGATGTCGTACCCTGCACAGGATATCAGCTACACAAAATTGTTAGGGCAACTGCAAGATAGAGGCAACACCGATCTGATAAAACATTACATAGAACTTTACGAAGGCGCTTTTCTCTTAGAATCTATTCAAAAGTTTTCTAAAAAAGCAGTTCTGTCGCGAGCCTCGTCACCTAAGCTTATACCCTTGTGTGGGGCCCTAATTGACAGAGACGTTTTTGAAACTAGAAGCGGATATGGCCGTGCGGTCGAGTCTGCAGTTGGTGCATGCCTGATTCAAAATGGTTTTAAAGTTGAATACTGGCGCGAAGGTGGTGATGAGGTCGACTACATCACAAAACATAACGGTACACTGTTCGCGATTGAAGTGAAATCCGGCAGACAGAGATCGACTAAGGGCATGGACGTATTCAGAAAGCTCTATCCCTCAGCCCAGGCCGTATACATTTCAGAGTCAACGCTAGAAGCATTTTTATCCGATCCAAAAAAGTACCTCACGGCTATGATGTAGATCCGTCCCGCCTACGGTCGAAGTGGCACGAACATGCCTATTATCTATCGAGTTCAACCGCTGGATACTCTTCTAGGTAGGTTTCACCAATTGCACCGTAGTAAATGACTTTTCGAGCCGTGAAATCTACGTCGTATCCAACAACTCCAGCCTTCCACACGGCTTGAAGGAACTCATAAAAAGCACTACGCCCCTCTTGATCGGTCCTTATCGCGGCAATCAAAATCTCACGGTCAAATCTTGGAATTTCGTGCATGCCCGTAACAAGGGGCGCTCCTTGCTGCACGACCACCCCATCTTTCATCAAGTAAACCGACTGGCAAGATGGCAGTGACCACCGATTCATCTGGACCCCTGCCCGACGAAGGACTTCGGCAAGCACGGGAAACCCTCCGATCTTTGGTCGAATCGACATCGCGTACTTTTGGGCCTCAATAAGTTTTTCCGTGATCTTATTCATAGGCTCTCCATCACCACCGTTGAGCCCCGATTCACAGGGCCGCGCGTCTCTCACCCGCTCCAGCCGCCTATTGTTTGATCGAATTCACAATATCCAACAATTGGTCCACGCGACCTGGAAACACTTTGTCAGGGGCAATGGCCAAGAATGGAGTTCCGCTAATTTTCATTTTCGAAGCCAGGTCTCGCACGTGAGCGATCTCCGCTGAGACAGCTTCGCCGTCGATATCTTTCTCCCACTTGATCACGTCAAGACCAACTTTTTTAGCAACGACTTTAAGGGACTGAGTTGTCTTTTCGCGAACCTTATACGTCTCTTCGTAGAACTCCTTAAACTTATTTTGTTGATGCGCTGCCATCGCCGCTCGTGCGGCTAGCTCTGAGGAAGGACCAAGCACTGGTAAGTTTTTGTAAACCACTTCGACATTTTTATTTTTGGCCAAAACTGCCTTTATTGTGTCGCTTTGGCGAGCGCAGTGGCCGCAGTTGAAATCGAAGAAGTATGCGATTTTAATACTCCCGCTACCAACTTTCGGGCTTCCCGCATTGCCGAACAAACCATCGGAGTTTTCCTTCACATATTCAGCCTTTGGCTGATTAGCCTCTTGCTGATCACGTTGAAATTTAGTCAAAACGGTGATGATTTTTTCGGGATTTTTCTCAACCCAAGCTTCGATTTGCTTGTCGGTGACGCTACTACAACCACTTACTAATAATGAAACTATGACGAACAGGAGAATGTTTTTATAAGGCATGATGTGCTCCCTCTTTATCTATTTTGTAATCTCAATCATAACGGCAATCCGAGCATTGGCAAATCGCATCGCGGTAATGAAAGCGGATAACTGGCATCAGCTAATTGCCGGCAAACCAGATCCGAGATAAAAAAATTACGGCATCTTGCTGAAAAAATCCTAGCGCATCATCGGCTGGACCGTTTCCGTTTCAGACTGAGTTCTTTGAACCTCAATGGTCTCGTCGATTCGTGGGATCAAAATCAAATCTTCCGCATCGACATTTGCAGAGGGTTTAAAAGATTCAGATTTGAAAATGGCAAAATTTGATGCACCAGGGTTAGGGTCACGCACGTTTGGATATTTTAGGGTGTCCAGATGGTTAAGGTTATGTCTGGCAATAAAGGCGTGAGCCGCTTGATAGTTGGTCCTATCCATAATCGCATGCCTATGGAGTGCGGGCGCTTAGGTGGAGTCTCTAAGCGCCCTTGAACCGGATTCAATTGCGAGCAGCACAATGATGTTGTGCTGGCCCTCCAACGCTTTGATTCGCTTTGAGACTTCGTCTCGAATTTGAGAGGGGATATTGGAGTTGCTCATTCAACCCTATCCAGATTTTTTCATGTTCAATTTGGCTTCGATCTTTTCGACTCGCTCAAGTAAAGTTGCCTCATGGTTCATCATTTGTTTGAGCAATGAATTCATCAGCGTTTGATAGGGAATGCCACGATGCTCACCTTCTTTAATTAGCCACTCAAAGACGTCCTCATCGAGGCGAAAAGTTTTTTGGACCTTATTGCCCTTATTCGGAACAATAGGGCCTTTATGAACTTTGGCCTTTGTAAAATCATATTCTTTCTTCATAGAGCTTCCTTTCTTTTTTCGCGGCCTTGCGAGCCGAAATAATTCTGACGACGTCACGAAATCGATAGCAATAAACGACAACGAGTAGATTCAAATGTTTTGAAAAACCTAGCGCAATAAATCGTTCTTCATTGTAATTTCGGTCATCCAGAATGAGTTGCTGTTTTGATTCAAGAACCGTTTGAGCTTCTTCAAACGATATCCCATGCTTGCTGAGATTTGCTTTGGCCTTACTTGGATCCCATATAACAATCATAACTACAATGTAGCTTAAACTACATTGTAGTTACAAGCAATATTTTTATAGAAATAGTTAGCAATGAGAGCCGATTTAAATCCGCAAAGTGTCCAATATCAGTCGAGAAACCTAGGGAAATCCAACCCCAATCATTCCGCAAACTTACAAAAAAACACCTTCCTCAATTTTGTAACTCATTGAAATTACTGAACTGGGGAAGATGGTGGAGGCGCAGAGAATGCTTCGGCCATCGTGGCCTCGTCCCTTCGGGACTCGATCGGAGTACCGATCTCGCGCAAATTTAGCATCCTGCTAAATTAGTCGAACTCCCGTGACATACTGAGTTCGCTTCTCTTCATCTCGACGATCAGTGAAATAAAAAACAAAACCCGGCTGGGGTACCAGCCGGGCTGTGTTTTTTATTTCATAATGGTGGAGGCGCGGAGAATCGAACTCCGGTCCGTAAGAGCTCCACACTTAGGCGGGCTACATGCTTAGTCGTTTATTTATCTTGAGCCTCGGAGCGACTAACGACACCCTCTCCATGACCCGCCCCCCAGAATTTTTAGGCTGCCAGCCCTGGAGAGAACAACTGGCGGCCGATCCGACTAAAGTGGCGTCTTGCCCGGAGCATCGGCGACTCTCGGGTTTGACGTTGCTACGCTAGAAAACTAGGCAGCAAGTGGTGCTTGTTCGTTGCCGAATAAGCGGTTGCACGTTTTTACGAGGTCCTCATGCGCCTCGGCATGCTCCTAAGGTTTCACGTCCCACGTCGAAACCATGTCGCCCCCATTTTTGAACGACTCAAGGACAGTAACACGGTCTTGAGGGCCAGGCAACACCCGGCCTTTGGGGCTGTTCTCCTAGGACTAGACCCGGGCACTATTGCGTCCAGACACCAGCCATAATAACTTTGATTAAAGAGGTTTTATATATGTCAAATGCGCATGCCCACAATCTAGAGACTGATGAGCTCAACAATCGCCGAAAACCCGTCAAAGGCCAGTTGGTTCGCCCCAAACAGCAGCTGAAGTATGCAATGATTTTGCTCAGTGGCGGTATTGTGGCGCAGTCGATGGTGATCTCGGCCATGGCGTACTTTCTGCACAGAAGCGTAATGACAATCACCGAAGTGCAGCAGCTAGATCCCGAACTCGGCTTGAATATTACCAATACCATTACGAACGCGCTCGTTCTGATCTTGATCGTGGCGACTGCCATGGCCGTAGCCGCCGTTTTTATTGGGGTGAAATTGAGTCACCGGGTGTACGGACCGATGATTCCGTTTCAACGGCATATCGAGCAATTGAAGGCCGGCAACTACTCCTCCCGCATCAACCTTAGAAAGAATGATGATTTGGTGGAGATTCGAGACTCTTTGAATGATCTGGCGATCACGCTTGAAGACAAATACAAAACCAAGCGCGGGTAGAGCTCGCGCGCTAGCGACGAACAGATTGAAGTGAAGTGTTCAGTCGTCGCTCCAGGTACCTCGACAATCGAACGAATGGCAGCCCGATCAAGAAATACATTGCCGCCGTTAGTAGACCTATCCCGAGGTAGTCAAAGTGAGTCGAGGCCAACTGGCCGTAGATCGTCGTGAGCTCGACCATGCTAATGACTGAGACCAACGATGAATCCTTCAAAAGAGCGATGAAATCATTGGTCATTGGTGGGATGACCAAACGGAAGGCTTGGGGGAGAACCACGTGGCGCTGAGTTTGTCGCCAGTTCATTCCAAGTGCCAGGGCCGCATCTGTTTGAGACCGTGCGACGGCGAGAATCCCGGCTCGGTAGTTTTCAGCCTCGCACGCGCCATAGTTTAAACCCAATCCAAGAACTGCGGCAAAAAACGGATCCAACCGAACCCCAAGGTGCGGGAGTCCATAGAATATTAAAAACAGCTGAATCAAAAGCGGAGTGCCTCGAAACACTTCGACAAACGCCAAGCATCCTGCCGACAAAACACCGTTGCCATAGACTCGGCCAAGCGCGATTAAAATGCCAGTGAGCATCGCCAGCAGCATCGACAAGATTGAGATCTTCAGGGTCATCCAAGCACCTTGGGCGAGCAAAGGCAAAAAGCCTACGTACTGCTGCAGGCGCGCGCTCAGTCCTGGCTTAGTCCATGCCGTTTTTATATACTCTTCATAGGCAGTCGGAGGATCTAGTGGCGTGACCGGGAGGTTCCAGGCCTGGGCCGTGAGAGCATTCCAAAGATTCCAGCGCTCCAAAATCTGGCGGAGCTTGCCGCTTGCGATCAGTCGGCCAAGGGCTTGGTCTACGTCGATAGCCAGCTCTTCGTCGTCAAGCCGAGTAATGATGCCGTAGCGCATTTCGCCAATTGGCGGTCCTACAATTTTTAACTGGGGATTGGGGGCGGCGTAATAAAGAGCGATCGGTGCATCGAGCAAGACAGCGTCAATCCGGCCCAGCGCGAGGTCACCGTAGAGGTTGACCTCCTCACCGTAAGTGACAACCTCCAAAGCAAAGGCCTGCTGTCGCAATATTCGTTCGGCCAGAGTTGCACCGAGGGTGCCAACTTTTTTGTTCTTGAGGTCGCTCAGGCCCATAATCGTTGCATGGTCTTTGCGCACAGCCAAAGCTTGGGCCGTGTAATAGTAAGGGCGAGAGAACCGCACCACCCGCTCGCGGTCTGGAGTGATTTCTATTCCATTGATGGCGATATCGTAATCTTTGCGACGCAGCCCCTCGACTAAACCCTCCCAGTTGTTTTGAAAAAACTTTGGCTCGCGGCCGAGCTCCTCGGCCAGGGCCGCAACCACTTCAGCCTCAAATCCAACAGTCACCGACGGATCACTTGGGGAACGATAGGCATACGGGGCGCCACTTTCCATATCGGCCCCCCAGCGAAGTTCAGGCTCAACGGCTCCGCCAGATTGACCGAGACCACCCATCAAAATATATAAAAAAAGTTTAACAATTTTCATTGAAAATGCCTGAGGTAATTGCGCGTGCGTTCGCTTTGGGGCGAGCCAAAAATTTGCTCTGGCGGGCCAATCTCGACGATTTTTCCATCCTCTAGAAACAGCACCCGGTCGGCGACATCTCTCGCAAAGCGCATTTCATGGGTCACAACGATTTGAGTCATCCCCTCCTCGTCGAGCTGCTTCATCACTCGCAGCACCTCATGTACGAGAGTTGGATCGAGAGCGCTGGTGGGCTCATCGTACAGCAAGAGCTTAGGATTCATGGCTAAGGCCCTGGCGATCGCGGCCCGCTGCTGTTGCCCGCCGGAAAGAACGTCGGGGTACGAATGGGCCTTACCAATCAATCCCACTTTTTGCAGCAGTTGCTCCGTGCGAACAGCTGCCACATCTTTAGAAAGCCCCAAAACGACCTCAGGTCCCAAGGCAATATTTTGAAACACAGTAAGGTGTGGAAACAAATTGAAGCTTTGAAAGACCATTCCGACAATTTGCCGAACAGCAAAGGCCCGATGCCGAAACTCTGCCATTCCAATTTTACTAGGGGCCTCAAGCTTAGTGTCGTAAACCTTGATCTCACCCGCTGATAAAGTCTCAAGACCGTTAATGCAGCGAAGAAGTGTGGATTTGCCACATCCAGAAGGCCCAATGACCGCCACCAAATCTCCGGGCTCAACCTCGAGGCTTATGCCATCCACAACCGGGCGCGAGTCGAGGCTGCATTTTACATCGCGGATACTGATGGCCAAAGTTAAACTCCAAGCACTCGTTAGCTCTTCACAAACAGAGCCACCCACTCACTGTGTGGACTGAAAGGAAATTGATCTACGCCGAAAACTCTCTCAGATTTATAGCCTAAGATCGACAGGCTTTCTGCGTCTTGCAAAAATGACTCTGCAAAACACGAGACGTAGATAAGCGAGCGCGGCAACCAACCCGAACCCATGTGGCGCAACACCTGTCGCAAACCCGCCCGAGGCGGATCCACTAAAACTCCGCATTCTCGAACATCCGGGAGTTGGGCCGTTTTTAAGTAAACGTCGAGACGCGAGACCTTAACATTGCGACGCCAGGGTTCAGACACTTCTGCCATTGACCGATGAAGTCCGTCGATGGCCAGTCCTTCAACTTCAACGGCGTCCACTTGGTATCCGCGAGAGCCAAGAGCCATTGCAAAATTGCCGTTGCCACTGAAAAGCTCCAACCATTTCTTCTCACCACTGAACGCAGCCATTTGAGTGACTTCTTCAACAAGCGCGCGATTGGCGGCAAAACCCACTTGCGAAAACCCACCGACCGGGCCGTATAGGGGGATCGCACCGCCAGCAGAGTCATAGGTTTCAAACCAGGGCTTGAGTTCAGGATCGAGCAGTTTGGGTTGGCCGTCCACCCAATGCAAGGCCTTGCGGCGTTGACCAATCTCGACAAACGCGCGCTCCGACAGAAACTTCAAATAGTGGCGCTCTTCAAACAATGTTTTCACATCCCAGTTGGCAAAGTCTAGCCACACTCCACGTGCTCCATCTGGTGCGACTCGTAAGCGCACGCTGCCTTTTTGAATTGGCGGGGCCACCTGCCGAAACTCCGTGAACCAAGCCGCCAGGGCCGGACTGAGCATCGCACATGATTCAAGGTCTACAATGTCGTTGCCCTCAACCGAGTACAGGCCAAGCGCCATGCCTGCATCCGTCTTTTGCCAAATCAAGTCGACGCGGTCGCGCACCCCTGTTTTGGGGGAGTAATGAATGGTCGCAGACGGGAACTTATCCTGTACTGTCTCGAGTTTTCGGCGCAACTGCTCCACGTGTGTTAGATGCCCCCATGAGCACCCGCCACAACGTCCAATATAACGGCAGTCGATGTCTGGATTTTGCACGAACCACTCTCCATTCTTAAAAAAAGCGACAATTTGCAGTAGCCGCGACAATATTTTGCACTCTCTTTACGGTATTTCCCAACCAAATTCAAAATTCGCCAAGCTCGCCCGCCTAAACCGCCCATAAGATTGGTTCGAGTCTTGCTTAGTTATCTAGCGTGGAACGTTAGTGGAAGTGGTACGTAAGCTGAGCCTATGCTTCTTGAGTCTTGGCGGTGGATGCTTTCGCCTCCCCCCCTAGAAGGATGTTTGCCGCCGAGGACTCAGGGAGTAGGTGTGACTTTGGTCACTGGAAAAAGCTGGATGTTGAGTTGAAACACCCGCTGCCCTTTTGCTGTCTTACGATTCACCGAAATATCTTTAAGCCAGCGTTTACGGAACTGTCTGAGCTCAAACTTCATTTGTTCAAACTCACTCTCAGTCAGCGCCAAAGTCTGCGCCCCGAACTCTCGGTCTTGCGGCTGATCTTGAAACAACGACTCTAATCCCAAGTAAATCAATTCCGCCTGAAGCTTTCGCACCATCGCCACCGGAACAGTCTCTGACCCACTCATGAGCTCACGACCCTTGGTCACCTCTTGCGTCACGGGATCCATAACCAGCTCGCCTGAAGCCAACAACCTCTCCAGGCAGCGGCGAATATCATCTGGGCGGGCTTTACCTCGTAAGGTTTCAAACAAGCTCTGTGGGTCAAAACGCACTCCCTGTTGGTCGACTAAGGCATACATGGCCCACGTCACCCAGCTCGGGATTTTCTCCCACGTCTCTGTCTTGATTTCACCGCTCTTGAGCTGCTGTCGAACTCGAATGTCAGCCAAGATTTTCAAAAATCGATTGCGCTCAATCGGCTCGACCGCTTGCGTGAAATCCACCAAAGCCACGAATTCTTCAACTTCCTCGCGCCCTAGAGCCATCGCCTTGGCAAACTTATGCGCCATCTCAGGGGAGAGGTTGCGGCGGCCCTCAATAATCAGTTTCAAATAATTCGGAGACTTGATGTCTGCGGATGCCGCGAACGTCGCGTAGGAGTATGGGCGCAGCGAACCCTTGGTTTGCTCTCGCTTGAATAGGTAAAATTCACGGAGAAACTGTCGGTAATCGGTAAACAAACTCAGCTTAGGCGGGGCGCTGGAGGTCGAATCTACCCGTTTTTCATGAACTGTTGATTCCACGTTGGATCTCCTGGCCAACATCTTTCCATGCACCACAGGAGAATTTCAACACTGGAATTCATGGCGCGTCGCGCCCGACCTTATTTTTGCCCAATCCGGATTGTCTGCAGACAATTGCCCCAGGGCCCCGAGAGCGAAAGTCGCACGTCCTCCTTCGAGCGAAGAGCCTCTTTTAAAAGTGCTACGCGCTCTTGTAAAAACGCCGCTCGGCGTGCGTCTGACTCCACTCCGGTTGCAAGGCCCGAACTCGATCCAACCAAATCTTCACAAAGTGTTGTAAATTGAGTGCCATTGTCCAGAGCTCCCGTTGTCGAATAGCCAACACGCACTTGAGCGCCGCTTAACTCCACGGCCTCAATCTGAGCGCGAACGCTGCCGGTATCGCCATTTTGCATTTGCTCCCACACCGAGGGAGCATGTCCACTGGCCCATGTCGTCCAACTGAAAGTCACCGCACTCAACACAGCCCACCCAACGAATAAAAACATCTTTTGCTTCATCTCATCTGATGAGAGCAACATCAGTGCCCACGCAGCTGCGGCGTTGCTTGATCGAGGTCAAATGTTTTGGGCCGAAATTTGTCACTTTGAACTCTACGGGGCACATTCAGCCGCGAGCTTTTCTCGACCTAGCAATTCAGTCGCAGCCAATAGATTTTGCCGGTGACTTGGATTTGAAGGCAGTACGCGATAGGCCTCACAAATGAACTGAAAGCCTCGCTCAAACTCTCGCAAGGCAAAGGCCGCCCGCCCCATATTCGTCAGGAGATTTGAATAAGGCGTCGGCGCTTTATCTCGAAGCACTTGCCGATCGAGCTTCAGCAACTCGCGCTCGAGCTCAAGCACTTGTTTGGATCGGCCAGATTCACCCAGACACATCGATCGATTCGCAAGCGCTAGGATATCACCGGGCTTTTGCTTTAACGCTTTATCCGTCCACTCTAGCCCCGCTTGGTAATCTCGCACATCGATGCACATCACCACCGACATGCCAATGGCCGTGCTGTATGAGTTCGGTGCGGCCCTCGCCATATCCATAAAGAAATTGGTGTTGCTTTGCCAAACATCCAGTCGCCGCCAGGAGACATACCCAAGTGCTGAAAGCGCAACAAGTGCGATCGGCACCAGCTGCGCGGGAGACGGCACCAATGAACATAGCAAAAGCAGGAAGGCCGCCACCCCTACCATCGGCAGGTAATTGTAGTGATCGGCCACGCCTCCAATATTTTGGTAGGCGAACGGCACAATTCCCGACACCGGCAGCAAGAACAACAGCCACCAGCTCAGTACGCTAAAGCGTCGGGCGCGGCACCAAACGTACACGGTCACACTGAGTATAAAAACTGCGCAGACTAAGCTCGTAACCCACCACCTGGGCTCTGACATCAGTCGCAGCGGTGTGTGATCGTAATTGCCAGCTAACGGATAGGGCCAAAGTGTTTTGCCGATGTAAAATGCCAAGGAATCAAAGAGCAAAACGGGGCGCACGAACCAGGCAACCTCGTTTACAAAATAAGGTCCTTGCCCTTTTTGTGTGAGCCATATCGTCACGAGAGAGGCCAGCATCCAGGGCGCAAGCCATAAGACACTTTGTTTTAACGGTCGCCTAAAGCAGGCCACGTTCAACACAAGCAAGGCGATAGGCAGCACAACCACGATTGGTTTGCTTAAAAGGGCACACACAAACATCAGCAGGGCCAAACAGTAGCCTATACGTGAGCGCAGACCAAAAAAGAGACAGGTAGAAGCCAAAGCAAAAAACGCGGCCAAAAGATCCCGCCCCCCCGAGATCCACGCTACGGCCTGCACTTGCAAAGGGTGCAGAGCAAATACGGACACGGCAAAAAAGATTGCCAGTTCGGATTTTGCTTTAAGCTCCCGTGCCAAAAGTCGCAAAAACACATAAACAAATAATATATTGTAGAGGTGCAACCCCAAGTTGAGGGCACGAAACGGCCAAGTCTCTCCTCCACCCCAAAAGAAAAGCAACGCCCAAACGCTGCTGGTGACTGGAACATACAGGCCAAAGTAAGGTTCAAACCAAACCCACCACCACACGCCATGTTGAAAATAAGGATTTTTGAAAATATTGGGCTCATCGTCCCAAAAAATGTAGGGCGCACTCCACATATCTGAGTATATAATCGCGGTGATGATAAGCAACAGACTCAGTCCGAGCCAATGCCATTTGAAGACACGCATGCCTTTATTCTGAGGTGTTTTGGGCGTGGGGGCAAGTGGACCACTTCGATCAGTTCCAGAAAACGGCTTGGACCTTCCCGCAGGACTGCTGGGCAAATAGATGTCGAGCGTTGATGTTGATAGCATCCGTCGGTTTGGGCCAGCTGCAGGCGATCAACACATGCTTTTGCGATTGCACAGCCTCACTTGGCCAATCCACCGGCAGATTCACTGGCAAAGCAATTTGACCTTTGGGAGTGAAAATGAGCATTCGCTGTTTAGGGCGAAGTTTAGACCACGCTCGAAACTGCTCGAGAATTTCGGGCCAAGCCGGAGTGTGAGTGATGTCGACCGTGAGCTCCCAGCGAGTGGGTGTCGACAGATCCATCGCCAGATACGCCTGTTGAATAGCCAGTTCACTCTGCTCAGTCGACTGGAGACCCAAGGCCTCCAGGTGACTTCGAACTCTAGCCTGTAGCCAAAACACCCGCGCTTCTAAACTGCCATCTGCAGGCTCACTAAGCTCCGGCGTAGTGGTTGGCAGGTCGGGCAGTCGCTGCAACAGCGCAAGTTGCTGGCCAATAGGCAACCGCTCAAACACACGCGCGAGCAACATGGCCAGCAGCGAATCATGGCCCCAAATATTCGCAGTTAAACTGGGCGCTGGAATCTCGCCGGCTGGTCCACGCAAGTTGCATGCGGGGCCGTGCGCGAGCGAGCGAAACGGCGATTCACAGTAGCGGGTGAACGTGACCGCCGCTGTGGGGAACCTGAGCTCATTTCGCATCGAGCGGCCACTCCAGTCATCCTGCTGCAAAACCGCTACCACTAAAAAATCGGTCCACATCAATAAATCAAAGCCACTCACCTCCCGAGTGGGTCGCCAGAGGTGATGTAAAATTCCGTAGGTGAGTGCACGGGCGCGCTGTTGCGGACTCTTGAGCCAGTCTGCACCGACATACAATGTCCCCTGATCTACCTCAAGCCGCTGTGGTGCGCGAGAATCCACAGATACCACCAATGAAGGGCGGTGAATCTGCAAAATGTCCTTGAGGGGTTCAAGGCCCTCTAGCGCTCGCACCTGCTGCAAGATCTGCTTATTGGTCTGCCGGCCAAAGTGAACTAGGCTTAGACGGCTTTCGTACTGACAGTTTTCAAAACGCTCCCGCCCAATTTGAACGGCTTGAACAAATGAGGATTGAATACAAAAGGTGCGGGGCTCAAGTGCTCGATGTGCCACAAAGCAAATCACAACAAATGAGATCAGACTTAAGCTCTGTGCAAGCCGCTCCCAATTCTTTAAGGAGAGGCCCAATGTGGTTTGAGTGCGCTTCAAAATTTCCACCAATAAAATTGTATTCTCCTTAGGCCCTATCAAGATTCGGGCCTAAGCCTAAGACACTCTAGCCGTGCTGACCGGTTAACAGCTGGGAGTAATTACAAGACTGTCAACTGTTTGGAAGTCCCGCCTGCAGCATGCGCGAAGTGAGCGCGTGCCCAACTTGGGCTTGCACAGAGGGACTCATTTGTAGAAGTTTGTCTAAATTTATTCCGGTCCTAAGCCCCATACCATGCAACATATACACGAGGTCTTCTGTCGCCAAATTGCCGCTGGCACCCTTTGCATACGGGCAACCCCCAAGGCCACCATAGCTCGAGTCAAAGGTACGGATGCCTAGATCTAACCCCGCCAACACATTGGCCAAAGCGGTCCCGCGCGTATCGTGCATGTGCAAAGCCAACTGCTTAAAGGGCACACGGTGCTTTTTAAGTTTAACTAAGAGTGACCGCACCTGCTTAGGCGTGGCCACACCGATGGTGTCGCCGATCGAAACTTCATAAACTCCCAGCGCCAACAGTTTTTTTGTCAACTGAATGACCTTTTGCTCAGACACCTTGCCCTCATAGGGGCAACCAAAGGCCACGCTCAAATAACCGCGCACTTTGATTTTATGTTTGTGAGCGAGTGTTAGGACTTCAGCAAACCTGACCAGACTCTCTTGAATAGAGCAGTTGATATTTTTTTGCGAGAAGGTCTCGCTACAGCCACCAAAAATCGCCACCTCTCGAATGGGGGTTTGCAGCGCAGAGGTCATCCCCTGCAAGTTTGGCACTAAGGCTGAAAAGCGAGTGCCCTTTGGCGCACCAAATGACTTGGCGAAAATTTTATGGATAAGCTCTGCACTCCCCTGCATTTGTGGCACCCACTGAGGGGAGACAAATGCGCCGACTTCGATGCGCTTAAGACCACTTTCAACCAAGTACTGGACAAACTGCATTCGTGCTTCTACCGAAAGCGTGTGCGCTTCATTTTGCAGACCATCGCGTGGGCCAACTTCGACGATCTCCACCCGACTCATGCGTTCACCACTCGAACCAGCACATCTCCAAGACTGACCTGTTGGCCGACAGTCATTTTTAAATCTGTGATCGAGCCGGCTTGATCCGACTCGAGCGTGTACTCCATTTTCATGGCCTCCATCACGAGCAGGGCCTGACCCTTAGCGACCTTCTCACCATTTTGAACAGCAACGCGAGTGATCTTGCCCGGCATCGGCGCCACAATCACTCCCGGCTGCATTTGTCGAGCCCCCGCACTGGACCGCTCACTCGAATCTGCAAGAGACACCACATGCGTCTCACCTTGCCAATGAAACCACAGACGCCCCTGCGCTTTCAACGCCGGCACACGCACATTTCGCCCGTGAAACTGCACTTGATACCATTTCATCGTGCACTCCAGGTGTGTCCCCACGGGTTGGCCTCTGGCGCGCCCGCAGCATGTGCAGTCGCACCCTCTAGAATTTGCGAGGACAGCTGCTGAAGCATCCTGTTTTCAGAATCACCATACTCCGCAGCGGCTAAGGCCTGACCGAAGTGCTTAGAGAAAAATCGCGTGTCCATTTTGCCCGTCAGAAATTCATCATGACTCAGGATTTTTTGCAGCAACGGTATGTTTGTCCGCACACCAAAAATAATAGTCTCGCTCAAAGTGGAGCGCATCTTTTGAATCGCTCGCACGCGAGTCTCATCCCACACGATCACTTTGGCCAACATAGGATCATAGTGACTTGTGATGGAATCACCGGCCTCAAAACCCACTTCAAATCTACGGCCTGGTGCATGTGGCCAGTGCGTCGCCAACAGTTGACCGGTGCTGGGGATCCCACCTTTAAAGGGGTCCTCAGCATACAAGCGACATTCAATTGCGTGGCCGCGGGGCTCCAGATTTTTTGGCCACACCAACGGGCGACCCATGGCAGTCAGCAGTTGCGCCTTCACGAGATCCACGCCCATCACCCATTCGGTGACTGGATGCTCCACTTGCAGCCGCGTGTTCATCTCCATAAAATAAAATTTGCCATCTTGTAACAGAAACTCCACGGTGCCGGCACTCTTGTACCCCGCGCGAGACGCCAGATCACACGCCACTTTTGAGATCTCCTGCCGAAGCTCGCTATCGAGTGATGGAGAGAGAGCCTCTTCAATAATTTTTTGATGTCGCCGCTGCACTGAGCACTCGCGCTCTAACAGCGAATGCACCTGGCCCGTGCTATCGCCAAAAATTTGCACTTCAATGTGCTTAGCGTGATCTAAATACTTCTCTAAAAAAACCTGGCTTGAGCCAAACGCACTGGCTGCCTCTCGTTGTGCCGATTCGATTAGATCTTTGGCCTTGGCGGAGCTCTCGATGACCTTTAACCCGCGTCCACCGCCGCCGCCTGCGGCCTTACAAATCACCGGATAGCCAATCCGCTCACACTCTCGAATCAGGATTTCAATGGATTGATCGGCACCAGAGTAGCCCGGGATGGTTGGGCCCCCGGTTTTTTCAACATGTTGTTTGGCAGAAATTTTATCTCCAAACAGACGAATGTTTTCACTCGTAGGTCCGATAAACGCCATGCCCTGGGCCTCAACCGCCTCTGCAAAGTTGGCGTTCTCTGATAAGAAGCCAAAGCCCGGGTGAATGGCGTCGGCACCGGCCGATTGGGCGCCGCGAATGTTGGCTTCAATATTTAAGTAACTGGCGCTTGCTGCGGCCTCGCCGATACAAACCGTTTGGTCGGCCATCCGATACGCCACACTTTGCTCATCTGGCGCCGAGTGGAGCAAAACGGTTTCAAGCCCGAGCTCGTGGCAAGCGTGAATGATTCTGACTGCCACTTCGCCTCTGTTGGCAATCGCTACTTTTTCAAATCTTCGTGGGCGCGCCATAACCTGGGTCACTCCATCGTGGGGTTTCTTTGTTTAAAAAGGCGGAGAGGCCTCGCTGCCCCTCCTCTCCCACTCGAGCGGTGGCAATTGTTTTGATCACCCGGGCGCGAACGGTCTTCCAGCTGACCTTAGAATAACTGCGCAGCAATCGCTTGGTCTCACGCACGGCCTGAGGTGCTGAGCCGATAATCGAACTCAATGTCTGATCGAGATAGGTGTCGACTTCATTTAGATCACCGACGAAATTCACTAGTCCGCCACTTTGCGCTTCTGGAGCCTGAAACACTTTTGCCGACATAAACCACTCGGCCACTCTCGACGGCGCCGCGCGCTCAAAAACAAACGGGCTAATCACCGCTGGGACCAAACCCCACTTCACTTCTGAAAATGAAAATTGCGTTTTGGCTTCTGCCGCGACCACATCGCACACTGCCACGAGGCCGGCGCCACCGCCAAAGCAATGACCGAACACTCGGCCTAAAACCGGAATAGGGCACTGATAGATCGTCCAGAACATCGCAAACAGCGCCTCTGCGTCTTTGGTGTTTTGTTTGAGCGTGAAGTGCGCCATGGAGCGCATCCATTCCAAATCACCGCCTGAGCAAAAGCTTGAGCCCGCACCCGTCAGCACAGCAGCTCTTAATTTTTTGTCTCGCCCGGCTTCATGAAAAGCCTTGGTCAACTCCGCAATCATCTCCGGAAAAAACGCATTGCGCTTTTCTGGACGATTCAAACAAATTGTTAACACATTTTGACTGGTCGAAAGTTTTAAATGATTCATATTTACATCCTAAAAACGCCCTTGGTCTTCTCAGGCCAGGGCTTGTTAAAGGATGCATGCAACGCGAGACTCAACACTTTGCGCGTGTCGACGGGGTCAATGATTCCATCGTCCCAAAGGCGTGCTGTCGAATAGTAGGCCGAGCTCTCACGGTCATACTTCTCTAAGGTGGGTTTCTTAAAGGCCTCTTGCTCTGCCGACGAAAGCTCAACCCCTTTTGCCTTGAGTTGATCTTGCTTCACCGTCAATAGGACGTTCGCCGCCTGCTCGCCCCCCATCACAGAAATTTTGGCATTCGGCCACATCCACAAAAAACGGGGTTGATAAGCGCGGCCACACATGCCGTAGTTGCCAGCGCCAAATGAACCGCCGATAACAACGGTGAACTTCGGCACACGGGCATTGCTTACGGCCATCACCATTTTAGCGCCGTGCTTAGCTATACCTTCGTTCTCATATTTTTTACCCACCATAAAGCCCGTGATGTTTTGCAAGAACACCAGCGGAATAGCGCGTTGATCGCAAAGCTCAACAAAGTGCGCAGCCTTCATAGCGCTCTCGCTAAATAAAACTCCGTTGTTCGCGACGATACCTACGGGATAGCCAAAGATATGTGAAAAACCAGTTACCAGAGTTGTGCCGTAGCTCGCCTTAAATTCGTGCATGCGGCTGCCATCTACAAGGCGCGCAATCACCTCGCGCACATCGTAGGGCACGCGGGCATCTTTTGGAATAAGGCCATAGAGTTCACTGGCGGGGAAGTTGGGCTCTTCGGGTGCAGCAAGCTTGTAGGGAGAGTATCGGCGCTCAGGCACTTGCGCCATAATATCTCGCGCGATCGACAAGGCCTCTGCATCATCCATTGCAAAGTGATCGGTCACTCCGCTCACGGAGCAGTGGACTTCAGCACCCCCTAAGCTTTGGGCATCGACTTCTTCGCCAGTCGCAGCCTTAACCAAAGGTGGTCCGCCCAAAAAGATCGTGCCGTTGCCCTTCACAATCACGTTCTCATCACTCATCGCGGGAACATAAGCGCCACCAGCCGTGCAGCTGCCCATAACGATTGAAATTTGGGCGATTCCCTCGGCCGACAGTCGCGCCTGATTGTAGAAGATTCGACCAAAGTGATCTCGATCTGGAAACACCTCTGCCTGCAGTGGCAAAAACGCGCCGCCACTGTCCACTAAATACAAACAGGGGAGGCCATTCTCAAGGGCGATCTCTTGCGCCCGTAGATGCTTCTTCACCGTCAGCGGGAAATAGGTTCCGCCTTTGACAGTCGCGTCGTTGGCCACGATCACGCACTCACGACCTTGCACAACTCCCATGCCCGTGACAACGCCCGCGCCCGGGGCTTCACCTTCGTACATTTCATAGGCTGCGAGCGCCGAAAACTCTAAAAACTCTGTGCCAGGATCTAACAGTGCTCGAATTCTTTCACGCACGAACATTTTACCGCGCGAGCGATGCTTCTCTAAAGCTTCAGGACCACCGCCTGCATGCACGTGGTCTAAGCGCTTCTTTAGCGTCGCGACGACTTCATTCATCGCCGCTTGATTGGCAAGATAGGATTCAGAATTTGTAGAAAGGCGAGATTGCAATATAGCCATGCTCAATCTGTATTATGCAGGTAGGAATTTCTCAAGCTCAAAGGCCGCGCGAAAGGTCAGCGTCGCCGCGAGACGACCGTCTTCAAGATAAGCCGGCACCGAGTATTCGTGCACTGTGCGCGACTCACGGGTCAACTCTAGGCGTAAGCGCTCACGCTCAACGACCTTGAACTCCCAGCGAATATCCACAGGCCTATCCACAACATTGTGGGTCTCAACTTGGGCGCCCAAGATGCGATAGCGAAACGGCAATTCTCGGCGAAAATGCATCAACGCCAGTCGCACTGTGAACTCGCCAACGTTGAGCAGATGCCCTAAACAGATTTCGCCCTCAATTCGATTGCGGGCACTGGCAGGCAGGTGAATCCACACTTTTCCGTCTTGCAACTCTTGTAGCTTTGCACCCGACATCCAGAGCGGCCACTCGGACGCCCGCTTATGGATCTGACGCGAAAGCCAAGGGCTGACCGTCTCGACTTTATCGACGACTTCGAATAGACGTTCCCAGCTGATGATTTTGTTGTGCCGCATTTGATTCTCCGTTACGATCTTTTCGACCGCGTCGTTCCATTTTACACGGGACTGCACACGATCAAAGCACATTGAGCGGCAATGTAGAAAAGCAAACTGAGGAGTCACATGAAGATCGTGAGTTTAGTACTGGTCTTGGCGGCACTTATCGGCACTTGGCGCCTCGCGCATTCTCGTGGACCAATGACTCAGGCGGTCCATGTCGGCATCCAAGCCGATCTTAAGAGAATCATCACTGAGTATGTTCAGACCAACCGCCCTGACAGCAAAGACCTCCGATTTCAAAAATTTTGGACTGAAACTTTAAAAGACGGCAAAATCAAGGCGACTTTCACGTACACATTCCAAGACACGACTGAAGAATCTGGACTCACTGAACTTGAAATCTCCGGCGTTGCCGTCTTGAATAAAATCGATGAAAATCCAGAGACGGTCACATACAGCCTGGATGAACTGCAAGTTTTAGACAACTCCATTCGATTTGAAGAGCCCATCCAAATCACGGCTGGCCTGACTGAAGGCGAAGACCCTGAGAGTGACGGCACAGAGCTCGAACCTGAGGAACCCCCTGCTCCCACTGAACCCCAACCCGAGGACGCCCCTTGATGAATCCATCTGAAACACCAAGTGAAGACACAATCACCCGCTATCTGGCCGTCGATGAAGAAGGCTATTTTGTTTTCGACAAAGCACGAGTCACTGATCCTGCTGTGGGCTTGCCACTGATCGAAGCGATTCAACCCGACGAGGGTGGGCGCTTCACTACACAAATGATGGGACAAAAGGCCTGGCTCGAACCTTACGATGCGCCGCTGGTGGCTCGACACTTCACTTCGCTTTCAGCTGAACTCGGGCAGATTGATCTTTGCTATGGTGGCAAAGCGCAGTTTCCGATGGCCAGCTTAAGTGTGGACGAGTGGGATCGCTTTCATGGAGTGACGACCAATCAAATTCCGTTTATATTTTCACGCCAGGCGCAAACTGAGCTGTTTGATCGACTAGAGGCTTTTGATGATGAGTCAATCACACTCAACGGTTTGACTTTACCTGTGTCGAGCTGGCTTAACCCTTCACCAGACGCCGGCAACTCTCGATTTTGGAATGATCTCTATAAAACTGCCGCCACCGGCTGGGAGCTGAATCGCGAGTCTGTTGTGCTTCCGCAGGTCTTGCCGCAGCTAAAATTAAATCGCTGCCGCGTGCTGGTTCTGGGCTGTGGCAGTGGGCATGACGCCGCCTACTTTGCAAAGCAAGGGCATGTGGTGACGGCCGTAGACTTCAGCGCGGAGGCCACTCAGCGCGCACGCCAAAACTACTCCAGTTTAGACAATCTTTCGATTGTGCAGGCCGATGCGTTTCAGCCTCACGCGGAATGGAACGAGCGCTTTGACATTGTCTTTGAACACACGTTTTACTGCGCCATCTCTCCAGAAAAACGCAACGCCCTTGTGCAAATTTGGAATCGCGCGCTTACACCGCAAGGACACCTGCTGGGTGTATTCTTTGCCATGGAAAAGCGCACTGGACCTCCCTTTGGTGGCAGTGAGGCCGAGATCTCTAAGCGCTTAAGCAAATACTTCGTTCCGCTGTATTGGACACGTTGGCGCAATTCACTGCCGGCTCGACAAGCGCAAGAGCTGCTGGTGTATGCGCGCAAAAAAGAGAGGCCTTAGAAAACTCTAAGGCCTCACAAGTCATCGCTGTGGTTTTGATGTAAGCCGGATTCTGTCATATGCCTTAGTCGTCGATGGCGCCTAAAACACGAGGCGATCATTCCTCTTAGCTAGATTTCTCAACCTAGCTTATGCAATCAACCCGGAAGTCAAAGCGCGGATCACGCCTATATTCCTTCCCTATTTGATCTTGCTCCACGCAGAGTTTGGCTGTTTTCACTCCAGCAGCTCCCCTGATGTCTCCCACCGAGTGTACCTCGTTACCGACATCGGGCTCATAGCCCTGGACATTCTCTCTGTTCCACTATTCCTCGCCTTGCGGCGGAAGGTCGTTAACCCTTGCGCTATCCTTTGGAGTCCGGACTTTCCTCTCCCGCCTTTTGAGCAAGAGCGAACGCCCTCAAAACCACCGCTGGACCCTACCATAGGTCTTACCTCGACCTCAAGACTGGGCGGATGAATTGACATAAATATAAGTCCTATCGAGAATTTAAGGGTGGAACAAACTTTCGCCTATGCCACCTGGCTCTTCACTCGTGCAATCTGCATTATTTACCTCATTGCTTTTGTCTCGCTCCTCCCGCAAGCGCAAGGATTGTGGAGCAGCAAAGGCGTGTCACCCATACGCGAATTTGCTGCCGCGGTAGGCTCGGGCCAGGACCCCTCGGTCTATTGGCAACACCCAGCGATTTTTTGGCTTTCGACCTCAGATGAAATGGTTCAGGGCGTAGTCATCACCGGAGCAGTCGCCGCAGCCCTCGTGCTGGTGGGCTTTGCGCAAGGTTGGTGTTTGCTGTTGTGCTTTGGAATGTACTTATCGCTGGTGAGCTTCGGCCAGCAATTCATGTCCTTTCAATGGGACTCATTGTTGCTCGAGCTTGGATTTCTCACGCTGTTTATTGTTCCGTGGAATCTACAGTTCTCGATGATGCGCGCAGAAGAGCCCCACTGGGTCATCCGCGGCGTTTTTTATGTAGTGCTTTTCAAGCTCATGTTCTCCTCTGGCATAGCGAAGCTCGCGAGCGGAGATCCAGCCTGGCGGGATTTTTCGGCCCTGGCCTATCACTATTGGTCGCAGCCACTACCCAATCCGATTGCACCCTTTGCCCACGCGCTCCCCGGTTTTGTCCATCGACTGGGAGTGTTTGCGACTTTTTTGATCGAGCTGATCTTGCCATTTTTTATTTTCTGGTCGCGCACGCGGGCCTGGGCAGGGCTAGGTTTTATTTTGCTATCGACCTCTATTTTACTTTCTGGAAACTTCGCCTTTTTCAATTGGCTGACCATTGCCCTCAGTCTTTGGCTTATTCCAGATTCAGTGTGGGAGAAACTCATGCTGCACTCTCCCGCTAAACCAGAGCTCATCACGGCGCCAATGTTCCCTCACCCGTTTTTTACGGTGACGATGGGGACCTTAGCGCTGCTGTCGATTTTTTGGTGCACGCAGTTTATTCTCCCCTCGTCCGTAAGTTCGGCCTTAAACTCAAGTTTGCAATATGTGCGCGCTTTTCATATTTCGAATCCCTATGGGCTGTTTAGCACGATGACCAAAGAGCGAAATGAGATCGTGCTCGAGGGGAGCGACGACGCCTACACCTGGCGGGAGTACGCCTTCAAATACAAGCCGGGCAACATCTATCGTCGACCACCACAGATCGCCCCCCTTCAACCGCGCCTGGACTGGCAGATGTGGTTTGCCGCCCTTATGCCGCCAGAGCACAGCCCTTGGGTAAAGACGCTGATGCTGCGACTCCTGCAAGGATCTCCGAGTGTGCTGGCCTTGCTAGAGTCTAACCCGTTTCCCGAAAAGCCACCCCGCTTTGTTCGAGCCAAACTCTACGCCTACGAGTTCGCCACACCTGATGAAATCATAGACTCCGGCCTCTGGTGGAAGCGCACACCGCTCGGCAACTTCTCACCCATTCTCACCGCCTCCCCTTAAGCGGGTTTGGTTTAGCACCCGCGCCCGCGCCGCAAACTGTCTTTACACAGGCGAGGCGTCCGTTATACTAGCCATCATCCAGCTTGCGGGGGCTTAGCTTAGTTGGTTAAAGCATCCGGCTCATAACCGGAGGATCGAAGGTTCAAGTCCTTCAGCCCCTACCATTCGTCAAGGTGTTCGAACCACCGACAATAAAAAAATCTGAATCTACTGCGTCGCCACTACGGCGACGGTATTTTAGAAGTGGCCTTGAAATAAAAAGGGGCCCAGCAGGTTTCCCCACTGAGCCCCGAAAGCTGCTTTTAATTTCTGCACCGACCGTTCCAATGCGCGGCCCTGTTGCGCGGCCAAACTCTTTTTCAAAATGGTGATCGCCCACATGATAGTAGATGCTGATCCCGGTGGTTGAAACATCAACCTTTTTAACGAGATTGCGGCATATCGAGACTTGGACATTTGGGTCTGTCGTCTTAGCTGCAAGCACCTTTAATTGCCCAGTGACCCAATCCCATCGAAGAGGAGGGCATACCTAGGTTCTGCACGGAGCGAATTAGTGGACTTTTTAATTGAATTGTCCGTCCCTATTTATGGTTGCATCGTAGCCCGTCTTTAATTGAACTTTACATGGTCCCTTAACGCTGACAGAGGCATCACCAATATACGACCAGCTGTTTTTTGCTGAGTTAAATGAAATCAGATGGGTCGCAGTATCGCTATCTTGCTCGACATCTCCCCTTAACGTCACTCTCAGGTTGGCAATGGGCCCACCAAATTGAATCTCCAAATCACTTTTCAGTATATCAAACAGTTGTTCACGCGAGCATCTAGCATTTGCCGTAAAACCTTGGACAGCCAAAATTCCGATTAGCGCTGAGATGAGTAGATTCATAATGTCCCCCTATTATTTAGATAAGGGGGTAAATACCAGTACAGAGCAAGAAGGCAAAGTTTTTAACTCCACAAAACAATGTGCTTCAGAAAGGAAGGTCACTGGAGGACCAGGCGGTGTTGAGCAGTGAGCCTTTTGGAGCGCATCGATATCGGCTGGTTAGATAAGAGCGTATTTCAGGTCATGCAGAGCTTCGCCAGGCAGCAGGTATCATTTAATGCGTGATCCAAGGGGCGACATCAATAAGTCGTATGAGAGCTATCCCATCTGGGTCGCACGCAACCTATGTCTTAAAATGAGCCAGAGTCGAGGTAATGCATTTACACTTGCTTTACGTCTAGTTTACACTTATATTACGTATTCCGACAAGGAACTGGAGGTTGGAATGACCCATCTAAATCCTGATTCTAAACCAAGTATTAAAATGGCCCATGACTTAGGTGCGATTAGGAATGCTCTAGGTATTCTTTCCGAGGATCGAAAGAAGGTTCGTCCGAAAGTATTTAGTTCGGTCACCCGGCTGGGGCCAACTGAAACCGCAAATCGGCTACACGTTAGCCGTCCATCTGCGTACAAAGAGGAAGTCACAGTTAGCAAGAAGTTGATGGAGCACATTGTTCAGCTTGTGATGGCCACCGACTTGGCGTTTGAGCTCCTCAATGAAAGTCACGAGGAGACTATGAAATGGCTGATGTCTCCCAACTCTATTCTTTCAGGTGATCTTCCGTTTGTTGTTTGTATGAGGGGCGACGGTCAGGCCCTCATCGATTGGCTGAATGTGAGATTAGGACGAGCTCCAGGCGAAGCATTTTAGCCCATCATGCGAAAATCCAAGAGGAAAGTTCATCGCCAAGCCAAGATCCCTGCAATTGTTGCTCAAAGCAAAAAGACTAATATCGCCCATGGGTTCACAAATCCCATTGAATGGGAAAAGAACATTGCTCTGTTCGCACGCGGGTATCAGGATCGAATAGCTCAGGATCTCTTAAAGGCCGTTCCGTTTTGGAGTTGGCTTGGGCAACAGGCTGCTCCTCAATTGGATCAATCTGTAAAATGGAAAAGCACACTATATCGTATAGTCTACGGAGGGTATGACCCGTTGTCGGTCGCCGGTCCGCTTGCGAGGGGCGGGCGATACAATCTGGGTGCGGCCCAACACAGGCAAGAAAGATGTCGTGATCTACGACTATCTCGACACATGTAGCGGACTCACCGTATCGATGTATCGAAAACGCGTGATTGCGTACAAGGGAATGGGATATCAAATTCAGGCACCGGAACATTTAACCATTGCAAATCGAGGAATCCAGACAAGTCTGTTCGGCTCGTGACCCTTCAAGGTTGCCGACTTGACCTGACCGGTCGATGGCTATTCCAAGTATCCATTTAACAAATGACCTCATCTCAAGCCCCTTTCCAGCTCAAGGCGGTGAATAGCCGTGAACCAAGTCCTTCCTCGAATCGCATACGTGCCAGCTTCGCGATATCGTAGGATTACTTCTTCCAGGGGATTTCGTATTCTCTCGAAACGCTGAGCCCCGATGGTTCGACCAGCTTGGCGCAGCCTCTACCAAATTCAAAAAACTATGTTTAAGTATTTGAAATTACTAGATACTTTTAAAAATAAGAATCTCGTATTGAAACACATTTTGTAGTCCGCATTGACATATCAATTTTGATATGTCATACTTGATATATGTGGTCAGTTGAATTCGAAAGCTCAGCAGTACAAAAAGAAGTTACTGCACTCATTAAATCTAAAAAACTGACCGCTGAAGATCAGGCTATTATTCATGCTTGGATTCAGCAAATCTCTGCTCATGGGCCAGAATCTATACGTGGTGATTTAAAATGGGCTGATCATGCTTTGCATGGTGAATGGGTTGGTTACAGATCTTCAGCCTTTTCCAATCGGGGTAGAATTATTTATCGAATCATGGATAAAAAAGTAGTTATTAAAATTGCTCGAATAACGGATGAGCATAATTATAAGAAAGGTTCTAAGAAATGAAAACGTCATCTTTAAAAAAACCTATCGATATTTTCAAGGCCGCGAAAACAACGGGTGATCTTATTAAAGCTTTTCGAACTAATTTTGGTATTAAGCAAGATGACATGGCCCATGCCTGTAAGATTTCACAGGCTAACTTTTCTGCGATAGAAAAGAATCGTCGTGAAGTCGGTCCTCGCATCGCTTTAAAGCTTGCAGCTTTTATGGGGCTGAGTCCTGACGTTGTGCTTTATCCGAATGGTTACGAGGCAGAGCCTGAATATAAAGAAGTACGTGAACGATTCGCATCTCTTGTTCCTGTTGCAGCTAAGAGTCGCGGTTAACAGTTCATGTTATCAGTCGGCATTGCGCAGATTCCAAATTCAACTGATATCTCAAAAAACTTTGAAAATATTTATGACTTACTAAAACAATTTGAAAAGACTAAGGTTGATGTCGTTCTTTTCCCTGAATGTACCCTATCAGGATTTACATCGAAAATGCGGGAGTGGAGTGCGGTCGTGTGACTGTACAGATTTTGTCTAGAGTTTGACGACCGGGCGGACCTTTCCTGTTTTTTTGTTTTCTACGTTTTTCTCTTCAAACTCATTTGGTGACAGGTAGTCAAGCTTTGAGTGCACTCTCCTTTC
>JBGSNU010000048.1:0-44120 GCA_041739415.1 Bdellovibrionales bacterium | reverse complement strand
GGACGGGATCCGCGGGCAAGGAGCTTCTCTACCGCAGACTTCTTAAATTCAGCCGAATACCTTTGTGCCATTTGTCACTAACCTTTTCGCCCCTGCTACATTTAAATTTCTGGGGCGACAACTATCCTGACAGCTGGGGCTTTTGGGCACATTCGGTTTGCTAGTGAGGCAGACCTGCATTTTGGCATCTCTCGTTGGTAACTGCCCAGGGTATAGCGCTTGCACTTGTTCTCCTTACAACTTCAGTAAATGTATTTAGCACCCTCAAATAGTGGAGTCCGCCGTATGGGAGTTACAACAAATATCCACAGGTGTCGCTTTTTGCCTACAAGCCGCCGGTCGCTCATTTCGGCATTGATACTGGCAGGAGGCATCTGCACCCCCCTCTATTCAACCTCGGCCTCCCAACTCCAACGCTCTCGGGTTGACTGTGAATCCATACTCAATCAGACCAATGCCCTACTGACTGCCGCTAACCTCGATCAACAGTTGGCTGCAGGCTACGCAAGTCCAAACACTGAGGCCTATTCTTCAATTTTGGATTTTGGTCGAATTATGCCTTTGGTTTTAGATCAAAACATTCCCTTGGTTCGAGCCCTTATGGATGTGGTCCGAGATGAGCGGCTCTCAACGTTTCACAAATCAATTAAAAATATCTTTTTAGCCTTGAACAGTTTAGTGACCGCCAGGCAATTGGTGGCGAACGCTGATGGGACCTTTTCACTGTTAGACAGTTGGCAAAACCAGTCCGGGGAGCAGGCTCTGCGTAAGCTACTAACAAGCCAAGCTGAAATCGAGCTCACCAAATATCTACCAAAGGCTGAGGCCAGAAATCGAGCAACGATTTTTTCTCAGGCAGCACAAGAAAAAGAGAGTCTATTGAACGCACTAGGAAACCTATCTGCCATGCAAACATATGAGCAACTCGTAGGCAAAAATGGCATCACAAATGTCTCGACCGACTCACTCGTAGGTGAGTTCTTACAACGCACACGTGAACTGGGAGTAGAAACCTCAACCCTCGTTGGCTCATTTTATACAGGCCCTGATGCCACTGAAAGCTCCGAAGTCCGTCGACTGTTCCTGGCCGTCGACAGTCAGACCGTAGAACTTGCGCAAGAGATATTTGGCAACAATCCCCACTTGCTCATGCAAGACCACCAACCAAACCAAGGAACGCTGTTCTTACATCACGCCGGACAAAAAGTCAGTTATGCAAAATATGATGGTTTTCAAAACTTTTTGAATAAGGAGGGTTCGATGGCACCCGTTATTGTTACTTCCTCCTCTGAAGCTTCGAATTTGACTAACTATTTTTCTCTTGGCTCACTTGAGAAGCACCGAGCTCAATATCCACACCGCTTGGGTCAGTCGAGTGCGGACAAGGTGACCCCTTACTGTCGATTTGGCGGCTACCATTCCTGCACACACTGGTTTGGCGAAATGGCTTTTGGTGATCGCTTTGTAGATTCGTATTCATTCCCAGGTAATAATAAAGACGATAGTTATACAAACAGTTGGGCCGGGGTTGACGACCCAAATGCCGAGGATCAAAAAGCGATTCGGACTGGTCCCGTGGGCACGTACGATACCTACATTCAGACTGCCGCAGTTGGGCTTGAAACTCGATTGGATCGACTCACTCGAATCGTTTGGACACAAGGCCTTGGACGAGAGCAAATGTGGAGTAAGGTTGGGGGTGAAGAACCACTCCGCGCCGGTGAATTTGCCAATCCAGGTTGGGTGTTTTACAATCTAGTTGGTGTGGCCCCAACAGAACTTGTGCCGATCGTCTTTGTCAAAGTGGATAGGGCAAGCGATCCATTGACCCAAGAGTTCATCAATTCCTACCGCGGCCGCGTATCAGCTAAGTAGGTTTCAGGTGATCTATATTCTGCTCACTTTTTACGGAACAACTGGCTGACGACTTCGGAGAGGTCGCCGGTGAAGATGTTTACTTTTTCGTTCTTCTTGTCACGAGCGGTTTTGCCGGTGAGTTCTTTGCGGGCGTCGGTGAACTCGGGATCGAGTTGCAAAGCTTTTTCAAAGTTTTGGTTGGCTGTCGGGTCACCTGCATGCATTTTGACTAAGCCCATGACATAGTAGAACAGCGGGTTTTTTCGTTCCTCAGAAGTCATGGCCTCAAGCTTTTGGACAAAGTCCGCGAGCTGGCTTTTTAGATCTGGTTTTGCCAGTTTAATCTCGCACCAAATTTGCACAAGTTGCCAACGATTGTTGGTGTGGAGTTTACCTGCCTCCAACAGCTTTGCATTGGCGTCTTTGAACTTCCCTTGGCGGAGAAGGTCATAGGCTTCAGTGACTAAAATCGTGGACTGATGTTGTCTTGTTGCTTTGTCCGACTCTATCTGTTGCATGAGAGTGGCCCGCTTAGTGTCGTCGAGCATAATCTCTTTGGCAGTCGCCACTAAGTCGTAACACTTTTGGCACAGTTCCAACAATTCAGGCGTAGCCTCGGGGCCTAGCTTTGCCGGATCATTGGAATTGGAGAACTCCGTCCAGATGCTGTTCAGTGCACTCGAATTGGCATTGGCTTTAGCGCCGAAGTATTCAAATATTTTATCTGGAGTGCGCCCGCTGATTTGTTCATACAGCTTGTTATAGCGCTCTAACATAACGCCCAAGTTCTTAGCTCGGTTGGGATCGTCGAACATGATGGCTCGAATGAGCACCAAATAATGCACGCACTGAAAAATTTTAACCTTGTTGTCACCATCTGCTGCGAGGGCCTCACCAATAGTTTCGCCCTTCTCTATGGCTGACTTTAGCGCCTTAAGAGATTTAAATTTTGGCGAGTCCCACACACTCATCACGGCATGTGACAAATGAATAAGACGAATGGGCGAATGAATCATTGAGGAGTAAAATTCTTGTAAATATTCGATGGTGAAGAATTCATCCACCTTGTAGACAAAAACACTCATGAGACCTTCAAGTCGGACGGCGTGCTTTGGTGGAGTCTCTCGATCTTCGACAGGCACAAAATTCACTTGCAAGGTCTCGGCTGAGCAAATGGTTTTGAGATCAGAGATGATCTGATCTTGCCTAGCAACTGATACGGCGTGCGGACTCACAAATCCCTCACGGACCAGTCGCTCTAGTGTTAGTCGCTTGCTGGCATCCGCCTGCATTGTATCGAGATCCTCTTGGCCCAAATAGCCCTTAGAAATTAAACTCAAAATGGCGGTAGCTTGGGACTCATGACTGTCCACGCCTGCGATCGAACCCTGCATGAGTGAAACGCCAAAAATTTCTCCGAGTTCATTTACAATATTCAAACTGCCCGAGCTCCCAACTTCCATCAAAATGCTGAGCACAAAAGGAAAATCTAGGCCGCGAATTTGCTCAAGATGCTCTATAGCTTTGGCGCGCTCACGATCGGAATTTAACCGACGAGTCAAAAGCGATTGCACACTCCACTTTTCCGCATTGATCAGACTCTCCATCGCGGACTTCAAAGACTTGCTAATTTCATCTAGCTGAAAGGGCTTACAAAGATAGGAGTGAGCTTGAGTTTTTCGTAGAGCTTCGGTGGAGAAAGCCTTGTCCTTGAAAACTCCACTGACGAGGACAACCGGATTCTCGGCAAATCGGGTGGCGCGAAATTCATGCACCAGCTCGACGCCGGTCATTTTTGGCAACAGCACATCGACAATTGCGGCGTGCACGGTTTGGAGTCGCACCACATTTAACGCGTCTGTTGCCTTATTTACGACAATGGGCTTAAAGCCAAGGCGTTTGACAATCTCGCTCAAACTTTGAGCGCTAGATTTGTCGTCGTCTACAATGAGAACTTTTAGAGCATTCGCCATTGCTTATTGATCGGCATTTTGAGGTAAAATTTGGACGAGACCTTATGCCTAAATCTGAGAGTTCAACTGCACAGACTAGCTTGGCTCGTCAGGATGGTGCTTCTTCCAAGCCTCTTTGATTTTTTTGGTCAGAGTCTCTAAATTGAAGGGTTTAACCACGTAGCCACTCACTCCGGCGCCCGCGGCTTCGATGACTGCGCCTTTCTCTGACTCCGTCGTCACCAACAAGAAGGGCAACGCCACAAACTCCTGTTCTTGTCGAACTTGCTTCAGAAACTCGAGGCCGCTTGGCCCGGGCATGTTTAAGTCCGATAGCACTAGACCAATCGCATGGGGAGTTTTAGAAAAAAACTTAAGTTTGCCCAAAGCCTCTATCGCGTCCTCTGCTGTGGTGACTTTGGTGAACCCAAGTCTTTGCAAAGAATCGACGACAATTCGACGGATGTTCAAAGAGTCATCAACGACCAAAACGTGGGTCTCTTTTGCGAACATCTAAGCGCTCCTCAATAAAGCTGTAGGATTCATGGGTTCAGGCAAGCTAATCACAATGGCTGTGCCTTCTCCTACCGTTGAACGAATGTGAACTGTCCCACCTCTATTCAACACCTCTTCTCGTAAAGCATCAAGTCCGACCCCTCGACCCGAGAACTCACCAACAGACTCTCTCGACGAAAATCCAGGTAAAAATACACTTTGCATGACTTCAACGTCAGTCGCTTGACTGAAGTCGCGCGTCGGAAACTTCGTCTTCAGCACACCACGCAGCCGCTCTGGGTCAATGCCCTTGCCGTCATCTGAAACCGTCATGTATAAATGATCGTTGTCGATCTCAACCTTCACCCGAATCAAACCTTTGGGATCTTTGCCGGCCCATTCTCGCTCAAGGGGGTCTTCCAGGCCGTGATCGACGGCGTTGCGAAATGCATGCACCAAAGCTGAGAAGAGACCTTGATAAGCCTCTTGTTGAATGCGAACTTGGCCACCCTCAATCTCGAGCGGTTTAACCTGCTTACCAAGCTTCACAGCCACCGACTGCACAAGTCCGTCGAAATATTTGAGTTGCGACTCAATCGGAACCTTAAGAAAGTAATCCACATACTCTTCAACTAATTTTGATGAGTCGGGCATCCGTTGAAGCTTTTGAAGAAAAGCCTGAACGTTCTCTGCAGCGATCTCCACTCGGCGGCCCTGCTTCAACTGATCCAGTTGAAACAAGTTCGAATTCTCAGCGATAAATTTATCATAGACTTCACCAATCCGGGCCGTTGCACCAAGCACCGCACGAATCCCGTCTGCCGAAATGGTTCTTGAATCTTTAAATGGCTCCAAAACCTGCTGTGCTGACCGGGCCAGCAAGCGAAATTCATTCAGCGAGAATGTCCCAGACTCTCCCTCAAGAGTATGTAGGACTCTGTAGGCCTCAGCTAAATTCTCTGCCGGTGACTCTGCGGAGAACAATTGACGAAGCTGTGCCAATGTCCCCGGGATAGACTGTAGAAATTGGGTGAACTGCTCTCTATTTTTTAAAAACTTCACAATCATTGCAGCAAAATGCCGTTCAGTCTCTAAGTCCAACTGCGCTTGGTGTTCCGTTGTCTTGTCGGTGGCAACAACGACGATTTCGGAGATTTTTTTTGTATCTCTTCGAATTGGAAAATAATCCAAGACGACATATCGACTCTTTGAGTGCGGAAACAAGTTGGGCCCGAGTCCGCGCAAATCATCAAATGGCAAAGGCTCGGCAAAGACGGTCTCCATCCATTTTGAAAATTGTGGAATTTCAGAGGGAGGAACCGACAAAACTTCCCAGGCCTTGCGCTGAAGAGGCACGCCTTCCAGTATGTCTTCACACACTTTTGTGTAAACAGACCCACAGGTTCCACTGGCATCAAAGGTAAAAAAACCTTGCCCAAGACTATCGAGAATCGCATTGAGGGTTTGATTCACACCACGAAGCTCAACCGTTCTGGCCTCGACGAGCTTCTCCAAATTTCTGGCATATTCCTCAGTTTTGGCAAGCTCATTGCGATATTTCGCCGCAAGAGTTTCTTCAAGACTGACATCTTTAATAAAAACGCCCCAGTGATTGGCGTCAATTGGCCGCACTGCGAGTTGCACTTTGCCGGCCTTGGTCGCCTTTGGTAGGTGATAGGCTGTTTCGATAAATGGAGTGGGAGCATTTCGACCAACGGACTCCTCAGTGAACGGCACGATTCCAACTTCTGCAAACTGAATCACGTCCTGCAGAAACACTTTACCGACCACACGACGCACAGACGTCTCGCAAAAGGTTGCTGCCGCATCATTGCAGTAGGTGATCCGACCAGTTCGGTCGATCACAAAGATAGAATCTAAAATGGAGTCAAAAACTGCAAAATCGAGCATAGGTCCTATGTCTTCAAAAACTTAAAGTACTTGGCTTCGATAACATCCATTTCCATAACTTCGCCGCTCTCATCTTTGATTTCGGGCATGGCCGTGATTTGTCCATCGGCAAACTCTTTGCCACTTTCAAACAGCACCATCTTCTCGCTGCCTGAGGAGTCCGAATAGTAGGGCACAAAAAAGCTTTCAATTTTTGCGCCTGCGGGCAAGAATCCGGCGACCATGTTGACTTGATCTACAATAATTTTTGGACACTTTCGCAATGACAATTGGACCGTCGGGGGGAACTCCTTGATCCATTTGATCCACTCCCGAATCCCCACCGAATTTATGGCGGTGATCTTCTCCAGATCTAGAATGATAGAGCTTGCAGTCCCACCATCTATTGCCTGAAAGTTAGAATCCTCGTCGACGTTGCCACTCAAATGGACCACGACGTTCGCTCCCTCTTGCGTCTTATTCATTGTAAATGCCATATTTTGCTCTCCCCTATCGTTGTATCCAATGTAGATGTTTTGCCAATTGACTTCGTTTTCGATTGCTGAGGCCCAGAGGGATAACACACGACATGATTGTGTATCGACCCGTCCAAACTGCAGCATATAGACTCGCACTCGCATTAAAAATCAGATAGCTGCCAATCCCTGCGCCGCCACGACCAAAATTCATAGTGGCCGCTGGCCCCCTCATATAAGTGGCGTTTATCTTATTAAAATAGCGTGGCAAATCTAAACTTCCATATGTGTCAAGACAGCCGATCAACAAGCGACCATCAGCTTCGGCAATATAAAATCTGCCGAAATGGCCCTCGGCCATTTTTACCTCTTGATTGTATCGGGGAGCGTCGCCATTTCTTTGCGTCGTCACGTCCACCAACGGAGCATTGAAGGCCGCATTGGTGAACAACTCATCGCTTACTGAAACTATGTCGTCGTATGTGGTTTGCGAGATATTCAATTTTGTCTTCAGTTCTTCGATGAGATTCATGAGTCGGGGCTTTTCAAGAGAAGACGTGAACTTGAAATCGATATGCAGCAAGCGAGATTCATTGGCGGCAGTCAAATTCGAAGGATCCAAAACACCCGCTATGGGAAAGCTGAAAAAGCTTTCATTTTGCTCGATCATCAACCGAGCCACGTTCATCTCTTTGGCAAAGTCGTGGCCGCTCTTTTGGCAAACATGTTTAAAGCCGAGTTCTATGACGACCTGCAAAGTTTCCTCAGGTGCCATCGCTTCTGCGACGCCGATGCATTGTCCGTTGACTGGAGTTGTGGAGGCACCTGAGACTTCTTGCTCCCAGGCCTGAAGCGCTGATTGTTTCACACCACGAGCAGCACTCATGCCAAAGCACTCCAGCGTTGAGCGTAGAACTGTAAAATAAAATCTAAATACCCAGATATCCTCATTGATAAACGTATCGGCCCGACTAAGGGGGCGAGATTAGATCAAAAACAAAATCTAGTGTTAAGGCTGGGGCTCTTTGACTCGACCAGTGACTAGAAGATCGTCCCCGAACAGCTCGGTTCGTAGATTTTCTAGACCAAGAGCCACATCCAACGATTTCGATTCAAAATTTTGCGGCCACGAAAGCCCCTCACCCAAAATTCGAGGAGCTAAAAATAGATACACACGATCGATGAGTTGCTGACTTAAAAAACTTCCGTAGGTGTAAGGTCCGCCCTCAATAAAAATTGAGCGCATGCCCTCATCGTAAAGGCGCCCCAATACAGCCTCGATGGCAAAATGCCCACCTGGCGCAGGCATTGAGAAATGCCGAACGGGGGCGTCCACCACAACCGAAGGCCCCGTGACCAAAAAAATGTTCTCTGGCTGTCGCACGGAGTAGAGAGCGGACTCCTGCAGTTTCTCAACCGTCTGGCCCTTAGGATCCAAGATCACCAGTCGCTGGGGCGAGGTCAAAAATCGCGGATCCCGAGAGTTCAGCCTGGGATTGTCCCGAAGGCAGGTGCCAGCCCCAACCAACACGGCGTCATAAATTCCACGCAAGGTTTGCACATGGGTTCGAGCGGAGGTGCCGGTAATCCACTGACTCGTTCCATCTGTCATAGCGACTTTGCCATCAAGCGTGGATGCGACTTTAAGCGCGACAAACGGGCGCCGTTTACGCATATTCAGCAAAAAGATTTCGCAAAGCTCTTCTAATTCTGTTTCTAAACCTACAAATAAATCGGTGCGAATGCCCGCCGCTCGCAAAATTTCAGCACCCTTGCCGCTGACCAATGGATTGGGATCTTTGAGTCCGTAGGTCACTGACTCTATGGGCAACTGCGCCAGGGTCTTAGCGCAAGAGGGCGTGCGCCCCACGTGAGCGCAGGGCTCCAAGGTGACGTAGAGGTGAGCACCCTTTAATTTTTCCATGTCCTGAATTTGCGAGAGCGCATGCACTTCGGCATGAGCCTCGCCGATTCTTGCGTGATATCCACTCGCGAGAAATTGCCGGTTAGAGTCTAGAATAACACAACCAACCAGGGGATTCGGTGACACAAAGCCCGCACCTTTTTTGGCCTCAGCAATAGCCAATTGCATAGCAGCGAGAGCTGTCACCTGCATGGCTCTAACCCTTCCAAGATTTCCAATAGTCAGCAAGCTCTACACCCTCGAGGGCAGGATCCACTAGCAAGGGGCGACGTGTATCCACCATCACAGCCACTTCATTGGTCTCTGTCTTTTGCCCAACGCTCTTCATGGCCTTGGGATGTGGACCGTGCGGAAATCCCATTGGATGAAAACTCATCATCCCGGCGTGTAGATTGTCCCGCGAAAAAAAATCCCCTTCGTGATAAAATAGCACTTCGTCGTAATCGATATTTTGATGATAAAAAGGAACCTTCAACGCGTCGGCGTCTTTCTCCAGTGGCCGAGGCAGAAATGTGCAGACCACAAACTCTCGCGCAACGAATGTGGTGTGAGCGCTGGGTGGCAAGTGAGCCCGATGACTCATCAACGGCATCATATTGTCCACATGCAAAGTGAAGGGGTACAAGTCACCCTTCCACCCAATGGTGTCATAGTAATTGGCTTCGTATTCAAAGCGAGTGAACTCATCGGCTCGTTTGACAACAATTGTGCGAACCTCTGCCTTGAGCTCCGACATGCGACTATGCTGAGCTTCTAGGTCGGGCTTACCCAACGTGGCCGGATCATAAATAGCGTGTCGACCCACCAACCCGCGATCTGGTTCTTCAAAATGACTGGTGCGATTCTCGACGACAAAAAACAAACTGTCCTCGCTTGGTACAATCGTATGCGTCAGACACTTCGGCACAACCACGTATTCACCGCGACGAAAAGGCAACAGCCCATACTCCGTCCAAACCTCACCTTGGCCTTTGTGACAGAAGTACAAAAGGTCGCCATCACCGTTGCGATAGGCATGACTGCGATGCTCGGGATTTGTCGTCAAACGAAGCGTCGAGATTGTCACATCCGAATTGTAGAGCAAACGAATCCAACCCTCGGCCTGACTCATCTTAACCAAATCGTACATGTGCGGTCGAAGCGGACCTTCAATCACACTCCAACGGGTGCTCGGCTGCTTTTTTATCAAGTGTGAGACGGGACCAAAAAAACCTTTAAGGCCCTGCTCCTCCTCATAAGCTCCTTCGGGAATAGCCTTGTGAGCCTGCCGGGTGTGCTGCCCTTGAAAGTAAAGATGCACTAGAGATACCCTCGCTTTTTCTGATCTCGTTCAATCGCATCGAAAAGGGCTTGGAAGTTTCCTTCGCCAAAACCCGAGTGCTTTTTTCTCTGAATAATCTCAAAGAAAATAGGTCCCACTAAATTTCTAGTAAAAATCTGTAGCAAATACCCCTCAGCATCTCCATCAATCAACACGCTTAAATCCTTAACCGTCCCTAAGTCCTCAGTGACGTTTGGAACTCGTTTAGGAATCGCCTCGTAATAGGTGTCTGGGGGACTGTCTAAAAACTCCACCGAGCTTTCTTTCAGACCTTGCACGGTCTTGAGGATATCTGGAGTCAACATGGCCAGATGCTGAATGCCTGAGCCGCGATATTCGTCTAAGTACTCCTGGATTTGCGACTTGCCCTCTGTGGGCTCGTTGATCGGGATGGTAATTTTACCACAAGGAGAGCGCATCACCTTTGAGGTCAAACCCGTGTGCTCACCATGGATGTCAAACTTACGAACCTCTGAAAAATTGAATATCTTGGTGTAGAAGTCACACCACTTCTGCATTTCGCCCTTTGGCACATTGTTGGTGAGATGATCGATGACCATCAGATTTTTGCCCTTTGGAAACAACTCGGGCTGCAAATACCTAAAGTCGTCATCAAAATGCACAGGCGCGCGGTATCGATCGACAAAATAGATGGCCGAATCCCCAATCCCATAGATGGCGGGGAAGCTGTGGCTCGCCGGGTCGCCTTTGGATTCAATGGGTCGAGCGCCTCGCTGCACGGCCAGGTCAAAGGCTCGGCTCGCGCTTTTCACGCGGAACCCAGTCGCACAAATTGAAGCTCCGTGCTGCTTGGCGAACTTCGAGGCAAAGGTGCCACCCTCATTGTTAATAATAAAATTCACTTGGTTTTGCCGATACAACGTCACTTGCTTGCGCTTGTGCTGGCCGATTTTTTGAAACCCAAACCGAAAAAACATTTTCTCCAGCTCGGCCGAGTTGGGCGAAGCAAATTCGATAAACTCAATTCCATCCAAACCCAGGGGGTTTTCTAAAAGAGTCTTAGATTCAGTCTGTGCATCCATTTGGCCTCCATTTGACCGTTAGAAAGAACCATGTTTCGTAACCCGTTGTCAAAGGGCCGTGACAAGACGTCAGACGGGCGCTAACCTTTGTCAGTCCAAAGGAGAAGTGAAATGCAAAGTTTAAAAAGCCAACCCAACCCCCAGTTTCCTGGCGTGCAAGATATCGACCCGCAGGAGTTGTGGACCCAACGAGAGCGAGTTCGGATTGTTGACGTTCGGCGGCCTGATGAGTTTACGGGCGAACTGGGGCATGTTGCCGGAGCACACCACATTGTACTCGACACACTCCCCAACCACCTTGTGGACCTGCCAACCGATCAGATTGTCGTCTTTGTTTGCCGCAGTGGGGGGCGCTCGGCTCAGGCTTCGGCATTCGCCAAAGAAAATGGGCTTTCACAGGTCTACAATATGCGTGGTGGAATGCTCCTTTGGAATGAACTAGGACTCGCTGTTGAGGGCCGCAATCAAAGTTAAGGATTCGCCAAACTGCAAGACCGTGAAAGAAGAAGGCACAACAACATGAGACGAATTTTCGTCAATCGAACACTCAATTTGAAGCGCATTCGGTACCTGGGATTTGATATGGACCACACGCTGGTGCGCTACAAAAGTGAAAACTTTGAGGCACTCGCACATCGAGTCATGATTGAAAAACTGGTCCGAGATAAGGGTTATCCAGAGAGCGCTCTATCGCTTGGCTTTTCTTTTGACCGCGCGATTCGTGGATTAGTCGTTGATAAACTGAGAGGCAATGTCATTAAGTTGAGTCGCCACTCGGCCATTCGCGTAAGTTACCATGGCCTCACACCGATCGACTTTCGCAACCAAGCCAAATTGTACAAGTCGACCTACATCGACCTACGAGATGGGAACTATGATTCCATCGATACGGCCTTCTCGATCGCGTTTGCCGGTCTCTTCATGCAGCTTGTAGATCTGAAGGACAAAGACGAGAGCGGACGCTGGCCCGATTATGCTCAGATTGCCGAAGATTTGACGGCCGTGCTAGATCGCGCTCATCGGGACGGCAGCTTAAAAGATCGAGTGCGTGAAAACTTAGATCAATACATTATTTTGGATCCAGAGGCTGTCAAAGGCCTCGAACGATTCAAAAAACACGGAAAAAAGCTATTCGTAGCCACCAACTCAGACTTTGCCTACACAAAGTTGCTTTTAGATTACACGATCAACCCTTACCTGAGCCATTACAAAAGTTGGCAGGATCTTTTTGACTTTACAATCACCCTGGCGGCTAAGCCGAGATTTTTTACCGACAACTCGCGCTTCTTAAAAATTGATCCCAACACCGGTTTGATGACCAATATGGATAAAAAATTGGAGCCAGGAATCTACCAAGGTGGCTCTGCCCATGTCTTTACGCAAGATCTTGAGGCCCAGGCTGACGAGATTCTCTACATCGGCGATCACATCTATGGTGATATCCTACGACTTAAAAAGGACTGCGCTTGGAGAACCGCCCTAGTCGTCGAAGAGCTAGAACAAGAAATTGAAAAAGAAAAACGCGCTCAGCCCATGGTCGATCAGATCAACAAATTCATGGAGAAGAAAATGCCACTGGAGATCAAGCTGGACAAGCTGATTTCAGAGCAAATTGAGCTCGGTACCCACCAGAACGATGAAAAGATTCAAGTGCTACTGGCTGAAATTTCGGATCTCGACAAATCGATTTCACCTCTCATTCAGCAACAGCAGCAGGGGTTTAATCCCTATTGGGGTGAAGTGATGCGCAGTGGAATCGAAGAGAGCTATTTTGCTTACCAGGTGGATCGTTTTGCCTGCGTGTACATGACAACTCTGGGTGACCTTCTCGCCACTTCTCCACGGACCTACTTTCGCTCCTCTCGTCGGCCGTTAGCGCATGACCTGGCCACAAAGTTTTAGGGCCACCGTTGCGGCGCTGACGCTTTGCCTGAGTGGCCCTTTAGGTGCTGTGCCAGAGGCGCAACTCGAAGCGCTGTTGCAAACAAAGATTCTGCCGTTTTTCTCAAACCAACCGATTGAATTCGTCGATGGCAACAGCGGGGTGCAAATTGCCTTTCGGCGGTTCTTCAATGGCAAAAGCAATCAAACGGTGTTTGTTGTTCCGGGCTACAGCGAAGTTATGGACAAATATGCTGAAGTTGTCTTTGACTTGTTTGAGGCGGGTTTTAGCGTCGTGATATTTGATCCAAGAGGGCAAGGGCACTCCGATCGCCTATCCTCCGACCCCAAGCTCGCCCATGTGGATCGGTTTGATAATTTCTCGCACGATCTCCAGATGGTGAAGTCCAAGGCGCTGGCAGGCCAACCCCTTAAAAACTTATATCTGCTCGGGCACTCAATGGGAGGAGCCCAGGCGCTCGCCCACACCTTGGATTTTCCAAAAGACTTTACCGCCATTGTCTTGGTCGCTCCGGCCCTCCAGCTGCAGCTCCCAGTTCCCACCTGGGCCTTATCGGCCGTGACTCGATTGCTCGAGCTCACATCTTTTCTTAATATACAAAAAAAATATATCCGAGGCCCCCACGACCCGGGGTCTTTTCAGTTTTCCACCAATAGAGTCACAGGGAGTGCGATTCGGTACCACTGGCTACAGATGCGCACGACAGCCGAGCTGCCGCAAACTCAAGTGTGGGGAATGAGTCTAGGTTGGCTCAGGGAGATGCTTAAGGGCTCGCAAGCACTTCGAGGCAAGGCCCTTTCACTCAAGCTCCCAATTCTCATATTACAAGCTGGTGAGGATAGTTTTGTCAGCAATGATGCTCAGGATAAGCTCTGCACCCAGTTGCCAAACTGTCGCCTATTGCGCTTTCAAACGGCCAAGCATGAAATTTTGATGGAACAAGATCAACATCGAGAAACAGCACTAACGGCTATTAAAGACTGGTTTAGAACTAGCCCTCACTTATAAATAAAAACTACGTACTCTTGCAATCCATGTCGTTCAACAACGGACCACATCTTTTCAGGGTCACGCCGCTTGCGAATCATAGCTCTAGAAACCCGCGCCGCTGCACACTCAATGCGGGCTTGGTCAGACCCCGCCGAGCGAAGAGCGCTACAATTCTCCTGCATTTCACCGGCGTCGTCTGCACTTAAGGTGACCGGAAAACTTGAGATCGAAAGAACCGGATGCCCAACGTGTTTGTCGAGCTTGCGACTAAAGGAGCTCTCAAGCAGATGGGTCATTTGCAAACTTTGACCATGGACAACGACCAGTTGCCCAGGGCCCATTTTTGCTTTCACCAGGTCCATTAGCTCGCCGGACTCAACTTGCGCTTCAGTGAACTGCACCAATTCCATGCCAGACAAGTTGAGCTCAGGCACCGGGAGGGACTCGAGCTGAAACAACGCCACCAACCGCAATTTGTCCGCCGAAGCCGAATTCAATAGGCCGGACCAAACGTCTTCGGCTCCCGTGAGGGTCGGGCTTGAACCCAACACCAAGACGCGCTCAGGGCGAATGGTTTGGCGCAGACGCTTATAGATAACCGCGCCAATATCCTGTGAATTTTCAAACGCAGTCGCGTTCATGACAGGCACAGGCTTGGGTCGCAACCCATAGCGAATTGTGACGTAAACAATCGATGAAATGGCAACCGCCAAGATGATCCAAAACCCACGCTTCATTCCTCAAATCTATGCGCTGTGTCCGCCGAGGGTCAATGCTTTGTGTCATGCGGTGACAAGAATGTACGCTGAGAGCATCCTCGAGGCTTAACAGGACTTGATCCCAAAGGACAGGTACCATGAGCACCACAAGCCCCCGCCATTTGTCACATTCGTCGATGCTAAAAGCTTTCTTGATCATTGGCACAGGGCAGGTGGCCAAACACCTGTCGCACTATTTTGCACAATTGCAGTTGCCGACGCGACACTGGTCTCGGCAGCAACCCGCAAGTGATTTGGTAGCGCATTTACAAAACTCCTCACATGTTCTGTTGGCTGTGAAAGACGAGGCCATTGCTGAGGTCCATCGGCACTGTGAATTGCCGAATTTAACCTACGTGCATTTTTCTGGAGCAAAGGATGTCGCGGGGGTTTTTGCAGCTCATCCATTAATGACCTTTGGATCAGACCTTGAGGACTTAGAATGGTATCAAAGGGTACCTTTTGTGGTGTCACCGGGGACGACCGTGCAGCAACTTCTTCCAGGGCTTCACAATCCGAGTTGGTCTCTCTCTCCTGCCAAACGAATGCTCTATCACTCCTTATGTAGCCTTGCCGGCAATTCGACCTTTCTTCTCTGGCGCCAGATCATGCAGACCTTTGAAGACGAATTGCATTTGCCTAGAGAAATTCTACTCCCCCTGCTGCATCAAACTGTAAAAAATGCGGGTAAAGTAGACGGTGCTCAATTCACTGGGCCCGTTGCTCGAAGCGATTGGACTACAGTGCGAGATCACTTGTCGCAGTTAGCTGATCGCCCAACTCTCAACAATGCCTACAAATCCTATTTAGAATTGGCTCAGCACTCAAATTTATCTGTCCCGGAGGATCTTTTATGACCATTCCTGAAGTTCAACAGCGCAAAATCAATGGCAAAACAGCGCAGAAGATAACGATGGTCACCTGCTACGACTTTTGGTCGGCACAGATTTTAAACACCACAAGTTTAGATCTCATCCTTGTGGGAGACAGCGCGGGGATGGTGATGCACGGATTTCAAGACACTCTGCCCGTGACAGTAGATATGATGAATCTCCACGTAACAGCCGTGAAGCGCGGTGCCCCTAAAAAATTGATTGTCGCCGATTTGCCCTTTTTGGCATTCCGCTCAGATTTGGCCAACAACATGCGAGCCGTTCAAACGCTTATGCAAGCGGGTGCCCATGCGGTGAAGCTCGAGGGTTTTGATGGCAACGCCGAGTTTATTCAGCACCTCGTGCAATCCGGAGTTCCGGTGATGGGACACCTAGGCCTGACTCCCCAGTCGGTTCACTCCCTCGGCGGCTATCGAGTGCAGGGACGCGAGCAAAACCAAGCGCAACACATTCTGAAACAAGCGCGCGGCCTTGAAGAGGCGGGATGTTTTGCTGTGGTGCTAGAATGTGTTCCTGGCGAATTAGCCAAAGAGATCACTTCTACGCTAAACATACCGACGATTGGCATTGGCGCAGGCTCGGGCTGCGATGGGCAGGTGCTAGTTTTACAAGATCTTTTAGGAATGAACTCAGGCTTCAAACCGAAATTTTTACGGCAGTATCTACAAGGGGCCGAGCTGATCCAATCGGCTATTGAAAGCTACTGCAGCGACGTGCGAGCGGAGGAGTTTCCAAGTGCAACTGAAACTTATTAGTAAGGCTATTCGACGGGTGTGCCCATGCTCACGCTAGAATCTGCCACACAAATGCAACGTCTACGCTCCGATTGGAGCCGAGAGGCCCAGACGGTTGGCTTTGTTCCAACGATGGGTGCGTTGCACGACGGTCATCTCAGTCTTGTGCGTCAGGCGCAAAATGACAACCAGCGTGTCGTGGTCAGCCTGTTCGTGAATCCAACGCAGTTTAATGATCCGAAAGACTTTGCCCTATATCCCACTCCACTGGCGGAAGACTTGGCAATGCTAACGTCGGCGAATGTCGATGCAGTTTTTTTACCTCAGGCCCAAGAAATCTATGCGGACGCCTACCAATTTGAACTCAGAGAAAAATCGACTGCTGAAATTTTATGTGGAGCCTATCGACCAGGTCACTTCACTGGAGTTTTAACCGTCGTTTTAAAGTTGCTCAATATTGTCAGCCCCACGCGCGCCTATTTTGGCGAGAAAGACTATCAACAGCTCTATCTCATTCAAGACATGGCGCGAGCGCTATTCTTGAATACCGAAGTGATTGGCTGCCCCACCCTGCGCGAGGCAGATGGTTTGGCCATGAGCTCCCGCAATCGACGACTCACGCCAGAGCAGCGTCGACTGGCACCAGAGCTGTATCGCCACTTGAGTGATCGGGCCAATTCTCCGACGGTGATCCAGCGTGAACTTGAGGCACTCGGCTTTCGCGTCGAGTATGTTGAAGACCATTGGAACCGAAGATTTATCGCCGCTTACCTAGGAGATGTGAGGTTAATTGACAATGTCTGACACCAACTCAATTCCAAGATCGAAAATCGTGTTCTTTATGTCAGGCTCGATCGCTGCGTTTAAGGCCTGTCAGTTGTTGTCACGATTGGTTCAGGCCGAGCACGATGTTCAAGTGGTGGCGAGCCCGTCAGCGTTTCAATTTGTTGGCCATGCGACGCTGGAAGGTCTTACCGGCAAAAAGGTGCTCACGGACTTATGGGAGCCCGGGCATGCGATGGATCACATTCACTTGTCTCGCTGGGCAGACTTTGGCCTCATTTGCCCCGCAACGGCGCAGACAATCGCCAAAGTGTCGATGGGTTTGAGCGACGATCTTTTGAGCGCGACTCTACTGGCTTGGCCTAAAGATAAGCCTCTTGGAATTTTGCCGGCCATGAATTCACACATGTTAAACGCTCCACCCACTGAGGAGCATTTGCGACGTCTAATTGACCGTGGATTTAAAATAGCCCCAACCGCGGCCGGTTCCTTAGCCTGCGGCGAAGAGGGTGACGGTCGGCTTTTAGAGGTTCCCGAGACCTTGCGGTGGATAGCTCAGTGGATTCGCCCGCCGCTTGGAAGAATTTTGCTCACCAGTGGTGCGACCCGCGAACCCATCGACGGCATTCGCTATCTGTCCAACGTAAGTACCGGTCAGACGGCAGCGCGCCTTGCAGAACTGCTCAACACTCGCGGCTGGCAAGTGACCTATTTGCATGGCAAAAGCGCAATCCTCCCAACCCATGCGAGCGCGAGGATTGAGTTCAATGATTTTTCCGACCTAAACGACAAGCTGCAGTCACATCTGCGCGTACATGAGTATCAGGCAGTGATCCATGCAGCTGCGGTGAGTGACTTCTCCGCGCTCAATGCCAGACCTCAAGAGAAGCTATCGAGCGAAAATGAATTGTCTATCCAGTTGAAACGAAATTTTAAAATTTTGCCGCGCCTACGAGAGTACTCTCGCAATCCAGCCATTCGAGTGGTGGGATTTAAGTTGACCATGAATCACTCAACGGCGGACAGCGAAAGTGCTGGCTCCAAAATACTTTCACCACAGGTTGATGCCATCGTGACAAATGACTGGAGTCGAGTTGACGGTGACCGAAAAAAACATCCGGGCTCTCTTGTTCGCGCTGGTTTAGAGCCACTTCGATTTGAGGACTTACCGACGTTGGCCTCACACCTGCACGAGCTCATTTTCGATAAAGGAGAAGCATAAGATGATTCTTTGTCTTGATGTTGGGAATAGCCAAATTTACGGCGGGCTATTTGAAGAAAGTAAGATTCGGCTGCGATTTCGGCGCACGAGTCGAAGTGGCGCATCGAGCGATGAGATTGGCGTCTTTCTGCGATCGGTACTGCGTGAAAATGACATTGATCGAGGTGCCATAAAGCAAATTGCGATTTGCACAGTCGTACCCGAGGTCTTGCACTCGTTGAAGAATGCGTGTCTGAAGTACTTTGGCGTCACTCCATTTGTGTTGCAAGCAGGAGTGAAGACTGGACTCAAAGTGCGCTACAAAAATCCGCTCGAGGTGGGCTCCGATCGAATTGCCAACGCTATCGCCGGTGTACATTTGTATCCCGGCAAAAATTTGCTGATTATTGATTTTGGCACGGCCACTACCTTCTGCGCGGTGAGTGGTGCCAAAGATTACCTAGGTGGCGTCATTTTGGCCGGGCTCAAAATTTCTATGGAGGCGCTTGAGCACCGCACATCAAAGCTTCCCTCGGTTGAAATCTTGCGGCGCGAAGAGTGTCTCGCCAAAACCACGGTGGATAGCATTCAGTCCGGACTTTACTTTGGCACCATTGGACAAATCAAAGAAATTGCGAGCCGAATCAGCCAAGAGGTGTTTCAGGATCAACCGCCGATTCTGATTGGCACAGGCGGCCTTGCGTCGCTGTTCACTTCCGCCGGTGTGTTTGATGAAGAAACTCCAGACCTCGTGCTCACGGGCCTACACTTGGCCCTGAAGATGAATACTTAATTTATTTATAAGGGGACCTCATATGCGAATCACTATGCTCAAAGCCAAAATTCACCGCGCCACGGTGACCGACGCCAACTTAAATTACGAAGGCTCGATCTCCATAGATCCGGAGCTTTGCGAAGCGGCCCACTTTTTACCCTTTGAGCGCGTCGAGATCTATAACTGCAACAACGGCGAACGCTTTGCGACTTATGTTATCCATGGCAAGAAGGGTGAAATATGTCTCAACGGTGCCGCCGCTCGCCTTGTCCATAAAGGTGACCTTGTGATCATAGCCGCGTATGCCGAAGTTGACCAAGCGGAGGCGCGAGCGCACAAGCCTCAGCTCGTTATGGTGGATGGACAAAACCAGATTAAGAAACTGCATCATGCCTATGAGAGCAAAGACAGGCTAGATCAGCCCAACTTAGAGAACTGATGGCTAATGCTCATCTCATGCTTCTTCAGCCAACTCACCGCCAGCTTCCAGTTCGGATCATGCCGTTCGACGAGGTCCCAGAAGTCGCGCGAATGATTCATATGCGACAGGTGAGACAATTCATGCACCACCACATAATCCATCACTGAAAATGGCGCCGCTATCAGCTTCCAATTTAGGCTAATCTGTCGTTTTGAATTGCATGTGCCCCATACCGTGCGCTGACCTCGGATACGCACTCCCGCCGGCTCTGCCTGCAGTTGGCGCGAAAAATGCGACACGCGCCTCGAGAAATGTGTTGTGGCCCACCTCTTACAATGCAAATAAAATGCCTTTTGCCTATGCTCGAGAGTTGACACCAATGGCGCGCGCATCTCGATCAGATTGACAGTGGAGTCTGGCGACCAGCTCACTTTAACTTTAGGGGTCCACGTCCAGATCACTTGCAGTGTGTAAATGGCGCCAAACAAAAGAAACGTTTCACCGCTTAAAAACTGTTTTTCAGGGTATTCCAACCGACGGCGCTCGAGCTCCATCAGGCGTTTTTGTATATGATTGGTCGACTCTTGTACAAAACGCTGGATGGCCAGCCTAGGCAAAGTCTTGCTGCAGGTGATTCGCAAAACACCATCGGGCTGCACTCGTAAATTCATCGATCGCTGGCGAGGTCGGCGCCAAATTTCAACTTGATACGACTCTATTTGAGTGAACTCTTTCACCCCGTGAATTATGAAGGAGCCGGAGGCAAAGCTCAATGGCCAAACATCAAGAACTCTTCTACCAGCTCACGCCTGACTTTGTCCTCGACGCCATCGAGCAATTTGGGTGGAGAACCACGGGGGAGTACCTCCAACTGAACTCTTATGAGAACCGGGTGTTCAGCGCGCGCGTTGAGGACCCTCCTGGCTCACAGATCATTGTGAAATTCTATCGGCCTGGGCGCTGGAGTGAAGCGGCGGTGCGAGAGGAGCATGAGTTCCTGGGTGAGTTGGACGCCGCTGGAGTGAGCGTATTGGCTCCGTTGAAAATGCGCTCGGGCGATACGTTGCAAATGCATCATGGGCTGTGGTGTGCGGTGTTTCCAAAAGCGCTGGCTAGAATTCCACAGGAGTTTTTGTCGGATGACTTAACAAAACTGGGTCGAGTGATCGCGCGAATGCACAATGTTGGTGCCCAAAGCCGATCAAGAGCGCGGCCAATTTTGGATGTGGAGCACTACGCCCTACCCGCGCTCGATACAGTTGCCCCGTTGATCACTCCGGCCTGGCGTGACCGCTACCTCACGGCCGCCGAGTCGATTCTAGAGTTTCTCGATGACGAGCTGGACCCTGCCTGTTTTCAACGCATTCACGGTGACTGTCACAGGGGCAACGTCCTCCAGTCGGATCAGGCGGGGCGGGAGAAGGAGTTTTTCTTAATCGACTTTGACGATTTTGGGATGGGCCCCCCTGTACAAGACCTCTGGATGCTCTTTCGGCATGACGAGAGTGATTTAGACGACGAGCTCGATGCCTTTTTATCTGGCTATGAAGAGCTTAGAGAATTTGATCAGGATCAGCTCCGCTTTATGGAGCCCCTCAGAGGCATGCGAATCATTCACTACGCCGCTTGGATCGCGCGCCGGTGGGAGGACCCTAGTTTTCCACAGATTTTTCCACAATTTGGGAGCGATGCCTATTGGCTGGATGAGCTTCAGGCACTGGAGAAGGTGGTCGCACGGCTCAATTGACCGACTGCGCCGCAAAAGTAAGCTGCGGGAGCGCAGGATCTTTGTTACACCTACTCACACGTTTTATGGCCGGGTCCCGTACAATAGCGGCTCTTGCGAACTCCGCCAGGTCCGGAAGGAAGCAACGGTAACAAGAGCTCTATGTGATGCGGGGGTGCCCGGCCACCTTTTTTAGAGGTGCGATTGTCCTACGAAGTCATTGCCCGTCGCTGGCGCCCCAAAGATTTTACTGGTTTAGTGGGGCAAGACCACATCCGCACCACCTTGCAAAATGCCCTCAAGAACAATCGCTTGCATCATGCGCTGCTCTTCACCGGCCCCCGCGGCACCGGAAAAACGTCGACCGCGCGAATCCTCGCTAAGACTTTACGCTGCCCCAATGTCCAAGACTTTTTGCCGTGCAATGTCTGCCCTGAGTGTGAAGAGATCGCCTCTGGCCGATCGTTGAACGTGATTGAAATTGATGGAGCGAGCAACAACGGCGTCGATTCCATTCGCGAGCTGCGCGATACCGTCGGCTACATGCCCGCGAGTGGCCGGCACAAACTGTACATCATCGATGAAGTGCATATGCTCTCGACCAGTGCGTTCAATGCTTTGCTAAAGACGCTCGAAGAACCGCCCAGCCATGTTTACTTTGTCATGGCGACGACAGAGATTCACAAAATTCCAAACACCATTCTCTCACGTTGTCAGCGCTTTGATTTTCGGCGGATTCCAACGCGCGTGATTTTACAGCACCTGCAAACGATCTGTGAGCGCGACGCCATCCCGTTTGACAACGATGCGCTCTGGATTGTGGCGCGCCAAGGTGATGGATCCATGCGCGACGCCCAAAGCCTGCTTGATCAAACGATCAATTTCACCAATGGAAATCTGCAGCGTGAGGCTGTCGTCAGTGTCCTCGGCCTGACCGATCGTGGCCTGCTGTTGGATATTCTCACCGCGATTTTTGCGCGCGATATTGCAGGCGTCGTCGAGAGTCTCAAGCGCTTTCATTTGAGCGGTGGCGATAGCAAACTGTTTTTGTTAGATTTAATGGAGCAGGTCCGCAACACTTTGCTGCTGAAGCTGAGTGAAGACCGCTCCCTCGTGGATCTGCCAGACTCTGAGAAAGACAGCTTGATCCAATTGGGCAAATCCCTCGCCCCTGAAGATCTACACTTCTTGTTTGATATGTGCCTCAAAGGCGCCCAAGATTTGCAGCGCGCTTCAGACCCCGTTTTGGTTTTTGAGATGGTGCTGCTGCGCTTAACTCAGTCGCCACGCCTCGAGGCTCTGCTCACCCCCTCAGCCCCTGAACCGCACAGAGCCCCTGAATCTCATCAGGCTCCTGCGACAGCGGCAACGCCCCCGCCGGTACAAGTCACAGTAGAGCCTCCCTCTGGCCCGATCGACTTGCGATATCGCGAGCTGGTCGATAAAATCAAAGAGGTTAACGGCCTGATCGGTGCACAACTTGAAAACTGCTTTGTGGTGAAGTTAGAGCAAAAGCTCCTGACTCTCGGAGTGGCCAGCCGACACAAATTTTTATTCGATAAAATCAATCAGGCAGATTTTAAACGAAAAGTGGGTAATTACATCGGCACTTTTTGGGGCCCAGGTTACACCCTCCATGTCGTGCTAACGGACCCCCAAGCCAATTTGAACGAGCCAGCCCCTCTCACACCAAAGGTTCTGGCGGAGAGACTCGAGGACGAACGGCAGATAGGAATCCGCAAAGCTGTGGAAACACATCCACTCGTGCAATCCGCCCAAACCGTATTTAAAGCTGAAATTCGATCCATCAAAGAGCAAAAAAACCAATAACAGTGTGACCAAGGAGTTGAGGAATGAAAGGTTTTGGCGGCGGAATGCAGGGCTTAATGAGACAGGCCAATCAGATGCAAGCTCGCATGAAAAAAGCGCAAGAGGAGCTGGCTACACGTGAATTTGAAGGCACCTCAGGTGGTGGAGCCGTTAAGGTAGTCGTATTTGGCGACAATCGTCTGAAAGCCGTAGAGATCCAACCCGAAGTCATTTCCGGCGACGACCGAGAGATGCTCCAAGATTTAATTGTCACTGCAACCAACGAAGCTCTACGCGTGGCCAAAACCACTTCTGAACAAGAAATGGCGAAGATCACCGGTGGATTTTCACTCCCTGGAATGTAATACTCACCAGCAATGATTCAAAAGATTCCCTCTCTCAGCCGACTTGTGCATGAACTGAGCCGTCTCCCCGGCATTGGTCCAAAGACTGCCCAGCGCTTGGCCTATCACATTCTTCGCTCCAACACTGAGTTCGTACTGAGCCTCAGGGAGGCGCTCAAGGCCGTGAAAGAAAAAGTCCATGAGTGCCCGACTTGCTACTCTTTTACCGAGGAGACGGAGTCCTGCCACTTTTGCACGGATCCTCTGCGCTCGGATATTTCTATCTGTGTGGTTGAAGACCCTGCGGATATTGAGCGCATTGAGTCGTCTGGAGTTTTTCGCGGCAGGTACCATGTGCTTCATGGCGCCATCTCCCCGTTGGACGGCGTGCACCCGCAAGACCTTAAAATTCAAGCACTTTTGGATCGTATTCGCCCGCTTGAAGATGGCACCTATCCGGTTGAAGAAGTGATTTTAGCCCTAGATGCCGATTTAGAGGGCGATACAACCGTTCTTTACTTGGCAAAAATATTAAAAGACATGAAGATCAAGACATCACGCATAGCCCATGGCGTTCCCATTGGCGGTGATATTGATTACGTAGATTATCGAACATTGGGGCGAGCCATCGAAAACCGGGTGCAAGTTTAGAGATGTCTTTTATAAACCATAACGCCAAAGAGATTCACTGCAAGATCGTTTACTACGGGCCCTCGCTCGGTGGTAAAACCACCAATCTTCAATGGGTCTACCACAAGACTTCGGGGCCAGATAAGTCTGAGCTCTTTTCGCTCCCCGGTGACTCCGAGCGCACACTGTTCTTTGATTTTTTACCGCTAAATGTCGGTGATATTCGGGGATTTAAAACGCGATTTCACCTCTACACCGTGCCTGGCCAGGTGGTTTATGACAACTCTCGCAAGTTGATTTTGAAGGGTCTCGACGGCGTCGTGTTTGTGGCGGATTCACAGATTGAACGAATGGAAGAAAACATCGAATCCATGAACAATCTCAAAAAGAATCTGGAGCAACAGGGCTATGACATCCAGGACATTCCCCTGGTGCTTCAGTACAACAAGCGAGATTTACCCAACGCTGTGCCACTACATGAGTTGCGTTCGACCTTAAACAAGTACAACTCGCTCGACTTCGAAGGCACCGCCTCTGAGGGCAAGGGTGTATTTGAAGCTCTTCGGACGGTTTCTAAATCAATTATTAATGTCTTAAAGGGCGGCGACCTCTAGATTGCCGCAAGACTCCCGCCGCAAAACATGCTAGGGTACCTCCCATGTCAACCGTACAAGACCGAATTCAAAAGCTAAAGCAGCAACACAATGCCTTGATCCTCGCCCATTACTACGAAGATGGTGCGATTCAAGATATCGCCGATCACGTTGGGGATAGCCTTTATCTGGCACAAGTGGGAGAGAAGGCACCAAACCCGGTTGTTCTGCTCGCGGGTGTTGTCTTTATGGCTGAGAGCGTGAAGATCCTCTCGCCAGAAAAAACGGTGCTGATCCCCGACCCCAACGCCGGCTGCTCTTTGGTCGATCACTCGCCCTACGATAAATATCTGGCGTGGCGCCAGCAGCATCCAGACGCACTTTGTGTCACCTATGTGAACTCTAGTGCCGAAGTTAAGAGCATCACGGACGTCTGCGTGACATCATCGAACTCTGAGAAGATTATTAATTCTATCCCCAAAGACCGTCGCATTTTATTCGGCCCTGATAGAAACTTGGGTCGCTACCTGAGTAAAAAATTAGAGCGTGAGATGATTCTTTGGCCGGGTGCCTGTGAAGTGCATATTTTATTTTCGTCTCGGCGGCTGTTTGAACTCAAGTCCGCTCATCCGGATGCGGTAGTGATTGCCCACCCCGAGTGTGACGAAGCCGTCTTGGAGTATGCAGACGTCATCGGCTCAACCTCCCGCCTATTGGAGGAGGTGCAAAAAAATCCCGCCAAAACATTTATCGTTGCGACAGAAGCCGGAATCTTGCACCAAATGCAACGCTCACGGCCCGACGCCACGTTGATTCAGGCACCGGCTCAGGGAGCCTGCGCTTGCAACGAATGTCCCTACATGAAAATGAACACCCTTGATAAAATTGAAAGAGCCTTAACCACGCTCAAACCTGAAGTTCAGTTGTCTGAAGCGCTCATTCGCAAGTCTCGCGGCAGCTTGCAGCGGATGATGCAGATCACGCGCGGTGAGCCAGTGACCTGGCCGGCGAAGTTTGACTCAGGTGCAGCGACCCTCTAAGCTTTTAGTCTATGGACACTGAATCTCAGCCCGCTCACACCGATCCTCTCGCCCATGCACGCCATCTCACATTGCGATTGCAAGACATTCGCGATCAGTTTCGCGAAGACTTAGACAAGGTTGAAGACCCACGAGCTCAAGCGATCTTTGAGACGACTGCCGAAGTCTTAGGTGGCCTGATAAAGGCTCTGACTGAATTTCAGCAGAAGAACGACAGCGCTTGGCGACGCCAGTAGAGTGGAATCTGACTTTCAAGCTTTGCTTTTTCATCTCCACTCTCTCTTTGGCACTGTCCAGGGTGAGTTTCAAGAGACCTGGGGAGCCGGGCAGCTACAGAGCCGACAGCGCATTCGCCAATCCATTTTCTCTACACTGGACGAGCTGACTGAAAGTGACACCGGAGCCATCCTCGATCTTTCACACCCGCCTCGGCCTGACTATTGGTGCGTCAGTATCTCTCACTGTGACAGCGGCGGAGGCTGGTTGGCCACGCGTCGCCCCCAACAAATTGGCTGGGATTGTGAAGCCAAATCTCGAATTCAGTTGGCCGTGATTGAACGCGTGAGTCAAACCAAGGAGCTCGAGACTGCGCCCGATCCAGCCTATTTGTGGTCTGCAAAAGAGGCATTTTTCAAAGCCCTTGAAGATGAGCAGCCTGCCGTTTTGTCCAACCTCACCATTGAGTCTTGGACACGCACCTCAAAGCCTGGAATTTGGCACTGGGATGGAATCGGCCCCAGAAACTGCCAGGGAATTTTGATTGATACAGGAGCCACTCTACTGGCCGCTGCATTGATCTCAGAGAGCTAGGTCGACTCTCTTGTATCAGCCTGATGCGCTCCTTCATATTCTCATAGATTAGCTCTAAACTTTGGTCTCGAGGCACCGAAGAGTTGGGTAGAGATTTAAAGTAAAGGATCGCCAAGATGAAAGCCGAACGCCGAGTTGCCGCCAGAAAAATTGTCGACTTCATTCACGTGAATGAATTGACCTCTCTCTCAAATTACGCCGTGATCGCGCACGAAGGTGAGATCATTGATGCCTCACAGTCTGGATTTTTGCTGAGGGTTGAACGGTCGCAGCTCGTCCCCAAAGATTTACGTGAGAATTTAGCCTTGGACTCGCTTGTGGGACACCAAGTGGTGATGTACTTGCCACAAATGAACTTGGATTTGGATGGCACAATTTCTCGAGCGGCTCACGTGGGTAAAGGCCGATTTGAAATCGCCGTGACGTTTTCAGCCGATTTACCCGAGTACTGGCGCGACTGCTTGGTCGAACTTTTACCTGCTCCTGGGGAGCTCGCCACCAAACCCAAATAAGGCGTGAGACCGCCTTGCGGCAGTCTCACCAATCCCACCAACCCCGTGTTTCCAAACCTATTCTATTTTCTTTTCGACTTGTGTGATTGAACAGATTGCATTTGTAGTGCCAATTCTAGGCACTACCAAAGTGACTTATATAAGAGGGCGCGCAAAAATGGGCGCCGAATTTTGGCAAAATTACAGGGAGTGGAAACTTAAATGACGCTCAGCCTCGCCCACCACCAAATTGTAATGCAAGGGTAAAAACCAAGACACCATTTCGGCAAACTTCACATGCTCCGACTTGGCCAGGCCCGCCAGCGAGTCGGCCGAGATCACCAGATCGACGAGGCGGTAGTCTTGGCTTGACACCACCAGAACCTTAGGTGCAGCAAAACCCTGGGCTTGTAAGAACTCTCTGAGGACGCCCCGAACGTACGGTGGCAGGTACTTCTCTGATGGAGGACCGCTAATGAGTCCGCCTGGATCGGCCGACTCTGGCGATTGCAGCGGCTCTGGGGAGAGGAAGCGCCCGGTCTCAACATAGTTCCAAATCATTCCGTAGGTGAAGACGTAGTCGGGCATCATCTTTTGCGGATTCACCACCAAGCCGATCCCTTTATTCGAGAGCCATTGCACAACATCACGCACGGACTCTTGCCCCTCGGGCCCCGTCTTTACATAAAAATAGGGGAATCCATCCGGGCCGGTTTGCGCTTGGTCCCCGACCAACTCGACCTTGAGCTGGGCGAACTGAGTCAAAAACTCCGCCTCCCACTTCTCATCGCGTTGGCTTTCTGGCTGCTGAATCAACATTTCAAAATTCATATCCAAGCATTTACCTCCCATCCGGACTCAGTTCAAATTTAAATATTGCCGATCAGGAGGGATCTTCACCGCAGGAGCATAAAATGAGTTCAAAACCGCGCAATTTTTCCCAAGCCTTAGAGGAATTAGAAAACCTCTCCAGCTCCACTGCCACCGAATTGAAAAACCGACTGCAGACCGAGTTCAAACGTCTTGAAGACCAAATCGATGAGATCAAGCCCCACCTTGAGGATCTCAAAGACAAAGTTCAATCTGAGGCCCTAGCCGCGAAAAACAAAGTTGAGAAGAAGGTTAAGGCAAACCCTTGGACCACCATCGGAATTGTCGGACTGGTTGCCTTTTTATTGGGCGCCATTCTAGCAGGGTTGAGTGTGCGGGAGCGAGATTGAACCGCATACTTCGCTTCATTTGGTTTTTTATCCGGCGACAAGCACAAGTGCGCTTTTTGCTCGGACTTAAGCGAAAATCCGTTGCGGCCTACCTACGCGCGGTTCAGATCACTCGCCAATTGGTAATCTTGGGCATTCTCGGGTTTGTGGTTCTCCAGTCTGTTGTGATTGCCGGCTTTGCTGCGCTCGTCACCGGAGTGTGGCTACTGGACTTTGAGCCAGAAACCAAACTGACCATTTTGTTTTGTGTGTTTGTAGCCATGTTTACTTTGCCGCTACTTGTGCTGTCGCAATTGCTTTCGGAAAAGCGATGGTATCGCGCCTCGGGGGCTGAAAAGCTTGTCGAAGATCTTCAAGCCAAATAGACTCTCCTACTAGACGATCTAGGTAAACCAAGGAGAGGTTCCAATGCTTAAGTTCGCAATAGTGCTTTTATTTTCTGTAGTAGCCACGGCCTGTGGCAAAGTCGAAAAAACCGATGAATCAAATAATGGCTTCAACTCTGGCAACTTTCCAAACGTACGTGGGCAAATTTATGGAGCCTGGCAACAGGACAAAGGTGTCAACTCCGACGGCATTACTGAGCGAACGCGAATGTACTTCAACTCCCAAAACCAAATTGGCTTGGTCAAAGTTTGCTCGAACTTTCCAGAGAGTGTGGAAGTAGACGCCATCGTCCCCGGACAAATCACGACAACTGACTTTGCCTTTACGAAAGATCACGCAGTCTCAGAAAAGGGCACCGGCCCTGTAAAAACTTGTGAAATCGCACTGAAGAAATCCAACGTTCCTTACGTGGTTGAGTTCGACAAACTTTACATAAAGGACGCGACTGGAGAGACGATCAGCTTTAGCCGCATTGTCGATTGATCTAGAAGACATTGAGGGTCGCGCTTAAACCCACGTTAGTAAAATCTGCTCGAATTTCTCTCGGCAGGAATTGGACATTCGGGTAGAGGTAAACATCGCGCGTGACTGCCCAGCCAACCCCAACGGATTGAAACTCTTTGATTTTAGAAAGCGCCCAGGGATCACGGTGTCCATACAGATGACGCCAGCGAAAATAGCTAAACAGTGTTCGCAGAGCCACCCTGTCAGACAAGTAGTACTCAATTGTAGGCGACAGTGAAAGACCAGTCTGAGTCCTAACGTCCACTTCGTTTCGACCTGGCGGAAGAGCCGTGAGCGGATTTTCACCAGGCCGATTCTCAAAAATATTTTGATAAATATAGGTCGACAACCCAATGTGTAGTCGCGACTGCGGAAAGGCCTTGATCACACTGTATTCGATTGCCCCGCTACCAAACTGATCAAGTTTAGAAGATTCTTTGCTCGTGCCGAACGTCGCAAAGACATTGGCGGAATTCTGCAGACCCAGACCGGCCCACGTCAAATTGTAACCCAACAAAGGGTCACCCACATTCACTTGATTTGTCGTGGCGTTGAGATCTCCCTGCAGCGGTGTGCGCACTCCAAGTCCAACCCCCAAAATCGCACTTGAATTTTTGTTGGTGCGGTAGCGGACTTTAAGGCCGCCATCGACTCCTGTCTCTCGTTGATTCTCGGGCAAACCTGAGAGATCTGGTCTGGCTGAGCCAAAGGGGCGTGAGAGCCCGCCCCCTCGATAAGTCAAAGAGGCACTTCCTGAAAATTTTGATTTTGAACCGCTCTCGGCCCTAAGCTTAGGATTGGTGATCTCTCGATCGAGGTCGCCAGCCACTTTATTTGTCGAGCTCTCGAGGCTCTTCAATTTGATGTTCAGAGACTCTGTCGGCAATAGCTTTGTCGACTGACCGTTGGCCTCTGCTGCAAATAAGACCCATAAAAAAGCAACCGGAAGAGTGGTCCAAAACGGATATGTCATGTCTGAATTCTCAGTTGGAGACGTGCGATAGGCAAGACCTCTGTCTATTTGCCTCACATTAAGACCAAAGTTTAGCTGGTGCGGAATTGTGCCGAAAGCTTTCTACAGGACGTAATTTGAGGAGAAGTTTACCCATGAAGTTTTTTGGCATATTCATAATTTGGCTGACGTTATCTGGTTGCACTCGTCCACAGGGCGACAGCTCTACCGTTTCTTTGGCGTTGCCACCCAAGGTCATCTCCGCAAAAACACTGGCACAGCAGTCGGCCGGCGCATTGAACACTGAGGACATTGTACTTAGCCATGTAGTTGTAAACATAACTGGCCCGGGCATTCCAAGCCCATTGCTGATCACGTGGGACAAACACAATTCCACCGGCACAGCACCTACCGGCTTCACTATAGATGTGCCGAAAGGCAATGATCGGCTCATTCAAGTCTTGGGTGTTTACCAAAGTTCAGTTAATGACACCATGACCCTCTACTACGGCGACCTCAACAAAAGTTTAAGTAGCGCAACTGAGTCCGCAGAAGTGCGCATCTTGGCGCTCGGCGGCAGCACGCCCACTCTGAGTGGGCAGATTTCAGGCCGATATCTGACGACAGGCAATGCCGGGCCCACAGGTGATCTGGCGATTAAATTTAATCCTGGCAGTGGTAAACCTCGCATGTTGATTGAGCGTTCCACTATATACAACGGCTGGTTTAGTGTGTTTGGTCTGTCGAGCATTCCGCTCGAGTACGAAGTTTTGCCAATCGGCGGTCAAGCGCCAGAACTGCTTTTTGGCGGAGCCGTTACGCTGATGTCGCCCTGGTTTAATCCAAATGACAACAACGGTGCCGAATGGAGCCGTCGTCTGCGAGCTGCAACACCCACACACATTCGCAACGAGTCCTATGGATCAACGCAGGGTCTCGTGCGCGAAGAAGCTAAGCTGAATGTCTGGGGCTATTGGGGCAATGCTGTTGCTCGCACCGACGCCCGCTGGGCGAGTCGCAACATTTGTCGGGACAATCTCTTTGGTTCACTCAATCGAATAGCAAAGTACCACCCCACATTAGCCAACTGGAGTAGCCAACCCAGTCTCACCATCACCACATTGACGACCGTTGGCCAATCCCTTCCCTCCATCGCGGCTCTCACCGATACGACAGTTGGTTCACTCGGCAGCGTGACTTTCTTGGGTGGCTCGGGTGCGTGTACGACGACCTCTCATCCGACCAACACCAAATATGTCGAATGGATTTCAGTGAGTCCCTATTTGGTCAATGGCAACGGTGGCAATAATTCCTCTGGCTTCTATGGCCCATTTCGCATGGACGCCAATATGAACTGGATCAGTGTGGATCACACACTTCCAAAAAAATTCACGCTGATGCTGCTACCCGGAGTTGGATCTGTCGTCGACTCCGTGAAACTCTATAAAAATCTGGGCAGCGACGAAGACTTTGACAGCGACAATTTGGACTGCGCCAGAATCACCAGTGATCCCTCGAGCCGGGGCTTTATTTTTGCTGGAGAGGCCGCGCCCAATGCGACGGGGACAGTTGTTATCAACAGCAACATAAATGCCGCTGATATCGCCTCAGACGCCTTTGGCGTGCTTTGCCCAATGCGAGCCGGTAAACCCTATCTCTCAGGTGCCAAGATCCATTCATCGTACATCAGGGGCTTCTCGCAGAGCGGCATGGCCAACGATCTTCAAGTCGAAGTGCCCACCCATCAGGCGTCAAAAATCTATTCAAATGGCATCTGCGTACCGATCAAATTGAACGGAATCATCGGTGCAAACAAGGGCTATATACCTCAAAACACCCTTGCCACGCTTTCTACCAACAATTCGACAGATTTCAAATTTTACAGCGATCCCAATTGCAGCGGAGTTGTCTCCAGTGTGCTGCTGGTGGGCGAGTCGACAACCGTCTTTTTTAAAAGCACTCTAACGGGCCCAGGCAGTCCAGTTTTAACGGCCGTTTTAGCGGGTGGCCTTACGCTCACGAAGTCCGTAACAATAGCGGTGGTGGATGCTCCAGGTACTCCTACAAAAACCTTAGTCATTCGTGTGCCACCCACGATGGTTGCGCATCAGTGTTACCTGGCAGAATATGAGGTTTGGCATGACAACGGCACTGATCCCCGAGTTCTGATCCAGTTTGCTGTCAATTCTGATCTGCCGAGTACCAACATTCAGTTCTATGGTACAAATTCAAGCCCCTGCACGGGCACCACTCAAACCAACCTTGTGTTTGGAACAACCGATGGCACTCGCCGGTCTTTGTATTTCACCTACACCGGAACTGCGCCAACATTTAGTCTGCGCCCTACAACAGGATGGATTTATGGTTACAGTGGTGGAGATGTGCTCCCGATCGCGCAGCCAGGCCCTATCACCAATTTGTCTCTTTCGACATGGAACGTACCCATTGATCAGTGCGTTCGCTTTAGAATTGAAACTCGCGATTCAAACAACAACCGAAGTCCTGTCACCGGAGCTACGAACGTTAATATCATCTCCTCTGCCGGAGGAGCTTTTTATCCAACGGACGCTTGCTCCACTTCAACGACGTCTGTGACTTTGAATTCGGGAACAACGGGCATAGATGTGTACTACAAGGCCACCACCACGGGACCTAAAAGCTTAACGGCCTCAACCTCGACTCCCTTCCTCAGTCAATCGGTGCCATTAAATGCAACTGCCGCAGTCGCAACTGAGCTGGCTTTTGTGTTGCCAGGTCAGACGATCAATCTCACAACGGGTGTGATTTCTGGTACACCCATCGCGCAGACTGTGGGCACCTCATTTTTGGTCGAAATCTATGCGATAAGAGCTGATGGCACCATTGACACCAATTTCAGCGGGCAAAAGATGACACTTTTGACTGCCCCCAGCACCACTGCGCCAAATGCTTCAACGCTACCATTCGTGAACGGACTAGCAAGCTTTAGCGTTACACCAACAAGCATCTCAGCCGGTGTTAGTTTTGCAGCAGAGGCGGCAGGATTCTCTGCCATTATCGGTGGCAGCAGCTCCCTATTCAATATTGACCCGTAACCGTCTAGGCATAGCACTCCAACGTGTTCCGCCACTTTGCAGCCCCGCTGACAACTTTCGCTCAAAACTTTAGCCAATCACACGCTAAATGAAATTAAACTCAGGCCTGGCAACCTGACTCCGGCCGCAAAAATGCATATCCAATGGCTATATGAAAAGCATAATTATGGTTGCCGCAATCTCACTCAGTATTTTTCAACCTCAGGTATTGGCCTCTCCGTCTACCGCTGCCTCAGAGGGATTGAGTTGTGCTGAGACGCTGACCCGGGCACCAAAGCGATCCCGAACTACGTACAAGGTATTTAAATCATCTAGTTCAAAGCGAGAGATGGTCTACCACTACACGCCCCCCACGACACCTGGAGCGCAAACTGTGGTTTTGCTCCACGGTTTGGGCGATGACATGAACAATGTCAGGAAACTTGCGGAAGTCCAAAGCGAGCAAGGCTATGGTGTGCTATTGGTGGATCTCCATGGTCACGGCAGAACTCTGTCAAACCACCTGAAAACTTTTGAAGCGCTCCCTGCACACCTCGAATACACCGCAAACGTCGAAGATATTCGAGATTTACTCACGAAAATTGGCGCCTCTCGAGTTTCGATCGTAGGTCACAGCTATGGCGGCGGGATTGCCTACGCCCTTGCAGTAGAGCTGGAGAAGTCATCTGAGGTTGTCGTCACGAGTGTCCATATGTTAGCTCCGTATGTGCAGCGGATTGATAAATTTCTTAGCGTCTACGGACAAAGCCCTCAGTTCGTACGCGATGAATACCTACGCTGGCTTGATAGGACTAACATCCCTCATCCGGTTACGGATAGAATGATGGGGCGCCTCTCACGGTTCGTTGCGGTCTTCACTCGTCGTTATGATTACGCAAAAGCGCTGACCAACCGCGCGCTCGGCATAGAAATTATGAAGGACCATCTGATGGACCCCGCAGCAATTCAATTTATGCAGAAGGCCTACCGACATTACTTTGTCTCTAAGACTGAAAAGCCAGAGAGTCAGTTGACCGAAGCTGAGTTAAAGGAAATCGAAACGAAAGTTGAAGCCTCTATCAAAGTCACGATTGGCATTCGAGGATTCGATCTGCTAGACCCGTCGCACACGTTGCCGCCACTCCGAGCCACGCTGCAAATCATCGGAGCGAAGCATGACAAACTCGTGATACCGGCCCAGCTCATGGCGTTCGCTACGCGCCTAGATTCCGCCGGCAAACAGTATTCGTATGTAGTCCTTGAGGATCCCGAGCTTGGGCACGACTTTCCGCAAACCGCGGCTCCGTCAGTCAACGACCATATCCGTAGCTCAATGAGTGAGGCGATCGCTCAAGCCTCACATGGCTCAGCGAACGACCACCCCTAGCGCCGTCTCATTCTAGGTCAGTTTACCTTAGCCTTTGAGTAAGCTCTTTAACATCCAAGCGGCCTTTTGGTGGGCACCAATCCGACCCACCATCATGTCGTTGCTAAAGTCGTCGTCGGCCTCATCTGCCGCATCAGCCGCCTCTTTTGCCCGCTTAGCCAAGAGATCATGGCCCTTGGCTAAATCTTCGAGCATCATCCCGCTGGAGAGCTTGCCTTGCCGCATTTCCTTAAGATCGCCTGAGTCCAAAACATCTCCTAGGGAGATTGGAGTTTCATGCCCAAGCGCACGCACGCGTTCAGCAATCTCATCAATGGCCTCTGCCAACTCCTCATACTGAGCCTCAGTAAGCTTGTGGATAGAAAAAAAGTTGGCGCCCGTGTAGTTCCAGTGGACCGCGTACGTTTTCATATAAAGAATAAAAGAATCGCTTAAAACCTTCGTCAAGCCATCCAGTTGTGTAGCCTTAGCTGTGGACATAAGATCTCCTGCCTGCTGTTCAATAATTTTCAAAGAGGCCTGCGAAACGCCCTAGACTTTTTTGTCCTGCATTTTCAATTTCACGTCTTCAACCTTATCTGCAGCGTTGTCTGCATTTTTATTGAACATGCCATGGAGGGTCTCCGAAAGATCTTCTTTGAATTCACCGTAATGTTGACGAATTAAACCGGCGATAGCTGTCACATTTCCTTTGGTCCGCTCTAGGTCATCGCTTGTGAGCTTGCCCCATTTGCTTTGCAGTTCACCTTTAATTTCTGTCCATTTTCCTTTAACTGTATCTGAGTTCGCAGCTTCCATTTTACACTCCTATTGAATTGATAAAGCAGGCGCGACGTAAATGTCGCGCGCGCCATCTTTAAGTTTGTTGGGGGGCGATAGCAGCAGAGCTACTTTCGTTAGGGAATTACGCGGGGATTTCGACCGGTGACAAGGCTGGCCACAAAACTAATGGCGGCTAGAACCAAAAATACGATCAAAATTGTTCGGCCGATATCCACTGACAAGCCACCTACTCCAGTAGCTCCCAATAGCATTGCGACCAATCCAATTATAAAAAAAGCGATTGCGGCTCTGAGCATGTTCTGTCCTTTGGTTGTTGTTAAACTCACTTCACAGCAAGCTATATTAGCAACCGGGATGCCAACCGATACCTACGTAGTATCGGTCACTTAGACAAAACAATGGGTATTTTTTGAACACGACGAGGAGTTTTTCTACCTCAATTCTCGTTGTCTGGCTTACCTGGATAGTCGCAACCGATTGCGCTACAGGGAGGATAGCGATCAGATTCTTTTCCCTCATTTTCTGGAAGTTCACGGCAAATTACTCCGAGATCACAAAGACCAGTAGCTGCTCGGATTGTGAAACCTCTCCAACCCGCAGGTGCACCGCTACCACTCACACACGTTGGCCGAGATTCCCAAGTGAAGATCTTGTAAACCTTACGATCGTCTGCCACATGAATTCGACCCTGACTGTAGAGAATGTTGGACAAATCCAGGCAGGAGTACCGAACTGCTGGATAGACAATTGACTTTTTCGGTTGAGCCACTGCGGTCATACTTATAAAAAATAAAATCGTCGCTATTAAAACTTTCATTGAGAAACCCTCACTAGTTTAAAATTTTCTAACACTTTAATAAAAATAGAACTGCCGGCCGTCAACTTACTCCTTTAAAACCTTTTGAGCTTTCGCATGTAAAACTTCCAGAGAACGAGCAAATGCAAGTTTCAACTCGCTCCACTTCGATTGACTCGTTTGTTGGGTTTCTTCAATCGACTTGCGCAGCTTATCGCGAGCCTCTTCAAGCTCATGTGCGGCGGCAACTTTTGACTCAGCTTTGAGCTGAGCAATCTTGCGGTCCAACTCGTCGAGTTTTAAGCTAGCTTCTTTTTTAAAAGACGCGATGTCCTTCTTCAGGCCCTCGGCGGTCTCAGACCCCGACGTTGATACACCAAAACCTACCGCAAAAATAACAGCAAGAATTGAGAAAAATCGCATATGGCCCCCCATCAAAGGATGTTGGACCTTTATGGAATGGAGAGTGTATCGGAGTCAATAGGCGCAAGGGTCAGGAGGCCATCCACTTCACCCGCTCACCCCTCGAAAGGACTCTTTATCCTTCCGAGGAGCTCGCGGCAAAGCTCATCCACCCACGTACCACTGTCACCCATCTCAAAGCCGAACTCAGATAAAACCTGTATTGCAACGGATACTACAGCAACAGCTGTGCCGGTCCTCAGTGAGAATCAATTGGAACGAGGCCCTTAAAGACCCAAAAATGGCGACAAAGTTTGCCGCCCCTCCCCCCAAATTTTGCCAACTAGCCACAATTTCTGGGGGAAAGACACCGTCTATTTTAAGCTCTAGTCTTCAAGATTTGCGTTGAAGAACCGCACAATTTTTAGCTGATGAAAAACAGAGGTGTCCGTTATCGCCCGGACGTGATCCGAGTTGAGAACGATGGATTCAGGGCGACCAAAGGCCTCAAATAATCGGTACTGCGCAGTCGTCGGGACCGACGTATCCTCCGTGGCGATCACCGTGAGGACTTTCTTTGGACCTGTCCAGTTCACAAAGTCTCCAGGTTCAATCGTGACATTCTGGGCGAGCGCCGCCTGATAAGCCGCGACGTCGGCAAATCCAAAATGTTGCATACGATCCGTCCGCAATTGGGCCACCGTTGTCTCCGTACTGGTGGCGATAATTTCACTCATCCCAATACCGCCGACGATAAAAACTCCAGCACTTAAACGAGCCTCATAACCAACAGCCAACACGCCGCTGATGGCCCCCACGCTCGTCCCGAGCAAACCGATTTTCCGCCCGGCATTTGTGGCCGACAAATACTCCACCACATGCCGAGTCGCTGCCAGTGACCGCTCTGCACCCTGATCATGCATACGCATATCCAGCTCAACAACGTCGTCATATTCCCAAGACTGCAGAAGCGAGACTCTGATTCCTGATGCGCACAAGCTGTTTGCGTAGACTCTATCCAGAATATTCTCACCGCCCGTGGGGGGAACAATGACCACTGATTTTGACTGCTCAGGATTCTGTTTAAAGGGCGGGAGGTACTCTTTCATCTCGACCAACCGAGTGAGGCGTGTGATTGGATCTTGTCCAAAGATTTGCACATTGCGGGTGGAGCACCCAAGGGGGGACCGCCCATCCGGTGTCACCTTCGTCTGAATGTCTGGGCTGTAGCCATTTTCGAGGCGGCTCAAAACCGACGGGAGCGGCTCTGCAGTCGCGGCAATGACTCCGATGATTAAGAACGCCAAAATTAAGAATTGAGACATAGGACCTCCGTCAGATTCGATCCCTTATGCCTCTGCTAAACCTTTGGAGTCAATTGCTACCCATCTTTGGACTGCCAGATCACGACGTGTGAAAGAAAAGCCTTCCAATAGCGCTCGTTCACTCGGACTTGAAAGGGTAAATTGGTTTCGCCTAAGAGGGCCCAGGTTGAGCTGAACAGGTCATTTATATCTCGTATGGGTCGGACGGGAGCGTTACCTAAATACTTTGCACTCCACTGATAGGTGCAGCTGAGCACCAAGATCCCGCCTGGAGCAACTCTATTTTGCAAGAGCTCCACTAGCCGATGAGGATCTGCGCACTGATCTAAAACGTTGGAGCAGACGACCAGATCAAACATGCCCAAACTGTTTTCATCTACCTCCTCATAGGATTGGTGAAGGTGCGAAACTTCAATATCGGCACACGCTTGTCGAATGGCTTTGGCTGGTAAAAAGGCGTCGGCAAAGTCATAGTGTCCACGTAGAATCTTGAGAGTCACCGGCTCTTCACCCGCGAGATTAAAAATTTTGGCAAAAGTCGAACTCAAGTTCTCAGAAGGTTCGATCAAAGTGGCTCGCTCTAGCTGCGAGAATCTCTGACACATTTCCAACCAGGTGCGCCCCAATGCCGACCCGACTTCGAGATATGTCCGCGGCGCCTTTGCCACGAGCGATGCGACAAAATTGGCCAAGGCTTCGTGATAGGGCGAGTACAATAGGTTCATATCAAAAGCAGGGAAGTGAAAGGCCGATCGAACTGGCAACAACCGATCTGCCCAGTCCTTTTCGACATAGGCGGCTAAGGCTCGATCATCTAAGTAAAAATCTTTCATTGGGTCCGGCCCAGATCTTGTAAGCTCATATTTATCCGAGTTCGTCTGACACCACAGCGTAATGTGGATCTTCAATGACGTTTACCTCAACCATGGATCCTGCGCGAGCTAAAAGCTTGCGACAGTCACACCTCAAATGTCGAAGGCGGTCAAGGCTGGAGATTTGGCAGGATTTCACCTGGACCGCGTGAATTGCACGTGGACCTCGAGGCGCAGACCTTGTAACCTCTTCAGATGAATTCAATACGCGTTGGTGCTCTCCAGTATTATATCCGCCCGGTCCGCTCATTCGACGAGTTTGCGCAACAAGTAGAAGCGCTCGTAGAAACTGCGAAAGACTATAAAATCCGACTCTTAGCGTTCCCCGAGTACTTCACGACTCAGCTGTTGACGCTTGGAAACACCAGGCGACCCATCGCCGAGCAAATTCGCGATCTCGCCAATCAAGAAGAGCGTATCGTCAATTTTGTCTCTGAACTCTCGGTCAAACACAAATTGCTGATTGTAGGTGGATCATTACCGGGATTCGACGACGAAAAGCAAAAAATTCTAAATAAATGTTATGTGTTTGCTCCCAATGGTTCGATGAGCCTTCAAGCCAAACTTCATATGACCCGCTTTGAAAAAGAAGAATGGATGATCTCGCCTGGATCCAGGTTGCGACTCTTTGAATGTGAATTTGGAAAATTTGCTGTAGCCATTTGCTACGATGTTGAGTTTCCAGAAGTCGCCCGAGCAGCGGCTCGTCTCGGTGCGCACTTTTTGGTGGTGCCAAGCTGCACTGATGATCGTCACGGTTATTTGCGCGTTCGCTATTGCGCTCAAGCCCGAGCGATTGAAAATCAAATGTATGTGATTCACTCACCGACCGTGGGATCTTTGCCGACAGTTCCAGCAGTTTCATTGAACTACGGCATGGCGGCGATCTATTGCCCAAGTGACTACGCGTTTCCGCGCGATGGTTTGCTTGCTGAAGGAACTGTAAACTCAGAGAGTATGGTCATTGGCGAAATCAACATCGCCTTGGTTGAAGAGTCTCGCAAAAGCGGCACAGTGTTGCCCTTGCGAGACAGTCAGACCAGTGAAGAGATGTCGAAACTGGTCGATCATGTCAATCTCTCAAACTGATTCAAAATACACTATTCTACACCCGCGCCATGAACACTTTGAGGAGATTCGAGCGCTTTGTCGCCGAGTCTACCCGTTCTCAAAACCTTGGAACATTGAGCAACTTGAATCACATCGGAGCTACTTTCCCGACGGCCAGTTGATTGTTATGGACAAAGAGTCCGGAAAAGTTGTGGCAATGGCCTTTAGTCTAATCGTCTCATGGGACGACTATTTGTCGCAGGACAGCTGGAAGGACTTTACGGCCTCGGGATATTTTCATAACCACAATCCGAGTAAGGGCAAAACTCTATACGGCGCCGAAATTATGGTCGATCCCGAACTGCGCGGCCAAGGCATTGGCAAACTTTTATATGAGGCCCGCAAACTCATCGTCGAAAAATATGGACTCAAGAGAATTCGCGCTGGCGCGCGCCTGAGGGGCTATAGCAAGTTCAAAGATGAATATACGCCACAAGAATACGTCAAGAAGGTCACCGAAAAGCAAATCTATGACCCCACGTTGAGCTTTCAACTCAACCAGGGTTTTAAGGTGATAGACGTCGCGCCAAATTATTTGTTTAACGATCCCGAAAGTCTTGGCTTTGCAGCGGTGATCGAATGGCTGAATCCAAAAGTGGCCACTCCCAAAGATTATGAGAAACAGGTCCAAAGCATCGAGACGTTTTTCTCTGGCCATAAGTTTGCGCCTGAACACTTGCCGCGTGAACTGCGGCGCCTAGTTCGTAAGGCGACTTTTACTTTGGGTAATGTGATTAAAGAGTTTGAGGGCGAGAAACTGTATGGGCGGGTTGAATTTTATCGAGAACAACTGAAGCGCACACGCAGCGGCAAGAGCCGGACCCAGCTCAACTATCTTTTGGAGCAACTGCGGGCGGAGAGCCGAGCCGAACGTTTTAAAATTGCCCACGCATTCGCACTGCAGTTAGAGCTAGTGAACGTGTGTGAAACCGCGTACCGCACTTGGCGCCAGCGGCTCAAACCCGTCGCCCAAGGTACAAAGTCAAAACTCAATATGACTTTTGTTCTCACAGGTCACCCAACCGAAGCGAGATCAAAGGCCAACGTCGAGATACTGACTGAAATCGGCCGCATCTTACTTGAGGGAATTCAAGGCGACTTTCTCTTGAATGAGAGTGAGTTGATGAGCAAAATGCGAATGTTTTGGCTACAATCGTCCTCCAAGTCTGAGCGCCCAACAGTATTAGACGAAGCCGAATACATTTACTCGCAGATTTTCGCCAATCCTCTTTTTGATTTTATTCTGAATGAAAAGCCAAGCTTTGAGATCCGCCTCAGAAGTTGGGTCGGAGGCGACAAGGATGGGCATCCACACGTCAACAGAGACGTTATGCGTGAGTGCTTTGCTAAATCTCGAGCGCGGATCCTAGCTATTCTCAATGCGAAACTCGAACATGTTTTGATCGAAGCCCAGTCTTTAGAACGCACCCATCGCGTACTCAAAAGTGAAGTGAGGGGTTTAGCAAAGCTCATGGCGGACCTCGCGGTTTTGCAAACAGTCACCGCAAGTGATGGCACTCGACTCAAAGCATGGATCATGAAGTACCGCAGGTTTCAAAGCAGTGCGGGCACGTTTGTGAACAAACACAATGAGATTGCACTCATCAACCGATTGCTAGAGGTGTTTCCGGCGTTGGTCTTTCCCCTCGAACTGCGGGAGGACGCCGGCCTAATTCGAGATGGTCTTGAAGACCGATCATCCGTGATTCGCGGGATGTTGGCTGAGCTCAAAAAACTCGCTGGCGCGCTACGAATTACGGCGTACGCCAAAGGACTCGTGGTTTCTCACTGTGAATCAGCCGCTGACCTTGAGTCAGCCTGCAAACTCGTCTACTTGGCGACCGACAGTCGCTCCTTGCCCGTCATTCCCCTGTTCGAAACCAAAGGGGCCCTCACGTCGAGTAAAAAAATAGTCAAAGACTGGTTGGGCAAGCAGCGCAACCACGAGATGGTTTTGCGACGATGGAACGGAATATTTGAAGTTATGCTGGGCTACTCGGATTCAGCCAAACAAATGGGTGTGTTGCCGAGTCGATTTTTAATTGCGCGGGCGATGACAGGTTTAGAAAAAACAATCCGCAGCTTAAATATCGAGCCCAGATTCTTTCATGGCTCGGGCGGTAGCGTGGCCCGCGGCGGAGGTAGCCTAAAAGAGCAGATCTCTTGGTGGTCCAACTCTGCGGTTGCTCATCCCAAGTTTACCATCCAGGGCGAAATGATTCAGCGACAGTTTGCGACCAAAGAGATCTTGAATTCTCAATGTATACACATGGCAAACGAGGCACTCCGCCGTAAATCCCGCCGTACACGACCTACTTCAGATCTAGCGCTAGAGCATTTTTCGGAAGCCGTGGGTCTGCAGTACGAGCGTTTAGTTGGTGATCCTATTTTACTTCAGCGCTTACTCGATGCATCCCCTTATCGCTACCTCGACATTTTGAAAATTGGCTCGCGTCCGTCTAAGCGGCCCGACAGCTTAGTGTCCACTGAGTCGCTTCGAGCGATTCCCTGGGTGCTGTGCTGGACCCAGACGCGCCTGTTGATGCCGACATGGTGGGGCATCGGCACGGCCTGGAGAGAATCTCCCCCACAGCAACAACATGAGCTCATTGAGTTGTTTCAGTCCAATGCCTTCTTTTCATCCTTCGTTAAAACATTGGGTTTCACACTAGCCAAGGTCGAGCTCGACATCTGGGAGCTCTATTTCAAAGGAGCGCCCGATCACGCCTTGTTCGATCGTTTTGAACACGAATTCAAAGACGCCGTCCGCTTTGTCCGTGAAGTCAGCGCGCAAAAAGAACTGATTTGGTATCGCCCGTGGTTAAGCGAAAGCATTCGCCTGAGATCTTCAAACATTCACTTGCTCAACTTACTTCAGATCCTCGCCCTCGAAGAGCCTGACGAAGGCCTGTTGCGTGAAACCATCGTCGGCATCGCCTGCGGCATGCTCACTACGGGTTAATTTCTCTCAAATTGAGAAGCTCGGGCCCTCAAGAGAATCCTTTTGAACTCAGTTGAGCGATTCTGAATCATATTGATACCGTTTATTCAAAGCCTTAATCCAGTCGAGTCATAATGGTGTAGGATAGGATATGAATAAATTTTATTTGATGACCCGGCAGGTTGCTGCAATAGCTCTTCTGACATCAATAATTTTCGCATTTCAAAATTGTTCAGATGGCTTCAACTCCGCTATGACAGACACTACAGCCGCCTACGACGGCAAAGCCGGCGGCATAAAGGGACCCAGGACCCCCAATCCGGTAGTGGAGGAGCCAATTGTTACGGAGCCCGTTGTGAGCCCTACGGTTCCAAAATGTAGTCTATCTAAGCTGATCTCTTTCCCAGGTGCACTCGGATTCGGTCGCTACACGGTGGGTGGAAGAGGTGGGCGTGTGATCAAGGTAACTAATCTTAACAACTCCGGCCCAGGCTCCCTGCGTGCAGCCTTAGAAGATAGTACAGGGCGGAGATTTGTGGTTTTTGATGTTGAAGGTCGCATCCGTTTAACGAGCGAAATCAGAATTAGGAATCCCTACATCACGGTGGCAGGCCAAACCGCGCCCGGCTCTGGTGTTGTCATCAGTGGTGCAAGAATCCATGTAGGTGCCAGTGAAGTCATTCTCCGTGGCCTGAAAACTCGGGCGGGTGATGAGGCCACCGGTGACATTCCAAGAAACAGAGACAATATCTCAATCGGTGGAAACACCGGTACGGCTGTTCGGAATATCGTCGTAGACCACAATTCCTGCACCTGGGGCATAGATGAGAGCTTAAGTCTTTGGGGAACCGCTTATGACGTCACCATTTCGAACAACTTAATTGCACAATCCTTAAATGATAGTATTCACATCGATGAAGGCAAGACGACAGCCGCTCCTCACAGCATGGGAATGATCGTCGGTCACGCGTCCGGCGATCCGAACAGCAAAAATATAACCATCGCTAGAAACTTATTCACTTCAAACAAATACCGAAACGCGATGATCAAACAAACTGAAGAGATTGAGTTTGTGAATAACTACGTCATGAACTACGGCGCCGGTCATCAGGGCCTTAACTTGGGCGGGGGCACAGAGATCTTGTCGGCAACTATCATTGGCAATTACTACCAAGACGGGCTCGATACGCCCAATGACATTCGACCAGCGTTTGATTTGAGATCTCTAAATGCAGGTTCAAAAGTCTTTCTTGGTGACAACTTTATCGAGGGACATCTGACAGGCACAGATCCGCAGACAAAGGGTGCACATGGTCGGCTAGAGATGGTCACCTCAAGTCCTCCCTTTTTGGGTAGCGGATTGTCGACTCTTGAGCGCGCCCTTGTTCCTGCAAAATTTCGTCTCATTGACTGACCCCATCCTGCCAAATTGACTGACCCCGTTTCGTCCGATTGACTGAGGGTGTTTCGTCTCATTGACTGACCCCATTTCGTCCATTGACCGAGCAATTGGTCGCTCAGCGTTAAGA
>JBGSNU010000040.1:0-25123 GCA_041739415.1 Bdellovibrionales bacterium | reverse complement strand
TGCAAAATTTCGTCTCATTGACTGACCCCATCCTGCCAAATTGACTGACCCCGTTTCGTCCGATTGACTGAGGGTGTTTCGTCTCATTGACTGACCCCATTTCGTCCATTGACCGAGCAATTGGTCGCTCAGCGTTAAGAATCACGCAATAATTTTCTCCGACGGTTTCAAACACCCAAGGAGGAGTGATGTCACGCAAGGAGTTGACCATGGATAGATTTACCGAGATCAAGCGCCAGCTTGAGTTAAAAGTTCCAATCATTAAAATTTCTGAGAGTCAGAAATGCACGGAGCGCACGGTGCGATTGATCCGCGACGGTGTGATCACATCAGCGCTCGAGCGCAGATCAAGTCTTGGCCCACTGTGGGCGTCACTTGTCGATTGGGATATTGTTTTGCAAGAGGCCCTCGACGGCCACGCGTTTTCATTAATCTGGTCTGAAAGGGCTGCGGATAAGGTAGGTTATAAAGCTTTCCTCGACCAATTCCACAAAAAATTTCCACAATATAAAAAGGCTTTAGTTATCCATCGTTTCTTTGAACCCGGTGAACGTTGTGAGGTGGACTATGCTGGTGACAAAGTGGAGTGGATCGATATTCAAACTGGTGAGATATTACAAGCCGTAGTGTTCATAGGCATCTTAGGTTTTAGTCAGAAGATTTATGCAGAGGCGACCGTTGATCAAAAGGGCGACAATTTTGTTCGCTCGCATGTGCGGATGTTCACATTTTTTGGTGGTGTTACAAAGATCACCGTGCCCGACTGCCTTAAGCAGGGCGTGACCCGCTGTCATCGCTATGACCCGGAGATTAATCGCAGCTACCGGGCGTTTGCGAAGGATTTTGGCACGGTCATAGTACCGGCTCGGCCACGCAAGCCGAAAGACAAAGCGTTAGTTGAAGGTGGAGTGAAGATCGTGATGCGGTTGTTCCGCTGGAAGTACCGCAAACACATGTTCACATCGCTCAGAGAGATCAACGAAGGGTTAGCGTTATGCATTGATCAAATTAACAACCGACCTCACACGCGGTTTAAGATCTCGCGCGAAAGTTCATTTTTAAGTAACGAACGCTCGACACTTGGAATATTGCCTGCCGGTGACTATGAGGTTGCATCATTTAAAACAGTTTCTATTTACGACGACTGCTACGTGCGCTTCGATAGAACACACTACTCAGTGCCTCACCAATACCGCGGCTTAAAGGTTGAGTTGAAGATAACTGACTGTAAAATAGAAATTTATCTGGACTCTGTGCGGGTCGCCCTACACCGCCGCTCACGGCGCGCGATCGGCGAGTTCATTACCGATCCAATGCATCTTCCCGACAACGCGCGTGCGTACTATGAAGCCACGCCGCAAAATGTACTCTCGCAGGCGAAGTTCCTAAGCTCCGACTTGGCTGGACTTATCGACGAAATATTTAAGGAGAACACTTATGGGCACTTACGCCGTGCTCAAGGGTTGGTGCGCGTCTCAAGATCGGAGATCGACAAGCTTGGGCATGAACAAGGTCGGCTAAATATTGCGCGGGCGGTTTTAGAAATGAAGCGATTTAATAAAATCCGCGTACCATATTTAGAGGATTTACTCGCACGTTATCGATCCGAGCAAATACAAAAGAGCGACGTCGATAAGATGAAAGTCAATCGGCGTCCGAATCCAAACCTGCGGCACATAAACAGTCAGCAGCTAGAACTTGTTGTCAACAATCCCACAACCTAAGGAGAAAAAATGGGAACAGTACAGATGAAGAACATGATGGAAGATCTACGGCTTACGGGCATGTTAAGATCTTTTGAACAAATAAAAGCAGAGGCGACCAAAGGGTCGTGGACAGCGGATGAGCTACTCGACCGGCTGTTGCAGGAGGAGTACGAGTACCGAGAGGAACAGTCGAGGGAGCGACGGGTGAAAAACTCGAAGCTTGAAAAATTACCGCGACTAGAAGACTTCGACTTTACCGTAAAGCGTTCGATTACAAAATCGGCGATCAAAGAACTCTTTAGTCTGAAGTGGCTCGAGCAAGGGCGAGCGGTTCTTCTCATTGGTCCAACTGGGATCGGTAAGTCCTTCATTGCAGAGGCATTGGGGCACCAGGCGTGCTTACGTAAGAAGAGCGTCTTATTTATTGGCGCGAGTGATCTGCTTGAACACCAGCAGTTAGCAAGAGCCGCCGGCACATATTTAAGATGGCGGGCGAAGATGGTAAAGCCCGATGTCTTGATACTAGATGATTTTGGTTTACGAAAGTTGATGGCACAAGAAGCGCATGACTTCGTGGATCTAATCAAGGCGCGAGGCGGAGAAAAGTCGACGATCTTTACGACTCAGGTACCACTCGAAAACTGGCCGGAACTCATCGAAGATCCGGTCGTTGCCGACACGGTGATCGACCGGCTAAAGCACACTTCCGTGAAATTAAACCTCAACGGAGACACTTACCGGGCAGTCCAGGGAGCCGCTCTTGACAAGCCTATAAAATAAGCAGTAAACCAATCGGGCTGACCGACCAAACGGCCCCGCGAGGGTCAGTCAATGGGCGAAATAGGGGTCAGTCAATCAGCGAAATTTTGTACCTATTATCTGATTTAGTCGCATCGCTTGGTAATTTTTTAATAAAACGAAACTCATTCTCAAGCTCACGATCCAATGCTTGCCGAATGGTATTGATCGAAGCCCCCAGCTCTCGGCACAATTCGGCTTTAGAGCAAGACACAGTTCTTTTTTGTTGGTGACCTTCGGGCAACGATTCCAATTTTTTATGGAGGTAGCAATAAACCTGAAAGGCATAAGGTCGTAGAGTAAAAATAGGTCTAGTCAGTTTCATAAAAATTAAATGGATCAATTTTTGACAAAAATCAGGACGAGGGTGCCTTGGTTTATAAAGGCCCCTTTTAGGGGCCTACACCCTGAGGTGACCCCTTAGTGTGTGTGCCCCTAGGGTTGGGCAACAAGCCCAAACAAGGGGCAACACAGCAGGCACGAGTTAAAACCGACGAGTATCTCTTTTTTTTCTTATAGTATTATCTCTTATACTATTGTCGACCCCGAGGCCTCGGTCTAGCGACCACGAGGCCTCGGCGAGACCCTTGGGGTCGTCGCACGAAATCCCCCGAAATTAGTTTCAAAAAATTAGAAAACCCCACAATCCATTTAAAAAATAAGGTCGACCCTAAGGCTTGATCCACAGGGGATCAACTGGTTGGCAAAAAAAGGAGAAAATGTGTCAAAAAATCAAATACCATTTTTATTTTATGGGTTTCCTATTCGGCTAGAGGATCACCCACTATTAAATCAAGATGAAAAAAATATTTTAGCGAAACTTATTCGCCGAGGAGCAAGGGGTTGGGAGTTTGGCGAGCGAACATTTGCCGATAATCTTGAAATTGGCCTTTATCATTTTAGGCGAGCTAGGCAACGACTTTTTACTTTGGGCCTAATCAGAATAGAACGACGAGGACTTCAACAATTTATCTATTTCTATGAACCCAATATGAAAAAATGGAAAATAACCAAAGACCTCCAAAACATTTTAAAAGGCGACAGAAAAAAACTGAATGCTGATGAGACTTTTGATTTTGAATCAGTTGGCTTTGATTCAATTGAACATTTCAATAACTATTTCGCAAAACTATTTCCCAATTTTAAAGATGGGCGAAAAGGTCGCAAGAAAAATAGACAAACAATAGACCAATCAATTTTAGGCACCGAAGAAAACCAAAACATTTCAATTGAAAGCCAGCCAATCGTTGATGATCCTGTCGCTCGGCAGAAGGAGCAGGTCAAAAAAGAAAACGAAAGGTATCAGTTAAAAAATAAAAATATAGAAACAGCTCATCCAATAAAAATACTAAGCGACTACTACTATCACAATGCCGACATTGAGAGGATTAGAAATGGTGATTTTAATATCGACCAGCCAGATAAAAATCTGTTTCTAAAAACACTAGATACAAAATCCCAAAAAATAAAAAGCAGTGTCAATTCTCTAGATGACGAGACCTACAAAGTAATTCAGGAACTCAATGAAAAGTTAAAATCAAATTGCGAACCATTTTTAATTTCAACTTGGCTCCATAAAATATGGACAGAAAAACGAGTTTTAAGCCAATCAAGTGGTGGTGCTTAATGATAAAATATAGTACAAAAAAATCTTATTATTTTTCGTGCCTATCGCTTGGAGCCTTTTTTACAGCCATGACTTTTTCGGTGGGCAGTGTCTTTTTTATTAAACTATTTGCTGGTCTTGCAGTTTTATTTTTTACTGTTGCCATTGTTGTTAGACGAGAAATGAAAAAACACTTCTGGAAAAGTCGAATTGAAAAATCCGAAGAAGAGCTAGAAGCCCCTTATGTTTTCACTTGGTTTTGGGTAAGTTGGGTTGTTTTTATAATTGGCAGTTTTATACCACTATTTTTATATGGCCAAGAGGTCATCAATTCGGATACGATTCAGAGAATCTATCTTGGGGTTTTTATATTCATAGCTATATTTACTGCCACAACCTTTGGTCGGTACTATAAAGAAATTCATAAAATGAAAAAAGATAAAAATAAAGAAGACAAACTTATTGATGACCTCAGAAAAGGCAACCCGAAGGCCTAGGCCACCTTTTTTTCAGCATTCATTTTACGAACTTGCTCCCGAACAACTTTAAGGTAAATTAACTCCTCATCTTTAATGATTCCCTTCACCAGTTTTTCATTCAGCGAATTAAAGATGGCGAGCATGGAATCGTCGCCCCTTATTTTTCGTAAATATTCAAGACTATTTTGTGTTGGGTTGGATACAATTTTTTTAATCTCATTCATTTTATATTCGCCCAATTCAAAAAACTTTTTTTGCATTTCAATGCCAATAAAATTTCGGTTGTTGGCATGGCAAGCCACACCTGTGGTGCCCGAACCCATATATAAGTCTAAAACAGTTTGCCCCTCACAAGAAAAAAGCCGAACAAGGTGACTCATAAGTGATAATGGCTTAACTGTTGGATGAAAATTATATTTATCCTTCACAGCTTGTTTAATTAGTTTTGTTTTTTTACTTCGGCCACCCTTGTGGGAGGACTTAAAATCCTCTAGCAAAAATCTCTTTTCGGGCTGAGATGGCTTAGGTTGGCCTATCAAAAGAGATAGAGGACAAAAATCATGTGCTTCAAATTGACAAGTAGTGGATGCTTTTGAGGACTTACCCAAAACATCTTGTACAGTTTGGCTACCATCAGAAAATAAAGAAGTAGCAAACCTTTCGCTTTGGACATACTTGCCATTGATAGCACCTGTGCCATGTAAAATTAAATTTTCGGCCACTGTAAGTTTTTTTGCCATTGGCTTTTGTGCAATGAGAATCATCTCCATTGTTGGGCATACATTCGGCCTCAAATGCCCAAACATTTTTATTTGTTTTTTAGTGGCACCAAGTTTTTTTAAATATTTGTACTGTGACAATCCTCGTGGGGTGCCTGATGCATATGCCCATACACCATAAGTCTTAATTTTAAATCCAGCTCTTGCCACAGAAGCAACAAGGTAATGAAAAGTTGCAGGGGTTCCAAATATAATCGCATAACCCCCATGCATTAAAGCTCTATAACATTCGCTCCAAATTGGTGGCATTGGCACCATGCTGTCCCAATTTTCTCTCGCAATGCCAGCTTTCACTTTCGCAGGCAGTGGGCCTGAAGCACCACTGTTTATATAATCCATCATTTCTTTAGGGTCAGCATCTTGCATCCCAAAACCATATGGAGGGTCAGTAATAATAGTATGAACTGATTCATCAGCAATTTTCTTCAGGGCATTTTCGGCTTTGTCACAATATAATTTAAATGTTGGAGCTACTTGCTTAGGGGATTTCATTTTACACCCCCTTTCTTAGCTACAACTTTCTTTTTCGTGGCCTTATTGGTTTTGTTCGTAGTGCTTTTTGCTTTGCCATACTTTTTAAGTGTTGATTCACACCATTTTGCTAAATCTTTTATGAACTTTTTTTGCTTGGAATCAAGGCCCGATAACTTGGCAGTTTTTCTGACCATGCTGAAACTCTTTTTGATGGCACTTAGTGCCTCTCTAAACTTTTTCTCAGTTATTTTTTTCTGAATTGGGGACAATGTCTTTCGGCTATTTGAATTGATTCGGCCAACAAACACTTTCATTTGCCGATAGGTCATGGATTCAAGTTTTGCTTTCGGGATTTTCTTTAAAACATTGGTCAGCACATCATCATCAAGTCTTGCCAACTCAACCAATGATGAAACATTAGTTTTTAAGTGATGGACTTTTTTGCAAGAGGCTACACTTATATAGTCACGAACCCTTGTGGATTGGAGCTTGAATTCTTGGGAGCAGTAAAGATTGAACTTGGCCTTGGCTACATCATCATTTTTGACTTGGGCCAAAAACAATTGCTCCAATCTTAAAAATTGCCAACCCAATTGAATACAAAAATCTTTTTCCTTGGCCATCATTGAATGGATTTTATTTTTCGTCCTTTCAATGTTGGACAGAAACTCTTTTGTATATGGAGAGCCTGTAGCCTTAGTTGCAAAAGCAACTTTAGCAATTGTTGAAAAATTACCCTGAACCTTGGACACCTGAGATTTAGCCATAAATACCTCCTATGGTTTGGCTTGTTAGTGTCAAAAAAGGCTCTGATTGAGCTTTGGCTTTTTTGACAATCTCAGAATAAATTTGGAGTTGAAGGTGACCTCTGTAGGTTGGATAACCTATTGGTCGAATTGATAAAAATAGATAAGGGTCTCAGATTGAGACGAGTCCGAATGGGCTATAGAGTTGAGATAAAAATGGGGTTTTGTTAAGTCGGGGTCGGTTTATTTGTCGAAGTTGAAATCGATCCAGTAATAGGAGATTTCAAGAATAGATTTTTGCCTTATGAAGCCAAGCTTTTTTGCTGGGTTATTATTATTCAAATTTATGTGGGTTTCGGCTCGCCACTGATCCTTTTTTTTCTTCAATGCATTTTCGTCAGCGACTTCTTGCCCATATAAAGTTGCAACTATCTCTGCGACAGGAACTTTTCCATCTTGAAAATAATCTCTTTTAAAAAAAAGAGTCTTCACGAATTGAGCTTGTTTTTCGCTGAATACAAAAAGGGTATCGCCTTTTCTATATTCGCTAAAGTCATCGTTAAAACCTAATTTTTTTGGGTCAGATTTTTCATCGGGTCTTGAAATTGGATCTGGAATAACAGTTTTGCCTATTCGCTCTAAAATTTGGCCTGCATACTTTTTTAATTCGGGGCCACTGATAAAATTATCTATTATTTTCGTTTGTTCAATATGAGCAGTGAGGCCTTCTTTTAACTGAGCGACCTCATTTTGGTAAGTTTGCTTTATGTTGGCAAATGCAGATAAAGCATTATCAATTTCAACTGGAGGGCAAACATAGATCGCATCGTAGTAATTTAAATTTACTTTATGAGTTTTCAGTTTTCCATCAAAAGCTTTAAACAGTCGAGCAAGTGAATTTAGAATATCATCATGGTCAATTGCCATTTGCTCTTCAATAAATGCAATAGCAACAGCCGAAGCTACAATGATGTTATTTAGATGCTGGAATCCTTCATATGAATATCCCCTTACTTTTTCCGAGACATCTTTTGGCAACTTAAAACAATCAAGGTTTTTTCCTGAAATCCCAGACAGCGAACTTCTAGTCAGCTTACTAGAAAACAGATTTGGAATATCTTTTCTAATGTGGTCTGCATTGCCCTCGTAATAGCCCTGTCCAATAATTTTGTAGGCATCAATAATCATTGAACTTAATGCCTCTCGCAATTCTTTCTCTACCTTTAAATAATCAGGTGATTGCCAAGCAATAGTTTCCAGTTCTGTAAAATTGTTGCAGTCGTCTGCAAAGAATAGCTCTAACGAAGGCTTGTAATCGTTTTCTTTTTTGTATCGATCACGAAAAGTTAATAGCTCAGGTTCTGGTTGAGCATCCATAAAAATAGGCAATGCATCCAGCATCAACCCATCGTCCTGTATATGGGCTTGCTTCAGGGCATCTGTCATTGTTGGTGGACAAAAATTTCCAAAATATTTTGACAGCCATACACTGTTAGAAAAAACTTTTGTCAGCTCTCCATATTTCATAAAATCAGTGCGACTTGATTCTAAAAAATGAAGAAACTCGTTCGTATCGACATCTTCCCCAAAAAATATATCTTCAAGAGACTGAAGGGGAATAATTCTTATCATCTCTTCAAATAAATCTTGCCGAAATTTAAGTTCATCAAGATCGACTGAATCAAAAAGTTTTTTCGCTGCATCAGGCCCAAGCACTTCAATGGCCAAATGTAAGTTGGGGTTAAATAAAAGACGATGGGTTATAGAGTTGCACATTCTGAGTAGGTTAGAATTGTCATACAATTTTCCTCTAAGAGTACTTAGAAGGGTTGAACTAATCCACTCCGACGATAAGCCCCAAGACCCCGAGCGAGATTCTGCATAGCTTTTGATTTTATCAGCAGTGGCTTGCTCGCCAAGTATTTTTGGTTTTGGAATCTTCACAAAATATCCCCCAATTAATGACAACATACCTTGCCGAATCAATCAATAACTTCGGTATGTTAAGTCACCTACAGAGGTCACCTCCAACCCCAATCCTAAAATAAATTAAGGCATGGTTTGGTTTAATCCATTGGGCCACATAGGCCCCTAGCGAAAATCACAAAGCCATAGCCCCCAAACATTTCAGTTTCACCACAACGAGTCAGTTTTCACTGGCCCCTCGGGGAACTGTTGCCTTTTTTCCATTGGCCATGCTTTATTCATAAAAGTGATAGAACTTAACCTTGCCAAGGCAAAGGTCGCGGGTTTGAATCCCGTCTCCCGCTCCAAGTTTTTTTGATTTCCTAAATCTAAATTTTAATTAAAATTCAAGAATAGAGTTAAGGCCCAACTCCGGCGTGAGTTTGAAGCTCCAAAATTTAGATTTAGGAAATTAAAAAAACTTCGATCACGGCGCGGGGCTCACACTCGTAGCATCCTGCGGGTTTGACTAATTTAGCAGGATGCTAAATTTGCGTGAGGCCAGAGGCCGAGCCCCGAAGGGGCCAGGGCAGGAGCCCGCAGCAATCCCGTCCCCCGCTCCAGTTCTGCCTCTACTTGTGTTTTAGGAAGTCCAGTGGAAGATTCGGTCATGCCAGAAAATCCTAAGCTTACGCCGTTAAAGATCCAAAAAAAGCTCCGCCTTGCCTCTGACCTTTTTCAGTTCGCTTTTGACGTTAAGTGCTTTCAAATTAAATGCAAACACCCCGGCCTATCTGAACGCGAAGTCAATCACCGCGCCTATGCCTTGATTGAGAAAGGCTGTACGGCGTGAAGGGTCTACTTCCGACCTTCTCGGCTATTGTTCAAAAGCTTGAAGTGAATGACATCCACTACATGATTGTCGGCTCCATCGCGTCCATGATCTACGGCGAACCACGGCTGACTCACGCCATGGATCTCGTCATAGATATCGCCCCACAAGACGCGAAGAAGTTTGAGGCGATATTCCCCGGCTCTGATTTTTACTGCCCACCAATCGAAGTGTTGTCTTCAGAAATTGTACATCGCGGTCAGTTCAATCTTATCCATCACGAAACTGGTCTTAAGATTGACTGCATGGTTCGCAAACAGAGCGAACATGCTCAGACCGAATTCAGCCGCCGGCAGAAAGTACCTTTTTGGGAAGGGCTTGAAGCGTATATCGCTGCACCAGAAGACGTAATTATCAAGAAACTTGAGTTTTACCGTGAAGGTGGCTCTGAAAAACACATTTCCGATATTCGAGGGATACTTGCAGAAACCCAAATCGACGAACCTTACCTACAAGAGTGGTTAAAGAAATTGGATCTTCTCACCGCATGGAGAAAGGTGCAATCCACCTGATCGATTGCCCAATCCGTTAGATGTAAATCCTACCATGAGTTTGCACCGGTCTCGGGACTAGTCGGTGGCGATACGCGCTATTGTTTCATTGCCGGGGCTCGTCCGCTCCTCCCGCGGGAGGATGACGGTTATTTTTTCAACCAGTCGAGCAAGAGGGCTGGAATTTCTTCGAGTGGGCGAATCTCTGCGGCGGCTTTGAGGCGAATGGCTTCTTTGGGCATACCAAAGACGACCGAGGTGTCTTCATCTTGAGCGATTGTTTTAGCGCCCGATTGTTTCATAGTCAGTAGCCCCTCTGCTCCGTCTGAACCCATGCCCGTAAGGATCACTCCAATGCTATTTTTGCCAAGGCGCTCGGCTACAGATTTAAAAAGCACATCGATGGAAGGTCGGTGTCGATTCACCGGGGGCGTGTCGGTGATGGACACGACCAATTGACCAGCCACTGATTGCAGCTGCATATGTCGACCGCCTGGCGCAATAAGCACTTGACCACTTAGAACCAGATCTCCACTCACGGCTTCTTTGACCTCAAATGGACAAATTTTATTTAGTCGATCGGCGAATGTTTTAGAGAACACCGAGGGGATATGTTGGACGATCAATATGGGAGGAATTCCTGCTGGCAATTTGGTGAGAACTTTTTTAAGGGCCTCTGTTCCACCCGTCGAGGCCCCAATCGCAATGAGCGTTGGCATTAGGGCTTTTTCTGTCCTCAAAATTCGCTCAGTTGGGGGTGGCGACGATTCTAAGCCGGCCCTGACTTTTGCATTGGCCGCCGCTTTGATTTTCTCAGTCAGTTGGGCGGGCAGTGAACCGAGCTCTGCGAACGACGGCTTTTGAATGCAATCGACGGCACCTAGCTCTAACGCTCGAAGCACTGAGGACCCATCTTGCTTATCGAGCGATGAAATCACGACTGTCGGGATCAAATACCTAGGCAGGAGCTCAGCTAACAGGTCGCAACCGTCCATATCCGACCTATGAATATCCAACGTCAGGACATCTGGCCTCAACCTCACTATCGCCGCCTCAAGCTGGGCGGGATCTTTAACAACGCCTACGACCTCGAGGCTGCGGTCGCGGTTCAAGATTTTGGCCAAGAGCGGGGCAATTGCAGTGCCATCGTCTAAAATGAGAACCCGCTTCTTCTTCGGGGCTATAGGGACAGTCACTGGAGCGGGAGCTGGAGCTGGGCGATTCGAGTTCGAATTTTTTGTATCATTTCTTTGATTTTTCTTCTTCTCGAATACGGAAGGCGCGACGCAAACCCAGGGAGTGTTTATACTCTGAAGCGTCTCCGTATGACTCACAGCTAAAATTGAACCGACTGCCGCGAGGTCGTAAAATGCGTTGACGATTTTTTCAATCGTGTGAGCCTGAAAGTAAATAAATACGTTCCTACAAAAAATTATGTCGAGGGGTCCTTGAATTGGGTAAGGACAATCGTCCAAATTCAACTGAAAGAAGTCGATTTTTTCCCTTAGCGAATCTCGCATTTTTCCCCAGCCCGAAAAATTATCTTGGCCGTAGACAATCGATTTGGCCTGCAAACCTGCGGGGATGTCGCTCAATTTTTTTCTAGAATAGACGCTGTTAGTGGCCTCAGCTAGGGCCGAGGTATCAATATCAGAGGCAAAAATTTTAAATCGATCTTCACCTTTGAAGTACTGATCTAAAACCATGGCCAAGGTGAAGGCCTCCTCACCTGTAGAGCAGGCGGCCGACCAAATTTTTAACTTGGCAGATTGAGAATGTGCCTCCGCCCATTTTGGCAAAAATATTTTTTGCAAAAATTCAAAGTGACTGGGCTCCCGAAAGAAATCGGTCTTGTTCGTAGTCATCTCATTGATGAACATCTGCCACTCTGCATGATCCGCTGGCAAATCTGCAACTAAGGCCCGATACTGGGCGAACGACCCCAGCCGCAATTCACTGAGTCGTCGCGTAAGTCGCGACTGCAGCAATTCATATTGTCGCTCCGACAAATAAATTCCGCAAAGAGCCGACAGCTTGTCTTTAAAGAAGAGAATGTCGCTGAGATCAATCTGAAGACTTTTGTCTCTAACCCCCACAACCCACCTTATCTGAGATTCTAGGCGGCAGTTTCGGCCTTTATCGCCTCTGCTATCGACCGCCGATCTTCAATATTCAGGGCCTTTGCGAGGTTCATGAGCAGCACCAGGCGTTTGTCGGTTTTGTAAACTCCAATAATAAAATCTGCGAGCTTATTGTCAGTGACTGAGGGCACCTCAGCCGTATCGGGCGAATCCGCGGTGATTACGCTGTTGACAGAATCAACCACAGCACCAAGACACTGATCTTCAAACTCACAAATAATGACAGTTGTCTCGGGAGAGGAGTTGGCCTTAAAGCCAAACTTGAGCCTCAAATCAATGATCGGAATAATCTTGCCTCGCAAATTTATAATACCTAAAAAATGTGACGGGCAAAAAGGGATCGGTGTAATTGTGGGCAGGGCGATAACCTCTCGCACCGACGTCAATGGCAAACCGAACTCTTCACTGCCGATGGTCAAACTTAAGAAGCGTCCACTAAGAGACTCGGGCTGTCTGGATTCCATACTCACTCCTAAGCTGATTTCTTAGTGCTATAATCGTCTTCAGAAAATGCGCTCGCTGGTGGAGTGGAACGTTGCAGCTTGGCCATTGGCTTTTGTTTTTTACTATGGGGTGCCTTTGGTTGAGCAGGAACAGCAACGTGCACTGGCGTTGCTGCAACAGTTGTCTCACCACTGAGTGTTTGCATAACAGACTGCACAGACTCCCTCAGGATTGAGGCCTGGGCTGACAAGCGCTCCGCTGCAGATGAAGACTCCTGTGAAGCGGAAGTGTTTTGTTGAGTCACCGAGTTGAGCTGTATCATGGCCTTGTTGATCTCTTGCACACCTTTTGATTGCTCTTGTGAACCCTCGGCAATTTGAATGACCATCTGATTCACACCTTGAACACTCTCGACGATTTCATCGAGTACCTCACCGCACTGATTGGCTACTAAAGTGCCACTTTCAACTTTTTCTTTACCCACACGGACCAGAGATTCTACTTTTGACTTGGTACTGTTCACGATGCCTTCAACTTTTTGGATGCTGCTATCGAGCATTTGGGTGATCTCTGCCGCCGCATTTCCGCTCATCTGTGCGAGGTTCCCAACTTCCTCGGCCACAACCGCAAAGCCCTTGCCATGTTCCCCTGCGCGAGCCGCCTCAACCGAGGCATTGAAAGACAAAAGCTTAGTTTGAAACACAATTTCGTTGATCACTTTGGTTTTGTTTCCAATGTCCGCAATCACTTTTACGATTTCAGAAAACTGGCGATTGCTGTCTTCGATCTGAGTCATGATGTTGGCGTTGCTGTTATCGATTTGCTCGATGGAGTGAATCATCTCCAGAACCACTTTTTTACCACGCTCCGCGGACTGCTGACTCTGAACAGAGGACTCTTGCGACTTCTCGGCATTCTCTGAATTGCGAGTCACCATGGCACTCATTTCTTCCATGGACGCTGAAGTCTCCTCGAGTGCTGCCGCTTGCTGAGTAGCCCCTGAGGAAAGCTGAACACTGGTCGAAGCGATTTCGGCAGACATAGTGGCCACCTCGTCTGCCGTTTGCGACAGACCGTTGGCTAGGTCGTTTAAGTTGGCCATGGGACCTCGAATAATCAAAAAACCAAGAATGGCCGCAACACCAGTTATCAACAGGCCCCATATGCTGATTTCTGTGGTAGAGGCCCGAACTGCGGCTTGCACGGGCTCAAGACTGGAAACAATCGTAAAGGTGGCACGCAAGTCTCCATCCTTCATATTCTCCATTCTATAACCTAGAATGTCTGTGCCATTTCGCCATGGACTGGTAGACGGGTCACCATGACAGGTCAGACAGTTGCGCTCGGCCATGATGCGAACGGGTCTCGTCACCAGCATAAATTTTCCATCGGCGCTCTGCTCTACTACCTCTTTAAGGTCCGTATTCGATCGAAACTTCTGAATGACTGCAAGCTCTTCAGGAGTCGCCTGGTTGTCCTTTTGGCGAGGCGCATCGGAGGCGATGCGGAACTTATAGTGCTCCTGCTCAGCTCCCATCTTACCGATCTGAAAAGCGGCATATATTGGGACAGTTTTCAAAATCTTCAGTTTTTGCGCCTCAGGCAAATTGCCATCTGGAAACTTTTGCAATGTTTCTGCTATTACGCCGTCCAACATCCGCATCTCTGCAACGTAATGGGCACCCACTTCAATACGGGACAAAATGGCCCGTGATTTTTCAACAAGATCAGCTCGCCCCTGCTCATCAATCTTTTTTGATGACAATATAATCGCGGCCCCTGTGCAAATCACACACGACACAGCTACTGTCATCAAAATTCGGTTCCTAAAACTGATTTTCATCTGGCCTCCGGGCGCTTGTTGAGTCTCTATCGGCGAAACCTACGTTGGCCTTACCGATCTTTTGATATTTTGATTAAAATCAAAATTGCGACTCGACGTCCACGGTGACATCGGACAAAGTTAAGATATGAAAAACTGTTTACATCCCACATCTCAACACTGCATGCATTGTCCAGCTCATGGCAAATCTCCATTTAAAAACCTTACACTAGACCAAAGCTCACTGATTGATAAAGTTAGACAGTTTAAGAAAGTTTCACAAAATCAGGTGATTTCACATACTGATAATCAAAACGCAGGCTTTTACTGCGTTCTAAAAGGGTATTTTAAGATCAGTTACAAATGCAAATCTGGTGTAAACACCCTAGGAATATCTGGACCAGGCGACTTGTTGAGCTACATGACATCTGATTTCTACTCGGCAGAGGCACTCGTTGATTCAGAGGTTTGTTTTTTCGAGGCTGACGCATTTTCAAGTTTACAAAAATCAGTTCCCGATATTTCCACAGGAATTATTCTATGGCTAGTCAAGAGCATTGAACTCAATGATAGGCGTGTGGCAGGCCTTGAAACACTTTCTTTGAAGAACAGAGTAGCCTCTACTCTCCTTAGTCTGATGGAAAAATTCGGCACCTCCTCACCAATGGGAGCTACGATCGAAGCCAAAATCGATCGTCAAAGCTTAGCCTGTCTTTCTGGAACTGTAGTGGAGAGTTTGGCGAGAATATTAACTGAGCTTGAGGACGATAAAATTATCTTACGACAGGGACGAAAAATCTGTGTCGTCGACCCGGTCCAGCTGCAAATCTTAGCGAGTCCCTGATTGGGTATTATTTGTATTCCGCCCAAGTGTCTCGAGGTAAAGGTCTTCCACCTTCTTACGAGCCCATGGAGTTCGACGCAGAAACTTGAGACTTGAGTCAATGCTTGGATCTTGGTTGAAGCAATTGATGCGGACAATAGACCCCAGTTCACTCCAACCAAAATGTTTCTGCAGTTCGGTCACTATCTGTTCAAGGGTCACCCCATGCAATGGATCGCGTGAAGACTTGGTCATATCAGACATTTAGTGCCGACCATGCACCAATGGCAAGAAATCTCTGGTCGGAGTCTTACCCCTTGAGTTAACGATGTTCAATGCTGAGGCGTTTTCAAATCGAACTATCCCATATCGATCGTGGTATCTACGAAACACTTGATTTGCGTGTGGCCCAGCATCCGTCTGAAATTTTGCCTTATCTCCTCACTCGCACCCTAGCCTACGCCCTGAATTATGAAACCAACCTAACTTTTTCACCTGCTGGCCTCGGCGATCCGGATTCTCCTGCGCTGCGGTCTCAGTCGCAAAATGGTGGTTTTGACCTATGGATAGAAATTGGCAATCCATCCGCCAAGAGATTGCACAAGGCAAGCAAGGCCGCCAACAAAGTCATCGTGTACACATACAAAAATGTGGCCAGTTGGTTGAATGAGCTCCGGTCTAGTGACATTCACAACGCCGATCAGTTGGCCCTCTTCGCCGTGGACAGCAACTTTCTTGCGCGGCTCGAATCGACGGTCGAAAAAAACAACCGCTGGACACTCGTCGTTCAAGATCAGCACCTGAGTTTAGACGTAGGCACTCAATCATTGGCGACAGAAATTCAACCCCTTAGGTTGTTTTGATCCTACTCCCCTGGCTGAAGATAGACGAATTTACTACATAAAACTCCATACTTTCAGATACTTAAGAATATGACGAGACAGTCGTCATATTTGGTTGAAATTTGACAACATACACATTGACATCTATGCGCACTCATATGTATCTATTCTCATGGGTATGGGTCCAAAGTATGATAAAGATCGCGCGCTGAAGCGCATTAGCCTTCTGATTGGTGAGGATCAATATGATGTTCTCGCCAAAGAGGGACTAAACCTAAGCTGGCTCGTGCGTGAGCTCATTGACAACCACTTAAGTGATAAAAAAATTGTAATCGACGTCGGTGCGGATACCCTTGGTCTTTACCAAAAGATCGTGACGGCAACAGGTGTGCTCGACAGTGAATTTGAACCTTTCTTCAAACAGGCTCTGCACACGTTTCTAAAAGTGAAGATAGAGAACATGCAAAAACTTGAGAGGGTCGCTTTTAAAAAATCTGAGGGGAGCAAGAAGTGAGTCCAACTGATTCTATAGGATATTGGCTAGTTGCGGGCTTAGTGCTGTTGATAAGTGAAATGTTAACCGCAGGATTTTTTTTAGTTTTTATCGCACTTGGCTGTTTTGCGGCGGCCCTGGTAGCATTCTTCAATGATACGCTTTGGATTCAGATGGTGACCTGTGCCGTGATCTCACTCGTTGGAGTCATTTCACTGCGGAAGCCCATCCAGCGTAGACTGCTAAAAACCATCACGCTGTCCGCAGACGTCGGCAAAGAGATCCGAGTTGATGAGGAGATTGCCCCGCATCAACAGACCCGAATTTCATATCAAGGGGCCTCGTGGCTAGCTACCAATCTTGGGACAGAGAAAATTCAAGAAGGCAATCGAGTGATTATTGTTGGAATCGACGGAAACGTTTTGCTGTTACGAAAAATAGAATAAGGAGAAACGAAAACAATGGAATACCTGCCCTACGCATTTTTAATCTTTGCAATAATCTTTGTGATGATGGCGCTCAAAATCGTGCCGCAACAGGGCGCGTATGTTGTGGAGAGACTCGGCAAGTACCATCGCACCATTGAGGCGGGTCTGCATATTCTGATTCCATTTATCGATCGCATAGCCTACCAGACGGAACTGAAAGAGACAGTTCTAGACATCCCACCACAGATTTGCATCACCAAAGACAACGTACAGGTCACGGTGGATGGAGTCTTGTTTTATCGAGTGATCGATACCAAGGCAGCTTCCTACGGCGTCAATAACTATGAATTCGCCATCATTCAGCTCGCCCAAACAACGCTTCGCTCGGAGGTGGGCAAGATTGACCTCGACAAGACCTTCGAAGAGCGCGAGCGCGTGAACAATGCAGTTGTCATGTCGATTGATGCCGCCACTCAGCCTTGGGGCGTGAAGGTCTTGCGCTACGAGATCAAGTCTATCAACCCGCCAAAGGATGTGCTAGACGCCATGGAAAAGCAAATGCGGGCCGAGCGAGAGAAGCGGGCAAAGATTCTGGAGTCTGAAGGTTTACGTGACTCTTTGATCAACAACGCCGAAGGGCGAAAGCAAGACATGATTAAGCAGTCCGAAGCGGATCGCCAGAGGCAAATCAACCAAGCCCACGGACAGGCCGAAGCTATTTTGTCGATCGCTCGAGCCACATCTGATGGAATAAAGATGGTCGCAGAGGCATTAGGCACCGAGGGTGGGAGAGCAGCTGCCTCTTTGAAGGTGGCAGAAGAGTATGTCCGACAATTAGGCAATATGGCCACGAACTCTGATCTGTTGATAGTTCCTTCAAACGTCACTGACGCAAACGCAATGATTGCGTCAGCGTTCAGTGTTTTTGATCGAGTCAAGACCAACCAGTCTTCGGGATCTTAAGATAGGATGCCTGAGGGTGGCATGAGCCGAGAAAGTTGCTCACCCTCAGATTCACATCGACGCAAATGTAGCCCTAAGCTGGCGTCTGACTGTCAGAACCTTGAGTTTTCACAATTTTGTTATAGACCCCAAGCATCAAGAAACTAGGGGCCCATAGCCCAACAAAATTGGCCATATCCTTACGCTTTGAAGTCGTCGCAAGTACTGCCGAGGCCACCATAGAAGCAACCGCCAAAGCCAGGTAAAATCCAGAAGGGATTCTTGAAGTTTGCTTCTCTATTCCCTTAGTGACCTTGCCTTCTCTGTGGTCAGGATTTACATCCATCGCCTGCCCAACTTTCGCTGCGAGAGACTTTCGTCCGTTTAGAGATTCTGCAGATGACGACGGAAAAACTTTAGTATCGTTTGCCACCGCGGGTATATGTGACTGATCCATACAAACTCCTCTGTTGTTGCACTGCCGAGCATGCGCAGCACTGAATAATGATTGTTTAGATAGCAAGGATCCTGCCACAGCGAGACCAACCTCCCGGCCGATCTATTGCCGATAGGTGCGCCAACCACAAAGGAGGAGAGTCATGAACGCACTCTCTCGCGGAGAAATGACCCTTCCATACCGAAGGGACTGGCACGAAATTTCCAATGGCCTATCCTGTATCCCAAATTTAGGTCCATCCAACGAGGCTGTTTGCCGTAGAATGCCGCTAAAACCTCAATAGGATAAGAAGGAGGCCAGTATGCGTGCCGCAATTGTTACTTTGTGTCTGTTTTTGACACCCATCGCAGACAGTTCAAAGGCCCCATCGAGCCTTCTAATGAACCTCTTCATGCCACGAGCTCAGGCTCAAACCCTCGAACCCTGGATGCAACCAAATGTTTTTGGTTTGGCCGCGCTGGAAACCGAAGCCAATGGGGCCGCTGATCAAAATGTGCGGGTGGGCGAAATTGACAGAAGGATTATGGCGATTCCCTATGTCGAGGTGCCCCTTGAGGTGCTCACGGGTTTTGAGAGCCGAGTGCCAGACACTCTACGGCAACATTTCATTTTCGAGAGATCGCTTAAGGGCGTTAAGAAAACTTTCGTCAGATGGATCCTAAATCCGAAAGACACGGAGTTTAAAGAAGCCACTATCCAGGGGTTGCGAAGTCTTGGCGTCGATACTCAAATAAAAACCGATTACTTTGAAGGCCGTCACACCGCCTCAAGAAGCCTTGCTGTACGCGCGAAAAGCTCGCCTGATGATGCAGTTCAGTTCACGGTGAAGGTTTCAACGAACTATGCCGGCGGCACCTTCAACGCTTATCGACCGGTCAGTGCCAAGTCCGCCGAATTGGCTGTTCGCGCCTCACACTATATTGCAGACATTGACGAACAGCTCGCCGATGAACAAAGAACCCTTCGAATTCTGCCAGAGCCCCTTGGTTTTGCCATTCAAACTCCAGGCGGCCAAAGCTTTGGGATGTCGATTCGAGAATATGACTATTCAACAAATGAAATTTACTTGCCCGGGTTTTCGGCTTTGCATGAAGAATTTGGTCGCCGGCTCGCCGAGGAATCGGGGATGGAGCCAGCTGAATTCTGGTTTCAAAATTATATTTTGCCGGTCGCGCGCGCCAACATCGAACTCTGGCTCTATTATGGCCTCAACCAGATTTCTCCGCATTCTCAGCAGTATTTGAGGCATCTGAAGCAGTTGCCCTCCGGTAAACATGAAGTGTCTTCGGAGATATTTCTACGGGATCCAATCGACACCGAAGCCGACTTTGGCGTAATTGAATCACTCGGAGTTCAAATGGACCCCGCTCTCGATTACCATTTTCGAGAAGGTTTCTACAATGACAACCCTCTAGCTGGAAAAGTGCATGTTCGGGGAGGAATCCTTCTTCTATTCGGCCCCTTCAATGGAACTCCTGTGCCCTCTTGGGTGGCTGACCTAACACCTGAGCAAAAGTCGTCTTGGGAAGAACGCTACGTTGAAGAGACGGTGAAGAGATTTTCCGAAATCACCGAAATCCCATTTGAAAAAAGCAAAACGTATTTCTCTTACTCAGGATCTTTTTGGAATGATTCAACCGGCCCCCTCAAAACGACTTACCTGCAAGTCAGGTTTAGAGAACCTGTGGACTATGAGAATCCAGTTTCGAAGTATAGACAGTGGCTCGAGAAGCGTCCCCGCCTCGGCCGGTCACAACCCAAAACTCAAGTTAAGGTCCTCGGCCAAAGCTGTGCCTATCTTCTCGCCAGTGAGGAGGACCGACTCGCGTTTGGCCTCAGCCGATGACGGCTTTACGAATCAGTGGAGCAAGCTAGCAGAAGTACCATACTTCCGCCATCGTCGCGTCCGTATTTTATTGGCACGATAATTTTAATCAATGGTGTGAGTCTTACATGTTCGCGTGTAACCGTAGAACAATAGATGAATCGAAGAACCAGAGCCCTTTAATCGCACTGGTCCTATTTCGGCAAAACTCCTGCCGGCTCCGTATTGAGGCGATTTGAAATTTAAAATATCGCACACTCAGATGCCGTTAAAACGTATCTGGCGTAGTGGAATGGCGTCAAAATCGATTTAACGAAGCTTTCAACTCCTGCGCGTGGAGGTCGGTCCAAAGACTTAAAAACATCTCTTTTGGAATGGAGTTTCTCTGTGCTTAGAAAGTTCGATTTTAGTCCTCAAATCAATGACTCTGCCACAGAGTTTGAAAAGTGAACATCCACTCTTGCCCTCGCTCCCATCATCGAGAATATCTTTGGCCAGTGGGATCCTAGGTGGTTTAATTCAAGGCTAGAGAACCACAACAAATTCTATTTCGTCACAGCATTTGTCGAAAATCAAGCCGTGGCGTTTAAACTTGGTTACGAACTCGATGGACAAGAGTTTTACAGTTGGCTCGGTGGAGTGATGGCTGAATTTAGAGGACTGGGAATCGCTTCAGCTCTAATGGACTCTCAACATGAATGGTGCCGAAAGCAAGGCTACAAAAAGATTCAAACTAAAACGCAGAACCGGTTTCACGATATGTTTGTTCTGAATTTGAAATACGGATTCGACGTGATCGGCTGCCACGAGTCTGATGAGGGTGGAATGAAGATTGTTTTAGAGAAAAAGCTAAAGTGAGAGCATTCGAAGCGCCTTGGCGACGTTTCACCTATTTTAACAAGGCGGTGGGTCGGGGGGCCGGTCCACTGCCCTTGCCTTTATGAAAAACTAGTTTCCTTTAATGGATTCGCAGGTCAAGCGCATCCATCCCTTGGTGCTGCCAATGGCCTGACCATCGACGTAAACAAGAGCTCGAAGGATTAGATTGCGTTGATCGTAGACAAAAAACGCGCTGGAACGGGCGATCCACTCATCGCCTTCACTAGAGAGAGTGACTTCTTTATTCAAAACTGAAGCCATTCCCATAGCTTCAAAAATGTCTTCGTTACCAAACGGGATGGCTGTCTCCCAGGGGATAACGACTATTCCATCTGAGCTAAGCTCTATCGCAAGATGACGGTCTCCCATTTTTTCGATAGAACCATTCTGACAGTAAACAATTTCGGTTTCGCTCAAATTGAAGGCCGCCATGGCACTGGCGCAAAAAAAGGCAAAAGAGCTCAACACAGCCACGGTAGCGATTAGGCTTTTCATATAAGTTCTCCTTGGGTTCGTGGGATAGATACACCATCCGATTGATGGCCGGAACCTACCATTTGACCCACAACTGTCCAATGGAATAGTTTTCAATCTCAAGCGGCAATAGGCGAGTAGTTAAAGGTTCGGGAGAGCATCTGCTGAGGTCGGTCCTCTCCGGTCAAGGTTAGTGACTCAGCTTTTTGCCATAGGGCATAGGTCTGAGGGCAAGGCGAAGTTGACCCTGTTGAGGCATCAGGCCACCAAGGACAACTAATTAAATGTTGTGGCCAGAGCACAGTGTCCCGAACCATAAGCGCCCAAAAGGCACCCAAATGCGTCCAAATTCAGTCGCCTAGCCCAAAAAGAATAGATCACGGGCAATTTGGGCGGGGCAGAACGTTTGGTTTCTGGACGCTAACTACCATTTTCGCCACCAAGCCCACTGCGCTACTTCTGCCCATTTAGGGACTTACTCACTTTCGCGTGGCCCTATAGCCGGTTTGTAGATCACTGGGGTTTCTATGCTCTATTTACTTTATTTGTTTTAGCTGTGCTTGCGTTGGATCTCGGCGCATTTCATAAAAATGCCCACGAAGTTTCTTTCAAAGAAGCCTCTATATTGACAATTGTTTGGATAAGTCTAGCTTTTGCATTTAACTTTTTCTTCTACAAATATGCGCAGTGGCGATTTAGTACAGATGAGCGGTACCTATCGATTCCAGGATTTAATCCAGACAAACAAGCCAAAACTTCAGCCTTAGAGTTCTTGACGGGTTTTGTCGTAGAAAAATCGCTTGCTGAGGACATGTGTGCGCCTTAACTGAGTCGAATACCGTCAAATGCTGGGGCTATAATTTTTGGGGACAGTTGGGCCAAGGCGACACGGTTCGACGAGGCCACACCACGGGAACCATGGGTGTGCAAATTTACCTGCAGTCTCGTTGGGCTGGTGACCTTTAACAATTGGCCCCGTTAAGGTTGACACTCAAGCTCATCGCCCGGGTGCCTCCGAGTTTTAGTCGCTGAGTTGTCTCGAATCCACTGACATCTCGCTTCGCGCCACATGGTTCGTGCGGTGGCTCCGGTGTAAACCTTAAAGCAAGGGGCCAAGTCCTTGAAGGCCGATGGCAATGGAGTGTCCTGCATCCAGAGCAGTTTGTTGTTTGAACACGACTTAATTTTATTCGAGTTCTTGCCCATCATCGTCGTGATATTTTGATCCGCGATTCCCAACTTAGGTGTCTCATAGGCAATAATCGAGTTGTGCATGGTGATTCCAGGCGCACTTCCCTGAATCTTAAACACATGTCCACTGGCAATTCCTTCATCTCTCCCATCAACTTTAATAAAATGAAAGGCACGGATTCTTATCAACACATCTTCTATTTCTAACAGCTGGTTTGCTCCGCTGAGGCTGTTTCCCGGAGAACCTCGCATACTAAAACCCGCGAAACAGCCATCGAAAAGGGTGTTGGAGATCTTGCCTGACACAAAGCTGTCATTTTCCACACAATCATCGCGAACACTTGAGACCCACGAGTTCTTAATATGAAACCCGTGCGAACCCGAGCGGGGCCTGAAAGCGTCCCAAGCACGATCGATTCGAGCTCCATCCACTACTACATCACGAGCCGACGTGATCATGATTGCGGCCGAGTTGCAGTAGTTTGGACCCCAACCCGACTCAAGACTGACATCCCCATCAATCAAAGGTTTTACAAAAGTAATTCCAGGATGATCGATCATGATCGGATACGTATTGGTAGGGAGGTTCGGCCCATTAGGATTGTTGTTTTCGCAAGGTATTTTGTGGGTGGGAAAAGGAACAAAACTGTTGGCTAATTTCCAGATAGCCCTACTCGCGTCGATGACCTTACCCTGATGATTTGAACTCGTCGTGAACTTTGTGTAACCAAAATTTTGCGAGAGGGTGAGGCCAGAGGGGCGAGGTGGCCCTTCAGCTTCCGCTTCGACCTCCCACGAGACCGAATTGACTAAGGACATGTTACCAGCTCTATCTCGAGCTCTGACTCGAAACGAATGCTGTCCAACTGCTAAGTTCGAAAGAGTCAGTGGACTTGTGCAAGTCGCGTAAGGCTGGTCATTCCATTGACAGTCTGTCGCCTGAACACCCACACCAATATCGGTGGCGATGAAGGAGAAGGTTGCAGCATTGCTCGTCGTCTTAGACGCTGGCTTAGTTCCAATAACGACCGATGGGGGAGTGGAATCCACCGTCCAAGAGTATTGTTTCACTAACGAATTGGCTGCACCGCTCGGCTTTATTCGAAAGATGTGTACGCCATCCGCCAAATTGGTGAAGGCCATTGGACTGGTGCAAGTTCCAAACGCAGATCCGTCAAGGCTACACACGATGCCTGCAGGTCCAGTGTAGGTCGGATCAAACATAAACTCAAAACTAGCAGCTTTAGTGTTGGTGATTGCGTTGGGCGTTTTGCCCAAGACCAGGTTCGAGCTCCCCAAATCCACAGTCCAAGTGAGACTCGCCAGTGCACTCAAATTTCCGGCCCGATCCAGCGCTCGAATCTTCAACGTATGCGTCGACGATGCAAGACCTTGAAGACGAAGTGGACTGGAGCAAGATGCAAACGCCGAATTGTCCAGGGAACACTCATTGCTCTCCACCCCAGATAACGCATCAGCAGTTGAAAAGACGACCACTGCGCTTGTTGAATCGTGCTGGGGTGATGGGCCCTCATTCACCATTGCGGTAGGCAGCTGAGTGTCGACGGTAAATTCAACGGCCGCCGAGTCCAATTCGACATCACTGTCGACATCGCGTAACTTGAGTTGCGCCGTATGCAATCCGTCGCCTAAGTTCTCTAGACTGAGTGACCTGTAACTTTGAACTGGAGCAAACTCGCTCCCATTGAGTGAGTACTCCACAACATGTTTGCCCGATACAGGTTTGGGATCGATCTCAAACAAGACTTCCACAGTGCTCGAACTAACAAACGCTTTTTGTGGATAGACTTGAAGCTTTGGTGAGGCCGTCAAACTCTGGTCAGAAGTGCTTCCCACATCCGCTTTAAAACTAGGACCGCAGTTTTGAAAGCCCACAATAAGTACAAAGCCAACAGTAGCATAGGACAAACTCCGCACTGTACTGGCCATTTTTCTCATACAAAAAGAATATGATGATTCCCTATGATAGTAAAGACAATGGGTCAAACTGGGTCAAACCAAGACAGAGTGCTCTGAGTTTGCAGCCGGCTTAGGTCGGCCGTGGTTTTCAATTGTGAAAAATGTCACGAAGGCATCCAGTTTGGCGGACCGCCAAACAATCTTGGGCTACGGCTCGGCTCAAAAGCCAGCTCTATCTATATTGTTGGTTTACCGCGCCTGGGTCGGTGCCTCATACAGTCCTGTAGTCACCCGAAATGCCCCAAATACTGCGTTCATGTGACCGCTGTCTTCACGTCCTTCTTAGACTCTACATCGCTAGCCGGGCAGGATTGCTAACATTAACGTCCAGACGACCAATTCAGACCTGCGCTAGGTTCCGGTCGTTTTGGAATGCTTGTCCACCAGCTCCCCAGTGGCAAACCTGTGTAAAATGCTGTTAATAAGGGTTTGGTAGGGAATTCCCATCCGCTCAGCCTCATCCTTTAGATCGCTGACGACAATCGCGTCCAAACGAATATTGATCG
>JBGSNU010000027.1:0-107562 GCA_041739415.1 Bdellovibrionales bacterium | reverse complement strand
GACGGGATCCGCGGGCAAGGAGCTTCTCTACCGCAGACTTCTTAAATTCAGCCGAATACCTTTGTGCCATTTGTCACTAACCTTTTCGCCCCTGCTACATTTAAATTTCTGGGGCGACAACTATCCTGACAGCTGGGGATACAGCCGAGCATTCTCGCCGACGAAATTCCCAAATGATAATAAACCACTTACGGCGCAATTGTTCGCTCGAGTGAATCGAGCAAAATTTGATTTTCCGCTTCCGACCTGCGCCTTCTTGGTCACGTATTTCCGTACTGGTTTGACAAAAAATATCTGAGGCGCTGAGCTGGTGGTCCCACGCTATGTGCGAGGGCAATCTGAGAGCCAACCTCAAGAAGCTTGTTCATCGCCGCCTTGCTCAACTGCACCAGATACGTTTTAACGGCATCTGAGTGTTCGACTACTATGGCGTCACTCCGACCAGTGTTTTGTGACAATCGCATGATGGTTGACTTTAGAACGTGAAGATCTTCTTCAAGCCCTTCCTTAACGCGCGTAAATCGATTGGTCCTATTTCGGCAAAATGGTCTCGGCTGTGCGTTTAATTGAAAATCAAATCGGTTAGGTGAGCCGCAGACAGTGGATTTGCCGAAATAGGACCAGTGCGAAACTGTGGGGCATTCCTGCACAAACTCCGCTCAGTCGTAACGCCTGGTTCTTCTTCGCCTACTCCAAAAGCTTTAGGATAGTCCTTGCGATACGAAGTCGCCTCTTCCGGCGAATACTCCCTTGAAGCTCTCAAGAAGTGCTTTGCTGCTGGTGTGGCCCATTTTATAGATAAGGACACGCCGTCCGAGGCACTCGTCGCCAAGATTGGAATGATTGGCCTCTCGCAAAGTCTTTTCACCGTAATTGTGACGTTGACTTTGTATATACATGTATGTACAATTTCCTCTGATGTTCTTATATGAATTGGTGGACCTATTTCAGAAAAAGCAGCTCAAGTATGCCGTGGTCGGGGGATACGCGATGGCCCTTCATGGTATGGTCAGGGCGACAATGGACGTAGATTTTATACTCAGCTTGCGTCTTAACGATTTTGAGGTGGCGGAGAATGCGCTCAAAGAGATTGGACTACAGTCGCGATTGCCGATAAGAGCCCAAGACGTCATTAAAATGAGACAAGAATATATTACGAACCGAAATCTTTTGGCTTGGTCATTCGTTGACTACAAAAATCCGACCCGCCAGGTAGATATATTGATCACGAAAGATCTTAGGAAGCTAAATGTCGAGACCGTTTCCGTTGGTGGGAGAAAGATCACCGTGGTCAAGTTGAACGAATTGCTAAAAATGAAATTAGAGGCCGGGAGACCTCAAGATTTACTCGATGTTCAATCCATTCGTGAGAGGCTTGATGAAAAGAAGTAAGCGACGAGCATCAAAAGCCAATGCGCTGGGGCAAAGTCGAATTTCCCCAGAGGAAGCCGTCGAATTTTTGGAGGCTATGCGAGTAATGGCAGGCGAGATCGACGAGCCCACCGTGCCGATCAGCCTACGGGTTCCGGCCAACATTCTACGCATTGTAAAATTACGCGCCAAAGCCGATGGCAAAAAATATCAATCGCTCATTGTCGAATATATACGAAAAGGTATACAGGGCAGAAACAACGATTGATCGGACATCGAATCCGCTAAGACCGTTATTAGTCATAGAAGGGTCTCCATTTAAACAAATTGATCCTGCCTCTAAACTCAAGCAGAAGCTGTCGAGCGGAGCTGTTCCACCTCATCGATTTCCTTGGGAACAGAGCTCAAAAGTTCACATCCGCTTTCTGTAACGACCACATCGTCCTCGATACGAACCCCAATACCGAAGTATTCTCCGAGCAGATTGTTATCTCGAAAGTAGAGTCCAGGCTCAACCGTAAACGACATGCCTGCCGCGAGCAGTATTGCATTGCCGTTGTCGTCAATATGTGGCGAGGGATCGTGTACATCCAACCCAATCCAATGCGAGGTAGGATGTGGCATCAGGTTGCCGATTTGCCGTTGTAGCAGAACCTCTTGGTGACCGCTTTTTGCAAACTCTTCGACCAGTGCATTGACAGTGAGGTCATGGATTGTTGCGAGTGAAACTCCTGGTCTTATCGATTTGATTGCCAATTTTTGTGCCGCCAATACTGCACGATAGACCTGCCTTTGGCGGAACGAGAATGCATTACCTGCGGGAATCACGCGCGTGACATCTGCGCAATACCCACACCATTCCCCGCCAGCATCGATCAGCACTAAATCTCCACTTTGGATCACACGATCAGTTGCGCGAGCATGGAGCGTCGTCGACCTCAGGCCCGTCCCCACAATAGTCTCATAAGCAGTCCATTGCATGCCCTCCAATAGAAAATTCGCCTCGATCCAGTTACACACCTCACGCTCAGTTCTTCCAATCAGGCTTTGCTGCATTAAACTATTGTGCACCTTTGAAGTGCGGGCGCCGGCCTCTTTCAAATTATTGATCTCGCCCTCATCTTTAATCATTCTCATAGTTCCAACTAGTGCTTTGGAATCACAAAGTGTGAGAGGCTTCCCAACTCTCCGTTGCAATTTTCGGTCATATGAAATTGAGGTCAGCAATTTATTCTCAAGAGCTTGATCGCGCCCTAGTGCAACCGCAACGCGATCAAATTGGCCAATGTGCCCGCGCACAATTTCTTCTAAGCGCTCAACGGATTCGAGAGTGATGGCTTCAAGCCTCTCGCTATCCTCTTGGGTCAATGCAGTGTGCTCGCCCCAGACTTGATCTTCTTTCCCTTCAAACAAAAGGTAGGTCTTTGAGCCCAGGATCAGCAAGAATGCACCTGCCAAGTGGAGCCCGCAGAAATAAGAAAAATCAGCGGCGGGCTTAAACCGATATCGAACCGAATGTGAGCGTTTGGCTTCGTCTCCCGATGGAATTATAAAAAGTGTGCGAGAGTACCTGCTCCCAAGTGTGCTTCTTCTTTTTTTGTAAACGATGGATTGGTTCATCTCAAGAGCATATTAATTTGGAACCAACTAGGATATTGAAATATGGATAGTTCCCGATTATAGTACCATTTTAGGAGATCGGATCACGACTATGGAACATGCAGTTTACCTTAACGGTATTAAACGGGCATTAAAAGCACGCGAAGCTACGTACGCTGACCTCGCCCGGCATCTAAAAATGACAGAGTCAGGCGTAAAAAAGATGCTCAACGCGAAGGACATCTCCTTCAGGCGTGTTCTGCAGATTTGTGAAGTTCTTGAGGTCCTACCTGGACAACTGTTCTCTCTATCCGAAAAAACTGCAATTCCTGTGCTTCGCCTTACAGACGTTCAGCAAGATGCGCTCCTAAAAGATCGGGAGCTACTCGCTGTCTATTGGCGCTTTACGATTGAGAAAATGAAAATAGAAGAAATCTCCAAAGACCAGAGTGTAAGTGCTACAGAATTTAAAAAAGTCCTCCAGCGGTTAGTTGCGCTTGGTCTTATCAATCACCGAAGAGGACGGTACTTTGCAAAGCACCAGGGGAAATTTAGGTGGTCTGACGACTCAAGACTTGCAAAGACTCTGAATCAAGAGTGGTCACAAACCACGCTGAAGCGTGCGCTCCAACAAAAGCCTGAAGGCGCAGGCATTCATCGGTTGGTCGCCACAAAATTATCCCACGCAGCCTACAATAGTCTGCTGAATAAAATGTCTGAAGTTCTTGATGAGGCCATTCACATTTCGGAACGTGAAGAATTAACGATTGCAAAGCGCGATCTTCACGATTTTACAGCTTTGGTTGCGATTGTTAAAGGTGGAGTCTTTGAATCAAATGGCGACACCGCTAAGGGCCTTTGAACCATCTGTTGATAAAAACTGACGAATTCTTATTCAGATGGCCAAATCCCGCTTAAACCCGGAGAGGGGAAAGCCATGGGCAGAAAGCGCTCCTTCTGCAATAAAAGGTAGGTCGACCACGAATTGCCAAGCCAGTTTTGCATTTTAAAATTGATCAGCACCAATTCCCCTGCGCCGAGGTCGCGGCGCTTCATCTTGATCGGAAAATCTTTGATTGCACTGGCAAGAGATCAGGTCTCAAGTGGACGCACCAAGCGGCATGCTATTATTTAAGGTCAGTTTTTATTTAGTCTCTATTGAGAAATTTAGGACCGGGCCTTGGGCTTTAGATTTCGAATCCGATCCCAAAGTAGCGCTTTGGGTGTACTATTCATTTTTAGGCCAATCATACATTCCTCGACTCGACCTTTGCGCTTCCCGAGTGTTGTGATGGCTTTTTCGAGATCGCGCTTAACAGTCTCACCATAAGCGCTTGCGGCTTTGTCGACGGCACGAGCGAGTGATGGGCGTGAAAGGTCGAGCATTGCAAGATCGATGAGATCGCGACTAAACACGGAGTCGTCAGACCAGCGGTCTGAGTTCGCAAGAAGCTTAGTAGCAGCCATGTCGACAGGAGTCAGGGGCGCGACCCCACAGATGAGGACGCCAGCCAAAGGCTCTTCGAATTCAATGCGTGCTTCGAGGACGATCTCAAACTTAATCTCTGTTTCTCCCACGTGGAGCATAGTTCGAATGCCGTATTGGTCCACTCGAATGTCTTGCGCAGATACCAAGCCCATTCCCGCTCGGACGATCGCGTTTATTTTTTTTGACCCTGTCAGGAGAGTTCGCAAAGCTTGGTACCCGGCACGGTCTGAAACTAGAAAATCGATATGGATCGATTCACGGTATTCGTTATGTGACAAAACGATTGCGGTTCCGCCACCAAAAAAGCATTCGTGTTTGCGCAAGAGCTCGGCATCGAGAGCTTGAAGAACAGTGGCAATGCGAGTGTGATGCTCTCTTTCAAACAAGCAGTCGCTCCCGTCCAAACGCCGCCAGAAGCGCTTCAATTAAGTTTTGCTCGCGCGCATCCATCTTTTTGGTGTCGATGTGTCGCCAGTTCCTCTCATAGATTCCAAGTGCTTCCTCTGGGCTTATTTCTTTTGCGCCTTTGAGCTGCCACGCCAATCGCTTCAGCTGCTTGTAATCGGCAATACGAATTTTTTGGGGCATTTCCCGCTGCAGAAATCGTTGTTTTGCTTTCTTTATCTGTGGATCTATCAGTTCAAGCGACAGGCCCAGCGCGCAGATCACGCTTAAGTAGGCGCTCATGGCCACCGACTCCCCACCTTTCTCGATTCTATGGAGGGTGACTCGCGACATCCCAGCAGCTTCAGCAGTGGCAGTCGCGCTAATACCCAGCATCTTGCGGTGATCCCGAATTCTTTGACCGAGATCGCGTAGAAGCTTTGCCGGGACCTTAGTAATTTGCGGCGCTCTTGCAGGCATATATTTCTCATTATATACAAAAATATTGATTTGTACAGGATGAGCAACGAGCTTGTAAGAAGATTGTATAAGTAATTGAAACTACTGGTAAAAACTGCGAGAGTTTTTCCCGTGTCATGTTTTTGGTCGGAAGTATATCTTGAACACAAAATTAGAAGATTCCGTATAGATCAAATTTTTTGGATTTTTCTGAGTATGTTCGGTAAAGGTTTGCCAATTTATTTTTGTATTTCAAAATTGATCAGCAGCAATTCCCCTGCGCCGAGGTCGCGGTGCTTCATTCGTGTGCGATGATTTTTCAGCGATCTATTTCTTACCGATATCGTCTAGCAATCGATTCGATTGTTTATAAAGATAGCTGGCTACTTCAGGAATTTCGATTGAGTTCGCTCGAGTTTTATTTTAGGTGGCATTCGCCCCGCGCCATCTCATTGAAGAATTTCTGTAAGCTCGGCCTCGCGAGAGTGGAAGCTCGGGCGACCCAGCTCACTCCACGGTGAACAGTGCCTGGCAGCCGAACCATCTGGTTCTCGCGCACTCCGAGTTCCATAGCGATTCCTAGAGGCACTAGGCTGTGTCCAAATCCCGCTTTGGCTAGCTGAACGACACAGGCAAAGGATTCAATTTCTTGAGCCACCTTGACCGCTATGCCATGGGATTCTCGTAGCTCCCGCAACTGCGGCCGCAAAAGATCCCAGGTCAATGCATGCGTTTCGATGGATATGACCTCGAGTGTAGCCCCACGCCTTAAAGAAAAACGCTTTAGCCCCGAAGGAACAATCACCATGGGCTCATGGACTAATAGTCCTGATCGCAATCCAGGCAGGCTCCCCTCCACCCCAGCGCAAATGCCCACCAGGTATTCCCCAGAGCGCACCCTTTCCACCACCGCGGGGCTCCGGTGTGCATGGAACTTCAAGCGCAAACCTGGAATTCTTTTCGCGACCCTCTCAAAAAACCGCGGCCCCCAAGACCCAAGTACGCTCTCGGATACTCCCAGCGAAATCTCGCCGCCTTCCTCAGCCGCCTCATCGGCGATTCGCGCCTTGATCTCCGCAAGCAATGGCATCATTCGTTCTACCAAACGTAGGGCTGCAGGAGTTAGCTCCACCATCCGGCCCTTTGGCTCCACTAGCAGATAGCCAACCTGCTGCTCTAAAAGAGCGATCCGCTTGCTGATAGCAGACGGCGTGAGACGCAGGCGCGTGGCTGCCGCCGCCATGGTGCCAGACTTTTGCAAAGCAACGAGTGTTTCCAATTGATCTAGCATGAGAATCTCCTATTCATTCCAATATGGAATGAATTGTATAATTTTATATCGCTTTTTTCATTTATAAAACAGATCGATAATCAACTTTGAGAGCTCAAAAGGAGAAAAAATGCTAACACTCGCCAGTTCTATTTTAATTATTGTGGTTGTATTTGCGACCTCCGTGCTTTCCGGAATTTTGGGTATGGCGGGTGGGATTATTCTCATGGGAGTACTGGCTTCTCTCTTTCAGTTGCCGCTTGCCATGGCGGCTCACGGTTTCGCCCAGCTGGTCGCCAATGGTACCCGCTTTCTTTCTCTAATCAAGTTCGTGGACTGGCAGAGTTGCACCTACTATTCCGCCGGCACTGCTAGCTCCGCTGTTATCTTCTGGTTTATATCCTACTCTCCTAGTCTCCCGCTTTTATTCATCACTCTTGGTGCGATTCCGATTTTTGCGCTTCTCCCGTGGACGCCTAAGTTCGATTTTCAACAACCCCTTCACGCCATTCTCTGCGGCTTCATAAACACTGCCATGCATCTAACTGCGGGAGTTTCTGGGCCGGTGTTGGATCTATTCTTCGTAAATTCACAGATGAACCGATTCGAGATCATTGCAAACAAGGCCTACACGCAAACCTTGGGGCATGCCCTTAAGATTGGCTACTTCGCCTCAATGGCCGCCGGACTCGTCGACCTCCCGCTATGGCTGCCATTCGGAGTTGCCGCAAGCGCCTTTCTGGGCACACATGTTGGAGGATTTGTATTGCGCAGATTGAGCGAAGTGAACTTTCGGTCTTATTTGCGGCGGGTTTTTCTGGTGATTGGCTTAGTCTATATTGCCCGGGGGGCCTGGGAGATGCTTTAGATGGTACGCAGTTACGCAAGTGTGTGGGGGTTGCGCTCTTGCAGCCCCCATATACATGGGATCCAGGTGGATAGACTTTTAGAAAAGGTTGGATTGAAACTTCGATCTATCTAGACCAACGTCCATCACGGCGGCTAACGATGCAATGAGGGCAATCTCCTCGTCGAATCCTAAAATCCTACTAAGCTTGATGTTCACGGGTGCTTTTGCAAGATTAAATCCAAATATCTTCACAGCAAACCCGGTGCGCGCCAATGACCTTCGTTGCACCTGAGCGCTCATTCCAGGGACGCACTCGACCAAATTCGCGGCAGTCGCGAATTTGGTCTTGACTAAATTCGTGACTGTCGCGAATATGGTCAGATATGCGCGCCTCTGCCAAAACCTACAAACAAAGGTATCTCTATAATGAGATTATCGAACTAGCCCTCAGCCGCAATAAAATGGCTCTGGTCTCGGGTCCAAGACAGGTGGGCAAAACCACTCTTGCCAAAAGCCTGATCGGCGAATTTGACGAAACTCAATATAAGAACTGGGACGAAAGTCACTTCCGCAAACAGTGGATCACGTCTCCAAATGCAATCGTAGAGACTTTCAATCTAAGTAAACTTCAGAGCTCACGCTTGCTCATTCTCGATGAAATCCATAAATCCAAGGGGTGGAAGCAGAAACTGAAGGGTATATTCGATGAGTATGGGGAAGACTTGGGTATTGTTGTCACTGGAAGCGCTAGGCTAAACACTTTTAGAAAAGGTGGCGATTCCTTGATGGGCCGATATCTCGGGTTCCGCCTCCACCCACTGTCCTACGGCGAGGTTTTGTCAGAACAACGTCTTTTACCAGACGACTGGAAGAAGAAGCTCTTCTTGAAGCCCTCCCAAAATTTGCCGCAGAAGCCCCTCTCCGACTTGCTCGAGCTGAGCGGCTTTCCTGAACCCTACTATTCAGGTTCAAAAAAAATTCAGCGCATCTGGAGTACAAATCGCAATGAGAAGATTGTCCGTGAAGATCTGCGTGACCTCAGTCGACTCCCTGAGCTTAGCCAGGTCGAAATGTTGACAAGTCTTTTGCCCGAAAAGATTGGCAGTCCTCTTAGTGTCCAAAGTCTACGAGAGGACCTAGAAGTGGCACATGACACGGTGTCGAGATGGCTTAGATACCTGAATGAACTCTTCTATTTTTTTGAATTGAAGCCCTGGAGTAAGTCCGTTCCGCGCTCATTGAAAAAAGAAGGTAAAATTTATCTCTACGACTGGACTTCGATCGCGAATGAAGGGATTAAATTTGAAAATCTTATTGCCTGCCATTTGCTGAAGGCTTGCCACTATTGGAGCGATACAGGTGAAGGACAATTCGCTCTCCACTATTTGCGGAACAAAGAAAAACAAGAAGTGGATTTCGTTATTATTAAGGACAAACGACCTTGGCTTTGCGTTGAGGCTAAAATGGCATCGACGAAGTTGGACACAAAGGTCATAGACAAGTTTGTCGGTTACTTAAAATGTCCGTTTGTGCAAGTCACTCTTGAGGAGAAGATATGGAGAGCGTGGGAGGACCGAGTAGTTCTAAGTGCGACCACTTTCCTATCGGACTTACCGTAACTGAGATTAACTCCACTATTTTTGCGTTGACGCTCGCGAGTGTTGTCAGGAATTTCAAGGCAGTGCTTAAATCAGGGGCTCCCAAAAAGGGAGCCTGAACCTGTGAGACGGATTCTCGTCGATCTGTTAAAAAACTAGTGTTCGATCTGATCAACGCACTTAAACGCAACGCGACCGATTGGGCAAAGGTTGAAGAAATTCGATTTGTCGAGAGTGGCGATCGGAGGTGCGCTGCGAGCAGTTGAACGAAAATCCATTTGTTGGCAAAATTCAGTGCGCTCTTGGCTGGACGAAGCACCTTTGTTAAAGAGCTTACGGCTACCGTACTTGACCATATCGTTGGCCTGTACCGCCTGAATCAACTGGTCACAGGTCAAAGATTTCCATGGATAGCTAGCGACTTTACCGGACGCATTTGATTGTAAACAAACAAGGGCAAGTGCAGAGAGAATCATCGTTTTCATTTTTGTCTCCTTAGAGAGGATTGTTGTTGCCCGGGATGTACGTCGCCTCTCAGAAGAAGACAATCACAATATTGTCAGGATTCGATAACCTAACCAATCGTTTTAATTTCAATAAGTTACGTATTTTTCAAACTTTCAGCTGGAGATTCAGTGCTTTTCCGCTGGGCTCCCAGAAGCCGTTGCCGCGCCCATGTATCCCACTTGAAGTGAAGGCGTCAGGGTAAATTTAAAGCTCTCTGGGACTCGACCCGTCAGGATCAACTTCGCCATGGCTTTGGTGAACAGTCTGGGTCGTATCCCAAGTAGGTCAACCATTTCGAGATTATGAATTTTCAACCAACGGGTCAGCTCGGTTGGTTTAATGAACATTTTCCAATCGTGAATATGCTTGGGCGAATCCTTTATGAACCAATCCAAGCCTTTCGCGGCAAACAGCCAAGAGATAGGTGTTCGGTTAAAGGTATGAAAAATAAAAGTTCCGCCTGGTCTTAGGACTCGCGCCACTTCGGCAATCGCCCGCTGTGGATCATAGATATGCTCCAAGACGTCCATCATGCAGATCACATCAAAGCTCGCATTGGCGAAAGGTAGGCTCTTGGTGTCACCCTCAACCCATCTGGCCTCTGGGCAGCGCGATCGGCCAACCTTGAGGATGGAGTCATCTGTATCGAGGCCCGTGCACTGATGTCCGTGACTTTGGAGATAAATGGCAAGATCTCCCCCGCCACAACCTACATCCAATACATTTAATGGTTTTGATCCATGCAATCTGTTGAGCGTTTTTAATACCCAAGGGGATTTGGTGGCACCTTCGATTCGCAACAGGGCCACGGCATCGCCGCGCGATTCATGCCATTTAACGCCCAAGTCTTTGTAGAATTCATTGTTGATCACGGCGCCACCAGTTCCAGTAAAAGGTTTGATAAAGCAAAAGTGCCAGACTTGCGAGTACAACAAGTCCGATGCTGAATACAAAGAGCGGATCGTGAGTCCACCAGAGCCAGCAGGCAGCGATGAGAACCACAGGATGGAGCATAAACAGCATGGCATGGAGCCAGTTTTCCCAGGGGCTCGATCGCCGGAAGTGTTCGCCCTCATCTTTGGTGATGAGTAAACAACTGGCCACCGCCAACCCAACAAAAATCCAAAGGTTGAACTGTGACGGCGTCGCCCAAAGAAGCCAACCGTTCGCGAGGATAAAGCTGACAGTGTCTAGAGGATGCCCCCAGCGCTCCCACCGACCAAGCCCACGCTTGCGATGAAAATAAAATTCATCCACGCTCATACACAAACCCTGGAGCAAAAACGGCACAAGAATAAGCATCATGCAACTTTGACCATCAAGGCGGCAGCGACTGTTAGCCCTGGGCCGAAGGCCAAGCTAATGATTGGGGTGGACACGGGAGTCTCCGTCAACATTCGGTTCCAGATATGTGGCAACGTGGCTGAAGACATATTGCCGTGCTCGAGCAAAACTTGGCGAGAAAAATACAACTGATCTTCGCTGAGTGAGAGTGCGGCTTTAATTCCGTCTAAAATGCGTGGCCCACCAGGATGAACAGCGTAAATGCAATTGGTTGTTTGCCACGGACGGATTAACTCCAGAATTTGGGATTGAACCCGAGAGGGCACTTCTCGAGCGAGAGTCATTTTAAATCCGGTGGCAGACACATCCCAGGTCATATCTCGCAGTGAATCTGGCAGGACCCACTCTTTCAACTCCAATATTTCAAATCCTATTGGTGGCCGAGCCTGAGTGGCGCTATATCGAATCACCCCATCGGCAAACAAACTTTGAATCACCAATTGCTCTGGCTCATGTTTGGATGGATCAAGATGTAAGGTGCAAAGCTCGGTGTGCAAAATTTCAGTGTCTAAATTGCCACGGGACATTCTAAGTGCGGGAATCGCCGCATAACACCCCATATGATAGGCATGCAGACACTGCACCTGATGACCCCAGCCTCGATGACTCACGATATTTTGAATCAAACTAGGCGCCAGGTATCCGGTGCAAGAGACATGAATCCAGTTTTGAAAAGCAGGTTTTTGAACTTCAGAATAGAGGTCCTCAACTGGGCGCTGCAGGGCCTCATGATAAAAGTGCATTCGTCCATCGAGGGGTGTGGGCTGCAGAGCGTCGCCAAAAATCTGCATCTCCGACCAGTTCTGATGCGTAAAATCGCGCAAATAAGTTCCGCGCTGGGCAATGCGATCTGGTCCACAACCGTAGCGATTTAAAAGTTTCTGGATCAAGTCCGGCGATTGGTCCGTGCCTCTCGTGTGTGCATGGGCAAGCCAGTTCAAACCCTCAGCTTGTGGAACTAAATATGGAGGGGTGAGACTTTGAAAATTTGAGATGTACATACTTGCCAATCGTGAAAGGAACCAACAACGCATTCCTAATAGCAGCATCGGCACCAAGACTCACGGTTATTCTCAGGCGGCCGCCTGGGACCAACGGGGCAAAGGCCTCGCGTTTTAAAAGGACGGTCCGAGGTTTGCAATCACTTGCCGTACAACACATAGCCGGCTTTTATTTGAGCCTAGTGAGAGTATAACCATGAAGATTACCATTTTGCGCTTCATTCTGGGCATTTTGCTGCCGATTTTTGTCAGTGGCCACCCCACTGCAGCGGCCACAGAAAAACACACAATCGTCCTAGAAATTTCACCCTCGAGCTGGCAAGAGCTGCTCAAGCCCATCAAGGTTGAGATCATCGACGATGATATGTATGTGCAGATCAATGGTCAGAGAATTAAGGTTTTATCGGTCGCCTCGCGCGGGCAAACTTCCATTCGAGACAAGCGCCGTAACCTTACTCTAAGGCTTTCTAAATCTATAAATTATCAGGGTCGAAGGACAAAAAAAATCTTGCTCTCGTCCATGGCCAGTGACGATCACTACCTATCCAACAGGATTGCGTATGGTTTGATGAGCGACCTCGGCGTATATCATTTGCCAAATGACTATGCTGATTTTCGTGTTTCTGACCGAGCCCACACCATTGGGCAAACGCAAGGCCTTTATTTGGTCACTCCTTCACCAAAAGAAGTGGTCAGAAAGGACCTCGATGCAATTTGGTCGGCTCGCATCCTAGGCAAGCTCTTTGAGCGTGATCCAGAGTCCGGGAGATTCAATTGGGTCGGACGGCCCGTAATTGAAGTCGAGGACCAAAATAACAAGTGCTCCAACTGTTCCGATCGAGTGGCAAGGTTGTTTGAACTGTACAAGGACAACAGCACTTCGGCCCTAAAAGGCCCAGAGTTATTTGCCGAGCTCCAAACCATATTTGATATGGATCAAATGTTTCGATGGTTGGCCCTCAACCGCCTATTGAGGAACGGCGACTTTGCGGACGAGTTCTTCTTTTACACTGACGACCAAAGCAAACCGTTTCGCCTGCTCGGCTGGGACAACGATGATTTAAGAAAAGACAAAATGCACGTATTCTCGCGCTGGAGTCTTGCCGCCAATCGTGTGATGACCCTGCTCGGCGCTCGCCGAATTGCGACAGACAGTCTAATATACAATTACGGTTTTGTACTGTTCAAAATTGTCGCAAAGGATCCCTTTGTCTTGGGAAAGTATCACGACGCTTTTGCCAGACTCATTCTAGACCTTGAAGACCAAAACACCATCGCTCAGACCTTGGCAAGAGTGAAGAGCGAGATCACTCCGTACTTTGATGACCCGCAGATTTTAGCCCGCTCCATAGATGACAATCCAAACAAAGAAACTGGCATAGCTTACACACCCGAATCCACAAATCACACAATTGAAGAATGGCGTGCACATTTCTCGACAGAGATAGAGGAAATTAAACAGTTGCCCGCGATTTCAGATCGACTGAAGACGCTAAGGGGAAGTTGCCTTGAGGCGCTGAGGTAAAGCTCAGTTTTGCTAAACCGGGCGCGCTCGATTCGTATGGCCACTGTAGTCATTGCCTTTTTTGTGAAAACAAAAAATTGAGCACATCCGTGGTGAAATTGGGATTGAACAGAGGGACGTGAGGATTGTGAATTTTGCCCGTGTGGGGCTGTATAGTCCAAAATGAAACGGGAGCCCCGCCACCACAGGTTAACCAGGTCTTCACCGTCGTATCCTTGATTGGCACTAACAGAACATAGTCTCGCCTTCCCTGGTCATGAGCTGAACCCACACACTTGTTTCTTTTTACCCACTGGTCGACTGTCGCAGTCGCTCCTGCATAATTTGGATCCTCACCATAGACGATGGTTGGATCATCAGTCGCGTGAATTTGAAGGTATGGAACCGCCGCGGTATTCTTACACGCTGACGGATCTTTAAATGTTCCGCCCGCCAAGCTGGCTACTCCCGCCAGGCGATCTCCAATTTCACAGGCGAGACGGTTGGCCATAAATCCGCCGTTAGAATGACCAAAGATATAAATTCGATTTCTATCTACGTTATACTGACTTGCAGTTTCCTCAATTAACCGAGTGAGGTAGCCCGCGTCGTCAACACCTGTTCGCCCGAAGTCACAGCAAGTGTCTGTGGCGTTCCAAAACTGCTTTCCACCTAGATCTTCGCCGCTACCACCCTTGGTACCTGCGGGAACTGCCGTGCCTTCTGGAGTAAGTAAAATGAATCCAAGTGAGGACACTCTAAACCGTGTACCTAGATAAGCATCCTCTGCTTCAGCGGTGCCGGTAAACCCATGCAGTAGAATCACCAATGGCCAGTTCGCCTTTTGCTCGTACTGCAATGGCAGATAAAGCTTTGCAGCAGCCCGCTTCACGTCACCCGTCGGCAACAATATGGGTCCCTTGTAGAGTCCTACTGACAGTCCCGACGTTAGACCTGAAAATGTAGTAGTCTCAGCCGGTACTCTTGTGTGAGTCTCGGGCGTCGGGATCTTTGGACCTACCGAACATGCACCAATGACGCCCACGAGGATAAAAATGCAAATTTGCTTCATTCTCTTAGGTTAGCTAGTCAACAAAAATTGGCAAGAAATAAGTGCAGTCACTAAGGTCTCGACGAGTGAGGCCAGAACGCTGAACTAGTTCAACGCCGGACAAAGCCATTTGTTGCCCAACTCATCTTTTTTTAAAGTGCCGCGAAGAGTGCCTCGCATTCTTGGCGTTTTGATTTGAAATAGCCCATCGCTCGATTGTGTCACAGCCACTGTTAGAACTGGGATGTTCCAGCCCCAACCTTCGCAGGGGTGTGATGCAGGATCGACGGACACAATTCCAGCCTTTATCTCGATGACGTTCTCTTTATGGCGAAGCGACACGGGGTCGGAGATCACACTGTACATTGTCCCATTTTTTGAGTCGATAAAAAATCCATCATAGCCAAGAGCTCCCAACTGCCATTCACCCGGCACCCATACGTAAGTAAAATCATAGTTCATTACTGAGGTCGCGGGAGCGATTTTTCTAACCACTTCACGCTGCTTATCCGAAGCCAACATTTTGAATTTTGTAACGTCTCTTTCAGACGACTTCTGCTCCAGCGCCGAAATATTTTCAAGTAGCACTTCGACAGGAGTTTCCCCCTTGGACATACGGTCTGTCCACGCCTCAAGGCGATCAAATCGAAGGATTAATGCGGCCAACGACCCGACATAATATCCCTCATGATCTAGGGCATAACTGTAATCAGACTTGAGCAGATCAGGCGAGCTCTCGACGGCTTTTTTTGCGTAACTTCTCAAAGTCGATTCACTGGCGTTGCACCCAGCTGTAGCCAAAGCCTTCGCGATAATTTCTGCATATTCGGCCGTTCCTTCATAGCCGTCTGTAGTTGCCAACGATTCATTTGGAAACTCTGAAGTCCATTTGGCAAACCAAAACTTAGCATGTCGGAGATGTATAATTTGATTCTGTCTATCAAAAAATGCAGCTTTCAAGTTTTTTTGCAACATGGCTCGGTAATATCGAGGTTCCCACCGAACGGGAATGAAGTCTCCCCGACCACTAGATCGCCCAGCCCAATTCTTTTGACCTAAGAAATGAAACGACTCATGGCTCCCCAGCGCAAAAACAGAGCGCGACTCAGTTACATACGTGCTGTAATTCTGATTAACAGAGATGGCCTTTCGGCCCTTGAATTCAAAAAAAGAATAGGTGGCAAATGCCCCCCCGGGGAGATCCTCGTTTTTAATTCGATAAACTTGTCTAGAATCGAGATCAATCGCCAGTTGCTGTGCTCGTTTTTCATTCACTACAACAACAGTCACTCCAGCATAGCTAAAATTTGGCCAGATCCTGGAGCTGCACTGAGAAACATTCTTGAAGTCTTGAATCGCAGATTCAGCGTTTTGCCAGACCTCCCGGTTGGCGTGGCCGACTGCCGATTCGCTCAGGACAAGACCCATTCCAACAAAAACGACGCCTAGTAACAGGTGATACATCTGAGCTCCTCATAAAAAACTTACATATTCGATGACGCTATTTGGCTGCTGCCCCCGCAATAGCGGGAGCTAGGCCCAAAGCCAATGGTTCTCTCTCCTCGTTGCAATCTACGGACCGTCAGCCTGTGAAAATTACGCACTCACGTCTTTACACACAGTCGATCGATGTTGACGGCTGAGATCGGTCACGGAGTTTTTGCCGCCTTCAGAGGCAGCATTATCTGATCGCTGGTACACCAGCGAACCAAGCCATTTATGGAAGACTTAGGGACTGATCTGTGGACTCTCAATGCGAGTGGTCCGAGCTCGGCAAAATCGTGAAGCCTATGCATTTTAGTGCCGATGAGTTTCAGTAAAACGCTAGGAGAGGTACCTTTTGCCGATCTCGGACCACTCCTAACAGGGGGACAGTCAACGCGCTACTATTATCGGCTGAACTTAAAATTGCTGGTGGATCTCAGTACACCGCCGAACTTGGCGACATCTGACTCCCAACCGTTTATCCAAGTCTTAAGTTCATGCTTTCCATTCGGTCCACTTTTGGTGAACACGACGATGGTGTAAGCGCGTTTGTTAATTTTTAGATCTAGGTAGGTCAGCGTCTCATCTGTAGCGGTTAGATCCGTTCTCGTCGTGTCTAGTGGATCCTTTGCTAGAGTTTCCATCTGAAGATTCACGGTCAAACTCTTGTCGCCACCAACGTGATCCCTGTCCATCGACAGACGGGCGTAGGAGCGGCTTAATTTTCCGTCACTCTCCGTGCGAGTTCTCCCGCCCATTTCAGTTGAGGCTTGTCGAATTTCGATCTCAGGGAACTGATTTTGCTTCATCTTCCAACTTTGAGAAGATTTAACAGATTGAGTTTCAATTTGGATTTGTTTCTTCGCATCTTTAGTGTCTGTGTTGCTCACCAATGAAGTTGCCGTACGAGCTTCAATTGGACAATTGGAGCCAGAGACTGTGGCACCTGAAGCAAAGCGCATGGAGGACTTGCCGTTTTCTCCGGTCTTGCCCTTCATTTCAAATTCACCTGGCAACACATCGACTTTGCACTGACGAGGATCGGCAATCGCAACATGGAGTTTGCGCACAGGCTCAGAGGCTCCATTCAGCTCGGCCTGATCCTCAGCCGTTACTTGTCCGTCGACCGAGTTCCTCGCAGCTTCGATTGCAACCATAGGATCGTCTTGCGAATCCAATTCTTGAATAGACTGAAGCAACTGCTGTTGTTCTGCCAGGCTTAGCTTTTCACCCCTTACAATTTTCGGCGTCAACTTATCAGGTATGACGAGCTCGTCAGAGCCTCCACCCTTGTCTTTTCCACATGCTACCAGAACCAATACACTTGTCGTCACAGCGGCCATTTTTAGCCACTTCGCATCTTGTTTGAACATCTCACATCTCCAACGGATGAAATTAAAATTCGGCAAAAACCGCTCGCACTGTATGCGAGCCATCGCAAAATTCAAACACAATCTATGGGCTTCAGAAAAGATTTCGGGGCGGTGACCAAAAGCGGCATACGAGTGGATTGACCGAAAGTCGGGTCTAGAAATCAGAGTGCTTTCTCTTTTTGATCATTGGTCACTTTTCAGGCTGGTAAACTTGCAGACTAGAGGTGCAGATTGAAAAAAAACAGCCGATCCAGACGTGGCTTTATTAAAGATTCAGCTAAAGTGGGCGCAGGACTTTTACTCTCTTCATGCACGAGCACGGGGTCTTTGCGGGGACTCGCATCTACCGATGAAGACTACGAGTTTATTGTTATAGGTTCTGGTGCCGGTGGAGGGACCGTCGCCGCTCGCCTCGCTCGATTCGGCCACAAGGTTTTGGTTCTGGAAGCTGGCGGGTCGGAGATTGACGCCTACGCTACGGTTCCAGCTTTTCAGGGACTTTCAACAGAGCACCCTAAACTCAGTTGGAACTTCTTCGTCCAACACCATAGAGACCATCAGCAGCAACTGAAGGACAGTAAATTTGAATCTGAGAAAAACGGAGTGTTGTATCCGCGCGCGTCTGCGCTTGGGGGATGCACGATTCACAATGCACTGATTGCAATGTATCCAGACGAAAGTGACTGGCAGAGAATTGCCGATGCAGCCCAGAACTCAGTAGGTGATTCATTTGGTTGGACACCCTTAGAGATGCGGCGACACTTTGCCACACTCGAAGACAATCGGTACCTTGGTCCCAGGGCATTCCAAACGGGAGCATATGGCAGAGGTGGCTGGCTGCCGACTGAGATGACTCCAATTCAACTTGCCCTCAAAGATAAGACCTTGCTCAGCATCGTGGCCGCTAGTGCGAGACTGAACGGACTAGGTGACGATGTGATTCGGCTTCTTACTCCCGGCCGACTTCAGTATGATCTAGATCCAAACAAACCGGCTCCAATCAAACGTCAAGGTCTTTACATTCCCCCCAAGTCCTCTGAGAATGGCAAACGCAAAGGCGTGCGCGAGTGGCTGCTAAAGACTGCAAGTGAAACGCCTAACCTCACCATCCGTACCGGCGCGTTTGTCACTCAGCTCCTGTTTGATGAAAGCAACCAAAACAAAGTGGTGGGAGTTGAGTACTTAGAAGGAGATTATCTCTATGAAGCAAGTCCGCTGAGCTCTCAGCGGGTTTTTCGTTCGAGAATAAAAAAAATGGCTCGGGCCAAGGAAGTCATCTTGTCTGGTGGAGCGTTCAATACGCCGCAGCTGCTTATGCTTTCTGGAATCGGAGATTTCGCAGATCTACCCAGCGGAATTCGCAAGAGAGTGAATCTGCGCGGTGTGGGTAAAAACCTGCAAGATCGCTACGAAGTTGGAGTTGTATCGAAACTCAAAACACCCATTGGATCCATTGCGAAGTGCACTTTCACAAATGACTCCACCGATCCTTGTTTCACGGAGTACTCTAAAGACTCCAACAATTCAATCTACACCAGCAATGGCTTAATCTGCGGCAATATTCACAAGTCCACGACCGCACGAACAAATGATCCAGATCTGTTTGTGTTCGCTGCACCAGGCGCATTCAAGGGCTACCACACCGGGTGGTCTCGAAGTGCACTGAAGACTGATCACTTCACTTGGGCGGTTCTCAAGGCCCATACGCAAAATAGTGGCTATGTTAAATTGAAGTCGAGCAATCCCCTGCACCGGCCTGAAATCAATTTCAATTTTTTTGCTCAAGGTAAAAATGATCCAGATCTACAAGCGGTCGTCGAAGGCGTACAACTAGCACGAAAGGCGAATAGTCTAGCACCTCTTAGAGGCATGATTGCAGAGGAGGTGTTGCCGGGCTATGGAATTGAGGGTGATGCACTCAAGGATTTTGTGATGAACGAGTCGTGGGGTCATCACGCATCATGCACAGCTAGAATGGGTACCGCTACTGATCCAATGTCCGTCGTGGACTATCAGTTTCGCGTGCACAATGTTAAGGGACTTCGGATAGTGGATGCCTCGGTGTTTCCCAACATTCCTGGAATGTTCATTGTAGTCCCGATTTATATGATCGCTGAAAAAGCGGCTGAAGACATTCACCGAGAGCATTCGGCTTAGATCTTAAGGCAACCGAGCAGCCAGAACAAGACTGGCCGCTCGCTGTGAAATTTACGCTGCTTTTAGCGGAAGGAGAACTCGGGTGGGGTCATGTCGCACTGACCGGCATTTTCTTCGACTTTGCCAAGACCGTTGACGACAAAGGTTGCCGCCTTAGAACCCGACACTTCGAGTGCGCCTGTTAATTTAAAGCCTTTTGTTGCGTCGCTAGTGGATGTAGGAGGCTCAAAGGCATTGTGGCCATTTGTCCCCGTGGTTGCGGTCGAGCCCGTGCTCAGATACATAGTGACCTTGTCTTCTGAGTTTGAACAGGCTTCAACACTCCCATCTACAAGCTTGGTTGAGGATCCATTGCCACAAACATCCAGAGTGGTCAGTTGGTTCGCTACGCAATGGCCATTGTCAGAAGTTTCACTTGGCGCGAACTGCAAAATATCAGAAAATTCAATCGCTACACATGCATAAGTCCCGTTGGCCACTGCTCCCGAACCGAGAGTTGGGTTGTCCAGAAAGTCAGTGTAACTAGGACTGTCGTTCTCATAGACTGTTACCAGATTCGTGCACAGGGGACTGGTCGAGATCGCCACTTTGTAAATCTTCAATTTTAAGTAATTGGGATCGATCCCAGAGATTGCGGCGGTTGCCGTAGAACCTACAAAAATGAGTTTCATTGCCAATAGAAATGTAAAACGTGCCATATTGATTGTCTCCATTTTGAAAATGATGTTTTTAAAAAGCCGAAGTGTTATTCGCCGGCGCCAGAGACAGTTAAAGTTCCAGAAGATGAACCACCGTCACTTCCACAGCCCGTCGCAACGAACAAAAATGAAACGATGGATAAACCAATGATAAAAACTCTCATGTACGTCCTCCTAGTTTAGTAGCCGAGAGTCCTGTCGGACCAACGTCCAGGCGACTTGAGTCAGGATCAATTTATATCTATTTGAAGCGTCCAAAAAATCTTATGTTTCAACAAAGCGTAAAAAAATGGCACGACCCTTGAACTCTCCAATCCATATAGAAGCAAAAATTGGCGTGCCCCAGCACCTAGTGGATTGAGGCTAAAAAAACCACCTAGAAGACCCCTGCGAAGGCGCATTTTTTGTTTTCGATGAGCGAATTTTGGCACAAAGTGAGGATATTTTATGATTCATTCCATCAGCAAAGATCGAAGCCTACGTCAGCAAACGGCACTCAGTAAGGGCGTTGCGTGCTTAGTTGCGGCAATGATCGGTCAAGGTGGCCCCTCTACTGCGACGGCGGCGACTGCACAGCCACCGATCCGTGGCCTAGTTGGAGTTCAAAATGTCGACCAGTGGACTGTTCAACTTTTCACCGCTCCAAACACGCAAACGAGATCTACCGCATTGACGACTGAGGAACTCACGAAAGCCTATAAAAACGCACCGAGCGTCAACGAATGGTTTGAACAATCACTGTTGCCACTCTCAAAGTCCTCCGACCAAATGCAAGACTACAAAGACCTCGCGGATTTCTTATTTGAATTGCGCGAAACCATGCGGCGAGAGCCACTCAAGAATGATGGGAAGGATCGAAAACAGACACTCTTCTTACTGCAGACCTTGCTTGAAGAAACTCTGGCGGCGATTCCTAGAAAATTTGGAGCCGATGCACTGCCGGAGTTCTTTTATAAAAACAAGTCGATCGGGACAGACGGCTGTTATGATTCCACGGGTGCCTCCAGAGTTACAACTAGCCTCTTAGGTCTTTCGATTTGTCAGGGCGATGTGGTGGCTATGAAGGGTACGGCTGGAACTTCAAGCCTACTGGCTCGGATGTCGGAGCTACCAGGTGCGTTCTCACATTCGACCATTGCAACCGTTGAACAAGCGGGCGGCAAAGTCCAATTCATCGAAGCTCTGATTGAAGATGGTTTGAAACTGCGGGATCCCTGGGAGGAGATTGAACAGCGATTGAAAAAGCGTATTGCCGTGTATCGCTACGTCAATCAACACTCAAAAGCAGCAACACGTGCACGCCGGACCCGAGTGATTGATGCAACAGACTTGTTTCTTGCGCGGATGAAGGAGACGCAGCAGGCGGAAGGCGGAGCCGTCGATCTCACAAACCGAGCTAGCTTTCCGTACAACTTCGCTTTTGATGTGACCAACCGAGTAAAATACTTTTGCTCGCAAGTCGCCTTTGAAATTTACAACTTGGCGATGGGCAATTCACCTTTGAATATCGGCGCACCTTTAAGAAATCTGAGCAATCGGACACAAGCTTATCCCAAAACTTTTTGGTCGACTATGGGTGGCGCTGAGTCCAATTTTTTTAGCCAGTATTTGGGAATGAACAGTACATCTTATCCTGCGCCATCAGATATTGAGATGCACCCTGATTTTCAGGTGGTGGGGTACTTCATGCATTCTCCATCTCTCGTTGAAGATCGTATCGACAACGCCCTCGTTGATGTGGTTTCGCATTTGATTGTTAAGGGCGATGCCGATTGGAAAAAAATTCTTGGAGCCATCTCTAAACATGGCCAACGCGAATTTTCAAAAGCCGATTTTGAACAAATCGTTGCAGCGATTCGCTCTAGCCAGGACATTTCACCTGAGGTGAAGGCAAAACTCGAAAAACTTTGGGCCCAACTCCCCCAATCTTCCACTCTCAATCAAATCGCGTTCTTTGCTATCTACAACGAAGTTCTGACACCCCAGGTGCGAAAGCTTGTCTTGGCGAACGAAGAGGCGAAATTTAGCAAGGACGGCAGGCCGTTCTCACCCGGGGAGCTTAGGGGCCTTATTGCCTCTCAAATCAGTCAAGGCCGCGAGCTCCCACAGCAGTTTCTAACGATTATTGGAGAAATCACAAAAGTGATCAATGATTGCAAGGGCGCTTTGGGGTCACCGCGCACCGACTAAAATCGACAGCAAATTTTTGGATTTCGCTTATGCGGGATCCAGGCGTATAGTGATTCGATGACGCGAAATACAAAACTCGTTTGGTCCGATGATCCCAAAGACCTCTCGAAGGTCGAAGGCAAATCGGCTCGTAAAAAATCAAATGTGAGTAGTGACTTGGTTCTTTCAAACAATTGGGTCGCCGTTCTTCGGATTGAGAAAAATGGTCGCGGCGGCAAAACTGTGACAGTTATCGATCAGCTCCCTAAGCACGAAACATTTTTACGAGACCTCTGCAAGGAGCTCAAGTCAAAGTGTGGCTCCGGAGGAACGTATGAACTGCATGGATCCGGTGGCAAAATTGAAATTCAAGGAGATCAACGCTCGGCTATTCAAGCCATCTTCACAAAAAAAGGTTATCGATACAAGGGACAGATTGTTTAACCTGCAGTCGAGGCTTTGCGTTTGAAATACAGGTTCATAATTGGAGTCACGGATACGCCATGCACCAGTATAGAAACGGCAACGGTCGTTAGAACCAAGGCGGTCAATCGGTGGGATAGGTCCTCGGGCAATCCCCGTGAGACCGCATACATTAAATAAAATACCGAGCCCACTCCTCGTATTCCAAACCACGAGAGCAAAATTTTATGGTGCGACTGCGCTCGTGAGCCAATCAGGCCTAGATAGACGGCAACCGGGCGAATCAACAACAGCACAAGCGGAATCAGCCATAGGTCATGACTTATAACAAATGTCATCGACAAGAGTGCGCCCACCAAAATCACTGTTGCAGCTTCACCGAGTCGCTCAAGTTGCTCGTTGAAATTAAGAACGGCCTTAGTCATTTTTTCACTTTCACCGGCATCATTTGAACTGTGTCTTCGCTCAATTTGCCGAAGTGCCAGGCCCGCAGCAAATACGGCCAAAAATCCGTACGTGTGAATCGACAAAGCCACTCCATATGAAAGGCAAATTAATCCAACGGTTAGAAAGTCATCCAATATGACTGACTCCTTGTTAAGCCTTCGCAGCCAGAGTATGAGATGCGCTACCCCCATGCCAAGACCTACCCCAACCGTCAGCCCTCCAACGATCTGCCATAGGACATCGACCAACAGCCATTTGGTCCAGAGGTTGCCTAGGTCGTGCAAGCCCAAAACTCCAAGCCCCAACATCACGAAAGGAAACGCTGTGCCGTCGTTAAAGCCCGCCTCACCCGTGAGGGTAAACCGAAGTGGATCTTGATCGCCTGGACTTTTCACTTGAACATCGGATGCGAGAACTGGATCCGTCGGCGCCAAGATCGCCCCCAGCAACACGGCGGCTCCAACTGAAAACCCAAATATCCAGTGCGCTAGGCCTGCAATCATCAGTACAGTGAGGATCATGGACACGCTCGCCAGCCGGTAAGCCAAACCCCAATGCCCACTCATCTGTGGCACACGAAGTTTTAGTCCTGCCGTGAACAAAGAAATGATCACCACACCTTCGGCGATATGCTCAAAAACCCGAGCCTCTTCGATTGGCAAAAATGTGAAAAGCCCTGACCGAGCCAACAAGAAGCCAATGGGTAGGTAAACCATTGCTGCTGTGAGCGGCAGCTTTTTTAAAAATGAGTGAAACGACCCCATCAACGTGAAGATAAGGCCCAGTACCAAATACCAAATCACTATTTTTTCCACGGCCCTCGTGCCTCGCCTCTGGCTGGGGGTTCGTCGGGTCCAGTGCTAACACGACTTTGTACGTGCGAACGATTGATCTGGTGTCCATTCTGAGTCAATTGAATCTACAATATGAGTATGAGATTTTTACTCAAGTCGATTGTGTCGCTGTTGTGCCTTGCACCAAGTGTCGGAGTCTGTGGGGCCTTGATCGACGCCAACGTATTTTACTTCAGTGATGCGTTTGCTTACAGCGAAGAAACCACCACATTCAATCGAACCATGTGGGATTTTTTTATCGGAATGGGCCTAAACAAGAAAAATGCATATGTCTTGGGGTGGAATTACGATTCGATGAGTTTCGATGACAATCCAGGGACCGCAACCAAACTCACTGTCACCGACATGGGACCAAAGTTTTTAGCCTATCTGAACAAAGAGCGCACCTGGGTCATTGGCTTCACCTACAATCTGATAACAAAAGGAAAGTATACGGAAGGCAGTGCTGCGGCAGTCGAACTTCGCGGATCTGCAATGAAGGTCGAAGTCGGCTATACGCCTGAGGTGAGCGAAGGAATTCTAATTGGGGCTAAACTCAATTACTACAAAGCCAGCTTCAATGAGACTGTTGTGAACGAGTCAATCACCAAGGCCACCAACGGCCGCACAGTCATCTACCCCACACTCTCATTTACGGTTCGTTGGGACTAGCTCAGAGCCATCATCACCGCTCTCGAAACTCTTCAAAAGGATCACGACCGTTTACATATTTATCCCAGTTCTCCGCTATCCATTCAAAATCAACAAGGATTGCTGGCGCAAACAGATAGCCCTTGAGCGGACCGATATTGAATTCGAGCTTTGAAGCGGCGTGACTGCGATAAAAGCTCAAAACGTTTCCGACAATGAACTCCTTGGCCTGAATTTCTCGCGAGCCCTCTTGAAACTCTTGAATGGCAAAAGTGAAATTGAGATCCACAAACTGTGTTTCATTAAAACCCATGTGTCGAATATTTTCGAGTCCACAAAGTTTTCTCAGTAACGCCAGAGCGTAGAACCTTAGGTAAGGATGTCCACTATAGACTTTTGACCGCCTCAGGTCGCACTGCGAATCACCCTTGAATCGGAGTCGTAGGTTTACGGTTCCAGAGACTTTGTGATACGCCAACTTTGAGGGGTAATAGAGCAAGCCCTGAACCTCAACAAATAGTCGCTGAAACTTAGGCAAGTGCTCCATTTGGCCAACCAAATCACCTCCCCCGTACCCCCAGTCGTCATTTGGATAGGACGAATCGGCGGTACCGGTATTGGCGACCGAGACTCTCGAAAACGACGCCGTTAAATTATGGGCAAGCACACTCAGTTGTCGTAGCCCAGGGAGCCTGGGGCCTTTTTTCACTGGGCTATTTCGCAAAGGCATAGCAATTGGGCGGTGAATATAACTGACATTTATGGGCTCATGATGGGGAGTATTTTTGGAAGTTGGCATATGGAGTCCAACTACCAAGTGAATGGCGAGCGACAATAGAAAACAAAGGAGTAAACGACGATTGCACATGCAGAGGCAAATTTTTATATCGTCCTTGTGAATTTGAGATGAAGTCAGAGAAAATTTTGTTTAATTCCCTAAGTCGCCGAAAAACTTACGAAAGCGATCAGCGATCACCTGTATGGACTTCACGCCTCGATTCTCGACCCGATAAATTAAACTGATTTCATCTGAGAACACCGGCGCGTTTTTGATACGCTGAAGTCCTTTTATCGAGGCCGCCTCAGCCACACGACCTGGAATGATGCCAATCCCTGCACCACTTGCCGTCAGTTCGGTAATCACCTCTAAGCTCGACGATGAAACAATTCGTTGGTAGCGAACTCCGCTCTTTTTAAGTTTTTTTAACAGACTCTGTGCTTGCAACAGGTCAGGATCACAGATCAACACGGCCCCACCGGATTTGAAGTCCTGTGTGGTGCGATTGCCTTTACCAACCCAAAACGTCACTTCGTCGGTCGTCAGTGGGCGGACGATCAAATCGGGGTGCCGCATCGGATTGACTACGAGGCCAACGTCGATTTCAGTTTGCACCACTCGCTCTTCAATCTTACGGGAGAGATCGTGCACAAACCGAATCTCAAGTTTTGGATTTTCCTCTAACAGGTCGGACATGACCCCTGGGAGGGAGTACAACGCCACCGATGCATGACAGCCAATAGTGAAACTCCCTTGAATTTCGTGCGTCGACGCCAAGGCCCGACCCCTCACAGAATCCCAGCTTTGCAAAAGACCTTTGGTATGAAGATGCAACTGCTTGCCGGCTTGAGTTAGGGTGACCCCCCGCTTACTCCGTATCAACAACGGCACTCCAATTGAATGCTCTAGGCGCTGGATGGCTAAGCTAAGCGTGGGTTGACTAATTCCAATGCGCTCAGCTGCCCGAGAAAGGTTCAGAGCTGTCGCGACTTCCATAAAATACGAAAGCTCAGCGGGGGACGGCATCATAACTTTCTCCTATCGTATCGATACAAATCTCATATTTTAACTATCATAGAGAAATACGCTATACACTGAATGCAGAAGTGTTGAAAAGCCAAATGTTCAATGTTGCAAAAAGCAAAGGTGGGGTTATGAAAATAAAATCAAATCGACGGGGCTTCTTAAAATTGGGAACTGGCGCGGCCGGTTTAGCGCTTTCTTTATCCGGAGCTTCAAGGGCTTTAGCTGCAGCCTGCGGGCTCACTCCACCCCAAACCGACGGACCGTTTTACCCAGGCGAAGACAATTTTCATCAAGATGGTGACCTCACAGTTATCCCCGGTCATTCACAGCGAGCTATCGGCCAAATAGTGTATCTCAGCGGCAAAGTTGTCGACCAAAATTGCGAGCCTATTGCAGGCGCGAACGTGGAGATCTGGCAAGCGTGCGCCTCAGGAAAATACAACAATCCTAGAGATCCCAACCCAGCACCAATAGATCCTCACTTCAAATATTGGGCAGAGGCCTTCACCGATGCTGAGGGCTCCTACCGCTTTAAGACTATTTTACCGGGCGCGTATCCAGCATCGGCAGATTGGACTCGCCCGCCCCACATTCATTTCAGAATCACGCACCTTGGCCACCATGAGCTCGTGACTCAAATGTACTTTAAGGGGAACCAATACAACGACCGAGATCGGATTCTATTGAGTATTCCGGAGAGCGAACGTGACTCTGTCATCGTAGACTTCCGACCGACCGATGAAGAGCCGGGCGCACTCGCAGGAACATTCGACATCACTCTGCGGGCTGTCGGCCGAACATGAGCAATAGCCATTGGGACTGCAAAGCGAAGTGCACAGTTAGAACTCAAAGACTTTGTTAATAAACATTTTATGTTTACAATGGCGGACCAATCCGTCTAGATTGGGCCAACTGTGGCTGTCGACTCCAGCGCCGGTCTTTTGTGATTGACCTATTTTGTGACCGTCGATACCGTAGCAGGTATTCGCAAAACGGCTCGGAGGCCAAATGGGATGGGTAAAAAAACTAAGCGCGATCGCCATCGTTTTGGGTGCAATGGCCTTTGTCTCGTTTAAGGTATTTGTGCCCAAGTTGTCTCTCAACGAGGCCTCGCTAAAGATGGACAGCGAGGAACAACAGTACCTCGAAAAGCTCAACCAACTTTCATCCGGCGCCACCCTCGATCACGTCACTGAAATTTTTGGTCGACCGCCCGATCGTGGCGGCAACGCTCGCCCCACATGGCGGATCAACTCAAGAAGTCAAATTGCGACCTATTTTAAGGACGGCCACCTCTTCAAAATTCGCTGGATGAAAATCCCCGGCTTTATCGTCGAAGTGCCGTAGTCGGCAGCCCTCGTCACGTAGCTTGGTCAGCGAGTTTGCAAGGCCCGATGTGTTTGAAATCGCGTCCGCTAACCAGAAGCTACGAAGCGCCCTCGCCCATAAACATAGTCACTGAACTCCCGCCGAAACTTCTCGCGCGCCTGGTACCCTTTTTTAGACTCGATACGGTTGGCCCGAAAATACCCGCCTAAAATGACCTCTTCTTTAAAGCTCATCAACACCCGCGTAAACGCCAGCCCCGCCCAAAACTTACCAAACCTCTTGCCCCGCCGTGCACCTGTAATCTTGCGAGCAATGAGTGTCGTAACCGCCCGAAGAAAATTCTGAAAACTCTTGCGCGACTGAATCTTAATCTTCAAGTGCAAATGGTTCCCCACATTGGCTCGATCGGCAATGATCACCCCAAACTTCTTCGCCTTTTGCGCCAGCACAGATCGAATAATCTCCTTATTCCGCGATGTCAGAAAGCTCATCTGCCCTTTGGCCTTATCGGACTTCAATGTCAGGTGCATCCACTGCTTAGTCGAGAGCGGACGCTCGAGTTTACGCTTCCCCTTGTTGAGGGTATGGCCATGCGAGCGGCGCGAGTAACGGCGCTTGTCTGTCTTTGAAAAAAGTGAAGGTTGACTTGCTCTCATTTAGGGCAATATAGTATATAATGAAATCGGCCGTCAACACTGAAGACACGATCGCCCTTTTTTTCCTTTAGTCCGAAAAGGTTGAGGTGTTCAGCGGCAGCCGGTGATTCTCATAAAAATCATTAATGTCGTCGACGCCTCACCGAAGATCCAGTCGATATAGAAGCTCATGGCCACTCCCTGGTTCCCTGCTCACTGGCCCCCTCCTTGCAATCCCTAGTCGACTGACGCCTAAATCAAATCACACCGTTATGGCTGGGGAATATGACTAAAATTGCTATGGCTTTACAAATTTTGGCACTGGGCTTGACGTGCACACCAGCGGTTCGTGCGGCAACTCGGGTGGACATACTCGAAGCGAGCGTGTTGAAGAGCCTTGATCAACCTGGCGAGTATTCATTCGCGACGCTACTCGGAGTGGATGACTCGGACACGCGCCTCAATTCAGATAGCAAATTGTGGCAGCTCAGAGTGGATGAATTGAATCGCCGGAGCCCTCTGAAGTTCCAAAAAATCTCGTCGCTCATTGTTTCTGATATCAACGAAGTGGTGCAGCTTAGCGGAGAGAGAATGGCCTACAGTTCCGAGATCGCCGAAACTATGGCAGTGGAAGGGAAGGTTCCGCGATTTTTTGATCCATTTTGGTTGAGCTCAAGCAAGGCTGCATTGCCGCTCGTCGCTGTTGTTAATCGCGTGGACCGCAGGGATTTTAGCTCAAACTCCTGCGGTGAGGTGCGGTTTATTTATCGTATGGCTTATCTTCAAACGGAGCCCGTAGAGAGCCAATCAAGCCTGCCGTTATTTTTGAATGTAGTTTTTGAATATCCCAAGCAAGGCAATTGCCAACAGGTCGCCAGAGCTTGGCAAAATTTGCCGGTTGCGAGCGCGCAAGGTGGACTGTCGTTGATCGATCAGTTAAAGATTTTCGCAATAAACAAGAAATATATAAAGCTGAAGCAGATCGAGCTGAATATGCAGGCCATTCGCTATCCGTCTGAGCTGAAGTTCGACTTTGGTGGACAAGCCGTCTACTTACTCCGTATTTTTCAAGAGCAGAATGGCGTTTACCAATCCATTCCGCTCGAGAACAATATCAACGTAGGGGAGATCCTACAGTCTCCTAAACTCAAGCAAAGTTTGTTGGAGCAACTCAGTCGGCCTGAAAATCTAAGAAAGATTGATGCAGGGACATTCGTGCTGTCAAACACGGATGGTAAACTGCTCTCCTCTAGAGCACTTTCTTTCACCACCATTGGACGAGCTCGAGTCGCCAACAAGCCCTTCACGGCACTTTTTGGCGTCGAGGCAAATGACTTGAAAAACATAAACCTCAGCGATTTAAGATTTATAAAGACACCAAGGGCAATGGTGGAGCGACTGAATGGTTTAACTTGTGTGGGCTGCCATCAAACTGGTGGGACCGCTGGGTTTCACATGCTGGGAAGAACCAACGCCTTCAACAATGTGTTTAATCAAGTGTTGTTGCCTTTTTCGGCCCACTACGGCGCTGAACGGATCAGAAGAAAACAGTATGGTGAGCTGCTCGCAAATGGACAAGAACCATCGACTTTTCGCCCACCGTCGTTCTTTCCACCTATTCGGCAACTTGGGACCGACAAAACCAAACTGCCTGAGTTTAGAGAGGCGAAGACCCGCGACCTTTGTCTAAAGGCTGATCAAATCAGTTACGGACGGGGCATTGTCTGCGAAACTGGATCTTCCTGTATCCCCACGGCGACAAATAGCCAGGCCAGCATCACGATTGGTGAATGCGTGGCCAACAAGAACGTTGTACCGGGCTCTGTGTGCCGAAAGGGACAAATCACGAGCCATCCTCCTACTCCTGCCCTTGGCGAATTCTACAACCTCTTTGCAATTCGCGACACTATGACCTTTGATACTGTTTTGGATGTCCCAAATGGTCGCTGCACCAAGCCCAGAGAGGGAGTTCCGTTGGGGCGAATCCCCCGCACTTGCAAAGCTGATTCGGCGGAAGGGCGGCTTGAATTTGTCGATGCATTGAAGACAGCTGATGATGCTCCCCGTTCATTTTGTGTGGTTCAAGGTGGGGACGCCTTCGACAACTGTGCCAAGTCCGCCAATCCATCGGCCTGCCTAGCGCAAGCAGAAATCGCCCGAGCCTACTTAGACACCTGCACGCCCTCTAGGTTTTGCCGTGAGGACTACATCTGCCAACGCTTGCCCAATATCGGCCGTCAGTACAATGGACGCACTCGCGAGCTGGTTGAGCAAAGGGTCACCCGACTCGAGCAGCTGGGAGTAGGCTTTTGCGTACCGAATTACTTTATCTTCAACATGCGCGCCGATGGGCACATCTTGCCAGAGGGTCGCGTTAAAGCCATTCAATAACATCTGGACTGGCGGGGCCTAAAAGCGCGCTCTAAAATGAGAGCTAGATCACCCTGACTTTTCTAGGAGTTCCCATGCGCCTACCTGTGATTGCCGGTGTTGCATTCTTGTGTTTGATGACCTGGGGCTGCACTCACCCGAGTAGAGCCCATCGGCATCCTTCTCAGGCTCATGACCACGCTGCGTTTCAAGGCAGTGATGCCTTTCACGCGGCAGAAGAAGTTCCCCGTCAGCACAATTTTATCTTTGCAGACCCAAAGGGACACTTCGGCTATCACATCACCGAATTTGAATCCAATCACCAACATCAATTCATAATTAAAGGGAAGTTGATCAGCACCACTCCAGATGAATTAAACCAATTGAAACCTACCCAGACGAAAATTGCAGGCCAACCTCAGAATTCACAAGGCCACAAGTTTTTTAGCATCACTTCGGACAAACCCAGATTTCTGCTCAAGGTGTTGCGCGACGGCGAAGTCGCCAACTTTCCCGTAGACGTCTACGACGGATTCATCGGCAGCGGTACGAAAATCGAGACCGAAGCCCGTTATGTTATTGAACAAGAAATCTTTGAAAGTCCAATGCACCTCGAGGAGCTCCGGCCAGATCGATCGACTTACATCGTTTTTGGAGGGTATGATAAGCCCCAGACGCGGTATTACTTGGCCCACCTTATCAAAGGTGACAATAACTTTGAACAGGTCGTAGCCGTGGACCTCAAGGAAGAGCTAGAGATTGGCAACGCGAGCTTGTTGCGCCTAGACATGGACGACACCGTCCGCTTAAAAACCGGAGAATACGTAGGGACAATCGACGACATTCCCGTGAAGTTTACCGTTACAAAAATCATTTATGAAAGTGATAAAAAAGGCAACGCCAAGTACTGATTGATCCCATAGAAAGCCCTGGTTTCCTTGCCGAAAACCTTGAGATGATCGGCAAGAAATAATAAATTATATAATCAAGCAGTCAGCCTCAGTACTCACCGTTTACTGGAAGAGCGTACATTTTCGAACCGTCGGGACCAACCATGACCAGGCATTGGCCGAAAAATTCATAGCTCACCGTCATGCGTTCGATAGAAATAGCGCATGTGACTTTGTTCTTCTCATCCTCGTAAGTCCCTTCATCAGACTCAGCAGCCTCGAACGTCACGGTCTTTGACGTCATTGAATACGGCACAGAAACTTGAGCTGTTGCCGAACCCGCTGGCGTCTGGCAGGTGTTTGAAAGCGTAAATGTGCCGAAATCGTCAAAAGAAAAGTACAAAAGAGAATCGATCTGTTTGCTTTTCATGGGTTGAAGCCAGCTGCCAATAATGGATGACGCCTTTGTTCCTCGGTTACAATCCTCTCGGGTGATAACTGGCTTAAATTCTTCTTCTTGAGATCGATTATTGCCATTACTTTTACTAGCAGAGCCACTGTCTTTTCCACATGCAACCAGCGCGGTAAGACCAAAAAATGCCAAAATGAGTTTTCTCATAAATTCCTCCGGGTTTAGTCTGATTTGATAGAGCCAACTGGATCGCACGCACTATGTCGCTTTGGCAATGTCAATTGTCGCAATTCACGAGGAATCGCTCCAAAGCCATTATTGACGCAGAATCGCCAAGTCCTCTACTTTTATGAACGATCAGCACGGCTCAGAAATAATAGCGTGCGCCCAGGCCGAAGCCGAGATCGAAGTCTGTTTCGGGTGTGATGTCGACGGCGAATGACAGTTCGGTGTACAATTCAATTTTAGGGTCTCTAAAATTCATGCGGAGTCCAAGGGGTACGCGCACTCCCAAATGCAGCTCATCGTGACCATGGTGCCCGTGCCGGTGCCCGTGATCGTGATTAAATACCCTGGCGCCGACGCCGAAGTACCAGCGGACTGGATACTTATCGATGGCAAAAAGCCTCGACCGCAGAAGAAGCCAAGTGCTATGTAAATAAAAATTGTCATCGCCCCAAAACGACAGGGTGGCATCGACAGCCTCAATTTTACTGAACACATATTTTGCCGTGAGGCCGGTCGGGTTGCCGATAACTACACCTGCGCCAAAGTTGCCTTTGGCAAAGGCGGAGGAGGAGTACAGCAAACACATTGTGAATAAACCTGTGTATAGACGTCGCAAAAAACATTCTCCTTCGCCAAACCGAGCCGAGCCGAGCCCGCACGTGCGCCATCTCAACTGTAAATCCATTTTGACCCACACGCAATTTTTTGCCGTCGAGAGCTAGCCACCGACTCACGCGCCGATCGCCATCAACCTTAGGTCGAGCCGCGCAGGTTGCTCAAATCCAACTGCCGCAGTTTAGGCGAAGCGTAGGCCATCACGCTCACCGTGATCAGGCACACCACACCACCCAGCAGAACGGCTGGAACGGTGCCCAGGACCTTTGCGGCGATTCCGGATTCCAGCTCGCCGAGTTCATTGGATGAGCCGATGAAAATGGAGTTCACGGCTGAGATTTTGCCGCGCATGTGATCGGGTGAAAACATTTGCACGGCGGCTGAACGAATCACCATGCTCACACTGTCGAACACGCCGCTCATAACAAGTGCAAAGCATGACAGCCAAAAATTTTGGCTTAGGCCAAAAACGAGGATGCTCATGCCAAAGCCCGCAACGGCGCTGAGCAGCCACGTCCCCGAGCGGCCACGCAAGGTGCGATGGGCCAGATACAAACTCATGACTGTCGCGCCCACCGCCGGGGCCGCTCGAAGCAAGCCAAGGCCCCTAGGACCAACCTGCAAAATTTCGTGGGCAAACACCGGCAGGAGCGCGGTCACTCCGCCAAACAAGACCGAGATCATATCAAGCGAGAGGGCCGGCAGGAGAATCGGATGATTCCTCACAAAATGCAGGCCAGAGAAAAATTCCTCGCGCCCCGAAGTGTGCCACTTCTCCTCGGTGTGCAGCACAGGTAGATCCACTGAAATCCAAGCCATGCACCCAAGCGATAAAAACAGCAACAGACAAACAGCTGTAGACGCCACCACAGGACCCAGAAAGCCAAACATCAACCCCCCGATGGCAGGCCCTGCAATTCGAGCCACTTGCATAAACGAACTCATTAAGGCGGTCGCTTGAAGCAGCTGATGGGCCGGCACCATTCGCGGCACTGACGCAAAAATGGCCGGACCAGCAAACGAGCGCGCCAGTCCCGTCAAGAACGCTCCACCATAGAGGAGGCTCGCCTGAGACCAGAGCTCCAGGTCCGCGTGCACCACATGCTCAGCCAGCACCAATAGCCCTGAGAGCAAGCTCACGCCGATCACTTGGCGATAAACCAAAAGGGGCCTTGCGCGGTCCACCAGATAGCCCGCGTAAAGAGCGAGTCCAATCGCCGGCACAGCCTCCGATAGACCCACTAACCCCAAAGCTAAGGGATCTTGAAAAATTTCATACACCCGCCAACCCAGAATGATGGCCTGCATCTGCACACCAAAGGTAAAGAAGAAGCGAGCTCCCAGGAGTTTTTTAAAGTCGGCTGTCATCGTGAGCCAAGTTAGCAAAGAGCAATCAACAGGGTAAATCTTTCTTTTGCTGAGTTAATGAATTGTGTTGCCCGCCCGCCCCTGAGAAAACATCCCGACCGGAGACTAAGTCATGAACCCCAGCCAAACATTCGACGCACTTTCATTGTCACCCGCCATGCAACGAGTGATTGCCGAAATGGGCTATACAAAAATGACACCCATTCAAGCGGCGAGTATCCCACTACTCCTTAACGGCCAAGACCTTGTGGGACAGTCGCAAACCGGTAGCGGCAAAACCGCGGCGTTTGTGATCCCGATCTTAGAAAAAATCAACGTGCAAGACGCCCGTCCACAGGCGTTGGTTTTGTGCCCGACTCGTGAACTCTGTGATCAAGTGCTGCGGGAGTGTCGCAAGTTTTCCAAGGCCTTCTCGGGGCTACAGGTGGTCGCCTTGGTTGGAGGACAGCCCTTTCAACCGCAAGCGCAAGCTCTCACAAAAGGTGTGCATTTGATCGTCGGAACGCCCGGGCGAACGTTGGAGCATTTTCAGTTGGGCAACATTCCTATCACTAATCTCGGCACTCTTGTTTTGGATGAGGCCGACCGCATGCTTGAAGAGGGATTTGCCGAAGAGCTCAGTGCAATCTTGCAAGAGCTGCCTACCAAACGACAAATGATCTTTTTTTCGGCGACGTTCCCGGTAAGTATGGAAGCTTTAGTGGCGAGACATCTCAAGCACGCGGCGCGGGTTCGAATTGAAGCGAGCGACACCCCTGCGGCCTTGGCTATCGAGCAGTTTTTGTATCGGTGTGAGAATCCAGAAAAAATCAAAACCTTGACCAGCATACTCCGGCGCCATCCCTCCCCATGCACTCTCGTGTTTTGCCGCACGAAGGCCACTGTTGCGGCGATTGGCCGCCATTTGAGCGACTTAAAAATCAGTTGTGATGTCTTGCATGGCGATCTCGAGCAGTCTGAGCGCGACCGAGCAACTCTTATGTTTCGCAATGGCAGCACTCGCGTTTTAGTGGCGACAGACGTTGCCGCTCGCGGCTTAGACATTGAAGCGCTTGAGCTGGTGATCAATGTAGACCTCCCCTCGAGTCCTGAAATTTACATTCACCGCATTGGCCGCACGGGGCGCGCGGGTCGCACCGGCACTGCCGTTTCGATCGCCACCGACTATGAGACCGAGAAGGTGGCAGAAATTGAAGCCGCTACGGGAGTCGTCATGCAACGCCTGAAGCCAGAGTCACAAGGGGGGCGCCTGTCGCCTGAGCTGCAACAGCCTCGGATGCACACCCTGCAACTGTTTGGCGGCAAGTCCGATCGCCTCCGCCCTGGCGATATCTTGGGTGCACTTACCGCTGAGCCGAACGCTCTGCCTGGCAAGGCCGTGGGCAAGATTGAAGTGCTGGAGCGGTTTACCTATGTGGCGGTTGAGACCAGCCAGTCCGACAAGGCTCTAAACAAGTTGCGTAGTAGTAAAATCAAGGGATCGAAGTTTAAAGCCTTCCGCGCTGACCTCAAGTAGTGCCCAGATTTGTCTGACCGGGAATTTTTGATAGCTGTAAATCCTTCAAAACTGTCCCATAAACAGTAGGTTACAAGGGCGCGCTGAGTTCCGCTCGGCACTCGGACTGCAATTGTTCCCGAGAATGAGACGTACGACTTCAGTCCTCCTCACCTTCACTTTGATCTTTAACAGCCTCCCGGCTTTTGCAGGGCGAGCCGCGCCTGAGACCTCGATTGGCCCCCAACAGGCTGAAGAGGCGGATTGCCCCGTCAATTTGGCCCTCAATTTTGAGGAGAGGCAGGCCTTTGTGGGGTTCAACTCCCGCCTCAGCCACTTACGTTCACACTTTGGCAAAGCCAGCTTTCAGGTTGAGTTGAATCGAATCATTGCCGAGCAATGGCCAATGACAAAAGTCATTGAAGCCTCACCGGTCTTTCTTGAAAAGCTGCTGAATTTAGTGGAACAACAGCATCTAAAGGACTCCATCGCTCAAACGGTTGGGCTCAAACATCCATTGTGGCTCGCCTTTGACCGAACGATGAAAAAAGTCACTCTCCATTCCCAGCGCAAGGCCGATCACGCCCAGACTTTTACACTCAAAACTCAACAGCTGCTCGAAGCCATTCAAAAACTCGAGTGGCGCGATCGAAAGCAGACCCAAATATCATTCGCTGAGCTCGAGCTATACAAGGCCAGGACCGTCACCCGTCTCGCCAACATGGTCATTTATATAGAGCGCTGCAGCTTAATTAACGGCGAGATCATTCGGCAGAAGGGTGCAGCCTCGAGCCGCAAACTGATGCTGGGCACGATCGGCTTGACTGCCGCTGGTGTCCTGGTGGCCAGTGTGATTTTGTCTGGTCCAATCGTAGGAGGGGCTAGTACGTTCGCTGCCTCGTTTTCAACAGACGCTATCGTTGCCGGGCAGTTGGCGAAACTGGGACAAATTATTGCCGGCGCAGGATTGGGTGCGGCGGGCACTCCGACCACTCTGCTGTTGACGGATGCAACCTCGTCACTCTGGGAAGGTCGCCGGCGCAGCTTGAACAACGACACCGTGATGGCCTGTGAATTGGACAAACAAATGGCTGCCTGGCGCAAGCGAGGGGTCAGTCCTTACCTCAGCGCGGCGCTTGCCGGGGGAATGATCGGCGTCGGCGGTGGTGCCCTGACGTTGCACAAAGCCGGAGCGAGAGTTGTGCTGTTAGGCACCACTTTTGGCGTCGGCGTGGCTCAACTCTACAGCGCATACAAGCTCTCAGATAACACCATGCGGTCGTTAGCCGAGTACCGGCTCGCAATCGAACAGCAGGCGCTGGGGAACAATAGCCAAGCTCGCTTGCATGTGCAGAATTCTAGGCACTACGCCAACCTAGCCAAAGAGTCCGGATTGGAAACCATTTTGATTGCCGTTCTTTCAGTAGCGATCGGGCAATCTTTCAAGACGGCCTTGGTTGAGGGCGAAAAGGCGATTCGAGTGATTTTTGCCAACTCCACCGACACGTTGCCACTCGCCATAGACATCTCGAAAGAGGTGTTGAACGCGATCACCAACCGTCCGTAGACATTCCATTGTCTAGCTTCCTTGTGCCCCTTAAACTTGGCGCATGGGAGGCGTCATGCAAATACATAAAATTACGACCAAGCTGTTCATATTTATCGCAGGAGCCATTGCTACCAATGCTGAAGCGAAAGTCTATGAGGCTGGAGGCGAACGCTTTCAGTTTGAAGTGTTGACTAAACAAAAAGATGTGATTTGGGGCTTTGACTTCCTCGATAGCAAGCGCGTGATATTTACGGAAAGAGGTGGAAAGCTTAAGCTGCTTGATCTAGAGTCAAAAAAAATCACTGAAATTGCCGGCGTCCCTCCTGTCTTTGCGTCGGGCCAAGGCGGGCTGCTAGACATTCGAGTTCATCCCACACAAAAGTCAAAAATTTATCTGACCTATGCCCAACCCGTGGGCGAAGGCTCTACCACCGCCCTTGCCACAGCCACACTCAGTGGAACGTCGCTAACAGCCGTGAAACAAATATTTTCAGCTATTGCACCGAGTGACACCAAAATCCACTATGGCTCACGCATCGAGTTCGACAACAAAGGCCATGTTTACATTTCAGTTGGTGATCGGAATCAGCGCGATCGAGTGCAAGATTTGGCCTATCACAATGGCAAAGTGATCCGGCTCAATGAGGACGGGAGTGTTCCCACCGACAATCCCTTTGTCAAAAATCCCAAAGCGCGCCCAGAAGTATGGAGCTATGGACATCGGAGCCCTCAGGGCCTCGTTCGCAATGCGATCACTGGAGATTTGTGGCTCAGCGAAATGGGTCCACGTGGTGGCGATGAACTCAACCTGATCCGAGCGGGAGCCAATTATGGCTGGCCCGTGATTACCTATGGCCGAGAGTATTATGGCTTAAAAATTGGTGAAGGCCCGGCCAAGGCGGGAATGGAGCAACCGGTGGTTCACTGGGTCCCGTCGATCTCTCCTTCGGCTCTGACTATTTACACGGGAACACTGTTTCCAAAGTGGAAAGACCATCTCTTTTTGGCCAACCTCAGCGGCACCCATCTTCGCCTGCTGAAGCTAAAAGGACAGACCGTCGTGGCGCAAGAGGAACTTCTAAAAGAGTTCAATTTACGGATTCGCAACGTCAGAACAGGACCAGAGGGCGACTTGTTTATATCTACAGACAGCGGGCAAATTGCACGTCTGAAAAAGTGAAGCTCACCAAATCTTGAGCTGCGGGCGGCAGCTAAAAGCATGCCACCCGTGTCATAAACGGGTTGGTTAAACTATTGATCGGCGGGAGGAGAAGTTGGCTCTTCGGCCTCAGTCTCGCCATCGCCTGTTGTCGAGGGATCGGCATCTGCCGCCGCCGGGTCAACAGCTTCTTCTTCGCCTCCCATTGTGTCCATGGCGGCTGGCGCATCCGTTGCTGGCGCCGTCTCAGTGACTGTCCGGTTTTTCATCACAAAAAATAAAACGAGGGCGATGACTAAGCCGACCACGACCCCGATGATCGTTTTATTGTTTTGCGACTGACCTGATGATCCTGTTGGAGATTGCATATGTATGTCCTTTCATAAGAGATATAGCGTTTCCATCCAACACGTTATGCTAAATTTTAGTTAAATCAACAGTGCACTTAAGCTATCTGGTCGACACCTTCTTTCTCAGAGCGATACACGTCAAAATTATTTGAGTCATGGTGACTTAATTGTTCTTAACAAGCCACGACATGTCTCAATACTTCCCCCGTCTTGGCCGATACCATCCAATAGACATTCACCCTCTCGAGGCTACAAAATGGGATCCACCTTTACTAAAAAGTCTCTCTGTCTGGTTGAAGTTCATGATGGAGAAAAGGTTGATAGACACCACGTCTACTCTTCAGACTTTACCATTGGCCGAGGTGAAGACGTGGACGTCTACATTCATTCACCCGCCGTCAGTCGCCATCACTTCAAGGTTTCGGTCATGGATAAGACTCTTTGGATCACCGATCTTGGATCCTCTAATGGCACCAAGATCAGCACCTGTGAGGTTGGAAAAAACGCCCGCATCATCTACGCTCCGGGCGAACCCATTCGTTTCGGCGATAAGACAATTTATGTGGTCATTCACCTATTTCAAACGCCGATGGATCGACACGAAACAGCGGAAGACATACTGCAGGATGCGTTTAAAAGTGCGGAAGAGCTAAAACGCTCAGCGATCGAAGAGGCGAAAGAGATTGTCCAGGTCGAGGCCCGCGCCCTGCGAGAAGCCGCACAAAAGCAAATCGATCAGTCCATGCATGAAGGCTTAAAGCGGGCCGCCGAAAGAGCTACCCAGTTCGAAAAGGCTCGCCGAGAAAAAGCTGAAACAGAAGTGCAAATGATTTTAGATGAGACCCGGGTCCGAGGCCAAAAAGAAATCGATGCACAAAAAAACACAGCACGAATTGAAAGCGATAGACAACGAGCGGATTTACTCAAGCTGGCCGAGCAAGAGTGCACCCAGACCATAGCCCAGTCCAGAAGAGCTGCGGCAACCCTACTCAATCGGGCGCGAACGCAAAGGGCCAAACTCAAACAACAGTTTGTGAGCCGAAGCTCGGCCCATCAGTTCGCCATTGAAGAGCTACGGCAAAAGCAAATTCAGTTAGAAGAGGCCGCTATGCGGAGTCAGGTCAAAGCCGATTTGGCCCAAAAAGCGAGCGAGAAGCTCACACTTGAACTGCAAGACCTTGAGCGCGAGAGCATTCAAAAACAGCAGTCGTTTTCTTTGCAAAAGTCAGAGATGGATCGCGAGGTTCAACTGAGCGTGCAAAAGCTAGATGAGCTGAAGCTGCACCATTCAAAATTAGCGCTGGAGATGAACGAGGTCGAGGCCACCACCGTTAAACTCCGTGAACAAGGGCGCATGTCCGAGGACAAACTTCGAAAGATATACCTCGAGACTGAGGTTAAAAAACAAGAGCTTGTCACATTGCAGGCCGAGTTTTTACAAACGCAACAGGGTTTACAAGAGCAAGAACGAAAATTGAACTGCGCGCTTGTAGAACACAAAAATAAACTGGATGCCGACTTGGATAAAGCTCGGGCTCAGGCGGATTTGCTGTTGCGAAAAGCCAAGACCGAAGCGCAAACCGAAAAGGATCGAGGGCAAGAGCAACTTGTCAAATGGCGCGCCGATCATGCGCTTGACCTGCAAGCGGACAGAGTTCGAGCCAACGAAGCTATGCTCAAACAAAAACTGGATTTTGAAGCTGAATTTAAATTGTTGAGCCAAGGGACAAGTGCAGCGATTAGCCAAGAGATCGAGCAACACCTGTTGCTTAAATTTCGCTTGAATCTGGATGCCACTACTACAGACGAGCTTCGGCGCGAAATCACTGGCACTGTCACGTCTCAGTTCGAAAGTGTGTTTATCCAAAGCCAACTCAAGTCCATTCAGAACGAACGCACTCTAACCGCAATTCACCAAAGACCTCGGGCGCTGCGAGGCCCTAAATTGAGACGAGGCGCAATGACTCTTGTCGTCGCCCTGGCCGTCGGCACTGGTGTTTGGCAATTGCGCGAACGACTCAGCTCAAGTCGCTCGGACCTGGCTCAGAAAAACTCCCGCAAACCTGTTGTGAAAGCTGGGACTGGGACGGAAGATCTGCTGCACCACCCTGAATTTTTAAAATTTTTAAAAGAGCCGAAAAACCAGGAAAAATGGAACCAGGACATTCGAGAATTTTTTACAGAGGAAATGCGACTGCCCACCAAGGACGTAGAGAAATTTATTGGCATCAATGATCAACTGATTGCAAAGACCGTTGGATTCCATACGTTGGGCCCCCTCGACACCAAGCGCCCCATGGCCGCAGATAAGCTCAAAGAGGAGGAGATTCGCCTCCGCATTCAAATGATCGCCACGTTAAAAGATGAGTCGAAATTCAACGAGTTTAAGGCATTCGAACGGCGCTATTTCTCCCACATTTTTGACGAGACTCGCGCGCCCGCGCAAATCAAATAGCGCGGAGATGAGATCGACTTTGCTAAGCGAGAGCCCTTGCGATAGGGTCCGGCCAATGAAATTTGAAAAATTTGAAATTGATGAAGCCATCCAAGAAAACTTAGCCGCTATGGGCTTTGTCCGCACAACTGACATTCAGTTCAAGACAATACCCCCCATCCTGAATGGTGAAGACGTCTTGGCCATTGCTCAAACAGGCACCGGAAAAACTGCGGCTTTTGCCATACCAGTAATTCATCAAGTTCACACGCACAAGTCGAGTCGACGGAGTGATGGCATTCGCTGTTTGGTCATGGTTCCCACGCGCGAACTGGCTAAACAAATTGGTCAAGTGTTTGCCAAACTCACTAAGAACACTCGGGCTTCGAGCTACGCCATCTACGGCGGCGTTGAAGAGGACCCTCAGATTGCCCAGCTGGCCGGCGGTGTAGATATTCTCATCGCGACTCCGGGTCGGATGTTTGCGCTCATTCGACAAGGACACATTTCAATTCAGCGAGTAAAGACGCTGGTGTTAGATGAGGCCGATCGCATGCTGGACCTTGGATTTATGCCAGACATCGAGGCTATCAAACGCATTTTGACCTGGCGACACCAAACTCTGTTTTTCTCCGCCACCATCAATCGAGACATCAAACGTCTCGCCTACTCGCAGGTCAAATCCAACGCCATCCGCATCCAGATCTCCCCAGAAAATTTTGTTTCAAAAAATATAAAACATTATCTGGCCAGAGTGGAGATGGACGACAAGCGCCACCTCTTGGTGAATTTTTTTAAGGCCAATCCAACGGCTAAAACGATTGTCTTTGTTCGAACTCAGGTCCGGGCGGAGCGAGTTCTACTGCACTTGCAAAAAAATCAGGTAGAGGTGCTGGCTCTACATGGTGGGATGGCGCAGGATCTGCGAGAGAAGAACTTGGAGAGCTTCCGCCATCAAACCTCAGGTGGTTTGGTGGCAACCGATGTGAGTGCGCGGGGTATTGATTTGCCGGGCATCACCCACGTGATCAATTACGATGTGCCAGACATTGCGGAGAACTATGTGCATCGGATTGGGCGGACTGGTCGAGGCTTTGCCAAAGGCGATGCGATCACCTTCTGCAGTAGCGAAGAAATTGAAAAAATGCAGGCCGTTGAGGAGTTTATTCAGACCGAAATTCCTGTGCAGGAGATCGATAAACTGTTTCTCACTCCCGAGGCACATAAGCCGGTGGAGACAATGGATATCGCAGAAATGCTCGCGCAAGAAGAAGCCCGTTTCTTTGTGGATGACAAAAAAACCAAACGCAAAAAATAATTTAGTTTTCTGTTTGGGCTGTTGGGGTCTGTGGCACGCACGGCTTGGCGTTTCCGCTGAGTTTGGTTAGAGCAGTTTCTTCACTGACACAGGCAAAAGCCGTCGGCCCTTCAAACTGGGACTTTCCGGAGATCACATTGCCTGGACAACTGTCATTCACGCGAAAGGCGGGATCGGTGGACTTACCCGTCGACAATTTCAAATTTTTAAACTCATTGTCGGAGGCACATAGGCTTTTGTCGCCAGGCTTTGAGGACGCCAAAAAGACCTGATGGCGAACGTTGCCGGAGCTCTTGATGTTTTCAAAAACATTGCCAGAAAGCTCCCGCGCAAAGATACCGGTCGAGCCGTTGTTCTCGATACGCACGTCACTGATCTTGTTGTGGTTAAAATGAATATCAATGGATAAGCCCGCGGCCCGATTGTCATGTAGGTGCATCGAGCGAAAAACGCTATTTTCAGTTTGGTAACCGGCAAACCCATCAAAAAAATGTCCATAGGATTCAAATTTTTCGACGAGTAGGTTGTCACAGTTTTTTTCTGTCACGAGTCCACCAGAGATCGAACTGTGGGCAATCACATTTTGAATCGTCACGTGCGATGCCCCACGAATGGTGATGGCATTGTTTCGCACACTTGCAGGGTCACCATCACAATCTGTTTGGCCACATTCCTTACGAGGATTCTGCCCTTTTAAATTTCCGTCGACCGTCAGATCGGAAACCCGAATGTTGCGCACCCGATGTTCCACCTCATAGGCCTTGCCTCTTTTCACCGTCTTTGGGTTCCCGATGATCAGCAACGGCAGATGAGTTGCATTGGCGAGCCGCAGAGTGGTGCGGCGCTTACCTGCCCCACGCAAGATGACATCATCCCGATCGATGACCAAAGATTTTGAACAGGTAAACACGCCGGCGCCCAACCGGACCGTCCCGCCAGTAGTCGGCAAGTTTCGAATGGCCTCTTGCACAGCCGTGCACCCAAGCTTTGCATCGACTTTGACTACGCCTGCCACAGCGCTAGACGCGGCCGTGCCTAGACTTAAACTTGCTAGAAGCAGAAAATTTAATATAGCTAAACACGAGTGCATTCCCAATAGTGGCTCACATCTCTCAATCGATAAATTACATTCTACCAAATAGGTCCTGAATACCTGAAAAGTCAGGCCTAAGTCGAACTACTTCGATGCCTGACCAGGGGCGCTCCGGCGATGACTCGATGCTCAATTGAACAGACCTCCAGATTCGATTGAGCCCCCCTCCATTGCTTGCTATCTCTGGTCCATGTGCAAACTTTCACTTATTCTTTTTTGTCTACTGCTGAGCTCTGGGGCTCGGGCCTATGATATCTACCCTGAATATCAAGGGTTCAGTGAAGCCGAAATGGAGTATCTCGGAAGCCCCGGTGCGGTTGATTCTGAGTATCAATCCCTTGTCAGCACCTACAGTCCAGACTTGCTCTGGGAGCGACAATGGGCGGGTCACGCCAGGGCCTATGACCTATCGGTGGGAAGTCTGTCGAACAAACATTTTTTTCTTTATAGTCGGTTGAAAACAGAGATGCCCCTCACTCAATCCTGGCGACTGAATTTTATTTACTTCTCGCAACGAGACCGAGAGACTGACCAAGTTCGTCACATCTTAGAGCTGACAAAAAAAATTGCCCCCACCGTGGACTTGCACTTTTACGGCGAGCCTTCATTGTTTAAACGCGAGACAGACTTAGGCATGGCTCTCACTTGGCGGGCCACTCACGCCCTCTCTACCCGCCTCTATGTGACATCCCATGACATCACTCGCAATGATCACACAGATCGCCAAGACAGTTTTAAGGCACGGCGTAACCCGCACTCGATTGGTCTCAGCAGCCAATGGAAATCAGCAGACTTAAGTTTATCCACGGGCGTTCGCTACGACACGCCTACAGACTGGATTCAGCCTTTGGATGAAGTGAGCAAGCGCTATCAAAAGCAAGTGCTGTTTGCAAATGCCCTTTTGGATTTGCCGAACAAACAAAGTTTTAGCGGAAGGGTGCAGTGGGATGTGACCACCAAGTCGCAAGAGTCTTTGCCAGATGGGGGCAAAACCGCAGAGCAAAGTTGGTACGCCAGGCGACTCCAATCTGAACTTCAGTGGACCCACGGGCTAGAGTCGGACCAATGGCGTTTTGTCTCCGGCTTTACCCACGCCTCACGCGAGTGGCGAAACGCTAAGGGGCAACAGTTAAGTCATTTCAACGAAATGCCCAGCGCGACAATCAGGCGGCGTGGCCCACGTCGGAGTGATGGCTTTGACACACTTCAGTTGGAATATGAGCTGACTGTGTTTCGAGCCTTTGGCGATGCTGAACTGATGCCCATCCAAAATCGAGATCGCTTAGAGAGCCGCCTGCAAACGGCCTATGAATTCAAACTGCGTGGCTCATCGCGGCTGTTGCTCGCCCTCAACTTTGATCTGGATGAAGCTTCGCCCGTGCCGACATTTGAGGGTGGGCACGCCATGTTCCGGGCGGATTTTTAGAACAAGCACTTGCCCCCCCGGCCCTGACTAGATTAACTTTTAGGCCCCCCTCTTGGTCATGGAGACACAATGAGCAAAAAGAAAAAAGTCGATTTATTTGCTGAAGACAATGTTGCAGCAACTCCCAATGAATTTGATGCACTACTGAACTCCACAGGTGTTCAGGCGCGCGGCCTTGCGGCGGGGGATCGCTTTCGAGGTGAAGTTTTGGCTGTGTCAGGACAAGAGGCTTTTATTTCTACGGGAACACCGACTGATGCAGTGATGCCCTTTTTAACAGATGCCAACACTGAAAAGCCCAAGACAGGTGATGTTGTTGACGTCGTGGTTATGCGCGTGCGCGAAGGTGAAATCTTGGTTCGAGCCGTAGGTTCCCGCGGCGTCGCGGTTGAAGCCGATAGTTTAGAAGATGCCTTTGACATGGAGCTACCGGTTGAAGGAGTTGTCGTGGACGCAGTCAAGGGCGGGTTTCGAGTGAAGGTGCAAGGTCAAAATGCGTTTTGCCCCATTTCACAAATGGATTGGCGCGTGAGCGATGCCGCGGCTTACGTTGGCAAAAAATTTGAATTTATCATCACCAAATGGGACAAGGGCCGTGACCTGGTTGTGTCTCGGCGTAAGATCATGGAGCTAGAGCGAGCTACGCAAGAGGGGGAGTTTCAAAATCAATCTCAAGTGGGCGACGTCTTTAGTGGAAGCATTTTCCGAATTGAAAAATATGGAGCCTTCGTTCGTCTCACCAATGGCCTTGAGGGACTGATTCCGATCAGCGAAATGAGCTTTGGTCGCATCAATCATCCGCAAGAGGTTGTGAATTTAGAGCAAGTCGTTCAGGTCAAACTGATGCGAATCACAGAGGACGAGGGTCGTCTCAAACTCAGCTTTTCACTGAAGGAGGGCGGCGGCGTCGACGACCCTTGGCAGACGCTCGAGTCCACTCACCCTGTTGGCACTCAGCTCGAGGGCCAGGTGGAGCACAAGGAGGCTTTTGGCTTGTTTGTGCGAGTGGCTGTAGGTGTCACGGGACTCCTCCCGCGCTCGGCCTGGAGAGACTCTACCGAAGCAAAAGAAATTGAAAACAAGCGCAAAGGCGACACCATTCGCGTGCGAATTGCCCGCATCGATCAAGCCAATCGCAAACTGTCTTTGAGTCTTATGGGAGAAGAAGAAGACGAGAGCTGGCGTGAACATTCATCACAAAAGACACCTGCGAGCACCAGCTTTGGAACCTTGGGTGACCTGCTAAAAGGGGCGAGCGGTAAGCCAACCAAGTAAGGCAGCAACACCAGAGTTCTAGACCTTCGCCCATGTATCCCCCATCTCTAGTTTTTGTTAAACTCAAAAGTGAGAACTCACCACGAATGGATTTTGTGGACTTGAACTCTAAGGATAGGAGTCCTGTGAAAAATATTAGCCAGGTTTCGAGTGTCGGGGTCACCACCATCGGCATTTGCTTCGCTCTATTGGCAGGCAGCGCACTCACCTTCTTTTCAGTGGCGCAAGCGGCCGTGCCCAAATTCAAAGACGCCAAGCACGTCACCACCTTTATGTTGGAACAAATTCGAACACGCGAGGATTTGATCAAGGCACTTGAGGCCTCCCAGGTGTCGATCGAAGGGATGAAGATTATCGCCCCTGATCTCAAACGGCGCCTGCCCGATCGCGTGAAATATCCAAAATTTAAACTGGTAAAAAATCAACTTTTTGTGAACGGCAAACCGTCGGGGTTGAAGTTCCTTAGCCATCAGCCCGTGACAATTTCTTATAAAAAACAAACGTGGAAGTACAATCCCGAAAAGCCTTTTGAAGAGTCGTACTTTCAAATCCTAGAATTGCTAGAAGGCAAAAAATCGAGCTCAATCTCAAGGAACGACTGGACCAACTGGATTCTGCCCACGGCCCATGCCCGTGTCGACGGCGGACAAGGCTTCTTTCAAGGGACATCTGCGCGCTTCCTCTTCACCGGGGGGATTGCAGGAGCCTTTGCCGGCGCGATTTTTGCCAGAGCTACGGATCAAGACAAAGTCACGGGCGGGTTGGTGGGCGGTCTTCTGGGAGCCTTTCTCGGTGGTTTGACGAACACTATTGTAAATCCAACCTCCTCACCAACCCAAGATGAGACGTTGGACGCGCCAGTGTATGAGTCTGACTCCGGTGCCACCTAAATGATAAAGTTATCTCTATGGGCCGCCTGAATCTGCCACTGGCCGTTGCAATTAGTATTTGTTTACACATTTTAGGGGCGGCCTGGTTTCACTTTCAGCCGCAAAACTCATCGTTTGGCATAAAAGGCAAAGTCTCGGTAGAACTCATCGAGGCTGCACCTGCAAATCATCCCCCTGCACCTAAAAGTAGTCACCATAGACATGCAAAACGTTTAGTCTCTCCAAGTCCCACAGCAACTCCTGAAATGGCCACAGCTGCGCCGGAGCCGACCGCGACCGCCACAGCCCCAACCTCGCCCGGAGCCGCCGCAGGCAGCGTTGGCAAAGGTCCGTCCACCCAACAGTTCGTGCTGGAGGTGGCCCGCCTCATCGAGCAAAAGAAAATCTACCCAAGATCTGCGCTGAGGCGTGAAGAAGAAGGGCGAGTTCTGGTGGCACTGACCATTGGCCGAACAGGAGATTTAATTCACGTCGAGATTGAGCAGGCCTGCCACTTCAGCTCACTCAATGAAGCCGCGATTGCCACCGTCGAAAGTATTCAAAAGTTTCCGGAGGTTCCAATGGACCTTGCAGCTCCAATCCATGTGCATGTCCCGCTGGTATTTACTATTGATCGCTAGTGAGCTGAATTAGCCACACGCCCGACAGGTCCCCGTAAATTCCAACCGATGTTCAATGTTTGAGAATCCCATTTGGTTGAGGATTTTCTCTTGCGCGTCGACAATGCAAAAATCCAGGGCCTCCACCTTGTGACAATCTCGGCAAACAATATGGTGGTGATGGTGGGCGTGTGCACCGGATGCCAAAACAAAATGACTCGTCCCATTCGAAAAATCACTGCGACAAATGATCCCCACCTCTTCAAAGAGTGGAAGGTTGCGATATATCGTTACCAAATCAAACGGCTGGCGTGACGAGCGACTCGCACTCGACGCCAACAGATCACCGGCTGAAAACGGCCCTCGCATTTTAAAAATCGCCTGCAAGAGCTGCTTGCGGGTCCGAGTTATCCTATGCGAAGCCATTTGCAAAACTTCTGTGGCTTGATCAATATTCATATCCCGTTGTAACCGCAAATCGTTTGCAAGTAAACTCGAGTGCACTGCCGAGCGCCATAACTGCAAGGCGTCAAGATGCAAGTCACTTGCATTAATACAAGGCTTCAGTTTAAACCCGAGGGTAATTTCAATCTATCGGCACGGAGCGACTCTCTATGATCATGCAAAAATTTGTAATTCTTTTCCTCTGGATTTCAGTCGTGCATTCCCCAGCAAGCTGGGGGCAAACAGATCTGCACTCGCCTGAAATCACTGTGCTCGGAATCACCGGCAAAGATTCGAAGCTTGAATACGTGCCAACAGTCAGTGAAATCTCCGGCCAGCGACTGGAACGAAAAAAGCAAACAACACTAGGAGAAACTCTGGCCCGCGAAACCGGTGTCACCTCCTCGCAGTTTGGACCCAACGCAAGCCGCCCAGTGATTCGAGGTCTTGAGGGAGATCGTATCCGAGTTTTGCAAAATGGCTTAGGTGTATTGGATGCCTCGGCAGCGAGCCCAGATCACGCGGTCGCCGTCGATCCCCTAACGATTGATCGCATTGAAATCATTCGAGGCCCTGCGGCACTTCTTTATGGGAGCAGTGCTGTGGGAGGGGTTGTGAATCTGGTGACCAATCGGATTCCCGAAAAGCCCCTAAGTGAGTTCAACGGACAAGCAGCGACTCGTTACTCAAGCCATGATCAAGGGCGGTCTTTGGGCGTGAGCGCCAATGCACCCGTCCAAGAAAAATGGGCCGTGCATGTCGATGCGACAGTTCGAGCGAGTGACGATTACAAGGTCCCTGGCAAGGCGCGAACAGCCGCAGCCCAAGCAAGCGATCCGGGAGGTCCTGCAAATGATAGTCGTGTGTACAACAGCTTCAATCGAACTCAATCGGGTGGAGTGGGCACCTCGTATATGTTGGAAAACGGTTTTGTCGGAGGAGCATATTCACTGTTCGACTCCACTTATGGAACTGTAGCTGAGCGAGAAGTTGAAATTGAAATGCAGCAGCAACGCGCGGACCTAGCAGCGGAACTGCGGGATTTGGGATTCATTCGATCGCTGCGGTTGAAGAACTCCTATTCACTCTATCGTCACACTGAATTTGAAAGCGGCTCAGTCGGTACGATCTTCAAGAACAAAGGCAACGAAGCGCGAGTCGAAGCTCAGCACGGAAGCCTCCTGGGCTTTAGTGGCCTCATTGGTTTGCAGAGCCACATTTTTAAGTTCGAAGCCGAGGGTGACGAAGCCTACCTCCCACCGACACACAACCAAGCTCACTCCGTCTTTTTGTTCGAAGAGTGGAAGCACGGAGTCTTGCGACCCTCCTTCGGCGCACGCTTGGATGTATCAGAGGTCGAAGCCCTTCGGTCGAGCGCGCCGGGGGAAACCAAGTCTTTTGTCGGAGGTAGCTTCTCACTGGGCTGGCTGTACCAACTGACTGAGTCTCAGGCCCTGGTTTTGAACGGGTCCTACACTGAGCGCGCGCCTAACTATCAAGAGCTGTTTGCCAACGGTCGACATGTGGCCACTGGGCAAAACGAAGTGGGTGATGCCAATCTCAGCAAAGAGCAAAGCCAGGCTGTTGAACTCTCTTGGCGAAAAAAGACGACGACCTCGCAAGTGAGTGCGGGCGTTTTTTTACAAGATTTTACCAACTTTATTGCGCTCATCCCCTCTGGAACGACCGATGGGGATGCAGAAGAACCATTTGAGATCTCCAACTACCGAGCCGTCAGTGCCAGACTCTATGGCGCCGAGGTTGAGTACCGACAGGTCCTCCCGAATTTACTGACCACTGGCCAAGTGGAGCTTGAAATTAAAGGCGACCTTGTCCGCGGAATCAACAGAGACAGTGGCGACAACTTGCCCCGTATGACGCCAATTCGTGAAAGTGTCGCGGTTATTTATCGCACCGACACATTTCAAACCGATGCAGAGGTTCAACGGTCGGAGCGCCAGAGCAAGACGGCGCCAAACGAATCCTCAACAGATGCCTACACCCAGCTCAATGTCGGAATTGAATTGCCCATAGAATTGGGTGGACTGGAGTTGAGCCTGATCGGTCGCGTCCACAACCTCACGGATGTACAAGCCCGCAATCACGTCTCACTGTTGAAAGATCTCGCCCCACTGCCAGGACGAAGTTTTGTCGTTGGGGCCAGCGCGACGTTTTAGCGATCGCGACGCTTAGAGCTTGATGTTTTTTTAGCCTCTTTGCGATCCCGATGGCGGACTTCGTTTAACAGTTTGCCGTAGCTCTCCCACCGAGTCCTCGTCAACTGGCCGCTCGCTAGCGCCTGGCGAACAGCACACCCGGGCTCGGTGACATGCTTGCAATCGGTAAACTTACATTGCCGACTCAGAGTTTCTATATCGTCAAACTGGGTGCGAACACCCTCCGCGTGATCTGTGAGGTGCAACTCTCGCATACCAGGCGTATCAATGATTAGCCCACCAAAGCGAGTCACATAAAGCGACCGTGAAGTTGTCGTGTGACGACCCTTCCCATCCTCCTCGCGAACATCTGCCGTTTTGATCTGCTCCGAGCCAATTAAAAAATTAATTAAAGTCGATTTGCCAACACCTGAGGATCCCAGAATCACGGCAGTGGTGCCTCGCCCCAAATATTTGGGGAAAAACTCAAGTTGAGAAAATTCTGACTGTGACAAAGGATGAATCGCTACATCTCCAAGCTCAACCTGTAGCGGATTTAAGATCTTATCGATCGGCCCCTGCACCAAATCTGCTTTCGTAAGCAAGATCACCGGCCTCGCACCAGACTCCTTGGTAACAGCTAGGTATCGCTCCAGGCGCCGTATATTGAAATCTTCATTCGCCGAAGTTGCTACAAACACCACATCCACATTGGTAGATAGGATTTGCACGTCCACCCCGTCACCTGCCTCTTTCCTCTGCAACGTGGACTTGCGCGGGCAAATGGCCTGAATAACCGCGCGATCGGAGAGGTGCGCGGGATCAATAATCACCCAGTCTCCAACTGAGGGGTAGTCCACTCGGCTTTTTGAATCATGCAACATTTTGCCGCTGATCCCCGCAAGACCCACAGCCTCAATATCCCACTGCACCCGATAGATGCCGCGATCTTCACCAATCACTCGCGCCACCTGCCGGCCCCGCTGAACGGACTCAGATAAACCCAAAAGATAGTTATCACTCCAGCCGAACTGCGACAAAAAGGCCTGACTCGAAGCGAGTAAAAGTGTCTGTTCTATTTTGACTCCTGCACATTGGATTTGGTCGAACTCGAAGCTCCACTTTCCCTAAAAAACTCCCAGATCAGATTGGTCGCACTGGGTCCACTTTCGCTGAAATAGGGCACTTTGGTTAGGTCTCGACCACTTGGTCCGAGAATAGCTTCAAAACGCATATTCTCGGGGAAGCCCGACCAAGCATGGGGCAGATCACGAACTAAAATCAATCGTCCCCGCCGATATTGGCTGGAGAGATAATCACTGACCGTGTACTTCGTTTTGCCAGTGTCCACTTGCCGGGTGCCGACCGCGTTGACGTTGCCAATGAAATCGGCGATTACCCGCAATCCATGACTTGGATGCACCACTGTATCCGCCTCCCCTTGCACAACCACCACAGAACCTGTATACTCAATCGGTTTACAAGGACCACGCGAAGTCTCTTGGGGTGGCCCTTCTTTTAAGACTCGGTCGCCATCCTTTAGATTCTGCGCCAACCCGTAAGAAGGGCCCGAGTGAATGGCGCCTGCGACAAAGCGATTCGGAAAGCACGCCATTAAACCTGCGACCGTGGCCGCACCCGATGAAATCCCTGCCACAAAAATCGGCCGATCGCTCTTGATATTTAATCTTTCCATAAAGGAGTCTAAGCCCTGCATCACCATCTTCAATTGACCACTGTCTGGGCGTTGATTTGAGGGAGAGTACCAACTCCAACACCCCAAAATATTTGTTCCATCCGGAACCTGTGGGTACAAAATAGCCAAATTGTTTCGATCTGCAATTTGATTCCATCCGGCGCCAAATGCTATCGACTCCGCCGACTGGAGACACCCGTGGATCAGCACCACCACTCGTGCTGTTTCGGGTCTAAAATTGGCAGGAATATACATCAAACTAGCGCTGCTGAGTGAGCCCCAAAAGACCATCACTGTCGCGCACAGGGTTCCAAAGTTCAATGAGAACCTCCTTCAATCTACCGGTCTGACTTTAGCACATCGACTGAGGTGAGCCACCTCATTCTCCATCGAGATAAATATAATCGAATTTTGGAATGGCCTTATGGCCGGCATTGCCATACCTTTTTTAAAGGAGGCTATGGATATGCATTTGCCAGCACTGGTGGAAGACCTATGTTTAATTTTGATGGTCGCTGCGGCCGTTTCGCTGGTGTGCAAAAAATTGAAGCAACCTGTGGTTCTAGGTTACCTAATCGCGGGCTTTATGGTGAGTCCAAATTTCAATTTTTTACCGACCGTCAAGGATACCGCCAACATCTCCATCTGGGCTGAAATCGGCGTGATCTTCATGCTGTTTGGTTTAGGCCTAGAGTTTAGCTTTCAAAAGTTAGCGAAGGTTGGCAAGAGTGCTTCGATAACGGCAAGCCTCGAAATTATCGCCATGCTTGGCCTAGGGTATCTAACGGGGCAATTTTTAGGCTGGTCTAAAATGGACAGCTTGTTTTTGGGCGGGATTCTGTCGATCTCCTCTACGACAATCATCGTTCGCGCTTTTGATGAGCTTCAGCTGAAGGGCAAAAGTTTTGTCACTCTCGTTTTTGGTGTGTTAATTGTTGAAGACTTAATTGCCATCCTACTCTTGGTGTTGCTGTCGTCAGTGGCAGCTACGCAAAGCCTATCCGGAATGGAGCTCACCTACTCGTCACTTCGACTGGGGTTTTTCTTAGTTGTTTGGTTTTTACTCGGCATTTATCTGCTGCCGATTCTTCTGCAAAAATTCCGCGATCTCCTCACCGATGAAACCATGTTGATCGTGGCGATCGGGCTTTGCCTGATGATGGTGATCGTCGCCAGTCAGGCGGGGTTTTCACCCGCACTTGGCGCTTTTGTCATGGGCTCTATCTTGGCCGAGACACCGAAGCGCAAACGCATTGAACATTTGATCTTGCCGGTAAAGAACCTTTTTTCGGCGGTGTTTTTTGTCTCGGTTGGGATGTTGATCAGCCCCAAAGTCTTAGTCGATCATTTTGGGGTTATTCTCTTTATCACCAGCATCACAGTTATTGGTAAATTCGTCAGTAGCACCCTGGGCGCACTGCTGTCGGGTCGTAGTGTAAAGCACTCGATTCAAGCGGGCATGAGCCTCGCTCAAATCGGAGAATTCTCATTTATCATTGCGACACTCGGTATGACCCTCAAAGTCACGAGCGACTTTCTCTATCCAATTGCGGTGACCGTCTCTGCTTTGACGACATTTTCCACGCCCTACATGATAAGGGCATCCACACCATTCGCTCTCTGGGTGGAGGGCCGATTGCCCAAAAGCATCCGAGACTCTTTGAGTCGCTATGAGGTCGCGATGTCGACGCGCTCACGGCAAAATGTTTTGTCGCTGATCTGGGGGGCTCACGGCGTAAAGGTCGTTTTAAACCTGGTATTGGTGGTGGCTCTCACCTTATTTGTCAGTCGCCTGGCGGTGCCCTATCTGCTAGGCCCAGAGGTTGGGCGAAGCGCGCTCCTCCTCGCTTGCGCGCTCACACTCTTAGTCTCAACTCCCTTTTTGTGGGCGATTTTTTTTGGACACGCCTCTGTGGGGCCAGGGGATGCTTCTGTCCAAACAGTGGACCAATTGCGCAAGTTGCAGTTTGGAGTTTCAATCTTAAGATTTTTAATTGGCTCTGGAACGATTGGCTTTGTCGTGAGCAATTTCACCTCGATGCTCGCATTCTCAGGCGTCATCCTGATTTCAATCACCATGCTAGGAGCAGTGATCTTTAGTCGATTGTCAGGTCCTATTTACCGAAAAATCGAGGCTCGCTTCGTTTCAAATCTAACTGAAAACGAACGTGTTGAAATTGAACGAAAAGCCCGTACACCCCAGCTGGCGCCTTGGAATGCCACTTTGATTGAATTTGTTCTCTCACCGAATTCTCCACTCATACTCAAGACACTGCAGGACAGTCGTATAAAAGAGCAATTTGGCATAACAGTGGCCATGATCGAGCGAGGCGACAGCCGCATCTTGGCCCCTCGACGGGACGATATTCTGCTCCCGGGAGATCGCCTTTATGTCATCGGCACTGAGGAGCAGTTGCTGGCCGCACGCGAGGTGATTGAACGAGCCTCTAGCTCTGAATTGGCTTCGATTGAAGACAACTTTGGCCTACTCTCCCTGATACTCACCAATGACAATCCTTTTGTGCACAAGTCGATTCGAGACTGTGGACTACGTGAGGCTGTGGATGGACTCATTGTTGGGATTGAGCGCGGCGGCGAACGGATTTTGAGCCCCGATTCTGCCATTCAGCTGCGGCCCGACGACCTCATCTGGATCGTTGGGGACAAGCGGCTCATCAAGGGTTTGCAAGTCTGAAATCTGTAAAATCTACAGGGTTTTTACAATCATCCTTGCCCCACAGCGTGAAGATTTGTCCATGGGCTACATTCACCTTCAACTTGATCTACCCGTAGCCTAATCTCCCCTAGGACTACTAAACAAATATATACATATGGAGGATTTCTATGCGCAAATTTTTACTCGTTCTGACGGCATTTTGCTTGAGCCAATCTGCATTCGCAATCGGTGGCTTTGATTTCAACAACGTCAAGACTCCAAGAGACTTTCCAAAAGCCAAGGCTGTTGCCACTATGGATAAAAACCAAGTGGTGCTGCAAAATTCCAAAGCGATCAAAGCGTTTGCTGCTGGCAAAATGGGGCTCACCACTACGGCTGTCACAGTAACCAACGTAATCAAAGGATCCACTGCAACTTATTTGGTTGTAGCCAATGACGTTTGTACTTTTGAAGTGACGGCTTTGGGCAACCGCAAGTATTCGATCAACCGCAGCTCATGGACTTGCGCCAACTAATTTAGCACTCTTGAGACAGGGAGCAGTTCACTGCTCCCTCTGTCGACCTCGGTTTTAGTTCTTTAGTTTTTCGTATTTTACCCGGGTTTGCTCTGCCACTTCGGCCTCTTTGTCCCACTTAGCGGCCTCACCGCGATAGCCCTTACGTTTATCGAGCCATTTGTCCCGTTCGGTAAGAGCCTTTGCCTCTTTGGTATTCAACTCTTTTTGAATTTCTGAGAAGGCTTGTTTTTGTGAGTCCCAGTCCGACTTTTCTTTTTCCACTTCGGCAATTTTTAGCTGATATGCCGAGATGTTCTCCTCACGTAGCTTTTTGTTGGCCTCTAATTTCTCAAGAGTGCTGCGAAGTTGTGCGATTTGCGCCTCTTCTTTTTTTAAGAGCGCCGACTCCTCTTTGGAATAATCCGCCAGCTTTTGTCGCATTTTCTCCAAAACCGCGCGATTTTTATCGAGATTCTGGGAGTTGCTCGCCAACTGGGCCTTTTGCTCACGCAGCTTTTTTATTGCCGCTGTGACTTCAACTATATTTTTTGATGAAATATCGACGTTGGTTTCATACTGCTGCTTGTTGGACTTGGCATTTTCCTCATTTTTTTTCAGATGCTCCATCGAGGCCGCGACATCGGTCTTGGCCTGCGCCGTTAGCGTAAGCGTCCCCAAGGATATAACGGATACAAGCAATATAGACTTCATGTGTTTACTCCTATTGGTCATCTGAGCTTGCACGGGCGGCTTGCTCTGCTGGAGAGTTCGCCGTGCCACTTACAGGACAATTGTTTTGTAACGAAGAGCGGTAGCTGCCAATTTCATCTTCCCAAAATTCACCATCAAAACTCCAGTTGAGCATTCGAGTGGGCAGAATGTTGGCAGGGATTCGGTTGGGGCCAGCCACTTCACCACCGGCAACCTGGTAGCGAATGTTCTCACCCGAGCCGGCAAACACTTCATACCGCAGAAACTCGTTGTTCTCGAGCACCCGGCTCATATCCGTCTGCATTTTTTTTGCATGGGTTAGCAACACGCTGCCGGCTGAGTTCGCCAGAGTGCCGGACTCACGGTCCAAGGCGGCCTGAGCGTATTTTTGAAACTCTAAATAGCCCTGGCGGCTTTGTTCAAGCAGTGAAAGCTGAAAGCGGTAGCCGATAATGAGGTCTTTTTCTAAATTCAAGCTGGCCTTCCACTGATCGACATTCTTCTGCAACTTTTTGTCGGTCTTGGCCTTAGCAATCAGTGAGCGAACCTCGTCAAAGCGCCTTTTGGCTTGATCGGCGCGCCAACGAATGGAGGCCTTTTCAGTTTTAATTTTTGCGTTCACACCGTTGTAGCGACGAGTTTCATCCGCTTTTTCATTGAGGGCTGTCTGCAGGTTTAAAAAATCACGCCGATGGGCCATCTCACGCCACACCTGAAAGGGCACGCCCTCAACATCACTTGTGCTCTTGCCTTTGATGTAGGTGCGGACGGTTGAGTAGAGCTCCGCAGGAGAGCGCTTTTGCTCTAGGTAGGTGCTAAACTTCGTTTGCCAGTTGCGATAATCTTTCTCAATAAAATTGAGAGTTCGGTAAGCGTCTCCATACTGACAAATATTGAGATAGCCGATCGTTCTCACCACAAAGGATTCAGGTTGGTAGACGGCTTTAAAGTAAGGCGAATGCAGAGAGTACATATTGCCAATAGCACCTGAGAAGTCCTCTAAAGCCAATTGCGTCCAACCTTGTTCGATCAGACCTTGCACCCACAGTGGGTGATCTTTTGGAACTTGCATGTAATGCTCAAGAGCCTTATCAAACTTTTTTTGCGAAAAATACATCCGGGCCAAGTTCACACTGGTGAGCGCTCGAATATTTGAAGTCGAAGCCGTTTTTCGCGGTTCAACACGAACCCAAAGTCCCTCAAGTTTTTTAAGGGCGCCGGGTTTGTCGCCCGTGGCATAGCTGTTCATCCCACTTAAAAACACTGCCTCATCGTAGAACTCACTCTTGTCTGAAATCTGCTCGGCTAGCGCGCCGGAGGCTTTAAAATCCCCAGAGCGGTAGGCTCCTTTGGCGAGACGAAAGCGAACTGCATCAATCGCTTTTTCATCCTCCAGCGAGGCCAGGATATTTTTGAAGGTCTTTAGACTCTTGGAGATTTGATAAAGATCTTTCTCATAGATTTTGGGAAGGTCTTTGGCCAAGAGCTTAAGTGCGGGTAAGGCAAAATCCTTGTCATCAAGTTTGATAAGAGCGGTGAGGTTTTCAAAGGCCGACTGATGCATTTGCAGTTGGGCCGCGCAGGCGCCGAGGTGAAACGTCGCCTCACGCTTGTTGGCTTCTCGCGACGCGAGCTCGCTAAAGAGCCCCATGATCATATGACAATGATCCCCTCGATTAAACAAAATCAATGCGGCTAACATTTTGAGCTGGTCTGGATTCAGAGGCTTATAGGGCAGCTCTTTGAACGTCACTGCGGGCGTAAGGGTGTAAACGACCTTGGCCACGTCTTCTGCCGTCAATGGGAGTTCAACTGAGCGAATCTTTGCCGATAGACCTCGTGCGCCGAGGGCCTTTGCGACTTGTAGTTTTTCAAAAGAAGCTACTTCCTTTGAATCGAGTGGAGCTGCTGTCGCCAGTCGATCTGCAGCTTGAGGTTGAAAGGCCCCCCACGCTAAGTTGCTCACCTGAAAGTCCTCAGCCGAAACTAGGTCTTCGGTACCAATGTCGAGTTTAGCAATTTTTTTGGTCTTTCTAACTGTGGCCCAATTGGCCAGAGGCACGCCTACCGTACTGCGGGACAATGTTTTTTCGGCTGGACGCCCAGGTTCAACCACCTTCATTAATGGCAAAGTCTTCACTCGGTCGCGGGCGGCTCGCACATCGCTCAGGCTGCTACCTTCGGGACGCACCAATTTTTCGGCGGGAGCTCGCCCCGCGGCAGTCGCAGGCAAGGACGCCTTGGGACGGCCACCGACCAACTCACTGGGGGTCACCTGATCAGCATCTTGGCCCTTTGGACGGACGGCGGGCGCGGGAGCTTTGACAACGGGTTGTGACTGGTTCGAGGCCTCACCCCAACCCAACCAGCGCTTGACCGTTGTGGTCACAGTTGTCGAGACTTCACGCCACTTAGAATTCGCCCCGCCGGATTGCGTATCCGTGAATGCCGCGTGCGCGGATCCACCGATCACACCAGTTACAAGCGCCGCAATTGCTAGCCGATTCTTCATAAGCTCTTCCTATCTATTTACCAAAAAAACATCAGGCCTAACATGAAAAGGGTGTCGTGCGTCGTCTTGGAGGAGACCTTCGCGCCCGTTATTGTGTTGACTCCGTTGCCACGGAATTGAACCACGTCTTCGTTTCGCCATTGATTTTTTAAGTCCACTCGAGCGGCGATCCACTTACTAAACAAGAAGTATTGAGACACATCAAAGCCGTAAGTGAGGGCCTGCTGTCGCTTGTTGCCGGTCTCAACCACCTGATCATACTGCGACAAGCCAATAGTCGGAGTAAATGCCATATCGAAATAGACGATTCGTTTGCCGAGCACGCTCATCTTGGCGTAAAAGGGCACCCAGTTGAAACCGACACTATAGGTGCTCACCAGTTCACCGTGGTTGGCCTGCGCCCCTGCCTCCTGGCTCAGCCTCGCCAAGTCCTTGTTCGCTTTGTTCAGCTCAAGATCTGTGGTGAGTCCGCTCAGCTGAATGCCGTACCGTTCGCTAAAAAAATAGTTCGCGCTTAAGCCAAAGGCCGTCCCTTCAGAAAACTGATCGTTCACCAAGAAACCAAATTGGGGACTGATAAAGAACTTGCGCTCTTTGGGATAGGTTCGATTTTGTACAACTGAAAAGTCCGTGTCTTTCGGGGCCCAGTATTTACTCTCTAGATCCGAAATATCCAGTTTTTTATCACCGGGTTTTTCAGCCACTGGCGCAACAGGCACCTGCGCCATCGCGGTCGCGTGGGCAAAGCAAAGTGCCAGTGCTAAAAAAGCAGGCCTGAAATTCGTGACCAAAGTTGCTCTCATCTTAGATGTCATAAAACGATCCTCCCTAGTGGATCTAAATTAACACGAATCAAAAAACGGATCGATTCAAATTCAACAGACTAGGTTTACTCACGTAACTGAGTTACCGCGTACTTTTGAATAGGAACGGATAGGTCACCAAGACGTTAGTCCCACCTTTTGGCGTGGGAAACTGCCATCCAGCAACTCGCCGCAAAATGCAGCCTTCAACCATGGCGTTCTTTAACGACGTTGTACCTATGGTTTGCGCCACTACTGATCCAGCAGAACCAATCGTAAATTTGACTAAGATCTTGCCGTATAGATCTGGGTTGGCACTCAATTGCCGCTCATAGCAGTAGCGAATTTGGCCAAGCTGCGCTCGGATGACTCTAGCAATCGCTTCTTTGTCTAAGCCGCCATCTACTTCTGACTCTTCTTCCAGTGCGCCGACTTCGGCATTGCCGATGTTGCCTAACGAGAGCGCGCCGGTGCCTTTGTAGCCCGTGCTGCCGCCACCTTTACCTGCCGTGCCTAGCCCACCAACTTTCATTGTCTGGTTACCCGTTCCACCGCCGCCGCCGCCACCCAATTTGTCCATGGATGAACCACCACCCAGGCCAAGGGCGCGACCGGAGGTCGGGCTATCTGCTGCCACACCTGCAGCCTGCACAAGCTGCGCATTTTTGCCCGCTCGCGCCGCGACTTTGCCAATCAATGCTCCTAGCCCCGACTTCTGCAAATTGACTACGACTCTTGCCCCTGGAGGTGCCTTAGCTCCACCTGCTGCTTTTGCGCCCGCATCGCCACCCGGAGTTGTTTTGGCGACACCCGTAGTCGATTGGCCGGCCATATTCTTGCGGAGCTTTTCAGCGATGGCTTTTTGACTCCGAACCTTTTTTCCATCATAAATCATTCTTGTGTATTGATTCTGCATATCTGGAGTGAGCGTCTTCATTTCATCGGCGGACTTGGTCGGTGCCATCAGCATCAAGCCCACCACAAAAAATAGTGTGAGCAAGGCGGCTACAATCGGAGCTGGCCTACGCCAGTCTTCACCAAACGTATCACTCAGTGAATCTTTCAGGTGGTCAGCTTGAGTTAGACGTTGTTTAATGGTGTACACGCCAATTTTGTGCTCGACCCAATCTTTGCTTTTTGGAGCACTGAACGTTTGGCCCTGGGGAATTGCAGGCGTGAACTCCGCCGTTGGCTCAAGCAAGACCGTGTGAAATAAAAAGTCATTTTTTAAAACGACCACTTGGTGATATAAGTTTGCACCTTCAGGTGGCGCTGTTTCTTTAGCAAACAGTTGGCGTTCAAAGGAGTGTGGCACCACCGTCAGCTGATGGCCACCGATCTGGATGTGAGTGGGACCATCCAGCCTCATTTCCATAACCGGTTTTTTTTCTACCCATGTTCCGGACTCGCTCCCAAGATCCATGAGCAGCCAGCCATCTTCTGATCGTTCAAACGCCGCATGCAGTCCCGCCACATCTTCGCCTGGGATTTGGATGTCAGCGGTCTTTGCCGAACCAACGGTCGTGATCTGTCCACGATCTTTGACGATGTGCAAACCGATCAATCGGCTCTTGAACTTATGCTCTACTTGCAATGAAAACTTTCGCATCGCCGACCTCAAAGGAATTCCACAGAGTTGAGAATATTCTTTTCAAATTGATCGTTTACTTTATAGAGCGGCAAAAACTTGATCCCGCGCTTGGGTGCGAGATAGGCCCCATCGGGACTGTTCACCTTGCCATCAATATCCGTGTCTTCAAAATTGACCTCTTGGGTCTTGCGGTAGTTGACCTTCTTCTTAGCATCCGCAGCCAGGCTATTTGCCGCGGAAAGCCCGATTGCTGCGACCAATAGCAACTGCAGCCAATTCATAGCTCTCATTTTGCCACCTTTCCGTCTGCACTCGGCTGGCGAGACGTCATCTTGGCCGCATTTTCCGCCTGCTTCATTGAGGCTTGAACACTCAAGATTTTTTCATCTAGGTTTAAGGACGGAGCCTCATCCAGTTTGCGAGCCGCTACTAACTGCTTTATCAAGCGATAGCTAGAGAGTGCATTATTTAGATTTTTGAGATGCTCCTCTTGAATTCGGGCGATGGCCAAACGAGCTTTGGTGCTCATGGGATTGCTCGAGACCGCACGGTTCAGTAAAATATTGGCCTCAGCCCACTCTTTGGCATTTGCATGCACCTGTGCCATCGCCATCAGAGAGGGAAAGTGCTCTGGTGCGTTTGAAAGTGCCAGCTTCAGATAGCCCTTTGCCTCTGCGACATTGTTCCGACTCAGAGCAATTTGCCCGAGCACAGCATGAGCCTCGGTTAAAGAGGGGTTGCGGTCAGAGGCGGCCTTCAAGCTTTTTATAGCCAAGGTATCCGCACCCATCTCCCAATGAATGCGCCCCATTTCATAATGGAAGATGCCCTGAGCCGGGTCTTTCTTCATCGCCAACTCGAGCATCCAGAACGCCCTTGAAAAATCCCGTCTCGATTCGGCAGCTAGCGCCAAATAATATGCGCCCCAAGGGGTGAGATAGGCGCGCTTCGCCAAAAAGTCGCCGATTTTTTCAACTTGAGTCCAGTTGGCAGCTTTTACGCAAGCATTGGCCAGCGGAATGATTTTAGCCCAAGCCAGAGATTCCCATCGGTCGTCACTGGGGCAACTAGCACCTCGCACATCGGCGAGGCTTAAGCCTGCGGCTTTTTCTGTGTACGTCGCACCAGACGAACCTGTAGCTAAAGAGGCTCGAGTTGATCCGACATCCTGCTGAGACGCACATCCAGCCAATCCCAAGACCACCAGGAACCAAAATAGATATAAATACTTTTTATTTAACATTATCGACCTCCCGCAAGGAGAGGCACAACAACTCCTGGCCTAGTTATCGCAGTCATTACTTCCACCGTGGACTGCTGATTCACTTTGGCGAGCATGGCCTCGAGCCGGGCTGCTCGACCATCTAGAAACGTCTGTTTACGTGCAAATTCAACAGCCTGCGCCAGAGTGTCGACACTCTTCTCCTCCAGGGGAATCACCAACTGCTCCAGCTCACTTCTAAAGGCTTGTGCATCGGGTTCACTTACACCCGCGGGGATCGGCATTTCTTTCAGCGCCGTCACATAGTGGTTGTAGCAAGAGTAGAGCTTCTCAAAGGCCTCGAGTGACACGCTTGGGTCACCATACTTTATTACACTTTGAAGGGCCTCTTGCACCTTTTGCAACTTCTCGGTCTTGAGTGCCAACACTGTCGCCACACGGTCCACTCGAGACTTCACACTTTGATTTCGGAATTCGAACTCTAAGATTTTTGCCTGCACCATGCGCAGCTTGGCCTTTTGATTACGCGAGAGTGAGCTCGACCCCAAGTATTGTCGTGCCTGATTGAAAGCCTCGGTTTGGTTGCCTCTTTGCAACATATCCTCCACGGCCTTCACTTTGACATCACCGGCGTAAGGCTGAATTCCTTGTTCAACTAGCTTGCGGTTGAGCTCAACTTTGGCAGTCTCTGTCCCGTGCATCTGCACCATGGAGTTGATTTTTTCTAACAGTTGAGTTCGCTTTTTCTGGTCAAGGTCCGCCGTCCTCAATTCACCATATAGCTTTTGCGCCTTCGCGGTTGAACCACTCAACGCATGAAAGTCTGCTGCCAGTTCAAGCCAACGTTGAGTGGCCTTGGTATCCAGACCGGCCAATTTCTCGACCACTCGAGCGGCCTCTCCGAGTTGCGCCATCTGTTCAAATGTCTGCGCCGCCCTTAACAAGGCGTTGATGGCTTGGGGCGATTTTGGAAATCGCGTGGCAAAGTCCTCGGCCGCCCGACTGCCGTTCCATGCATCTTCTAATTTATAGTGGAGCTGCATCGCATTCCAGGTCGCTTTTTCAGTGAACTCAGAGTTGGCGTTCTGTTTTATGAAGCTGCTGTACTCTGCCAACGCCTCTTTAAACTGAGCTTTCTCCTCGAGATACTGGGCCTGGAGGAAAAAAGCTTGCTCAAACAACTTTCGCATCTTCTGACTTCTGGCTACGTCTTGGGTCGAGACCATCAGTTCACGAGCGTAGTCACGAATACCCACGTAATCTTTTTTAATATTCAATATATCTAAATATAGATCTTGCGACTTCAAACCCTTTTCATGCTTTGGATAATCGCGGCCCAATTGCAAAAACATCGGGGCAGCCTCTGCAAATCGCTCTTTTTCATAGGCCAGAAGGGCCATCTTATAATTGATGTCCATTTTGTATTGGCCATTGGGGTTCTGCGCCAGATACACTTGGGCAAGTTGGTGAAAGTTCTTTTCATCATCAGTTGACCACTTCTCACCGACGGCTTTTTCTAAACTGATAAGAGCTCCGTAAGAGGCATCATGTGACACCTTTACTTCTCCGCCAGATTTACTAACGGCTGCGTATTCAACAGACGCTTGTCGAAACTTCTTGCGCGCAAAAAGTAGTTCAGCGTAGGCAAAACGTGACTCAGCGTAGTCGGCACCTGACCCTGGCGTTCTGAGAAAAATGGCAAAGGCCTTCTCAGAAGCATCGGCGTAGGTGGTATCGGCAGGCAGTTTCTTCCAAGCCTTTAACCATTTTTTTGCCAACCGAAGTGAAGTGGCATTGAGTTCAGTCGTACAATCTGCCGCGAAGGTGCTGACCTCTTTTGGATTCTTACTGACCCCTCTAAGCCATGAGCTCTGACTGGAACAGATCTTCGCAAAGTTCTCTAGGCGAACAACCGCGTTGTCTTTTTGTCGCAGTTGATCGTAGGCCAAAACAAGATCCATATGGACTTTTGGCATTAGGGGAGAGTTGGGGAGCTTGCTCACAAATTCGTCCAGCACGACGCGCTGGTCATTGAAGCGAGAATGTCGCTCGTAAAGGCCACTCATTTTCAACAAGATGGGGCCCACTTCGATGGGTCCGGCTTGCGCTAAGAAGTAAGCGTAGGCACCTGAGCTGGGCAACACATCTTCATAAAACAAGGTCATATCAGCTAAAGCTTCTTTGCGGAGATCAAGACGCGCCTCAATTTTGTTCTCAGCAACATACCGGCCGAAGGCTACGACTTCCTCAAGCTTGGCAAGACCTCGCTTTGCATCCCGCATGTTGTAGTAAGTCCAAGCCGCTTTGTAGAGGCCGTAAGGATAGACACGGCTTTTTGGATATTTCTGAATAGCATTAAAGTGCTCAAGTGCAACAGCAAAACGCGCTTTGCCAAAGGCAATCTCACCCACTGCCAAATGAGCATCGGGCACCAAGTTAGAGCGACTGAATTTACTGATCAGCACCTGATACAGAGCTTCTGCTTCGCGCTCTTGATCTAAAATTTGCCGCGCGAACGCATGATTAAACACCACCAAGTCCATTTGCGGAAAACTCGGGAAGCGTTTTTGAATGCCAGAATAAGTTTCGGCAGCGCTCAGCACTGACTTTCGGCTGGAGCTCAAACGCGCGATTCGAGGCGCCAAGCGAACGACAGTTTCGGACTCTCGGTGCACTTCAAAAAATCGATCGGTTTTGGATTTTCGCATGTAGAGCTCGGCCAGTCGAAAGTGCAAATCAGGCTCAAGTGCCGTTCCTTTGTGCTTCTTGATCAGCCGCTTGGCTTGGTCGATGGCTTTGTCTTCAGACGCGGCCACCAGCAACTCGATCTTCAGCGACTTCATCTCGTTGCCTTTTTCATCACCTTCAACAAGCTGGAGGTCTGCTAAGGGAGTACTGCTTTTATCGGCACGTTTCGGCTTGGCCGAAGCAAGATCTGCTCCTATGGCAACCGCCAAAGTTAAAGCGTAAGCGCAGACTCGGCCTGAACAGCCCCATCTGATCATAGCTAAGCCACTTTCCTAAAAAACTCATCCTGCACCTCTTGACTCAAACTCAAGAAGCGCAAGCCGTACTGAACGGGCGAAGAATCGTTTACAAACTTTTTGCTCACCACTTCACATACAGCATTGAAGGCTGGCCATTCGTTGTCTTTGCGAAAGTGCACAAATACATGTTGCCCAGGGACAATCAGGCTGTTGTTCATGTGAATACCCACTCCGCCTTTGGAGATTTCATATCCCTCACCGCGCCAGATCGTTAAGTTGTCATGAATGACCACACGACCGCCAAACGCCTTGCGTGGGAACTTCCGCTGAACGAAGATCTCATCTTTTTGTTTGCTATTTGCATAGAAGTCGCGAATTTTTTCAGGCTGAAAACCGTCGAGCTCAGCAAAACGGCGCCACCCATCCAAGCTTGCACTCCAAGTGAGATCGAACGGAAACACGATCTTTTGTTGAAGCATCCGCAAGACGTCAACGTAGCTAAATGGACCAAAGCGATTTTCACCTTTGAGCACAAACCACTCTTCGCTGCTGGGATTTGAGATTGAATCAGGCGCAACATGGACTTGAGCCGGAGGAGCCGTCTGAAAGTTCGCAGCTGGCGCACCCGGACGAGGCGGCTTGGAGCTTTTCATTTTTGCGGCAAGCTGTGGGAATTCCATAAGGAGGACCCAGTCATCCTTCGCTTCATCAAAGATATAGTCAAAAAGCTCGAGCTCTTTGCTAACAACTTTGGCGGCAATCTCATCGATTGAAAATGGACCGCTCGCTTGGCCTTGACGTGAAATTAAATACTTCATTTTTAACTTCCCTCTTTATCTCTAGTCGGTATCGGATAAAAACCTCGCCAGCTCAACTCGACGCTCCGAAATTCCCCAAGCATTCCCATCGGATGTACGTGTTCGAGTCACCGCCGACCAAGTTGCAAAATTCCGTCGAAATCGAGTGCAGGACCTTTGCTAAAGAGTTCGACACAAATCCGAAAATTTGAGAAGCTGCCCCTCTCCCCCAATGGAGGATCTCGTTTTGGGAAATTCCGAAAGTCACAACAGTATATCTAGCCCAGCTCATCCACTGGCTCAGGTTTTTGCTTGTGTGAAGACGCAAAAAAATGTGGCTGTCGTTTTTGACATAGACTCGACTTTGTTTTGTGTCAGTCCAAGAAGTTCAGCTATTCTTAAGTCCCTCGCCGATTCTGTAGCCTTTCAAAATGAGCACCCTGAAGTTGCCAAGGCTCTGCAAGGTATTGAAATACAGCCGTCGGATTGGGGGGTGAAGACCGCAATTCAACGAACACAGGTCCAGATCGGCCGGCCCGTCTTTGAGAAAATTCGCGACTATTGGCGGGAGCATTTTTTCTCCAACTCCTTTTTGTCACACGACCTTATGTACCCATCGGCCAACACCTTTGTTCAGTTTTTGTCTAAACATGGAGCAAATATATTTTATTTAACCGGACGAGGCACAGGTCGCATGCGAACGGGAACTCTGGCGCAGCTTAAGTATTGGAACTTTCCGATCGCTGACGACAGCCGGCTGATCATGAAGCCCGACCCCGCATTGAGCGACCCGACGGAAGCTGATGAGCAATTTAAGGCTGTGGTCCTACAAGAGTTCTGCAAAAAATTTGAACATCTGTGGTTTTTTGAAAATGAACCTGTAATTATTGATCGCGTACGCAAAGTGAATCCACAGGTGCAGACCGTGTTTGTAAATACGGTTCACTCAGGCCGTGGAGTCGAGCCTAAGGATCTACTCACAATCAAGGGAGACTATCAGTGGCCCTTTTTGTAATCGCCACTCCCATTGGCAACCCGCAAGATATTTCGGAGCGAGCGCTGGCCCAGCTTCGCGCGGCTGAACTGGTGATCGGTGAAGAGCTGAAGGTTTTGCGGCAAACGTTAAAGAGTGCCGGTGTCAGTGCGCCCCAAATGGAGCAACTCAATGAGCATTCCGATAAGGCCGACATTGAGTTTTTTGTATCCCAGTGCAAAGCAAAAAATGTGGCACTCGTCAGTGACTGCGGCACTCCTGGTTTTTGTGACCCGGGAGCTGATCTTGTGGCCGCGTGCATACAAGCGCAGATTCCAGTGCATGCAGTTCCTGGAGCCTCAAGCTTGATGGCTCTCCTGAGTATCGCTGGTTTTCGAGTGGATCGTTTTTTGTTCTACGGCTTTTTGCCAGCAAAGGTCGACGCCCGAAAGCAGGCGCTGGCAGAGCTAAAAGGTTCTAAACTTCCACTTGTCCTCATGGAAACACCTTACCGGGCGCAAGCTTTTTTGCACGACATTCAAGCGCATTTTCCCAACTGGGAGTGTGTGATTGGAGGCAACCTTACGGGGAGCACCGAGCTTGTGTTGAGAGGCAAGGGCCGAGACGTGACTAAGCAGGCACCGCCAGGTGATTTTGAACCCATCGCGCTGTTGATTCCCCCGCCGGTCAACCCGGCAAGAGCAAAGAGACCGTAGCCTTATTTTTTGGTTTTTTCGTCTTGTGAGGCTGGGAGGCGCGAGGCATCGCTCTCGGGCGTCCATTTTCGTGCCTCATAATACTCTGGACGAACCTGTGTTTCAGGCTCAACGGCTGTGCGCTTCCACTCTTGATGTTTGGCTTCAGCGGACTGCTCTAACGGCGCTCCTGGTTTGACAAAAAAATAGGCCCCAGCTGCAACGGTCACTACTATTCCAATCACTATCCATACATTTTTCATCGGACTCTCCTCGCCTACTGATACGGATCGGAATGTGGCAAAAATTTCTAAACTCGACCGAACAATGGTCTAGGCTCACCCCTAGGTCTGCCGCCGAAAGAAGTCGAGAAAGAAGTAGCGCTCAAATCCAGGATGATAGTGGGTCCAGTTTTCTGTCGCAGGCAGAGTCTCAGTTTCATTTCTTAAAAAATGAAAAAGCGTATTCAGCTTACTGTCTAAGTCGTCAATCATGGCGACCACCATAGCTTCAGCCAACATGGGTAGTTTAGGTGAACCGTACTCCAACTTGCCATGGTGAGCGAGAATGATGTGCTTTAGAACATCTAAGTGACCTTGGGGAAAGTCAGGGATCCGTTGGGCTTTGCTCTCAACGATTTCACAAGCTAAAACCATATGGCCGACCAGTCGACCTCGCTGGGTGTAGCGAATCCCTTCGGAAATATCGAGTTCAAAAACCTTTCCGAGGTCATGAAAAATGGCACCAAAAACCAAGAGGTCACGATTTAGAAACGGATACTGCACACTCAGATGCAGCATCATTTTGCAGATCGAATGGATATGCTCGATCAATCCACCTCGATAGGCATGATGGATCGTCTTGGCGGCTGGAGCCTGCAGCAGCAAACTCTGGAGCTCGACATCAGAAAGAGTGTCCTGAACCAGTTGTCGAAGAAATGGATCCTGCATCTTCACAACTATTTCTATCAAAGCATCGTAATGCTCCTGCGGATTGCCTCCATGGTTGGCGAGAAGATCCTCATTGTTAAACTCACCAGGGATCCCTTTGCGCATCTCATTGACTACAATCTGTTTGCGATTTTGATAAATTTGGACAAAACCACGCAACCAAACCACATCGCCTCGTTCAAACCTGCCCACAAGCGCTTCCACATTCTCAAACATTCGGGCGTTTAGGTGACCCGTTTTGTCCCCGACTGTTAAACTCAGTATGGGCTTGCCGTTGCGATCTGTGCCGGTGCTGACCTCTTGTACGAGATAGAAGCTCTCAATATGCTCTTTCGCCTTAAAGTCTCTGATGAACCGGTGAATTTTACTCACACAGCACCTCCGGGTAACGCGAATCTGTGAAGGTTACACTCGCAATTGAAAGACTCTCCTCTGAGTAGCTGAAAAACACAAATGTTCCTGCAATCACTGACAAGTACCGATGATCGGCGGTGTACAAAGTAAAACCACTGCCCGAATTCTTTTTTTGAAAGTAGTTGGAAATATCTAGGTACCGACTGCAGCCAACACCATACGCATCTTTCACCAGCTTCCGTTGCTTGGCACGGCTCACGTAATGGGTTTGTAAGTCGGCAACAGGATTGCCCTGACTATCATTGATCTTAAACTTCAGTTGAAAAGCACCACGCACGGGTGTCACAAATTCCGCAAGGTCAATGACCCCGCCACCTGTCGGAGTGAGAACTCGCACCGACTCAAATAGCGCCGCCGGGCGCTCTTGTCTCAGTTCAACCGAGACATTCAACAGGCTTCTCTTTATGACGGTTTTCTTATCGATGTTTTTTGCTTTGAGATAAGCGACGTAACGGTCATCAATGATCTTCACCAGGGCCTGGGGAATTTTGACATCGCGACTGCTGGTTCTGGATGAACGATCCGCCAACTGCGGCTCCGCCTCAGCAAAGGCCCAAGGTGAAAATATGAGCAGCACCAGGCCTACACTCACCCAGCGGTCAATTGACATACCAGCCCTCGCGCTCAGCTCGCTGCCTGAGCATCAAGAGGGGAATGTAGTCTGGGGACAATTTGAGACCGCGTTCAATCAACTTCTGTGCATCGGTACGGGCCGACCGCTCCACTTGCACGAGGGCCAGACCTGCAATCGCTGGTAGTGAGTCCATGTTGCGCTCGTAAATTTTCGACCAATTGTCTTTGGCACAAGCAAAGTCTCGCTTGCTTTGACAAAATCGAGCCTGAAGAAGATTGGGTAGCACAAACTCACCGCGACGATTGAACTCATTGGCGCGAGCCAACACCACGCTGGCCTGATCGGCGTCACCGCTCTCTTTTAAGATAAATGAAAACCAAGATTGCGCCAGGCCATCTTGCGCCGACTGCTGCACAGCTCGTTCAATAAATTTTCGAGCGGAATCCCAGCGTTTTTCGTTGGCCATACAAGATGCCAAAAGCGTTGAAACCCCGGGTGAGCTGCCCATTCCCTCGGCCAGCTGCTCACAAAATCGCCCGAGCACTTTCCACTGAGTGTGACCGCGATAGACAAAGACATTGTGTCGGTGCTCAGATGTGAGCTCAGGATCTTGATCGAGGTAAGTGCGAAGACGCTCCTCATAAAACTTCTGCTCTCTTAAAAAATCAAAATAGAGTCCATAAAGCCCCAGCTCAAAAGCAAAGTCCCAGTTCTTCGCCAAATAATCTCGAATCATGTTGTTGACTTGAGTGAGATTGGTAACTGTATTTTTATTTTTCGAAAGTTGAAGCTGTGCCTGCGCCAAGGTCAGGAGTGCCTCTGCCTGGGCTGGATTGAGCTGCAGAGCTCGGGTCGCTAAAGCCTTGGCCCGCACATAGTTGCCGCGTAACAATTCAACGACAGCAGCGTTTGAGACGGCGGGAGTATAGGAGGCATCAATCGCCGAAGCCCGATCAAAATTTTCTTGAGCGGACTCTAACTGGCCGTCCAAGATATCGGCGATTCCTAGGCCTGTGTACGCCTGCTTCACCTCTGAGCGACGGTTGACTATGACATGATTCAAAATGCGCCGGCCCACCGTTGTCTGACCCTCAAGCTGGATCAACAATGAACCAAAGTAAATTGCCAAATCACCCGATTGCAAGGGATCAGGAAACTGAACCTTCAGGAGTTTAAGGGCCTCTTCGTACTGACCGGAGCGGACGTAGGACTGCACAGTCTGCTTCACATTGGTTACGACGACGCGTGACTCTCCCTCTGTTCCCATGCGCTTTTGCAAGACAAAGGCACCTACAACCAAGATCACCATAACCGTGACAGCCCATAAGGCCCTGGTCGATTTGTCGACTTTTTGCCGAACCGCAGCCCCTTGCGCCTGCTTCGGCTGAAAACGCGCGCCTGATCCCGAGCTCGATGGAGCGGTATCCTCTCGAAGATTGTGCACCACAATTTCTTTGGCAGCTGCAATGTGTGCGCTCAAATCATCCGTGAGTTCGTCGGACACTTCACTCGTGATGTTGTCAGTTAGAGTCTGGGTCAAATTGCCAGTCGCAGTTTGGCTTACGCCCGACCAAGTCACATCATTCGTGTCAGCTAAACTGTTTTTTCTTAGCCGATCGATGATCTCTTTAAAAAGTGGATGATACTGAATGGTTTGCCAACGATAGAGCGGCGGTGAGATTTCATCTAAAACTGAAACCTCACGACTGCGAAGCATCTCAGTCACTTCACTGGTCGCAAAGGGACCCAAGATGCGTCCGCTACTTTTTACCAACCAAAGGGCATCGTCACCTGACATCATTTTATGGTGACGCAATTGGCGAACAGTGTCACGCATGCATTATGCGTTAATGACGGAAATGGCGTTGCCCGGTCAAGACCATTTGAATTCCTAAATCTTTGGCGGCACTGAAGACTTCAGCATCACGCATCGATCCACCAGGCTGAATCACCCACCGAATTCCCGCCGCATGAATCAAAGGCATTGAATCGGCAAACGGAAAGAACGCATCACTCGCCAAGACCGGCTGGGTGACCTTGGGGTGAAACTTTCGGAGTCGAGAAATTGCCAGCTCAACGGCATCCACACGATTGACCTGGCCCATACCAAGACCTAGGGTTTGCTCAGATTCTACAATCGCAATCGCATTGCTCTTGAGATGTGCCACTACAGCCCATGCAAAACTTAAGTCGGCTCGGACCGCAGGCGAAGGATGCTCGCCCAAAATTTTCCAATCGGGATTCCAAATGTGGACGTGGTCCGGTCGCTGCAATAAGAAGCCACCCTGAATCGTCGTCGACTTCCAGAAGTTATCGCGGAGACCCATCCCCGGCCACTCCAATATTCGTAGATTTTTTTTCTGAGCAAAAATAGCCAGAGCCTCTGGCGTAAATTTTGGTGCGACAATGCACTCCAAAAAGATTCGTCCCAAGGCCTCAGCCGCCCGCGCTCCAACCTCATGGTTTAGTGCGACGATTCCACCAAAGACACTCACTGGATCTGAGGCCAGACACTGTTCAACGGCCAACTCTAAAGTCTCACTACTTGCCGCTCCACAGGGGCTATTGTGTTTAACGGCAACCGCTGAGGGACCATCAAAATCTCGCACAAGCCCAAGAGCCGATTCTAAATCCAATAGGTTGTTGTAGGAGAGCTCTTTGCCCTGAATGATTTTAGCTTCGTGCCAACCGTTGGGTGCTCCCCTTCGCCGATACCAGCTGGCCTTTTGTTGAGGATTTTCACCATAGCGTAGCTCTTGCACCAATGAGCCACCTAGACTGAATTGAGCAAAAGCCTCTTCGGCACTGAGGGCTTGCGAAATCATCGCATCATAGGAGCTCACATGGGCGAACGCCTTAGCCGCCAAACGCTGGCGCTCATCTCGAGACGGCCCAGCCGCAGGTAAAGTTTTGTAGTCGTCTGGATCAACGATCACGGTGATCCGATCAAAGTTTTTAGCAGCCCCCCGCAATAGACTGGGGCCTCCGATATCAATATTTTCAATTAAATCGACCTGCGAGGCACGGGTGCGCAAGGTCTGTTCAAAAGGATAGAGATTCACAATCAAGAGGTCAAAGGGCTCGAGCGAACTTTGCTGTAGCAATTGCTCGTCCTCAGCATTGCCAACTCGAGCCAAGAGAGGCATGTGAATACGTGGATGAAGTGTCTTCACTCGACCATCCATACACTCTGGAAACCCGGTTTGCTCACTCACATCCAGGACTGTAAACCCAGCATCGCGCAAAACTTTTGCCGTGCCACCGGTCGAGACGATTCGCAGTCCTTGCGCGTGCAGAGGCTGCAAAAACTCAACGAGTCCGGTTTTATCCGAGACACTGACAAGTGCATTTTTAAAGGGCGATTGGCTTATATTTTCTTGGGTTTGCATGATGGCGTCATAGTAGGGGCAAAGTCGGGCGGATTCAAGACCAACTCAACGACTAAAGGAGAATTTACCAACCAAGGTTTTCAAATCATCGTTCGTGATGAATATCCCTGCACCAAAGAAGGCCGCTGGATCTCGCTCGTCATTGCCGAGTAGATTGTCCCCTCCACCCACAACATAAAACCCGCGGAAGAAGTTGTAGCGAACAAACGTGCGCAGCTGGAGCTCTTGAAACTGAAATGCCTCTACGGATAGGCGGAAGTCACGATTGCCGAGCACAAAGTAATCTAAGCCAGCTCCGCCAAAGTTCTCGATCAGTCCACCCTTAATCGTAAAGTCCCAAAAATTCTTTGCGAACAATCCGGTAATTTTAAATTCATTCTTAAACGTGCGCTTACGAATGACGTTGCTCTCAACCCCATCGGTATTGGTTCGATCTTGCTCCACCTCGGTGACGCCCACCGTATCGGAAATCAAGGCCAACTCATAGTATCGATCTAACCCCGGCTGAATGCGCACTCCTAAGAAGGACTTATTTTCATCAGAGCTCATAAATTCGCTATGGAAGTCCACACTGGTTTCCATTTTCTGTGCGCCACCCAGAAAGTTATTCACGTTTTCAACAGCCATATTGATATTCTCAATGGTGGACTCGTCATTGATTAAACGACCAAGCGTACCCTCGCCCTTGTTGAGCTTGGTGGTGATTTCGTCGATATTTTTTAACGCATTGTCCACGTGAGCAAGACTGTCCTCGTTGATGTAGGTGTCGATATTCTTGGTGATCGTTCGAATGCGACTGACGATCTCGCGAATGTCCTCTTTGTTTTCGCCCGTCACTTGGCGGAGGTCGGCAGTGATTTTTTCAATATTACCGATGATTCTACCTACGGTGGTCGAATCGTCGCCAGCTTTCACAGCTTTGTTAAAAGTATCAATCAACTCTTGAATTGATTTTACCGCCGTCGAGACTTGACCCATAATGTCGTCAAGTCCACCTTCGCCGTCGGTGAACTGCAGCTCACTCCCAGAGGGCAACTCCGGATCAGAGGCCAACCCGGGGGTCAACTCCACGTGCTTATCTCCCAGAATCCCGTCGGCCTTTAACGCCACCCGTGACGACGACGTGATCCGCGCCTGACCCTCGACGTCCAAGACCACTCGCGCCCGACCGTCCTCCAGCACAATTTCGTCAATCACGCCGACTTTAATGCCGGCCATTTTTACAGCACTGTTCAATACCAAACCACCGGCGCTATCACTGCGAAAGAAATAGGTGCGTTTACCCGACATGAATCCCGGTCCCTCTGCAACCTTCATCGCCATCACAGCAATCAAGGAGCTGACCGCAATCACCAAAAATCCAACTTTAAATTCGGGCGAACCTAACCATGACATCTCGTTGCACTACCCTTGCTTGAAGCCCTTGGATAAAAACTTTTTTACCAGCGCGATCTCAGACTTATGGAATACGTCTTGTGTCCCGGCCAATAACACGCTGCCCTTATCCAGCATAACTATATAGTCACTGATACGGAAAGCCGCGAAAAGGTCGTGGGAGACAACTATAGACGTCGATCCAGGGTGACTACGATGGGTCTCTAAGATCAAATCGTCGACGACTTCGGTTAAAATTGGGTCTAGTCCCGTAGTGGGCTCATCATAGATGATGATCTCAGGATCAAGGGCTAGGGCGCGAGCCAGACCGACCCGCTTGCGCATCCCGCCGCTGAGCTCTGACGGCAGCTTGTGAAAGTGCTTTGCATCTAACCCGACCGCACCAAGCTTACGCACACCAATTTCATGCCAAGCCTCTGCATTCAGGTCGCGACGATGTTCACGCAGTGGAAAAAGCACATTGTCCATAGCTGTCATATCGTCAAACAGCGCTGCATACTGAAACAGCACGCCAAGGCGTGTGCGCATTTTAATCAGTGCCGACAGATCCATGTCCCACAGCTTTTGTCCGAGAACTTCAATTTCACCAGAGGTGGGCCGCAGCAAACCCAGAACATGCTTCAGCAAGACGCTTTTGCCAGTGCCGCTAAAACCAATGATACACGTGAGTTTGCCCTTAGGAATTGCGAGAGTGAGCCCATTCAAAACGTAGTCTTTGCCATCGAAGGTCTTTTTCAGATTGCGAATGTCTACAGCTAGAGATTCGCTCATCGCCAACCCATCAGCACATAGAAGAACCGAATCAAATTGGTCATAAAGAAATTTAAGATAATGATAAGAACCATGCTGTTGACTACGCCCTGGTTGGTGGCCTCACCCACACCTTTAGCGCCGCCCGTGGCATTGAAGCCGCGGTTGGTGCAAACAGCAGCAAAAGTAATTCCAAATATGCCCGCCTTGAATAGACCTTGATAAATGTCTCCAGGATTCAACCAGAGCGAAATTTTGTCCCAAAAAATAGCTGGGTCTAGACCCAAGACCGTAATGCAAAGGAAGTGTGCTCCTAGCATCGCCACAAAATCAAAAATGGCACAAAGCAAAGGCATCGTCAGCACAGCTGCCAAGATTCGAGGCGCAACCAAGTACTGTTTGGGGTCGACCCCCATCACTTCCATGGCGTCAATTTGCTCGGACACGCGCATTGTGCCCAAGCGTGCTGCCATAGCACCTCCGGCCCGCGCCGCCACGATCAAACCGGTCAGCACCGGGCCTAGCTCGCGTGTGATGCCCATTCCCACAGTTGGACCAACTAAATTAACAGCGTTTACTAACTTAAATCCCAGATAAATTTGATAGGCCAGCGCCAAGCCCGTGAAGGTGCTCGTCATAATTATGATCAGCACAGACTTATTGCCAATAAACTCCATATGGCGAAGCAGCTCTTCACCTCGAAAAGGACCTCGAAACAACAAAAGAAAGGACTGGTAAAAAAAGATGCAAGCCTTGCCGCAATCCGTGACTAAATCGACGAAGTAGCGAGCGATGCCGATAAAAAAATTATCGATCGCATCATTGATTCGAGTTCGATTGTCGGTCCACAGTCGAAGCATCTGAGTTATTCAACCTTTCGCGCGACGCGCTCCCGAATAGCCGTGACGACTTCATAGGCTATGGTGCCTACAGCTTCCGCCAACTCTCCGGCTTTTATCTCGGCATCACCTTGTCGTCCAATTAAGACAATTTCATCCCCTAGTGCTGGAGCCCCAGCTTTCGCAGCATCTGTGAGATCAAACATTGTATAGTCCATGCAGACCGTACCCACATTTTTCACTCGTTGACCGCGATACAGAGCAAACACTTGATTGCTCAGCGCCCGCATGTAGCCGTCGCCATAGCCCACCGGAACCACACCAATGACAGACGGGCGAGCCGCACGCCAAGTGGCTCCATAAGAAACACCCTCACCCACTTTGATAGTATGCACATGCATCAGCCGGCTGTGCCACTGCAAAACCGGCTTTAGTCCTGGACCAACACTGGCTCCCTCATGCGGCAGTCCATACATTGAAATCCCTGGTCGTGCCCCAACGCCACTGATTTTTTTTAAACCGAGTGTCGCCCGAGTGCAGAGACTGGCGCTTTTATGGGCATGCCGAACACCCGAAAATCCCTCGCTCATTTGCACCAGCTGCTGCAGTTGACGATCCGAGGCCGACTCCGGTCCTGGCGCATCGTCACCGTAGATCAAATGGGTGCACACACCCTCGATTTTTAAATTGGGATTGTCCTTGAGCCAACGCCGAAGACTCGGCAAGTCCGATTCATCAAATCCGAGTCGACACATTCCAGTATTGAATTTGAGATGCACCGGCAGCGTCGACTTCCACTTCAACGATTCGAGTGCGTGTAAGTCTGCCATTCGAGTCACCACAGGTGTGAGTCTATGCGTGAGCATCGCACTTGCAGCACTTCTACAAAAGGGTGCGAACACCAAGATGGGCAATTCAATCCCACCGGCTCGTAGGGCCAAGCCCTCTTCAACTAAAGCCACTCCAAGGGCGGACGCGCCCACCTCTTGCACCACATGGGCCACGAGTAAAGCCCCATGCCCGTAAGCATTGGCCTTCACCATCGGGCAAAAAAAATCAGGGCCATTCCATTGCTGCAAGAGTTGCAAATTGGCCTTTAAGGCCATTCGGTCGAGCTGAATCCAATTGGCCCTAAACATCTATGAGCCCTTCTCATTCACAATAAAATCGGGCTCAAATCCCTCACTCACTTTTGCCACACAGGTTTTGTTGCCCACGCTGCGCACTTGAAAAAGCGCATCATCCGCAGCCTGCACCAACTCCTCTGCATCCCTTGCCAACGCCGGGTACTCACTGACGCCAATTGAAACAGTGAGACGACCAACACCGCGTAAAATCTTATCAAAATCTGCCGACTCAAAAATGCGCCTCAGGCGCTCACCCTTAATCATCGCCCCCTGTTTGCGAGTGTGCGGGAGGAGCAAGCCAAATTCATCCGGCCCCAACCGGCCCACAATGTCATTGATTCGGGAGTGCTTCACCAGTATCTGCGCCGCTGTTCGCATCACAACCTGACACTCTTCGGAGTCGTAAGTCGAAGTCAAACGACCAAACTTATCGATAGCAATTTGCACCAACGACACCGGCAGCTTGGTGCGACGAGCCCGACTGATTTCTTCGTTCACCTTACTCATAAAATTTTGTCGGTTGAGGACGTCGGTGCCCATATCCTTTGTCGTCACAACATGCAGACGTTTTTCTGCCTCAATGAGACTCAAGGCTTTGCCCAGCATGGCCAGCCAGCCGTGTAGCGTCTCCATTGTGCCTGCGTTTGGTAGAGGTCGCAAAAAACAAACGACGCCTTGAATCTCACCCAAGGCCTCAACCGGAAAGGCAAAAAAATCCTGAGTTTCAAATACCTCTTGGACCATCGCCACAAATTCGGCCACTTGCATGGGGTCGCGCAACTGCCCCGTTCGAAAGCCGTTGTCGAGATCATTGAAGTTGATGCCGAGATTCTCCAAATTGAAGTCTTTTGCGCTATAGCTTTGCGTTGCCATCAACAAGCGGCGATTCTGCACATATTTGAAAAATACGACTGGAAACGAACCCACAAACTGTGACATCGACTCCAGAAAAGACTGAATGCAGTCATCTGCAGTGGTGGTGTTAAAGAGCCTGTACAACCGGCTCAAATGAAAATCCTCAGACGCAGCTGAGCCATTGGAACCCACAGCGTGCGACAACGAACCCTCAAGCAAGGGCGCATCAGTGACCTTGTCCGACTGCTGCTGCATCAGCTGTTCGTTCAGATACATAAAGTAATCTCGCTCGGTCGCTCGATCCAGCCTTCGCACCAATTCCGTCTCTGAAACTAGGGGAGTAAAGATTAAGTCATAGACTCCCGCTTGCAGGAGAGCCGTGGCCTTGGCTCGATCAGCCACTGGAGTCACAACTAAAATATGCGTCTCGGGCAATTGCAAGGTGATCTGCTGGATTGCGCTCGACAAGGTGAATGCTTTTTCAGTGTAAGAGAGTATGACGAAATGCGGGGGGTTCGACTGAAGTTCAGAAAGAGCCGAGGTCATCTGCGGAAACGTTAAGACCATATAGCCGGCAAGGCGAAGGGCCTCGGTCACTCCGCCGAGGGACTCGATTTCACTGCCGATAAAATAAACAGTAAATGAGGGGCGAACCTCGTCAATCTTCAATCGAGAGTCCTCACTCTTGGCTTTCGAATTTCCACTTCAGGCCAATCCTTCTGGGTGGGAGCAGCCATTTCAATTGTGGGAGCCTGAGAAGATGGAGCTGGGGAGACTTCACCTTCGGCAGATGGCCATTCTAAAATTACGCGAGTGGCACTCCCTTCTGAATTTTGGTGACTGATCACTTTCACCGAGCCGCTGAGCTCTTCCATCACTCGCCTCACCACGTTCAGGCCAAGGCCACGGGCCACACCCTCGTTGTCTTTGGTGGAGAAGAATGGATCAAATACTTTCTCTAAATCCGCTTCGGCAATGCCAGATCCCGAGTCCTCCACAGTCAGCCGGTTCACATCGCCTTGGTGCGCGAGAGACAAAGTCAAATTGCGTGGAGTTGTCGTCTGCATAGCTTCGATGGCATTTTTCAAGACCTCATCGAGTGCCGTTTGAAACTGCATAGGATCAGTCTGAATCAATGCACCCTCTAAACCCAGCTGCATGACGTTCACGCCAATCTCTTTTATCTTGTCGTCTAGCCGGCGCAGCGAGGAGTCGACTAAGCGCTCAAGTGAGATGGAACCACTGTCATTGGAGGTCTCAACATCCTCCTTGAGCTCGATCGGTGCAGCAGACTCTTGAAAATCCAAATGGGCTAGCGGCGAGAGTTTCAACTCAGGCCGAATGGCCACTCCCTTAGGCTGCGCCACCGGAGCGTCGCGCAGTTGTCGCCTTAAGGTCTCAATCAATGATTCGGCTTGATTCAGTTGAGCCAACAAAGGCTTCAACAAGTTGGTAAACAAAAACCAATTGAGTGCAATCGCCCCGAGTCCACACAAACCCAAATACAGCCAACCCCGCAACGTCCAGTTTTCACCAGGTCGTAGCGGAGACTCAATTGCGGCCACCAAATTGCTACCCGCTATCCGCACGGCACGGCCAGAAAGTCGCTCGCCTTGATTGGTTGTCCAATCTAACTGGGCCCGCACCTCTTCGCCCTCAAGCATTTCTTTTACCAGCGGTTCACGCATGAGCGAGGACCCGAGATAGGCCGGGCGGCTCAAGGCCAAAGCAAATCCCTTGCTATCAAAGACTCGAATTTCACGGCTCTGATCCACTGAAAACTGTAAGCCAAATTGCATTGCGGGAAAGATCCCAACGCCAAACATGGGGACCTGGTTGGGACGCCGAACGGGGACAATCACCGCAAAAAAGGCCTGACCCTGCACATCGCTCAATTTTAAATAGTGCACTTCATCGGGAGCGATTGAGGCCAAGGGCCAGCTCTGTAAGGCCTCGCGAATTTCAGCGGCCTGAAAGTCCGTTTTAGATTTGACGGAATGCCACAGAGTTTTCCATTGAGCTTGATCCCATTGCAACAGCGTCGCGGCTACAAAAGGAGAGTCTTGAAACGCCCGTGAGGTTCGATCCCCTCCCTCGGCCTTCAACACGTCTAGCAAACGGTACTTTAAGGCTTGAGTGGTCGCGCGCACCGCTGAACTCAAAACCACTAGCTCTTGATCTAAGCTTGTCTGCACAGCCTCTTCGCCGATTCGATGGGTCGCGGGAATCTGCCGTACGCCCCAAACGAAGATCAGGAGCACAATCGCCAGCGAACTATAGACGATCATTCGAAACGTGTAGTTGCGCATATTATCCTTCCTTGGACGGGAGCCTCTGCCGCTCGGACCTAGGTTAAGATCCAGGCAACCCCCTGACTTTATTCTAGTTAATTCTACCCATGTTCCAACATACTTTTTAAATGCGCGCCGCGCAGCAGAGTCGCCGCTTGCAGAAGTCAAAACGAAACCTTAGAACCCTATACATGGACACAGACTGTTTGATTTTAGGTTCAGGCTTAGCGGGTCTCGCGCTGGCACTGAAGGTGGCTGACCGTTCGAAAGTCCTGCTCTGCTCAAAAACCGACGTGTCGACAACCAACTCGGCTATGGCCCAGGGCGGGATAGCCGCTGTAATCTCCAAAGAAGATAGCTTTGATCGACACATTCAGGACACTTTGATTGCCGGGGCGGGACTGTGCTCACCCGATGTCGTTAAAAAAACTGTCGAGCAAGGCCCTGATCGGATTCAGGATTTGCTAAACTGGGGTGTGAAATTTGACCTTGGCGAAAACACTGAACTCGCCCTCACGCAAGAGGGTGGACACACCGCCAGACGCATTTTGTATGTGGCCGATCACACTGGGCAAGTGATCCACGACCAACTGCTCAAAGCCGTGCTGGCTCACCCGAACATCACCGTTTTGCAAAACCATTACGCCATCGACTTGATTTTGAATCGACACATCTCGCCTAAAGAGGTCGGCACATCTCGTTGCCTCGGGGCATTTTTGCTAAAGCGTGAGACGGGGGAAGTGTTTCCGGTGTTTGCACAGAGCACCTTTTTGGCCACCGGTGGAGCTGGCAAGGTTTACTTGTACACATCCAATTGGAGTGGAGCCACTGGCGATGGGATCGCTATGGCCTACCGAGCCGGGGCGCGCGTCGCCAATCTCGAGTTCATGCAGTTTCACCCGACCTGTTTGTTTCATCCGCAAGCGCGAAACTTCCTGATCAGTGAGGCGCTTCGAGGTGAAGGCGGAGAGCTTGTCGATCGGCAAGGTCAGGCTTTTATGCAGCGACATCACCCTATGGGGAGCCTCGCTCCACGCGACATCGTGGCTCGCTCTATCGACGGCGAGATGAAGCGCACGGGGGCTGAATGCGTGTTTTTAGATATGAGCGCTAAGTCTCCCGAATTTCTAATGAAGCGCTTTCCTCAGATATACAATAATTGTTTGTCGTACGGGATTGATTTAACGAAGCAACCGATCCCTGTGGTGCCGGCCGCCCACTATCTCTGTGGTGGCGTCTTGGCGGGCGTGGATGGAGTAACTGATGTTCCTGGCCTTTACGCACTTGGCGAAACGGCGTGCACGGGTTTACACGGAGCCAATCGGCTAGCGTCGAACTCATTGCTTGAATGTTTAGTCATGGCCCATAGTGCAAGTGAGCATTTTTACCAGCAACCGAAAGTAAAAATTCCGACGACACTCCCTAGCCTCCAACGAAATCATTTGGCGCATCCGGATGAAATGATAGTCATTGCCCACATGTGGGAAGAAATTCGGCGCTTGATGTGGAACTATGTGGGAATCGTGCGCACCAATCGCCGGCTGGAGCGAGCTCAACATCGGCTAGAGACTATCCAGAAGGAGGTCTCTGAATACTACTCGACTTACAAATTTCATTCCGACATTGAAGAGCTGAGAAATATTGCGCTGGTGGCCGAACTGACCGTGAAATGTGCTTTGGCTCGGCATGAGTCGAGGGGCATTCACTTTAACTTGGATTATCCAGAGCTAAAGAGTTCAGCTGAAGATACGATTTTAGGCCCTAACAACTAGTCGTCAGTGTTTTTAAAAGCGGTACTGCAACCCAAAGGCGACATAGAGTGAGGTTCCAGGACTGAAGCCAAATTTCATGTCGGCTCGTCCCCAAATGTTTCCACCCAAATTGGATTGCACACCCCCACCGGCGTGGCCACCAAAGATCAAGCGATTGCCCATGCCGGTGCCCTTATAATAAATCGCATCGCCTCCAAAGTAAGCAAAGGCAATTAGATTTTCAATCGGCACGTCCATACGCAAATCCAGATGGAGGTTCTTCCACTCCACGCCGCTACCGTTGCCCATAACAAGTCCCGTCTCGACAAACGCCAACGGACTTAGAGCGTAGCCGCCGCGCACTCCTCCCAAACTCAAAATTTCAGTCACACCGGCAATTTGATTGGGCAAAAGCTTTCCCAAGTGAAAGCCGAATTCATAGGATGTGTCGCCGCCGGCCGAGGCATCACCGCCTCCCGCGAGTTGCCCCCAGGCGAACTGCGAAGTGAGCATCCAGCCGACGATAAGTGAGCGGCAAATGAGATAAGTTTTAGAGTGACGCACACTTTATCCTAGCCCAAAGACACTTGTGCCACAACACCTCCTTGACCCCCTCGCCGATTGACTTGAATATAGGACCATGGCGGAACGGCACGAAGGTCAATTGCATGGGGCCAACAACAACGATTTGTTTTTTCAAACTTGGACTCCGGACCGTATACGAGGTTCTGTTGTCATCACCCATGGTCTAGCTGAACACAGCGATTGCTATCATCCACTTGCGCGGGCCTTGACCGAAGATGGCTGGAAAGTTTTTGCCTGGGATCTGCGGGGCCATGGCCGCTCAGAAGGCAAACGCGGCTTTGTGTTGAACATCAATCAATACATCGCCGACCTAGGCGTATTTATCTCGCACATTCAAAACCATCTGCAAAAAAATGGGCCATGGGTGCTGTTTGGACATTCGCTTGGGGGCCTGATCACTACGCGGTTTGTGCAAGAGCAGCAGCCGCAGAATTCCGCCCTTGCTTTGAGTTCACCCTGCTTTGGCCTGAGTCTACCCGTCCCCAAAATCAAAGAAAAACTAGCCCACTTTGCAATCAAATGGGTACCATCTCTCACCATGCACAACGAAATCAAATACACCGATCTCACCCACGATGAAGAAATGCAAAAGTCCTACGCTCGCGACACTCTAAGGCACGATAAGATTTCTCCCGGTCTGTTTTTAAGTATGGTTGAAAACTTTCCTGTCGTTCAAGAACGCGCTGATCATATTCAGTGCCCGACTCTCATGCAGCTGGCAGGTCAGGATCGGTTGGTCAGCAGCACTGTTGCCCGCGAACTATTTGAGAAGCTGCCCTCTAAGAAGAATCAAATCTATCTCTATCCGGAGAGCTATCACGAGATCTTCAACGACCTTGATAAAGAAAAGGCCACGCAAGATCTCAAGAAATTCCTCAATTCATTTTTAGGAGCCTGAGCCAATGCAAATACGAACTGCAATTCTATTGCTGCTGTTGCCGCTCAGCTTCAGTTGCGCGCATCGGCCACCTCCCATCCCGAATGGCGTCGTTCCGCTTTCGACCGAGGAGTACTCGAGTGTTCTTCGCAAACACACAACCAAGACCAACCAATATGCGGGATTAAACCAAACCTTTCAGGCCGATATGACCATGCAAACGAGCGAAGTCCAAACGGCGGCTTTAAAACAAAAGGCCTATTTTCTGCAATGGGATGAGCGCAATTACCAGCGTGAACGCGAGAAGATGCTGCAGGAGAACTCCGCCTACGCTAAGTTCTTTATGCGTTTTTACAGTCCCGAGCGCGATTATGATGACCTCCACAAGGGCAAAACCATTTGGCGTGTGTACTTGGACTTCAATGGCCAAAGAGTTGAGGGAAAGGTCAAAAAAATCTTTGATAAGTTTGTCGAAATTCAAACGATCTATCCGCATTTTGATCGATTCAGTACGCCTTACGAAATTAGTTTTGATGTGCCTATGAGCACCATTGAAAAAACCAACTGCAAAGTCACAATGACTAGCAGCTTAGGCGCGGCCGACTTCGTTTTCCAATTGGCCCAGTAAAATCATATCCAGTGGGCGGCGCACCGCTTGTTGTGTGCGCGGATAGATCACCACCAGCTCAATGGGTTCTAAGTGCCCAAACTGTCTGAGCGCCCAGGCATACAACGTCAATTGTCGAAAGGCTTTCTCTTCAAACGCTGTTGAGCCGGTTTTATAATCCACAATATAAATCTTCGAGTCGAGCTTCCCCCAAAGATCAATCTGGCCCTCCACCAATCCATTAGCCGTCAACACTTGAAACCCCCACTCCACCTCACCCTGGTCAATCAACTGCCGAAGCGGCGGACTCTTGAGTTCCAACACATATCGAACAGCCGCTTGGGTCGGGCCATCCTCACCCTCCAGCTCGACTTGAATCTCTTCTATCGCTTGTGGACCTCTATATTTTAAGGTTTGCAAAACGCGATGGATCTCCGTGCCTAAAGACTGCGCCTGCCAGCGCTGTAAGACCACGTCTGCTTGTCGCGGTTGAAAGTCCGTCGGTGGGCTGGAGCTCAAACTCTCTAAAACCTGGGACACTGACTGTCTCGCAACTGGAGTCTCGATCGGCAATCCCTCTGAACTCACAGAGGCTGGCAAAAATGGTGCACGGACTTTCTCGACGTAGCTTGCGGCATCGGCAAAGAGGCCGGGCAGCTCCATGGACTCTCTGACCTCAACCACACAGCCACCGATCTCTGACTCTCCGATCGAGCGAAGGAACCAGGGACTTCGATCCGCCCATGACCCCTTTTTATGTGATGACCACGTCAGGGTGAGTGTCTCTTTTGCCCGCGTCAGCGCCACATAGAGCCATCGATCAAACTCCTCCGATTCACGGCGGCGAATGTGTTGCAGCTGTGCATTGTCCAAAGCACTTGGCACGAAGTCACTGAGCTCCTCTTGCCAGATTGGAAAAGACACGCGCCCCTTCAACGCGCTGAGATTGGGCGTCGATGAGAGGCGCGGCTCCTCTCCCATGCAAACAACAATTATATGCTCAAACTGCAAACCCTTCGAACCGTGGATAGTCAGCAGATTGATAGCGTTTGGCTCTTGCGCCGAATTGGCATCGCCCTCGTTTGACTCCAAGTCCTCTTGCATCTCTCGCTCAAGCAACGTGACAATGGACCGACCGCCGTCACGCTCAAGCGCATGGGCGCGTTGAATCAGCTTCCACAAGTTGGACTCTTTGCGCCCCGCCGGATCATTGTGCAAACTCAAATCCAATACACCCTGTTCACTCAAAATTTTTGTGAAGGCTCGCGCAAGGCCCATACTCAATGACAAACTCAATGCAGCCTGCAGGCGCTGAACGATTGAGATCAAAGGGCCCTCAACGTGCAATAAACTCAGGCGCCGCCACAGCGACTTGGGTCGGTCCTTCATCCACTCGGCCAACTGCCAGTCATCGACAAAAAACCAGGGCGAGCGCAACAAAGTGAGTAAATTCTGGTTGTCATGCGGGTTGAGTAAAAATCGCCAAACCGCATGGGCATCTTGAACTTCGCGCCGATTGCCAAACCCACTGGATGCATGCACTTGCGTTGGATATCCCTGCGCCCTTAATACGCGCGAGACCTCCATCAAACTTCGACGAGTGCGCCCGAGCACACAAATCTGTTCAAGCCGAGCTCCTTGCGCCAGCAAGACCTCAACCTGCTTGGCTACGCCCAGGTATTCCAGCTCTGTGTCGGCAGCACGGAACAATACGACTCGAGCTCGAGCGCCAAACCGACCGCTGGCATTTGATACATCCTCAGCCGAGCTTCGAGGCAACATTGAACTAAATGACCCCTGTAGACCAGAAATAAAATCATTTATCCAGCTGAGCAGTTGGGGATTTGATCGATAATTGCGCTCGAGCTGCAAATACTCTCCACCACCCAATTTAAGATCCTCAACCGCATCGGTAAAAACACCGACCTCAGCTCCTCTAAAAAAATAGATGCTCTGCTGTGGATCACCCACCACATATCTGGGCTTTTTGCCGACGATCGCTTTTAAGATCTGCACTTGCAAAGGGCTCGTGTCTTGATACTCATCGATCATCCAGTAGTCCCAATCGGTGCCAAATATTTCTCCAAGGAGAGGCTGCTCGCGCAAGATCTCTAGAGTCTTAAGTTCTATATCTGCCATTTCAAATCGCGCCTGTGAATTTTTTTGGCTGACTAAACGCTGGTGAAACGATTTTGCCACCGACATAAACTCGGCCCATTCGGCGGCCATCACAGGCCATAGTGTTGAGTTCCAATGTGGCTTGCCAAGGTCCTCCCGAAATTCAGCTAGTACCTTTTCCACTTGCACATGCAAGGGTTCAAACTCTGGGGTCTTGGCGCTTCGATTGGGTTTGCGTGGCAGCCCTTCTTTTGTGGGCGTTTTGTCCCACCCTTCGACAAATCCTCGCAAGCTCTCTGCAAAGCTCAGCCACTTCTTGTCTTCTGTGTTGGCCTCCACGAAAGTTATGGAGCGTAAAAGCTCTTGTCGCCAAGTCAACGTGGCCTCGGTCATCACCTGCTCGATATCGCTGAGGGAAGCGGCCTCAAGTTGCCCGACCTCACCCACCAGAGCCGAGTACCGTCTTAACATCTGCAGGAGCCGATCAAATTTGTAACGCTCTAACCAGATCAAACTCTCGGGCAATTCCAGCAAGGTTTCGCGCAGAGCCAAGCGAGCCAGATGGCCGGCGTCTGACTCGCTAACGATTTGAAAACCAGAGTCCATACCCGCCAAATGACCCATCCGCTTAAGAAACGAATTCATCAAGCCATGAATGGTTGTGATTTGCAGGCGCGCCGGATCAGAAACAAAGTTCAACAGATCGAGGTCGCGATTTTCACAGGCGCGCAGAATCAGTCGTTCCTTGAGTTCCTGAGTCGCTTTGCGAGTGAAGGTTGTGAGGACAATGCGCGGCGAAGTCGAGGTGTGACTTTTAAAGCCGTCAAAGACGCGCACGACTTGCTCGATCAGCCCGTGGGTTTTGCCCGCGCCTGCGCCAGCACGCACGACCGAATTTCTTAGTTCAAATGGGGTGCGCGACATAGGCCCTTCCAATTGCAGGTCAAACACAGACGCAGATTCTCTGGCCGCGGTCTAAAATCACCTTGCAAAATTCCGCCAACCAACTCGTTAAGCAAGGCCCGGGTTTGATCAAACAGCTCTTGTTTTTGCTCGGCCGTGATCCAGTTGCGGTGCTTATCATCTGGGCTATACAGCTCGGCGGAGGCATCGGTGCAGTGGTAGCCCTTGCGTCGCTCTTTGGTTTTGACCACATAGTAATTTGCAGCGGCGACGGGAGCGGCGGCGAGCTCTGTCATGCCACTCTCGAGCAACAGCGCATAAAGCGGCATTTGCAAATCTTTTTGATTTATCCAGCTGGACCAGTTGCGCGTGCTCACTGCACTGCCCTTGTAATCAATCAGCGCGTATCGTCCTTTTGAATCTCTATCCACTCGATCCATTCGCCCTGTAATTTTAACCGAAGTCTGCTCCCGTGTGAGCTGCCCCGTAGTCAAATCCCAGTGGCATTGAAACTGCGATTCGAGACCAACCGTGCGCACGAGCGGAAGTCGCTCTCGCATTTCACGCTCCATCTGCAAAAAGGTTTCAGTTAGACGGATGTGCTGGGCCCGAATAGCCTGCCAGAGTTGCTCCTCTCCGAGCTGCAATCCCGCTTTCATCCGGACGGTATCGATTAAGTCGCCAAGCTCCTCGCGCGTCCAGTCTAAGCGCAACTCTTGTCCCACGACCTGGGCTTGGAGCAGCTCCTCTAAAATAGCATGCAGCAACAGACCGCGCGTCCGATGATCCATATCTAAATCGAGCAGACTCGGATCGCTCAACTTCAATTGTCGTTGCGCTGCAAACACAAACGGACACTCTGCATAGCGCTCAAGCGCAGACGCCGAGACCTGGATCTGTGGCAAACTTCGCCAGGTTGAGACTTCAATGTTCTCATCCCGTGCGAGCCCAAGAGCCACTCCTTTTGCAGTTTGCGGATCGAGTTGCCGCACTTGCGCCCAAGCCTCTAGCGACAGGCGCTGAATTTCATCCCAGCGCGTGCGGGCCGGCGCCTGCGGCTGTTTTTGCCATTGTTCATTGGCAAGAGCAGTCCAAATCCACAGCCGAGACGGCGTCAACACGCTGCCAGCAAAATCACTTTCGGCATAACTCAAATGTAAGGCCTGCCACTTTCGCTGCATCAGCCACAGCAGCTCGAACTCCAACTCCTGCCGGTCCGCTTGCGCAAGTGCAAACCCCGTATCATTCCATAAGCGCCGCGCCTCTCCTTGGGCGACCTGGGAGTTTTGCAAGTAACGCAGATCGTTTTCGCAAAGGTTCAGAACAACCGCATGGGTAACCTCTAGCCAGTTGGCAGAGCTCAAAGAGACGCACCAAATTCCAGCGCGCTGCCCAGCCTCCAGTGACAAGTCTCGCCGAGCTCCAAGTCCCTCGAGATAGGACAACCAAGCGCCGGGCTGCAATTGCAAAGTGGGTGGCACCTCTTGGCCGACAATTTGAAGGAGATGAAGAATCGTTGGACTATCCAAGTCACTTGACCAATGCCGGAGGGCCCAAGCCAGATAATCGCGCAACGGCAGAGGGTGCAAAGCATTCAGTGGCTGACTCGATTCAAAGAGTTTGTGCGCTCGGCGCAAATCCGCAGGAGAGTAGACGTGCGTAAACAGGATGCGGAACTCATCAAATGAAAGTTGTGGCTGCTCGTTTGCAGAAAAAAGTTGAAGCTCCAAATCGCCATCAGAGATTCGATGGGCCACTGTTCGAAGCTTGGCTAGCCATTTGGCCATGTCTAAGTGTCCACCCAGCCGGCTGGTGCTGAGCTTCGATGCAGGGATACCTTCCTCTTTCAAATACATTTGCAGTGTTGGCCAGAGCACCTCAATATCTGGCGCCACCACCGCTATCTGCGCTGCAGGAACTCCGGCCTCCAGCCACCGGCGCACCGAAGCCACTGCGCTCTTCACTTCTGCTAGCTGAGTGGCTAGTCGCTTGTAAACAAATTCAGAATGAGCCTCTGGCTGCCAGGCAGTAGTCACCGGCGGTTTGACCTCCATAACATCATAATAGGGTCGTAGCGGTCCTGCCAAAAGTGTCACCCATTCTGCAGCCGGCACGATCACGGTCACATCGACCAAGGCACTCAGCTCTTGAATCAACTGTGCCTCCACCAAAGTGATCTGCGGCCCGAGGTCAAAGGTGAATTTTCGACGCAGCTTTAAGCGCTGCAGGTCCTCGTTTAGCAGAACAGCCGGTAGCCATGACACGATAACTAGATTTCGCTCATGGCACTCGGCCCATATTTCAGCACACAGTTCAAACCAATGCCCCCAGCGCACGTACGCCTCAGGATTGGCTTGAAACCACTCACCCATAATCTCACGGTGCTGAGGGTCGGCAAAGATACCCATCCACTGATTCATTTGCTCTAAGACAATTTGCACAGATCGTGGAGACCTCGCCCACTGGAGTTGGCGAGGCTCGATCCAGCTCCAAAATAGAGACTGTGCCAACTCGACAGAAATAATTCGCAGATCCGGTCGAAGCTGAAAGGCCAAGTGCTTCCAAAGTTCTGTCGCTCGCATAACGGCGCGGTCTTCGAGCGCGCGATGCTGTTGCAAGAGCGTGCTTTGCAAATGCCATTTGGATTGCAAGTCAGAAACAACCCAACTGTCGATGGTCGGTCGAAACTGCTTTATCCAATCGGATTTTTGTTCAGGCTGAGTGCAAGGCAAAATCGTTATCACTGGATCCGACCTCGAGCAAAACTAACGGCGCTGCTTAAGCCGGCCGCCAAAAAGGGAGCGACCTCGACCAGAAGATCCAGATCCGCCACCTTTGGCACTGCTCGGACTACGCCCATCGAGGGAAAAGTTGCCAAATCCCAGTTGCATGGCAAACTCCACCACATAGCGACGATCTTCCAGCTGTCCAGGATATGCCCCCAATTCAACGCCATAAGTGGCCGCATCGACGCGAAAGAGTCCGAGGTCTACGCCCACACCCGCCGTGTAGTACCCTTCGCGAAAGCCACCTCGAATATCCAATAGAGGCAAATCAATTTCAATTCCGAAGTTCACTTTACGCATCAGTTGCAAGTCCGACCGATTGAGATAGCGCACATCCACAGCCGGCGTGATTGTCAGCAGCGGCAAATCAATTTCTAATGCTGTGCCGAAGTTGATCTCATTGTCATCGTAGGGAATTTCACTGAGTGACTCAGAACGAAAATGCGTTTGTCCCATGTTCTTCCAAACAGCCGACACTGTGGCACTGAGGATGGGGGTGGGAATCACCAGTGACGCGCCCATGTCTGCTCCGTATCCAACTCCCCATTGCGTCAGCCGACTGGTTATGGCTTCGGAATCTAGGTCGGCAACAGAGCTTGGGCCGAAAACAGTGTCTGCACCTGTGCGTTTAATATACTTGAGATCCAGGCCCCAGTGCACAAGTCCTAACGGGAGCCCCACACCCATGACGTAGCCGTAATCATTCACAAATGTCGTTTGTAACGCGGGATAAACGGGATTGTTCACACGCAGCTGTGCCATCGTGTGGTTGTAAACCCCAAAGCCAAAGAGCGGCATCGTGAATACGCTCTCGCCGCTAAAGTTCACCGATGCAGTTTCACCATACAAGGCGCCAATGGCTTCTGAAAAATCGTCGGAAGAATCAGACTGGATGTCCGTGACCTTTTCATAGGCTTCGACTCCACTCCCTCCACCGCCAATCGCAAACAATCGCCAATTGATCCCACGCACCTTAGCTAAACCCGCTGGGTTGTAAAACAAAGAGGTGTGGTCATTTGCTACGGCCGTGAAAGCATCCCCCATGCCCAACGCTCGAATGGAGGAATTTAACGTCGAGGGTGCCAGCGGCCCAGCTTTAGCCGTTCCTGCTGTCAGCGCCAATGTAACTGCCAACAGGCAAATCAAGGGCAGTTGCAAGCGCTTATGTCTCCTGTGCAATTCGCACCTAGTCCAACCACATCACTCTCTTTAATTAAACTTCGAATGCCCTTGAGATGATCGGCTGTAAAATCAGCGGCGTCCGTCACCGCACAAAAGTTGTAACCTGCAAGTGGACCGGATAGAGCGTCGCACACACCAGAAATATCCGTGACCACATCTACTCCCAAATCTACCGAGCCAGACAAGGCGTCGATGCTCGCCAGTGCCAAGGTAATTCCAGTGCCTACTTGCCGAACATCAGACTCATCTAACGGCCCAACCTCTCGATCTCCTCCGCCGGCAACACACGGATCATAGGTGGCTGTCACTGTGCCGTTGTTGTCGGAGTCCGCATAATGCGCCAACACCGTACCGATCTTGGCAAAGGCAACTAAAGCCAAAAATATATTTTGATCATCGTCCAACGCAGCGGCCTCACCAATAGTTCGAATGGTGGTTTCCGCACTCAGGCAATCGTCAATGTGGGAAGTTGTGCTCCCCCTAAAAGACCGGAGTAAGAAAGGAAAGAACCGGTTGGTACCGATGTCCTTGAGGTCTGTTGCAAAATCCAAGAAGTTTAGCCCGCAGCGGCCGGCATAGGCCGACGCTTTCAGCTCCAACACTGAAGCAGACTGAGCATAGGCGCCCTTCATTGTAGCAATGTCTTGCAGTGCCCCAGTGAAGTCTCCCGCGTCGACTTTCTTTTGTGCAGATACATAAAGTGCTTCATTACTCGTCTTGTCTGCAAAGGTTTCCAGAATATTGACGGAGCAACTCAGGTTACAAAACCCCAGCGAAATAAGTAGCACCCCACGCATTGTCCATGCGAGCATCGAACCTCCAGTTCATCCCTAAGCCATAGGCTCGTATGTACTATATAAGTTTAAATGAGAGCGCTAGGAGGCACCATGGTCTGCAGGTCGGGGCTACGGAGATCCGGACCTCAGTCACATCCATTGGTCGAGGGATTGTACTGTTTTTTTGCGAGCACACAAAGCAACGCTTGGCCGGTTTTAGCCGCATCGCCAGACGAAGCTTTCAGTGTGTCTTGAATTTGCGTGCAAACACCTGCATCGGCACTTTCACCAGCGCAGTAGCTCTCGCCCAGAATTTCCACTGCAGCGCCCATAGAATCGATATTTTCAGTGCAGTTGGCCGGAGGGGTTGCCACTGCGCAGGCCGTGAGCAAACCCTCAATGGCGTTATTCACAGAATCAGGATCCGCCGGATCAAAGTCACTAAGCCCCGCATCCTCCATAGTTTTTGCCAATGCCGTCCCAGCTAAAACAATGTTCGAAAGGTAAATCAAGCCATTCACACCCGACTCAAGACAAAATGCACTTGCCGCCTTAGCTTTTGCCAACCCTTCTGTAAAGTTGGGATTGTCCAAACTCAAGACTGCCATAAATGAGGCCTCTTTGTTGGTTTGCGAGTCATCCTCTAAAATGTTATAGCCTTTGACGATTTTGCTCTCCATCAAGCCGCCAGAGGTGATCTTAATCGAGCACTTTAAGATGTTCGCCTGCTGCGAGCTGTACTTAGCAACAAACTGCATACAGGCGTCAGCATCCGAGGGCCTTGATTCAGAAACTTTATTTAAACAGTTCTGTGCCTTGGCTAGATCGTCAGATTCTTTTTTTGCACAGCCCAGAATGAATTGGCTAAGCACGGACAAAATGAGCAAAGTTCGCATTTGACACCTATCTTAAATAGCTAACATTTGCTCTATTCTCGCTCGAACCGGGCCGCATCTCAATGTTCGGCTGCGCTTTGAGCACCAGTCCAAGACATCCGTCCGGTTCTAGTCGTGATGTCTCAAGATGAGGCGCGATTCTGACGATCTACCCTGTATGAAGACGAGACTCTTGCTGTTGGCGCTTGGCCACATTCTAATTCTCAGTGAGCCAGTCATGGCCCGTGAGCGCTACGAGTTTTACAATGGCATCCGCGGTCTATCGATGGGTGGAGCGGCGATTGGAACCGTCAACGACGAAACTGCGCTGATTGTAAATCCAGCGGGGCTTGGTCGTTTGCGCGACTTCTATATCACGATTGCCGATCCTGAGGTCGAACTTGGAGTCCAGACCGAACAGGTCATTGGGACAGGTGTTATGGATGTGATCGACCCACAAAAGGTGCTCGACAAGGCCAAAGAAAAACCTGGCAAACACCTCCACACTCGCGCACAAGTGTTTCCGTCAATTGTTGTTCCCAATTTTGGCATCGGAGTTTTCGCAAAAAATGTGGTGGATGCCGAAGTCAATTTGGCCGGTGATGAATTCACCTACGATTACACCAACGACTATGCCATTGTGGCTGGGTTCAATTTTCGATTTTGGGACGGAATCATCAAGGTTGGCGCCAACGGTCGAGTGGTCAACCGCACGGAAGTTCGCCGAGACGACATTCTGACCACAGAAACAGGCCTCACCTTAAATAACTTAGCGGCCTCCGGCATCGGCGTGGCAAGTGACGCAGGCCTTATTCTCACACTCCCAGTGGCAAGTCTGCCCTCAATATCGGGAGTTTACAGAGACCTGGGTGGAACGAATTACTCGTTGCGCGACGGGATGTTTATGACGACTGCAAACGACCCTGCTCGTACCAAATCCACCCTCGACACCGCGCTTTCATTCCAACCGATTTTAGGCAAGCGCACCAGATCCATTTGGTCGCTCGAGCTACGAGATGCGCTAAATGTCGAAGAGGAAAAGGACATCATGCGGCGCGCTCATTTTGGGGTAGAACTCAATGTGGCTGACGCCTTTTTTCTCCGTGCTGGGATGAATCAGCGCTACTGGAGCGCGGGCTTTGAGTTGTCGACGGGCAACTACCAGTTTCAAGTGGCTAGCTACGGTGAGGACATCGGCGCCGATGAAGCGCCAGTTGAAGATCGACGTTACGTTGCGAAATTCGCCTTTCGCTTTTAAAAATCTAGCGCGAGCTCTACCATGTACCGACGATCCTCTTGTGCCGAAGAATCCGTTCCAACCTCAGCACCATAGGAGGCAATATCTAACTGAAACCAAGCCAACCTGGCCCCAAACCCTGCTGTCCAATAGCCCTGATTTATCCCACCAGACCAATGTCCCTTCCACCAGTTGAACATCTTCCAATACAATTCGAAGCCGGCATGTGAGCCCTTGCGAACGGACCAGTTTTCGTGACCAAGGTTTCGCACATCAACCGCAAAGTGTGGGTCAAAGACCCAAAATTTAGGAAGATCCCACTTTGAACCTAAGTCAAAGCGTCGACCCAACTTGGGTGGCTCACCCGACTCTTTATCAATGAAATGAAAATTGGTGGTGAAGCCGTAGTCCACAAGATTTCTGCCGACAGCGGCAAACGTGGGCTTCATGTACTTGAGAAATCCACTGGCTGGTGGCTTCCACGTCATTCCCAAATCTAGATCGCCGGTCAGCCCCTCATTGGCATTCTTCGTATCAAAGACATCCGAGCCGTCCGCCAACGCCGCAGCTGGCAAAGACTCCCCTACGTACACTCGATGCACGGCCTTGATGGTTGCGCCCCACGACAACTCATGCCGACGCCCAAGCCACTTCAATTTTTTGGCATAGGCAAACGCCAGCGTCGAATCGACATACAAATTGACGTTGAGAGTTGGACCGATCTGACGATCTAGATCTAAATCCAGAGAAACATCGGCGGGGATGAAGGCGATCCCCCAACCTTTGCGGACCCACATCGCGCCCAAAGTCGGCGCGCGAAAGTGAAAATGATCTCCATAATGTTTTTGGATCAAGTCGGCGTAGAGTTGGGCCTTCTCGTCCTCAGCTAGAGAGTCTGCCTTTTTGTCTGTCTCTTTGATTTCATCAAACAGATCGATGGTCTCTGGTGTCGTGCCCCCTCTTAAAAACATCCGCAACTGTCCACTCTCGCGAAAGGCGAGATTCGCTGGATTGTAAAAGATCGTGCTATGGTCATCGACCACTGCCGTGAAGGCATTGCCCATTCCCAAGGCCCGAGTGCTGGTGTACTCCTCATGAATAGAGAAATCTAACGATTTGATCGGAGCGGCTGAGCCGGCCGAGCTGAAGACCAGGTTTAGAAGAGTGAGACCAAGTAGACATCGCATATTGAAATTTCCTACAACAGTAATCGACATTGAGATAAGGTACTTAAACAATGTCAAAACATCCGTATCTTGTCAGTGCGACCATCGTCTTGATTTTCACGGGAGCGCTGTCGAACGCCGCGCCGGATGAAACATTTCCTCCAGAAGACAAATCAACAGAAGAAGTTTGGTCAGAAACTCCCCTACCGGCAGAGATGCAGATTTCTAAACCTGACCCCACTCCTGAAAAACTACGACCTGCGCATGTTCGCTACTATCCCTATCAGCAGCAACTCACTGTGCGGTATGGTCGAGCCAGTGACTTCCCCAAGCTGCGCTTCAACGAGAATGTCACAGGTTTTCAATATATGTTCCCAAAGTTTCTGTCGCCCAAATTGGAGGCAGGTGCCGATTTGCACGACGACGGGGTGGGCCATGTGCATGCAGGGTGGCGCTGGATATACAATGAGCGCGGGTACTTTCGACCATCCGCCAAACTCAGCGCCGACGTGTTGATTGATGGAGAGGAAGGGTTGGCCACTTTTGCGGAGGTTTCTAATTACTTTGTTCGCACCACTGGAACCATCGAACTCGTAGTCTGGAATCCTTATTCCATACGTTTAGAAAATGAACTTTATGTGGGCAGCAAACGCTGCATTTATTCAGCTACGTTGGGGCTTAGTCGCGGCTGGTAAGGTTAGGCCCTGGGTTGAAAGGGCTTGATCAATCGCACGAATTAGATCTTCTAAACTTCCATTGTTTTGAATCACAACCGAAGCTTGGCGAACTTTTTCAGCCTCCGGAACATGGTGGCGAGTTCGCTCCTCGACCTCTCCTGCTGTTAAACTGGACCGATCCTTTAATCGCTGCAGCCGCGCCACCTGCGGCGAAGTCACCACCCAAATACTGTCAAATTGGCTCTGCATGGACTTTTCAAAGAGCAACGGCACGTCGTAAAATGCGACCGCATTCCCTTGTTGAACCAAATCTGCCCGCATTTGGGCGATCGCCTCTCGCACCATCGGGTGAATCAACGCCTCCAGTCGAGCCAATTCAGTTTTATTGTTGAACACCACTGCCGCCAAAGCTCGACGGTCTAGGTTCCCATCCGTGCCCATAACGACTTCACCGAATATTTTAAAAACTTCAGCCTCGCCTGGACTCCCTGGACTAAGGGTGAGGTGGGCCATACGATCCGCGTCGAGCACAGCAAAGCCTCGAGTCCGCAAAACCTCAGATACAGTGGATTTGCCACTGCCCATAGATCCAGTAATTCCAATCCATCGCATTTCTTAACTCTAGATAAAAGGATTTAAAGTTCAAGCTCACGCCGTAACATTCCGAAATTATTCATGTGCGAACCTTTGAAGCCTTTGGAAAATATTCGCTCTTAGAGAAGCTGGCGACCGGCGGTATGGCCGAAGTGTTTCTCGCCCGTGGTTCAGGTGCGGGTGGCATCGGCAAGTTCTTTGCCATAAAACGAATCCTCCCCCAGTTCGCCGACAGCCCTGAGTTCATCGATATGTTTAAGGATGAAGCCAAGATTGCCATTAACCTTTCGCATAACAACATCGTATCTATTCACGAGTTTGGCGTAGAGAAGGGTCAGTTCTTTATCGTCATGGATTACGTCGAGGGTCGCAACCTTCGGCAAATTCTAAACAAGATGAAAAAGAGTGGCCTGCAGTTCACTGTTGAGCAAATCATTTATATTTTTAAAGAGGTCGCGGCGGGCCTAGATCACGCCCACCGCTGCATAGATGGAACAACTGGCAAGCCGCTCAACATCACGCACAGAGACATGAGTCCGCAAAACGTGATGGTTAGCTTTGAGGGTGAGGTCAAGATCGTCGATTTTGGAATTGCCAAGGCTGAGAGTCAACTTGAGACCACTCGGGCCGGAACGCTCAAAGGAAAGTTCGGCTACATGAGTCCCGAGCAAGCCGAAGGTCAATCCGTCGACCTACGCACAGACATTTTTTCACTTGGGATAGTCCTTTGGGAGCTCCTGGCAAACGATCGACTGTTCGCCGCCAACAACGAGATCAACACGCTTCGTAAAATTCGAGACTGTCAAATTCCATCATTGCGGAAGGTGAATCCCAATATTCACACGGAGCTCGAGCGCATTGTGCAAAAGGCTCTCGCGCGTGACAAAAACCTACGCTACCAAACGGGGGCCGCCTTACACCGCGATCTCAATCGTTTCTTAAATAGACAATATCCCGACTTTAGCTCGCAAGATTTTGCCGTATTTATCAAATCTGTCTTCGCCGACGAAATTCTCTCACTGCGCAAACGTCTCGTAGAATATGCCCGAGTGAACTTACTCAACAGTGTAGGGCAAGGTAGCCTAGAAGATCGTACGGCGATTACGCGAAGCGACTCGGTGTCTCGAAGTCCCGCCGATCTAGCCGGCACCAACAGCGAAATCACCACTCTCACGCCACCACCCCATGGCTCGGAGCTGCGGATCCAAGAGATCACTCCCACTCCGGCCCTCGGCGCGCCGAAGCTCATTCCGACCGGTATACCCAGTGCTGTGCTGGACGAGCAGGCGATCTTGGCCGAGCTTGAACGCAAGAACGCAAAGGGTCGCCGAGCCACTGAGAGCACTCAAGACAACCCCTCTCCCACGCTCACCGATCGCATTCGTAGCCGCTCGAACAGTCATTCGCGAGCCTTTGCCCGAGCTCGACGCACCATCTCTACTCGCATCGCGACGTTTACGGTGTTCAGTCTTTTGTGCCTGAGTGTCTATGCCTATCTTGTAAAATACTTTACTCCCATCATGTCGGTCGTGATTCAGTCCACCGATCCCTACCTGCATTCACTCCACTCCGCCCTGGGAGTCGAACCTCAGTCTACCGCCCCTTCAGTGCCTGAGGATTTGCGTGAGCCGGCAGCCCCCCCCGACGGCGTTGACTATGAAACAGCGGATTCACCGTCGCCAACACCCGCGCTCGATCCTATTCAGGTAGCGGCTGAGCCAGTGCCCGAACCGACAGATTTGGGACCACCAACCGCCATGATCACTGTGACCAGCAATCCATCCGGCGCAAATATTTGGCTCGATGGCAAGAACACAGGAATGGTGACACCTAGTCGCGTAGAAGTCTCAACTCGCAAAAAGTTCTCGCTCTCAATTCGCAAACGTGGCTATGCGAACTATGTCATGCGCGACACCAGTAAAGATAAGGTGGGCACTAGGATATCTGCAAATATGATTAAGCAAAGGGTGGCCTTTGTGGATGTTGAAGTGTTCCCACCTCTAGACGCCATTCTTTTTGTAAATGGCAAGCAGATCAAGGCCCGACTCCCTATTCGGGATCTCGAAATTCAGGCCAACACACCGGTTAAAATTCGAGCCGAGGCTCGCACTGGCAATGGCTTTGATGAAGTCATTGTGAACTTGCCTGTGGATAAAAGGCAAAGCTTGCAGCTCAATCCACGAAAGTCCCCTCGTCTCCCGTCAAACTCAAATAGCAATTCCAATTGATTTCAAGTCCGCAAATGAGGGCTGGACGATGTGAGCGCGCAGCTGTACATTTTAAAAACTCATGCGACACGCGATCACTTACCATTTTGCCAACTCTTCTGAACGCCCACCGGAGTCCGTCGCCCTTCGATTCAAACGGCACAAAAGCTGGATCTCTTGGAGCTGGCACGAGTACTTTCGGCAAACCGAAGCTGTGGCCCTAGGTCTAAGGGACTTAGGTGTGAAGTCTGGTGATCGAGTCGCCATATTTGCCAACTCATGTTGGGAGTGGAGCACGCTGGACTTTGCCGTTTTAGGAATGGGCGCAGTCACTGTTCCTATATACCACAGCAGTTTAGCCCAAGAGCTCGAGTTTATTCTGAAGAACAGCGCCTGCGAGACCCTTGTATTGCAAGATCAAACCCAACTCCGCAAATGGGAAAGTGTCGCAAAAAACAGCACGATGGTAAAGCGAGTCATAGTTTTGGATACCGCGCTAGTGGAGTCCCTCACCTCACACCAAACGGAGCGAAGTTACTTGAGCTGGGACGAGCTGTGTGAACGTGGTGTTGCAATCGCCCCGCAGACATCGGGTTGGTTTTTGCAAAGTTGCAAGGCCATACAGCTCGACCAAACTGCTTCTATTGTTTACACCTCCGGTACTACGGGAGAACCCAAAGGAGTTTGGCTCCGACACGAGCAGCTTTTGTCGGAAGTGGAGGCGATTGCTCAAGCCTTTCCGCTCTCCGCCGACGACTCCAGTCTTAGTTTTTTGCCATTTGCACACGTTTTAGGACGCGTCGAGATTTGGCTCCATCCCTACATCGGCTTCACTCTCAACATTGCAGAGAGTATAGAACGCCTTGGCAAAAACTTAGTCGAAGTTCATCCAACGGTGATGATCGGTGTTCCGCGTATCTTCGAGAAGGTCTACGCTTCGGTTCAATCCGAACTCCAGAGTCAGAAGTGGCGCGGTGATTTTATAGAGGCGCTTCGAGCGCCCACTCCCCTGCCGAGCTGGTGGCCCGGTCGAAGCTGGGTGGATCGAGCCTTGCGCTTGCCGAAGACCGAGCTGTTAGACCTATTTGTTTACAGTCGCTTGAGAGAGCGGCTGGGTGGCAAACTGCGTTTTGCGGTCAGTGGCGGCGCTCCATTAGAGCCCGTCGTCGCCCAGTTTTTTTTGGATGCGGGCGTCTTACTTTTGGAAGGGTATGGACTTACAGAAACCACAGCGGCCATCTGTGCCAACACTCCCGATGCCTTTCGTTTGGGAACCGTTGGCAAACCCTTGCCTGGGGTTGAGATAAAATTGGCCATTGATGGAGAAATTCTGGTGCGCGGCCCAATGGTGACTCCCGAATACTATCAGAATCCAGAGGCCACGCGCGAAGCCTTTGTGGACGAGTATTTTTGCACGGGTGATATCGGCGAGTGGACCGATGAAGGATTTTTACGAATCACCGATCGCAAAAAAGATCTCATAAAAACAGCGGGCGGAAAGTATGTGGCTCCACAAAAGTTGTCGGCTCTGCTGCAGCTCGATCCATTGATCTCACAAGTGTTGATTCACGGCGACCGAAGAAAATATATCGTCGCACTCATCACGCTAGAGGAAGAACAGGCCAAGCTGCGCGCGCGCAAAGAGGGCTGGCGCTTCCGAGACTATCGCTCGCTCACCCAGTCCCCCGAAGCCCGCGAGGCTGTCCGAAAAATTGTGGCACAAGTTAACTCTCAACTGGCCCCCCACGAGAGCATCAAGGCCTTTGCCATTCTCCCGCAAGAATTTACAGTGGCAAGCGGTGAACTCACCCCTTCACTCAAGATCAAGCGCAACGTCTGCAACGTTCATTACAAAGATTTGCTCGACAGCTTATACTGAATAGCGAGTTAGAGATCAGCCTAACCAGAGGCGGCAAAACGACCTCGCCCATAAACGTAGTCACTAAACTCCCGCCGAAACTTCTCGCGCGCCAGGTATCCCTTCTTCGACTCCAACCTATTGGCCCGAAAATACCCGCCCAAAATGACCTCTTCTTTAAAGCTCATCAACACCCGAGTAAACGCCAGCCCCGCCCAGAACTTGCCAAACTTCTTGCCCCGCCGTGCACCTGTAATCTTGCGCGCAATAAGTGTCGTAACCGCCCGAAGAAAGTTTTGAAAATTCTCTCTCGATTGAATCTTAATCTTCAAGTGCAAATGATTCCCCAGATTGGCTCGATCGGCAATGAGCACCCCAAACTTCTTCGCCTTCTGCAAGAGAACGGACTTTACGATTTCCTTATTCCGCGCCGTGAGAAAGCTCAGATGCCCCTTGGCCTTATCGGACTTAAGCGTCAAATGAATCCATTGCCGAGTTGAGAGGGGACGCTCGAGCTTACGTTTGCCCTTGTTGAGCGTATGGCCATGCGCGCGGCGCGAGTACCGGCGCTTGTCTGTCTTTGAAAAAAGTGAAGGTTGCCTGGCTCTCATATTGGGGGCAGTATAATATTGGACGAAATCGGTGTCAACTGGTAAGCGCTTTTGAAAAAAAACTGGCTTTTCAATCTATTGGTTAGGGGGAGCCTTCGGCCCGAGGAGCAGGCCAGAAAAAACACACCTGTGCGTTCACGTGGTGCACACCGAAGAAGCTAGAGCGGCGTGAGCTCGAGCATTGGTCCGGAAATGGGGGCGCCGGCCCCTAGACGGGGCTGGACGATCAACCGTATGAGGGGCAGTTTTCAATTGACCTATTTTTGGCCCAGCCGAGCAATTTCCAAAGTGGTGCCTACACCGATGGTCGCAGAAAAAACACCCACACCAAGACCGGCGATGCGTACACTACCCTCACCACCTTCTGCGGTTGAATCAAAAACAATTACAGAGCCACCCCCGACAACAGATAAAGAAAATGTCTTTCCGTTGGAGTATGTCCCGATGATCGACTTGGGATAGTTGCTGACAACGTTTTTGATTCTTACAATACCAGCAAGGGCCAGAGCTTCAAACCCCGCAGTGAAGCTTGCCTCATCTCGGATGGCGATCGAGTACCGTTCACTGCCGAATAGCGTTTTACAAGTGGCACCTTTATACTGTCCAACGTGCAGCAGCGCAAAACCAGATTGTATGCAAATTAGATTGGTATACTGAACTGATTGTGCACTTGCATCCGCAGCTTGAGTAGCTTTACTTATCAAGGCTTCTGCCTCGCTCAAGCTAGCCAAGTCCTCCGCGGTGAGTTGTACACCTTCCTCGGCGGCCAATTCGGCTGCTGCCTGGAACACGTCATTGGATGGTCGACTCGTGTCACCTTGGGTTACGAGTCCGTCAATCTGGTAGGCGTTTGAACTCAAACCCGTCACTACAACGATAGCGAGAATCAATTCTTTCACGACATCCTCCAACGGATGGCCCGGAGCCATCCACATTTCTTGGGAGTAAAATTACTATAATTTTTTTGTTTACCTAAAACAAGATATACGAGATCAGTGCCACACAGCGCACTTTGGAGAAGACCAACCTCCTATTCAAATTTTTCGATTGAATTTTTGGGACTTAGCCGATCTGAAAGACTTGCCAGTGTAGAAGTCGACTGAGTCGTCCCTTGTGTGATTCGCGAGAATTGTCACCGCCATAAACGTCACTTATTCAAGGGAGTGACATTTTTGGCGGTGACAAAATGCGCTTGTGGCTTAGCAATCGGCTCTCCCTTTAGAGCAAACAGGAATCCACCAAAGCCATCACAACTCTCGGTAATTTCAGGCAAAATGTAGCGGCAAGTCCTGCAATAGACTGACGTCGATACTCCTTGCTACGGCAATTGCATCGCTAACCTTGTTAACTTCGACCTTCATTTAAGGAGATTCGTATGCTTCGTCACACCCTCACCGTCTCGCTTGTTGTAGCTGCAACAGCATTTATTTCTGCCGCTGCCCAGGCCAACTCAGATGGCCGAGAGGGCCGAGTTGCACTCATGCAGTTTAAAGGTAATTTTAACGACAAAGTCGGCAATGTTGAAAAAATCATTGATCGAACCCGCCAAGTGGCAAAACTTGGTGCGGAAATGGTCGTGTTTCCGGAGCTGGCTGTTTATACCTACAAAGAGGTCTTGAATCAGCCAGATAATTTTGAAACGCAAAAGTTTTGGTGTACTCCAGCGGGCGCTGCGGCCCAGAGAGCTTACGCACTCGGTGGAAAATGTATAAATTTAGATGAACTGGATGAAGTGAATGCGCCCGAACTAGAAAATAGAGGTTGGAGCTTTCAAAAATTTAAAGCGTTGGCGCGTGAACTCGGCATTTACTTGATTGTCCCGACCATCGCCAAGTATGAGGACCGACGTTATACCAGCGGTTATACCTACTCAAATATGCTAACTGTTTACCAACCAAACGGAGAGGTCATAGACCACGTGAAAACCTCATCTTGGAGTGAAGATTTTCTTTATAAACACCGTGTTGGCAAAAAAATTGATACGTTTGAAACACCTTTTGGCCGATACACGCTCGCCATTTGCAATGGCATTTTTAAAATCTTTAAACGACTGCCAGACGTCAACGGTGTTGTGGCACCAATGGCGTGGGTCAGTGCGAACTATGATGGCTATCAGCTCAGTGCTGATGGCTCTATGCAAAAATTGGCCGATATGGTGAAGAAGCCGATGCTGATTGCGGACTGGCAGCGCAGAACGAGTTTCACAGCGCCGGGCAAACCTGAATTGCGGCTTCCCGATAACAACAGACAAGGCGTTGGCAATTCGGCACTACTCGTCGATGTGACGCCAACGACTGTTGACGGCCTGGCCTCGTTGATCACCAAGGTGGCTGGTCAATATGTCGAGAGGAACGGTTTACTTGTGCCTCTGAATATGGCTGACTTTGCCGAACCTGCACGCGACTGTCGCCAGAGTCTACAGTAGTTGCGGAGGTTGCTGATTCCAAACATTGGCAACTTCTCAAACCATCCTCCCCAAGCTTAAATTTTTCAAACTCTAGCGAACAGGTGCGAACAGATTTGCTCCGCCTGCCTTTGACGGAGTTTCCACTTCAAAATAACTTCCGTCTCAACCGCACGGCAAATTGCCATGTGAACGCAAACCCACAAAATCCATCAGGAAGTCTATATGAAAACGATGATCTTTTTTGTAGCCCTTTTAACTTGCAACTCGAGCCTTAGCGCCGAGACCGTGGGCAAGTCCACAACTTCAACCTCTCACCAGATTGCCTCTGAACGCAAAATCGGTGTGGGTGTAGGTCTCGGTAAGCCCTATCCGGGTCTCATCGGCCTAAACGCCGGCTATCATCTTACCCCCAATCTTCGCCTGACCGCTGGCTATGCCGAGGTGGAAGTGACAACCTCTATGACCTACAGCGAAGGAGCCTTGAATAGTAGCTCCACGAAAGCGCAGACCTATGCTCTTGGCAGTGAGTACTTTTTCACCGATTGGCGGGTTCGTCCCGGGTTGGGCTTGCATGCCGGTTACTTCTCAGTTAAAGGCGATGGAGCCTTCTCGATCAACGGCTTTGATAGATCTACGGCACACATCTATTCGAGTGTGGGCTTCGACTGGATTGCTCGGAGTGGATTTAACCTGGGCACTGGTCTAAACGTGGCGTTGGTTGAAGGCAGCGGCACTTCGTTCTTTTTAAATGCCGGCTACTTCTTCTAGGTCTGAGTGAGAATTTAAAGAAAGGTCGTCGCGGCGAAATTTATGTTAGAAATTATCCTTCCCAAAGAGGCCACTTTCTACCTCAAGCATGAATATTCGCAGCGACGAACTCGCAACCCACACTATTCCATTCGAGCCTTCGCCCGGGATCTAGAAGTCAGTCCCTCACACCTCTCTGAATTTCTGTCGGGTAAATCTGTATTCTCGCCTGAGACGGCCCGAGCCGTCGCAAAAAGACTGCAGCTGACTGCTGAGCAGCAAGAGCACTGGTGCGACCTGTTGATAGTAAAATCCAAATCGGGGGCCGACAGACAGGCTGCTCGAATCCGGATTGCCAAGCGCGAGCAGTCCCCGCAGATAAAAATTGCCCTAGATGTCTACCGCGCGATTTCGGATTGGCAACACTTCGCTCTGCTGGCCTTTTATGGTGGGAACTCAGAGTTTTCGATTGCTGAACTTTCAAGGCGCCTAGGACTTACCCCCACCAAGGTGAAGAGTGCCATCAGACGTTTGGAAAAGCTCAATTTACTAAAGAAGACGGACAATGGTTACCTTCCAACTGAGGATTTTAGTCATGTGGGTGACAGCATACCCAGTGCCGCTATCCGCGAATCCCATCGGCAGGTGCTTCAGTTGGCAACACAGGCCTTAGAAAAATTTGATGTGGACAAGCGGGAGAGCCAAAGTCTGTTTTTCTCTATTGAAAAAGAGAAGCTCCCCGCTTTGCGAGATGCACTGAAACGGCAGCTGCTACAAGTGGTGAGCCAGTTTGCGGAAGATTCGTTAAGTATCGACCGAGTGAGTGTGCAAGCACTTACTCTGCAGCTGTTTCCAATCGAGGAGTCAAAATGAGATCGTTGAAGCCACCAATCTTCGTGTTTCTCACAGTCTTCACAATAGGTTTAGGCCCAATGCAAGCGTCAGCCATTCGAGTCATCGGCAACGGCGGCGGCACAACAGAGATGCAAGCCCTATCTGTTTTTGGAATCCTTCCGACTGTGATCAAGATCTGTGCTTTGGAGTCCAATCCTTGCAACCTCGCAGGCAAATCTGTTGAGTTTTTGCAAACCCAAATGTCGAGTTTTGACAGCCTAACTCCCCTCAAGCTGGACTTTCGCATGAGTGCGGAGATCTATACCTATGATGCTAAAGGGAGAGTTTTGACTCTCAATCCGACGGCGCTCGAACAATTGAGAGAGCGAATTCACCACATTGTTCTCGACGCATTTTCTGGCGCCATGAACTTTCAGCCGCAAATTTCAAGCGAGATCGCTACTCGTCTTTTTGACGATCGGCAGTGGGAGTTTCGTTCCATGTTTACCTCAGCTGGAACTTTAGTCTGGCTCAAAGGCCCTCAGGTGGCTGCGCTGGTCCACATTGATAACAACGGTAGTTTAGAGGATTTGACGCCATCTATGGTCAGTGGCCTCGAGTGCGGCAACTCACCAAAGGACCTTCGACTGTTTGACTTGGCCAGAGGTATCGAATCGACCCTTGAGGGAAAAATGCATTGGGTTTGCTCAGGTCAATCCATGCAAGCCAAATTCACCGCGATCTACGACCGCACGGGTTGGAGATTTTACTTCTTTTCAGTCAGCGCATCTTGACACGACTTTTGAATTTCCGCGCGGATGTCCTCTTGGCTTCGGCTCGCTGGAAACTGATGAAAGTAGGTTGCGCCCGTCGCTGTTGTGATCTTCAAACCGACGGGATTCACCATGGGCAGCATATAGGCCTCACCCTCGCCACTTAGATCCCGTAGACCCAGTGTATAGGGACGTTGATGTAAGGCTCGCACTGTTTTAAATCCAGGTCGACTCGCTCTGGAATTGATATAAAAATTAGCCGGATCAAAGCTGAGGAACTCGCGTTGGGTGGTTCCTGCATTCCAAGTGCCGCCGCCATAACTAACTCGGTACGACCTCTTGTGGCCCCCAAAGTCGACCGTCCGCGTGAGTATCCGATTTTTATCGACCTCTGTAACATCTACTATCGACTGCATAACATTCCAAACCAGTTCCACACCAATGATCTCTTGCTCTTGCCGAACTTCAAACTGAATCCAGTGGTCAAAAGGGTTGATTATAAACGTCTTTGACTGTGTGCCTGCCAATCCTAAATGCACTGGATCTGCATGAGAAAACTTCTTTTCAAATACCTGTTCACGCCCCCGAAACCCCCACATGCCTATTGAGTCCGGCAGCACCCACTCGGTAATCACAAGCGAAGGTGGAGCCAAGGCGGTCGCAGCCGAGTCGACGTCAAGCGCGCGATCTAGTGGGATAGCTTTGATATTGTCGATGAAAATTCGATCGATTGAAATTCCCAACCTGGCAGCGTCCATTCCAACTTCAAAGTGAGCCAGGTATCGTCCTGATTCGCCTCTCTCAATCTTTTTTGCGAAAATGCGCAGGTGGCCACCCGGGTAATTGACGCCAACGTTGACACTATAAGGCTCTACATCGGCAGAAAATGAGACTGTGAACGTACGAAGACGTGACCCCTCTCGAATCACTCGACTCACCTTCGCCACTTGGTTCACCGCAAGGTCGGTCGCCATCTCAAGCTGTATCCCTTCAGGCCGCAGTAGGGGAATTCGCAAAACAATCGAGTGACTCTTAATGTCCTCACCCGGCAGGCCCTCCAACTCCACTTTGTTTTCCTGTGTGTCACGTTCGTTAAGCAACACAGCGTCGACAAGGACTTGGGCCTCAGTCACTTGCACTCGTCTAACTTCCATCAAAAATCTAGCTCCCAACTCTGGCCAGAGCACTGAATCCCTAGGCGATTGCTCTTCGCCTGGCTTTGAACTTAATGCTTGAGAAATGCCATTGAATAGCGGAGCGAGATGTTCGTTCATCGCACGCCCAATTGTATTGGTATACTGGGTAAGCACAGTGAAGATCTCGGTGTGTAGAGTTCTAAATAGCAAGGCGTTTTCTTGCACTTTGCCGTGGATCAGGGGAGTGAGATTGGTCACTCCAGTTGAACTATGAAGATAAATTAAATTGGATTGTGGAATTTTGAGAAAATCCTCACGGGTAGTCAGTGTCGCCAACTCCCGCGGCAAACTCAGCGACTCGATCCACGTTCCGTCTGTTTGGTCGGGCTGGTCCGTCATAAGATAGAATTGTCTGAGGATCGATTCAATATTTTGCGCCCACTGATCTCGATCAGTTATTGATTCTTTTGTTATCCGACATTTAAATTTCGACATTTTTTCGGTTCGGCGCCAATTAAATTTGGCCAGTTGATGGGGACTGTGTAGAAGTTTTTTACACTGTTGTCAAGACGTCTGGTTTTGACTTTCTTTTTTTCGCAGTCTCCGCT
>JBGSNU010000010.1:0-23161 GCA_041739415.1 Bdellovibrionales bacterium | reverse complement strand
CATAATGTACTATACCTCGGCTTAACAGAAAGTCAGCGCTATACTGACTTCAGCGTACTAAGAAAATTTCCACTAACTTCCGCTACTTGATACGACTAGTGGCGTGAGTTTCTTTTGTCCAAATCACAGGTAAATCTTTTTGGTGCAGAAGAAATTGATAGCCATATTCAGGAAATAGTGACGCTGACCAAAGAGTGGTCCCGGTGCTTATTTGCCGAAATGAGACCAAGGTGAAACTGTGGGGCTTCTGCGGCCGACGATTGCTCTGCTGACACATGGGTGCGGGGACAATTCAAGTCAATTGGCCAAGCGAAAGAGCACATCAATGAACGTTGTGGTGCGAGCTGGGAATGTGGCGGCGATGCGTACACAGCCGTCGTTTGTGAACTCGGTTGCAGCCAGGGAGGCCGCGTTGGCAAGCGCTCCTTGAGGGCTTTGTCGATTGTTGAGAGCCAATCTGGCGTTTAAGGATTCGACTTTTAGTTTTGCATTGGCGGGAGCGCGAATTTCGAGGGTTGCGACTTGGCCCCTAGGTGAGGTTAAAGTGACGGAGTTTCCGTTGAGCACATAAGCTTTTCCACACGTGACGAACCCCCATCGTACAGACTGCAAGGTTTTCGCAGCAAACGTATCCGTCACGCGAATCGATTTGGAATCTCGAAGGAAGAATGAGCGTTTGTAAAAGCGTGTTGAATTTGTGTAAGCGGGAGTCATGTTGAGTGAGATATAGCCGCCCGGAAATGTTTCTTTCACGCCGATGGCCTTGACTACTCCCGAGGGCATTTGCAACCGACCATCGAAGGTCAGTACGTTGTGGCTCAGACTATTGGTTCGAAAATATTGCCATCGATTGTTGCCGTCATTGTCTTCAAGGTTTGGGGTCGCGTAGAAATAGTTTTCTAGGGAGTAGCTATCTCGCCCCAAGTCGTCGACCCATCTCTCACCATTCCCCTCAATGACAAATGAACCCATGTCGAGTTGAGCATGGCTGAACTGTGCGCTGCCACCCTTGCCTGCGACGAACAAAGCCCCTGGATCTGTCCACGAACTACGAGCGGCAAAAAAATCACCCTTCGTATTTCTAAAAACCTTCATGAGCGGTTTATTGATCAGGGCCCGAGGGTTCACGGGCTGATACCAGAGGAGAGCGAGCGGCAAAAACTCTACATCCAGGAGATTGCGATCCATAATCTTAACGAGATTGCGCCTTGCCAGCTCTGCCAGACCTCTTTGTCTTTGCACGGTGAGCCCCAGATACTGAGCCAACAAATGGTGCACAACAGCCGAGCCATCGGCAAAGTTAAACGGCTTCAAATCATTTGGCCCTGTCATAGTGACAGCGAAGTTGGCGCCCGCAACCAATCGTCCATCGCGAACAATCGGGTGACGCTTGCCGGTGACCTCGTTAAAGAGCTGCAGCGAAAGTGAAAGGTAGCGTCCCATGTAGTTGAAATACGAGACGGACTCATCCCAAACCCCATCTGCCTCAAGTCTGTCTAGAATTCCAGGAATGTACTTGGCATAGGACTCATAAATGAGCGCAGACTGGTCGGCAAAGTCCGGAGGTAAATAAGGATCATTTGCAAGTAGAGTGGCAGTGGCGAGTAAACCGCCGAGCGTCACACCCGTCCAATTGGACTGCGGCTGCCCCTTGCCAAACAAGGTGTCGAGCTGTCTTACGGTGGGGCGAACGCCTGCCTCCATCAGCCGGCCTATCACCTGCCCACGCTGAGTGGCCGACATTTGGTGGCGGTGAAAATAATAGCCCAAGGCGAAACAAGTCGACATTTCAGACAACGCCAAAGGTCTGTTTCTGTAGGACCAGACGGGATAAACCTCTGGATTCGAAAGCATTAAAATCTCATCTCGTGCCCGTACCGCATATCGTATATCGCCGGTTAGAAAATATGCGGCCGTGGAATGAAAGACAATCACTTGACACCTTCGTGCCTGATCTAGACCGGTTTCGAAGGGGGTGTCTAGTGAATTGGCCCTTGAGTCTTGAATGAATCGGTTGGCCGAATTTAGAAGCATCGACCTTAGCCTCTGAAAATCACGGTCAGTTTTATATTTTACGTCGAGGCGCTTGAAAGAGGTCTGCAATTGTAGGAGCGATCGCTCGTCGACCACCCCTGCGTTTTGGAAAAGGAAGACAATTATAGTCGCCAAATAAACCAAGGGAATTGCAATCCGAATTGAGCGATAAGTCACCATGCAATCAACATCCTTGGGCTGTAGCCATGTGTCTTTCGAGATCTCTCACATTGTTGTTTACTCTAACCCTTATTACAAATTATGAGACAAAACAGTCTCAAAGCGAGACATGAGCTCGAGCTATCCACCAACGAGCATCGGCAATCTATCGCCAAATCTTAGACGATCCTTAGTTTTGTAGGCAATCTGCCTTCTCCTTGTTGGAATAGGCCTGGTTTTAAACTTGCAAATCCATTAGTTCGCAACCGTTAGGATTTTTTTAATACGAACTCTAGGGAGACTCAAAATGCGAAGCTCAATCATTATGTTACTTATCTCGATGGTTACCTATAGCCATCCATCTTTCAGCCTTGGTTTTTTCAAAGACATTTCTGGTCGCTTTAATAATCTCAGGAACAACACTCCAAAACCACGTAACGAGACAACAGTGGCATCTGCGGATATCATAGAGATAAAACAAATTTTAAGAGGAGTGCTATGGGGTGTTACGTACAAAAATGGGCGAACGGAAACTTATGAAATATCTCCACCCCTTAACAATCCGAACCCAGTAATTATTCACCACGAATTCGGAAAGATCACACCCTCTTCAAGAAACAGAATTTACTATTTCAAAGCCAATAAACACAGCTACCGGTCCAGTGGCACGCAGTATTACTCCTCCAACTCTGACGGCGATTACATTGTTAGTCGGACTCCTTGGCGCACCGTTTATGCGAGTGGTACTTGCTATGGCATAGGTTGCAATTAGAAGTTGAATAATCGTAGGGCAGCCATTGTCACATCATTGGCTGTCCCTCTTAAACAAACACAAGGTGAGTTCATGAAGCACAAAACGCGCCATAAAAAATCGAGCTCTAGTTTATTTGCCATTACGACCGGTCTCATCTCAGCGGTCACACTCTATGTTTGGATCGCCTCTAACCCCACTCAGCCGGCCCAACCAAAGAAGCGTGTGGAAGAAACGAAATTGGCTTCTAACTCGGCTAAACCGCTGAATCCACGACAGAGCCCATTGGAGGACGATGTTCAAAACACTCCGGTTCCTGCCGAAAGTGACGAAACAGCAGAGGGGCAGTCTATATTTAGTGAAAGCACATTTAAAATCCTCGAAGATACGAGTGCGCCTCTGAGCTCAGTGTGTAGCTCTTTAACAAAAATAGATAGAAAGCAAAACGGTCCGCTGAAAGGCGAGGAAATTGGCAAACGATTTGAAGACAGCGTCCATGGCCGATCGGCCGACCCTGCTTTGGCGAGTGTCCAACCCATTGTGCGATTTGTATTAACCCGTCCCGCGTTTAAAGGACTCTTTGATCGAAATCTCGCTACAGCTCAGCAGGTGCATGCCACTGAGCGAGCCTTTCGGAAGTATCGGGCGATTTTTTCAAATCGCGATCAGCTTGAGCATGTAATGAACCAAAGCTATTTACTGCACATGCTCGGCCGAAGTGTTGAGATCAATCCTGACCTGGCGATGGACCCAAATGTCATGCGCTATTGCAACGCAATTGAGTCCGAACTGAACGACTTACGAGTCACCAACTTTGAAGATGAATCAAAGGCATTTCTTGAATTTTTAAATGCGGCAAATATCGATCCCAGCGCGATTGGCTTTAATCCGAATTACAAGACGAGCTTAAATGTCGAGGTAAATGGGGATTCACTAAGCTTTCACATGGGATGGATTCACTCGCTTCTAGCAGGTTCTTGAAGCAAAGTGGTCCTACGGTTTAGCTGAACGAGCATCCAGTTTCGTGGTTATGCCAAAGGCAGGGGCAATAAATGCGTTGTTGCGGAGTTGGCGCTCGCGCAGGGCCTCTTGCAACTGCTGCTGGGGAGCATCGATGGGTTCGGCGGTCAGTTGAAAGGTGCCGTAGTGAATACCGATGGACAAGTTAGATTGCAAATCGATGTGGGCTTGCACGGCCTCTGCTGGATTCATGTGCGCATACTTCATAAAATCATGGGGTTCATAGGCACCAATCGGTAAAAGCGAAATGTCCATGGGGCCAAATTTTTCAAAGGTCTGGGTGTAGGCCGAAGAGTAGCCAGCATCGCCGCCAAAATAAATCTTCCGTTGGGGTGTCTCAAGTATAAACCCACCCCAAAGCGTGGAGTTCCGATCAAACAATCCCCGCCCTGAAAAGTGTTGCACCTGAGCAAAGTGAATCTTCAGCTTCATTGAATATTCACTAGAACTCCACCAATCCATTTCGAACACTTGGGCCTGGAGTCCAAGATGCTTCTTTACGCCAAGGCCCACATAGAATCGTGGGTTGTGAGTGGCGGCAAGTCTCTGGATGGTGGCGACGTCTAAATGATCGTAATGATCGTGGCTGATAAGAACGACATCAATTTTTGGCAAATCCTCAAAACGAACTCCTGGATTGCGAACACGCTTAGGTCCGGCCCAGGTCAAAGGGCTTACGCGCTTTGAGTAGACGGGATCTGTCAGAATGTTAAGCCCTTCTGTCTGAATCAAAACGGTTGAGTGATTGATGAGCGTGATGTGGACCATTGAACCTTCAACTCGCTCAGCCGAGATTTTGCCGTAATCACTCTCCACCCAGATGGGCCACTTAGCGTAGGTTGTGGAAATTCGCATCCGTAGAAAGGACCAGAATGATTTCACATTCTCTTGCTCATTGTTAAACTGCCTGCCATCAAAGTGCTTGGAGTTGGAACGAACGTCTTTTGACCCACTGGCACAGCTCGTTAACATAAAGGCCACCATCAGCATTCGCTTCATAAGCTTCCTAGTCCGAAATTCTAACCTTGGTCTTGAGCTGAAGCCCACCCTCTTCGGATGGCGTCTTCTTCACAACTTCGATTTCAGCCTGAATTTTAAATTTGTGTTCTTCCACGAAGCGTGAGGCCTCTTTTACAAAATCAATTTTTGAAATCAGTTTGATTGTTTCGTTGCCCACACGATTTAAAAATTCCTCTTTGGAGCGCGAAGCTCCTTGCAAGAGCGTCGCCAGGACTTCTTTAGGCAATTTGAGATCGGTGACAACCCCGCGGATAGATTCTTCAGTCATAAAGGCGGCCCCGAGGCCCACACTCATTACCTTGCGGATCACATCTCCCCACTTGGGCGTGTTCTCGTCATCCGTCGTATCAGTGCGGCGGTGACGGTCTTTGTCTTGGCTTTCATCATCCATTTGTGGTTGTCCTTTTATTTGAACTTCTGTTGCACGCGCGCGTGATAGGCTTTGATCATGTTGGGCATGTTGACATTGACTAAGGCTTTTGCCACTGGCCCTGGAACAAAAACTTTAAATGTCGCGTCCACTTTGTAATGGGCCTGAGTCTTGCCACCAACATCCTTTAAATCCCAAGAGCCTGTGGAGGTCTTGAAAATATCACCAGAGTCGAGGGTCCAAGCAACCCGGTTCGGTGCGACCTCCGTGATCCACATGCGATACGTGAAAGTTTTGATGACTGAAACTTGAAACTCGACGAGTTTTTTGCCATCGCGATTTTCAACCACTCGGCAGGACTTCACCTCGCTTAAAAACTGCGAGTAACTTTCATAGTCCGATATAAGGGAATAAAACTGCTCAACAGTGCACGGAAATATTTCGGTCGTTTCAGCGGCTGCCATGATTACTCCTGATCCGTTTCGGCCCTAGTTCAACTAGAGGCAGCCCTATCTTAGGCTGCTATCCTCAGGAACTTCAAGGATTCTGACACGCCCGCACCCCTTCGATGATCTTTGTCATCTCTCCCACCAAGACATCTGAATTGTCGTAGGACATTCCCGTGATAGTATCGACTTTGTCCGCACCGTCTTGCAAAACCAAAAAAGTGCCAGAGGGAATTTCAGCACGAGACTCTTCGAGAGGGACCAATTGGTCAAACCACTCGCGCAGCTTATTGGTAACGTCACCGAGAAACGAATTCACTCCATCGTTGTGTTCCACCATCTTGTCGCGCAGGTTCTCCAGCCGCTCAACCAGTTGATCACACTCAGGCGGTGGGCTATTCACGTCAATCGCGAGTGCAATGTCAGGAGCATCGCCCAAGTTCTCTAACACTACGGCGTGCGCAGGGATACCGCCCAGCGCAACTGTGCCAACCAATAACAGACCCGAGCACCAAATCAGACTTTGCATGACCATACCGTCCCCCTTATGGAATCGCTTAATTACGAGGCTCGAGCGTCGATGTCAATAAGCGTCAAGCAGTCGGGCTAGAGGACCCAATTTTGTCACCTGCGGAGGCGCTATTGCAGTTTCACTAGGTCTCGACCGCGAATGATGTCGGCCAAAGGATTGCATATTTCTTAATATTGCGGTTTCAGCCGCTTCCCAGGACGGGTCATCGAGCCGGGCAAATCGAGGAGAATATATGGCTGCAGGAAAATTAGGTTTGGGCATTTTGGTCTGCATGTTCATGGTCATGACGGGTTGTAAATCTGCCAAAATGAAGCAGGTGAAACCGAGCAAATCGGGCGCCATTGATATCAACTCGCCGCAAGAGCCCTTTGAGGAGCCAGATGTCCGCGAGGAGCAAAATCCCTCCTCTCCTCGGCCTGTGCGTCCCATAGCTACTGGGAGAGATGACGGAGATGTTAGAGATGCCGACGAGCTCGATATTCTTGAACCAACAGCACCCTCAACTTGCGAAGCCAGCTGCGGCACCCAGCAATTTAAGCCACAGATTCGTCCAATGCCTCGACCCAAAAATCATGGGGCTCAGACCTCTGGTCAACAAGAGAACCCAAATGACGCTAGCCTGATCGACTGCGGTGAGGCCGCCGAGACTTGCCCTAAGCCTAAGCCAGTGCGCGAGAGCTGTGCAGATGACACTCTCCACGCGCGGGTGGAACAGCCCAAACTGGACATCTTGTTCGTCATCGACACTTCCAAATCATTGCATGGTGGACTAAATGACCCGAGTGGAGGAGAGCTCGCGCAACTTGCGGGAGCCATGCAACATTTTGTGAATAGCCTTGATGAACGAACAGATATTCGCATTGGCATGTTGCTCGGTCACGGGCCGAATTCCAGTGCGCATGGTCGACTCTTTAAGACGCCCCAGGATGGACCGGCGGTCATCGATTTCAACCAAATGCTGAGTGCGACCCGACAAAAAAATCCCCGCGCCACAGAGGCCCAGCTCCGGCAGCTGACTATGGACAACATCACCAAAGTTCTGAGTCATCGCATGCGGTCAGTACCCAACGAACGTGGCGGCGCTCAGGGTGAGGCACTGCTGTTGAGCCTCTACAACGTTGTGACAAAGCCTGAGTACTTCTCGGCCATTCAAAATCCTGGCGGCAATCAGCCCGGCCTGTTTCGACCAGATGTGCCTCTCGCAGTCATTATGGTTTCCGACGAGCAAGACGTCTGCTTTAAATACGAGGGCAGCAACTTTCAACCACCCCTGGTAGACAAGGTCACGGGCAAGGATGGAAAAGTCACAGCCATCCCCGATCGTTATGAAACTGCATTTTTTGCCAGTGCCGCCTGCCAAAGGGCTGTTGAGGGTCGCTATCCCCTGACGCCTGGTCACGTGTACGATGCTCTTAAAAAAGTCGTGGGTGAAAAGCTCATTATGACAAGTATTGTTTATGTAGACAATAACGTCCCCCAAGGTGTGGAAGACGAAAATGAAATGGGTCATGGCTTTTTGGAACTCACCGCCTTAGCGGGAGGACAGGTGGCCAATATCGCCAATGTGAAGGCCAACCAAGTGGACGCCTCCCGTGGCGCCCAATCATTTAACGAATTGTTACAGCAATTGGGCAAATTTGCAGATTTCAAAATGCGCTATGAAAAGAAAGATTTCAAATGCGAGTCACCTACTGATCCCGTGCTGGTAGATCCTTCGACAGTTGAGGCGCGAGTCTACAATGATCGAAATGAGCTGATTGCCCTATTCAAAAGCAACTGTCGCGACCCACGTCGCTGCGACAAGGGCGTTACCGGACAAGCCAGCTGGAAAATTGAACAGACTCCTCGAGGTCAGCGCTATGGCGTGATCAGTTTGAACTCAGAGAAGCTGCAGGCCATTTTGGAATCTCAGAAAGTTCAACACGGCACTGTGCGTATGAGTTTTGTACAAAAATATATCGAATAATCCATTTTACCGCTGGACTTGAAACTCCACCCGGCGGTTCATCGCTCGCCCTTGAAAATTGCCGTTGTTGGCAATTGGGCGAGAGGCTCCGTAGCCAATGGCTCGAACCTTTTGGCTCTCCAATCCCATTGACACTAAAGCTTGCCGCACTCGACTGGCTCGCCGCTGACTCAACTCTAAGTTGTAAGATCGCTTGCCGATTGAATCGGTATGGCCTTCAACCGTCACCATCGAGTACACGGGCGTTCGCATCAGATAGTCCACGAGTTTTTGCAGCTTGGCTGCAGCGGTTGGACGCAACCGATCCGAGTTAAACTCAAACAGTATATCTCGGGCAATAAACGATTCAACTTCAGCCGGTGGGTCTATATAGGCGTCCGTTGCATCGAGGTCTTCCAGCGCCCGCAGAGGTTGATCCTTCACTTTAACAATCACCTCTTGTGGCTCCGAAAACACTGGACCCACCACCCAGTTTAAGCCCGTGTAAACGCGCCAATCCGGTGAGGACGTGCCATGAATCACCTCGGTGCCACCGCCCAAATGCCAGGCGAGTGAAGGCGTCAGATCTGTCTTGAGACCAACAAGTGCTTCTAGTGTAGAGAGCTCGCGATCGGAGAATTCAGCCTGACTGTCGACAGGCACGGAGCCAAACAACTCACCGATAATTTTGACGTCGAGGTTGGCGAGGAGATAACTCACTGCGAGCGACCCTATATATTGGTCCCCCATCGGCACAACAGGGATATCCAAGAGCTGAGTCCCAGGGCTGCGCAATCTATACCCCGCGTTTATACCGATTTGAATTGGGCCCACTTGCCGATCCGCTGCAATTTCAAAGTTGAACGTGGGGCCTGCGCCCTCGCCGGCAAATGGGTCGTCTTCAATCTGATTGAAATTGCTCGAACCGACAAGTGCGACGCCGGAGTTCTGGTTGCTCCAAACTCGCAACTTTGTCATAAGCCTAAATTCAGTTAAGCCTGTGTTCTCAAACTGCCCGCTCGCCGCCGCCACGTCACTCTCTACCGACTGGGACAGCAGAGCCGGAATACTTAAGCCAACCTCCCAGTTGGTGAGAAGCCCCACTGCAAAATTGACGTCTGAGCTCACGAGGCTGTCATTGAAGTTTGTTCGTTTTTGAGTGGTAATGTCCTCGTAGTTGGGCAAGGTGTTGACGGCAAAATTAAGGAACACTCCCAAATTGAACAGACCGGGAGTCAAAGTTTTAGATGAGTGAACTGTGACAAAATCCAAACCGTCATTCGTTGGATTGAAATTTTGCGTATTGACGCCCACCACATTCGCCTGTGCTGAGGCTGAAAAAAGCAAACTGAAACTGAGGACAATTTTAATAAATTTCATTTGAATATCGTCGCAGATGCAGAGCCATCGTCAACCTAAGTCGTTACATCCGTCTATTTGACACGCGCTATTTTTTTTTAAATAGAGCCTCAGCCGCGCTCAGCAGGTCCTCTTTGGTTTTGGCTTTGCCCCCCGCACCAGCACCGGGTTGAAAGTAGTCGCACATGTTGGCGCGCTCTTTGTCGCGGATCACTTCCGCTTGTGACTCTCGGCATTCATTGTACACTTTTGGGTCGTAGAATTCACAATTGCGGCAGACATGCACGTCACTGTGACATTTTGGGCACTCTTCGCGCAGACTCACCCGCTCAACGTAGTTCACCTCTTGACCGCAATGAAAGCACTTGAGCGAACCTAAAGCCATCGATCTACACCTCAGCCTTGATGGTGAAGTTGTGTTCAGCTTCAATGCGGCGGACGGTGCCGGTGTTTGACCGCATCACGATCGAATGGGTGTGAGCTCGCCGCCCTGGCAAAGTGCGCACGCCTTGGAGCAGTGGACCATCCGTGATCCCGGTCGCACAAAAAACCACGGAGCCAGAGGCCAAATCGTGCAATTTAAAAATTTGCGTGAGATCTTTCACTCCCATTTTCAGTGCTCGAGCTTTTTCATCCTCGTTGCGAAAACGCAGTCGCCCCTGAAAGTCTCCCCCCAAACAGCGAATGGCGGCGGCGGTTATCACACCCTCAGGTGCGCCGCCCGTCCCCATTAGCAAATCAATCCCTGAATCGGGCCAGCAGGGTGCTATCCCCGCAGAAACATCGCCATCGCCAATCAAGCGAATGCGGGCGCCGCACTCCCGCACCTTGCGAATGAGTTCTGCATGCCGCGGACGATCCAAAATAACGACAGTGACGTCTTCGATCGGCTTGCCTAGAACTTTTGCAACGATCTCGATGTTTTCGCGTGGGGATTTATCTAAACCAATCTTCCCCACGGCGGCAGGTCCACATGCAATCTTGTCCATGTAGGTATCAGGCGCGTGCAAAAAACCGCCACGCTCGGCACAGGCAATAACCGCAATTGACCCCACGCCGCCCGTCGCACAAATCGTCGTACCTTCGAGTGGATCGAGCGCGATATCAATTTCAGGCGACTGGGGTCCGCGTCGTCCAACTCTCTCACCGATATAGAGCATCGGCGCCTCATCGCGCTCGCCCTCTCCGATCACGACCGTCCCATCAATGTCGACAGAATCAAAAGCCCGGCGCATAGCATCTACAGCGGCTTGATCCGCGGCTTTCTCATCACCGCGACCCATAAAACGGGCCGAGGATAAAGCTGCAGCCTCAGTGATCCTTACGAATTCGAGAGCCAGGTTTCGATCCATTGTTCTTTCTCCAATTGTTGCATGAGTTGCGGGCTGGGACGCTGGGGCTTAAATTGCCGATCGAGGGGAATATGCACGGTCTCTGCCTCGGCGATCAGTTCTTCGTTGGTTTCATTCAATTTATTTACTTTGTATTGGAACTGCAGACGGACGCCCACCGCCCGAACCTGTAGGCGCACAAGAATCACATCGTCAAAAGCCGCGGGCCGTTTGTGCCAAACCTGGTAATTTAAAACTGCTAGGACACGGTCCGTGTGCGGAAAATGCGTATTTTGAAGGTGGCGATAACGCATCCAAGCGACTCTCGCCTCCTCGCAAAAGTGCAAGTAGTTGGCGTGATGGACCACTCCCATAGCGTCGGTATCGGCAAAGGCCACTCGGCATTGATAGGTGTATGGCGGTTCCACGCCGCGGATTCTTTCATAAGGCGAGGAGGCTTGTCTATCGTTAAGGGGTGAAGGGCTGATCCGTTGACGCTCGATACTCTTTTTCTAGAAATTGCCGCAGTCGAACTGCCATAAATTTAAGCACCGCTTCCATGCCAAAGGTCAAAAAAAATCTTGGTATTGGGAACGCTTGATACTCATAGGTGCCCTCCAATCCCACTTCTGTTTGACCCTTGTCAGTGCTGACAAATTTCAGCTGACCCCACATCCCCTTCATTGGGCCTTCAATCACGCGGTAGCGAAAATGCCAAGGCTCCGAAGTCGAACTTGGATCAATTTGTAAAACAGTCTTTGTAGAATAGCCGTAGGCCTCGATTTGCACTTCTAAATGGCGTGTTTCCTCAGAGTACCGGGCCGATTTGACGTAGCCCGTTGCTTGAGGAAGGTCTTCAAAACGTTGCGACCGCGAAAAAACAAAACGGCGCGGCGCCCGCACAATACCACCACCTTGGAGCTCCAATTGATTTGACGAGTCCGACGCTTCGACTGGTTCGGTGCGAACGGAGACGATCACCTCGCCCTCCTTGACCCGATCGTAGACTTTGGCTTTCTTTTTCCAAAAAGGGACTGTTTGTGTTTGAGCACTCACGCCCTCAAGCACCAGCAGCCCGATCAGCAAACTCACAAGACCCAAATGCAACATCTCGACTCGCTCCCCAATTGAATGTATGGTACGGCAATGACGCAGAAGTGGAAGACAAATTTGCCCATGCTCCTAACCTACGGCCGAGCGGCAATGGCTCCAGTGATACTGGCTATTTTGCTATCAGGTTGGGTGTGGGCGGGTTGGATTTCAGCAGGCCTCTTTATACTCGCCTCCCTCACCGACTGGTTTGATGGAATGCTGGCCCGACGTTTTGGCGTTGAAAGCAACATGGGTCGGCTCATGGACCCGATCGCTGATAAGATTTTGGTTTTAGGTGCGTTGATCATGTTGCTCTCAATGGGCCGCGTGGACCCGATCATGGTGTTTTTATTCTTAGCACGAGACACATTCATCGGTGGAATTCGATCTGTAGCTGCTGCCAACAATCAAATTATTGGTGCCAAGCCCTTTGGCAAGTGGAAGACCGGATTTCAAATGACGGCTATTCCCTGTCTCTTGATTTACGAGCCACTTTGGGGTCTCCCTCTCGCCAACATTGGTTATTACGGTTTGTGGGTGAGTGTTGGCCTGAGCTTGATTTCAGGCTTTGAATACACTCTCGGATATTACCGGACCCGCCCTTAAAAAATCCTTGGGCGTTGCTTCAGGGGTTTACATCCCCGCAATTCGTTGAAAGAGTGCCAGAACACATGGAAATATTTCGCTCCAATATATGGGAAATCAAAAAATCTGGCTCACTAAAGACGCTTGGCGGCATCCTCGCGCTTTTTCACATCGCACAGTTTTACTTTTGGAACTCCGACGGCCGCTTGCCGATTAAACTTGTACAACAGGGACTGCCCATGTGCTGGTCGTTCATGGAGCGCTGTGAATGGTTACACAGTGTTCCGATTGGACTGCTGACCTCTGTCTATTACGCGTATGCCGTGTTTGCGGCAATGGCAGCCGGTGTTTTGCTCCTGACCAATTGGGTGGTGCTTGGATACATTCTGTTGGTGATTGGCTCTTTTTTTGGTCTGACACTGTATTTTCAGGACCTACGCTTAAGCAGCAACGAAGGTTATCTCATATTTTTATTTAGCCTCTGTTACCTTCTCATTCCGTCGAAGCATCGACTCATGCGACGACTTACGATTTCATTTTTTGTAGCGCATGGCTTAAGCGAAGCTGCGGCCGATTGGTTGTCGGGCATCTGGTACATGGAGCATTTTCAAGTGCCGGTGAAATTGGCCGAGTGGCTCGCCGCAATGAGTGTGCTAGTGCAAATGATTGGCGCCGCCGCGATGCTGTTTCGAGATGGGCGTTATTTTTGGACTGGCTGGCTGGCGCTCTTCTTCTACACGTGTCTGCACCTCTATATGGGCGATGTGCTGGCCTCGTGTTTAGCGATCGGATCACTATTGTACTTAGCTTTTGATGAGCTGGAGCTGCGCAAAGCCGAGCGTGAGTACATTTATCAATCGTTTATTCGACCTGAACCTTCGTTTGTTTGGGCAAGCCTTGTGCTGTTGCTGTTCTGGTCGGCCCAGGTCCTACCGTTTGTCTCCATTGCTCGAGACTCTGGAGTTCGAAAAGTGTTGAGCGTGTTGACTCTTCACCCGGAGGCAGCCAATGAAGACTGCGAACAAAAGACCTTCGCTGTTTTTAAAAGTCGGATTGAGGAGATTGAGATTGTGCCCCAGTTGTCTCGGCAACCCGCCATGTTTTGCAATCCCTATTTGCGCTACCTGGATTTAAAGGGCACCTGCAAGACACTCAAGGCAAGTCATGCGGATTTTGTCACTTTAAGTAGTGTGCTGAATATTCGAAATTTTCGAGATAAGACCTCGTACAGAGCTTTTGAAGTGCAAGATTTTTGCAGCAGCAAATTGACCTATCGAAATGCGGGAGAAGTTCAGTGGACTATGAATCCCGAAAAGTAAAATGGCACTGGCTCTTGCTCTTCATACTCCACTCTGCGGCTGTGGTGTATTTGATTTTTAAGGGCAACCCCCTTCTCTACTCTCACTTGGAGCTTCGGTCGTCATTGACGGTGAGTGATTCAAAAAGTCAGACGACCATTCCAACAAACCCTGAGGTCTTAGATAAACTTAGTGAGATTACCTTTGTGCCTCGCTACAATTTGTCTCGTACGGCTGTGGATACGATTGCAGTCCCGCGCAGTAAGGATTACGTCGAGTTCGAGAAACACTCACTGAATTTAGGCGTACCGGATTTTTTGGCGAATCATATTAGCTATGATCGAAGTGGTTTTTATTTTGTAAACACATCGCAGTGGGCGATCGCCGTGAGTCCAGGCGGCGAAGTTCGATGGAAGTACGCCTTTAAGAAGTCTTCTGCTGGATCTTTGCTCCCGGCCTTGCTCGATGAACGTTTGATTTATCTTGTGCAGTCTGATGGACAAATTGTGTGCCTCGACAAAGCCAATGGCTCTTTGCGCTGGGCACTCAACCTCAAGCAAAAAGTTGTAGCTCCACCTATCCTTTGGAACGACCAAATTCTGATCCCCACCAAAGCCACAACAGGTGTGCAGTTGCGGATGGTCAAGCGACTCAATGGCAGAGTGATGGAAGAAAGCCCGGTGATTGAAGTCAAACAACCCAATGTTGATCTCACCTACGCCGATGCACTGAAGGTGATGCTGGTCACTGTCGGGACAAAGGTGATTGCACTTAGCCCTACAACTTGGTCGGTTCAATGGACGCAGACACTCACCGACCCTGCCGTCGGACCCGCCGTTGCTTCTGGAACCCAGATCTTTTTTGCCACCTTAGGTGCAAAGGTCATCAAGATTGATGGATCCAAAAAGGGCAAGCTCGAGTGGGAGGCGGACATTCAAATGCCTGCGGTGAGCGCTCCGGTCTATTTGCCGGTCATCAATCGACTCGCTGTAATGGATACCAACGGTGCCATCTCGGCCGTGGATGCCAAAACTGGAAAGATTCTGTGGCGAGTGGCCTCTGAGAATCGCAACCCAGCCAACGAGGTTTGGGGGGCTCGCATTAGCGGTAAGTACATCGAGGACTACCAGATGGATTGGCTACACAAGGGTTGGACCTTCTGGTCGCCCTGCGCCGATAGCCGTGTGTGCATTTACACGCCCAACAAAGGCCAAGTAGTGGATCGGCTTGCGCTGTCCGGCCGGCCACTGACACTCCCCTTGCCCCTTGAAAAGCGCTGGGTTTTTATTAGCCGGCAAAAATCTGGCGGCTATACGATCTCGCACCTCGTAGAAGAGATGGAAGCCAAGCGACTGAGGGAGTCGCAAAGTTCGAATAAGACGGTTGACTGACCCCCTAGCAACCCGATATATTTTTGCGTTCGTACAGATTAGCGGGAGTAGCTCAGTTGATAGAGCGTTGCCTTGCCAAGAAAAAGGCGAAGCAAGTTAGCTTGAGAAATTGAGCTGAATAGTTGAAAGAGGTTAAGGAGTTAAAGATTTTGTCTCTTTTTAAGACTGATAGAAAATCAGTAAAAAGTGGTAGAATGGTAGAAAAAAAAGATGCGGGAGTAGCTCAGTTGATAGAGCGTTGCCTTGCCAAGGCAAAGGTCGCGGGTTTGAATCCCGTCTCCCGCTCCAAGTTATTGAAATCATTAGATAATTCAAAAGTAAAAGTTGATAGAGAAAATCCAAAGTTTCCAAAAACTGATATAAAATCTCAAAAAAAATCACCCCAAAAAATTGAGCTTAGTCGCAAGGCTAAACGAATTAACCACCACAAGTCACAAGGCCCCTCGCTTTACTATGTATCGCCTGATTGGGCTGATGTGGAGCCAAGCCTTGCTTGGGCCATCCCTGTGATGAAAGCTGTTCGCTCTGAACAAGCTTTAAAAAAAATCCAAGAACGAGACGAACGAGTGTCCCTTAAAATTGCTCTTGAGAAAAAACAAGAGACGAAAAAACTTCTAAAAATTGTTTAAGATTTTTTAGACCTGATTCTTGCGAATTGCTTCAGGTACTCATCTGCATTGTCATTGATATATTTTTCTGTAGTTCTAAAAGACGAATGCAAACAGGCTTTTTGCAAAAGCCTACGATTGCCACCGAACCAATCATCCAAATTGAGGCTCGCCACTGTTGCAAAACTATGTCGCCAAGCATGGGGATGAAGATATTTTATTTTTAGTTGTTCGCATATTTTCTTCCACCATCTGCCAACTGTATCTGGGTAGCAACTTAAAATGCGATCTTCGGGATCAATGTGTTCAATTAAAAATTGGGCGACCTCGATAACAGTATCAATATCGGGAGCAAGCATTGGAATCTTTAAATCTTCACCTTCTGTTGTTTTGGTCGACTCCTCAACAACAACTGCACCTTTCATATTGAAGTTCCATCCACTCAAAACATTGTCGTGGATTTCAATATGGGGAATCTTGTCGTCAGGTTTTAGATGTTTTGCTTTTAACCCACATAAATTGCCTCTACGAAGGCCTGTCACTATTCCAATATAGATTCCATAGGATCTTAATTTCCAATCAAGATCATCTTTAAATGCCGAATCAATTTTTTTCTTAATTTCTACCATGTCATCAAGAGTATAGGTGTCTTTAGTTCGCACAAACTGTGGGGACAGTTCACTTTTTTTGCCACCCTTTATTCTTGATAATTTTCTCAAGTGCATCGTTGTGCCAACTTTTAAAGTAAAAAACTCTTCATCACCTTTAATGTAGTTATATTCAAAACAAAATCGCATGAATGAATTCAAAGGCCTACAAAGTGTTGTGTAGGATTGAACAGAATAAGGCCGACCAAATTTATTTTTTGCTGTTCGCACATATTTTTCGGCTTCTTTTTTAAAGTTAATAAAGTCGCTAGGTTTTTCACATCCCTTTTCTTTAATGAAAAATGGGAGCCAAAAATGTGTAATCAATGACCGATAGGCTCGACCAACACTGACATCAGATTTAATTTTTTCAAACTCATCAAGGGCTGTATCAAAATCAAAATTTTTTCGCTTTAAATCCAATTTCGCTTGGATTAAATACGACTTTAAACCAAACTCGGCTCGCAACTCTGAATTAAGGCTGGCTAAAAGATTTTTAAAATGTGGATCTTCAACAGCCACAGCTTTTTTTATTTTATTATTTTTTAAGTAGCGATTGATTTGCCTCAATGTCGAGTTCAATGCAGGCTTTATTGTGACCTGCTTACCATTAGCAGGACGAACAAAAACTCTCAATGCATCGTAATTTTGCGATGCTCTAAATTGGGTATAAACCCCTTGAGTAGTTTTTTTCGGTTTGTTTGTCATCGTCCTCTATTTCGGTCAAAAAAACCGAAGAGTTAAGTTCTATCAACTTTTTTTATCAAAGTTTTCGCAGTGATAGATCGGCCCACGACTTTCGTCAAGCAATGAGGCGACCTAACAGGCCAATTTATTAAGAACATCTCTACTTTCAAGGTGATCCCCCAAGTATCGCTCACGAACAACTTCAAAATATACTGGGTCAACTTCCTTCATGGCCTTTGGTCTGAATGGAAACTGCACCCACATTTGCTCTTTAACCGAAGACCATGTTTTTTGCTTTTGCATATCGCTTCTCATCAAGGCCATCGCCAAAAACACTGAATACCAATACTTGATTTTTTCTGTTCGATCCAATGGTTCGTTTTTTAAATCCGACAAACTAAAAATCTTTTTTCTCCATTCATTTATAACAATGGGATCTGGCTGTTTCGGGAATAGTTCAAAAACTGAGTAGTTGTATTTAATTGGATTGAAACCAATTTTTTCTGTGTCGTGGTCTTTTAGCTCCTGTCGCATCAACCAAAAGCGATCACTCTTAGATAAGTGAGGTTTAAATACTCCACACTTAAAAAGCAGAGCTATGATTTTTTTCCCGACAATCAATGCCCCAGCCAAAGGCAAGCCCACTAAAAAAATCCAAATCGGAGAAGTCATAATTAAAAGGGCAATTGAACTTGCAAATGTTCCCATAATTTACTCCTTCTCTGATGCGATCATTAAGGCATCTACACCAAAGCATTCGGTATAACTGCCTTGGGTATTGATGCAGGTACTACTCATGGAGCCGAGAAAAATAGTTTTACCATTGATAATTCCCGAAGTGCCTCGCATTTCTCGTGCGAAATACGAACCTTGGCCCTTAACAACAGTGTGGTGCGATTCTATATTGGCCGAGGTATTCAAAACAAGATTTGCCATACCATTTCCAAAAGCTGTTTCTACCAAACCTCGGTATAGACCCAAGAATTGACCATCATCAAAATAGCCATCACTTGCAGATTGATTAGCGACACCCAGCAATGGAGCATTGGCATTCCAAAAATGATATGAATTGATTGATGCCTCATTGAGCGAAGAGTTTTCCGATGAGATTTGAACTTGGGTATTTTGCAATGAACTGAAGGAAACATTTTTATGCAATCCCACATAAATATTTCCTGAGCTATCGGTGATCATTGCAACACTATCGTTTGCCATGACTACTGTTGTTGTATCATCAGACAAAAATATCCCTTCGTTGCAGTCGCCTGCAAGAGTTTGCACTCCCTCTCCCTTTTTTTGATTTAAATTATTGTCGTATGACAGCTCTTCTATTTCTATTGCAGAGGACACGATTCTTAATGAAATAAGACTTGGGCCATCTCCTGAGATAAGTACCATTGCATAGTCATTGGTATTAGCACCCGACAAACACTTCGGAGCAAAAACCCCAAGCCTCATATTGCTAGCCTGAACATCAGTGATCTGGATAAAAAATTGATTTGTTAATCCGATAGAACTCGTCGGCAAAGCTGGCATCATTGAGATCTCTCGTGGAGTGGCCTTGTCGAAATAATAGTATTCATTGCCACCATTCGAGCCACCACCATCAATGGGTGCAGGAACAGGGCTTGGTGTGCTACTGCCTACCGAAGACGAGCCACCTCCTGACCCACCACAGGCAGACAATATTAAAAAACCAACTACTGAAACCATTCTATAAGTATTGTTCTTCATAAATAAGCCTCCCAGCTATACTTAGATCCTAATGCAATGCATAATATAAGTCAATAAAAGTGATGCTTTTAAAAGCATTGTTTTTAATAAGATACTTATTTAAGATATAACCGAGTTGAGCCGATAAACTTGTATTGAAATGGATCGATAGAATTATGAAAAGTGCTAAAAAAGACCCTATAAAAGAATTGGAAAAGGAGTACTCAAAACGAGGCTATAAAATGCCTCGTCTAGTTGTTGACGAACTCATCCAAAAAAAGGGACTTAGTTATTCGCAAATTTCGGTTGGTCTTGGCATTATCCATCCATCAAATGTAGCTCGCATAAAAAAAAGCCAAACACTTGGCTTTGAAATGCTTCTTAAACTCGCTTTGATTTTAGATGTACCAGTTTGTGAATTGATAGAAGATCGTAAGAAAAAGAGGTAATTTTGGCAAAACAGAAAATCAAACCCACCAAATCAAAACAACTTAGAGCAAAAGATTTTATTGAGATTGCTGATATTTATAGTGCCATTGATGCTCTGATTCCCGATCTTCCCTCAGTTTATTATGGAGCAGATAAAAAACCGATGACAGAAGTTGAACACGAAATCATGTCGGTCGTGAGTGGCTTTCATGGTCGACTTGTCGTTGAGTTCGATGCAAAAAAATTAAAGAACTATATTCTCCAGAATCGACCAAACCAAAGGATAAATAAAAATGAAAAGTAAAAAATCAAAACAAATAAGTAAAAGTAAATCCAAATCTGAGCCAATACATTTTGGAATTCCAACAATGTATGTCGATGCTGAAATCGAGGGCTATCTTCCTGAGTTAGTGAAAATATACAAAGAGGATAAAGATATGCAGGCAGTCGAAGAGGCCCTAAGAGAACATCTCAATGATCTTTTGGATTTTGTCTGGAATGATTTAGATACTGATCTACTTGAAGCAACTATTAAAAAGTGGAAACCTAGTAGCGACAACTAAGATTTTTAATATCGCCATCTGATGGTTGTCGTCGCTTTTCGCCAAAAGCCAAATTAGAAATCATGACTGAACCCTTGTCATCAATGTGCCCCAAGCCAAAAACATGACCAAGCTCGTGAACCAGCAGTGACTGAAAGTCGATTTCATCAACTGATGGATTATTGCTAATTTTAAAATACTTAGCATTTAACAAAATGTCTGCTTCTCTAGTCTCATGGCCTGACCAGTAAAGGCTGGTTGAAGCCTGAAGGTCTTTTTTGGTTTCATCCCATGATGTTTGCCAATAAATAATATTTTTTTTGTCTTCATTTGGGCCAGTGGATTGATCGATTATCGGTTCGACAACAAACACTTCAAATTGTGTGGCATCATTCCACTGTTTTATTGCTGTTAAAACACTGTCCCTAAGTTCTACTGGTATAGATTCGTTGACTAAGATTTTAATTGGAAACTTTGGTTGCCAAAACAGCTGTTGCCCGAAGCTGTTGTTTGCAAAGCCATTGCACTGCTTCAAACTAGGCTCATCATTTTGGGATCTATCCTTGTAGCCATCACAGGCTATCATAGACAGGAGCAAAAATAAAATTGCAGGCATCTGCAAAAATCTCATGACCTTGGCCCCTGAAAATATATTGATAACTTTTCGGTTGCTAAATCATAGATTGCTTCAGCATTCTTGTACTCAGCAATTTTACGAATAAATATCTTATTAGAAATTGAGTCGAAGTAAGTATCTTCAGAGTTTAAAGTCGTTGTCTTTTTTGTTTTTTTATCAGTGATCGCAATAGAAGCCGAATCAAATGCATAGCTTGACGACATCATGCCAGTATATGCTTTGCTCGAACTAACAACTAGGCAGTTTTTTATTCCACAGGAGTTTAAATTAAAGCCTGTTATTTCTCCATGAAAACTCATCAAAGCTTTTGCTTGAATTGAAAGAAAGAGGGCCAAGATTGGCCCTCCGACTTTAAACAAAACAATAAGGCTCGATCGAAGACTATACATTCTTAGTTTCCACATTGAGAATCGGAAGCCAAAGCCTCGTTGCCATCGTGATTCGGGAAAATGCCACCGATAGTGTCGTCAGAAACTGACTGCACTTTATCACAAGCATTGTACACTGGGCGAAGCGACTTTAAGTCAGCAATTGGATTTTCCAAAATCGCAACTGGTCTCGCTACAGTTTGGATCTCCTGATTTTTTCCAACTTTTACTTCAATAGTTTGGCCAGCCAAAACTGTATCAACCATTTTTAGAACATCTTCAAGCTTAGAGCCATCTTCATTTTCGCTCTTAATGCAAAGACCTTTGCCGAACAAAAATCCTTTGCGATTGCTTGAGCTTTCTTGGCCATATTGGCAAAGTTCGTTTTGGATCTGTACTGCCCAACGAACACCTGCGACTGCATCAATACCCATTCCAACGATATTTTTTAAAGCATTACCATTGATAAGTTTTCCGAAGTCAGCATTTTGTGAAAGCTCTTTATAAAGAACTTTATTTGACACTTGCTTGCCTTCGTATTTTCGAGAAACTGCAATTGCACCTGTCGCATCATACGACACCAATGTAGCAAGGTATATTTGCATACCTGAAGCAATCTGCTGGAGGGCTTCAACATCGGCTCTGTTGATTTTCACTTCAAGGGCAGTTGTTAAATCACATTTTTTAACATCATAAACACCTTCAGAAACTTGAGTCACTGCACACTCTTCTAATGTTTTCGCAATTGAACCTTGGATGGCCCAGTCGTTTACACTGAGAGTAAGCTCAAGCGATTTATTATTTTTAAGAAATGTGCGAAATTGGTCTTGAGCATCGTGGATTTGAGTAGCAAATCCTTGGATGTCTTTTTCATTTTTAATGTCGCCAGATCCATCAAATAAAAATGTTTTTAGACCACTATTAGGTAGATTTTTAACAGCTTCATCATATTCGCTTTTTGATTTTGGATGAGAATATGCCAAAGGCTTTACTCGTGCCATAATTCCACGAAGCGACATTGGTGTTGCCAAAAATGCTTTATAGAATTGGGCTCTCTTGTTATTAGAATCAAGTGACAATGCCTGATCGAAAACCAGATCAGCATACATAAAGCCTGTTGGTGTAGTTAGTTGCTCACCAGCCAAGGCTAATTTTTCAGCTTTTTCAACAGGCGACAATGTTTTGTCGGCCATGATTGAACCTGAATTAAGGGTTGTAATACCATTTTTGGTATTTGAGTTTTTGCTTGGTGAGCAAGCCACCATCGCACTTAGACTTGCCATCACGACAAGCGACTTTGTTAGGGACTTCATACGATCTCCTTAGTTTGTTGATGACACTTTTGGTCTCTTTGATCCCAAAAATGGCATCGTGTTTTGTTTTAAAATCTAATCTACTGGCCTTTCGACCATTTAATACTGTGTGTTAAGCAAGACCCATTCCAAACCTGCCTACAAAGCACCTGCTTGGAATATACCTGTCTAAAAGATGAACACTGAAGAATACCTGCCTAGTAGGCATCATTGAAAATGCTCAGATTTCTACAATTTGGGTATGAAAGACCCAGAAGATTTTGAAAAGGAGGAGTTCTTAGAAAGGCTTGGTAAGCATATCGCCAAGGTTCGTCGATCTAAAGGCTACAGCCAAGATCGCACTTGCCTTGAAGCAGGACTGGCCAGAGGCACATTGAGTAAAATTGAAAATGGACTCGTTGAACCGAAAATATCGACCTTTGCTTTGGTTGCGATCACGATTGGTGTCCCACTTAAAAAACTCACAGATGTTGAACCTATCTAAATGCTCCGAAACATCATGTATAAAAATTGATCCCCTTGCAGGCACCTGCAAAATCACCTCTATATAATAGTAGATATATACATAATGTATCCTAATCGGTTTTTCCCTTTAAAATCTCTGCTGATCCCTGATCAAAAATTGATAGGTCATCAAACAGTGATGACCCTTCTGATTTAGAATGCTTCGAGTACGAAGCTTTTATTATTTCTCTGATCAGCTCCCAATTCCAATCAGCTTCTAAATTAAGATAGATCCTATTTGCAAAATTTCGTCTCATTGACTGACCCCATCCTGCCAAATTGACTGACCCCGTTTCGTCCGATTGACTGAGGGTGTTTCGTCTCATTGACTGACCCCATTTCGTCCATTGACCGAGCAATTGGTCGCTCAGCGTTAAGAA